>CANMTP010000003.1 GCA_947500845.1 uncultured Aquimarina sp.
TACCCAACTAAACCAAATATCAATATAGATAACCTACAAAGAATTGGGTAAGCCTTAAACCGAACTCACGTTAATTTTAAGCCATGCAAAATATCAATTCTAAACTTCCAGAGGTTTCTACTACCATATTTACAGTGATGAGTAAAATGGCAAATGAATACAATGCTATGAACCTGTCACAGGGATTTCCTAACTTTGAAGCCAATCCAGAATTGATCAATTTGGTAACCTATGCCATGCATAAGGGGTACAATCAATACGCGCCAATGCCAGGCTTATTATCCCTTAGAGACATTATTGCCGAGAAAACGAATTCACTTCATGCTTCAAACTATCATCCAGAAACTGAAGTAACCGTCACCTCTGGTGCTACACAGGCTATTTTTACGATTATTGCAACATGTATTCATCCAGGTGACGAAGTAATTATCTTTAAACCGGCCTACGATTGCTATGAACCTTCTATCGAGTTATTTGGAGGAACGATCGTTCCGATACAACTTAAAACTCCTAATTTTACTGTAGACTGGAAAGAAGTTGAAGAAAAAATCACGCCCAAAACCAAAATGGTAATTATCAATACTCCTCATAATCCCAGTGGCTCAGTTTTCTCAAAAGAAGATATGCTTCAGTTAGAAAAATTATTGAGGGATACCAATATTATTTTATTGAGTGACGAAGTATATGAACATATTATCTTTGATACTATAGAACATCAAAGTGCTGCGAGGTTCCCAGGATTGGTAGAACGTGCTTTTATCACAGCTTCCTTTGGGAAAACATTTCATACTACAGGATGGAAAATAGGATATTGCCTGGCTCCAAAGGAATTAATGGCAGAATTTAGAAAAGTACATCAGTTTAATGTCTTTTGTAGCAATCATCCTATGCAATATGCGCTTGCTGAATATCTAAAAAACCCAGAAAACTATCTGTTATTATCTGATTTTTATCAGGAAAAGCGTGATTTGTTCTTGTCCTGTATTAAGGATTCCCGTTTTACCTTTACACCAGCTGCTGGCACTTATTTCCAGTTGTTGAATTATGCTGAAATTACCAATGAAGGAGACGTAGCTTTCGCCGAAAGGTTAACCAAAGAACATCACATCGCTTCGATTCCTGTATCGGTTTTTAATCTGGACCGGCAAGATAATAAGGTGCTTCGATTTTGTTTTGCCAAGACTGATGATACGTTGAAGCGGGCCGGGGAGATTTTGTGTCGTGTATAATTCTATGGCATCCCGGCAAAACGAGCCAAATCAAAATATAAATTACCTGAAAACCCATCGACTTTGTTCGGGATGACTGAGAATTTCTTCTTTCTAAAAATCAAACCTCAACTGTACTACTTCAAACTCTTTTTCTTCTTTTTCTTTTTTCTTTTCCTGACCTGTGTTAAGATTGGAAAGTGAAATCCCGAGTAGTCGTACAGAGTTCTTCATTTTCTCTTGATACAACAATTCTTTTGCGGTCTCCAACAATATGTCTGCATCATTTACAAAATAAGGCAGCGTTTTACTTCGGGTTTGTAATGTGAAATCACTATATTTTATCTTCAGTGTTACCGTTCTTCCTGCAACTTTATTATTTTTTAAGCGTTTCTGCAACTCTTCAGCAATGCTTTCTAATCGCTCAAGCATATAAATTTCTGAAGCGATATTTTCACTAAATGTTCGTTCTGCCGCCAGGGACTTGCGCTCTCGATTAGGTTTAACTTCGCTAAGATGAATGCCTCGAACGATACGATAATAGTGCCTCCCGGCTTTACCGAAATGTTGCGTCAAAAATTCTTCTGATTTTGCTTTAAGATCTTTACCTGTATAAATTCCCATAGCATACATTTTGGCTTGAGTCACCTTTCCTACTCCATAAAATTTTTTAACATCCAAATCCTCTAAAAACTCAATAATCTCTTCAGGGTTTACGGTTTTTTGTCCGTTAGGTTTATTATAATCACTGGCAACCTTGGCAATAAATTTGTTAATGGATATTCCTGCCGAAGCGGTAAGGCCTACTTCCTCAAAAATTCGTTTTCTTACCTCTTGTGCCACTAAAGTAGCACTTGGGTTTCCCTTCTTATTTTGAGTGACATCGAGATAGGCCTCATCTAATGATAGTGGTTCTACTAAATCGGTAAAATCATAGAAAATTTTTCGAATTTTTGACGAAATCTCTTTATATCGATCAAATCTAGGACGAACAAAAATTAGATCAGGGCATAATTTTTTGGCCGTAAAACCAGGCATAGCAGATCGCACACCAAAAACACGTGCCTCATAACTGGCCGCACTCACTACACCTCTTTTAGAACCTCCTCCTACTGCTACTGGCTTACCCATTAATTCAGGATTGTCCATTTGCTCTACCGAAGCATAAAAGGCATCCATATCGACATGGATAATTTTTCTATGTGTATTAGATTCTTCCAAAGAAAATAAAATTGATTACAAATTTATAGCTTCTTTTCTTAGAAGTGATTTAAACTTTTTTGATTTAAGTGAAAAATAGCAGTTTTGTGACTATATGAAGTAATTTTTTAGTTGCATAGCAGTGCTACGGAAGTCAAAAATTGCAAAATATAAGCGCAAAAAAGCATTTTTTTAGCAAATTGAAAAAAGTTTAAATCACTTCTTAAAGTAATACCACGCTTTTATACCTTTACTGATAAATCATCTTAAAATGTCAAAAACTGCAATCATACTTGGGGCAACCGGGCTTACCGGAGGGATTTTACTACAAAAACTGATTACCGACGATCGATATGCAAAAATCAAGCTCTTTTCAAGAAAAAGTGTAGGTATTTCTGATCCAAAAATTGAAGAACATATCGTAGACATGCTGCAATTAAGAGATCATGCCGAAAAATTTACAGCAGACGAAGTTTTTTGTTGTGTGGGTACGACCAATGCAAAGACTCCAGATAAGGAGTTATATCACAAAATCGATTATGGAATTCCGGTCAGTGCAGCCAGGTTAAGCAAAACAAATAAAATTAACACTTTTATAGTTATTTCGGCTCTGGGGGCTAATTCTGAAAGCCGTATTTTTTATAATCGAACGAAGGGCGAGATGGAAAATGCCATTTTAGAGTTTCAACTTCCTAAGACACACATCCTTCAACCCTCACTTATCGGTGGGCATAGAGAAGAAAAGAGGTTAGGTGAATACATTTTCAAAATCCTTATGAAGATTCTAGATCCTCTATTACTCGGGCCCTTTAAAAAATATAGAATGATTGATCCTGAAACGATCGTTTCAGCTATGATTTGGTTGGCTAATTATGAATTCAACGGAAAAAGAATAACTTCTGATGAAATCATAGGAATTTGTACGAAAAAAGGTGTCTAATTGGTTCATATACCGTATCCGTATCTTTCTGAGCTTCCAAAATTACTGAATATCCATAACAGCTTCTACATTTGTTTGAAAATTATAAATCTTTAAAGAAACAAATCATGAAGTTATTAAAAAATCTCATCTTATTCTTCTTGACATGTCTATTAACAACAAGTCTTATTGCACAAACCCATATCAGATCCTACAACCTAAAAAAAGGAGAAATATTGGATATTCTATTACTGACTACAAAACCAGAAAGTGAAAAAGCTTTTAAAAAATACAGAGAAACTGCTTTCCCAATAGCTTTTAAAAGAACTTATCAACCGCTACCTGGCTTTAAAATTGAACAAACCCTACAAGGAAATATTCAACCTACAAGCTTCATAGTAGGCAAATGGAATGATCTAAAAAATCGCGAACAATTTATTGCCGAAATTGAAGGTATTGTCCCAGATTTTCACGAGCAACGTAGAAATATCTGGTCCCTATTTAATCTAACCTACTACGAAATTCCAAAAGATGTTTCATTTGAAATAGATAGAAGCAAATACAATGTTGCTACCTCTTACTGGAAAAAAGATATGGCATCATTTAAAAATTTCATTGAGCTTTGGTTGCAAAAATCCACAGCAAAGGGAGGAAATAAGATTCTTGAGCTCTCAAATGGAAAATCACCTTTGGGTTATTATCATAATCCTGAAGTATTAATTATCACTCAATGGGAGAATAAAGCAGCGTTTGATGCTTTTTATAAAGAAAATCTTAAGATGAATCACAATGGAGTGCTACACGTAAATCAATTTGTATTAAACTAGTAACTTTAGTTCGATATAAGAAAATTTACGTCAGTCAGAGTGATTTTCGATAGAAAATCGTATCGAAGACAAGTAAATTTTCAATCAAAAGCCTAATTTCGATACAATTTTTCTTCGTTTCACTATGAAAAATCACTCAATTTGACGGCTTTTATAAATCAAGTTCCTTAGATCGAACTCACGTTAGTATATTAAACCCGGTTTATGTTTTAATTTCTTAATCATAGATCAAGCACAAAAACAGATTATCAAAAACATGCAATCATTCCTAAATCAATTAGTTTATTTCGGGTATTTTCAAAGTTTATTTTTACTATTTATTTATGTTTTTTCTCCAAAAAAAAGAAAAAGTATCAATAGATATATTGCTTTGTTAGTGCTGGTTTTAGCAATAGGGTTAAGTGGTCGTATAGTATATATCTCTGGTTTCTTCGGAGATAATTACCGATGGGTTATTTTTTCTGAATTCGCAACATTATTATTTGGCGCCACGATCTATTTATTTATCCGATCCAGTTTATTGAATAAACAGTTCTCGTATAAAGAATTACTGCATTATGTACCTGCTTTGGTATATAATATATTTGTGACTGCTACTTTTATACTGCCATCCGACGCAGTATTACAAGAAAGACTGGAAAGCGGAGAACAATTTAGATTTACCTTATTTTTTATTGCCATAGGATTATTATTTAATATCACTTATTGGGTCTTAAGTTTTAGAATATTTTTAAAATTTAGAAAAGACATTCAAAACGAATTAAGTTATACTGTGAAATCACAGTTTTTCATGAATTTTCTGATAGCGGTAGGAATCTGTATGCTTTGCTGGTTTATTATGTTTATCTACTGGCTATTGGGATATCAGTTCTTGGATAAATCTGCTTGGCAAATTATATGGATTAGTATAGCTCTTATTATTTTATTTATTACATTCTATAGTATAAAAGAGCCTCAGTTATTCAAGGTTACCCATCTATTAATGCCAAAAAAATATACGCAATCCAAACTATCAAACCAACAATTAGAGACTTTAAAATCTCGATTAGAAGGTTTAATGGAAGAAAAAAAGCCATATTTAAACAGAAAACTTCTAAAATCAGAGCTAGCAGAATTATTAGGCGTAAGTAATCCAGAAATAGCGCGTTTACTCAATGAGCGCATTGGAATGAATTTCTTTGAGTATGTAAATTATTATAGAATTAAAGAATTTATAGTCTTGGCAAAAACAGACCAGGCTAAAAATATGACCTTATTTGGACTTGCGCAAGAGGCAGGTTTCAACTCTAAAACTACATTCAACAAATCGTTTAAAGATTTAATGGGTACTACCCCTAAAGAGTATTTTTCAAATCTTTAATCATATCAAAATATCAATAAACTATGTTCAAAATATTTTTTATCAGTATTATTACTGTATCAACAGTTAGTGCGCAACTTACCGTTCCTGCACTAAGCCCCATGTCAAAAACAACACAACCCGTTGGATTAACTGAAATCGAAATTGAATATTCTAGACCCAGTAAAAGAAATCGTACCATTTTTGGAGAAAATGGTATCATCCCCTATAATGAGCTATGGAGAACCGGCGCCAATGCAGCAACTAAGATCACTTTTACAGCTGATGTAACTATTTTTGAAACATCTATAAAAAAAGGCTCCTATGCTATTCTTACTAAACCAGGAAAAAACTCTTGGGAGATATACTTTTACACCTATACCTTTGGCAATTGGAATACTTATCTAGATCAAGCTCCTATTGCCAGCTTTACCACTAAGTATATCAAATTAAACGAAGCTTTAGAGACCTTTCTGATTTATATGGATCAAATCACTTTAGATAGTGCACAGTTAGTATTTGCTTGGGATCAGGTTAAAATCGCTGTACCAATTAAGTTTGACACACATAAAAAGACTATGGCCAGTATCGAAAAAACCATTACTGGGCCAACTGATTTTGATTATTTTCAGGCGGCGCTATACCTGCATGAAGCGCAAAGAGATCTGGATAAAGCTTTGATCTATATCCAAAAAGCTACTAGAGGTAAGAATCCTTTATTTTTTCAGGTGTATAGAGAAGCGTTAATCCTTGCAGACTTAGATAGAAAAACAGAAGCAATTACAGCTGCCAAAAAATCTTTGGAATTATCTAAAAAAGCAAAAAATAAAGACTTCATCAGATTAAATGAAAAAAACATTAAGAAATGGTCCAGATAAGATCATTTTGTAGATTCAAGATACTAGTTTTGAAAAATACAATATCTTGAATCTACATTCAAAAAATATCAAGTATCGTAAATGATTGAAATAGAACGTAAATTTCTGGTGAATTCTGAAGCTTTTAAAGAAGAGTCACAAAATAGTTATCGTATAGTACAAGGGTTTTTGAATACCGATCCCGAAAGAACGGTTCGCGTTCGTGTTAAAGGAGAAAAAGCATTTCTTACTATTAAAGGAATGGGAAACACTTCTGGAACCACAAGATTTGAATGGGAAAAAGAAATCAAGGTAACCGATGCAGAACAACTACTGAAAATTTGTGAACCCGGAATTATTGAAAAAATACGTTATGAAATTTCTTCTGGTGATCATATTATTGAAGTCGATAAGTTTTTGGGTGAAAATGAAGGTTTGATTTTAGCGGAAATAGAATTGAATAACGAAAACGAATCCTTTTTAACTCCAAATTGGCTTGGAAAAGAAGTTACGGGAGATCCAAAATACTATAACTCCCAATTAAGCAAAAAGCCGTTCATACAATGGTAAAAAGTATCAACAAATTTCCTCTTCGGTTAAACCCGAATTATGCATTAAAACTTCGTCATGAAGGTTGAAAACGCAATAAAACCTGGTATTTTACAAGTTTTTGCATAGCATCGCTCTGGTTAAACTTGTAAACGCAGTGGAGCGTTAGGTTTTGAAGCGGTTTCAAGCTGTAATACCTGCCCGCCTTGATGGTTCGAATAGGCAGGCGGGGATTTTTTAATGCATAATCCGGGTTAAAACAGCATAAAACATCTTTATAGAAAAGTAACATCAAAAAAGTGTAAGGTTAAAATAATGGCCTCGTCTAAGGGAACTTATTATTAACCAAATTTAAGAATATGTTACACAAATCTAAAAATTCCCTATTAGGGATACTGTTACTTTTATGCCCTTTTTTATCTGTATTCGCACAACTTCCTGTTGATGGTTTCTATCCTGCAAAAAACTCATTTACCCTGGCATCCAGTTATTCTTATAAAAATTATGATCAGTTTTATCGGGGTACTACCTTATCTGAAGGAAATCCTGCCGGTTTAGGAGAAATTTCGTCTTCAATCGTTTCTTTGTATGGCCAATATGCAATTTTAGATTGGCTTTCGACCACAGTTACACTACCCTACATTTCAATAAAAAGTGAAGATGGTGTTCTTGATCCTGTGCAACAAGTCGATCAAGTCGATGGAATCCAGGATTTAGGTATTTTTGCGAAAGCCCGAGTCTTCGAAAAAAAATTCGAAAACTCTTCCCAAATCACGATTGGAGGAGTAGCGGGAATTACTTTTCCTGTTGGGGATTATGAAGGTGCAGGAGTATTATCACTCGGTAATCAAGCAACCTCGCTTAATGGGGCCGCTGTACTTCAATATATACTTCCTATTAAGATTTTTGCTGAAACGCAAATAGGCTATAGTTTTAGAGATAGTGGTGATTTCGACATTCCCAATGCAATGCTATATAGTGCCAAGATAGGATATTATAACGACTTTTTGTATATGCATGCCAAATTAGATATACAAAACTCTATGTCTGGTTTGGATATAGGTACGCCTGAGTTTGCTGATGCAGGAGGTGCCGCTATTCTCCCGGAAACCGAAGTAGATTATACTACACTTTCTTTTGATTTTTATGTTCCAATCTATAAAAACACCTTCGGAATCTCGGCTGGATATCTGGCAACCCTAAATGGAAGAAATTTTAGTAAAGAAACAGGATTGTCTTTTGGATTAGTGTATACCGGAAAATAGACCTGTGATATTTCTTACAAGGTAATCATCTTCAAAAGTTTTATCTTTGAAGATAATTACCTTTAAATTTTTTTTATGCGTTCTTCATTCATTAAAACTATCTGTATACTGTGTTTGACTGTTATCTTTTCTTGTAAGCAACAAGAAACAAAAACTACTGCTGTAGAAACTCTCCCTGAAACAGTTAGAAAGATTGAACCTTCAGTCGCAGAAATAAAAGAAAAACTATTAAACGATGGTTTTCAAATTTTTGATTATGTAGATGAAGAAACCGGAGATACGGTAATTATGCAACAATATTTTATCGCTTTTCTTAAAAGGGGTCCTAATCGTTCACAAAGTAAAGAAGAAGCTGATAGTTTACAGAAACTTCATTTAGCGCATTTAAGCAAAATGTATACCCAGGGATACGCAGATATTTCTGGACCTTTTGGAGACGACGGAGATATTCGTGGGATCACCATTTATAATACACCTACTCAAAATTTGGCCGATAGCCTTGCTAATTCAGATCCAATGGTGAAAGCAGGTCGTTTAGTTATTGAAATCCATCCCTGGTGGGCAGCAAAAGGATTTCCTTTGCGGTAAAACTATTCCTTGATTTCAATTTTACGTTTCAACTCGTTTCCTTTTTCATCCAGAACAGTAATGATGTGTTTGCCTGGTTTTGGTAATATCGGCATCTCATGAAATTGCCTGGTAGCACCTACAAATTCATCATCAATATACCAAAATACCTGTGTCTCGGGACTTGTATGTGCTATTTTGAGGATTACCTCATTGGTTTTTCCATCAAATCCTTTTGGCAGATACACGGTGCTATTTCCCTTCGGGAAAATGAAATCCATGCTGGACTGAGATTCTTTTACACAATCGCGGCGGTATGATGGTAGGGATCTATACTGTGCATTATTTGTTTTAAAAAAATATTCTTGTAAAGGTGGTAAAACAAACCAAGGTTCATGTACGATATCGGCAACAGATTCACATGAAGAATTGACTCGATATTGCTTTGTTTTATCCAGATGTATTAAGTGATGAAAGGGACAAGAGGTACTGCTAGTTCCAGAGATAGGGACGTAGTTTTGCGTCTTAGGACAATTACTTCCAGCCAGAAAACCACTTATTGCACAAACTTGAACTTCAACAAGATCATCGTAGGGTGCAGGAAACCATTTTGTATTGGGTAATAAATTAAATATGTCAAACAAGACTGGCGCGGCTGCATTAAGCCCAGTAAGTTCTGGGCGACCCTCACCATCTGCATTACCAATCCATACTCCTACAACGTGCTTTTGGCTAACGCCAATAGCCCAAGCATCCCGATTACCAAAACTTGTTCCTGTTTTCCAGGCAATCTCTCGCGACGAATCATAGAATTCCCATGCTTCATCTCCTTCTGGTCGATTTACGTTTTTCATGGCTTCAAAAGTTAACCAGACACTTCCTGCACCAAATAGTTGTTTTTGCAATTCTTTTTTTCCAAAATCAACTTTTTTATTTACTAATAAAAGAGGCTCACTAAACTCGTTTTCAAAATACTCGCTCGATGTTTCTTGATAATGATTAAGTACTCCTGCAAAACCTGCATACGTTTTGCATAGGTCCCAAAGATTTGCTTCTGCGCCACCCACTATAAGTGACAATCCGTAATGATCTGCACCATATCTTAGCCCATTGATTTTAAATGCATTCAATTCATCTCTAAATCTCTGTAAACCATATTGTTGCAATAATCGCACTGCGGGCACATTTAACGATCTTGACAGTGCGCGGTTGGCAGGTACAACACCACTATAGCTTTCATCAAAATTCTTTGGGTTATATCCTGCAATTACTGTTGGAATATCTGACACCAACTGTGCTGGCAACAATTCACCTTTATCCATCATTGCAGCATAAAGTAATGGTTTTAAGGTACTACCCGTACTGCGATTCGCCTGGATGATATCTACATCCTTTTGATGATATTTATCTGTTGGTGCATTACCAACATAACTTATAACCTTACGAGCATCTACATCTATTACCAACACAGCCATGTTATGAACCTCATTTTGCTTCAAAACTTCGTGGTGTTTTTTTACCACTTGATTGACTTGCTTTTGCAATGTAAAATTGATCGTTGTCTTTACTCTGTCTCCATCATATTTCTTTGCCAATCGATCTAGTAAATGTGTAGCTATCTGCGGAAGAAAATAAGGCTTTTGGGGCAAAGTTTCGTTTATCGATAACTCATAGGTTAAAGAGTCAATGGTTTTTTCTTCTAAAAGCGTTCGCAATAAACGGTTTCTTTTTTCTTGCAATCTGGTTTGATTCTTGCCTGGATAAATAAGAGACGGAGCATTAGGTAACACGGC
This sequence comes from uncultured Aquimarina sp., assembly GCA_947500845.1. GTDB lineage: Bacteria > Bacteroidota > Bacteroidia > Flavobacteriales > Flavobacteriaceae > Aquimarina > Aquimarina celericrescens. The sequence continues at coordinate 10,525 of CANMTP010000003.1, forward strand.
TAATGTTGCACTTTCTGCCCACGAAAGTTGATGTGACGGCAACCCAAAATATCTCCAGGCTGCCATATCAATTCCCACCACATTGCCACCAAAAGGTGCATGCGAAGCATATAGTTTTAGAATACTTTCTTTTGAAGTTGAGAGCTCAAGTCGAGTAGCTAAGACTAGCTCTTTCAATTTCTCGAAGTACGTTCTTTTTTTACCCTTCCGTGCCAAACGAATCACTTGTTGAGTGATAGTACTGCCCCCACGAACTATCTTGCCCGCCTTTATATTCTCTTTAATAGCTTCTAGCATAGCTAAAGGATTAAATCCGGGATGCACATAAAATTGTTGGTCCTCGAAGGCGAGGATACATTTCTTAAATTTATAAGGCACGCTGTCGGTTTCAGGAAAACGCCATTGGCCATCGGTTGCTATTTTGGCACCCAGAAGTTCTCCCGATCTGGCTTCAATTACAGTAGCCGTTGGATCATCGAATAATGGTTTGGGTAATAAAAAATAATACCATAACGACAAAACCGTTAAGATTATAAAGCGTTTTTTATTAGTCCTATAAAAATTTAACAAAGAAATGTCTACAGCATAAATTCTATTTTGCAATCTATCATTTAGATTAAACAACATAACAAAGTCTACAGAAAAATTAAAAGTTTTTAATTCTTAGCCAAAGTACGACATAATTTTTCTCTAATTTCAGCCTAGACTCATACATGTAATTTCTATCTATTTTTTTACTGGTGACAATAAAACGTAAAAAATCCTGAACACCAGTCCAGGACTTTTAATTGTAATTAATTTTTTAGGTCACAAAGTTATTTCGCACCAAGTTATTTTGGAATAGCAAAGTATTGAACAGACATCGGTACTATTATAAACAGGAATAGGTTCCCCTCCCTTAATTGAGCCCGCTTGGAGTTTTGTAATAATTTGTTTGTTTAAATTAAGGTTTTTCAATTCTTTATTTTTCATATTTTCTATATTTTAGATTAAAGATAATTTTTAGTTATGTTAATTTCCCCCAATCATAAGTTAAACAAATTATAAGCATTTAAGTAATCGTAGAAATCATACTCTATATCTTAGAGGTGAGTATTAGCTGGCTTGTAACTTAAAATCATTCAGTGGTTATTTTTCTAGTATGATTATCGGAATAGATATCTCCTGACATTTTTTTGATAGGCCAAAAAAATTATTAACCTCATTTCCTAACATTAACCATCTTAACAAAAAACTTCAAATATTAGTGTTTGAGAGACAGAAACTCTTTTCAAAACTTCCATAAAGCTCTTCTTAAGAAATGAATATTAATGACTCTTCTATTGAGAATACAAACCATTAAATATTATTAATTACTTCACCACCTCAACCCATTTTCCTTTGGTTCGTACCAAATAGTCATGATCATACATCGCTTCACATTGAACACCGGGTAAATAATATCTCCCCAGGTAGGAAGCATTTAATAAAATAGTCACGGTTTTGCTTTCTTTGGGTTTCAAATCAAAGTAGAAATTCACTCGATCATCTCTAATATCGGTATGTGCGACTTTATTCGCCCTAAATGACCCAAAATCTGTAAACCGAGTATTTACCACTTCCCATCCAGATGGAAAAACTTCGGTTAAGGCGATATCCTTTACTTGGGTATCGGTAGTATTGGTCACTGTTACTTCGGCGACAAAATCTGTTCCCTGAGTTAATTGAATAGGGTTGATTATTTTGCCATCCCGAGTTTTGTAATCTACAACGACTTTAAAATTACTTTCAATCACCTTTTCTTGACCAACAGGAAGGATTCCACTAGTAGCCAACTGTACAAATATGGTAATGTCTCTGTTATTTTTCAAGACCAATTTATTGTCTTTTTGAATTGCTAGTTCTCCTGAAGTTGCCAGGGTTTTAGTAGTATTAGCACTTTTGGATTTTCCATTAAGAGTATACTGCACGTTAACTCCTTTTCCACCAACATAGGTCGCATATTTTGCCATGGCCATCAAGACATACGAAGTAGTTTGCGTACTCATCCAGCTCTTTGAGGATAGTGCTTTGGCGAGGTTTACTGCCACCTGTTGTGCCTTGGCTTTTTCATCTAACATTACAAGAGTCTCCAACGCCATAGCCCGATTACGATTCGCAGATCCGTAGGTATAATCGTAGTTTGGTCTTGACTGAAAATTAATGCTTGCTGAATTTAGTAATTTTTGAGCCGCCTTGTTTTGACCAATCAAACTGTAGGCTACCGCCAATCTTAATTTAGCATCATTTGATATTGTAGAAGTTTCTCTTAATCTATTCATTGATGCCATGTCAGGACTTCCGGCCAATGCCAAACTATATAATCGATATGCCTGAGCCAAATCATTGCCTCCACTACGCCATCTTTTGGCTTGCTGCTGTTGATAATTAATCCAGTTGCTTTTGAAACCTATAGGCAGTACATATCCCTTCTTATTTGCTTCGATCAGAAAATGACCGGCATAGGTAGTTCCCCAATCATTAGGTTTGCTATACCCAGGCCAATAGGACATTCCCCCGTTAGGTTGAATGTAGCGCTTCAAATTAAAAATAGCGGCTTCTATATTTTTTTGGATTTTACTTTGACGTTCTGAAGACAAATTGAATATGTCTGCTAAATACAACTGTGAAAAGGCAGCTGATGTAATTTGCTCAACACAACCATGGGGATATCGAATTAAATAATCTAATCTGCTTTCAAAATTCATGGGCGGTAGTGATGACATTTCTATCGTTGCACTATTGCTTCCTGAAATTCCGAAAGCTGCAAAATCGATTTCTTGTTGGCTATTGGGTTCTAGAATGATTGATGTCACTTCAGTAGTCATGGGGTTCGGATTAATTATATTAATTGGAACCTTATACGATGCTTTTTCTCCGCCACCGCTAGCCAGCACTTCAATATCGGTAATTGTAGCTCCATCTAGCACTTCAATATCAAAATAGGTCATCTTTTCGTCGGGTTGAGGAAAAGAGAGGTTTTTTTGAGTCTTACCAAGTACTCTAAACCCTTTATTGGGTTTCAGCGTTACACTCACATTTTTGACTTTATTCTCCATGGCAAAAACGGTAACGGGTATCGTCACTTTTTCACCGGGAGTTATCTTTCTGGGTATTGAAGTTAGCACCATTAATGGTTTTCGAACCGGCGTGGTTTTTTCCACACTTCCGTAGGCAGCTTTGTTAGCATCTGAAGCCACAACCATAGTCCTCACCGACCCCACGTATTTTGGAATTTTAATCTGGTGCGAACGTGTTTCGCCTTGTTTTAACTCAAAAGGGCCTTTGTATACGACCATTGGTTTAAAGCGATTGGCTTTTTTGGATTTGCTTCCGCCAGCTTCTGCATCACCACCAATACTAAACACCTGGTTAATACTTCCGCCATAGGCGCCAATCACATCATCATATATATCCCATGTTTTAACACCTAACGCTTCGCGGGCATAAAAACTCTCCCATGGATTTGGTGTTTTGAATCGCGTAAGATCCAGTAATCCTTCGTCTACGATAGCAATCGAATATGTCATGGGTTTACTTTGGGTTTCGCTAACTTTTACAGTAATGGTTTCTTCGGGCTGGAGTACATCTGGCATGGTTAGCTTTGGTTGTACTTTGGTATTGGGATCTTCTACCGAAATGGGTACTACACCGTACAAGCGTATTGGTAAATCATTTGCTGTGGAGGCGTGAGGCTGCAACAACGTAATATGGATGTACACATTTGGAGTGTAAAGACCTTCTATAGGCATCTCAAATTTGGTTTCTCCTTTTTGTGGGGTTATCCATTGTGAAGACAATACTTCGGTACCATTTTCTACGGTAACCAATGCTCTACCGCCTTCACTAGACGGAAAGGTTATGGTTGCCTTTTCACCGACAGTATACGATTTCTTATCAGTAGAAAATAGCAGCATTGTGGCTGCAGAAGGATCATTTTTACGTGATTTTCCTGCCCAGCCCGGCCAGTCGATATACATTATTTTTCCTGTCGCGTGACCTCCATTCGGATCTATCACTCTTACCAAATATCTTCCCCATTCGGGATATTTTAGCTCAAAATTAAAACTGGCTTTACCAGTAGTATTAGTAGTTATTTTAGTTTTAAATACTTCATTGTGATATGAACCCCGATTGTAGGATGATAAATTATCTTCTGAAGTATCCCACCACCATCGCCAGTCAACTTTATAAATATTTACTTCGAGATCCTTTACTGATTTTGGATTTCCTTTTTCATCGACAGCAACCACATCAAACGTATGCTTGGTATCAGTAAGTAGCATTCCTCTGGCTTTATCGCCTTTTGGAACGTTGATACCTACATATGTGCTATATGGAGAATAGTCTTTTGAAACTACATCTGTGCTGAAATCTCCTCCATTCTCATAAACCTTGGTGATAAATGATGCTCTAAGCATTCCTGCCGCCTTGTTTTGCAATTTCGGTTTTAGATTAAAACTAGCTTTTCCTTCATTTGAAACCCTTCCACTAAAAACTTCTTGCTCTTCGCTACCAAAACGACGTGTTGGATCATCAAAAATATAACCTGGAAAAGTTTTAAAATTGGTTTTACTGGGGTTGAAACGAACATTGATATCTGCCTTTAGATTTTTTGCTATAGCCCCATGCAGCCAAATTACTTCCAAATTTCCTTTAATATTTTTATCTGCACCCAGTATATCATCCTCAAACGTTGTTTTAATTTTGAGTCGATTCGGTTTTATGGTTTCAATCTTAAGTGGCTTTGTAAAACTAGCACCTCCTACCATTACTTTGGCTTGCCAATTTCCCGTTGGAGCCTGGTCTGAGGTATTTACTATAAATTTGTAGAAATTGTTGATCCCATCAGTTTTGGTTTCTTGATGAGTAACTTTACCATAAGGATCTCTAAGTTCAAACTTTACAGGATGCTCCTCTGGAAGTTTATTGGCATTATCATTCAGCATAAATGACAAGAACAAGGTATCACCAGGTCTCCAAACACCACGTTCACCATACATAAATCCTTTAATCCCTTTTTGAAGATGAACTCCAGAAACGTCGAACTTACTTACCGATAGTGCATTGCCGTCACTAAGCTTAACATAGGTTTGTTCTTTTCCTGATCGTGCAATGGCAAAATATGCCGGGCGGTCGGCATCAAAAACGGTCATACCTTCAGCATCTGTGGTCACCACACCCATTTCTTGTTGTTGATAGTTATAGAACGTAATGTTAGCATTAGAGATCGGACTGGTAGTCACGATATCATTTACTGTAACCGTATAAGAATGATTCAACCCCTTTTTGACTACCACCCCAAGGTTCGAAGCCAGTATATTCGCTACTACTTTTCGATCCCTGAAATAAGAAGTACTACATGGATCATCTCGTTCTTGCCAGTTGTACCCATAGTAGTCGTCATAATAATACTGCGAAGTATCCCAAAAGCTTGATTCTGACTCTTCATCATAATTTTCTGCAAGTTCATCTATAGTTGTATCATCTGCTTTTTGACCAGCACATTTGTATAATGAATATTCCTTTCGATAATTCAATTCAACATGATAAATTGCGCCGGGGTCTGGAGAGATTAATTCTTTTAAGTCGATTGCAAATGCGTTCCATTTACTCAAATTTAGAGAAGCATTTTCCTGAAGATTGATTAATTTTTTTGCAACGGGTCGTGCTACACTTCTTAGGTTACCATAACCATCAAGATTATTACTTTGTAAAAACTGAAGAATGTTATTTTCAAATACTTTAATTACTTGTACCTCGACAGCACGAAGATTAACCGCCTCAAAATTAAATTTAAGATTATTTGAAGTGGGTAAGATCACTCCGCTTTGTAATAACCGCACCTCTGGTTTGGGTTGCTGAAATGATATTTTTTCTGAATACGCTGTCTTTAACTTATAATTATCTGTGCTTCTGATTCCTTCAAAAACAGTTACTTCTAAAGTTCCTTTTAATTCTGTTTTGGGATATACTTTAAGTACATTTCCATTTACGGTATATTTTAAATTATTAGCTCCTGAAATGGTCACTAAGCCATTAAAATTCTGATTCTTCTTTAACGGATCGGAAAAATTAATTTCTACATATTGGTTATCCACATTAGCAACAGAAACACTTAATACCGAAAAGTTGTTCTTACCAGGGATTGTTAAAACATCCTTTCCTTTGGTATCAATGTCAAAATCTTCTCCAGACCATTTAATTTCTACTTCAGAATCCTCTTCAAAACGTTGAATGCTATCAATTCTAAAAGTAAACTGCCTGCTTTTATCCAATGATTCACTAAATTTTACTGAGATATTTTTCCCTTTCTGAGTGGCTGTCACCAATTTTTTAGCGATATCAAACTTCAACTGATCACTAGACGTTAAGGTTCCGTCGATGTACTGCCAATCTTTACTGTAGGATTGAAGATTATTTGTGAGTATAGAAAATTGCTGCTTCAATGTTTTTACACTAAATACAAATTCCTCATCTAAATCATTTTTTATCTCTTTAACCAAATCCTCAAGATCCAGGGTAAATGTATATTGCGTGTCTTCGTCAAATCCTTCTTCTGGTTGAAAAGAAATAGTGCGATTGTTAACTGCAATTACTTTCCCCTTTACCGATGGGGATACTTTTAGCAATTTTTTTGATAGCTCTTGATTATCATCCCAGCCTTTTACCGGTGTTTGTAAAACCACATATACATTATCCAGTACCGAAATAACCCCGGTAGAAACATCTGAGATATAGTCTTGGTATTTGTTAAGTTCTGAAGCATTTGCCTCTGCAATTGCCTGAGCGTCTTTTTTCTTACATGAGAATACTAGGGTTACAACAAGTAACACAGAGAGAATTCTTGATAACTGCATAAAAGAATTGGATTTAGTTGATCTTATAAATGTAAGATAATTTATCATAAAAAAACCCTCCAGATAGAGGGTCATTAATGAACTACCTCGCTGAGCAAGGTATCAGAACGAATAACGCTGCGAAAAAAGAGCCAAGAAAACAGACTTTTTGTCTTGGCTCTTGGTTCCTTGTAGACTGTGAACTACTATATGCTACACCAGAGGCAGAGCTTCAGGGAATTCTATTGATTAAAATCATCAAATTAATCGTTACTCTTTATAAATACCAATCGTCAATTCTCCTGCGGCATTCATGGTTGCACGGTACATCCCTGCGGTATTAAACTCCATAGATACATTTCCTTTGTTATCTATGGCTACAATTCCTCCAGTACCACCAAGGGTCGTAAGTTTATTCTGAATTACTTCGGCTGTGGCTTCTTTTAGTGAAAGCTGCTTATATTCTATCATTGCTGAAATATCATAGGCTACCATACCTCTTATAAAGTACTCACCCCAACCCGTACTAGATACTGCACAGGTGGCATTATTCGCATAGGTACCTGCACCAATAATAGGAGAGTCGCCAATACGATTCCATTTTTTATTGGTCATCCCTCCTGTTGAAGTACCCGCCGCAAGATTACCTTTTTTATCTAATGCAGCACAGCCTACCGTTCCAAACTTAGCGTTTTTGATTACCGGATCGTAGAATGCTGTAGTTTTATTCGCTTCTTTATTTTTTTCTTTTTCTTTTACTCGTTCTAATGATTTTATACGATCTTCTGTAAAGAAATATGAAGGGTCAACGAGTTCCAATTTCATTTCTTTGGCAAACAGCTCTGCACCATTTCCTGATAATAATACATGAGGTGAACTAAGCATCACTTCTTTTGCTAAATTAATAGGGTTTTTAACTGTTTTTACACCTGCCACGGCCCCGGCATTTAGATTGCTGCCATCCATGATAGAGGCATCTAATTCGTTTACTCCTTCACTATTAAAAACAGCGCCCTTTCCTGCATTAAATAGCGGTGAGTTTTCGAGAACATTGATTGTTTTTTCTACCGCTTCAAGACTTGTCCCTCCATTTTTTAAGATCGTATGCCCTACTTTAATAGCTTCTTCAAGCTTTGCCTTATAAGCCGCTTCTTTTTCTGGGGTCATGTTTTCTTTCAGAATGGTTCCTGCTCCTCCATGAATTACAATTCCAAAAGTATTTACCGATTTTTCGAGTTCTTCTGTGGCAGTGTCTGCAACAGAGGTTTCTGCTGATTCTTTTGGTTGTTCTTTACATGCAAAGGCCAAAATAAAGCTTAAACAAATGAGTATTCTTTTCATGTGTTTCATTTTACTGTTTTAGAATGATTTGTGTTTACAATAATCTACTAATGCGATTCTTCCCTGAAAGAATCTGAAGGTTAAATGTATAATATTTCCTCCATTATCTTCTAAGGATATGGATTTATTTAACTCAAAGTCATACGGTTGATGACTACCATCCTCTATAGCAATATTATCAGCATATAAAGCCAATACCTTATCTGACTTTCTGATGGGTTCTACTTTACCAGTAAGGCCCGGAACTACTCCAGATTTATTGATGATCACCGAACCAAACCCTTCTGTTTTTTCTATCGTTACTTCAATATCTTCCTTTGGATTAATATTTTTGAACATCACAGCCGGGTACTGGGGATGAGCTATTAATACCGTATACAACTTGCGCGTACGAATTATAAAATGTGCTAATCCTGTCTCATCAGAAATCCCTTCTAAATATGTAGAATTGTTTGCAACCAAAACCACTTTGGCATTTTTGACTTGTTTTTCGTCCTGATCGATAATCTTTATTGAAAAAATAAAGGGTTTTGCATTAATCATGGTAGAGAGTTTCGACCATCTTCTTCTAAAAAACGTCTGGTCTTTGTTCAATTTTTTTTCGATCAAAGTGGCTAATTCTTCTGGCGTTTTTTGTTGAAGATCGATATAACCGACCGTTTTAAGAATACCTGGAATTTCTGTGTTATCAAACCTAACAGGTAAAATATATTCTCGACTTTCTTGAAATGCACGAGCTTGCATCGAAACCCTCTCATGATTCGTCCATAATTTCTGATTATAAAAACCAGATATAAATAGAACTGTATACCTCGCTTTATTTTGATATATCTCTGATAAATACTCATACAAGTTCTTACCCCATAAATTTGCTTCTTCAAACAAATCATAGAATACTTTAATTCCTCTCTTATTCAGGCTATTTGCGACTTCCTCTACATACGCCCGATTCTCTCCGGCAAAAGAGAGTGCCACATCATACTCATAGCTATTACTTTTCATCACTGACTTATTTTTATACCTAAAAACCATTAAATTCTTTATCGAATGTCTTGTTATACAAAATTACCGTCTTTATTTGGAAATATTCCATTTTTAATAGGAAATATTCCAACAAAAGTTTTACTTTTAAACCGTAATAAAACCATACTCATGAAACCGAAAAACCACATTAAAGGCAGGGGTGCACAGGAAAAAGTACATAATAAATTCTCAAAAAATCATCATGAGTTGCGAGATGATTTCTTAAATTATTGTGAAAGAGAAGGAGAGCAAATCGACAGGTTCCGAACCACCTATATAGAAACTTTTCCTAAAACTATCGTAAATACCGTTACCAGTCCCGATGTCGGGATGATGTACTCGCTTAACCCTTATCAAGGTTGCGAACACGGCTGTGTATATTGTTATGCTCGAAATTCTCACGAATATTGGGGTTATGGTCCCGGATTAGATTTTGAAAGTAAAATCCTGGTGAAGAAAAATGCACCAGAATTATTAGAAAAAAAACTGCGTAGTAAAAAATGGAAAGCCTATCCCATTTCCCTCTCAGGCAATACAGATTGCTATCAACCTATTGAGAAAAAGCTAAAAATCACTCGAAATCTCTTGGAAATATTCTTAAAATATAAACATCCCGTTGGTATTATTACCAAAAATGCACTTATCCAGAGAGATCTGGATATCCTGTCAGAATTGGCTAAGGATAACTTGGTTGCTGTTTTCTTGTCAATTACTTCTCTACAAGAAGAAACCAGAAGAATTCTTGAACCCCGAACAGCAAGTATCAAAAAAAGGTTAGAAACTTTAGAAAAATTAAATTCGGCAGGTATCCCAACCAATGTAATGATGGCTCCTGTTATTCCATCGATTAATAGTCATGAAATATTGCCACTAGCCAAAGAAATTTCTGAACGAGGAGCAAAAAGTATTGGATTTACCATCGTTAGGCTTAATGGGGCCATTGGAAAAATTTTTAGTACATGGTTAGAAAATACCTTACCTGATAGAAAGGATAAAATTCTAAATCAAATCATGGAATGCCATAATGGAAATCTTAATGACAGTGAATTTGGGAGAAGAATGAAAGGATCGGGAAAGATTGCAGATCAAATCCATCAGCTTTTTGAATTGGCCAGAAAAAAATATTTCCCAAAAACGGAAAAACTTCACTTAAACTGTGACTTACATGAACAATATAAAGATGGGCAGATGAAGCTGTTTTGATTATAACTCCCCTTCCCACTCCTTGTAAAACCGATCAAGGAACTGCTCCATAAAAGTATGCCTTTGCTGTGCCAGTTTTTTACCTGTTTTGGTGTTCATACGATCTTTGAGCAATAATAATTTTTCGTAGAAATGATTAATGGTTGGTGCCGTAGATTTTTTATATGCTTCTTTGGTCATATCCAGTTGAGGAGGAATATCTGGATTATACAGTGCTCTATCTTTAAACCCTCCATAATTAAAACATCTGGCAATCCCAATTGCTCCGATAGCATCCAGACGATCTGCATCCTGAATAATATCAAGTTCTGGAGAAGTAAACTTTTGTTTGATATTTCCTCCTTTGAAGGAGATATTTTCAATGATCAGAATTACGTGATCAATTACATTTTTTTTTACTTCGAACCGTTGTAGAAATTCTCTAGCCACTTTAGGTCCTATAGTTTCATCGCCGTTGTGAAATTTAGAATCAGCAATATCATGAAGCAATGCTCCTAAGGCTATTACCAAAGGATCGACATTTTCATCTTTTGCGATTAAAACAGCATTTTTGAAAACCCTTTCTGTGTGAAACCAATCATGACCTCCTTCTGCATCCTTTAGTGTATTTCTAACAAAAATTATGGTTTTCTCTATAATTTCTGAAGGTTTCATCGTCACAACTTTATTTTGCCAGCGCAGGCTCTACCCATTTGAATTGAAAAACTTCATCTGGAATTACTAATCTCTCACTAATTCTTTGCATTCTGGCTGGTAGTTTCATGACAAAATCCCTTGCCTTTTCAGCCTCATCTGTTAAATCAATAAGTTTATCGATCTGCCACTTATCGATTAGCCGCTGCATAATATCGATATAGTCTTGTGAAGTATATACTCCTAATCGTTGGGCTGCATTAGAAAATTCCTCAAAAGCTGTCCCAATAGCATCGCCAGATTCTCTTAGAAAATGAGCTGGCATAACGATCTTATGTTTCATCATGTCACTAAAAGCAATCATCATCTGACTTGGATCGACTTCAAAAATGCTTTTTACAAACTCACTGTATGCGTTAAAATGACGCATCTCATCTCCTGCTATAATTCGGCACATTTTGGCTAGTGATTTGTTCGAATACTCCTTAGCTAGTTTTGCTACTCTGCTATGAGAAACATTTGTCGCTAATTCCTGAAAGCTAGTATACACAAAATTTTTATACGGGTCTCTATCGGTTCCTATATCAAAACCATCATTGATCAAATGTTGGGTAGTTCTTTCTACCTCTATCATATTGACTCTACCAGATAGATATAAATATTTGTTCAAGGTATCCCCATGTCTATTCTCTTCACTAGTCCAATAACGCACCCATTTTGCCCAGCCGTTATCTTTACCTCCTTCATGTTGGTTTACCCCTTCTACGTCCATTAACCAGGATTCGTAGGTTGGTAAGGCCTCTTCGGTAATTGTATCACCCACTAGAACCACCCAAAAATCATAAGGTAATTCTTTAGCCAATTCTCTTAGTTCTTTAACCTCATCAAAAAAGGTATCTTCATTTTGCGAATTGGGTAAAAAATCAGTGGGTTGCCATACCGTATCAATAGGAATTAAAAATTTATCAATAAAAGAATCCACCTTCTTTTCGAGCAATTGCATTACTTCTAATCTAATATTATCTAAGGCCATGATGATCTGTGTATTATGTTTTAACTGCTAAAGTAATCCTTTCTTCTATTTTTTCGAGTAATATTTCGGGTTCTTTATCAATTGTTAAAGGTTCTTGTACTTCTAAAGTTAAATGTATACCTGTACCCATCGGAAAATTGCCATATTGTAATAATTTCCAGCTATTGTTTATAGCTACAGGAACTACTAAGGCATTTGGGGCATTTTTAAACAAGATTTTTAAACCTGTTGGAGCAAATGGCTTCGGTATTCCGTTTCTGCTTCTCGTTCCTTCAGGAAAAATAACTGCCGAGAAATTGTGGGTTGCAATAAACTTTCCAAATTCTGACAATGCGGGAATAGATTGTTTTGGATTTTTTCTATCAATTAAAACGTTACCTCCATGTTTTAAGTTGTATGATATACTTGGTATTCCCTTACCTAATTCAATTTTGGATATGAACTTTGGTTTATTTCTACGTAAGTACCATGATATTAAAGGGATATCAAACATGCTTTGGTGATTAGAAACAATAATCAATGACCGGTCCTTTGGTAACTTGTATTTATTTTTAAAACTAAACGTCACTCCCAAAATATGCAAACACCTTAATAAGAATAAGTTCATCACATTTACAACTCCTCTATGTATTGCTGTACCGCCCAAATTTTTACCCATCCATTGCAATGGATGAAAAACGGCAAGTGTTAACCCAAAAAATAAATAGAAAACTATAGAAAGTGGATAACTAATTACCCTTTTTATTGCCCCCATTCTTTATGCCTAATAATAAATTTGATTTGTGTAATTGTGTTGCAAGTTCTTACATTATTTTCAGTAAACCAACATATTTTTTATAATAAAAACCGTCCCTAGACTCGGGACGGTTTTTACTTTAGATCTCAAATATACAGTACTTTTTTAGCAATGCTCATTATAAGCATCCTTAAGATTTTCTGCAATCATTTCTGCAGGTCTTCCTTCAATATGGTGACGCTCTAACATATGAACTAACTCTCCGTTCTTAAAAAGTGCCATCGACGGTGAAGACGGTGGGAAAGGGATCATATATCCACGTGCCTTATCGGTTGCTTCTCTATCGACTCCTGCAAAAACAGTAACCAGATTGTCTGGTTTTTTATCATTATTTAATGAAACTCTCGCCCCAGGACGTGCATTTGCTGCTGCACAACCACATACCGAGTTTACAACCACCAGTGTGGTGCCTTCTTTTGCTATTGCTGCTTCTACTGCGTCTGCTGTATGTAATTCTTCAAAACCAATATTGGTTAAATCTTCGCGCATTGGTTTTACTAAATCTGCTGGATACATATTTCTTCTTGTTTTTTTCTTTAAATTTTATGCAAAGGTACGAATTATGTACCATATCGCACCTACAACCAGGTAACTGTAACATCATTATTTAACTAATATTATGATTTTTTTATCGTAACAAAAAGGTTGTAGCACTGTCTAATTAAAATAAAAGCCGAAATGTATCCCTAGATATTTTCGATTATCTTTGCAACCCAAAAACTATTTGAATGATAAAATGGTTCGCAGCCATATTAGGTTATATATTTTTTAGATTTCCGGGAGCAGTTCTTGGTTTTATACTTGGAAGTCTTCTAGACTCAACTACTATTAAAACCAGTGGTAATTTTAAAACCGTATTCTCTCAAGGGGAGAAAGTAACACCGGCAGACTTCGAACTTAATTTACTTTCGCTATCATCTATTGTAATTAAAGCCGACGGGAGAGTTAACCAGAGAGAACTAGATTATGTGCGAAGTTATTTTGTGAGCGCCTACGGAAAAGAACGTGCCAATGCAACCTTCAGAACATTTAATGAAATTATAAAAAATCGAGATGTTTCTGCACATCGAATCTGTATGTATATTAATCAACATACCCAATATCCTTCTCGATTACAAATTCTACATTTTTTATTTGGAATAGCCAATGCAGATGGTAGTGTGAGTAGTGCTGAAGCTAACGAGATCCAGAATATTGCAAGATTTTTGCGTATTAATTTAAGGGATTTTGAAAGTATTAAGGCTATGTTTTTTAAAACGGTGGATCAAGCGTATAAAATTCTCGAAATTGAAAAAAATGCCAGTGATTCTGAAGTAAAGAAGGCATTTAGAACCATGGCAAAAAAATATCATCCAGATAAACTACAGCACATGGATGAAGTTTATAAAAAAGGTGCAGAAGAGAAGTTTCGCGAAGTACAGAAAGCCTACGATCAAATTAAAAAAGAACGTGGCATTAGTTAGCTTTAGAAAATTTACCTGAAATCCTTGCCCAAAGCATTTTTAAAAAATTTAATGCAGGCAAACTTGTAGTGATTTGTACATCCTCTAACAAGGTACTTTCTTCATCTAAAAACTTCAAAATCTTTGTGACCTTATTTCTCTCAAATAGCTTTGAAAATAAAGAGGCCCCTATGTGATTCTTTTTATATAGAAGGTCTATGAACAACAAATCGTAGTACCAAAACTTGGTCCTTTTTCCAAATTGGGAAAGATCTGAGCTCTTTTTAAGATAGTTGGTCAATTTTCGTATTTTCTTAGAAGTTAGACTAAATGTAAATCCGGTACTTGGCTTGGTCCACCCCCCCGCAGTGCCTAGATGAATGATGTTTTTAGAATTATGTTTCCTGAAATCGTAGCAGGTCATCGGTATACATCCTTTTTCTTTTTCGGTAATTTCATAGTGCGTAATTTCTCTTTCCTGGAGGTACTTTATAATTTCATCCTCATATTCTTTTTCCTTTAAAAGAGCTTCCGAAAATAAGGTGTACTCAAATAATGCCTCGGTTTCAGAAATGGGCAGTATGTACATAAACCGCGTATTCCCTTTTTGTTCTACTGTAAAATCCATGAAAGTAGCCATTGTAGTATCAAAAGCAGGTTCTGATGTTTTAATAAACCAGCCTATAAAATGCTGATTTAAAACCGGATATTTCATTTGTTCTTTATATGCAGAAGAGAAAATGATACTATTAAATACTTTATCCCCAAGATAGTTTTTTTGGTCTGTTTCTACTTTTACAATATTCCCTTCATCTTTAATATCTAACACCTCTTCTTGTACAATAGTTACATTGGATTTCATTTGTACTTCATTAAAAACAAATCTGTAAAATTCTTTGCTGCGAATCATCTTATATTGATACGGAGAAATATCTATTTTTTTTGAAAACCAATCGCTGCCAAAGTAAATATTGTTCCACTTTTTGATTAAGATTTTGTCCCATATTCCTATATCCTTTTCCCAAAAGCACCATGTACGATCATTAAGATCTTTGGTTTGCTTATCGATCATTAAGATCTGCTTTTGATCAAAATATGAGTCTGAAATAAGATGATGTATCAACATAAGCCCGGCAGCTCCTGTACCTGTAATTATGTAATCGTATTTTTGCATTCAGACAATTAAAAAAACGGTAAAAAAGGCTAATATAGCAATATAAATGTGTAAAGAAATTCTGAAACGAAACACTTTTATAATTTTTTGAAGGAACAAATGAGCTATCAAGGCAATAAAAAACCATCCTAAATAATTCTGAAGAGGTACCACCCCATTATCAAATTTCCAAAAATCAAATCTTGGTGCAGAAACCTCGATAATAAGATCCAGAAACACCATCAGGATAGCTCCCAAAACTGAAGATATGAACAAATTATGATGTATTGTTCTCACTATCCCAGCAGAACAATAGGTTAAGATTGCCCAGTTTACTCCAATAATCCATGGCACACCATACACTTTAAGCCCAAGATTTTCTCCATACGCATAGTTTCCAAAAATTAATCCGTAGTTCACCCCCAAATATTCGGTAATCATTCCCAGACTAAATGGAATTAGTAAAGCAAGGATCAACGCTTTATTAAAATTCGTATTCCATATGATTAAAAAAAGATATACTAGCAAATTAAGCCATGTTAATGATAAGAACCAATCTTCATAACCCACTAGAATTCCTATCATCCCGGAAATGTTAAATAACCAAATAATGAATATCGAAATATATAAGTGTCTATTTGTGCTCATATCGTTGATGGTTATAATCTTTTTGGATTAACTCTGAAACTATTTTACCAGACAACAAACATAAAGGAATTCCTCCGCCGGGGTGTACACTGCCTCCACAAAAATACAGGTTTTGTATTTTTCTCGAGAAATTAGGGTGTCTTAAGAATGCCGCAAAACTATTATTGCTCGATGCACCGTATAAAGATCCCTGATAAGACTGCGTATTGTTTTCTATAGTTATAGGGTCAAGAATTTCTTCGGTTTCGATTAAACTTTTGATATCAGCTTGTAATATTCGAGATAATTTTTTAAGAATATTTTCTCTGCTTTTTTTAATAATATGAGCCCAATCCTGTCCTTGATTACCTGGAACATTAATCATTACAAACCAATTTTCACAACCTTTGGGAGCGTCGTTTTCTTCATTTTTTGCTGTAATATTGATATAAACGGTAGGATCATCTGAAACATTTTTCTTATTAAATATATAATTAAACTCTCCCTTATAATCTTCAGAGAAGAAAATATTATGTAGATCAAGTTCAGAAAATTTTTTCTTTATTCCCCAATAAAAAATCAAAGCAGAACTAGATCTTGGTTGCTTAATTACTTTTCCAGGTGCTTTTTGATCTGCCAAAAGCTTTCGATAAGTTGGTACGATATCCATATTTGAGATAATCATATCTGCAAGAATTTGTTCTCCATTTACCAAAACTCCTTCTGCCTTTTTATGCTTTACCAAAATCTGGTCTATCTTGGATTTAAAATGAAATGTGACTCCCAAATCAAGGGCTAGTTGATATAAACTCCTGGTTATACTATACATTCCGCCTTTAGGGAAAAAAGTACCATAATACTGTTCTAGATGCGGGATCATAGACATGATCCCAGGAGTAAGATAGGGTGATGAACCATTATAAGTAGCGAATCTATTAAAAAATTGGACCATTTTAGGATCCTTGTATTCTTTCTTATTTACTTGATCCAATGACTTATTAATATCTAAAGAATTAATTCTTATGATTGCCTTTATAGTATCCCAGGAAAGGTAAGTAGAAAGTTTGTGAAGAGATTTTTCTAAAAACAAAGAAGAGGTAAGATCATACTTTTGTTTACTTTTTTGAAAGTATTTTAAAATTTTTGATTCACTTACATCAAATACCTCTGAAGCCTTTTTTGCAAATTTATTTTGATCAGCACACGCTATAAATCTAGTCCCATCTTCGTAAAAATAGTTGCAAACATTTTCTTTTTTAACATATTGAAAATAATCATTACTGTTTTTTCCTGAAACTTCAAAAAGTTCTTCAACAAACTGTGGCATTGTAAATAACGAAGGCCCGCAATCAAATCGGTATCCATCTTTATGAATCTCTGTTAATTTCCCACCGGGAGAATCATTGATTTCATAAACATGAACATCTATTTTTTGATTTTGTAATCGTATAGCCGTGGCTATTCCGGCAATGCCGGATCCTACGATTATTGCTTTTTTTCTTTTCATAGCGTTCTTAAAATGAACATGTCAAAAATCAACAATAAGATGATAAGGTGACTTATTCTGATTCGTTTTTTGTATATCTTTAACTTCTGTTAAAGCATTATGAAGTCATTCCTTTTAATATTTTTGTTTTTTTATCCATTAGTTTGGACTACAGCTCAGGATTCAATACATGTCGAAACTCCTAAAATTATTACAACACTTAAAGTTGGACATTCGATAAACTTTGACTCTAAAAGTATGAAATTTATTGGCGTTATTGAAGATTCTAGATGCCCAACCGGAACCGATTGCATCTGGGCCGGAGAAGTAAAAGCTCTTATTGCTTTTTATGAAGATGGTGTCCTGTTTGAAAAAAAAGAATTTGTTTTTGGAGTCGACGCCATTAACCCTAATAATAAAAAAGAGTTATTTGTTGCAGACCATAAAACGATTTATGCATGTAATATCCACCCGTATCCTTCTTTAGAAAATACTATAAAGCACTCAGATTATTCCTTAGAATTAATAGTTAAATAATCTTTAGAATTCATTTCCTTTGCCAGATGATTTCCAATAAGGTCAAAGCTCATTTAGCATTAGTAAGCGTAAATATGATTTACGGAGCAAATTATCTTGTTGCCAAAGGACTTATGCCTAATAAAATTGAAGCTTCTGCTCTGGTATTTTTGCGCATAAGTGGTGCAGGGATGTTATTCTTACTACTTAAATTTTTTAATAAAGAAAAAGTAGACAAAAAAGACATTCCCAGATTAGCGCTATGTGGTTTTTTGGGAGTTGCTACCAATCAGTTTTTTTCTATGAATGGACTTAGTCTAACTTCTCCTGTAGATGCTGCGATTATTATTACGGCAATGCCAATTTTTACTGTGGTGATTAGCCGTTTTTTACTAAAAGAACCTTTTACCTTACAAAGAATATTGGGCATTTCTATTGGAGCAACAGGAGCCGCTTTATTGATTTATTTAGGAAATTCTGGATTGGGAACGGGCTCGTTAAAAGGAAATATATTCGTTTGCATCAATGCCCTGGCTTTTGCCTTTTACCTGGTAATTGTAAAACCACTAATGTCTAAATACAAACCTATAACGGTAATTATTTGGACCTTTTTATTTGGATTCATCTTTATGTTTCCCTTTTGTATAGAAAAATTGATCCATACTGACTTTCGATCCTTTGCTTCCTCGAATTGGATTTCTTTATTTTATGTGATAGTCGGTCCTACTTTTATGGCATACTTATTAAATATGTTTGCCTTGCAGTATGTAAAACCTACAGTTTCCAGTAGTTATATCTATGTGCAACCCGCAGTAGCTATGATTCTTGTAGCCCTGGTTTCTTATTTTGTAATTAACAGTCAGTACGAAGGGGACATAACCATCACTAAACTTCTTTGCTGTATTTTAATCGTAATTGGGGTTTATCTAATTAGCAGTACTCCATTAAAGATGTTTAAAAGATCAAACTATTAATGACATCCGCAATCAGTACTTCCACAGGAAGCAGATTTCTTTTCTGAAGAAGACAAAGCGGGTTTCCAGAAGAATTTTTTGACCAAAAATCCTACCGCCAAACCAAAAATGAGAAATACGAGTATGTTTTGAATTAAAATATTCATAATTATCAAGTTGTTTAAAGATACTAAAACTATCGCTAATCTTATTTTAAAATTTGATAAACGACAAGAGCCACGCTATATGCCAAAGCACTCATAAAAACCAATTGGGCTATAGGCCATTTCCAACTATTCGTCTCTCGTTTCACAATTGCCAATGTACTCATACACTGCATAGCAAACGCATAAAAAAGCAATAAAGAAATTCCGCTTGCAAAATTAAACAAGGGACCTCCCAGTACCGGATTTACCTCTGCAGCCATCCTGTTTTTTATCGTTTCTTCTTCATCGCTCCCTACGCTATAAATGGTTGCCAACGTACCGACGAATACTTCTCTTGCAGCAAAAGAACTAATAATCCCTATTCCGATTTTCCAGTCATATCCTAAAGGAGCTACTACAGGTTCTATAGCTTTACCGGCATAACCAATAAAAGAATGCTCTAATTTATACGAAGCTATCTTTTTATCCTGTTCCTCTTGGGAAAGGTTTCTATATTCTTTGGCTACGAACTCCTCGGCATTACTAAATTTTTCATTAGGCCCAAAACTGGCTAATACCCATAAAATAATCGAAATGGCTAAAATAATTTTTCCTGCACCAAAGACAAAAGCTTTTGTTTTTTCAACTACATTGATTGCTACATTCTTTAACAATGGGACCTTATATCCTGGCATTTCGATTACAAAATATGTGGTGCTTTTAATTTTTAAAATCTTATTTAATAACCATGCAGATCCTACTGCCGTCGCAAAACCAAGAAAATATAAAAACATGAGCGTAAGACTCTGATAACTAAATATCCACCCTACCTTTTTATCAGGAATTACCAAAGCAATGATGATAAGATATACAGGTAATCGTGCCGAACATGTTGTAAATGGAACCACCAAAATGGTAATTAATCGTTCTTTCCAGTTTTCGATATTACGAGTAGCCATTACTGCGGGTATGGCACATGCTGTACCAGAAACCAGGGGTACAACACTTTTACCGCTCAATCCAAATCGTCGCATCACTCTATCCATAAGAAAAACGACTCGACTCATATAACCGCTTTCCTCTAGAATAGAGATAAATAGAAACAAGAAGGCTATTTGAGGAATAAATATTACGATTCCACCTAATCCCGGGATAATGCCTTCGGTAATCAAATCTACAAAAGGCCCGGCAGGTAACACCGATTTTGTCGCCTCGCTTAGCCATGCAAATGCTTCATCGATCAGGTCCATTGGGTACGAAGACCAGTCGTAAATTGCCTGAAAGATCAATAGAAGAATTCCGAAGAAAATAAAATACCCCCAGAATTTATGCGTAAGCACTCTATCGAGTCTGGCACGCATTCCAGTAGCCGCTTTTTCGTCGATTATAAGAGCTCTTTTGAGCACATTGTTGATAAATTGATATCGTTTTATGGTTTCTTTTTGCTGAAGTCTTTTTAACTCACTTTCTGACTTAATCTTGAAATCAGGAGTAATAGTAATATCTTGCTTAACAAATTTCCTGAAGTTTACATCTTGTGTAATGACTAACCATAGTTTGTATAAGGACTGGTTTGGAAATGTTTTTTGCAATTTATCAAAATAATCTGGTGCAAACGACAATGCGTTAACGCATGGAGCTTTTGGCAGTGAGGTATATGATTCTATCAAATTCTTAAGATCATCGATTCCTTCCCCTTTTCGAGCACTCACCAATGCTATTTTGGTGTTGAGCTCTTTTTCTAACAAAGGGATATCCAGAGTAATCCCTTTTCGATTCATGCGATCTGCCATATTGATCACCAAAATAGTTGGGATCTCCAAATCTTTGATTTGTGTAAATAGAAGGAGGTTTCTTTTCAGGTTCTCTACATCACTAACTACTACTGCAACATCAGGAAAATCTTTGTCCTTTTTATTGAGAAGCAGCTCAATCACCACATTCTCATCGAGAGAAGATGCATTAAGACTATAGGTGCCTGGAAGATCAAGAATGTGTGCTTTTACGCCTCGCGATAATTTGCAAACGCCTTCTTTCTTTTCTACTGTAATTCCGGGATAATTCCCCACCTGTTGATTAAGACCGGTAAGCAAGTTAAAAACCGATGTTTTTCCGGTATTGGGGTTTCCGATAAGTGAAACTTTAATTTGCTTAGCCATAAGAAGTACCTGCGATTAAATAATTTGAACTTCTATTTGGGCTGCAATTTCTTTACGGATTGCAAGATGACTACCATTGATATTAAGATACATGGGGCATTTAAAGGGCGCCATTTGAAGCAATTCGACTTCATTTCCCGGCAAACAACCCATTTCGAGTAATTTAAGCGGAATGATATCTGAGGTAATTTCTTTTATCAACGCTCGTTGACCTCGTTTAAGATTAGCAATAGTAGTCTTCAAAAATTTTATTTAGATTGATTTTAAACAAGGCAAAAGTAACGCAAAAAATTGTATTGAGAAAGCCAAAAACCCAAAATAGACCTAACAGTTCGTTAAAAAAGTGTGATTTACTTCTCTTCTCTCTTTAATATAGCAATATCGGTTATCAATCGATCTATATCCTCTGGGTTGGTTCCATCATAAAATCCTCGTATACGTTTCTTTTTATCAACCAGTACAAAGTTTTCGGTATGAACCATGTCATAAGGCCCGCCATCTCCATCTGATTTGGCTGCCAAATATGATTTTCTGGCAAGATCATAAATTTGCTTCTTATCCCCGGTAACCAAATTCCATTTTGCATCATTCACTCCTTTTGCCCGGGCATATTTTTTTAATCTGGCGACACTATCTATTTTTGGAGTTACACTATGCGAGAGTAGTAGTACATCATTATCATCAATCAGACGTTCCTGAATTTCTTTCATATGGTCTGTCATAATAGGGCAAATGGTCTGGCATGTAGTAAAGAAAAAGTCGGCCACATAAATTTTATCCTTATAATTTTCCTGGGTAACTATTTCTCCGTTTTGATTGATAAGATTAAAGTCAGAAATTTTGTGATATTTCCTAACATATTGTACCGTGCTATCCACCAGTTCGGCATTCACCATCTCAGGTTCGTAGACCGGTAACTTTCTGTCTGGTTTCAGGATTGAATAAATAATTGAGACAATGATTGCAGATAGTACGAGCAATACCACTGCAAAAAATTTATATTTCGCAAAAAACTGAAGCATATTTATTTTTCTGGCTGCAAAATTACGAGGATTTTACCTTTTATAATCTTTGTTTGCATTAAAATAATACTAAAACTTGTGATATACAGCTATCGAGATTTTTATATACTCTCTTAAAAGGTTACTTTTGCGTGATTTAATTTTGAATAAGACCTATGAGTCCATTTTTTGTAAAAGCAATACAGTTACTATTAAGTTTATCAATCCTGATCGTTTTACACGAGTTGGGACATTTCATACCTGCAAAATTGTTTAAAACAAGAGTAGAGAAGTTTTATCTCTTCTTTGATGTGAAATTTTCTCTCTTTAAGAAAAAAATCGGCGAAACCGTTTACGGTATCGGTTGGTTACCCCTTGGAGGTTATGTAAAAATCTCTGGAATGATCGATGAGAGTATGGATAAAGAGCAAATGGCAGGCCCGCCTCAGCCATGGGAATTTAGATCAAAACCAGCCTGGCAAAGACTTATCATCATGCTAGGAGGAGTTACCGTAAATATCATCCTAGGATTTTTAATCTACATGGCTATTATATATACCTGGGGAATCAGTTATGTAGGTGCTGAAGATATGCCAAACGGCTTTGCAGTAGAAGAATCCTTTAAAAAATATGGTTTTGAAGATGGAGACAGAATTATGGCGGTAAATGGTGAAGCGCTTGAAGATGTCACCGACATTAATCATTATCTGTTTATGAGAGATGTAGAGACGATAAGTGTTCTACATCAAAATGGTCAAGAGGAAACCATCAACATCCCAGAGGATATTGGTACCACCATGTTTGAGTCTGGGGTCTTACGCCCTTTTTCTGCATTAATGCCTCCGGTACTGGATAGTATTATCAAAGGGTCACCCGCCGATAAATCCGGACTACAAGAGGGAGATAAGATTTTGTCTCTTAATGGTAAAGAAGTGAAGTATTGGAGTGACTTTAACAGATTAAAAGCTAAGGATACTACTAATGTAGCGATGAATGTTACCTACCTTAGAGATGATGTAGAAAATACCGTGCAGGTAACTCCTGATGAAGATGGCACTTTTGGTGTATATCCAAAAACAAATTTTACGGTACAGCATAAAAATTATTCTTTTCTCGAGAGTATATCCAAAGGTTTTGACTTTGGATACTGGACCTTGCATGATTATGTTGCTCAATTTAAATATGTATTTACTAAAAAAGGTGCCAGCCAGGTTGGTGGTTTTGGAGCTATCGGAAATCTTTTCCCAGATGCCTGGGACTGGAGAGCTTTTTGGGGGACTACCGCTTTTATCTCTATTATTCTGGCTTTTATGAACATATTACCTATACCTGCATTAGATGGAGGTCATGTGATGTTCTTGTTATATGAAATCATTGCTGGTAGAAAACCCAATGACAAGTTTATGGAGTATGCACAACTAGTTGGTTTTATTATTCTTATTGCTTTGTTACTATTTGCTAACGGAAATGATATTTATCGAGCGATCACAGGAAAGTAATAAAAATTAAAAAAATCTTTTTGAGATACAAAAAATAGTATATATTTGCACTCGCAAAAAGAGAAAAACGCTCTATATTTGCAAAACAATAGTCCTCCTTAGCTCAGTTGGTTAGAGCATTTGACTGTTAATCAAAGGGTCCTTGGTTCGAGCCCAAGAGGGGGAGCTTAATAATTAGAGAGTTACGATCACAAATTGTAGCTCTTTTTTTATATTTAGCACTTTTTGACATTTTTTGCTTGTATCTCTTGATATTAGACGAATTGAAAAGATCTGCTAATGGTTTTTAAGGAAATTTGTTATTCATATTACTATCCATTTCTTACCAGTAACCATTGTATAATACGATAATAAGTGGTTTTATCAAGGCCAAATTCCTGTATATAGCAATAATCAAATAGGGATACACCATATTTTTTATAATCTTGCACCATTTCTTTATCCCCAACAAGCTCTAGGATATTATTTTTATCTCTATTTATAAAATTAGAAGCCTAGCTTATCTAATATCTTGTTTATTGATTTAAAAAAATTAGCTATCTGACCAATTCTTTTTGGCAAGAAACTCGGCTAGAACTTATATCTCTCGTTGGGTGGTTAGTCGTGGCTCGAACTTATATTTATCGTTAAGATTGTATGTCATCGATTTGGAAGAATTTGTTTATGCTGAATATCTAAATAATATGTGTTGAGTACAAATTTAAAAGAAGGAGTAAATTTTATTTGATTAAACAAAGAGTTTATTGAATTTTAGGTTTTTAATAGCTACATCAATACAATCTTCTTAGAAGAATTTTTTCATAAAATTACTCTTATAAGCTCTACCCAAGGGAACTGTCTCATGATTTGTTAAATAAATCTGATTACCCGATACTTTCTCAATTTTTGAAGTATTGATAATATAGGATTTATGTACCCTCATAAATTTCTTTGAAGCTAAAAGTTTCTCCCAGTAACGCAGTGTTTCAGAGGATAAGTGTTTTTTGTTTTGTAGGTGAATTTCTGTATAATCAGCATCAGATACGATGTAGGCAATATTATTAATAACAATACGTACATGGTCATAACCCTCCTTAATATAAACTTCATTCATTTCTGTGGTTTCAACACTCTGGATTGAATTTTTTTGTTTGGTGTCGATCTTAGAAATAGCTTTAATAAACCGCTGAAATGAAAATGGTTTCAACAAATAGTCCACTACATCAAATTCATAACTCTCCAAAGCATAATCCGGGAAAGCTGTTGTGAGGATAACCTGAGGTGGATTGGATAACGTTTTCAAAAAGTCGATACCTGATATCTTAGGTAAGTGAATGTCTAAAAAAATGACATCAACTTTAGTCGATTTCATCATTTCCATAGCTTCCAAGGCATTAGTAAATGTTCCTGCTAGTACTAGGGAACCTATATCTTCTACGTATTTTTTTAAGATACGCTGTGCCGGTAATTGGTCTTCTATGATAATACACTTCATTGTTCCCGGGATTTTTTTAAATCAATGGTTAATTCAACTTCGTATGTTTTTTTATTAGCCTTAATTTTTAATGTATACGCCTTAGGATATATAATGTCAAGTCGCTTTTTTACATTTTCCAGCCCAATCCCGCTATCTAAATTATTTATATTGGTCTGAGTTTTGTAGGTGTTAGAGCAATTGAAATAAAGCAGTCCGTCTTCTGTAACCTCAATATCTACGTCAATAATTATACCACTAGTTTGACTGGAGCCACCGTGTTTTAAAGCATTCTCAACGAAAACGATCAAAACAAGAGGAGCTATCCAAAAATTTGATTGGATAATATTTTTTGAGAACGTAACTGAGCCACGCCCTTCTATTTGCAAACGACCAAGATTAATGAAGTTTTCTAACTGTTCTACCTCTTTTGAGAGTGAAACATATTTTGCCTTGCACTCGTAAAGCATATACCGCAGTACACCCGACAACTCCAGGATAAGCTCTGGTGTACGTGGGGATTTTTCAATGGCATATGAATATAGGTTGTTCATA
Source organism: uncultured Aquimarina sp. (assembly GCA_947500845.1). Lineage (GTDB taxonomy): Bacteria > Bacteroidota > Bacteroidia > Flavobacteriales > Flavobacteriaceae > Aquimarina > Aquimarina celericrescens. The sequence goes on from CANMTP010000003.1 coordinate 36,401, forward strand.
TTATTAAACAGGAAGTGAGGATTAATTTGCGACTTCAGGAATTGGAGTTCGCTTTCTTTTACAGAATCTTTCAATTCTTTGACCTCTTTTTGTTTGATAAGGGCGTCCCAACCAAATTTGAACCCAGCCAGAACCGATAAGGTGGGCAAAGTACCCATAAGGTTATATCCTACACCCAAGAACCGCTTGCCGCGAGTATCCGGGAAATAGATTTTTTCCAGTATAGCTTCTTCTATAAAAATGACGCATCCCGCCACCAATCCAACATACAATGCAAACTTTAAGTATGCTCCGGAATATAGAAATTTTGGCAGGAGTACATAATTCACTACAAGACCTGCAATCACAAAATTCAAAAAGAACACATACTTATAGGTCTGTATTTCAGGATTACGACGGTCAAATGAATAGAAGGTAAATACCACGATATGCAATATCACCTGAAACCAAATCTCTTTATTTAAGAATATTCTTTTCACCATGTCAAAAGCCGTATAACAAATATAGTTTTTTGCTTCCCCAACTTTTAGATTTAAGAGGTAATCGTCTCAAAATCTCCTCCAAACAGCAAATTTATCAAGGTGAATGACAACAATGTCGTTTGTAGGTTTAGTATGGCTGTTCACCTAGGTGGATTTTTATAAATCTTTTTTACTTTCGTTCTTTGAATTCTGAAATTATAATAACGCATACGATGAATATACGGTTTCTTTTACTCCTATTATTTTTTACCATTGGAGCCTGGGCTCAAGATGAAGAAATACTAGTTTCAGGATCGTTGATTGAGGCTGAAACTGGTCAACCTATACCCTATGCCACCGTCGTATTGAAAGATATAAATTCTAACGCTACAATTAAAGGGGCAATAACAAATGACCAAGGGAGATTTCAATTAAATTCATCAACAAAGGACTTTTACGTTGAAATTAGTTTTATGGGTTTTGAAACGATTCAGCTACGAGATTTTAAAGTAAAAGGGAATAAAGTTACCCTGGGTATAATCAAACTTTTTCAAGACAGCCAAATGTTAGACGAAGTAGTAGTTAGAGGAGAAGTTTCTAAAACCGAATTTAAACTGGATAAACGTGTTTTTAATGTTGGAAAAGACTTAAGTAGTACAGGAGCCAGCGCATTGGAGGTACTCAATAATGTACCATCTGTCAACGTTAATATTGAAGGAGATATAAGTCTGCGAGGAAGTGGCGGAGTTCAAATCTTGATTAATGGAAAGCCTTCAGTATTAGCCGACGAATCAAGCAATGCCTTGGGAACTATCACAGCGGATATGATCGAAAGTATCGAGGTCATCACCAATCCTTCTGCCAAATATGAGGCTTCCGGTACTTCAGGTATTTTAAATATCATTCTAAAAAAAGAAGAAAAACGGGGATGGAACGGTTCTGTATCTATTAATACCGGTGTTCCTGACAACCATAGTATAGGAGGAAGTTTGAACCGCAGAACCGAAAAATTCAACTTGTTCACCCAATTTGGTGCGGGATATCGTTCCCTGCCCAGAGATAATGAGGCGATCAACCGAAATCTAATTAATAACGAAGTAATTTTTAGCGAAGGCGAGAGCTTTAGAAATGAGACCTTTTTCAATATTACGTTGGGTACAGACTACCATTTAAATCAATACAATGTATTCACGCTTTCAGGAAATTTTGCTTATGAAATTGAAGACCAACCCTCTGAAACTAACTTTCGCTTTTTTGACACCAATAATACTCTGGTATCTAGATGGCAAAGAGATGAAACTACTGATGCTACTAATCCCAAGTGGCAGTACGAATTTAATTGGAAAAAACAGTTCAAGAATAATGAGGATCATACCTTTCAGCTAAGTGCATTAGGTAGTTTCTTCGGAAAAGATCAATCTTCACTTTTTACAGACACTACCCTAGAAGGTGAAAATGTAGATAATAACCAACAAACAGCTACCAATTTTCAACAAGCAGATTATACGTTCAAGGCAGATTATACCAATCCGCTAACCAAAGAATATACCCTTGAAACTGGGGTGCAGTATGTCATGAACGATGTGGGTAACGATTTTGAAGTAAGAGATTTGATAGCTGGTGAGTTTGTGATCAATGAAAATCTGACTAATGACTTTGAATGGAATCAAAAGGTGTTGGGAATATATGCAACCGGAGCTTACGAAAATGACACCTGGGGAATCAAAGTAGGTGTACGAGTAGAAAATACTGATCTGCAAACACTACTGGCAAATACCGACGAAGGTAACTCGCAAAATTTTACCAATTTGTTTCCGAGTTTGCACACCTCGTATACATTTAGTGAGAAGTTTTCACTACAGGCAGGCTATTCAAAACGTATTTTCAGGCCTCGACTTTGGGATTTGAACCCCTTCTTCAACATTCGAAATAATTTTAATATCCGCGCAGGAAATCCGGAACTACAACCTGAGTTTACCAATTCATATGAGTTAACGAGTATTTATAAAATTGGAAAAGCCAGTATGAGTTCCAGCCTGTATCATCGGTATACGACAGACGTAGTAGAACGTGTATCAACATTTGTAGATAATGTAAACTTTACCACTCCAGAAAATATCGGTACAAATTCTTCAATTGGTTTTGAAGCCAATGGAAAATATAGTCCTGCAAAATGGTTAACGTTTACCTGGGATTTCAATTTCAATTATTTTGATCGAAAGGGAACATTTGAAGATCAGGTTTTTGATTTTACAGGCAATCAATGGTCTACCCGACTGGGTTCAAAAATAGGCTTGCCCGCCGATATTGATTTAGAATTCAATGGAAACTACCGATCTGGTTTTGAAACTGTACAAGGCGAGCAAAGTGGTTTTGCTTTTCTCGATATAGGAATGCGTAAAAAAATACTAAAAGGAAAAATAGTTGCAAATCTGGGTATTCGAGATGTATTTGCTTCCAGAATTCAAGAACGTTTCGTGAATCAACCCACTTTTGAAATCTATGATTTTGGACTACGCGGACGCTTTTTGACTTTTAGTTTAAGCTATGCTTTCGGAAAAGGGGAAGCAATGACATACTCTGGTAGAAGACGCTAATTAGCAAAAAAAATGTATCCATCAATGTTCTGCTTCTAGTCACTCTTAAAAAGGTCCGACCAAGTCTGAGGTAGTCCATCCAGCATAAAATTCGCTAGATTATGCCAAGACTGAAAACTTAAATAATGAATATCAAATCTTTTATTATCTTCATTAAAATCAAATATAGCTTCTGGCAAATCTCAGAAAAGTATCCTCCTTGGTATATCAAAACGCTGTTAACCCACTATTAAAAAGTGCTATGAAGTTATACTATTTTTAATCAGACACCATTGAATAAGAATAAAGACTAAAATTAATTGTAACAAAGAGTTAAAAACCCCCCATTATTACTAACAGGGGATCTCTACATCGAGTTGTGTACTCTGTCTTGGGATAAAAAATTTGTATCTAAATCACTCAATTCTATGTTAAGTGATCCATCTGGTTTCTGATTGTTAATGATCAGCAAAATAATTATTATGTCGCTAGATTAACTCTGAATGTGTTTGAAAAAGGTCAAAAAACGTAGAGGTGTAGTATTTTGACCATAAAGGGTTGTATAAATATACAATTTATTTTCATTCAACAAATTGCGATAACAGATTAAGCTTCTTAATATTCAAAATTCTATCTACTTGACTGTTCTCTTTTTTTAAATTTTCTAATTCCCCAGGCTACTTTATAGGTTCTATACAACAAATCATAGAGTACCATCTCATGTAATCTGTTTTTGGATCTAAACAATCTATTCATGAGCATATGAATATAACTGCCCATCAACCTATCTAGTTCTGGTCCTACAGTCATGATGGATACAATACTTTTTATAGCAATCTTACTTTCTTTACTTTTCTCTTCCAGAACATCTAGGATAGGAGCATAATCGGGATTGTCTTCTCTTTTAAAAGCTAAAAATTCATTAATTTTTTCTTTCTCATCTCTAAATTTCTTGTCCAGCTGTTTTTTCAAGAATTTATTCATTCCAAATTCTTCACCAAAACCTGATTTGAGCCCTTCTAAAACTTTAAGCTTTCCATCCTCATCATATCCAAAATCACTTAATAAGGTATCGATCGCTCTAATTCCAAATAACCAACGTAATTCTTCTCCTTCATCACCTTCAACCATATCCAGAAAATCTATAATCATCTTGCTATCATAAAAAAACAAAGCTTCTGATTGTTCTATGGTTCTTTCACCATACCGCTCTATTTCTCTTTGGTAGGTATCTATCTGCACTTTCCAAATTAAATCTTCATCAATATATTCTTTGATAGGATTATACAAAGTATTAATAATATCTGCAATATGTGCAGGTTCGGTATAATGAAATCGAACACGAATATGAGGTTTTGGATCGCTATATCGAATAAAAAACCAAGCGTCGATGCTTTTGTTTTTTAATAGTGTGTTGGTAACTGGTTTAATAATATTGGTAAGCACTAAATCAGAAGTTTTGGGTCCAGTATATATTTTATAGTACAACCACTCGTCACCAATTATAAAAGATCTCTGAATGTTACTCATTGTTATGTTCTGGTGTTTTTAAGCTTTTTCTCGTTGTAAAAAGAAAAAATAATCTGATTTGTGTAGGCTTCATTACCTTCATTTACTACACTCTCATGGGTGTGTAAAAATTCTTTAATTTTAAATAAGGGTCTCTTTTTGACAGTCTCTAATAACATTTTGACAGAAGTTATATTCTTTGTATTCACCAAAAGTTCATTATCTCCATCAATAAGAAGGACAAACTGAGGTATTTTTTTTAAGGAAAAAAATTTCTCTGCTTCTTCTATTAATTTATCTTGATTTTTATAGTTGTCAAGTAATGATTTAATATCGTTATTCTTGATATTCCAGATAGCTGTAGAAAGTATCACCTCTTTGTATTCAACTCTAGGTAAAAAATCGTATTCGTCTGATATGGGTCCCCAATTAAATCCAATTCCCGAACGTTGATTTTGGGTTTGCATATTGGCCAAGAACTGGTAAATAGGCAATGCATTTCCAGAATAATTATGTGCATTGGTAAGATGAGGTAACACTTCTTTATTATATTTTTTTGATCTTAAACTTACCTTGCCATACACAGAAGTAGAAATCATGAGATCATCTAAGGTAAGCTGATTTTCTATATCCTGAATAGACTTTGCCAAATAAGGAATTTCATATTTCCTAAAAGCCGGCCGCATCAAAATATTACCTACTCTGGATTCTGGCAAATGCACTATTTCTGCCAGGATCTTATCCGGATTTTCCAGCTGTTCTACATCTATAATTTCTTGAGTATATTTGTACAGTTCATCATCACCATGACAAAAACGCCCCAATAAATTTGCTGCACTAGAACCGCCTGCACTAGACATTACTATCTTTTCTTCCCCATCAAGATTTACTATTTCTATCATTGAAGAAATTGTATCCGGTAGATCGTCCCAGTTTTCTTTAAAACCTTCAAAATCTTTATCGGTAAGTGTGATACAATCTTGTTTTTGTTCAATACTCGAAATTAATTTTTTTTGAAGGATAGTATCCACTGCAGACCAACGTATTTCTTTTGTTGCTCTACCATTATCTTTTTGCGGTAGAACAATGTCATCAACAATGTTACTAACATCCCCTAAACCTTGATTTTGTAGAAATCCTACTCCCAATTCGACATCTAAGGCCTTAGATAGGGGCACTTCTCTTTCTTCATATCGTTCATAAAAGGCAGACTTAAAAGAAGAGATCAATGTTTCTTTTGGCGGTATTGTAATTTTATTTAGTAATGTAAGTGCCCTTTGTACTTGATATACCCATTTCTTTTCAAGAGTATTCGCCTTTGGTGAAAGCGACATATCTGTTTGAAACATATATTTAAGCTCAAAACCTACTTCTAATTTTTTAAGAGACTCGCTTAAATTGATATAATGTTCAGCTTCATTTCCTATAGATGCATCTAGTTTCTCTAGAGTGTCTTGTGTTTTTTCTAATTCTGAAATAAGTTCTTCTGTTCCCTCCAATCTTTTTAAAACAGGTAATATTTGATCTAAAAACTCTGGGCCCGAAACTGAAGGTTCTAATTCGCTGATGAGTAATTGACTATCAACTAATTGATATATGAAATCCTGAGCTTCATCCATCGTAATTTCATCATCTACTAATACTTTGGCCAGATCATTAAGTAGTGCTCCTTGATGTGCTTTTTCTATAACTTTTTGTAAATACTCAGAATACTCTACTCCCACAATATGATGAATCCTTCTACTATTTACATAGGTGTATTCTACATATCGCAATTGATGTCCTGTTTTATAGATGCTAGTATTGGAATAAAAGAGCAGCTGATTCCTTATGGTTGCATTTTGTACAATGTCTTGGGACAATGCTACAAGATAATTCATATCTAATCTCGTATGCCTCTTATTTTTTGATTTATGCTGAAGTTCTATATGTGTCTCATCTGAAAATTTACCCACAGATGTCCCTGCAAAAAGGCCAAATGGCGTACATCGCGATGACATACGGCTAATATATTTCAATACAGAATACATTATTTTATTCGACTTTTCTTTGTCTTTTATCTCTCCTCGCAACCATTTTTCGAACTCTGCATACAAAGAAGGAGAAGCCAAGAAAATAGCTTCTTTAATGATTTTGTCAGAGCAAACTTTTTTTAACTCTTCTTCTTCTAAAACGATGTTTTGGGTAAGCTCTTTATAAAATGAAAATGAAAATAACGGGGAACGCAAAACATACTTAGAAAAATTCTTATAAGCCATACTTGTTTTTTAGTGATTTGGATTAGCTAATCATTAAACATTCATCCCATTTTGTATCAAAATTAGCCAAAAATGAAATCATAGTAAGTCCAATCCCTGCGATTCCCTCTAATAGATTAGTTTCTTCTTTCCAATTTTCTAAATTTCCTTGCCATTGCACATATCCTGCATTACCCTCATGAGTATCCATTTTTAATACTTCATTTATCCAAAAATCTGCTGTGTCCTTAAATACAGGTTCTTGGGTTTCTTTGTACATATAATTAAATATACTGGCAATACCGCAAGATCCATGACAAAACCCAGCATCTTTGACTCCTGCTTCTACAATATCCTTTCTTTGTGCAGCATATTTTATTATTTCTATTGCCTCTTCTCTATATTCAGAATTGGCCATGGCTTTTCCTGCTTTCCATAAAGAAACACCAACTCCTAAATCTCCGTAACACCAGGCTAATCTAGCTTTTGGTTTTTTGTCCATTCCTTCATATATCCAACTAGGAAACTTGGAAGTCGTGCTGCGATCTTCACTTTTATGGCTCAGGATATATGTCACCGTACTTTCCAAAAGATTTTGAACTTCTTGCTTAAAGTCATTGTGAATGTAAACTCTGCTTAAAAAATTAATAATGCTCGAGAGTCCGTGAGATAGGCTTAGATTAACTCCAACAAGTCCTTCTTCTTGATTTAAAGTTGTTTTCCAATACGTTCCGGTTTCATCAGTTATTGAAGATTTTTTAAGAGCCGCGATTAAATATGAAATATATTCTTTATATCTACTTTTTAAATCTGCAGATCGTGTGTTTTCATAACGTTTCAAAAAATAATATCCGTATCCTATCGCTCCATGCAAGAAATCATAGTGCCCATTATCAGCATTCTCCTTCATAGAGGCAAATAAATACTCATCAAGGTCTGATAAAAGTTCGTCGTTGTTGATATCAATAAATTCTTCCTCATTTAGTAATTCTAATACCCAACCCGCACCAGCAATTCCCGTGCAAAAAGTAGGAAAAGCGTATCCATTATTAATTTCTTCAATAGTTTTAGATATGGTATTGACACCAATATCTGCAGGCTCTTCCTTTTCAGTTAATCTAGCATAGTAAAATTGAAATAAGGAAATGCCAGACATACCAGATAATACACCATGATGATTTTCCTGTGTATCGACATTTTTTAGGATGTCATATATTTCTTTTACTTTTTTTTCCAGAAGAGTTGTATTAGTCATTATGTAAAAAGTACTTTTTTTTGAAGTTTTATCACTACGAAACAATATAAATCCTATTTATTAAGACAATATATGGCAGAATACTATAAATGAAAAACAAAATTTAAGGATTTTAGACAAAATTAGTTCAGAAAAAAAGCTCAGCAGAATATTGAGCTTTAAAATTATGAGGGTTCTTTTTACTTGCCTCATTCTTACTTTTGTTTTAACTCATTAGCAAACACTGATCCCATTTGGTTTCAAAAGATGCAATATAGGATAGGATAGAAAGCCCGATTCCGGCAATGCCTTCTAACAGATTGGTCTCTTTTATCCATCTTGGATTATCTCCCCCTTGCCACTTCATGTATCCTGCATGTCCATTGGAGTGTACAGCCATATTTAACGCCTTATCGAGCCAAAAGTCTGCGGTTTCTTTAAATTTAGGATCTTTGGTTTCTTTGTACATATAACTATATATATGCATGATGCCGTAAGCGCCATGGCATAAACCGGCATCTTTCACTCCAGCCTCGACAAGATTCGTTCTCTTTGCCGCATGTGTTAACGTTTGTATTGCCTGCTCTTTGTACTCGGTATTATTCAACGATTTGCCTGCTTTCCAAAGCGTAATGGCAATACCTAAATCCCCATAACACCAGGCTAGTCTCGAATTATCACTTTTTTGATTATTGCAAGTAATCCAACTTGGGAATGATGATGAACAAATTATATCTTCGTTTTTAGAACTTAAAATATAGGTTACTGATTGATACAATAATTTCTCAACCTTATTTTTAAAGTCCGTGTATTCTACCAAACGAGATAGAAAATTAGTAATACTGGCGTTCCCATGCGCCAAACTTAAGTTATACCCTTTTATCCCTTTATCTCGTATGAGATAAGTTTCCCATTTGGCAGTATTATCTTCGACTTTTGCTCGTTGCTGCAATAAGTCAATAATGTTGAATAGAATTTTTGTGTATCGTTTTTTTAAATCATTGGATTGGGTGTTGGTATATCGTTTTAAGAAATAATATCCTATCCCTAATATTCCGTGCAGAAAATCATAGAAATTTTGATCATCCTGTATCTCTTGGATAGCTTGTACTAAAAAATTATCTAGTCCCGATAATAATTGATCGCAATCCAGATCTATCAATTCTTCTTCTTGCAACAGTTCGATAACCCATGCTGCTCCAGAGATTCCCGAACAAAATGTATGAAAATCATAACCGTTATTAATCTTTTCGATAATAGATGATAAAATTTCTACGCCAACATCGGCATGAGATTCTTTTTGTAAAAACTTTGAATAGTAAAATTGAAACAAAGCGATCCCAGCACGGCCAGATAATACTCCAATCTCATCAGTACTATGATAGGTTTTTCCTAGTATAGCACTGATTTCTTCTAACTTTTTTAGTAAAAGTTGTTCTTTCTCCATCTTGTTTTTTCGGAAAGATATTATTGGAAAGTAAAAAGTATACCATACTCTTATTTCGACCAAGCTTGTACCGAACCATTCTGAAGTGATCAATACAGTAGACTTAAATTCTAATTACTTTTATACAGCCTCTACTGAAAGCATGAGGATTGTATTTATATCCAGTAAAAGTTGAACCCATTTACTTTTTTTATAAATTAAAGTATGGCAAGGTTCAACTTTTTTTAAATTTACACTTTATGTATTAAAAACATTGCATTCCAGGAGGTGGACATGTGTTTAATGCGCCTTCGGTTGGACAGCATGCAGAATGACCTCCTTTTATCTTATTTAATTTAAAATTAGTAATGATGTCTTTTTTAAGTTCTATTTTTTTCAATGATTTTTTCATAATAGAAAATTTAGTGAATGAATATCCCCAATAGTGGGTTTGTTATAATAGAGTTGAATCAGCTATAGAGATTTTGATTATAACCCCTAAAATCGATGGCTCGTTTTATTAATAGCACTGCACTCCAGGAGGCGGACATGTATTTAGCGGTCCATTAGTAATGCAAAAGCGTGTAGCACCAGGTCCACCAGGCTGCGGGCATCCTCCTTTAACTTTGTCCTGCTCTAGTTTTGTGATCACTTCTTTTTTAAGCTGTAAGCTTTTTAATGATTTTTTCATGTGTGTATGTTTTAAAAATTACCTACTCTGTCAAAGGTTATCGGTTTCCCCTTATGAGTCAAAAATCTTTTTGATCTCACCTTAAAATTAGAAGGTTATCACTGAGAAGAAAAACTAAATATCCCCATATTGGACAAAATAGGGGCATAAAAAAACCCTGCAGTTGGCGCAGGGTTTATCTAATTCTTTATCAAATTTGCTAATAAATCTGGATACACGCTCCACCATGCTCTCGTGCAGTAGCTCGGCAAAGACCTATTTGCTCTGTTGGTGGAACACTGCTTCCACCTTTCACAACATTCAATTTGTTTACACTAATTTTTGCAATGGTTAATTTTTTGAGATTGATTTTGTTTGGCTTCTGTGTTTTCATTGAGTTTTAATTTATTTGAAATTCCCTGTTATTACTGAAAATGTAATATAATTTTTTAACACCAATAAATACAATTTCATAGCCCTAATTTGTTTAAAATGGGGTAGCTTATATAACATTCTCTAAAGCTTTTTCTTGCTTTTCGATCTTCTTGATATAATAGGATGGGTTTAGCCCCGTTTTGGCCTTAAAATGTTTAGCAAATGAATAATCACTTTTATACCCAACCTCAGTAGCAATCGATTTTATAGAAAAGGAACGAAATTTTTTATCGTTTTTTATTCGTTTCAATACATAATCAATACGCAAATCATTGATATATTCGTTGAAGTTTTTTTTCCGATGTTTATTAATGATTTTTGAAAGATAAGTAGCATTTGTTTTTACTTTTTTGGCCACTGACCTCAGGTTACAATCTGAACGCAGGTAGAATTCTTGGGATTCTAATCTAGAGAGTCCCTTAAGTACTTTATTTACCTTGTCATTATCAATTACAATTTCTTTGTACGTTTCCTTGTTCTCTAACTGTTCCTGTTCTTTAGCTTCAAAATTATTGATTTTTTGTAATAATTTATTAAATACTAATTTATTTGATTTTTGTTTTTTAAAATATAAAACTAACCCTGTGACAACGATCAAGAAAAGTAGTCCCGAGGCTATATACGGATATCTTTTGATTTGTTCATTTTTACGTTGTTCACTTTGTAAATTGGCAATACCTCTCTTTAATATCTGGGCTTCCTTTTGATATATCTTGTTTATAATTTTATCTTTTTGTTTTTGAAAAGCTGCATTCAACTCTAAGTACTTATTGTTCCAATACAAAGCATTTACGTATTCCTCTTTTTTACCATAAGAATTGGCTAATAACAGATGAGATTGTAGTACTGGTATCTTAAGCAAGTCATTCCCTTTAGAAGCACTGATATTCTTAAGCAATCGCTCAATGGCTTCATCGTAATGGCCCTGCTTAAAGTAACAGCTTGCAATAAAATAGTTACTGTTCACTGTAGGGTAAAACTTGTTTTTAATCTCACCTTCTTGTAGTATTTCTTCAGCTTTTAAAAAATAATCAAGGGACTTCTCAAATTCCTTTTTATAATAAAACACTACTCCTTTTTTGATGTAGAGATCTACCAATCCTTCTTTATAGTTCAAAGATTGACTAAGAGCAATTCCTTGGTCTGCATAATGCATAACGGAGTCATATTTCTCTGTATCTAGATATACTTCAATACCTGTAGTAATAATACTTACGTGGGTCATACTATTCTTTAGCGAAGTACTATTAATAGATTGAAGCATTCTTTGAGAGACTTTAAGAGCTTTATCATATTGAAGAGTTTTCTTATAAACCAAAACTAAACCAGAGCTGGCAATTAGCTCTCGTTCAAAATTTTTAAGTTTTTGTGCAATTTCAAGACTCACATAATAGGCGTCCAGAGCTTCCTGATTTTGATTATTCATGAGATATGCATTACCTTTCATATAAGTAGCTTTACACAAAAGCATATCATCATTTGATTGTTTTCCTATAGTTTCTACTTTGTTGAAATACACAATACTTTTTTCATATTCTTCAGCGAAGTAGAGTGATTTTCCTTTTTTGTATAGTTCCTCGGCTACCACAAGTTTACTGTTCTGTGCAATTATGTTCTGACTAAAAAGAATCCATAAAAACAAACCAAGATATAATGATAAATATCGAATGTTCACGCCCCCCATCCTATTGTATTTTTGTGTAACTACTCAAAAGTAAGAATTACTTTTCAATTGAAATATGATAGTCTTATTTGTTCAAGAGTTATTAAAGACAAAATGTTTATTCATATTTATGATAAAGTATTAACACCATATTATTTTGTTTAAGAACAACTTAATCATTAATTTTGTGACCACTAGTATTATACCTAATTATATTACCTATATCCCCCCTCTTGGTAATTATAATACTATTCTTTTAAAAAACAAGAATATAGAGAACGTAAGACTTCTCAAAAATTACCCCTAGTATCTACACATATTTGGTTTGCTTAGTATGCTGCGATTTAAAAAATTGTAAATACCAGCTTGTGCTATTATTTACTATATCATATAGAAAACAACCACCATAAATAAAATTGAATGATGAAAAAACTACTATGTATTTGTTTCCTTCTAACTTTAGGAAATCAATTAACATTTTCGCAGGCCGACTATATAAGCTGGGAGTTTAGAGGAGGTAATCTTCTCAACAATCCGGATGGTACTTCTACAGGCCCCGGGCCGGAACCAGCAGGATTGTTTAATACTAAAATACCAACGACAAATGGCCGTCTTCCCTCGGCTATATTAGCAGATCTTGACAACGATAATGATCTGGATTTTATTTCTGGAAGTCAGGAAGGGTCAGTTCATTATTTTGAAAATACAGGCACCTCAACAGCACCTCATTGGGTACTGGCATCTATCCCTACTTTGGATACTATTTGGATCGCTAGAGATTTAACGGTAAGAAATCAAAACAGACCTCAGTTAGCCGATATTGACGGCGATGGAGATTTAGATCTCTTCATTGGCACTGATTACGATTACGAAGAAGATCGAAATAATGATATTCTCTTTTATAGAAATATAAGTATCGACGCAAATAGTCCAATATTTGAATACGTCCCTGCCGGCTTACCAGGGCTCAATAATCAGGAGATTGGTGAGTTTCCTGGACTAGGTTTTGTAGATCTTGATAATGACACTGATCTTGATCTGGTTGCACTGGGTAGTGATAAACTAACTTATTACAAGAATATCGGTACCCGAACAGACCCTAACTTCGAACGTCAATCTGAAGCAGACAGCCCTTGGGATGATGCCAATGCTTTTAATAATATGGATGCCCCAATTCCAGTATTTGAGGATTTTGATAAGGACGGGGATTATGATATGTTTTTCATAGTTGACGATCCTGGTTTGGTTCGGTGGATAGAAAACGTAGGTACAGTCACTACCCCTAATTTTGTGTCTCCCCAAAAAGGATTTAATGGGGAATTAACTCAGGGGGAAATTGGAAGTTTTGGAACAATAGATTTTGGTGATGTTGATGGGGATGGTTTGAAAGATGCTATTTTGGCAAGTTTTAATGTTCCAAGATTTGCCTGGTTTAGACAAGTTCCAGTGTGTATAGCTCCTACAATTACAGAAGTAGCCGCTACACCAGTATTGTGTGAAGGTGAAACGTCTGCCATAACTATTTCTGGCAATCTTAATATTGCTTCAACCTGGTCTATTTATACCGATTCTTGCGGTGGGACTTTAATAGGAACTACCTCTACAAATATATCTACTTTTGAGGTTACGATAACCGAACCTAGTACAACATTTTATATACGTGGTGAGGACGGTGACATAACCTGTATTGATGAAACTACTGCTATCTGTACCTCAATCACAATTATAGTTAATGATCCTTCTTTTAATTATAGTCAAAGTCAATATTGTGTTAATGAACCAAATCCTACCCCTTTGATTACAGGAGAAAGCGGAGGAACATTTAATTCCACCGCTGGATTGAGTATAGATTCCACCACAGGAATAATCGATATCGCAGCCAGTACACCGGGGTTGTACACCGTGACCTATACCACGGCAGGAACCTGTCCTAAATCTAGTGATGTCCAGGTGGATATTCAGGCATTGGATGATGCAAGTTTTAGCTATGACACAACCTTATATTGTATCAATGATTCAAACCCTACTCCAATGATAACCGGATTAGCCGGGGGAATATTTAGTTCCACCGCTGGATTAAATATCGATCCCAACTCAGGAACTATCGATATTGCCAGCAGTACGACAGGAAGTTATACCGTAACTTATACCACGGCAGGAACCTGTCCCAACTCTAGTGAGGTCACTTTGAAGGTCGTAGCATTGGATGATCCTTCTTTTGGGTACAGCCAGGAATTATATTGTTCTAACGAGGCCAATCCATCACCCATCATTACTGGAACTCCTGGAGGAACATTTAGTGCCGATGCCGGATTAAACATTGATCCTAACTCAGGAACTATCGATATTGCCAGCAGTACGACAGGAAGTTATACCGTAACCTATACCACGGCGGGAACCTGTCCCAACTCTAGTGAGGTCACTGTGGAAATCGTAGCGTTGGATGATCCTTCTTTTGGGTACAGCCAGGAATTATATTGTTCTAACGAGGCCAATCCATCACCCATCATTACTGGAACTCCTGGAGGAACATTTAGTGCCGATGCCGGATTAAACATTGATCCTAACTCAGGAACTATCGATATTACCAGCAGTACGGCAGGAAGTTATACCGTGACCTATACCACGGCGGGAACCTGTCCCAACTCTAGTAGTTTCGAGGTGGATATAAGTGCTTTGGACGATGCCGGTTTTAATTATGAAGCAACCACATACTGTGCCAATGATTCGAACCCTACCCCCTCAATAACCGGATTAATCGGAGGAGTTTTCTCCACCACCGCAGGACTTAGTATAGATCCTTCCTCAGGAAGTATTGATATTGCTTCCAGTACTCCTGGTATATATACTGTAACTTATACTACCTCAGGGACCTGTCCCAATTCTAATACGGTAGATGTAACCATTAATGAATTACCAGATGTCATCGTCATCAATAATTCACCAACTCTTACTAGTACCACTCTGGCCAATGCAAGCTATCAGTGGATCAATTGTGATACTAATGAGCCCGTATCAGGAGAAACGAATGCATCATTTACAGCTACCGAAAATGGTTTATTCGCGGTAGAAGTAACTCAAAATGGATGTTCTATACGGTCTTCTTGTTTTGCGATTCAAAACCTTAATCCAGATGATGTTGATACGATCAATACTTTTAAAACATATCCTAATCCAACCCGCAGTAGTATAAACCTTACGCTTTCGACAGTAAACAAAATAACACTGTATAATTATTATGGAAGAAAAGTATTCGAAACATCAGAAACTAGCTTTGATATTTCTTCGCTAACATCAGGGATATATTTTATGGAAGTTGAAACTAATGAAGGCAGGACTATCAAAAAAATTGTAAGACAATAATAGGTTTTGTGAACTATCAAAAACCAGTGGGATGCGACCTGCTATAAATTTCTTTATAAGTTAATGAGATTATTTTGGTTAGAAATTAATAAAATCTTCGGTGATGTCTTGCAAAACGAATAGTATTTTAAATGTCAGTTTGAGCATACTGAAGATAATTTGTAATATCGAACGAAAAACCTTCGACAAGCTGAGTACGCCATTAAGAAATGTTTTTTGAAACTCGAAAGTGCAAATCTTACTTTACAGAATGAAAAGCAACTCTGTTTCCTTCGGTATCAAGGAAAATTGCCATAAACCCATTTTCTCCTATGGATGTTTTGGGCATTAAAACCTTTCCTCCTGCTTTTTCTACTCGAGAAAGAGGTACAGATAGATCTTCACCACCGTTAAGATACGCAAAGGTACCTTCTTGTGATGGCTTATTACCATTACCGTAGGTAACGCAACCCCCTACTCCTCCATCGTTATATGGAAAAAATGCCAGTTTAAAATCCATCTCCATGGGTTGTAATTCGACATCTAAAAGCTCATTATAAAATTTTACAGCTCTTTCAAAATTAGTACTTGGTATCTCGAACCAACTAATTGCATTTGACATAGTAATATTTTTTGTGATTAGTAACTATTCAAAGATACCTGATCAAGTCATCTAAAAAAATTATATTTTTGAAAAAACATAGGTTTCTAAAATCATTTTTGATGAAAAAAGTGAAGAATTATTTTATCTTATCCAGTCATTATCCAAAAGCGAAAAACGATATTTTAAGTTGAGTACACAAAGAAATGAATCTGCAGAATACTTACTCCTTTTTAACGCAATTGAAGCTCAAAAAACATATGACGAAAAAGCTATTAAGGAGCAATTTAAAAACAAGGCGTTTATACATCAGCTCACTACCATTAAGAACTATTTGAAACAACGAATTTTACAGTCTCTTAGAAATTATCACACCAGAGTTTCAAGAAACGCAGAGATTATTGATATTATTCGCAGTGTTGAGATCTTGTATCACAAAGGACAATATAAAATATGCGAAAGTGAACTGAAACGAGCTGAAAAAAAAGCAACGAATTTTCAGCAGGATCTTCTTTTGTTTCAAATTTATGATTGGAAAAGAAAGGTTCATCAAGCAGTAAACCCCCAAGATTTGGGAACCATTAAAAAGATTACCGAAACGCAGAAAAACACTTTAAAATTCACTAATGAATATATAGACCTAATTCTGGCTAATATTGATCCATCACAATTTTCGCCTTCGCATAAAAAGAGTGTCTCGTTGCAAAACAAAACCCTCAAAACCCTTCATAAATATCAAAAACTATTGATGTCAAAAGATCATAACAAGGCAAAACGCGCCCTAGAGGATCTACTAAAAGAATGGGAACAACAACCAGAATTACTTAAAGAATACTTTACCATGTATTTTTCGGTTTGTAACAATCTTTTGGGGTATTTGGTCTTTAAAAAACAATATAAAGAAGCATTTGTTAGAATCTTATTGATCAAACAAAAAGCACAAGCTATCGAAAATACCTCTGCGGCTTTTATCAAAGAAAAACTACGTTTGTACAATATCGAACTTGAGATACACCGTAGTTTAAAAGATCTACATACTACACGCGAAATAATTAATGAAATTCAGCATTTTGTTGAGGAACACAAAGCTCTGGTTCCAGGTAATTATCTCTTATCATTCCGCTTTCAGTTTGCCAACATATATTTCTCAAAAAACGATTTCAAAAAGACATTACATTGGATCAACGCAGTTTTGAACAACCAAACCAAAAAGGATCGAAAAGATTTAATCACGTATACACATTGGCTTAATCTTTTAACACATTATGAGCTTGGAAATGGATTTACACTTCGGTATTTAATCGACAATATGAAAAAACATCTTAAAAAACAAAAAAACATAGTAGTCTATGAAAGAACGTTATTGAAATTTTTATCAAAAACTGTAGAACTTTCATCTGTGCCAAAGAGAAATGCATTTATAGAGCTTCAAAGAGAATTAGTAATTCATCCTTTTCCTGAAGATGTATTAGGCTATGTTGATTTTAATGAATGGATCAATGGGAGGATATCATAATTAATTGAAGTAATCTATTTCTAGTAGAGATTTAGAGAAATTACTCGCAAAAAAGCGTCAACCCGGCTGACAGATCGGGCAGGTTCGACTAGTTTTTAAGAGTAAAACGAAGAAAAATTGTATCGAGAATAGCTTTAATAAAAAACCAAACATATTATGAAAATCGTTTGGTCGTGTCATAGAAATCGAATAGACGGATTTCATATTAAAAACATCCAAATGGACAACGGGTGTAATCTAAGTCTTCCTATAAAAGCAAAAGATGTAATATCACTTTTTTGATATTGCATCTCCAACAACTGACTTACTTCAAATAAAATCTTTATTTTTTCAACATCTTAATCGTTTCAAGATAAGATCCCGAGGTAAGTTTAATCATATATAATCCAGAAGAAAGTTTATTGGTAAGCGAAGAAATATCCAATGTACTTTTTCCTTTGTCCATATATTCTCTAGGCATTTGGGCGATCATTCTTCCTTGCAGATTATATGCTCCTATGTAGACAGTACCATATTCAGGTTGCTGCCATGTTAAGACTGCCTTATCATTTACTTCATTAGGATGTAATGTCAACTTTTGAGCATTCACTTCAGTAAAAAATCTTCCAAAATTCATAGTAACGTCAAAATTTCCAGGAATAGACCAGTTACCCGCATCGTCTCTAACCATACTTTTCACTTTTCCGGTAGTAGTTCTGAGATCTTTATTATTGTCAGAATTTCCCGCAGTTACTTTTACGCTGTTTCCTGCTCTGAATTTATACACTTTGAAATCATCAAATTCGACAGCCGTTTTATTGGTTCGCAGTGAAATAGCAACTCCCGAAGAAATTTGACTACTATCTGTCCAGCCTAACAAATACTCATTGTTTTTCCAGATTTGTATTACTCCATAAGCTGGACTATATGTGACTCTATATTTTGCCCAATTATTATCTAAAGACACATCTCCAATAGCTCTGAAGTATAATATATTGTTTACAGTCTCGTAAATACGTACTTTGTTATCTTCACCACTAAACCAGATCAAATAAGAATTTCCTCGCTGACTGAGTGTGCCATCAGATGACATAATATGAATACCAAATTTACGTGGTCCTGAAGTTGAGGTTACCTTAGCGGCAAATTCGTACAAATATGGCAATCCAGAATCCTGGATCAAATAAGAGCTCCATAAAGTATTATCAGAAGTGGTATTGGTTTGTTTTAATCTCCCATCGGTTACACTCCAACTTCCTGCTCCTTTATCATAAACACCGAAGTCTTGTCCAAAATTTTCATTAAAGAATCCATTTCGCCTATTCGCCAAAAAACTAGAACTATATTTTTCTAAAACCTGATAATATCGTCTTGCCACTCCAACATTGTCATTATCAGAAAAAGTAACGGTAAAATCTCCAGTTTGCACGTTTCCGCCGCTAATAGAAGTTGTAGGAGGTGTTGTGTCTGAAGAAGGAGGTGTACTCCCTCCAGAACAACCATTAGAAAGCAACAGATCTACTCCGCTACGTATTCCACCGAGAGTTGCATATCCTCCATTACCCGGACAAACAGAACATCCCGCGTCACGGTGTCCTGAAATATGTGTTAATGCCCTATTCACAGAATAGTGAAAGGACGATCCTAACGGATTGATATTTTCTTTATCTGCTTTCCATGCCAATAGACTTTTTACTGAATTTTGTGTTGCCGTAGTAGGTGTTATCGAAGAATAATCTCCTAACATACAAACGCCCATAGTATTGCGATTTCTTCCACAAAAATGAGCACCAATGGCATTATCCCCTCCGGCTCTTCCTTCATAAATTACTCCGTTAGGATCTACCAGAAAGTTATATCCTATGTCTGACCATCCGTTTCCATTAATATGAAAATTTTGTACAGAACGCACTCTTGCCGCCCAATCACTACTGGTATTGGACCCAAACTCATGATGCACAATAAGATGGGAAACTGTAGAAGTAGCCGCAGCACCTCTAGGGATTGCACCCCATTGGCTTCTACTTACTACAGCGGGTTTAGAACACGCCGCTTTGGTGGCATTGGTGGCATTCTTTTCGATTTGTTTTTGAATTTTCTTTGGAGTTTCACCAGGGCTGTAATGATACAATTTGGCGTTAGAAATGATAACATCTCGCATTCCGCTATTTAATGAAACTTTGTATTGAATGTACCTTACATGCATATCCAGAAATTCCATTTTTGAAACCACACGTTTGTCTGTTTGTTCCAGATGTCCGTCAAGAACAGTAGGCTTCCAATTGGACCACGATTTACCATTTTTTGAAGTACGGTACATCAGGATCATCTGGGTATAATCTAGATTTTTTCCTTCCCAAACCGAATAGGCCGAGATAAAAGGCTTTGCCTTTTTCAGCTTAATTTTGGAAGGTTTAAGAACGAACTCTGACGTTTCTTGCGTTTTTTCTAGTATTGTAAGTCCGTTTGATTGTTGCGTAAACGCTTTACTGGCCAATAAAGCATCTTTATTCGATAAATTAATTTCGAAAACTTCAGAGCTTTCTCCTTTGAATACATGTCGCTTCTCTTGTGCAAAAGTATTGAGCACAAGAAGTAGGCAACATATTACCTGGGGTAATACATTGTTTTTCATAGTTGATGAGTTTGTGTTAATCGAACTAAAATTGAAAAAAAGTTTGGTGTTATCCAAAATTCAGAACACAAAAAAATTCATAATTTTCAAAAAACCAATTAATTAGCTGTAAACACAGTAACTGACAACATCGTTAAAAATATGTTACATAAATAAAAAAAGAAGTTAATGCTCAATTTATTGATCATCTTTTAGAGTTAAAATATCAAAGATTTCTTCTCAGCCTTCGATTCAAATTCAATCTTTAAGAAAAATAAATATAAATCCCTATCACAATAACACAAATAGAACCTCCAACAATTTTTACTGCCCTCCAAGGAGTAATATCCACCTCTTCGGTATATCGCTGAGTGTAGGCCACCTCGCGCGGATATAGCTTCCCTATAATCAACATCACAGCAATATTAAATACAAAAAGAATTGCCATTACATGCAAGAAATGAGGAAATTGATCTTTCATAATAGTCCCATCGAGCACTACATAAATTAGGTACAATACTGCACCAGAAATAATCGCGAT
Organism: uncultured Aquimarina sp.; assembly: GCA_947500845.1. Lineage (GTDB taxonomy): Bacteria > Bacteroidota > Bacteroidia > Flavobacteriales > Flavobacteriaceae > Aquimarina > Aquimarina celericrescens. Next base: position 57,205 of record CANMTP010000003.1, read on the forward strand.
TTTTGCCGCTATGGCAGGAACATTCTTTGTGAGATACCCTACAACAATAATTGTTAGAATTGGAATGCTATAACAACCATTTACCTGTTGTAGATATCCAAATAACCCATCAGGAGCATTAGCGATGAAAGGAGCAATGAACATTGCCAAAAGTGCCAGCACTATTCCAAATAGTTTACCTGCTTTAACCACCTGCCGCTCTGAAGCCTCTTTATTAAAATATTCTTTATAAATGTCGATCCCGAATAGGGTGACCGAACTATTTAAAGCACTATTAAACGAACTAAGTATAGCCCCAAAAAGTACCGCAGCAAAAAATCCAACCAATGATAATGGTAATACTTTACTTACTAAGGTAGGATACGCTTCATCAGGATTGGTGAGTGTATCTCCAAACATATGAAATGCAATTACCCCGGGAAGAACTACGATAAGCGGACCTAAAATTTTAATAAAAGAAGCCAATAGTAATCCCTTTTGACCTTCTTTTAAGTTTTTCGCACCCAAAGCTCGTTGAATAATAGCTTGATTGGTTCCCCAATAAAACAATTGTACTAACATCATACCGGTAAAAATAGTTGCAAATGGAACAGTAGCTTCATTGGAACCTACAGCATTAAATTTCTCTGGATTGTCCTTAAATAAAGTAGCTAACCCATTACCAATACTACCATCACCTATTTCTAGTAATCCAAAAACAGGAATCATAATTCCTCCAATCAATAATCCAACAGCATTAATGGTGTCAGATACAGCTACCGCTTTCAATCCTCCAAAAATTGCATAAATCGATCCGGTAATACCTATTCCAAAAACACAGATCCAAATAGACATCTCTTTGGATACTCCCAGTAATTCTGGCACATTAAACATAGTACTTATTGCCAGTGATCCCGAATACAAAACAATGGGTAAAAATACAACCACATATCCCGTTAAAAACAAGCCAGAAGTTATTGCCTTCGTCGTTGTATCATATCGACGTTCTAAAAACTGAGGTACGGTGGTTATACCTCCCTTTAAATATCTGGGTAATAAAAACACGGCAGTAATAACCATAGCAATTGCCGCCAGAGTTTCCCAGGCCATAACCAAAATACCTTCGGTAAATGCTTGACCGTTGAGCCCTACGATTTGCTCTGTAGAAAGATTAGTGAGTAATAAAGAACCTGCAATTACCACTCCTGTGAGGCTTCTTCCTCCTAAAAAGTAACCATCAGAAGTATTCTCATCTGTTTTTCGAGTCGCAAAATACGCGATGATACCCACCAACAAAGTAAATCCCAAAAAAGAAAGTATACCAATATAGTCTAATAGAAACTTAAACAGAGTACCCATAATTTGTGTTTTTAAAGCACTAAATATATATGATTTATTTTAACTGAAATTATAAACATAAACGTTCCCAGTATTTTACATTCATTAAACCTTGTTTTAAAATGCTGAAAATGTATTAAAAACCAACGTTTCCTATACATTTCTTAACTTTTTTGACATATACTCCAAAATCCTAACGCATCCTTAAAAATTGTTAAGATTTTTAAAAAATCGCAATAATCAAACTCCTTCGCGTTAACAAGACGTATATAATTTATGATCACACAAACTCAGCGAAAATGAAAATTAATGAATTAATCCTACCAAAAAAAGATGAATTATTAACTCATAATTCAAAAGAACTTAGCCAACACTTTTAGTTTACAATTATGATATCCTAAAACTGAATTGTTTTAGTAATACATGACACCACGTATAAATGCGAATCCCTGAACTTAACTAATTACCTATGCATTTGTTGGACCTCAGAAAGATTTATCTGAGGTCTTTTTTGTTTCTATGTACTTACATTCCGTAATAAATATCCTATTTTTGAGTCTTTACAAAAAATAGTACTACATGAATCTGTCTCGACTTCTTCTTCTAGGAATTATTATTCTGTGCTTTGCCTGTAAAGACGAAAAAGAAACAAATTTTAATACTCCTCAGCTCCCAGCAAAGCTTGATAGTCTTTCTACCGAAAAAATCAAGTTAGAGCTTTTAAAACTTTCTTCACAGGCTGAAAAAGATCTTCAAAGTTTTGAGGATTTTGAAAATCTCCGAAGCTTTATTACAACCTTACAGAATTCTAATCCTTATTACATAAATAAACATGTAGATAGTTTGGAGTTATTGGTTCAGACTTTTGAAGAAAATCTATCAGAGGATTTAAATGTAAATACCATCAATTCACGACTTACCGTGATTGCCACAGAATTGGGATTATTGAAATTATTATATGAAAGTAAAAACCCGGATGCAAAAAAAATTCTTGAAGCCAATGCCAGGATAATAAAGGCTTACAATAGCTTGATTATACAACTAAACGAGTTATCATTGGCAATTCCTGAAAATATAGAAAAGGAGTTATTAAGAGACGAAGAAAAAAAAGAGCAATAATTGAATCAAATACTATGCAAAAATTTATCTTATCTATTCTAATAGTAATCTCTACTTTATCTTTTGCCCAAGAAAAATCTGAAATTGATTTAGTCATTAAAAACTGGCATAAAGCTGCAGCCGATGCTAATTTTAGAGAATATTTTCATTTTATGACCAAGGATGCCGTCTTTATTGGAACCGATCCTACCGAAAATTGGGCTTATCCTGATTTTAAAACCTTTGCCAAGCCCTATTTTGATAATGGAAAAGCATGGAGCTTTTTTGGTTTAGAAAGAAACATTTTTGTTGCTGAAGACGCAGACATCGCATGGTTCGATGAACTATTGGACACACAAATGGGAATTTGTAGAGGTAGCGGTGTTTTACAAAAAACAAATGAAGGTTGGAAGATAAAGCATTATGTTCTTTCTATTGCTATTCCTAATGAAAATGTAAAAGAAATCACAGCAATTAAAGAGAAATTTGATGATGATTTGATGAAGAAACTTAGAGCAGTTAAAAATTAAAGGAATCTTTCTTTAAATTCTTCTAAATCTGAAAAGCAGTTTTCCGCTCCGTTTGCCTCCAATTTTGTTCGATTTTTTTCTCCTATTCCGACAAAATCAAGGTCTAAATTTTGAGCTGTTTTTAAATCCCATAAACCGTCACCAACAGATATAATCTGGTCAAAATTGCTTTTGTCGTAAAAAGCCCTAGCTCTTTCAATTGCATCCACGACAAAACCCTCTCTTGCTTCGTGAGTTTTTGAAGTTGCTAAAATACGTTCATCATACCAAATATTGCATTGCTTTAGTTTTTGTATGGCGGGCTTTGGAAGAGCACCCGTTGCAAAACAAAAAGAAATATTGTGATCTCTTAAAAATTGTATTAAGGATTTAGCTCCTTTAATCTCTTTTACAGGACCTAATAGATTCATTTGATTTACCAAATCAGTTTCAAAGTCATCTAATAATGTTGTTGATGGTGTTCTTGAAAAATTGCGTTCATAATTATAACGCAGCGCATAGCTATCTGTATGATGTTTATAGTTATTATAATCGGTATCAATATCTGAGATACCAAGAGCCATCAAGGCTTTTGTAACCGAAATTAAATACATAGGGACGCTGTCTGTAAGCGTGCCATCTATATCGAATATGAACAGTTTATTTTCCAGAAGATGTAATTATTTATAAAGAATATTTTAACGATACAATAAAATTTCTTCCCGCAGCCGCAACTCCAGAAGAATAAGGTCTGTAGCGTTGATCGGTTATATTTTCTAAAGAAATTATACTTTTTAGATTATCTGTAATTTTATATTGTGTTCTTAAATTAAGCGTGTACCAAGATGGAGAATACGGATTTCCATTTTTATCTTTGGCATATAAGAAATCATTGTTTTGCTGGGATGGGGCCAAATCCTCAAAATCGAACTGACCGTTATAAACAGTAAATGCATCTACTATCCATTTTTGTGAAGTAAATGTCAAGCGTGTATTCCCAAACTGCGGAGACACATGCCTTGTTGGGGTGGTTACGCCATTATCTAGCTCTTCTTCTCCCCCCACAAAAGTATATTGGGAAGCAAGTTTAAAATGTTTTGCAAATTCATATTCAACACCTGCTTCAAAACCGTAGATTCGAGCTCTGGCCGCATTTTGGATGGCTTGTACATTACTTAATTCACCCCCAAACACAATTTGAGTCTCTCCGTTTAAGTTAAAGTCTCTTCGCACTAATGCGTTATCCAAATATGTATAATATGTAGCTAGATCTAAAGTGAAATTTTTACTAAGAGTTGCGGTTAACCCCAATTCTCCATTGTAGGCGTATTCTGGTTTAAGATCAGGATTTGGTACTACTACAGATCCTGGTTCTGAATCAAAAATCTTACCTACGTCATCAATATTTGGCGCTCTAAAAGCTGAGGAGAAGTTTAATTTCCATTGAAGCTTATTATTAGGTAACCAGCTTAAGCCTGCGGTACCAGTAAGAGCACCTGTATCAATATTTGCTTCGTCGAAAGGGAATTCGAAAAAATCATTATTAAAATCTGAATACAGAATAATTCTATTGTATCGCAGCCCGCCCTGAAACCTTAATTTATCACTAAAATTATTTTTTACACTTGCATAAGCCGCTATAGATTGCCAGGTAGATCCATCTGGATATCTAGAAGGGGCCGCAACAATCTCTCTTGTATTGATATCACGTTCTGACCCATCAGAAAACACATTATTCAAGATATATTCAAGGCCATAATAGAACGATGTTTTTTTATTGAATTCTTTTTCGAAATCTACATTGAAAGAATATACATCTACCTGCTCTTGAGTTCTTGATAAAATATCACCTCCAAAATCTCTATCATTTCTACTTTCTTCAAAAAACTGATACGCTGCAGTAACTTTTATCTTGTCGTAAAGATTACTTCTTGATTTATGAAATACATGAAAGTTTCCCATTCCCCATCTTTGTGGTCCATAAAACCATTCTGCGGATCTTAAATTCCCATCTCGGCGTCTAATCAAACGATCATATCTTGGGTAATCTGAAGTCTCTGAATATATAAGTCCCACACTGAAATCCCATTTTTCGTTGGGTGTAAAATGTATCTTTTGTAATAGATTTATTTGATTATATCCTGTAAAAACCTGCTCTTTGGGATCTGAATTTTGAACTATTATATCTTCACCGTTAACTGTCGCCACGTATTCAGTGCGCAAATAATCATCAGGACCGTGACTCCCCATTTTCAAATCATCAAAATCAGTATAACTTACACTAGTTAAAAACGCCCATTTTTCTAAGCCTATATTAAAATCTATGTGACCTGTCATCTCGTTGCTTGCACTGGCATATCTCACCAAAGCACTACCGCTTACATGATTTTCATCTCTAATCGCAAATTTAGGTTGTACCGTATAAAAATTCATGACTCCCCCTATCGCATCGCTACCATACACAACAGACCCCGGACCTAAGATTACTTCTGTTCTATCCACCGTAAAAGGATCTATAGATATAACGTTTTGTACATTTCCTCCTCTAAAAATTGCAGTATTCATGCGAACACCATCGACAGTGAGCAATAACCTATTGGTAGAAAAACCTCTTATGATGGGACTACCCCCTCCTAATTGACTCTTTTGAATAAATACCTGACCGCTACTTTGCAATAAATCTGCAGATGTTTGTGGTGTGGCAATGGCAATGTCTTCAGAAGATAGACTTACTATTTTCTGAGGGATATCTTTTTTATCCTGTTCCCATTTGGATACCGAAATCACAACTTCAGACAGTTGATTTTGATCCTCTTCGAGGTGCATTATATAACGTGATTCGATCAATTCTGACTTTAAAATAGAAATAGGCGTATGAAGACTGTGAGTAAAATACAGTATTTCATTATTTGAAAACTCAGCAATATCAGCTTTACCATCAAAGTCGGTAATCACTCTTTTCGACTTTTCCTTGTTCTCAATTATTACATCTGGAATAGGTGTATCTGACAGTTTTTCAATAACAGTTACTACCTCTTGCGCATTTGCCAGTGGAATAGAAAATAGTATGAGTAAAACTGAAATAAATGAACGCATTATTTTACTTAAAAATTTCGCTTAGTACCGAAAGTGATTTTGGTTTCTTAAAACCGTGCAAATGTAGTTCAAAATATACTAACAGCATAGCTAGAAGCTCACTTCGTGTACCCTTGGATAATCCAATATTCATACTTTCCTCAAATGTTGTGCCTAAAAATTCTTTGAATTTTGATATATGCATACCGCTAACACAATGGATGTTGGTTCCAGATGCCTGAAAAACACCTTCTTGCAAGTTAAAGTACTCATGTTCTGTCACAGATGTGTCTGGAAAAAAACCTAAATATTGGGTAAGCTTAATAAGAAATGTAATATGAAAATTTGCAATAGTATCGTTAGCATCTAACCATAGTAGGGCGGTCTCCAGGTATTCGAACAAATCCGCATTCTCCTCTTCTTCTTGTATTGAGCTTTTAAGAATATCTGAAATAAAGAAAACTAAAGAACTTTTTATAAAATCTGTATGCAGGGTATTGTAATGTGTTACTACCTTAGCGTCTTTAATTCTTTCTAACGTTCCTTTATTTTTATGAACAGCTTCAATCTCTAAAATCATGAGCGGTTGAAAAAAAGAAGAACGTATTTTTCCTTTTTTTGATTTTAGCACCCCTCTTTGCAAATATGATCGAAGTCCACTGTTCTTGGTAAAAAGAGTAACAATTAAGTCTGCTTCACCATAACGCAAAGAGTGTATTACAATAGCTTTAGAATTGATAATCATTTAAACCATACTATAATTAAAAAGATACTCTTAATGGTTAAGAACTGAGTCATTCATGTCAAAAGCGAGTCCGAGATATTCATTTTCGTTGAATATAAATTCGTCTATTATTTCCCATCCTAATTTTTTGGTATGTGCCTTTTCTGAAATCTTATTGACTTTATTGATAAATGTAATACTAATTGGATATTTTTTAAGAAACTCTAGTCTCATTTCTTCAAAAATTGAATTTAAGAGTCCTCTACCCCTATAACTCGTATCGATGCAAATAGGTCCATATTGAAAGCTATTTTTTGTGGTAATACTTTCTCCTTTAAAGGATAAACCAGGGAAACGAGATACCATAAAATTAAAAATATCCCACTGCTTGAAATACTCCCAGTCTCCTGCATAAACATATGCCACTATTTCTTGATCCTTTTCAGCTACGAAAAGTCCCTTTTGCGTAATTATTATTTCCTTAATTTGATTTTTGGTAAAAGGTGTGGTTACAAATCCATTTTTTCGTTCTTCCTTAGAGAGTTTACTGTACAAGTTTTTTTCCTGCAGCAATAACACTCCTTCTATATCTGATTCATTTCCTATTCTTGTTTTGATCATTTTTTCTTTTGAGGAGGATATTTCGCTAAAGATTTTTCAACAAGTCTCTGAAAAAACAGAGTTCGCTTTTCTGGAGAGGAGTTGGTATAAAATCGTTTTCTGGTTATAGCCTGCCAAACCAGCGCATCTTTTTTTACATCAACAAAATCAAACGTAAGTTCTAGATAGGTTTGTGGTCCCCCTAAAGGAATGTTACCACCAACTCCTACGTTTACACCTCTGCCACCGCCTCCACCAAGACCTACACCCAGATTGCTGTTAGACGCCTCTTTGGTAAAGACTGTTTCAAAATTAACGTATATATCAGGAGTTTCAGATTTGATCAAGCCTTTCGCTTTCATTGCAGCTTCTGTAGCTGATAACAACCGTTTTTGATCAATATCACTAAGCCCAGAATTCATCTCAGGAAAAAAAGCATACGTTTGGTATGAAGCAAAGTCTTGTTGCTCATCATAATCATAGACAATATTTACAGTACCGCAAGAGGTTGACAATACTATTAATAACGAAAAAGCAATTTGCCTCATAAGCTAAGTTTTACTATAAAAATACGGAACAAAACGATATCAAAGCCATTTTAAAGTCCAGTAAAAACGAAAAAAGCCATTCAAAACAAAAATTTGAACGGCTTTTGATCATCAAATGTGATATGGTATTCTTTATACAACTCCCTGAGCTAGCATAGCGTCAGCAACTTTTACAAAGCCTGCAATATTTGCTCCCTTTACATAATCTACATAACCATCATCTTCAGTTCCATACTCTACACATTTTTCATGAATATCATTCATGATTTGCTGTAATTTCTCATCCACTTCTTTTCGTGTCCACTTAAAGCGTAATGAGTTTTGTGTCATTTCTAAACCAGACGTCGCCACTCCTCCAGCATTAGAAGCTTTTCCAGGAGCAAAAAATATTTTGGCTTTATGAAATGCTATTACGGCTTCAGAGGTACAAGGCATGTTAGCTCCTTCGCTTACGCAAATACATCCATTATCAATTAAGCTTTTGGCATCTTTACCTTCTAATTCATTTTGAGTGGCACAAGGTAATGCGATATCACATTTTTCTCCCCACGGAGTTTTTCCATCGTGATACTTTGCAGAAGAAAATTTATCGACATATTCTTTTATTCGTCCTCTTTTTTCATTCTTTAATTTCATGACAAACTCCAACTTCTCTTGATCGATTCCGTCCTCATCATAAATATATCCAGAAGAATCTGAAAGTGTCACCACTTTTGCACCCAATTGAATTGCTTTTTCTGCAGCAAACTGTGCCACATTTCCAGAACCTGAAATCACTACAGTTTTTCCTTCAAAAGAATCATCTTTGGTTTTTAACATGTTTTGCGCAAAGTACACTGTGCCGTATCCTGTAGCTTCAGGTCTGATTTCAGATCCACCCCAGCTTAATCCTTTACCTGTTAAAACCCCAGTAAATTCATTACGAAGTTTGCGATACATTCCAAATAAGAATCCTATCTCTCTTGCTCCAACACCTATATCACCAGCAGGAACATCTGTATTTGGCCCAATATGTCTAAACAATTCTGTCATAAAACTATGGCAGAAACGCATAATTTCATCATCAGACTTTCCTTTAGGATCAAAATCAGAACCTCCTTTACCACCTCCCATAGGAAGTGTCGTAAGACTATTCTTAAACACTTGTTCAAAAGCTAAGAACTTAAGGATACTAAGATTTACCGATGGGTGAAAACGCAATCCACCTTTGTAAGGCCCGATTGCAGAATTCATTTGAATACGATATCCCCTATTTACGTGAATTTCTCCATCATCGTCAACCCATGGTACACGGAACATAATTGCCCTTTCTGGCTCTACCATTCGAAGTAAAATGTTTTGACCATTATAAATTTCGTTCTTGGCGATGTAAGGAATTACCGTCTCAGCTACTTCTTGTACCGCTTGTAAGAATTCAGGCTCATGTGTGTTTCGAGCTCTTACTTCTTCCATAAATGCATCAATCTTTGCTTGCATATGTTAAAAGGATTAATAGATTCTTATTTGATAACTAAAATTACGACTCAAAGATATGATATTCTCAAAATATTAAGTCTATTTTTTTAAATTTAATAACAGGTCATCCAATGGCTTGTTCAAGATCTGCAATGAGATCATCAACATCCTCGATACCCACACTTAATCGTATTAAAGCATCCACTACTCCGGTCTTTTCGCGTTCTTCTTTTGGAATTGATGCATGTGTCATACTAGCAGGATGTCCTGCAAGGCTCTCAACACCACCCAAGGATTCTGCCAAAGTAAAAATCTTTAAGTTTTCGACGATCTTAATAGCCTTCTCATAATCACTTCCCTTGGTAACAAACGAGATCATACCCCCAAACCCATCCATTTGATCTTTGGCGATGTTGTGATTGGGATGATCTTCAAAACCGGGCCAGTAAACTTTTTCAATTTTAGGATGCTGCTTCAGGTATTTTGCTATAGCTTCTCCGTTCTCACAATGGCGTTGCATGCGAATGTGCAAGGTTTTGATTCCTCTTAAAGCCAAGAAGCTATCCTGTGGCCCACAAACGGCACCACTTGCATTCTGAATAAAGTATAACTTTTCTGCAATTTTTTCATCTTTTACGATCAAAGCGCCCATGACCAAATCACTATGACCTCCAATATATTTTGTAGCACTATGCATTACTATATCAGCACCAAGATCCAAAGGTCTCTGTAAATATGGCGTAGCAAAAGTGTTATCTACAGCGAGCAGCAGATTGTGCTTTTTCGATACTTCTGCCATTGCCTTAATGTCGATAATATTCATCATTGGATTGGTGGGCGTTTCTACCCAAATCAATTTTGTGTTATCATTAACATAGCTAGCCACTTTATCTTCATTTTCCATGCCGATAAAGTGAAACTTAATTCCGAAATCCTCGAAAATTTTGGTAAATAAACGATACGTCCCACCATATAAATCATTGGTAGAAATTACCTCATCACCGGGTTTCAACAATTTAATTACTGCATCAATAGCAGCCAGGCCAGAAGCAAAAGCTAATCCAAATTTTCCGTTCTCGATACTGGCCAGTGAGTTTTCTAATGCTTTCCTGGTAGGGTTATGCGTTCTACTATATTCAAATCCTTTGTGGCCCCCGGGGGTCGTTTGGGCATATGTTGAAGTTTGATAAATTGGAGGCATTACTGCACCATATGCAGGATCGTGTTCCTGGCCTCCGTGTATTGTTTTTGTATTAAATTTCATTTAGATCTTAATTTTTGACAAGAAAAAAATAACTTGCTTGTTTTTATGTTAAAAAACTGAGCAAATGTATGATTTAATTCGTTCTAATCATATTTCATTAAATATCTTTAGTAGATGATTAACACAAAAACTAACGTTCCTTTTTGGATAACTTTTGTTATAGGATTTTTCCTGGTGATTACAAGTTGTACTACCGAGGAAGCTTTCACTTTTGAAAAGCAGAATTTTACGGTCGATTCTTTACTCGACTGCAAGAATATAGAATGTGCTTCAATCGAAATTACCTTATTAAAAATAGTTGAAGAAACTCCTGTCGCAGAAAACATTAATCAGGAGATTGAAAGAATGGCATGTTCTGTTTTGAATATTGGCGAAAATGAAACCATGGGAACCCTAAAGGAAGAGGTCAATCAATTTAACGTATCTTATCAGGAAATCCATGAAAAATTTGGAGATGAGATCCCTCAATATGAAGCCAACATTAATTGTGAACTTGGTTTCGCATGTAAAAGTTTGATCTCTTTGACCTTGGATTCTTATATATTTACTGGTGGCGCTCATGGCTATGGTAGCCTTTCTTTTCTAAATATAGATACCAAAACCGGTAAAAGATTAGCAAACAAAGATTTATTTAAGAATTATACCGAATTTGAAAATTATGCCGAAAGAGTGTTTCGATCGACTTTTGAAATTCTTGAAAATGAAGCTATCAATAGCACTGGTTTCTTTTTTGAAAATGATACATTCACTTTACCAGAGAATATTGGATTTACCGATACTGAAGTTATACTTTATTATAATCCTTATGAAATTAGCTCCTATGCCGAAGGACCTGTTGAGATAAAAATAAAAAAAGAAGATGTAGCTTCTTATTTTGCCTTTGATGTTTTATAACGCTTTCTTTAATGCCAAAATATATCCTAAATGAATCCCCTCGTGAAAATTGTTGAAGTTAACAGCATCTTCAAGAGACTTCAACACAAATCCCGTGCTGGTTGGGTACTCCTGGAAGTTTTTAAACACCCTGACTTCAAGATCTTTTTCGGTTTGATCTAAGGTAGAAAATAATAATGTTTTAATCTTATCTATTTCATTTTGAGATATCGGTCCTTCAGTTTTGGTTCCTTTTCTGAAAGAATTCACCATTTCCTCATCTATCATCATGGGCAATCCACTCAAGTTATACACCAATAATTGTTGGGTAACCACTACATGGGCAATATTCCAGATCAAATTATTTTTAAATCTATCGGGCACGGTATTTAATTGTTCGATAGAATGGTTGTCAAGAATTTTTTCTAGTAAACGACGGTTGGTGCGAGTGATTTCTAATTGATGTAGCATGAGTTTCTTAATTTTTAGCCAAAAATATATTTTTAATTGTGAAATGAATTTCCTTTGTGAGGATTTTTATACTTAAATTTTTTACTAACAAATCCTAAAAATCAAAGTATATGTGCACAGTCACATTGAGCAGAGTCCAGATGTATAAGCCATACGGTTTATTTTTATCGACTCCTCCCGAAATGACAAAATAGATTTGCTTTTAAAAATATAAAGAATTTTCTATGAAAAAAATATACCATCTTTCTACTTGTGACACTTGTAAACGTATCCTAAATGAGTTAAACCCTTCTTCAGAATTTATTTTACAAGAAATAAAGGCAGATGCAATAACCACCACACAAATTGAGGAAATGCAACACCTTGCAGGGAGCTACGAAGCTTTATTTAGCAAACGAGCACGATTATATAAAGAGCGTGATCTTAAAAATCAAAATTTATCTGAAGAAGATTATAAAAATCTTATTCTCGAGCATTATACGTTCTTAAAAAGACCGGTGATTATTGTTGATGATCAAATTTTTATTGGAAACAGCAAAAAAGTGGTCGAGGCAGCACAATCCGCAATGTAACATATGAGCAAAAGAGCACTAGCACTCATGGCTGCAAGTTTTGTAGCCATCTTTTACAGCGCAAATTATACGATTGCCAAAGATGTGATGCCCCATTACATAAAACCCTTTGGCTTTATTGTACTGCGTGTTGCAGGTGCATTTTTATTGTTCTGGGCAATTAGTTTTTTGGGGCCTAAAGAAAAAATCGAGCGCAAAGATTTTGCTCAAATCGCTTTGGCGTCCTTATTTGGAGTAGGGATTAACATGTTAGCCTTTTTTGAAGGCCTAAATCTTACTACCCCTATCAATGCCTCTGTTTTAATGGTGACCACCCCCATCATAGTGCTGATATTGGCAGTGATATTTCTCAAAGAAAAAATAAGACTTTTAAAAATAATCGGCGTATTGATAGGACTATCGGGAACGCTTTTAATTATATTTTATGGTACAGGTAGTTCTGCCACCGCCACGAATCCAACATTAGGCAATTTTCTCATTTTTGTGAATGCCACATCGTATGCTTGCTACATTATTGTGGTAAAAAAAATCACTCAAAAGTACCATCCATTTACGTTTATAAAGTGGATGTATGGTTTCGGATTTTTCTTTGTGTTGCCTTTCGGACTGTCACAATTGCTTGAGATGCAACCAGATGTAATTCCCCTGGTAGGATATTTAAAAATCGGGTATGTAATTGTTTTTGCTACTTTTGGAACCTATATTCTTAATATTTTTGCCATAAGGGAACTAAAGCCCACCACAGTAGCGGTTTTTATTTATCTCCAACCCATGTTAGCCTCAATATTTGCTATTGGATTAGGGAAAGACAAATTAGATATGGTTAAAGTGACGGCTACACTCTTAATTTTTTTAGGAGTATATCTGGTGACCAAAAAACCGAAAGAATCAAACTAAATCTACTGGTTTTTTACTAAATCTTCGTGTATCTTCTTTGGTAAGTATTCTAAAATCCTTCGGGCGTTCAATTTTGTCTAAAATTTTACGCATTTCTTCTGGTAATGGTATTAGTTTTCGAGTACCTAGATCTAACCATGCACCCATCATTTCACACTGTGCAAAATTCCTTCCCTTATGATCATAAAAGTAATGTCTGAATTCATAAAACATACCATCTTCACTCAAGCCAGAAATCTCTAGAGAAACTTTTACCGGCCTACCATAAAAAATTTCTTTAAAGTAGTAAATATGTTCATAAAAGACTACGGGACCAATATTAAATGTACCTAACAAACGCTGATCAAATCCACTTTCTGATAAAAATGACATACGAGTGTGGGCTGCAAATTCTATATACGATTTATTGGCCAAATGGCGATTTGCGTCGATATCATTCCATCTAATTTCAAAATCTTTTATGTACATACCCTTTGTTTTAGAATCACAAAATTACAAAAGATTTTATTATGCATGCATAATAAAGTACAGTCTTGTCTCTTAACATAATGCTAATTAACTTTTATGTAACACCAAGAATCTTGTAATCAAATATTTATCAAAGTATCTTAAAAGAAAAATTTACACAATGAGTTTAGAAAAGTATTACACATTAGGAAAAACCGGATTAAGAGTAAGTAGACTAGCTTTAGGAACCATGACATTTGGCGATAATTGGGGCTGGGGTAGCGAAAAAAATGCTGCCAAAGAGATTTTTGATAAGTATATTGATGAAGGAGGTAATTTTATAGATACCGCAGATTTATATACTGAAGGAAACAGCGAAAAAATGGTAGGAGAATTTGTAAAGGACCGTAGTCTTCGTGAAAAAGTGGTGATCGCTACAAAATTCAGCTACAATAGTGACCCTGGAAACCCGAATGCAGGAGGAAACAGCAGAAAACATATCACTCACGCAGTAGAAAATTCGCTGAAAAGATTGGGCACAGATTATATAGATTTATATTTTTTGCACACCTGGGACATGCTTACAAAGCCCGAAGAGGTAATGCGTACGCTTGATGACCTAGTGAAACAAGGTAAAATACTTCATGTGGGATTAAGCGATATCCCTGCATGGTATGTAAGTAGGGCGCAAACTATTGCAGAGTTTAGAGGTTACGAGCTTGTATCCACCATGCAAATGGAATATTCTTTGGTAGAAAGAAATATTGAGAAAGAATTTATACCACTGGGGCAGGAAATGGGTATTGGTACTATGGTATGGAGCCCATTGGCGAGCGGACTATTGTCTGGAAAATATAAACCTTCTGAAGGAGGCATCGATGGTGAGGGAAGACTAAAAACAATGGAAGGCAGCAACAATAAAGCCTTTGATAAAAACACCGAAAGAAACTGGAAAATCGTGGCAACACTCGAAGAAGTTGCCAAAGAAATTGAGCAACCTATGGCCAGTGTGGCTTTAAATTGGGTTGCCAATCGCCCGGGCATTTCTAGTGTAATCATTGGTGCTACCAAAATGCATCAACTAGAAGAAAACCTGAAGGCTCTCGATTTTGACATACCACATGACCTTAAACAAAAACTTAAAGAAGCCGGCAATCCTGTAACCGAATTTCCGTATTCGTTCTTTGAACCAGAAATGCAGGCCATGCTTACTGGTGGAGCCAAAGTTGGACATAAACCGCAAAGTTATTGGAGCGGTGTAAGTATTGAAGCGCAGCCGGCTGGTATTTAAAAATAAGTCAATTTCTCTAATACATACCGGTTTGATAAAAACCGGTATTTTTATGGTTATATATATTCAAAAATGAGCGACGATTCAAAAATTAAAGCCTATGATAAACTATCAGATTTATATGACGGTGAAAATGTAGGGCGAAGCATCGAACAAGATACCGATTTTACCATTCACCGAATGGAAATGGTACATAACAAGCCTGTACAGTCTCCTGTTTTTAGGGCAAATTACTTTTCATTTGTATTGATCAAAAAAGGTAAGAGTTTTTATACTATTGATGATCACAAATTTTGTACAAAGCCTAATACCTTATATTTTACCAATCCCGGGCATTTAAAATCCTTTGGAATTGAAGAAGTGGTGCAAGGTTTTATCATCACTTCGTCTGAGGAATATTTAAAAAAGCATATCCATACTACGGTTTTTGACGAATTTTCTTTCCTATTGACAGAGATGGTACCCCCTTGTTATCTTGATGATGCCAAATTTAAAGAATTGTATCATTTAGCCGAACAAATTCTAGCAGAGCAAGAAAAGAAATCTACATTACGGCATAAAATCGTAAGTTCTCTTTTTATGGTATTCTTATTAAAGGTGAAGGAGTACTTG
The DNA here is from genome assembly GCA_947500845.1 of uncultured Aquimarina sp. Classification (GTDB taxonomy): domain Bacteria; phylum Bacteroidota; class Bacteroidia; order Flavobacteriales; family Flavobacteriaceae; genus Aquimarina; species Aquimarina celericrescens. Next base: position 72,958 of record CANMTP010000003.1, read on the forward strand.
CTAAAAGACGATTCTTTTAAAGTTGCTTACGACCGTGACAGTGAAATTGTAAATGAATTTAAGAGAGATCTTGAAAGTGCTTTTAGATCAGATACATTAAAAAATGGAGATTTGCAGGTTAGCGCTTTCGCGGAAGCACAACAGCTGCATCCTGCTTATTTTTCAACTGTAATAAAAACTAAAACAGGAATATCTGCCAATCGTTGGATTCAGGATAAAACGATTACTGAAGCCAGGGCTTTGCTATCAAAATCTTTAATTCCAATAAAAGAAATTGCCTATCAATTAGGTTTCAACGAGCCTACCCATTTTTCTAAATTCTTCAAAAAACATGCAGGAGTGAGTCCTAACCAATATCGAAATCAATAAGAAACCTTCTCAACCTTAAAAACATACCTTTCTTCCTAAAAAATATGCCTTTATGCGCTTGGTTTTCTGGATGATATTTGCAGTGTAATTATTTAATAATCATTTAAAACACATAACATCATGAAAACTTTAGAAAACAAAATCGCATTAGTGACAGGAAGTAGCCGAGGTCTAGGAAAAGAAATGGCAATAAGATTAGCGCAACAAGGAGCCGATATTTTGGTTACCTACAATTCAAACAAAGCACAGGCAGATGAAACGGTAAACGAAATCGAATCTTTAGGACAAAAAGCAGTAGCATTTCAATTAAATGTAGGCGACGCTTCTACTTTTGATTCCTTCTTTTCCGAAATAAAAAATGCTTTACAACAGCGGTGGAGTGCCTCAAAATTTGATATTTTGGTCAATAATGCTGGTATTATCGCTCATGAGATGGTAGCCGAAACCTCTGAAGCTACTTTTGATAGCTTAATGAATATTCAACTTAAAGGGCCTTTCTTTATTACTCAAAAAGCACTTGAACTATTAAAAAATGGCGGAAGAATTATTAACGTTTCAACCGGATTGGCAAGATTCTCTATCCCTGGATACGGTGCTTATGCAGCTATGAAGTCTGGTATCGAAACCTTAACGAGATACTTGGCTAAAGAACTAGGTGCTAGACAAATCACCGTAAATGCAGTAGCTCCCGGTGCTATTAATACAGATATGAACAAAACAGCTCTTGAAAATAATCCAGAATTAGAGAAAATGTTATCCTCTGTAACTGCTTTGGGACGCGTGGGTGTAGCCAAAGATATAGGAGGTGTTGTAGCCTTTTTGGCCAGCGAAGATGCTCGATGGATCAATGGCCAACGTATAGAAGCTTCGGGCGGAATGTTCCTTTAAAAACTATCTTCACTAAAAATGACCTCATAAGTTTTGAAAACGGATGAGGTCTTCTTATTTTAGAACAAAAATCACAGATGTACATCAAACGAAATATTGGCTGGGGGCTCATTCTTAGGTACGGCTGGAAAAATCTCATCTTCTTTACTGTTTATACAGCAGGTATCTTTTCTCTATATTATTTCTTGCAATGGACTTTTATAGATATTCCGTTTCAGCCGTTATCAGTGATTGGTATTGCAGTTGCCTTTTATATTGGTTTCAAGAATAGTCAAAGCTATGATCGCTTTTGGGAAGCTCGCAAAATATGGGGTGGGATCGTAAATTATTCGAGGACCTGGGCAAATCAAGTACTTAGTTTGGTTAATGATGATCACCAAACTAAAAAGGTTCTTATTCATCGACATGTCGGTTGGCTCAATGCTTTACGAATTCAACTAAGACAACCTACCTCTTTTAGCTTAAAAGAAAATGTAGCTGTAGAAAAACTCTTTAAAAAACATGGCGAGCAAAAACCTGCTTGTGATGCTACAAAGTTTTTTGTGTCTGAGGAAGAATATAACGACCTGCTGCAGAGAAAAAATCCTGCTACCCATTTGGTGAAAAATCAAGGGTTACATATCAGAAAACTTTATGGTGAAGGTAAAATAAGTGAATTCGATAAACAACTTTTTCATGCTACCCTTGAAGAGTTTTATAACCTTCAAGGAAAATGTGAACGGATCAAAAACACCCCTTTCCCCAGGCAGTATGCCTACTTCAGTACTGTTTTTACCTGGATTTTTGTACTACTTTTACCTTTTGGAATGTTAAATGTCTTTGAAAGTGAGTTGAATACTATGAATGATGAAATTAAATCATGGTTTATCTTCTTAATGATTCCGCTATCTGTTTTGGTGTCCTGGATATTTACCACCATGGAAAAAGTAGGTAGCAATAGTGAAGATCCTTTTGAAGGTCGTGTAAATGATGTACCTATGACTGCCTTGTGCAGAACCATAGAGATTGACCTAAGAGACATGCTGGACGAAAAAGACTTACCAGAAAAAATACAACCAAAAGATAACATATTATATTAATGCCTATACTTTCGTCAACCTATACCCCTCCATATATATTTAGAAACGCACATGTTTCTACGATCTATCCCAATATTTTACGAAAAGTAAATAGCATACAACAAAAAAGAGAGCGTCTTGAACTGGATGATGGTGATTTTATCGATTTAGATTGGAGTTATACTGCCTCTATAACAGAAAAGGTAACCATCGTTGTGCATGGGTTAGAAGGAAACGCTCAAAGACAATATATGATGGGGATAGCTAGACTCCTCAATAAAAACAATTGGGATACGGTATTGGTTAATCTTAGAAATTGTAGTGGCGAAGTCAATCGATTGTACAAATCATACAATGCCGGTGTAAGTGACGATTTGGATCATATCGTGAATCATGTGCTGAGTAAAAATAAATATACTACTATATCTTTGTGCGGATTTAGCCTTGGCGGTAATATTACCTTGAAATATCTCGGCGAAGGACGAAAGATACCTTTCGAAATTAAGGCTGCAGTAGCAGTTTCTGTACCCTGCGATCTGTATAACTCTTTGTTAGAAATCAATAAACCCAAAAATTATATTTACGAGCAGCGATTTATACGACATTTAAAGGCTAAATTATACGAACGACACGCCGTATTTCCAAATAAAATAAGCAAATCAGATATTAAAGCTTGCTCTTCTCTAATCGACATAGACAATCTGTATACCAGTGTTGCCCATGGATATAAAGATGCTGTAGATTATTATACCCAATGTAGTAGTAAGCAATTTCTGAAAAACATCGAAATCCCTACACTAATCCTTAATGCAAAAAATGATTCTTTTTTAGGAAATCGATGTTATCCAGAGAATGAAGCCAAAGAAAATCCTAATTTATTCCTCGAAATTCCAAAATACGGAGGTCATGTCGGGTTTTATTCTCCGGGAAAAACCTACTATAATGAGGCGCGAACCCTCGAATTTTTCGAAAAAATGGGTTTATAAAAACAAAAAATAGCAGTTTTTTCCTACATCACTTTAATATTAAACGAAAGTTAACCCTTTGTTAATGTTTTATGAAGTGTTTTCTAATCACTTAGTCGAAAAACTTTTTTTTATTAAGAATATTTTAAGAGTTTTGGTTGTTTCCTATATAATTTTCAAGGAAAACTCACTAATGCTAACTCAAACTCAATAAAAATGAAAAAAAATTACCGAAGTCTCATTTCTATATTAGACTTCACAGAAAACAAAATAGCCATATTTGTATTTTTTACAATGCTACTTCTATCAGCCGCGGTTTTTGCACAAACTCCTGTAGAGAAGGCAGCAATAGGTCAACAAAGTAATTTGGAAAAACTAAATCAATTACAAGCTGAATATTCCCAAAAAGCGGCTAAAGAAAAGAAACAAGCTTTACAAGCTGCCAAATTGTATGGATGGGAGACCAAAATCCAAACAAAAGACGGAAGCTATGCTGAACTACAGAGAGTACATACCGATAATAAAGGAGTAAAGAGCCCTATATATTATATAACTTACAATGTTGCTGCTGCCAGATCAACCAGAGCTAATCACTTAAATGGTGGTGGTTCTCTAGGTCTTAATCTCGATGGGCAGAATATGACTGCTTATGTATGGGATGGTGGCCACGCTCGTGTTACACACCAGGAATATGATGGTCCGGGAGGAAATAATCGTGTTTCTGTGGAAGATGCTGCGGCAGAAGGTGGTTTGGATCTAAACTTCCATGCGGCGCACGTAACTGGTACTATTGTTGCATCTGGTGTACAAGCCAATGCAAAAGGTATGGCTTCTCAAGCAAAAGCAAGAGGATATAAATGGAATGATGACATTGCAGAGGCTACAACAGCTGCTGCAAACGGAATGTTACTTTCTAACCACTCATATGGTTTTAGAAGTGACTTAGTTCCTGATCAGTACTTTGGTGCTTATATCGATGAGTCAAGAAGCTGGGATGAAGTAATGTTTAATGCACCTTTCTATCTTATGGTAGTTGCTGCCGGTAACGACGGTAATCAAAATAGTTATAACGGTGCTCCGCTTGACGGAAACTCTTCTTATGACAAGTTAACTGGTCACTCTACTTCAAAAAACAACCTTGTTGTTGCCAATGCACAAGATGCAAATGTAAATAATGATGGAACTTTGATAAGTGTATCTATCAACAGCTCTAGTAGTGAAGGGCCTACAGATGATTACAGAATCAAACCAGACATTACAGGTAATGGTACCGGGGTTTACTCAACATATGAAAGCAGTGATACTGCATATCAAAGTATCACGGGTACATCTATGGCATCACCAAATGTAACTGGGTCTCTTTTGTTATTACAACAACACTATAATAATTTGAACGGAAACTTTATGAGAGCTGCAACCCTTAAAGGTTTGGCGCTACATACTGCAGATGATGCAGGGCCTTCTGGACCTGATGCTGTTTACGGATGGGGGTTATTAAATGCTAAAGCAGCGGCTGAAACTATTTCTGCTGTAGCTAGCGGTGATTCAAAAGTGGAAGAATTATCACTTTCAAGCGGTCAGACCTATACAATTAATGTAGATTCTGACGGAGTAAGCCCATTATTGGCATCTATCTCTTGGACAGACAGACCTGGTACTGCGACCACGGCTACCAACTCTAATACTCCAGTTCTTGTAAATGACTTAGATATTAGAGTATCTCAAGGATCTACAACTTTTAGCCCATTTAGGTTAACAGGAATTACTACCAATGGAACTGGAGATAATACAGTTGATCCTTACGAAAGAATTAATATTGCTGGTGCTTCTGGAACGTACACCATCACAGTAACTCATAAAGGTTCTTTAACCGGGGGGAGTCAAAACTTCTCTCTAGTAGTAACAGGCCTTTCGGGAACACCAGTAGTTTGTAACGCAACTGTACCAACAGGTGTAGCTGCTTCTAATATTGGGTATGATACAGCAACTATCTCATGGACTGCAGTACCTGCTGCAACTTATGACTTAAGATATAGAGTTGCCGGAACTTCTTCTTGGATTAATCAACAGGATATTAGTGGTGCTTCAGTTAACCTTACTGGATTAACTGAGTTAACATCATACGAAGTACAGGTAAGAAGTAAGTGTTCTGACGGTACGAATTCTGCCTATAGCAGTACTACTGCCTTTAGCACTACAGAATTTCAATTGGTATACTGTGCTTCTAACGGACAAAGTGTTGCCGACGAATATATTGGTAATGTACAATTAGAAACTATTAATAATGTTTCTGCTGCAGGATCAGGGGGATATAGTGATTTCACTTCTATCACTACTAGTTTGGCAAGAGGTAGCGCATATACCATTTCTGTAACGCCAACCTGGACAGGTACCGCATACAATGAAGGATATAGTGTATGGATTGACTATAATCAAAATGGAGACTTTACTGATGCCGGTGAGCAAGTTTGGTCACAGGCTGCTACGCAAACTACACCAGTAAGCGGAACATTTACTGTTCCTGCAGAAGCGACAGATGGAAATACAAGAATGCGTGTGTCTATGAAATATAATGGAATACCTACTTCTTGTGAGTCTTTCCAGTATGGTGAAGTTGAAGATTACACCATAGTAATTGGTGGTGCAACTGCTGATACGCAAGCGCCAACAGCACCAACAGCATTGGCTGCATCTGATATTACCGAAACTACATTGACACTTAACTGGACTGCTTCCACAGATAACGTAGGAGTAACAGAATACGACATATTTCAAGGAAGTGCAAATATTGGATCTGTAAGCGCTACCACAGCAAACATTACCGGTTTAACTGCTAATACCGCATATCAATTTACCGTAGTGGCAAAAGATGCTGCAGGAAACGAATCTGCTGCGAGTAACATTGTTAACGTTACTACTGCCGGTAGTGGAGGCGGAACAGGATGTACTACAGGTATTACCGCCTTCCCTTACAACGAAGGGTTCGAAAATACTTTAGGTGCATGGACACAGTCTACTGCCGATGATATTAATTGGACAATTGATACTAGTGGAACACCCTCTAACGGAACAGGACCATCTAGTGCAACTCAAGGTACATATTACATATTTGTAGAAGCCTCTGGAAATGGAACAGGGTATCCAAACAAACTGGCGATCTTAACATCACCTTGCTTTGACCTTTCAAGTACTACACAGGCAAGCTTTAAATTTAACTACCACATGTATGGAGCCACAGATATGGGAAGTATCGCTGTAGAAGCTAGTACTGATGAAGGTGCTACATGGTCAAGCATTTGGAGTGAAACTGGTAACAAAGGTAATTCATGGCAAAGTGCAGACATCGACCTAACTGCTTATGTAGGAGGAGGTGTTCAGTTACGATTTAACAGAATTACAGGTGTTACTTGGCAAGCAGATATTGCACTGGACAATGTATCACTTACCAATTCAACTGGTAGTGGACCTGTAGATCAGTGTGATGGAGTTCCTGCATGGAGCGGTACACAGAGTTATCAAGTTGGTGATCGTGTAGTATACCAAGGAAGTCTTTATGAGAGAACATCTACAGGATGGACAAACCTTGGACCATGTGGTACAACTACCTCGTTTGCTACGACTAGTGATCTAGCTGGACCACCAATATTTGGTAAAATTAGCGCATATCCTAACCCAACACGAGGAGATCTATTCATCTCTATGCAAGATAATGGAGAACATACTTATGTAATCTATAGCTTACTGGGTAATGTAGTAGTAAAAGGAAACTTTACCAATAAAATCGACACAAGAAACTTAGAAAGTGGTATATACTTGCTTAACATCGATGGAAAGGAAAATCTACGTTTTGTAAGACAATAAGACCAATACATAATCAATTTTTTATTAGACCCTCGAAACTAATATTTCGAGGGTTATTGTTTTTAATCCAATTAAATACTTCCGCTTAACACAACCTATATCTAATTCTTGCATCTACCATAAAAATAGGGTCATGCAAAAAATAATAATAAGAATGCTGCTACTATTATTTGTAATAGTAGCTTGTAACAGTGATGATGATGTAACTACCGCCTGCGATCAGTTTATAATAGTTAGCGATACGCAATTCGAAAATGCTCCAAAAGACCCAGTAACCATCAATAGTGCTATTATCAATGATGATTGCATAACAATCAACTTTAGTGCTGGTGGATGCGATGGTGATAGCTGGGAAGTCAAACTAATTGACTCTGGCGGAGTTTCATTTTCACTACCCCCACAAAGAAACCTAAGGTTATCCTTAAAAAATGAGGAGCTATGTGAGGCATTTATCACCAGAGAATTGACTTTTGATATTGGGGCTTTGCAAGTAAGTGGTAATCAAGTGTTACTTAATATCCAAAACTTTGATCAACAAATACTTTATGAGTATTAAAACCATGTACAATAATATCTTCTAGAATTTCTGTTTCTTTTTTCAGAATGACTATTAAAAAGTAACTTTAACTGAAAAATTTTCTGAAATGAGACTAAAATATATCTTCCTGCTTCTGGCTATTGTCGGTGTCTGCTATACCTGGTATTTTAATATTCAGTTTTATATGACTGCTGAAGACACCTCGCTGCTTAACTTTATAGCGCAAACCAAAACTACTTTCCCCGCACGATCATTAAGTGCCGATTTATTAGTCGTGGTCATCACATTTTTTGTGTGGTACATTCCCGAAGCGATCAAACTAAAGATAAAATATTGGTGGGTGTTGATACCTCTCACATTTTTGGTAGCCATAGCATTTACTTTTCCACTATTTTTATACATGAGACAGTCGAAATTAGATGAAGTCAAAAAAGATCAAGCCTGACAGTATGAAAACAAACAGTTACCAGAAAAATTGTCTGATCTTTAAAAATATATTTGCTTTTATATTCATTAATCTTGTATTCTGTAATTGTACCAACACAGATCATCATCGAGTAACCATTGCTACTTCGGCAAATATGCAATTTGCAATGAAAGAAATTGTGTCGGCTTTTACCCAACAAACTGGGATCAATGGCGATCTGATCACCAGTTCTTCGGGTAAATTAACTTCGCAAATCCAAGAGGGTGCGCCTTATGATGTTTTCATCTCGGCAGACACAAAATATCCTAAAATTCTTCATGAAAAAGGTTTTACATCCAATATTCCCAAGATCTATGGGTATGGTACTTTGGTACTCTGGTCTTTTTCAGAAAATATACCACTCGACATTAATTTGCTAACCCAAGATCAAATCGAACATATCGCGCTGGCCAATCCCAAAACAGCTCCATATGGTACGGCGGCAATCGAAGTATTGAAACATGCCAAAATTTATGATCAAGTTTCAGAGAAATTAGTATATGGAGAGAGTATTTCCCAAACCAATCAATTTATCGTATCTGGAGCGGCTCAAATTGGTTTTACGGCTAAATCGGTAGTGTTATCTCCACAAATAAAAGGGAAAGGCGAGTGGATTTCAATAGATTCAACTTCGTATACTCCGATTGCACAGGCTGCAGTAATCATCAAAAAAGATAAAATTAGCGACGCTGCTATGAAATTTTACGAATTCTTATTCTCTACAAAATCAAAAGAAATTCTTGAAAATTTTGGATACCTTGTCCCTGTAAAATGAATACACTACAAGGACAAATATCAAATATCGAAGTGAATGGTAGTCTTGCATTGGTTACTGTGATTGTAAAAAATGTATCTTTCACAGCAATTATTATCGAAACCCCTAAGACAGCTTCATATCTTAAAATAGGTAACACCATTACCATCTTATTTAAAGAAACCGAAGTGGTCATAACTACCGGGCCTCCAAAACACATAAGCCTACAAAATCAAATTTTGGGTACCGTTAAAAAGTTAGAAAAAGGAACATTATTGAGCAAGCTTATCATCGATACTGAAATTGGGGAAATTGTTTCGATTATTACCAGCAATGCTGTACAAAAATTAAGTATAGAGAAAGGGTCTGAAATAACCGCAATGATCAAAACCAATGAAATTCTATTAAGCCAATGATGGATTGGGAACCACTCATATTGACTTTCAAGTTGGCATTGATTACCACTGCCCTACTTCTTGTTATTGGAGTTCCTCTTGCTTATTGGTTAGCCTATTCAAAATCAAAAATCAAACCTGTAATTGAGACTTTGGTGAGCATGCCTTTGGTATTACCCCCTACGGTATTAGGATTTTATTTGTTGGTCGCTTTTAGTCCGAATAATTCTTTTGGTCACTGGCTAAATGAATGGTTGGGACTTCGTCTCATCTTTTCATTTGAAGGGTTGGTAATTGCTTCTATTTTGTATAGCCTTCCGTTTATGGTACAACCTATACAATCTGGATTGGCAACACTTCCCAGCCAACTCAAAGAAGCTTCATATGTGCTTGGGAAATCAAAACTAAAAACAGTCTTCAAAATATTATTACCCAATATAAAACCTGCCTTGCTCACGGGTATCGTGCTTTCTTTTGCACATACCATTGGCGAATTTGGTGTAGTATTAATGATCGGGGGCAATATTCCAGGAAAAACCAAAGTAGCTTCAATCGCAATTTATGACGAAGTCGAAGCGTTAAACTATGACACTGCTAATGCTTACTCTCTTATCTTACTGGTCATTACTTTTTTCATTCTATTAACTGTATACCTCGTTAATGGAGGGTACCTTAAAAAGTTTAAGAAATGATTGTCTTGTCGCTATATAAAATGTTACATACAGCCCAAGGCACTATTCCTTTAGATATCCAGCTGATGACTGAACCACGTCAATTTATTACATTGTATGGTGAATCTGGTGCCGGAAAAACTTCAACCCTACGCATGATCTCAGGACTGCTTGCTCCCGACAAAGGAAAGATTGTGGTGAATAATAAGGAGTGGTTAGATACCAATAGTAAAACCAATCTAAAACCTCAACAACGAAATGTAGGGTTTGTGTTTCAGGAGTATGCATTGTTTCCAAATATGACGGTACGCAAAAATTTGGAATATGCTCTTGAAAAAAATCAAGACAAAAACATCATCGAAGAATTAATTGATCTAGTCGAATTAGGAGAACTTCAACATTTAAAACCTAATACTTTGTCTGGGGGACAGCAGCAACGCGTTGCTCTGGCCAGAGCTTTAGTTCGAAAACCTGAAATACTTTTATTAGACGAGCCTTTATCAGCTTTAGATTCAAAAATGCGGTTCAAATTACAGGACTACATTCTAAAGGTTCACGTGGAATATAAACTAACCACAGTATTAGTAAGTCATGATATCGGAGAAATTATTAAATTATCTGATCAGGTGTATGTCCTAGAAAAAGGAAAAATTATCCAATCAGGAACGCCTACAGAAATCTTCACAACACATCAAATGAGCGCCAAATTTAGATTTACAGGCGAAGTAATCGAAATACAACAAGAAGAAGTAGTATATATAGTAACTGTCTTAATAGGAACTAATGTGGTAAAGGTGATTGCTCAAGAATCTGAAGTTACAGACCTGGAAATTGGGGATAAAGTTATAGTAGCTTCAAAAGCATTTAATCCGGTACTGCAGAAAATAATTTAGAAAACTAGTACTGTTCCAAAACTTTCATAATAACGTGTAAAGAATCAACAAAACTTAAAAAAATGTTAATAATTAACCTCTCGTATTAAAATAAATCTATATATTCGCAGTATCAATTTCTTCACAGAAATCAGAAGCTTAATTTTGATTTGGCTATTTACTCTATAAATTAATACCATAAAATTTTTTGTAGGGTTTTTATTTATTTTCTACCCTGCTTGCTTTGTAATTATATCGAAGGGAATCAACTTGAACATTAAAATTCGAGTTTGTTGGGGGACACGACTGGTATATAATTACTTGAAATTCCCTCACTCAAAAGGTGAGGGATATTTTTTGAATTATGTAATTAGATTATACAGAAATCACTTCTTCATCACAGAGTAATTCTTCTTGCCGTAAACGAAGTAAGATCTGTGCTACAGCTACTGTATCTTTTTCGCAATACATAATAATTCGATCAATATCCTGATCTTCATAATACACCTGTCGAACCTGACTACCATCAATATCGTCTTTAGGTGAAGGAATCCCCAAAATATTGGTTAGTAATTTCAAAGAAGTGTAGTGTTTATAATCACCAAATTTCCATAAATCTAAGGTATCCAGATGTGGTACTTCCCAAGGTTTTTTACCAAAAAGATTCAGCTTATAGGGTAAAGCAATATTATGAATAATCATCCTGCGAGCGATGTATGGGAAATCAAATTCTTTTCCATTATGAGCGCAAAGCAGATGATGTGGGCTACTAAAATGTGTTTCTATAAGACTTTTGAAATCTAACAGCAATTGTTTTTCTGCTCCATAAAATGATGTCGTTCTAAATGACCTAGTTTCACCCTTAAAAGTAAAATATCCAACAGAAATACATACAATTTTTCCAAACTCGGCCCAAATACCGGCGCGTTCATAAAATTCTTCGGGAGAGAACTCTTCTTTGCGCTGATACTTAGTCTTATCTGCCCAGAGATATTTCATTTCATCGCTCAAACTCTCGAAATCACTATGTTCAGGAACGGTTTCTATATCTAAAAATAATATATGTTCAAGGTTTAGTTTATGAAGCATTCTGTAGCATTTTATAAGCTTCTTCGATGAATACGAAAAAATCATTTGTAAACGACTCTCCTTTTGCTTTAGTGCCTCTATTATGTCCTAACCTTACAATGATAATATCATCCTCTGGGATACAAATCACATATTGCCCCAAGATACCCCGCATAGCAAATATTTCCTTATCTAAATGATCAGACAACCAAAAACCATAGCCGTACATATCATCTTCTTCGAATCTCTTTGTAGTAGCCACCCTAGTAAATTGTTCTGGTAATATTCGCTTACCCGCAAAAACACCTTTATTTTTAAATAACACTCCAAAACGTGCAAAGTCTCTAGCGTTACTCGCCACACAGCAGTATGCTTTTTCCATTCCACTATCTTCACTGTCTAATTGCCAGATAGCGTCTTGCTCCATTCCCATGGGTTTCCAGAAACTTTCGCTTAGATACTCAGATAAAGTTTTTCCTGTTGCTTTTTCGATCACCATACCCAACAATTGCGTATTGCCACTCAAATACTTAAACTCTTTTCCTGGTTCTTCTACCACTTCTAATCCAAGTAGCACCTCTCGTATATCGGTATCATAATATGCTTTGGCAGTAATAGAAAACGGACTTTTATAGCTTTCTTCCCAATTAAGACCAGATGACATTGAAGAAAGGTCTCCTACCGTAGTCTTCGTTGCCAAGCCTTGAGAAAACTCGGGGAAAAAATCTCCCAACGGTTGATTCAGGCTTTTGATATAACCCTCCATAATAGCTTTTCCCAGCATTGCCGTGACCATACTTTTGGCCATTGAAAAAGAATTAGTTTTGGACTCGGTACCAAATCCATCAGCATACTTCTCATACCAAATGCTATCGTTTTTAATGATCAAATATGCTACTGTACCTAACTCTTCATTGATCTTATTTAATCGATCTGTAGATGAAACGGTATTGTAATCTTCATGAAGTGCCCACGGAATATCAGCTTTGCCTCTTTCGATAGTACGATTATCGAAATGCGTATAATCATCGAGATATGCAGTATTATGACCAGTCATATACACTACTCGTACTCCTTTTAAAATATATTCACTATCAAAAACATATAATAAGAGAACACAGAAGATAACGATAGCCAAGAGTACTTTAAAAAAATTTTTGAAGATTCGCATATAGGAGTTTAATTAATAACAATGAATTCATGACAATTTAATTAAAATAATGAAACGCTTAAGCATGCAATTATAAAATATATCAGTTTCATTTTTTGAAACTGAAAGAAATAACTTTTGTGAAGTAGATCTGTCGTAATTAGATTGCTTTCATTTAACTCAGGATCTCTATAAAAGAATGTTAAGATTTGAAAAATAAATTACACAATGTACTTGAATAGAAAATATAACCCGTTGTACGTTATGAAAGGAATATTATAGAAAAGCGTCAACCCGCCTGACAGATCGGGCAAGTTCGAGTAATTTTCCAAAATGTAATAGAGGAAAATTGTATCGAGAATCGCTTTTCGGATCCAAAATCCTATTCTCGATACACTTCTTCTTTCAGTCGAAGCACTCGAATAAACGAATTTTGAATAAAAATATACAAAATGCACAATGGGTACAATATACTATTCTAAGAGGAAATTCACCTAAGGACTTAACTTTAAAACAATGATTGCTGCTTTACTGGATTTTCATGATCCAATAACCATTTTTTTCTCCATAAACCACCTGCGTATCCCGTAAGAGAACCATCACTACCAATTACACGATGGCACGGTATAATGACCCATATTGGATTTTTGCCATTAGCAGACGCAGCAGCGCGTATGCATTTTGGATCTCCCAATTGCTTAGCCATATCAAGGTATGTAGTTGTTTTTCCGAAAGGAATGCTTAGTAATTCTTTCCAGACCTTTTTCTGAAAATCGGTTCCTGAGGGATTAAGCTTTAAGTCAAAAGTGGTACGCTGACCATCAAAATATTCTTTGAGTTGTGAAGCAGCCTCTTTTAAATGAGAAGGAATCTCTTTGGAAGGCCTATCAGAAGATTCTTGACCAACTGAAACACTGGTTATCCCATCTTTGTCTCCAGAAATTACAGCCATACCTAATGGAGTTTCTATGAAGATATCATCACTCATTATTCATCTTTATCTTCCAAAATCCCAAGTTTTCTAGCCCTATTTTCCCAATTTTTTCGAGCAAGTACCTGCATATCGGTTTCGGTATCACTCTCATCTACAATCTCTAAGCCCAAAAGGGTTTCTATCACATCTTCCATAGTCACCAAACCATTTACAGATCCATATTCGTCTACCACTAATGCGACGTGATTTTTAGATTGTATCAATTCGTTAAACAAGTCTGGTATTGGTAAATTTCTAGGAGTGAATAAAATTGGTCTCTTTATTTCTGCCAGAGTTTTCTGACCATTCTGATTTGCCATTTCTTTGAAAACCTCATCTTTTAAAACCTGACCTGTTATATTGTCTGCTCTATCCTTATAAACCGGTATTCTGGAAAACCGAAGATTTTGATTTTCCTTGAAAAACTCTTCTATGGTGGTCTCTTCTGAAGCAATTTTCATAACAGTTCTAGGTGTCATCACATCCTTTGTCAAAACTTCTTTAAACGTTAGTAAATTCTTAATCACTTTTGATTCTGACTCTTCAAAAACTCCTTCTTCTTGAGCAATATCTGCCATCGCTGTAAAATCTTCTCTACTTAATACTGATCCATGATGTCCTTTACCTCCTATGAGCTTAGTAGTAAGTTGAAGCAACCATAATATTCCTGTATATTTAAGTGGAGCGATTAAAATCACTAGAGCTTTTGAGGTAAAATTTGCTAATTGCCTCCAGAATGTAGCCCCTATAGTTTTTGGTATTATTTCAGAAACTACCAAGATTAACATGGTCATAATTGTTGATACCACACCTACTATATTTACTCCAAGTATTTCGAATTTATATGGCAATTGTTCTGCCTGTACTCCAACCAAAATTGCACCTACGGTGTGAGCAATAGTATTAAGAGTTAGTATAGCAATTAAAGGCTGATCTACATCTTTTTTAAGGTTTTCTAAGATGGTGGCATAAGGTTTGCCTTCCTTTTTCTTGACATTAATAAATGTTGGAGTAACACTAAGCAGTACGGCTTCTAAAATTGAACATAGAAACGAAAAAAAAATAGAAATTACTGCGTATATTATAAGTAAGGTCATTGTTTATAAATATGATATTAAAGTACGGATTTTGAAATGTAATGTGATCATTATTGTTCACTTACTTCTGTCATATAAACTTCTAGTGCTTTGAGCTCTTCTTCAGAAAATGTTTTAATGATGGCAAAGTTTGTTTTCATAACCGCATAAGTTTCTGGATCAACGATCGGTTCTGCTTCTTGTTTTAAAAAAGCGATCAGGTCTGCATTTTGTTCTTTATAGATTTTTACAATTTCATGCACACCCGGTCCAATGGACTTTTTATCTATTTTATGGCAGGTATAGCATTTACCTTTTCCGTTAAAAATTTTCTTTCCTGTATCAAAAGCAGAAATTTCTTTTTTCTTTGTTCCAATCTTAATATCTTCTTTTTCCTTTTTTTCAGATTGACAACTTACTGCAAATAAGGCCAAAGTGATGAGTATGATAGTCGTTTTTTGCATTTACAGTGAATGTATTATGTGTATTTTTCTTTGATTTTTTCTATATCTTTTAAAAATCGTTCTAATAGGTCCTTAGAAAAATTGGTGATCACTTTTTCCTCTTTAGGATCAATCCCTTTGCTGGCTTCGGCTATTTCGGTAAGTGCATAGATCATAAAATCGTATTCTACATCGGGACCGTTATCAGAAAACACCTCAATAACTTTTTTGTACAGCGTTTCGATATTATTTTGATTGGCACTTTCGTAATCAAAGGACCACTTAATCTCTTTACCCTTTGGATGTCCTTTTAAAATCTTTTCTAGGGTTTCTATTTCTTCTTTCTGAATAACTCCATCGCTCATGGCAACTACGTATAACAACTCACCGAATGTCCTATATAATCTCTCTCTACTTACCATAAGTCTTGATTTTATGTTATTCTAACCCAAAAGCTTCACCACATCCTTGGCAAAATAGCTTGCTATGATATGTGCTCCAGCCCTTTTAAAAGCCATTATCTGTTCCAACATTACTGAATCGTGATCCAGCCATCCTTTTTCTGCAGCTGCTTTCAACATGGCATATTCTCCGCTTACCTGATACACTGCTACCGGTACATCTACACTATCTCTGACATCTCTAACCAAATCTAAATATGCTATACCTGGCTTTACCATTACAATATCAGCACCTTCTTCGACATCCATAATCGTTTCTTTGATGGCTTCATCACGATTGGCAAAATCCATCTGATATGTTTTTTTATCTCCAAATCCCGGTGCAGAATCCAATGCATCTCTAAAAGGGCCATAAAATGCCGAAGCATATTTGGCGCTATAGCTCATGATACCAGTATTCTTGAAATTTTCTTTTTCCAGCAATTCGCGAATAGCCAGAATACGTCCATCCATCATATCGCTAGGGGCTACAAAATCTACTCCTGCTTGTGCATGAGATAATGACATCTGTGCCAACACTTCACACGTTTGATCATTTACAATATATCCATCGTCAACAATCCCATCGTGCCCGTATGACGAGTATGGATCTAGAGCTACATCAGTCATGACCAACATATCTGGTGTTGCATCTTTTACTGTTTTGATAGCTCTTTGCATCAAGCCATCAGCATTCAATGCTTCTGTACCCTTATTATCTTTAAGCTCATCAGGCACTTTTACAAACAGTAGCACCGATTTTAAACCTAAGGACCAAAGCTCTTTAACTTCTTTTTTAAGTACATCCAAACTATATCTGTAATAGCGAGGCATAGAAGGAATTTCTACTTTAATCCCTTTTCCTTCTACAATAAAAATGGGAACTAAAAAATCATTTGGAGTAATTGTATGTTCTCTAATCAAGGAACGAATCGCTTCATTAGTTCTAAGTCGTCTGTTTCTGCGAAGTAGTTGCATTCTTAATAATAAATTAATCGAAGTAAAGATACTCATAATATCTATTATACATTATCATTAATAAACGCATCTTTAAAGCTAACTTTATTTAAAAAACATGGCTATCATTGTAACAAAACCTTAACAAGAAGTACTAACTTTAAAACTGCATATGCCTTTAAAATTAACTCTATGCTTACTATAAAAAATTTGAATAAAACCTATCCTAATGGCACTCAGGCCTTAAAAGATGTCAACTTGAATCTTGAAAAGGGAATGTTTGGTCTTTTAGGACCTAACGGAGCCGGAAAATCTACATTAATGCGAACCATCGCTACTTTACAATTAGCAGACTCTGGCAACATTCAGTTTGATGGCATCGACGTTTTTAAGCAGCCTGATGAGATCAGAAAAACACTTGGATACCTTCCTCAGGATTTTGGTGTCTACCCAAAGGTATCTGCAGAAATGATGCTTAATCATATCGCCAAGGTTAAAGGTATCATAAATAAGAGTGAACGAAAAGACTACGTAGCCGACTTACTTCATAAAGTAAATTTATATCCGTTTAGAAATCGAAATCTAGGCGATTTTTCAGGAGGTATGCGACAACGTTTTGGGATCGCGCAGGCATTACTTGGTAGCCCTAAGTTAATTATTGTTGACGAACCAACCGCTGGTCTTGATCCATTAGAGCGTAATCGCTTTCATAACCTATTAAGTGAGTTGGGAGAAAATGCAGTGGTGATTCTAAGTACCCATATTGTAGATGATGTAACCAATCTATGTCAAAGAATGGCCGTATTTAACGAAGGTAAAATTTTGGTTGAAGGAAATCCGCAAGAATTATCAGACACATTACGTGGTAAAGTATACAGAAAACATATTGAGAAATCTGAATTAGAAATCCTTGAAAACGATTTTACCGTACTGTCCAATTATCTAAGAGGTGGACAATTTTATGTGAATGTATACAGTGAATCAAATCCGGGTGAAGGATTTGAAATTGTAGACAATGACCTTGAAGATTTTTACTTCTACTGTATTAACAAAAAACAAGAGCAGGAGGCAGCTATATGAAAGAAGTATTTATATTCGAACTCCACTATAGGCTGAAAAGACCAGCAACCTGGATCTATTTTGCCTTAGGTATTGGTCTTGCCATTCTATTTGCTGCTTTACAGCGATCTTCTACCGCAGAATTTGTAAATAGCCCCACAAAGATTACTAATGTAATGACCGCAATATCGGTGATTAGTATTTTCTTTTATGCAGCTATTATGGGTGTTCCTATTTACAGAGATCATGATCATAAAACAGCTCAGACCTATTTTACATTTCCTATCACTCAAAAATCATATGTATTGGGTAGGTTTTTGGGCAGCTTCTCTATTGCTACCCTTCTTAACGTTGGTATTGTGATCGGTGTTATGATGGGTTTTGGTATCGGTGATTTTCTGGAAAGACCAGATTATGGAACATATACCAATTATAATCTATCTTCATACCTATTGCCATTTATTTTTATACTGCAAATCAATGCACTTTTGGTGGGCTCCTTATTTTTCTCTTTGATGGCTTTCTTTAAAAAAATGCCAATTATCTATTTGGGTGGAATTTGTCTATTTTTATTGAACACTTTGTCAGAAAGTCTACTGGGGAATTTAGACAACCAATGGATGAGTATATATCTTGATCCTTTTGGAGGTGAAGCGTTTAGCTTCATCAAAAAGTATTGGTCCATTGCCGAATTAAATTCAAATCAATTGCCAATCTATGGCAAGTTTTTATTGAATAGATTGTTGTGGTTAGCCATCGGTCTTTTATTTTTTCTAATTACACTGTTTAAATTTAATTATAAAAAGTTTTTAGTTTCAGGAAAAAAAGAGAAGAAAACCGATAGTGGTCCCTACCAAAGATCATTAGTAACTTCTGTTACTCAATTTTTTTCAAAGAGCACAGAAAGACAAAAACTATGGTCTCTAAGCAAAATAGAGTTTTTATCTATTGTTAAAGATCCTGTATTCATCATTCTATTAACCATCGGTATTATAATTTCACTAGTAACGATTTTTCTAGCAAATGAAACGTATGGCACTCCTAACCTACCCCTTACCAGATATGTTGCGCTTTTTGCATCAGGAGGTATCTCCTTGTTTTCGGCTATAATTTTAATAATTTATTCTGGCGAAGCCGTGCACAGAACTCGAAAAAATAAAACCTTCGTATTTTATGATGCTTTGCCTATTAGTGATTCGAGTTTATATTTTTCTAAAATTATTGCCCTTTGTGGAATATCGATAATCCTTGCTCTAACCAATATTATCGTAGGAATGTTATTTCAAACCTTCAATGGATATTTCATATATGAATTGGATATGTATTTCATATATAATTTTGTCATTTTATTTCCAGGATTAATCATGACAGTGCTGTTAGCATTTTTTATTCATGTCCTTGTTAATAATAAATTCTTAGGGCATTTTATTGTGATATTACTTTATGTTGGTTTGCCTTTGTTGGTGACTTTTGGATTTAAAAGCAATAATCCTTTACTTGTTTTTGGCCAGCCTACTCCATTTTTTATAAGTGATCTTAATAGTTTTGGACATTATCTTACTGGAATTACCTGGCTTAATTTATATTGGACATTATTTACAGCTATACTCATGATGATTGGTAAAGTGTTCTGGACAAGAGGATTCTTTTCTTCTGTTAAAGAAAGATTGTCATTAGCCAAAGAACGTTTCGATTCTTATACAATTTTGGCAACCATAACCATAATCCTCATATTCGCATCGGTAACGGGGTATAGCTATTATAATTTAAAAATAGTGAACACTATACAAGATGGAAATTATGCCCAAAAAGTAGATGCAGATGCCGAAAAAAAATACGCAAAATATATTGGCAAAGAACATCCTATCGTAACCGACCTGAAGGCATACATTGATGTTTTCCCTAAAGAAAGAGATCTAAAAGCCAGAGGCGAATTTAAAATTTTCAACCCTCACGAAAAAGCTATAGACACCTTATTACTAGAAGTACAGTATCCCGGGCAACATTTTACGTTGAAAAAAGTAATGTATAACGGACAGGAAATTGCTCCTACTCTATCAGACTCGGTATATAGAATGTATTTCTACAAATTACCTAATGCCCTACAACCCCAGCAAAAAGCCTCACTGGTCATAGAAGTAACTGCCGAAACTAAAGGTTTTGCCAACGCCAGGGAAACCCAGGTGTTATATAATGGATCTTTCTTTAATAGCTCCATATTTCCCAGGTTTCATTATGAAAGGAGTTTGATCGATAACGGAGTACGTATTAAAAATGGTTTAGAAAAATTAGACTACCTCTACCCGCCCAGAACGGATTCTACGGCTCTAAAGAAAAATTTATTTAATGAAGATGCCAATTACATTAATTTTGAGGCAGTCGTAAGTACAGCAATTGATCAAACGGCTCTTGCACCTGGAAAATTAATGAAAGAATGGCAAGAAAACGACCGTGCTTATTTTCATTACCAACTAGAATCACAAACAGACCTGTTTTTTAACGTGGTTTCAGCAAGATACGATATAGAAAAATCAAGTTGGACTGCTCCCAGCGGAAAAAAAGTAGCTATAGAAATCTATCATTCACCAAAGCATAAGCGTAATCTTGATTATTTCATTCATGGTGCCAAAGTTGCTTTAGATTACTGTTCTAAGAACTTCTACGAATATCCCAATTCTGTATTACGTATTGTAGAATTTCCAGGGCATTCTACTTTTGCACAATCTTTTGCTACCACCATACCCTATTCTGAGGATTTTGGATTCGTTGCTAATTTTGATAAAGCTGAAGATTTTAATTATGCTTTTAGAGTTACAGCACATGAAGTAGCGCATCAATGGTGGGGTCATATCGTTACTCCTAGTAAAACATCTGGGGCTAATATTATTTCTGAAACCTTAGCAGAGTATACGTCCCTTATGACTATGAAGCATGAGTACGGAGAAAACGGTATTAAAAACTTCTTAAAGTATTCTTTGGATGACTACCTAAGAAGCAGAGCATTAAGTTTTAAACCAGAAAGATCATTACTTAATGTAGAATATGGTCCTCATATCTGGTATCGTAAAGGATCCATGATCATGTATGAACTTCAAGATCTAATTGGAGAAGATAGAATGAATCAAGCGCTTAAGAATTTTTTGAATGAATATAAGCATTTCGAAAAGGGGGTATATCCTACTTCAGAAAATCTATTCGATGCGATTTATTCTATTACGCCCGATTCTTTAAAATATAGCGTAGAAGATGGTTTTAAAAAGATTGTCATGTACGAGAACCGAGTTGTTTCCGGAACGTCCAAAAAACTAGATAACGGCAGATATGAAACTACCTTTACAGTAGATACTAGAAAAATCTATTACGATAAAGAAGGAAAAGAAGAGCGAACCGATGATAAACCTAATTATATTGAAATTGGGTTATTTGGCGAAGATATTACAAGTGAAGAAGATGTGCCTTTGAAGAATCCGTATTATTTAGAGCGTAAATGGTTACAACCGGGAGAGAATACATTTACGATAGTTACCGATCAAAAACCGGTAAAGGCTGGGGTTGACCCTTATAACAAATTGATCGACAGAAATTCTAACGATAACTTAAAAGCTATAGAATAAAAATGCGGTTATAGCTAATGGAAGGTCCGAATCTACAATCGAAAAAACGCTGTTTTGAAGATGAAAAGTTATTGAAAAGAATTATTCAAAGTTTAGGAGGGTCAAATTTTAAGTAAAAACTGTTATGTTAGCTTTCTATAGCTTTTTTCAGATTTTAACTCGTTACATAGATAATAATCTCCAACCACACTATGAAATCCAAGTGGTCTGGAGTTATGTGTCTAAAAGAGTGTATATCCAAATATAAAAGACAAAGTACCGTGTTTAGATTCCTTATTTACAAAGTCAATTAAAAGTTCTCTATCGGTTAAGAACCTAAACTCAACACTATATTTATTCTTATAATTATATCCTGCTCCAAATGCAAAATTCTGACCTGAAGAAATTTTAAGATTCTCGAAACTATTGCCATTTGCTAGATTCAATTGAAATTTAGAGTTCAAGGGAATATCGACAACGTAAGCCGCGTTTATAAATATACGTGAGTGATCGTTCATAAAAAAACTGTGTCTTATGCCCAACGGTATTTCTATAGACATATAATCCATACTCGATACCAAAGTGTTCAAAATCAAACTAGAAGGTATATATGTTAATTCTTTTTGGTCTACTTTGTGATACTGGAATGTGGGCTCAATACAAGCTGACCACTTATTCTTATTGAAAGGGAAAATATATTCTGCTTCAAAACCTATTCTTGCCCCAAGATTAGTTCCATAATCAATCTCCTCTCTCCTTCTGCTTGTTAGATTGTTATCCAAAGTTGTTCGTGATAAATTAATTCCTGGCCTTAAAGTAAATCGAAAAGCTTCTTTGAGGCTTCTATTCTCTTTAATATTCTTATAATTAGGATCGATACAACTATTGTAAGTAATAAAGTAGCGTTTCAGGTCATTCTTATAATAATCCACGTTTTCTACTTGTCCCATTGTAATGTTTTCACAGCGCACTTCACTCCATAACTGCTGCCTAAAACGATTATTTTTACCAACTTTGTTATCCTCTAATTTATATAGTTTGTAAATCAACTGTTCTACCGCTGAGTTTTGAACACTATAAAAGAAACGTTCCAAGTTATTTTCTTTATAGCTAAATAAAGATGCTTCCCCTTCTACAAGAACTTTCAAAAATAAAGTTTCTTCTTTGAATTGAGGTTCTCGAATCATTCTTAGCTTGCTAATTCTATTAGAAGAACGATCTATAGAAACTTTAAAACGTTTATATTTTGATTCTCCCAGAATAGAAAACTCAGAAACATTTCGTATGGTATTGTTTTTTGGATCTGCATTTTGAGAAGCTTTATATTCAAATGTCCTAGGGTTGTAGTTCCAGTCTATATTTTTAATAAAGCATTCAGTTTTTATTCCATTATTATCGATAAAATATCCTTTTTCAAATTTGATCTGTGAAAAACTTTTTAGGCTAATTATAAGAGATACTATTAAAGCTGTTCTTAACGTCATTATTAATTTATAATTTTATTTGTGATTTGATTTCTCTTTCATCCATACAGAGAAATTTTTTATTTCCTACCGCAATATTAAACTATTGCAGTTTCATTTTTCGGAACTGGGAAAATTTATTTGAAAATTTTTAAATAAATATTTATTTCACCTAGATTCTCTGACCTCCAGCTATCCTGATTTCATAACTTTTTCCTAATGATTTTGCTCTTTAGCTATTCCCAATTAATCACCGTTATTTTTAATTTCAAAAACAGTAGAATCATTAGATAATTTCCAACACTACTATATTTCTAATCCATTAGAAAATGTAATTGCAGAACAAATCAATGGAATTATCAAAGAAGAATATCTGAGAAGCTATTATATCTACCATTCAGATTTTGATAAAATGGCCAATAACGAATTTCCTTTTGATGATGAAAAGTTATTGAAAAGAATAATTCAAAGTTTAGGAGGATCTTACAGTATACAAATTACTGCCACCAAAAAAGGTATTGCACAGTGTGATAGTATCATTAAGGTTTTTGACAAAGAACTTTAGTAGTGTTTTTATCTTCCAAATGCAAAATTAAAAAATCGATCTCGTCTTTTTTATTTTAATTAATTTCCTCTGTAACAAACACTTTACTTTTCAGTCTTATTTTTATTAAAACCAAAGGCAACTTTCTTGCTTAGAAAGTCGTCTTTAGATATACATACTAATTTGAACCAAATTTCAAATCATGACACACAAAACAATCGGCACATTTATTCTAGTATTCCTATGCACAGCAATAACTAGTGCACAAACCATAACTTCAAAAGTAGTTGATAAAAAAACCAACGAACCTATACCCTATGCTACTGTGCAAGTTTCAGAAAATCAAGGTATCATCACCAATGAAGAAGGTCGATTTAGTATTACATTAGACAATATTTCTAAAGAAATCGATTCAATCTATATCTCATCGATGGGGTATGAAAAAATAGGGTTAGCAGTCGAAAATGTTACAGACAGTATTATTTATATTGCTCCTAAAGCCATAGCTCTTAAAAGTGTTTTTGTATCTAATAAAAAACTCACTGTAGATGAAATCATCGAGAATGTTGAAGAGCGATTAGAACAGAATTACCACTTTGATTTGACCCAAAAACGATTATTCTTCAGGCAATCAGAATTTAACTCCTTAAATACTTTTGATATTGAATTCAAAAAATCAACTATCGAAGAACTCAACAAACAATTTATAGATAGTGTTACCAAGCTCATCCCCAGAAAATCTGAGTATTATACAGAAACACTATGTGATTATTATGGGGGTCCCGAAAAACGGAAAATTAATATCATCAAGGCAGCAGAATTGTATGACAAAAATAATTCGGGGTCTATGGAAGCATTGTCAGAAAGATTAGAAAAAATATTTAAAGAAAACGTAAGACCCGATTCATACCTAAAAATAAAATCAGGAATCTTTGGTACCAAAGTACAGGTGGATTCGATCCTCGAAAATAATGACGAAGCTACCGCAGCCAAAGAAGAGCTGGATGATAAAAAAGAAGATAAGAGTCATTTCTTAAAGTATAGAAGATCGGCCATTCAGGGGCTTTTTAAAAATATGTTTTTTCAGGAAGATCCTACGCTGAATTTTATTCGTAAATCCAATCGTTATGAGTTTAAACTGGTAGATTATACTTATATGGATGATAGCAGCGTATATATTATCGATTTTTCGCCCAAGCGAAAAGAAGATTTTAAGGGAACTCTTTATGTAAACACAGAAAACTTTGCAATTATGCGTGTTGATTATGAAAATATAAAGCTACTTAGAAACTTCAGACTTTTGGGACTTAGTTATAAAGAGAATGTTTACAAAGGAACTACTATTTTTACTAAAGGACCAGATAATAAATACACTGTAAAATATCTGGAAAAAATAAAGGGTAATATTTTTGGAGTGGATCGCCCATTGAAAGTTATCGAAAAAAATAAACATGTTAAAGGAAGACGTAAGCAAAATGAGCTGGCTCTAGAAATTGACGCTGGTATTGGTAATGTCAATAAATATGAAATTGTAGTCTTTGACGCAAAACAAATAAGTGAAGCCGATTACAATAGTAGTCAGGAGAATACATCTATTAAACCAGAATATTTATCAAAGTATAATCCCGAATTCTGGAAAGGGTATAATATTATCGAGCCCAATGCCGCAATTAGACAGTTTACTGTTGCTCCGGTAATGGAGTAAGAACTAGCTTTATCCAATACCAGAAATATAATTAATCTTAGCCTTCTAATTCCCCTCTTGAGAGGGGAATTGATTTATATGATAATTTATAAATGAATATGTATTACTTACACTATTCCGCCATCCAACAAATTAATAATCCTAGAACCATAGGAAGTGTTTTTTTCGGAATGCGTTACCTGGATAATGGTTACACCTTCTTTGTTAAGCCCAGAAAATATTTCCATAATCTCCTCCCCCTGTTTAGAATTCAGGTTCCCGGTGGGTTCATCTGCCAAGATAAGCTTGGGGTTAGCAATAAGTGCCCTGGCAATCCCTACCAATTGTTGTTGCCCACCACTTAACTGAGCAGGAAAAAGATCTTTTTTACCCACAATATTAAAACGATCCAGCATATCAGCCACTAATGCTTTACGTTCTGACCCCCCATATTTTTTATACAACAAAGGCATTTCAAGGTTTTCTTTTACTGTTAGCTCATCAATCAAATGATACGACTGAAACACAAAACCTATATACTGTTTGTATAAATTCGAGCGATGTTTTTCTTTCAATGTATGTACTGGGTCTTCAAGAAAAGTATATTCTCCTTCATCAAAACTATCAAGCATCCCGATAACATTGAGAAGGGTAGATTTTCCAGATCCCGATGGTCCCATAATTGAGATAAAATCTCCTTCATGCACCCAAAGGTCAATATTTTTTAATAAATAAACTTTTTGACCTCCTGATTGTACCCATTTTGATACTTTATTTAGTTGTAGTAACATGTTGTTCTAAATTTCTAAAATTAGTAGTTTTACTATTCACTTTATAAAGAAATAAAGCATTACTCCGTACGCAGACTATGAACGGGATTAGCAATGGCAGCCTTGATCACCTGAAAACCTACAGTCACAAACGCAATAAACAAGGCAATGCATGTGGCCGCAGCGAAAAGCCACCAGCTCATTTCTACTTTGTAGGCAAAGTTTTCTAACCATTTATACCCAAAAAAATATGCTAAGGGACTGGCAATGGTCATTGCCAAAAGCACCAGTTTAAGAAAATCTTTTAAGTGCATTGAAGTTATACCTAAAATCGATGCTCCTAAAACTCTTCTAATCCCCACTTCTTTTTTGCGTTGCTCTGTAGTAAAGGATGCCAATCCAAATAAACCAATACAAGCAATAAAAATGGCAATAAACATAAAACTAAAAACGACTTTTGATGTTTGCCTCTCTGTACTATAATTTTTATCGAAATCCTGATCTACGAAAGAGTACTCAAAAGGAATCTCTGGATTTATTTTTTGCCAGATACTTTTAATCTCGGCGATAACATTTTGATATTCTACTCCATCACGAAGCGTAGCGATAAAGTAATTTGCCTGTCCGCTAGTGAGCCTAGTAATCCCGAAAGGCGTAATAGGCTCGTGAAGACTTTTGTAATTAAAGTCTTTTATTACTCCTATGATCTCTAGATGATAATTCTCTTTTTCCCAATCATAATAGATTTTACGGCCAATAGCATTTTCTGATTCATATCCCAATTTTTTTACAGCCATTTCGTTGAGTATGATCCCCAAAGAGTCTTTTTTCTTGTTTTTCGAAAAAGATCTTCCATATAACAATTCAAATCCCAAAGTTTCTATATAGTCATTATGTGAACGTGCAAAATGAGTCCAAACATTATCCTCTTTTGTCTTATCATCTGCATAAAAAGAATTGTCACTCAACATTTCAAATCCCGGATAACTATCTCCTCCTGTGGCAAAAAGGATATTTGGACTTTTCAATAACTCTGTTTTTAATATTTCATAATTAGTCGCCGCTGCTTCACTTCGCAATGGCAACACGATTTGCTGATCCTTCTTGAAGCCAAGATCCTTATTTTGCAAAAATTCCATTTGCTGCCAAATCACTCCGGCAACAAGTATTAAACAAGCTGAAACTGTGAATTGAAAAACGACTAGACCTTTTCTAATTGTAGTTGCAGAAAAGGTATTCACCAGCTTTCCTTTGAGTGTTGTAATTGGGGCAAAAGAGGATAAATAAAATGCAGGATATAGCCCTGATAAAACGCCAGTTAATAAGGTGAATATAATAATCCAAAAACTAATTTCAGGATATTGTGAAAGTACCAATTCTTTCCCTGTAAGCGTATTAAATATTGGCAATAAAATAAATACTAATACAATTGCGATTCCCAAGGAGAGTATGCATAAAAGCATCGATTCTCCTAAAAATTGAAATACAAGAGCTTCTCTTTTTGCTCCTAGTACCTTTCGCATCCCTACTTCTTTTGCTCTTTTCTCAGATCTTGCTGTGGAAAGGTTCATAAAATTAATACATGCAATTAGTAATAAAAACAGAGCAATTGCGCTAAAAATGTAGATATGTGTCATGCTGCCATTTTTACTTATCTCCCAATGTATATTTGAGTGCAAGTAAATATTCTCTAAAGGTTGTAAAAACAATCTCTTTTTAAGTCCTGGAGTCGAAATGTCTGGAACCACAAATTTCTCGACAAACTCTGGTAATTTTGCTTCTAAACTTGCAGATTTACTTCCATCATTAAGTTTGATATAGGTATAGAACAAATTATTTGTGGCCCAGTTACTTTGTTGATCTATCCATTGTCCAATATCTGAATTTTTCATGGACAAAAAGATATTACCATTTATATGTGATTTGTATTTATTTTTAAAGACCCCTTTAACGGTATACTCATTTTTTGCGTAGGGAATTTCTACACTAATCACCTTATTTATCGGATTCATAGTACCAAACATTTTTATGGCAATTTCTTCTGAAATAACAACAGAATTAGGTTGGTTTAATGCTGTTTTAGGGTCTCCATGTATAAAATCATAGGTAAGTATTTTAAAAAATGTTGAGTCAGCATAGTATCCATGATCTACATAAAACTGAGTATCCTTATTTTGATTTTTCAGTAAAAATTTATCGATGTTTGGAAATTTTAATACTCTAGTGGCCTCTTCAATCTCAGGATAGGTATCCCTAAGTCCTGCTGCCATAGGTGCAGAAACAGTAGCGATCTGGTCCTCTAACGCTTCCATAGCGACTCTATATATACGGTCTGAATGTTTATGATGTTTGTCATAGCTGGTTTCATCCATGATATATACTATAAGTAACAAACAGGTCGCCAGTCCTACTGAAAGTCCAAAAATGTTAACCGACGAAAACAGCTTATTTTTAAGTAAATTTCTCCAGGCAATTTTGATATAATTTTTAAACATAATTGTCTATTTTAATCTTTAGTATTCATTACTCAGTTCGTAAACTCTTCACTGGGTTTTGCAGAGCTGCCCTTATCGTTCCAAAACTTATAGTAGCCAAGGCAATTCCGAGGGCTAATATTCCCGCCGCTAGAAAAAACCAAATACTTAATTCCATTCTATATGAGTATTCCTGCAACCATCGATCTGAGTACCACCACGCTATTGGGACTATAAGAACAAAGGCAATAACTACAAGCTTCACAAAGTCTTTGGCCAACAGTAGTATTAATGAGGTTACACTAGCCCCTACAACTTTTCTTACTCCTATTTCTTTGGTACGTTTATTAACTACCAACAACGAGATTGCCAGTAAACCAATACAACTTAGTATGATTGCAATCACAGAACCACTTGTAATAATCGTAATCATTGTTTTTTCTCTTCTTAAAGTTCGATCAATATTCTCATCCAGAAAGGAGCCCATAAACTCAGCATTCGGTTCTAGACTTTTCCAAACCTTTTCTATTTTATCCACTGTGGTTGAAATATCAGCATTCGATATTTTGAAATAGGCATATCGAACATTTTTTTGATTGCTCATAAATAATGACATGGGCTCAATAGCACGATCTAATTTTTCGAAATTGAAGTTTTTTATAACACCAACTACAGTATGTCTTATACTATCATTAATTACAGCAAGTTGTTTCCCTATGGGGTCAGTTTCTTCTAGTTCTTTTACCATCGCCTCATTTATGATTACAGATAGACTATCTGAGGCAAAGCTTCGGTCAAAAGATCTTCCTGAAAGTAGTTTGATATCTAAAGTTTTGATGTAATCATAGTCCACAATAAGCATATTAGTACTTACCTGACGATTTTTATAATCAAAACCTAAACTACTACTATATCGGCTTCCATCTTTTCCTCTTCCTAAATTGTTATCTGAAGCGGTAATACTAATAATATCAGATTGATCTTTTAATTCTTCTCTTAGAAGTTTTATCGCCTTATTTCCATCTTTTTTACCATTTAATGGCAAAGACATCACGTATTCTTTATTGTATCCCAAATCCTTTGTACGCATGTATTGAAGTTGCCCCCATAAAACAAAACTTCCGCTTACCAATAGGATTACAATCGCAAACTGGGTAATCATTAAAATATCCCGTACTTTATCGCGTCCGTTTATTTGAATTTTTCCTTTTAACGCTTGTAGCGTCCCTAGTTTACTAAGTAAGAGAGCAGGGTATCCACCTGCGACGCCAGTAATCAAAAAAAACACTAGGGCAAAAACAATAATTGAAAGAAATGATACAGTATTATTGAAAGTGGCTCCTGTATTGAATAGCGTTTTAAATTCATCTAGAAATAGAATACTTAAAAGTATTCCGAATCCCAATGTTGCAATGAAAATTAGAATACTTTCACACCAAAACTGTAAGAAAACATGTTTTTTAGTACCTCCCAGAGTTTTGCGCATTCCTATTTCTTGAAGCCTAGTATTGCTCTTTGCAATGCTCATGTTTATAAAGTTTACACAAGCGATAAATAACAATAGAAAAGCGATACCAAGTACGATATATGGTAAGGCCCTACTAACGACCAAGTTTCCAAGTTTGGAATTTGTAAAATAGAGATCTTTAAAAGGGTGTAATTTTAACTGAAGGTATTGCCCATTTTCATTGGGCGAAGCACCATCTCGTTTTGTATCTTCTATGTTTTCTTTAAAATGCAGGTTTGCAAAGCTTTGAGTACTCTTTTCAAATTGAGGAACAGAAATTTCATCTTGAAGCTGCACATATACAATATGATTTGAGTGATCCCATTGATCCTTAAGTCTTTTGTACCTGGGAGAACTTTTAAAATTACCCAGGATTTCGAACTCCATGCTACTATTGTCAGGAATATCTTTTAGAACCGTAGCGATGGTAAAAGGTTCTTTTTTCCCATTGATAAGAAGATTAATCGTTTTTCCAATAACATCTGTACTTCCAAAGGTTCTATTGGCCATACTATTAGTGATGGCCAAGGCATTTTTATCATTTACAGGATTATCGTTACCTTTTTCTATTGGAAATGAAAAAAGTTCAAAAAAATCCGGATCTACCCAGCTCATGTCAGCAGTAAGTTCTTTTTCATTATAAATCAATAAAGTTTTGCCATCCAGATACCTTGAGATTCTTTGAACTCCAGGCACCTCATCCTTCAATGCAATAGCTAACGGCATGGGCTGTGAGGTTTGAATATCAGAACCTTCAGGAATTTGCCATTTGGCATATACCTGATAAATTGAATCTCCTTCTTCGTGAAAATCATCATACGAAAGTTCAAAAAAAGCAGTCATACTCAATACTATGGCAACACCAAAAGCAATCGATAACCCTATACTATTTAGTATAGTGAAACCTTTATTTTTCCAAAGGTTACGCCAGGCAATTTTGATATAATTCTTAAACATAATTGTTCGTTTTTTGGTGATTTATTCTGATCTCAAACTATCTACCGGATTAGCGATAGCTGCTCGAACTGCCTGATAACTTATTGTTGCTATGGTAATCACAGACACTCCTAGAATCGCTATGGCAAAAACCCACCAGTCAATTAAAATTCGATATTGATAATTTTCTAACCAATTAGTCATGAAATACCAGGCAACAGGCGAAGCAATCACTCCTGCAATTAAAATAAGTTTGAAAAAGTCTTGAGTAAACAACAATAAAATATCACTGATTTTTCCTCCGAGTACTTTCCTAATACCTATCTCTTTTGTTCTTTGTGCCACGAAAAATGAGATTAATCCATACAGCCCTAAACAACTAATGAAGATTGCTAGTCCCGAGAATAACTTGGATAATGATAAAAACCGTTGTTCTTCCTTATATTGTTCGGCAACGCGCTGATCCAAAAAGGTATAATCAAATATGTATTTAGGAAATACTTCTTTCCATCGCTTTTCAATTTCTAACAAACTCGTAGTTGCATTTTTACCATTAATTTTGATCGCAAATTCATTATACGCATTATGAGACGGAGCTATAAAAACGGGGTTAATATTCTCATGAAAATTTTGGTCATGAAAATTTGCCACTACTCCTGATATTGTTGCTTTTATAAATCCGCCATTTAGCTCTACATACTTACCTACTAACTCTTCGGGAGATGCTACTCCTAATTTTTCTCCCAATTTTTCATTAACAACTACCTCTGTAATAGAATCTGATTCTCTAAAATTTCGGCCAGCGACTAATTCTAAACCAAAGGTTTTGATATAATCTTTGTCAGACAACTTTGCAGAAATAAAAAACTCTTCATGTTCTGGTCGAGTATTATATTTTACTGAAGTTCCCCAATTGCTATAGGCAGCACCCGGACTTGCAAAACATGCTGTTACCTTCTCTACACCAGAGATTTGAAAAAAACGATCCTTAAGCCCATCTATTTTTATTTTTTCAAGTTCTTCTGGAATAGGCACCATGACTATCGCATCTTTTTTGAAACCCAAATCTGCATTTACGGCAAAGCTTATTTGTTTTCCAATAACTATGGTTGATACGATAAGTACTATTGAAATCACAAATTGCGTTGTAACTAATATTTTTCTGGTCAATTTTCCTCCTGTATCTCTTTGGGTTAGTTTTCCCTTTAATGCTAAAGTGGGTACAATTCTGGACAAAAGTATTCCCGGATAACTTCCGGCTAATAGAGATACCATAACTAATAATGATAGCACAAAGACAACCGTTTTAAAAGATATCAACGATTGGATGGACAAACTAAGTCCAAAAAGCTCATTAAAAGTAGCTAATGCAAAAAAGGTAATAGCGAAACCTATGATTATGGCAAAAAGACTAAGGACAAAAGTTTCAGAAATAAACTGCCAAAATAAGTGTTGTTTATAACCGCCAAGTACTTTTCTAATTCCTATTTCTTTGGAACGTGAAAAGGCCTGTGCCGTAGAAATATTGATAAAATTAATACAGGCAATAGTGATAATAAATAATCCGACGAGACCAAAAATCCATAGTAAGTTTGTATTTATGCCACCATAATCATTATTAAAATGAATAGTACTTAATGGCTGTAATTTATAACGATGTACATTTTTAAATTTAGGACGATGCTTACTGACCAAGGAAATCAGAGACTCTTCAATATTTGCAATATTTTGATTAGGGTGCAGTAATGTATAACACCTCAAAGAACTATTAATGCCGCTCCAGATATCTTTAGCCACAAAATCGCCTGAACCTTTTAATGTAAGAAAAGAAACAAATACGTCACCCTGAACCGTAGAATTTTTGGGTATATCTTTAAAAACACCAATTATTTGTATAGTTTCATTATTATCCAGGGTAAAACTTTTCCCTAAAGGGTTTTGTACTCCAAATACTTTTTTTCCAAAAGATTCAGAAACATAGGCCGTTTTAGGATCAGCCAAAGACTGTTCGCTAATCTTTTCTAAAATAGGGAAATTAAATATCTCAAAAATATCCTGTTCGGCAAATACGATATCGTTTTGAAATTTTTTAGTTCCATTATCATCCTCAATATCAATTTGCAAAGCATCTTGGTAATAAATTTTGGCAACTTTCTTGGCATAGTCATATTCTGTTCTAAACGCATTTGCAAATCCAGGTGGCACTGCTGCTTCATAACCTACATTACTTCCTTGATGCTCCTCGGTAACGACTCGGTATATTCTATCAGCATTTTCGTGAAAATCATCGAACTGAAGATGATAATTAATAAATAGAAATATTAATATTCCGCATCCAAATCCAAGTGCCAATCCCAGAATATTGATAAAAGCAAAGACCTTTCTTTTTTGAAGGTTCCTCCATGCGATTTTGATATAATTCTTAAACATAACTGTTCGTTTTTTGATGATTTACTCGGTACGTAAGCTTTTTGTAGGATTAGCCATCGCTGCTTTAATACTTTGAAAACTAACAGTAAGTATTGAAATGACAATCGCTAAAAGAGTAGCTATAACAAAGACCCAAATATTAATTTCTATCCGATACGAAAAGCTTTCCAGCCATTTTGCCATGGCATACCATCCCAGCGGAAGCGAAACTAAAATTGCGATCCCTACTAATCTTAAAAAATCAATAGATAGCTTATATGTTATTTGGCCTACACTAGCTCCCAGTACTTTACGTATCCCTATTTCTTTAATCCGTCTTTCGGCATTAAAAGTTGCCAAACCAAATAGCCCAAGACAGGCAATGATTATTGAGAGTATAGTGAATGTCATAAAAATACGACCCAATCGCTGTTCTGACTGATATGTATTATTAAAAGACTCATCCATAAAATAATAGGTAAAAGGTGCTTCTGGAGCTATATCATTCCAAATACTTTCTATTTGTGCAATAGATTCAGAAAATTTTCCAGCTTGAAGTTTGACAACCATCACGTCAGAATTTCTTCCTAAAGAAAGACTTAGTGCCCTAATATCATCTTTTAAAGAAGTGAAATGAAAATTCTTTACCACTCCTATTACGGTAGAAAAAGTAGGATTCTCTAATTCTATATCAGATGATAATCTCATTCCCAAGGCTTCTTCCGCAGTAACACCTAAAATTTTTATGGCAGATTCATTTAAAACAATTGCTGTCGAATCGGCTATAAACTGTGGGTTAAAATCTCTACCAGCAATAATTTCAAGGCCTACCGTATTTATATACTCATGATCTACTTGCCAGTTTTGCATATTCACTGCATGCTCTTGGTCCTTCAAACCTTCTTTAAAAAAAGATGCATCACTTCTTGAAGAAGGTGTAGGAAGAAAATTACTCATTGAAGCACTTTTTACCGATCCTAATTTTTGTACTTCTTCTTTAAAAGACAAAGCTTGATCACCAGCACTATATACATCTTCTATCACCAAAACCTGATCCCTAGAAAAGCCTAAATCTTTATTTTGAATGAATTTAAGTTGCTGAAAAACGATCAACGTACTTACCATCAAAAAAATTGAGATGGTAAATTGTACTACTACCAGAGAATTTCTAACACCACTTCCACCTACAGCGCTATTACCAGATCCTTTAAGTACTTTGACCGGAACAAATTTTGACATGAAAAAAGCAGGATAAAATCCCGAAAAGATTCCTAGTAATAATGCCGATAAAAATAGCAGTATCCAGAAATATGGATAATTAAAAGGAATTGTTATACTAGTGCCAGCAAGGTCATTAAAAAGAGGTAATACCAAAGTTGCTATTATGACTGAAAATAATAGTGAAATAAAAGAAATTAATGCAGATTCAGTAAGGAACTGGCTTACTAACCCGGTTTTGTTTGATCCCAATGTTTTACGAATTCCTATTTCTTTAGCCCTCTTAAGAGATATTGCTGTGGACAAATTCATAAAATTAACACTTGCCAATACAATTAGAAATAGAGCGATTACCGATAAAATATATACATTTTGTATGCTTCCATTTGCGCTTAACTCTGAAGATCTGTCTGAATATAGGTGGATATCTGTTAAGGCGATGGTGTCATACCGTAGATGATTGCCCGCTTCTATAAATTGCTCTTCGGTAATACCCGGAAAAAAATCTTGTGCCCATGGTATTACATAAGCCCCCAGGACAGTATTTAAATACTCTTGAAAATCATCTGCCTTGGCATTTGGTCTTAACTTTATAAATGTAGGATAGTTATGATTTCCCCATCCTCCTTCTCTAGAATCCTGATAGCCTGCCATGGCCATAAAGACGCCATGATTTCTAAGAAATGAATTTTCTGGCATATCCTCAATAATACCGGTTACGGTATATGTTTGCTCATTATCTAAAATCAAAGTCTTCCCTACGGCGTTACTACTATCAAAATGTTTTTCTGCTGCCGTCTTGGTAAGTATTAACGTATTGGGTTCGGTTAATGCAGTTTTAGAATCCCCGTACAGCAAACTAATTCCGAACATATTGAAAAAAGTGGAATCAGCATAGGCAACACCATTTTCTTTCACATTTAACGACGCATTCTTTTTTCTGATCAGTATACTTCCATTATTTCTAAATCGTGTAACCAATTCTATATATGGGTAATCTTCTTTAACGGTTTCTGCCATGGGAGCAGATACTTCGGCAAACTCTTGTTCGCTACCTCCAAACTTTACATCTGCATTGATCCTGTAGATACGATCTGCATCTTTGAACATAGTATCAAAATTGAGTTCGCTGTGGATATACAAAGAAATAAGGATACCTCCTGCCATTCCTATAGCTAGCCCAAAAGTGTTTAAAAACGTAAAAAATGGTTGCCTTCTTAGGTTCCTCCAGGCGATTTTGATATAATTTTTAAACATAACTGTTTGTTTTTTGATACTGAAAGAAGCTCCAGTTTAATTTGATGATTTATTCTGTGCGTAAACTTTTTACTGGATTAACTCTTGCTGCCCGAATAGCTTGAAAACTCACTGTGAATAGGGCAATTACAATAGCTATACAACCAGATATACAAAACACCCACCAGTTCACGTGTATTTGATAAGCATACCCCTCTAACCATTTATGCATTGCATACCATGAAAAAGGCGTAGCTACCAAAATGGCAATTACTACTAATTTCATAAAGTCAATTGATAATAGTTTCACTATACTGGAAGCTTCGGCTCCTAATACTTTTCTTACTCCTATTTCTTTTGTTCTTTGCACAGCGCTATAGGTTGCTAAGCCCAATAAGCCGAGGCAGGCTATCAGAATAGCCAAACTAGAAAACAATGTGAATAATTTTTTAAATCGTATATCTGCTATATACTGTTTGTTAAAAGAATCATTTAAAAAATTGTAAACAAAAGGGCGATGTGGAACCAGGGATTTCCATTGGCTTTCAATTTCTGCAATCGTATTTGGTAAGTTTTCAGATTGTACCTTCAAAGTAAAGTATCTACTGCTCAAAGGTTCAAGTCGAAGTGCCAAAGGCTCTACATTTTGATGCAAAGAGAGATAGTTAAAATCTTTTACAACTCCTACTACTCTTCCTTCTTTTCCCCATTGCGAAAATCGTTTGCCTATAATCTCTTTAGGATTTTTATATCCGTACAATTTGGCGGCAGCTTCATTGATGATCATTGATGAAGCTGTATCCGACGGAAAATCTCTTGAATAAGGTCTTCCTGCAGCCATATCGATACCAAAATGAGGTATAAAATCTATGTCGACCTCAAAAAGTGAAAGAGTTTGATGTACCATATCACCTTGTGGTATTTCTATCTCTGTACCTGCTCCCGGAAAGTAGCTCCCGGGTACACTTCGTGAAGCGGAAACGGAACTTACACTAGAATTTGATAGGAAAGTATTCTTAATAACGTCCAATTTATTAAGAACTTGAGCATCATAATTAAAATCAACCGTAAGCATATGTTCCCGATTGAACCCCAAACTTTTATTAAGCATATACTCTAATTGCGAATACACAATTACCGTACTGGCAATAAGAGCAATAGAAAGACTAAATTGAAATATCACTAGGCCTTTTCTTAAAATTGCACCTTGTGGCGAGGTTTTAAAAACACCTTTTAATACGCTTACTGGTTTAAAACCTGATAAAATAAATGCAGGGTACATTCCTGCCAGAAAACCAGTACATAAGACTGTAGCAGAATAAACTATTATGGTAAATCCATCAAAAATATGTTTTATCTCGAAGTCTTTCCCTGTTATTTCCTGCATCCCTTTAAGAGCAATGATGACAATTACAATACCTACTATTGATGCCAAAAAGACCATAACCAAAGACTCTCCAAGAAATTGATAAATCAATCCCTTTTTGTCTGCTCCAATCACTTTGCGAATTCCTACTTCTTTTGCTCTTTCTAATGATCGAGCGGTTGCAAGGTTCATAAAATTAATACAGGCTATGACGAGAATAAACAAGCCTATAATCATGAAAACGAAGATGTTTGAAAGATTTCCCACAACTCCAGGTTGCCTTTCGGCATCAGAATATAAATAGGCTCTTATAAGTGGTTCAAAAGACAAAAAATAAGTTTCGGCCTCATCCTCCGGAAGATTTTCTTTTAGATATTGATCTACCTTAGATTGAAATGAAGCAAGGTTAAATTCATCTTTTACCAGAAAATAAGTGTAGAAATCTACATAGCCCCAAAATCCGAAAATATTTTCGTTGGATTGACGAAACGAACTCATTGACATCAATATATCAAAAGTAAAATGAGAATTTGAAGGAACGTCTTTCATAACACCAGTAACAGTATAGACTCCTTCGTTTGCTCTACCACCAGTCCTTCCTCCCTCTATAGTTTTACCCATAGGATCTTTGTCTCCAAAATATTTTTTTGCCATACTTTCTGTTAATACTATTGAGTATGGTGCCTCTAAGGCAGTTTTTGGATTTCCAGATAGTAAGGTCCAGCTAAAAACATCAAATACTGAAGAGTCAACAAAGAAACAATTACTTTCCTGAAACGCTTTGTCTTCATGTTTAAGTAATATATCACATCTACCCGAAAACTGAACTGTTTCCTGTACTTCAGAGAAATTTGATTTTAATGCTTCCCCAATAGGAGCACTACCCCAAATTTGACGTACCTCAGAATTTTGGTGTTTAAAATGATGAACTACTCGGTAGATATTGTCGGCTTGAACATGATACTGATCATACGAAAGCTCATGTCTTATGAACATTGTTATCATTAAAAAACATGCCATTCCAATAGCTAGTCCCCCGATATTGATAAACGAGTAAATTTTGTTTTTTACCAGGTTTCTCCATGCGATTTTGATATAAGTTCTAAACATAACCGTTCTTTTTTTGATTGATGAATTAGGTTTAATGGATGGGTTTCTAGTCCATTTTTTGAATTTTGGCTTTGCCAATGATGATTCCTTTGTTTATTGAAGGATTTCCATGATACGCCACAGTCGCTTCGCCATATGCCGTTACCTTCAAATTATCTGAAACATTAATCCTGAAATTCCCTTCTCCATAGGCGGTAATTTTGGTGCTTTCATTACTAATTCCTAAAGTATTTACTTCACCTTCTCCATATACAGTATATTTTTGAGTATTTACAATCCCTTCCGTTATTTCCAGATAGCTCTCACCATACATCGTTGCCTGAAGTTTATTCACCTGTAAAGAATTCATGGTTATTTTGGACTCACCATAAATCTTCAGTTTAAAATCTTCCCTTTGGATAGGACTTTTGCAAAGGATTACTTCTTCACCTCTTATTGAAAGTTCTTGAAGGTCTTTGTATGTTACTTTGGCAACTACCTGTGTTCCTTTATAAATAGATCTTTTTGTTTTCCACCCCTTCTCGTTGTATACTTTCTCATTCTTGGTGATCATTTTTGCACCATCCAGATAGATTCTTAATGTTTTTCCTTCGACTTCAATATTGATCTTGTCTTCTGGGACATTTGTACTTTCGATAACCACATTTTCATCATTACCTTCTTCAAAAGTTACCTGAATATGTGGACTAATAATCACTTTGTTAAAATTATCGACTGCTATAGTTTTCTGGGCATATCCTGCAATGATCGAAACCAAAAAAAGTATGAATGCTACCAGGTATTGCGCTATTTTTGTCATGATGTAAGATTTTTTGTGTGTTTTATAATGTTATTATTATACGTTCACCGCAAAGGGTTTATTTTGACTTTCGGTAACAATTTGGCCATCAAAGAGATTAATTACTCTATGCGCATAATGAGAATCTCTGTCTGAGTGGGTTACCATCACGATAGTTGTTCCTTCTTGGTTGAGTTCTGTAAGCAGATTCATTACCTCGATCCCGTTTTTTGAATCGAGATTTCCTGTGGGTTCATCTGCCAAAATTAATTTTGGGTTAGTAACCACCGCTCTTGCAATAGCAACTCGCTGTTGTTGCCCTCCTGATAGTTGCTGCGGAAAGTGTTTTTCGCGATGAGCAATCTTCATGCGCTCCAGCACTTTTCTTACTTTTTGCTCACGCTCACTTTTTTTCATATTAAGATAAATCAGTGGAAGCTCAACGTTTTCAAAAACAGTAAGCTCATCGATAAGGTTAAAACTCTGAAATACAAATCCGAGGTTGCCTTTTCTAATTTTTGTACGTTGGTTTTCTTTGAGCCCACCTACTTCCTGGTTACCAAAATGATAAGTGCCTTCAGTAGGATTATCCAGCATACCAATGATGTTTAATAATGTAGATTTTCCACAACCCGAAGGACCCATTATAGCAACAAACTCTCCTTCTTCAACTTTAAGGTTTACACTATTTAACGCCAGGGTTTCGACTTCTTCGGTTCTAAAACTCTTTTTTAAGTTTTGTATCTGTATCATTTTTTGATTGATTTATTTTAATACTATTTTTTCGGCATCGCCAAAACTATCGTAATTTGAGGTTATAACTCGTTCTCCAGATTCCAGGCCTTCTAACAGTTCGTAGTATCTGGAATTCTGTTTTCCAATTCTAATTGGTCTTTTCCAGGCAACATCGCCGGAAGCATCTACCACAAAAATCCATTGCCCTCCTGTACTCTGAAAGAAACTTCCTTTTGGTAATAAAAGCGCATCATTAGAGGCTCCTAATTGTAACTTGAGGTTATAACTCTGACCGGATCTTATGGTTTCTGGCTTTTGATC
Source organism: uncultured Aquimarina sp. (assembly GCA_947500845.1). GTDB lineage: Bacteria > Bacteroidota > Bacteroidia > Flavobacteriales > Flavobacteriaceae > Aquimarina > Aquimarina celericrescens. The sequence continues at coordinate 113,105 of CANMTP010000003.1, forward strand.
TACAAAAACCAGATCTACATTAAACTTGCCGTTGCGAACTTCGGGATATACTTTTCTCAAACGCAATTGATATGCTGTCCCGTTACGTTCTAAGATAGCAGTTAGATCCCTTTTTACACGATCAATATAGTGCTCGTCGATAGAAGCTTCTATTTTATAATCTGTAAGCACATTTACTTGCCCGATTCGCTGACCTTGTTGTATATTCTGACCTATTTCTGCATCCAAAAATCCTAATTGCCCATCGGCCGGAGCCCTTACATTTAAATGATCAATACGTTCATAAACCATAGATAATGTTTTTTTCATACGGGCAAGATCTGCGTCTAACTCACTTAATGAAGTGCTACGTAATACATTGTCCTGATCGGTTTGCAATTTGATAATTTCAAATTGCTTTTGTGAAAGTTCATAATTTTCTTTAGAAGTAAGAAATTCTTCCTTAGAAATCAGTTCATCTTCGTATAACGCTTTATTCTGTTCGTAGTTTCTTTTTAGTTTCTGTAATTCGTATTTAGAACTTACCAAATCTTTCCTTCCCTCGACCTGTCTAGAATCAAAAGTAAGTTTGGTAGATCTCAGGTCATTTTGTTTTAGCGCCAAGTTATTTTCGCTTGCCAAAATCTGTTCATAAAGTCCCCGGTTTTCTAGCTTTAATATAATATCGCCTTTTTTGACCATGGCTCCTTCTTCGATTAATTTTTCTGTGACCCTACCTCCTTCATAAGCATCCATATAAATAGTACTTATCGGTGCTACGGCTCCATTGATAGTAATGTAATCATCAAACTTTCCAAAGGATACTTCGGCAATAGACAATTTTTCTTTATCTGTTCTAAAAGTAGCCGCAGAATTGCCAAAAGCTATTTTCCATCCTGTAAAAAGTAATATTAAACCTATGACGATATATCCATAATGTTTAGGTCGTAATCCCTTTTTCTTTTCGATTTTTATATCCATTTTTTACTGTGTTCTATTGATATTAAAAACAGGTAAGCCTTTATAAAAGTCAAGTGTACTCTCATTTACTTTTAACCGTAATTGTACCTGTAAATTCTCATTTTGCGAATTTGCAAAAAGATTTTTTGATTGATTTAATTCTATGGCATTGATCATCCCTTTTTGATATCTTTTTTGTGCTATTTCGAATGCCAGCATCTGAGCTTTCATTTTTTGCAAACTTTGCTCATATTCTGTTCTTAGCGCATCTCCTTCTTGTACAAGTTGTTGTATTAATTGATACATTTCCTGCTTCTGTATGTTATAATTATTTTCGGCTCGCATCAAAGCGACTTTTTGTTGTTTTACACGAGAGTGATTTGACCATCCATTACTGATAGGAATATTGATGGATACCCCTACAAACTGTGAAGCGTTATCTTTTATTTGCGTTGAAAATGGAACCAATATACCCGTATCACCATCGATATTATTATCTACATATCTTGATTGATACCCCGCAGAAATCGCCAATGTAGGAAACAAATTTCCTTTAGCCATGGCAAGCTCCTTTTTTGCAGCTTTTGCTCTAAGTTCTTGTGCTTTGATAATGGGTACAAATACTTTGGCCTTGTTAAAGATTGAGTCCTGATTATTTTCTAAAATTTCATTATGATTAGCCTCTACTTGTAACGATTGGATAGTAATAGTAGATGCATCTTCGAGGTTCATTTCCTGAATCAATCTCAATTTTGCAGCGACAACATTATTCTGATTTTGCGTGACCAATAATTGGTCTGCGATCAAGGCAGATTCTGCTTCATACAAATCTGCTTTGGCCATCTGTCCTAATTCTACTTGCCTTTTAACTAAGTCAAAGTTATTTTGTGACACCACCTCCTGCTCTTTAGAAATCGAAAGCAGACCTTCCATAAACTGAATATCATAAAAGGCAGCCATCACTCTAAATGCCAATAGATATTTTTGATGCAGTGTTTCTTCATTAGTGGCTTTGTACAAAAATTTTGATGCCTTTATAGCATTTACTTTTTGAAAACCCTGAAACAAATCGATCTGTGCATTTACCACATAATTATTAGATATAAATTCACTGTTAACGAAGTTACTAGTATTTGGGTCTAATGATCGACCAAAATTAAGGTTGTAATCTGAGTATGCACTAATATTTGGTAAAAGGCTTCGTATTGATTGTTTATAGGTTTCTTTATTAGAATCTTGATTATATTTAAAATCTTTAAGCTGAAGATTATGCTCAACCGCATAGGCTACACAATCATCCAATGACCATAATTCTTGTGCGTAACTAATGCTGGATACAAGAAATAATAAAAATAATATGATGTTGTTCGTATAATTCATCTGTAGTGTTGCGTGTAATAAATATAACTAGCTGATAGGTAGTACTGATTCTATTACATTACAATAGTTTTATTTTGTTTTCTTATTTTCAAGTTTGATTGCTAATTCAATTGCTTTATCTTTCTTATTTTTCAAATCATCAAATAATTGATCAAAAAATATGTCTTTATCTGTTGAATATTCCAATGGGAAGTCTGGAGAAATCCCAATATTCTCATAATTATTACCTTTTAGGTCTTGGTAAACTTCGTTTGACAATTCATACTCCCAACCGTTTGGAAGCTTTTTATCTAAGGTAGATGAAAAAATTCCTTCTGTGGTCGAGCCAATTCTTGTGAAATTAGGATTTTGCAGAGAAGCCAAAACAAGAATTTCAGATGCACTTGCCGTTCTACCACTTGTCAATAAATATACGTTCCCAGTAAAGTTTTGGTTATTTGGAAAAACATGTATCTCTTGATCTTTTGTAAATCCGCTTCCCAATCGTGCCTTTTTAGTAAAAGCAACTTTTTCTGTATTTGAAAAATGGTTTAAGATAGCAAGTGCAACTCCGTCTTTTCCGCCACCATTAAATCGCAAATCCAATATATAGGATCTGGCATCTTTAAATTCTTTGATAATTGAGTTTAAAATTTTATGTATTCCGTCAACCTCTTCTTGTCGTTGTATTTCATCTTTGCTCTTTTCTGCAACCTCCCAGTATTGATTGAAAAAATTCATCAAATTTAAATCCCTTTGCAAATTATAATCTGCAAGCATGAGCATTGAATTAATTTGAATATAACCTACGTTCTTGTTTACAAGTCCGTATCTTATCATCCCTGCATTATAGTTCCTCAAGCTGTCGACATATAATTTTGCAATTTCCTCGTGCAATTCAAATTCGTCTAGTTTCGAGTACTTTTCCTTCTTTTGTTTTACTTTATTATTATACTGCTCTTCAATACTTTCGGGTACTTCCATTTTTACATGTCCATCATCAAGTAGTGCAATCATTTCTTGAAATATCATGTATAATTCTAGTTCTGTAGTATTTGAGGTAATTTTAGAATTATACGTCTCATACACTTTCTCCCAATCAATTTCTTTTATTTCGAAAGAAGAATAATGTTCATTAAATGTGTTCCAAAACACATTAAAGTTATGTTTTGGGTCATTTTTTAATTCTTTTACAGGTGTATTACATAATTCAGGTAATTCATCCAATCTTGTAAACAACCAATTATCAATTCCATGTTGAATTGTTAATGTATCTTTTGTCCAACTTTTAATTTTTCCAAAATCAAGAATTTCTTCCTCATACGATAAATCACAATTCTGTTTGGCTATATCATACACTTTGATAGTAGAATCTTTCACTTCAATGATATTTCCATATCCAATCTGTTTCCAAATCCCGTTAGGTTTAGAGTTTTCATGATCTGTCTTTTTATAGTTGTATGAGCAACAAATCAAAATGAGAACAAGAGTAGATAGAATTTTAATTTTGGTCATTCTTTTTAGGATTTAGTATATAAAATTATGTGTACATAAATTTCTTGATGCCAAACTATAACCTAATGCTATGCCATAATTATAAAAATTTGAAAATCAAATACTTAAAAACAAAATCTATAACTCTGAAGTAACAGATTGTAAAAAAATTATACAAATAGTGTCCATTTTTTTTACACATTGTAGAATCTACCATCTCAAATTTGTAGTTTTGTTCAAGAATTCAAATCTTTTATCATGCAAGACGGAAAAATCTTAGTGATCGATGATAACAAAAGTGTTTTAAGTGCGCTAGAAATTTTATTGCAGTTCGAGTTTAAGACCGTAAATACAATTTCTAATCCCAATCAAATCTCGTCATTGGGTGATTTGAATACATTTGATATTGTATTATTAGATATGAATTTTTCAGCTGGAGTTAATACTGGTAATGAGGGATTATTTTGGCTACGAGAAATAAAGAAAAAAGCTCCGCTTATTTCGGTAATAATGATGACGGCTTACGGTGCCGTTGATTTAGCTGTAAAAGCATTAAAAGAAGGAGCATCAGACTTCATTCTAAAACCATGGAATAACGAAAAACTGCTCGCGACTATTAAATCAGCCTATCTTTTACGCAAATCACAAAACGAAGTACAAGAATTAAGGCAAAAAGAAAGTCATCTTAAACAGGTAATTAATCAAGATAGTAACCTTATCATCGGAAATTCAAGAGCGCTAACGGCTGTTCTTAATTTGGTAAGAAAGGTTGCCAAAACCGATGTTAATGTTTTAATTACCGGTGAAAACGGAACTGGTAAAGAATTAATTGCTCGCGAGTTACATAGGCTTTCTTCAAGAAAAAATGAAGTGTTTATAGGAGTTGATATGGGTTCGATATCAGAAACTTTGTTCGAAAGTGAGCTTTTTGGTCACATCAAAGGTGCTTTTACTGATGCTAAAGAAGATCGTGCGGGTAAATTTGAAGCAGCCAATAAAGGCTCTTTGTTTCTGGATGAAATTGGAAATCTTTCTTTACAAACCCAAGCCAAATTGTTGTCTGCTATACAAAACAGAACGATTGTACCAGTAGGATCAAATAAAGTGATTCCGGTAGACATACGATTAATTTGTGCTACCAATTGTAATCTTGGTCAAATGGTTGCAGATGGTATCTTTAGGGAAGATCTACTTTACAGGATCAACACCATTCATATTGAAGTACCTCCGCTACGCGAAAGAGATAATGATATTTTGGTTCTTGCTGATTTTTATTTGAAAAAATTCGCATCAAAGTATAACAAACCTGCTCTTAGAATAAATAATGCTGCTGAAGACAAATTACTAACTTACAAATGGCCGGGAAATGTTAGGGAATTACAACATACGATAGAAAGAGCTGTAATCCTATCTGAAGGCAATGTTCTAAAACCAACAGATTTTTTACTGAGTAAAAATTCAGATTCGTTGCTGGATACCAGTCCAGAAACCCTTGATGAGATGGAGCGTGTAATGATTAATAAAGCATTAGATGCTCATAACGGAAATTATAGTGCTGCTGCCAATCAACTGGGAATATCCAGGCAGACTTTATACAATAAAATTAAGAAATTTGATCACTAATGGCGAGTAGAAATTTTTACGTTAAACTAATTATAAAAGTATTGTTACTGGCCATTATTGCACTTCTTATGGCGTTTGCTTTTTTTAACAAACAGTATACGATTTCAATTTTTTTATTATCATTATTTTCTGTACAGACCGCTTTTCTAATAAAATATCTAAACCATAATAACAGAAAAATAGCATTTTTTTTTAATGCTATTAAAAATGAAGATTTTACACTTAGATTTCCAGAAAAAGGGGATGTTGGCTCATTTAATGAACTAAATCAAAGCCTTAACACCTTAAACCACATGATGCAGGAGGTGCATCTAAAAAACCAGGCACAAGAACAGTATTATCAGGAAATAATAAAACAAGCCGAAATAGGTATGTTAACCTTCAATAATAGGGGACATATTCTATTTGCTAATCCGAAAGTCGAAAAACTATTAAATTATACTCCTTTAAATCACATTAAGCAACTAGCCCAGGTTGATGTAAAATTATATGAGATCTTTAAAAACATTGAACCCTTTGAGCGGAAGCTTTTTCAGTTAACAAATGAACGAGAAACTATTCAGTTGGCTATAAAATCTAATGAGATCTTATTAAACAAAGAAAGGCTAAACCTTATCACTGTACAAGACATCAATAACGAGTTGGATAAAAAAGAAACCGATTCATGGATTAAGCTAATTCGGGTTTTAACACATGAGATTATGAACTCTGTCACCCCGATCACCTCTATTTCAGAATCTATCTTAAATTATTTTAAAGATGAGAAAGGAGTTGTTATGGCTGATGAAATAGATAAAAGTAAAATTTATAATACCGCCAAAGGGTTAGAGGTTATTAAGAATCAAGGAAAAGATCTTATGAGTTTCGTACAATCGTATCGAAGCTTTTTAAACGTTCCGACTCCCGACAAAGTGCTAATTAAAGTGGATCAATTATTTGAAAAAGTAAAAGTTCTTACCAGTCAGGAAAAAGGATTCGATACGATCTCTTTTGAGCTTATTAACTTGTCAAAAGACCTCGAGATTTATGCCGATGAAAAACTAATTACTCAAGTATTGGTGAATCTTTCAAAAAATGCAATTCAATCACTTAAAAAAACGCCTGATGCCCAGTTACAATTTATTTCGGGTATTACCGAAAAAGGAAAAAAATATATGATCGTAAAAGATAATGGCCCCGGTATTCCATCTGAAATTATGAATCAGATCTTTATCCCCTTTTATACTACCAAAAATGATGGTACTGGTATAGGACTTAGTCTTTCTAAACAGATCATGCACCTGCATGGAGGGACATTAAATGTATACTCTATACCAAATCAAGAAACCTCATTTACATTAACTTTTGAATAACGCGAACTCTTCTGATGTATGTATAGCTTTAAGAAGCTTCTTTTAGTATATTGAGCACTCTACGCCATAGAATGTCAGAAAAAATCTCAGAATCCTCCATTCCTTCCATAATTGGAGCCAAATTAGCATGAGTAAGTTTGGCACTAACACTATCAATATCCATATCCGCTTTTTCACCAAGGAAAGCCAACGACCAGTCTCCAAAAGTGCGATTTGGTTTAATCCCCTGCCAAATCAACTCTATATCATAATGCCGTTTATCTTTTAATAGTTTTTCATAAAGCCTTAAAATATCAGATTTAGAGCCTTCAATTATTTGAAAAAAGACATTTGAGTAATATACAAGGGCACCCGTTATTGAATCGTTTAAATTATTAACAACAGCTTCTGCAACAAGATTCTCTAAATCTAGAATTGACAGATCATTTGAAGCCTTTGATTTATAACTTAATTCGAAGATAATCCCTTCTTTACCAATATGAGTTTTAAAATCAGATGGAAGCATTCCGAAATGCTCTGAAAAAATTTTTGAAAAATAACTACGACTCGAGAACCCTATTTTATAGCAAACTTCAGATACTGTCAATTCTGTATTTTGCAACAATTGTCTTGCCCGTTCTACGCGAAGACGCTGGATTAAATTCCCAACAGTTTCACCATACAGATAATTACATGCTTTTTGCAATTTTTTTGGGTTTAACCCTGATATTCGAGCAAGTTGATCTATGCTTATTCTCGCACTAATATTATCTCGAATATAATCTCCAAGATCGATTATCTTTCTTAAATCGTCTTTAGAAATTTTAGTAATTTTCGATGTGTTTCTATATTGTTCATGATTTATCAATTGAGAGGCCAAAGTATTTAATATGGCACCCTCTGTAATTAACATACCAATGACATCAATTCTCTTATTCTCGACAAGTACTTCGGCAAACTGAGAAGTCTCGGGATTGATTTCACCAAAAAATTTGCTTTTCTGATCCAATTCAAAATTATTGGCAAGATTTTTCAATGCACTATCAAGACGTTTAGCTTTTCTATTTTCTACCTTTTCGAACTTGTTAGCACTCAAAAAAAGAATACTTATTTGTAAATCAACATCACTAGGAAGAAAAATCTCATGACCATTAAGATTATTGCCAGATAGTATAACATTTTGATTTTTTGAAATTTTTTCTAAAGTAGATTCGTTCTCAAATTTATGGTAATAGTATCCTTTTACACAGTAAATAAAATAAGTAGGATGATCTCCTTTTTCCTTTTTGGTAAATTTCAATTCCTTGGTTAGCTTTACATTATACACTTTGGCTACCAAGCCAGGAAATACTTGGTACGTAGAAATGTGACCCTTACCGTGCTCATTATCAAAAGTAAATCTTGCAGAATTATGACTTTCTTTAAAATCGGCCAGAAAATAATTTGCCATCTGGCGTAATTGTTCAATCTCATCATTCGTCTCAATGTGCAACATAAATTACCCTTAAATTAGTCAATTGCAAAAATAAAGAATGGTAATAACATTATTCAAACAGATATTAACATAATCGAGTTAAATTACCCACAATGAGTTCGTTAATCCTAATGGATTATCCCTCTTAATTCCTCAAAATAATAAAGTTCTAGTTGTAATTTCAATCTAGCCTTAAAGTTTTTATTAAAGCCTCAAAATAATAATCCTCCTGCTCAGGAACAATAATCGCCTTATACGCAGTATTTTTAATAACATAGTATGAATTGGTTTCTGGATCGAGTATGCCAGAATGAACATTCACAATCTTCTGAATAAAATTATTAATCAAAAGCACTTCATCATAGGTTATTTCCCGACGAATTGTTGGTTGATCGCTTTTGTAAACTAGATAGTCATTTCTAAAACTTAATGATTTACAATTACCGCCTTTTTTATGAAACTCAAATGTAAAGTCTCTTGAAGCAAATATTTTGTTGATATTTTCTATGGTAGGTTCTACTTTGCGAGCACAACTTACCAGAAAAATAAGCATTAGAAATAGTGCAATCCTTCTCATGAACAATTTTTTAGGGATCAACCAAAAAGAAAAGTAGTAAATAAAAAGCAAAATGCCGTATATCGACTCATTAATTAAATCGTATATACGGCATTCAATAAGGTTGATACTATGATCAATTTTATTTCACGGCCAGCTTTTTTATAGAATTCTCAAAATCTACATCTTCAACATTACTGATAGACAATCCGATACCTCCGTTTTTGGAAGCTACAATATATTCGGTTTGAAATTTCTTTTTTGTTTTGTAGGCTTTTAGATATTTAAGTTTTACTACTTTGGACGTTGGAGTAAAGAAATATCTACCATGGATTCTTTTATATTTTACTTTTTGATCATTTGATTCGTCTTTCAATTGATCGTTGAGACTTGCCACAACACGGGCAGCTCTGTGCTCGTCTAACTTATAGAAATCACAAGCATACACGAATATATAGTTCTCTACATTATCTTCGTGAACGAAAATTTCATAATCTACTTTTTTACTTTCGATTTTTTCCAATTCCTGAAGCGCAACCGTTTTAAATTTTGCCTTATCCTCAAGCAAATTTACTCTCTTTTTAAACTCTTCTGACGTAGTCTTGGTATATCCACTTGTAAGAAGAATCGTATTGTTTTTAAACTCGATTGTGTTTTTCTTAAACTTAGGGAATTTTGAATTTTCTGCTACTCCGTTAGACAAGTATTCGCAACCAGTAGCAAGGATTACAATACACAATAGTAGAAGTTTTTTCATAGGGCATTTGTGTTAAATATTTAAATCACAATAAGATAATACTTAAGTGATTGGCTCGCAATATAATAAAAAAAAATCACTTTATAACCATTCAACCGATTTTTTGAGCACTTTAACCAATTTTTCTTCATCACTATCCGGTTTTGGATGATGGTTGTAGCGCCATTGTACATGGGGCGGAAGACTCATAAGGATACTTTCAATTCTTCCATTTGTTCTTAATCCAAATAAGGTTCCTTTATCATGAACCAAATTAAATTCTACATATCGCCCTCGACGAATTTCTTGCCAATTTCTTTGTTGCTCGGTATACGACAAATCCTTTCTTTTTTCTACAATAGGCACATATGCTTTTAAGAAACTATCGCCTACTTCGGTTACAAAATCATACCAATTTTGCATCGACATTTCCTCTGTTGCTTTACAATAATCAAAAAATAAACCTCCAATACCACGTGCTTCTCCCCGATGTGCATTATAGAAGTATTCATCACACTTTTTCTTATATAAAGGATAAAAGTTTGTATTATGTGCGTCACATGAAGTTTTACAAACCTGATGAAAATGTTTTGCGTCTTCTTCAAAAAGATAATATGGAGTTAAATCTTGACCTCCACCAAACCAACTATCTACTATGGTTCCTTCTTTATTATACATCTCAAAATATCTCCAATTCGCATGTACGGTAGGTACCATAGGATTTCTTGGGTGCAGTACCAGTGATAACCCACATGCAAAAAAGTCAACATCACCGACCTTAAAATAACTTTGCATTGCCTCGGGAAGTGCTCCATGCACGCCAGAAATATTTACTCCTCCTTTTTCAAACACAGCGCCGTTTTCGATAACTCGGGTTCTTCCGCCACCTCCTTCTGTGCGCTTCCAGATATCCTCTTGAAACGTTGCTTTGCCATCTAATTCTTCAAGTTTGGCTGTAATCGTATTCTGAAGATTTTGTATGTAGTTGTAAAATTTATCTTTCATTATAATTGAAGTATCATTTTTTTACTGAACAAAAGCCTACCCTTCAACTTCTTTAGGTTGTTCTGTAGAGATTTTACCAGTTATCAATCCCTCTTCATTCAAAATTTTTACGGTTTCTGTTGATGCTGCGACTACCGAAATGGGCAAAGTAATAATAAAACCAATAATTGGTATAAAGAGCATCAATACAAATACCATCCCGTTACCAATAGCAGTTCCTCTATGTTTTCTTACAAACTGCACACTTTCTTTATAGTTAAAATGACGCTCCATCGTATAGTCCATATTCCCGAAACCGACATAATATGCCTGAATTAAAAATATAAGAATGGTGCCTACAATTCCGATTACCGGAATAAAACTTATAATCAAAAGAGGAACCATAAAAAATAGTTCTTTGAGTAAATTACGCGAGTTGATACGAATTCCTCTTGCCAATTGTTTTCCAAATGATGATTGGGAGGTAGTATTTCCCGTGTTTCCTAATAGATACTTTTCTATCTTTTCTGAAACCGGACTCATAAACGGTGCAGATAAAGCCATAACTATATGTTTGTATAGAATTAGCCCCAACACAATAATTACTAATCCACCGATAAAGGTACTTATTGTCGAAAACGTTTCTGACCCCCACTCCCAAAGCCAAATCTTTGAAATAAAACGGCCCAAATTATCTGAAAAAGAATAGGCTAATGCAACAAAAGTGACTCCTGTAACTAGACTAATTAGTATAGGTATTGCAAAATATTTCCATAATCCAAGTTTTGAAATCAGGTTGAATGTTCCAAAATAAGCTTTAATTGCATTAATAAAATTTTTTACCATAATTACTTCGTTTGATCAATCTACCTATAAATGACGGCTTTCTAAAAGAGTTATTTAAAACTAAACAGCTATATCTTCTTCTAGCACTTCTCTTTCTTCGTTAGTAATTGTTTTGGACCATATCGCTAAACCAAAAGTAAGAACTCCAAGCCTACCGATAAACATTAGTAGAATAATGACAGATTTGCCTACACTTGATAAACCTCCTGTTATTCCGGTACTTAATCCTACGGTTCCCAGTGCCGAAGCCACTTCGAATAAGATTTTTTCAAATTCAAAGGATTCTGAGAAAGTAAGCAAAAAGGTTCCGAAAAAAATTATGGTGGTATAAAATATGAAGGAAGAAGTAGCAATGTATAGCCGTTCAAAAGGAATAGTTTTGCCTAAGAAAGTGATTTTTTTACTGCCTCTTATTCTACTTTTCATAATAGAAAAAACCGCTGTAAGTGTTGTAATTTTCATACCCCCTGCAGTACCCGAGGGTGATGCTCCTATATACATCAAAAATGTAGTAACCAATAACATGGGTAGTACAAAACTACCAAAGTCGACAGTATTAAACCCGACCGTAGTCATTGCTGTCATCGATTGAAAAAATGCAGCTAAAAATCTCTCCTTACCCTGTAAATCTGCAACAGTAGGCTCTAAGAAATAAAAGAACCCAAAACCGAAGCTTAGTAAAAGTAAGAAACCTATAAAAATAATCTTTGTTGTAAAACTCAATTTATGACTTTTTTTCTTAAACCAAAGAATAAAATCAGTCACTACGATGAAACCTAAAGATCCTCCTATCGCTAGAAAGGAGATGATGAAATTTATAAAAGAATTATCTACGTATTCAGTAAAACCAGAATTGAAAAGACTAAATCCAGCGGTACAAAAAGCACTTATGCTATGAAATATCGATATCCAAATCGCCTCAGAAAAAGATTTACCTTCTTGCATAAATGCTATCAAAAAAAGTATAGTTCCCAAAACCTCCATGATCAATGTAAAAAGAATTACAGATTTCAGGAAATCTTTAATTTTTATCGTTACTGGTAGTGTAAATTCCGATTTTAACAGTTTTCTATGCCAATGGGTTATTCTTCTGGTAGTAGACAAAATCATAAATGTGGTAAAAGTCAGGTATCCAATACCTCCTAATTGAAAGAGAATCATCACCACAAGCTGTCCGCCAATATTATAAGTATCGAAAACACTTATAGTAACCAACCCTGTAGTAGAGACTGCTGAAGTGGCAATAAATAAATGATCCAGCAGTGGCGCCGATTCCTTTTGTAACCAGGGAAGACTTAAAAGAATGAAGCCACCTAGAACATAGGTTAAAAAACCGTAGAATAAGTTTTGTTGTGGAGACCAGCTTCTTTTGAGTAAAACATACTTCTTGTTCAGATTGTTTAAAAATTCTTTCATTGTACTAAAGATGAACTAAGATTCTAGGAAAATTTTTTATCTCATTACTATTTTTAACACGAACAGACATTTTTGTTTTTTGTCTTAGATATTCGACTATTTCTGTGTCAGATTTACCAACAAGTGAACTAAAAAGCTCTCTTCCTACCCCATTATTATGAAGATCCATTTCTCTTTCAAGATGATTATTAGGAGAAAGGTCCTCATGCAAATCTGTCACTTGCTTAGCCCAATCTACAGCTTTTTGTTGATTTTTATTAACTCTATACGCAACTTTACAAATCAAAAGATTCCACAATGCATGTCTGAATGCATTTTCTCTTCCATTAGCATGGTGAGTTTTTCCATAAAATTTATCACTAATATGTAGTGTTTGCTTTGTTGCTTTTAGTGTTGGCCAAATCAAAAGAGGTTTGCGAAGCATTAAAAAAGTTAGCGAGAATACTTCTTGCAGACTTAACTTTTTTACAGTGCTCCAAATATTCATTCTTACCCCTTATATTCTTTTACTGCATCTACAAATGCTCTGGCATTTTCAACAGGAATGTTGGGCAAAATACCATGACCTAGATTAGCAATATATCGATCCTTGCCAAATTCATCAATCATTTGCTTGACCATTTTTTTAATTTCGGCCGGTGGTGACAATAACCTTGATGGGTCAAAATTACCCTGTAACGTGATATTGCCACCTGTAAGATAACGCGCATTTCTGGCAGAGCAAGTCCAATCTATACCCAGTGCAGATGCACCCGATTTTGCCATTTCCTGTAATGCAAACCAACATCCTTTACCAAAAACGATTACTTCGGTTTCTTTTTTTAACACGTCTACTATTTGTTGAATATATTTCCAGGAAAATTCCTGATAATCCACTGGAGATAACATGCCTCCCCAACTATCAAATACCTGTACCGCATTTACTCCGGCTGCAACTTTGGCTTTAAGGTAGGAAATAGTCGTATCAGTGATTTTTTGCAATAATTGATGTGCTGCTTCAGGTTGCGTAAAACACAATTCTTTCGCCTTATCAAAATTCTTTGATCCTTGTCCTTGTACAGCATAACATAAAATGGTCCAGGGAGAACCTGCAAAACCTATTAAAGGAACTCGATTATCCAAACGTTCTTTAGTCAGTTTGATGGCATCCATAACATATCCCAGCTCCTCTTGTATATTGGGTACAATGACTTGCTCAACATCTTTGAGCGATCTAATTGGGTTAGGCAACCAGGGGCCAATGCCTTCTTTCATCTCAACTTCGATGTTCATCGCTTGCGGAATGACCAAAATATCACTGAACAAAATTGCTGCATCAGGACCAATAATATCAATGGGCTGCACGGTAATCTCTGAAGCTAACTCAGGTGTTCTACAACGAGTAAAGAAATCGTATTTTCTTTTTAACGCCATAAATTCAGGAAGATACCTTCCCGCTTGACGCATCATCCAAACCGGCGGACGCTCTACTGTTTCTCCCTTAAGAGCCTTAAGAAATAGGTCGTTTTTAATATGTGTCATAACTTAGCTGTCATCCTGAACTTGTTTCAGGATCTTTTTATCGTTTTACGTTATTCTAGATGGATCCCAGATCAAGTCTGGGATGACAAATCTTGGTTAAAATATTTCACCGCTTGAACAATAACATTCTCTACGGTAGGCTTGTTTGCTATTACAACATGCTCTGTATATTTTTTAGCTTCAGAAGCTGTTGTGTTTCCAATACAAAAAACGATACTCCTGCCAATTGTATTCTCTTTAATATAGCTTTGAATTCCTGATGGACTAAAAAATAAAATTCCATCAAACGAGCGATTAAATTTCTTTGAATTTAAACTCGTTTTGTAGACTATTTGCTCTTTTAATGCTACTTTTTGATCTTTCAGAAGTTCTGGCAGCTCCTTTCTTCTTAAATTTCCGCAAAAAAACAAAAAAGACTCGTTTTTATGCTTTTTTACTATGAAATTAGCCAAATCTGAAGCATTTAAAGCAGTTTTGATTACTTTTTTTCCATTTTCCTCTAAAAGTCTTTTTGTATTTTCACCTACACAAAAACAATTTGAAACGTTTATTTTAGAATTTAAAACCGCTTTAATCGCATTTTTGCTCGTAAAGATCATATTTTGAATCTCGTCTTGCACATCAACATCCAACAATTCGATCTTAATAGCATCATACGCTACAAAACCAATCCCAGAATTAAGCAACAATTCTTTTTGAGCAGTTGTAAGTTTTTTGGTGGATAGAATAGAACAGTTCCTTCTCCCTTGAGGAAGAAGGTTAGGATGAGGGTGATACTCGGTATTACTCTCATCTTGTTGATTATTTATGTACGGCGGGACTTCTTCTTGGCTTTCTATATTATTTTGAATGCTTCTAAAAATAATCTCAGGATTTTCAAATACTACTTTATTTTCGAATCTAAGAACTGAATATCCCAAAGCTTCAAGCTGCAAATCTCTTAATTGGTCCTTTTCTTGTTGAAGAATATCACTATGGTATTCTCCATCCAATTCAATAATAAGTCGATTATCCATATTTATGAAATCAACAATATATTTTTTTAATGGGTGTTGTCTTCTGAATTTCAAATTCTCAAATCTACGGTTACGAAGATGCTTCCAAAGTTTTGCTTCAGCTTTGGTTTGTTCTTTTCGAAGTGATCTTGATATTTGAGTTTTTACATTCATGTAACCCCTCACCCTAGCCCTCTCCTCAAGGAGAGTGAATAAGAGTGCCTTTTTATATTTTTACTTTAGATTCTTTTTTATCTTCGCCATCAATTCCTTACCTCCATTTTTCAAAATCTCACGTGCACAATTTTGACCAAAATTTTGCTCTTCACCTATTTTTACCTTTTTGATGACCTCAATCTTATGTTGGCCATCAAGGCTAAACAACGCTCCCCTGAAAAGAATTGAATCATTTTCTAGTGTTGCTAAGGCACCAATTGGTGCGGTACACCCTCCTTCTAATTCTCTTAAAAATGCTCGCTCTATATGCACACAAATTTCTGATGGTTTATGATTTAAATGAGCAAGTGCCTCTTTACAATACACATCATCATCTTTGGTAACTACCAACATAGCTCCTTGTGCGGGAGCTGGCACCATCCAATTTAAATCAATATAGTTTTCTGGTTTCAGATCAATACGTTCTAATCCTGCTGCTGCGAAAATGGCGCCATTCCAATTACTATCCTGTAGTTTTTGCATACGAGTATTCACATTCCCTCTTAAATTCATAACAGCATGTGTTGGGTATTTATGTAACCATTGCGCTTTTCTACGAAGACTACCTGTTGCAATAGTACCTCCATCCTCCAGAAAGCCTATTCCTTTGTGTACCAAAATATCACTTACATTAGCTCTTTTTAATATTGCCGCTTCAACAATTCCCTTAGGCAAAGCAGTGGGAACGTCTTTCATAGAATGAACAGCAATATCAATATCGCCATTGATCATAGCTACATCCAGGGTTTTGGTAAAAATCCCTGTGATTCCCAATTCATATAATGGTTTATCCAAAATAATATCCCCCGTAGATTTTACCGGTACAAGCGCTGTACTATAATCCAAATCACGAAGATGATTTTGTACCGTACGGGCTTGCCAAAGCGCCAATTCACTATCTCTGGTACCTATTCGAATTATTCTGCCCAAGACTATTTGTTTTGTAATTGGAAAACTTTCTGAATCAGTTCTAAACTTTCATCTGCCGAAGTGTTTTCATCTTTAAGATGATTGGCAAAGTGATTGGTAATTCTCTGGATTATTCTGCTACTGATAATATCTGCCTGTTCTTCATCAAAATCTGAATATTTCTTGCGTTGCAGATTAATCTCTGCTTCTTTTAATGAAGTTAGTTTATTTTTTAAGGCTTTGATGGTTGGTGCAAATTTTCTAGTTTCCAACCAACTGTCGAACTCTACTTTTATCTCTTCAATAATAGTTTCGGCTTTTGGGATATGCTCTTTTCGACGTTGTAATGTTTGATCGGTCATTTTAGAAAGATCATCCAGGTGTACCAGGGTTACATTAGGCAACTCTGTGACATCGACTGCTACATTTCTTGGAATAGACAAGTCCAAAATAAGCAAGGGCTTCTCGGAATGGATCAATTCTTTAGAAATTGTAGGTTTTTGCGCTCCTGTAGCTACAATAAGTACATCAGAAGTTGCAATTTCAGACTGAATGTTAGCGTAGTCTTTTACTACAAGATTAAACTTTCCTGCAATTTCTTCTGCTTTGGTCTTAGTTCTATTAACTAAAACGATATGATCGTTCTTGGTATGTTTTACTAGATTTTCACAGGTGTTTCTTCCTATCTTTCCAGTACCAAAAAGCAATAAGTTCTTGTCAGAAACATGAGGTACTCTTGCTAGTATATATTGTACCGCTGCAAAACTTACTGAAGTAGCGCCACTAGAAATCTCGGTTTCATTCTTAATTCTTTTACTTGCTTGAATCACAGCATTCAACAGACGTTCCATAAAAGGGTTTACCATTTCCTCTTTCTTGGATTGCTTAAAGCTTATTTTTAATTGGCTAATAATTTCAAAATCACCAAGAATCTGGCTATCCAGCCCAGTACCCACCTTAAAAAGGTGAGCAACAGCAGCACTATTTTTGTGAACGTAGGCTACTTTCTCAAATTCTTCTATCGTACCGTGCGTATGTTCACAAAGTAATTTGATTAACTGAAAAGGATGCTCTGCAAAACCATATAATTCGGTTCTATTGCAAGTAGAAATAACAATAAGAGAAGAAATCCCCTCTTCTTTAGCTTGTAAAAGGATATTTTTTTTGGCCTCATTCCCAACACTAAAATGACCTCTCACCTCGGCGTCAGCTTTTTTGTAACTAAGACCGATTGCATAAAAATGTTTTCCTTTAGCTCGCAGATGGGGCTCCATGTATTTTTTATTCCGTTTACTGAAGCAAAAGTATTTTACAAAATCCTTAAAAAATAACGCTAGAAGAATAATAAGTAACGAAATGTGGTATTATCGATAGTTTTTTACCTTAAAACCGTCTAAAACCTCTATTTTTGCTACAATCAAACAAAACTTTTCTCGATAGTTTAAATTGTTTCTAAATAAAATATATTTGCCATTATGGAAATTGAACTAAAAAATAACGCTCCAGGGATTTTAGAGGAAACCCAGATTGAAGACGGTTTTTTAATTCTAAAATTTCAAAACGAAACTCATGATAATCAAAGAGTTATACGCGATATTAATAGTAACTTCATTCAATTTCACTTCTGTATAAAAGGAGCCATTAAGTTCAATTTTAACAATGGGAGCTATGCCATCAATCTTATTGAAGAAAATTCTCTTTTACTGTACAATCCGCAACGAGATTTACCCATGAATCTTGAAATGGAAAAAGATTCCTGGTTAATTACGATTCTTATTTCTATTAAGAAATTCCATTCTTTATTTTCTCGAGAGGCAGACTTTATTCCTTTTCTTGGTGAGGGCAATCGCGATAGAAAATACTATACCGATGCCAGTATTTCACCTTCGATGGCAGTAGTTTTAAATCAAATAATGAATTATAGTCTTCATCGGTCTATTAAACTATTATATTTCAAGGGGAAGGCTTATGAACTGTTAAGTCTATATTTTAATCGGCCGGAAGATGCAGATACAGAGCAATGTCCTTTTCTGGTTGACGAAGAAAATGTATTAAAAATTAGAAAAGCCAAAGAAATTATCATTGCAAGAATGGCAGAGCCTCCTACTTTACAGGAATTATCTAAAGAAATAGGATTGCCATTAAAAAAATTAAAAGATGGTTTTAAACAAATCTATGGTGAACCAGTTTATGCTTTCTTGTTTGATTACAAAATGGAGGTAGCCCGACAACTGCTCGCATCAGGAAGTCATAATGTAAACGAAGTAGGCCTGAAGGTAGGATACAGTACGGCAAGCCATTTTATTGCCGCATTTAAAAAGAAATTTGGCACTACTCCAAAAAAATATGTGATGAGTCTTAATTAAAGACTATCTAGTCTGCTGATTCCACTCTGGGAATTCCCACTCCTTTTTGTAAAGATACTATTGAGTCATACATTCCTTGATCTTCTTCTGTAGTATCTACCAATACAGAGACGAAATCAAATTGCTCTAGTAATTCTAAAACAAAAGGTAGTTTGTCTTTTTCAACGTCTACGATTATACGTTTCATGTGTTCTAATTATTGTTTGTTAACGGTCACATGCAACCCATATCTGTATACACAGTCTAAACAATTAAAAAAAATAGTTTTTAATGACTAAATCTTTCTTAATTGAATCGGGTTCATCTTGCTTTTTTTATTCCATCTAAAAGTACTAAAATAAAATCAGTCAACTTTCAGTTTATCAGAATTTAACGTATTTATAAGGTTGATTGTTTTCTATAAAATCTGAATGGTTCTTACAGTAACATTTATAAATCCTTGTATCAAAAACTCTTATGGTTTTTAGTATCATAACACTTTATAGTTTGTATTTTTGTTAATGAAAAAAGAAAAATTATGAGCAAAGGAGTTCTTCTTGTAAATCTGGGATCCCCGGATAGCACAGATCCTAAAGATGTTAAGAAATACCTTGGTGAGTTTTTGATGGACCCTAGAGTGATTGATGTTCCGCTTTGGGCTAGAACTTTATTAGTAAAAGGAATAATTCTAAACACCAGGCCTAAAAAATCTGCTGCCGCCTATAAAAAAATATGGTGGGATGAAGGCTCTCCACTAATTGTCCTTTCAGAAAGATTACAAAAAAAAGTTGCCGATCGCACTTCGATACCCGTGAGTTTGGCCATGCGTTATGGCTCTATGAGTATCAAAAAAGGATTGCAAGAATTACATGACAAAGGTGTAGATGAGGTGATGATCATCCCGTTGTATCCTCAATTTGCAATGGCAACAACAGAAACTATACTGGTGCTAGCAGAAGAACTTAGGCAAGAACACTTTCCAAACATGAAATTTACAGATGTCCCTGCTTTTTATAACCAACCAGAATATATCGAAGTTCTTTCGAAAAGTATTTCAGAGCACTTAAAGGATCTTGATTACGAGCATTTGCTCTTTAGCTATCATGGTGTCCCCGAAAGACACATTCGAAAAAGTGATATCACCAATGGGAATTGTAAAATGGATGGCAAGTGCTGTTTCAAAAAAGGATCAGAACAACATGAATTTTGTTACCGCCATCAATGTGAGATGACCACCGTGCAAGTAGCAAAAAAATTAGGACTTAAGAATGGTACATTTTCGACCTCTTTTCAATCCCGTTTAGGGTTTGATCCCTGGTTACAACCCTATACTGATCGAACCATTGAGAGAATGGGAAAAGAAGGCACTAAAAAAATGGCGATTGTTACTCCGGCATTCGTTTCAGATTGTTTAGAAACCCTTGAAGAGATTGCCATGGAAGGTGAAGAAATTTTTCACGAAGTCGGTGGAAAAGAATTTACAACTATTCCTTGTCTTAATGATCGCGATGATTGGGCAGATGTTTTGGCAAATTGGGTTAATGAGTGGATTTCTGTTGAAACTCCGGTTTAGTCTCAATATAGACGAGACAAATTTATTTTAGCTATTTTAGAGAGTTCTTTGTTTAACTAACTCAACAATTTA
The DNA here is from genome assembly GCA_947500845.1 of uncultured Aquimarina sp. Taxonomy (GTDB): domain Bacteria; phylum Bacteroidota; class Bacteroidia; order Flavobacteriales; family Flavobacteriaceae; genus Aquimarina; species Aquimarina celericrescens. Next base: position 133,494 of record CANMTP010000003.1, read on the forward strand.
TGAAAAATGCACACTTTTCATTGCTTACAATTATTGTTTTTTCTATAGGAATATCTTCTTGCGAAAACCAAGAAATTATTAAGGCCTCACCTGAAACTACTCAACAAGGCAAAAAAAATATTGATGCCTCTATCGGGATTGTGGGTGATTCTGGTAATGTTGATACAAGCACCTCTGCCGGAACTCTTTTGATGGGTGGAAGCACCGATGTAGATGCAGCAATGTTATGGATGATTAATAAATCAGGTGGTGGAGATATAGTGGTGCTTCGGTCCACAGGCGCCGATGCTTATAACCAGTATCTTTTTGATCTGGGGAACGTAAATTCTGTAGAGACCTTACTTATCGACTCTAGAGAAAAAGCTAACTCATTGTCTGTTGAAAATACCATCCGTAATGCTGAGGCTGTTTTTATTGCAGGTGGAGATCAATACAACTATGTTCAATACTGGAAGGACACAAAGGTTGAAGCTGCTTTAAATTATCTTCGAAATACCAAAAAAGTAGTCATCGGAGGTACAAGTGCAGGGTGTGCCATACAAGGCGGAATATATTTTGATGCTATGAACGGAACCATTCGATCTGAGGACGCACTAAGAAATCCTTATCACGAGAATTTAACGCTTCAAAAACATAATTTTATTGATAATCCGTATCTAAGAAATGTGATAACGGATACTCATTACGACGATCCTGATCGAAGAGGACGTCATATTACTTTTTTGGCACGAATTAATAAAGATTGGGGAATACGAGGAAAAGGAATTGGGATAGACGAAAGAACAGCTGTTTGTATCGATGAACATGGAAAAGCACAAGTATTCGGAGAAGGATATGCCTTTTTTCTTAATCAATACTTATATGGACCAGAACGGTGCCAGCCAAGGCGTTCTCTAGATTGGTATCGAGAGCGAAGGGCAGTCGAAACTTACAAAGTATTAGGAAACAACTCTGGGACTAGTTATTTTATGCTGGATCTTTGGACCACAGGTTCTGGAGGTGATTGGCAATATTATTATGTAGATCGAGGAAGACTTAGAGTATCATATTAAACGTAAGAAAACAACCTAATTAATGGCAAAAGTCACTTCTGAAGCATTAGGAACCGAATCTGTTGGAAAATTATTGATCAAACAGGCTGTTCCTGCTTCTATAGGGATTTTGGTTATGTCATTAAATATTCTAATCGATTCGATTTTTGTTGGAAATTGGATTGGTTCTATAGCTATTGCTGCTATTAATGTTGTATTACCAGTCTCCTTTTTTATCGCTGCTCTAGGTATGGCAATAGGAATAGGTGGTTCGAGTATTATCTCCCGTGCTCTAGGGGCTGATAATACAGAAAAGGCACTACATACCTTTGGAAATCAAGTAATTCTTACCTTAATCTGCACCATATCTCTGGTAGTTATCGGGTTACTATTTGTAGACGAAATCATCCCAAAATTTGGAGGAAAAGGTGATATTTTTGATCCGGCAAAGATTTACTACACTATAGTTTTATATGGAGTTCCTATTTTAGGATTTGCAATGATGGGGAATACTGTCATACGTGCCGAAGGCAAACCCAAATTTGCGATGATCGCCATGATCATTCCTACGTTAGGTAATTTATTAATGGATTATGTTTTTATTAATCTACTGGATATGGGCATGCACGGTGCAGCCTGGGCAACCACAGGATCGTATCTGGCTTGTTTTTTATATATCTTCTGGTTTTTCTCTTCAAAAAACTCAGAACTTAAACTCAGTTTTCGTCATTTTGGGTTACAAAAAGAAATTGTTTCTGAAATTGCGTCTCTGGGTGGTGTCACTCTTGCAAGACAAGCTGTCGTAAGTATTACGTACTTACTAATGAATAACATTTTGTTTAATCTTGGGCAAGAAGGGTTGGTGGCAGTTTATGCAATTATCGGAAGAATGCTCATGTTTGCCTTATTTCCTGTTTTTGGAGTTACTCAAGGGTTTTTGCCCATTGCGGGATACAATTATGGTGCACAACAATATCCCCGTGTAAGAGAATCTATAAATACCGCAATAAAATATGCTGCGTTTCTAGCAACTTTGGTTTTTATTGGATTAATGATTTTTCCAGAAGAAATTACTGCGCTATTCCTAAGCAAAAACCCGGATCTTAGTGAAAAAGAGCTGGCTTTAAATCAATTTGTTCTAACTCATACTGCGAAACCTATGCGCTGGGTATTTGCAGCAACACCAATTATAGCTTTACAACTTATTGGTGCTGCGTATTTTCAAGCAGTTGGTAAAGCTACGCCCGCCTTATTACTTACACTATCCAGACAGGGATTCTTTTTTATTCCACTGATTCTAATTTTACCCAAATTTTATGGAGAATTGGGCGTTTGGATTTCGTTCCCGATCGCCGATATCTTGGCAACCATCGTTACCGGGTATTTCCTGAATCGCGAGATACGAAAAAACATCACTGTTTCTGAAACATAATATTATTTTATCTTTGCCAGTACAATGATTATTCAATTGAATCATATGCTATGGCTAAAAAACGTTCTTTCTTTGGGTTTTTAAAGAAACTTAAACCAGAGAAAATCACCTCTATGGCTGCTATCGCTATTAGCGTTTGTGCTTTAATTGCAACTATTTATCAAACGTATATTCTTAAACAGCAACAACATGCCTCTGTTTGGCCAAGATTATCATTATTACATAGCTGGCATATACAAGATGATAAATCTCATTATCTACTTTCCATAGAAAATGTTGGCACAGGACCGGCCATTATTCATGATGTAACCATACAGCATAAAAACAAAAAATTCAAAAATTTTGCAAATCTTGCGTCGTATACTGCAAAACTTAAAAATCTAACTGATTCTCTAGCCTATCAGGATAATCGCGATCTATTTAAAGATCTTGTAATCCCTCAAAATGACAAGTGGACTCTTTTACTTTTAAATCATCCTGATTACATCCAACACTTCGTCTACGAGCTAAAAAATATAAAAGTCGAAGTTGTGTATTCTTCACTCTATGGAGAGCGATTTAAGGTTACCTATCCTGTGGTTTCGCACGAGGCACTTGACTAACTATGTCTTATAATTAAATTTTCTTTTAATATCAAGTTGTTATTCTGTTCTTGTCGCTGCTTTACTAATAATTTTCCAGTTGTCGTTAATTTTCTTTAGTATAAAAATATCTACATATCGTATATCTTTTCCCTTGGCTAGAATTTCAGCTTTTGCCAGGGCAATGTCATTTTCTTGATCGATTGAAAGTACGTTTCCCACTCGTCCATTAAATTTACCTTGCTCTTTCTTTCCGAACCAGGAAGCATATTCTGACACCGATACGATCCATACTGGCTTTTCTTTATGAGAAAGAAACAATCTCGCTTCCTCATAAAAAGCTTCTTTGATCATATCTGGTTTGTTATAGGATGTTCCTTCAATATACTTTTGAATTGCCGCTTTGATTTGATCTTCTTCAGATTGGGCAAAAATTACACTTGTAAGCATTAAAAAAAGAGTGGTCAAAAAATATAGTTTCATGTTTTCTGGTTTTGGTATAAATTACTTCTGTATCGGGCACTTAACTTCGTTATATTCAGGCTGAGTCAGGATTCAAAAAAAATATCAAAATCCCTCAAATTCGACCGAGAAGACCGCTAATTTGTTTCGTTTTTGATTCTTACAATCTTACCATTATCTTCATCGGTAAGCATATACAATTTTCCTTCGGGACTTTGAGCAACTTTTCTGGATCGCACGCGATCATCAATAAATAATTCCTCTGCACTTTTGATCGTATCATTTTCTACTCTAAACCGCCATAGACTTCCTTTTGATAATCCGGGTACCAAGAGATTATTTTTCCATTCGGGAAACTCATCTCCGGTATAAAACATAAGCCCGGTTGGTGCTACAGTATGTTGCCAGTACCAAATAGGATCAGTAAAAACCGCTCCTTCAATAGTTGGGGGCACGTAGTCTCGACTTCGATATCCCCCGGTAGTGATAATCGGCCAACCATAATTTGCTCCGGCTTTTAGTTGATTTACTTCATCCCCTTGTCGTGTGCCGTGCTCACTAAACCATATTTCGCCTGTTTCGGGTTGCACTGTGATTCCTTGTGCCGCTCTAATACCCAATGCATACATTCCGGGTACAGCTTCCCCACCAAAATCTGGATTATCATCAGGAATACTGCCATCGGGATGAAGACGATAGATTTTACCCCGTTTGTCTTTCAAGTCTTGTGCTATAGGAATTTCAGGCTCATCAATTTCCTTAAACAATCGTTCTCCTATCGTAAGATAAAGGTTACCATCAGGTCCAAAAGTCATTCCGCCACCATAATGATGATACTCTTTTAGATATGGTCCTGCTTCGAGCATAATTTTTATATCAGTCAAAGAGTCATTATGCAAGATGGCTCTAACAACTTTTGTAGCACTCCCCTTATCTAATTTCTTGGCTGCGTAAGAAAGATATATTTGATTGTTGTTTTTAAAATCTGGATGTAGTAGTACTTCAAAAATACCTGAGTTATCCCCCCGCCAAACTACGCGAATACTATCTGTCAAATCACGAGGAAATCCCTTGATCACTTTTTTCTTTTTTGAAGAAAGATTTACCTTTAAAAGATCACCATCCTTTTCCGAAACCAATACCTCTTCTTCAGAAAGAAAGGCTATACTCCAGGGATGTTTCAGGCTATCAACAATAACTTCCTTAATAGGTTTTGTTTTGGTTGAAACATGAACCAGTTTTTTCTCTTTGCCACAACCTACTATGGCCGTGAGAAATAATAGGAAAACAAGTTTTTTCATTTTTTGATTTTTGGGGTTTTTCAATCGCAAAATGGGAAGATTTTGTTCAAAAGCCTTTAAAAAACATGATTTTTAAAATGAATTATTGGGGTTTTGAAGAAAGAAACTCTTCGAACAAACTAAGGTTTTTTCGAAGAGGTAAAAAGTCCTTTTTTGAAGAATTTTGGCTTTCAGATAAATCAAGTGCTAGTTAATACTTTATTATCAAAATAACAGTTTCCTCTCCCTCCGGGAGAGGACTAAGGTGAGGGCTTTTGATATGAAAATCCCCTCATCCTGACCTTCTCCTCAAGGAGAAGGAACTCCAAAATGTTTATTAAAAAGATACTAGCACTTGAGTTAATTCTAAAACTCAAGCAACTCTAAACCTATTTCTGTATTGTGTTGGAGTAATTTCAGTTTCAGCTTTAAAAGCCAGATTAAATGAAGTTACGTTACCAAATCCGCAATCATAGGCAATCGTGGCAATTTTTTCATTAGAATACTTAGGGTCGATCAAGAAGGTTTTTGCTTTTTGGATGCGATAGTGATTAATGAATTCAGAGAAATTCTTTTGTTCATTTTCATTAATCACCTGTGACAATTCTCGTGGAGTTACAAAAAGTTTCTGTGCAATGCTATTTAAAGAAATACCACTGTCCAGATATACTTCATTTTCTTCCAGCAAACTCTTTACCTGTTGAAGCATTTTTTGTGAAGTTAGCCTGTCAATAGTTGAATTGCTATATTTCTCTAAAGTAAATATATGCCGCTTCAATAAAAGGTATGAAAACAGATACGTTAAGAATGAAAAAGAAATTGCACCCAAAATATAGAATGGAATCCATCTCATCAAAATTCCAACATATAAAATCCAGATCAGGCTCACTCCGATTACGATATTGCGATACCATTTTAAAAGCTGCGGTGTAATTTGGTCTTTTACCTTTAAAATATGCCACCAACAAATACTCAGATAAATTCCGAGATGAACAAAAACCAGCCCATAGGCAAAATAGGACTCCAAATCTCCTCTATTTGGAATTATTGGGCTAAATAGAACAAACAATCCAAAGGGTAGCAAATGTAAATATTGTTGGCTTGAAAAAGTGCTTTGTCTTTCAAAAAGTGACTTCCCATAAAACCATAAAAAAGGCCCTACTGCCAAAATGGTAGAAATGGCTAAATTTCTAATTCTTGGATCTACCTCGATATAGTAATGAAATACAGATTTGCCTATACGAATCGTTAATGCTAATAAAATAAAAGCTAGGAACCGATTAGCCCTTCTATTTCCTTTTTTTAAAGTAAATAAGTAAAAGCACAGAAACATAGCCTGGATAACACCAAGACAGCTAAGTACTAATATGAAACCCTTTTGAAGCATTACTTCAAATTTAAGAATGATCTGATCGTATACAAGGTTAAAATTACGTGAAAATCTTTTAAAATTATTTTTAATTCCAGACTTTAGTGTCCCATCAAATCTACATGTATAAAATGCTAAGGTATTTTAACTAAAACTCAACTAAACATGCGCTCATATTTTTATAGAGTACTTTGTGTACTCTTTTTCGCTTTCGGAAGTATTTTTACAACCAATTCTCAAACCTATAACCAAGAGCTCTATGATGCTCTCGAGTATCGTTTAATCGGACCATTTCGAGGCGGGAGAAGTGCTGCTGTAACTGGTGTTCCCAACAAACCAAACTTGTTTTATTTTGGAGCTACAGGTGGTGGTGTCTGGAAAACAACCGATGGTGGTCGTACCTGGGAAAACATTTCAGATGGATTTTTTGGGGGTTCTATCGGTTCTATTTCGGTGTCCAAAAGTGATCCCAATGTAATTTATATAGGTGGTGGCGAGAAAACACTTCGTGGTAATGTATCCTCTGGCTATGGTGTCTGGAAAAGTGTAGATGCCGGTAAAACATGGGTGCAATCCGGTCTCCCAAAAAGTAGGCATATCCCCAGAATAACGATTCATCCAACCAATCCAGATATTGTTTATGCAGCGGTATTAGGAAATATTTATAAACCTACGCAAGATCGGGGTGTTTACAAAAGTACTGATGGTGGTAAAACATGGAACAAAGCGCTTTTTGCTAATGCCGATGCCGGAGCTGTAGACTTAACGCTGGACCCTAATAACCCAAGGATTTTGTTTGCCTCTACCTGGAACGCCAGAAGAACTCCATATAGTCTAAGTTCTGGTGGTGACGGTTCTGCCTTATGGAAAAGTACTGATAGTGGTGAAACTTGGAAAGAAATCTCAAAAAATAAAGGTTTTGCCAAAGACACTCTGGGGATTATGGGAGTTACCGTTTCACCAGTAGATAGCGAACGTATTTGGGCCATTGTTGAAAACAAAGAAAAAGGCGGAGTATATCGTAGTGATGATGGTGGTGAAACCTGGAATCTATTAAATAGTGATCGTAGTCTACGCCAACGTGCCTGGTACTATTCCCGAATCTATGCTGATCCAAAAGATAAAGATGTGATGTATGTTGTAAACGTTTCGTATCATAAAAGTAAAGACGGTGGAAAAAACTTTAATAGTTACAGAGCTCCGCACGGGGATCATCACGATCTTTGGATCGCGCCAGAAAATCCAAATCGTATGATTATTGGGGATGATGGTGGTGCTCAAATCACGTATGATGGTGGAGAAACATGGAGCACATACCATAACCAACCAACTTCGCAGTTTTATCGCGTAACTACAGATAATAGTTTTCCGTATCGTATTTATGCAGCACAACAAGACAACTCAACCATTCGTATTAACCATAGGAGTACCACTTCTTCAATTTCTGAAGATGACTGGGAACGCACCGCAGGTGGAGAATCGGCTCATATAGCAGTCGATCCTAAAAACAATGATATTGTGTATGGCGGTAGTTATGATGGATTTTTAACCCGTGTTAATCACAAGACTGAAACCGTTCGATCGGTAAGCGTTTGGCCAGATAATCCTATGGGGCATGGCGCCGAGGATATGAAATATCGCTTTCAATGGAATTTTCCTATCCTATTCTCAAAACATAATCCTAACAAATTATATACCTTCTCGAATCACGTACATGTTACCGAAAATGAAGGGCAAAGCTGGGAGGTAATTAGCCCAGATCTAACCAGAAACAACCCTGAAAAATTAAAATCATCTGGCGGACCTATTACACAGGATAATACTTCGGTAGAGTACTACTGTACCATTTTTGCTGCAGCCGAAAGCCCGCTAAAAGAGGGATTGCTATGGGTAGGAAGTGATGACGGATTGGTTCATGTAAGTCAGGACGGAGGAAAAACATGGAATAACGTGACTCCAAAAGGCATGCCAGAATGGATGATGATCAACAGTATCGAACCTAGTACTTTTAACGAAGGCACCTGCTACATTGCAGGAACCAAATACAAATCTGGTGATTTTGCTCCGTATCTCTACAAGACTACAGATTACGGCAAATCTTGGACCAAAATTACGAATGGAATCGCACCAGAACATTTTACACGTGTTTTACGTGAAGATCCCAAACGTAAGGGGTTATTATACGCTGGAACAGAAACTGGCATGTACGTCTCGTTTGATGATGGAAAAAACTGGCAATCTTTTCAGCTAAATTTACCAATTGTACCCATTACTGATCTTACCATCAAAGAAAACAATCTTGTTGTTGCAACACAAGGTCGAAGCCTTTGGATTATCGACGACCTAACCGTTTTACATCAATTAAACAATAACTTAAAAACAAAGGATTACATTTTGTATCAGCCAAAAAGAGCATATCGAATGGCTGGCAGAAGTGTAAAAAATTCTAAAACTGAAGGTACGAATCATCCGGCTGGAGTGATGACCTATTTTTATCTTAAGAATTTTGACAAGGATAAAGACACCATCGCCCTTACCTATTTCAATATCAAAAATGACACAATCAAATCTTTTAGCACTAAGGCCAAAGAAGAAAAAGACAAACTAAAAGATATTAAAAAAGGAGCTAATAGGTTTACCTGGAATATGAGAGGTGACGGTGCCGAAAAACTAGAAGGTATGATCTTGTGGTGGGCAAATCTAGATGGGCCTAAGGCTGTACCCGGAAATTACAAAGTGAGCTTAACCGTAAATGGTGAAGAAGTTTCCAGAGAACCCTTTACCATAGTAGCTGATCCCAGAACGGAAGCAACATTACCACAAATGCAAGCACAATTTGATTTTATTACCAGTGTCAATACAACTGTATACAAAGCGCATAAATCAATTAAAAAAATCAGAAAGATCAGTGCACAGCTTAAGGCATTTGAAAAACAATATAAAGATGAAGAAAAGACCAAAGATTTGGTAAAAAAGGCTTCAGAATTACAAAAACAGTTTGGTGAGATTGAAAAAGCTTTATACCAAACCAAAAATAAGAGCAATCAGGATCCACTCAACTTCCCAATTAAGTTAACCAACAAGTTAGGGCACCTCAATTCTTTGGTGGGCATCGGTGATTTTGGCCCTACAGAGCAGGATATTGCAGTAAAAAATGAACTCTCTAAAAAGATAGAAGAGCAATTGCAGGCATTTGATAAATTAATTTCAGAAGAAATTGCAGCATTTAATGCAGCGTTTAATACCTTGCAACTTAATTATCTTTTTGTGGAATAAAGTGTATGGATTGCACCACTGTCATCCCGAGCAAAGTCAAGGGAAAATTTAAACTTTTAAGTGTCTAGTGCATCTCGACTACGCTCGAGGTGACAGTACCTGATTATTTTATACCTTTGAATCTAATTTAATGGGCTCCGTCATCCCGAGCGGAGTCGAGGGACAATTTTACTCATTTACACCTTGACTCCAATCCATGTGACTTGCCAGTAATCTTAGCCTAATAAATGCTCGAATATTATAATTACATAAAAGCCCTACACCTGATTTTTGTAATCACTTGGTTTGCAGGTCTATTTTATATCCCCAGATTGTTTGTATACCAGATTGAAGCTTTTCAAAAACCTTCACCAGAAAAAGAAATATTAGGCAAACAGCTTAAATTAATGGCCAAGCGGTTGTGGTTTATCATAACTTGGCCCTCTTCAATTTTAGCCACACTTTTTGCGGTTTGGTTACTAATTTTAATGCCAGCCTGGTTACAACAACCCTGGATGCATGTTAAGTTAGGATTTATAGTGTTACTTTTTGTATATCATGGCATGTGTCATCGAATATATAAGCAATTACAACATGATATCATAAAATGGACATCGAACCAAATGCGTATGTGGAACGAAGGCTCTACCATAATCTTATTTTCTGTGATCTTTTTAGTGATTGTTCGAGATGCTGTAAATTGGATTTATGGGGTTCTTGGAATCGTATCATTAGCCATTTTATTGATGCTAGGAATCAAATTGTACAAAAGAATTCGTGATAAAAATCCAAACGCATAGTCTTGGATTATTCTTCAAAAACATATCAGTCCAAATCTAGTCAATCAATTCTAATACGAGAAGCTATTCCTGAAGATGCAAATCAACTTCTTCGACTCAAACTACAATATATAAAAAATACAGATACCCTTCCTTTGTTTGGTTATGAATATCCAAATGATGAAGGTGAAGAAAAAGAACTCATCCAAAGCTATCAAAACCAAAATAACAGTCTTCTTTTGGTAGCCGAAAATAATGGAGTTCTTATTGGAAACATTGATCTGACCGGAAGCTGGCGTAAGAAAATAGAACATACTGCAGTACTGGGAATGGGCATTCATACACAATGGCAAAATCAAGGAATAGGTACTATTCTAATTCAAAATGTATTAGACTGGGCAAAACAGAATAAATTACTAAGAATAATTTGGTTAGAAGTTTATACAACCAATATGTCAGGGATAGCTTTGTACCGTAAAATGGGTTTTCGGGAATCAGGAAAGATTAAAGGCTTTTTCCTCGAAAAAAACAAGTTCATCGATAAGATTATAATGACCACCAGTGTTTATTAGTTTATTACTTCAACTTTTATTATTCATTATACTGCATTCGTAATTACTTCGTATCTTCGTGCAACTTTTTACCACATTTTTATGATCAAATCGATGACCGGCTTCGGGAAATCAATCCTTCAGCTACCTACAAAAAAAATTACTATCGAAGTAAAATCGCTTAATAGTAAAAATCTAGATCTAAATGCCAGAATTCCTTCTCAGTATCGTGAAAAAGAATTGCAAATGCGTAACACCATTGCAAAATCCTTGGTAAGAGGAAAAGTAGACTTTGGATTGTATGTTGAAATCACTGCCGAGGAAACCTCGACAAAAATTAATGAAGCCGTTGTTAAAGATTATATCAAACAATTAGAGGCCATTGATGCTTCTGGCGATGTCACCGAACTTCTAAAAATGGCTGTTCGTATGCCAGATTCTTTAAAAACTGTGAGAGAGGAAATCGACGAAGAAGAGTTTAAAGCGATCAATAAGGCCCTTATCGAAGCCTTAGTTAAAATTGATTCGTATAGAATTGATGAAGGCAAGGCTCTTGAAAAGGATTTTGATTTAAGGATTAAAAACATTGGTGATTTACTTGAAAAAGTAATTGCTATGGATCCAGAACGAATAGAAGGGGTACGAGAGCGGTTACACAAAGCGGTTTCTGATCTTAAGGAAGAAGTAGATCAAAATCGATTTGAGCAAGAACTGATCTATTATCTGGAAAAATTTGATATCACCGAAGAAAAGGTGCGATTGGCTAATCACGTCAAATATTTCACTACCACGCTTAACTCTGATGATTCTAACGGAAAAAAATTAGGTTTTATCACTCAGGAAATAGGTCGGGAAATTAATACCATCGGTAGTAAATCCAACTATGCCCCGATGCAACAATTGGTTGTACAGATGAAAGACGAACTCGAAAAAATTAAAGAACAACTACTTAACGTTTTATAAATGAACCCAGGTAAGCTTATTGTACTTTCTGCACCGTCTGGTAGTGGAAAAACAACGTTAGTTAGGCATTTATTAAATAAAAAAGAACTCAATCTTGGATTCTCAATCTCGGCAGCATCTAGAGAACCTCGCGGAGCAGAAGTACACGGTAAAGATTATTATTTCTTGTCCCTGCGCGAGTTTAAAGATAAGATCAAAGCCGATGAATTTTTAGAGTGGGAAGAAGTATATCGGGACAATTTTTATGGAACTTTAAAATCTGAAGTGCAACGTCTCTGGGATAGTGGCAAACATGTGATTTTTGATATTGATGTAGTTGGAGGCTTGGATATTAAAAGAATTTATCCCGATCGTACGTTGGCCATATTTGTAAAGCCTCCAAGTATCGAGGAATTAAAAATTCGTTTAAAAAAGCGTAAAACCGAATCTGAAGACAAAATCAATATGCGCGTGGCCAAGGCTTCAACAGAGATGGCAACCGCCCCACAATTTGATGCTATTGTAACTAATGATGATCTCGAAAAAGCCCAGGAAGAAGTATATCAATTGGTTAAAAAGTTTCTTTTGGAGTAATTCTTTATATTTAAAAAAGATTCCCGTCTTCATGGGAATGAAAACAGGGTTTTCATGAAAAAAATCGGATTATATTTTGGAACCTTTAATCCAATTCACATTGGTCATCTGGCCATTGCCAATCATATAGCCGAATTTTCTGATCTTGATGAAGTTTGGATGGTTGTAACTCCCCATAATCCATTTAAAAAGAAAAGCTCTTTACTCGATAACCATCATAGATATGAAATGGTATATCGCGCCACAGAATCTTATCCAAAACTAAAACCAAGCGACGTAGAATTTAAGCTACCTCAGCCCAATTATACAGTGAATACGCTGGTACATCTTCAGGAACAGTATCCCAAATATCAATTTAGCCTTATTATGGGTGAGGATAATCTAAAAAGCTTCCACAAATGGAAGAATTATGAGATAATTCTTGAAAACCACCACATCTATGTGTATCCCCGTATCGCTGAAGGAGTGCTGAAAACACAATTTGAGGATCATCCAAAAATACATCAAGTAGACGCACCAATTATGGAAATCTCTTCTACTTTTATTCGTAAAACGATTGCTCTTGGTAAAAATGTGAGGCCATTACTTCCTCATAAGGTATGGCAATATATTGATGAAATGAATTTTTATAAGGTATAAAAGCATTTAAAATGTATCATTGCCAATAATCTCCTTTGCTCTCTTTATAAGGCGATGCATTCTATCACTTCCTCCGGCAATAATTCCTGCGGTAAGAACAATATCAATAGAGATGATGACTTTTATTTGTATTTCAGAAAGCTCTGATGCCGATTCTGGCAATATAATACCAGACATGAGACGTAGACCCGATAAGGAAAGTATCAGGCCAATGACAAAGGCGATAGTAATCGTTCTTTGTTGCCTGAGCTGACCATGGGTTAATAAAAAGTCTTCTATTTCACTTTTTTCTTTCATTAATCTAATCACCTTTTCTGTATTTGTTTCCTCGGGTAATGATTGTATATCTACGATCATTGAATTTTCAGGATCATTTAAACTTTCCAGGTACTTATCAATCTCTTCTAAACGATTTTTTTTCTTAACCTTGGTTTTTTGATTAGGGTCAAATACAAAAATTTCTATAACCTGTTCTACAACTAACATAACAACAGATAAATAACCAAGTATAGATATAATATTGCTCAGTTCTAAGTTTTTGAGATGTACAGAAGGTAAATATTCTTTAAAATAGACAAAACAAAAAATAGAAAGTACAATAAGAATAATGATCAATGGGTTTTTATACAAAGCCTTCATTTTAGATTTGGTTTAAGAGTATTAATATAAAAGTACAAAAACTATATCTGAACATATAAATTCCTTTTTTGAAGGGGCAAAATTTATAATTTTTTCAGCAAGTCTATTAGCAAAATAAACCATTTCATTTTAATAAGGTCTTAGCAATACTAATTAATCTTAAAACTTATGAAAAATTTAATTATTGTTATTTGTTTGTTCGGGATAACCTTATCTTGGACAATGCACGCGCAAGAGCATAATGTTCTCTTTATTATTGCAGATGACTTAGGAGTAGATTACATGGCTACCTATAATGAGGGTTCTGATCCTGCACCTACCCCAAATATTAATAATTTGGCGTCTTCTGGAGTTCAATTTGAAAACGCATGGTCTAATCCCGTATGCTCGCCAACAAGGGCTGGTATCCTGACTGGACAATATGGTTTTAGAAATGGGATACAGTATGTCGTCGGGGGGCGTAATGGGGGTGTTGGTATTTCAACCGACAAATTTACACTACCAAAGGCTTTGAAAAATTCAAATTATAGTAGTTCTTGTATTGGAAAATGGCATTTAAGCGATGAAAATAATGGTAATGAAGATAACCCAAATATAATGGGCTTTGATTACTATTCTGGATTGTTATTAGGTGCTTTTGACTATTTTGATTGGAGTAAAACCACTAACGGAAATACTTTAGAAGTTTCAAATTATTCTACAACAGAGAATGTCGATGACGCCATTAGATGGATCGATCAACAGACAGGGCCTTGGTTTCAATGGTTAGCATTTATGAATCCCCATACTCCATTTCATTTACCTCCAAAAGAATTACATAGTTTTGATAATTTAAGTGGATCACGAAGAGATATTCGAAGAAATCCTGTTCCTTATTTTAAGGCGTCTGTAGAAGCTATGGATACAGAGATTGGTAGGCTAATTCGCCACTTAAAAAATACCGGACAATTTGTAAATACAACTATTATTTTTGTAGGTGATAATGGTACAACGGGACAAGTAGTTCAGGCGCCTTTTGATAGTAACCGATCCAAAGGAACACTATATGAAGGAGGCGTAAACGTACCCATGATTATTTCAGGTCCAGATATAATTAATGGCGGTAGGGTGAGCAACGCATTAGTTAATGTAAACGATTTGTTTTCGACATCATTAGAATTAATGAATATTGATGTATCGCAGGCGGTTCCAGACCAAATTAGTATTGATTCAAAAAGTATGCTTCCTATTCTCAAGAATGAGCAAGTTTCAGTAAGAGATTGGGTTTTTACAGAAATCAAGGGCGCCGACACTACTGTTGACGGCAAAGCTATACGAAATTCGGGCTATAAACTTATTGTATTTGATAACGGTACAGAAGAATTTTATAATTTAACTACTGATCCGTTTGAAAACAATAATCTTTTACTTCAGAATCTCGCAGGTACAGATTTATCAAATTACGAAGAACTCAGAAGACAGTTAAATACATTGCTCAATTCGGAGATACCTCAAAATGCTAATGGCAATAGACAAGTTCAACAAGAAGAAGAGCGTTTGATTGCTTCACCGATATCAATTTATCCTAATCCGGTAGATGATATATTGAATGTAAACATACTCTCAACGAATTCGCTATCAAATAAGGAGAAGCTACAAAACTCTTTCAAAATTTCTGATGTTGCTGGCAGAATTATTAAAGAGGGGAATTTTAATACTAACGTATTTTCTATCAATACCGAGAAAATATTGAAAAAATCAAGGTTGTATTTTATCGAAATACGTACAAATGCAGGCGATAGATTAGTAAAACGACTGTATTGTAAATAAGTAAAAAATAATAAACGGGCTATTGGATTTACCAAGATCATCCAATAGCCCGTTTATAAAATCAGATTAGTAGTTTTCTGAATTTTAGTTGTTATTTCCCGGGAAAATTGGCTTTACGCTTTTCTAGAAAAGCAGTAGTTCCTTCTTTAAAATCTTCGGTGCCAAAGCAATTACCAAATTGTTCAATTTCAGTTTTAAAACCATTTACACCATCCTCATAACCAGCATTTACAGATGTAATAGCAGCACTTATCGCTACAGACGAATTTCTCATAATTTTTCCCCCTATTTTCTCTGCAAGCGGAAGTAATTCTTCTAATGTTGTCACGTGGTTTACCAATCCATATTGCAGTGCTTGATTAGCATCAATCATTCCTGCGGTCATAATCATTTCCATAGCTCTACCCTTACCTATTAATTGGGGTAAACGTTGTGTGCCCCCATAACCAGGTATTACACCCAAAGAAACCTCAGGCAGTCCCATTTTTGCATTGGCACTAGCGATTCTAAAATGTGCCGCCATGGCTAGTTCAAGACCTCCGCCAAGAGCAAATCCGTTTACAGCTGCGATTACAGGTGTAGAAAGGTTGGCTACAAAGTCAAACAATAACTCTTGTCCCTTTGCCGCAAGTTTACCGCCTTCGCTAACCGAAAAATCAGCAAATTCGCTAATATCTGCTCCGGCAACGAAAGCTTTTTCACCACTACCAGTTACAATAATTACTTTGGTGTCATGATCAAGATCTGCCACTCTAAAAGCAGCGTGTAATTCTTGAATGGTCTCTTTATTAAGAGCATTCAATTTTGATTGGCGATTAATAGTTATAGTTGAGATTCCGTTGTTTTGAGAAGTAAGAATATTAGTGTACATATTGTTTATTATTATTTGTGATAGTTCATTGTTGTTTACGATCTATTTTAAAATAGAAAGCTGTTTAAAAATCTGTTTTTACAAAAGAAATGAATGCATCTGTCAGGTTTCAGCTAATAATAAACAAATTACTAAGGAATTACAGGTTCCCTTGGAAACTTAACTTTGAAAACAGTTCCTTTTCCTTCTTGCGAGGTAAAGGTAATACTTCCGTTATAGGTTTCCACTATATTTTTTACCATTCCCAATCCTAATCCCATACCACTTGTTTTTGTGGTAAACTTAGGTTCAAAGATTTTCTTTTTGTTTTCTGCAGTAATTCCCGCACCGTTGTCTGCTACGGTAATAACCACTTCACCATTTTCAGAAAACACATCAACAATAATTTTAGGAACTCGATCTTCGGGAATGGCCTGTATCCCGTTTTTTACTAGGTTAGTCACTACTCTTATCAACTGTGTTCTATCAAATTTGGCAATGATTTCCTCTTTTTCTGAAGGGAAAATAATATAATCTTCATTAAAAATATCTAACGCCAGACCTACAATTTTAACTACATCTAATGTTTCATTTTTTTGTGCCGGCATTTGTGCAAAATTAGAAAATGCAGAGGCAATCGAACTCATGGTATCAATCTGCTGTATTAAAGTATCGCTATATTCCTGAACTTTTTGATATGCATTTGGATCATTAGGATCAAATTTTCTCTGAAAGCTCTGGACAGTTAGTCGCATTGGGGTTAACGGATTCTTAATCTCATGGGCCACTTGCTTTGCCATTTCCCTCCACGCAGCTTCTCGTTCGCTCCTGGCTAATTTTACAGCACTTTGTTCAAGCTCATCAATCATACTATTATACGCATTAACCAAAGAATGAATCTCATCACTGGCATCCCCTATATCAATTCGTTTATTTCGTTTGTCTAACCTCGTCTGATCAATAGTTTCTGAAATAGTTTTGAGCGATCTGGTAATGTATTTAGATAAAAAATAGGCCAATACAATGGCAATAAGAAACATGAAAATATAAACTTGCCCTACTCGCTGAAGAAATTCTATGAGCTCCCTGGTAATTAGATCGTCATCCTCTAAATAAGGTAAGTTTAAAATACCTAAAGGTTTAGATCGAATATCAGTAATATAGGTATATGAGGTCAAGAATTTTTCTCCGTTTTTTTCTGATTTAACAAGATATTTTTTATCGTATAATGATTCTAAGGTATCTAGAATTAAAGGACTAAGTTGTTTATCGGTAGTATCTTTCGCAAAAACACCTTCAGACTTTACCAAAAGCTCACCAGATAGTGAATATACATTGATGGGTAGCGAATGTTCTTGCGAAATCTGATAGATCCGATCCCGCTCTCTAAAAATTAATTTAAGATTTTCTTCATTCACAGGATAGGTGGTGCTTTTTAAGGCATTATTAATCGCCATCTGAATTCTTTCCTCTTTCCTCTCTAATCGCTCCTGGTGATATTCTTCTGCCTCTTCTTTATATTGATAAATAGAGACCGCACCTATTAATATCGAAGCTATTAACACCAATAAAGTCATAGAAATAAAAATGCGGGTACGAAGGGAAAGTTTTGATAGCTTCATAGTATTCTTTGAGCTATAAATATAACAAATATCACACCAAAATAGTTGGTAAAACGAATCCTGAAAACTATTGAATTCCCTAAATTTACCTAGCTTTATTATTATGGACGATACAACGTTACTTTCTGTACGACATTTATGCGTTTCTTTTTTTTCAGAAAAAACTGACAATCAAGTGCTGCACGATATCTCTTTTACTATCAAAAAAGATGAAATATTAGGGGTTGTTGGAGAATCAGGAAGCGGAAAATCGGTAGCCTCTTTAGCCGTTCTTGGTTTATTGCCAAGTAAAACAACTAAAGTAACTGGAGAGATCCTATTTAATGGAGCATCTATCACAAATCTTACTGAAAAACAATATCAATCCATAAAAGGTAACCAAATTGCCATGATTTTTCAGGAGCCTATGAGCTCTTTAAATCCTTCAATGAGATGCGGAAAGCAGGTTGCAGAGGTTCTTTTTCAACATACTTTATTGTCAAATAAAGAAGTGAAAGCTGAAGTATTGTCTTTGTTTGTAAAGGTAAAACTCCCGGATCCCGAAAGGGCTTATAGATCTTATCCTCACGAATTAAGCGGCGGACAAAAACAGCGTATCATGATCGCTATGGCTATTGCCTGCAAACCCGAGCTTCTTATTGCAGACGAACCGACCACTGCTCTGGATGTAACTGTGCAAAAAGAGATCATACATCTTTTGAAAAGCCTACAAAAGGAGTATAAGATGAGTATTTTGTTTATCTCTCATGATCTCTCTTTGGTATCTGAAATTGCAGACCATGTTTTGGTAATGTACCAGGGGAAAATGATTGAATACGGATCGGCAAGCCAAATATTTCATCATCCAGAGGAGGAATATACAAAAGCACTGATTAGTGCAAGACCAGATCTGGATGTAAGATTGAAAGAATTACCTACTATCGCAGATTTTCTAAATCATACCAATCAACAACGAGAAATTATTACCAAAGAACAACGAGAACAACATCATAAAGATTTGTATAGCGGCCCACCCTTATTAGAAGTTATCAATGCAGAAAAAGTTTATTTTTCAAAAGTAGGCTTATTCGAAAAAAAAGAACTTAAAGCTGTTAATGGTGTAAGTTTAAAACTTTATGAGGGAGAAACGCTGGGTCTTGTTGGTGAATCTGGTTGTGGTAAATCAACGTTAGGAAATGTAATTTTGCAGCTAGACAAGGCTACAGCTGGTCAAATACTCTATCGTGGAGTCGATATTACTCAATTGCCTTCATCTCAAATACGAAGTCTTAGAAAAGAAATGCAATTAATTTTTCAGGATCCCTTTGCGTCATTAAATCCAAGATTAACGGTTGGTAAAGCCATTATGGAACCCATGAAAGCTCATGCATTGTACGATAATGATACAAAGAGAAGAGAAAAAACAATAGAATTATTAGAACGCGTTGGCTTAGAAAAAGAACATTTTGATCGTTATCCACACGAATTTAGTGGAGGTCAACGACAACGTATAGGTATTGCCAGAACTATCGCTTTAGAGCCAAAACTTATTATTTGCGATGAATCTGTAAGCGCATTAGATATATCAGTACAAGCTCAAGTCCTAAATCTATTGAATGAACTAAAAGAAAAATTAGGTTTTACCTATATATTTATATCTCACGATCTTGCTGTAGTTAAATATATGTCTGATCAGTTGTTGGTCATGAACAATGGTAGAATTGAAGAGCATGGAGATGCAGACATCATTTACGAACATCCTAAAAAAGAGTACACAAAAAAACTGATAGCCGCTATACCCAAAGGAAAATGATTCTAAAAATAAAAAGTAGAAACTATTGATGAATTCATAAAAAGCTATCCTGGAAGCCACCATCTAGGAAGACCTTAAGAAATTTGTTCAATATAAGGTCTAGAAACAGACTTCTTCAAAATTAAATTATTGAGTAATGATACATTTAATTCTTTTTAAATCTTCAGCTTTACAGGTGTGCTATCTTAACCCTGGTTTATGTATTAAAAGGTAGAATCACAAGTCGATTTAACAAATAAAAAAACCTGTTAAGCTTAACAGTTTAACAGGTTTCATTCATCGCGACTTGGGGGTAAAGATTGCGCGATTTGTTAATAACAAAAAAATCACATCAACAAAAAAACTTTCTTAGCTAAATACATACAGTTAGAAATCAATTCCATTGTAGGTTTAACTGACTTCTGTAGACGATTCATACGCTTTTTCATAATAGGGATAACTGTGTGGGTTAATAATTCATTTTCTAAACTTAAAAAACAATGTATATAGGGGCATTGTTTGTTAAGGGGTTACTAATATGCAAATTATTTTCAATAATGACGTTTAAATACATTAAAAATCGATGAAATACACTAAATTTTAACATTTAAACTACTTTTACCTGTTTTTATGGGTTAAAGCAAAGGTTTAAGACATAACAAAACATCTTGAAAGTGTAGTATTTTTCTTTCAAAATCTATTTTGTAACGGCTTAAAAGTACATAACGCTACTATTGCTAAATTATTATTCGTGATCATCTAATTATTATTCGTTTACTATTTGAAAGAATTAGAGTAAAACTTAGCTTAAAGACATTTCGGGGATATTTCCTTCAATGATAAGATTTCCTTCGGTAGCATTTTTAATTTCTTCGACACTTACCCCAGGGGCTCTTTCTAAAAGTCTGAATCCTTTATCAGTAATTTCAAGCATGGCTAAATTTGTAACCACCTTTTTTACGCAATTCACGCCGGTTAGTGGCAATGAACAGTTTTTAAGTAATTTAGAAGCTCCCGCCTTGTTGGTATGCATCATAGCCACAATAATATTCTCAGCGCTAGCAACCAGGTCCATGGCTCCCCCCATTCCTTTAACCATTTTCCCGGGAATTTTCCAATTTGCGATATCTCCATCTTGAGAAACTTCCATGGCTCCCAAAATAGTAAGATCTACGTGCTGGCCACGAATCATGTTAAAACTTGTTGCCGAATCAAAAAATGACGCTCCCGGCATGGTCGTAATGGTCTGCTTACCGGCATTAATAACATCCGGGTCCTCTTCTCCTTCAAAAGGAAAAGGTCCCATGCCCAAAACGCCGTTTTCGCTTTGAAACTCGACTTCGATTCCTTCAGGGATATAATTCGCTACCAATGTGGGTATCCCAATACCTAGATTAACAAAATATCCATCTTTTAGTTCTTTTGCTATGCGCTTTGCGATTCCGTTTTTATCTAGCATACATAAATTCTATAATTATTGTTAATTCAAATTAGGTTGTGGTGTCATCCTTAGATAAGGCTTTATCTCTTTATGTCCTTTGGGAAACAAATCCGCAATTTCTTCAGTAGTAACCGAAGGCACAATAACACAATCTTCCCCTTGATTCCAATTGGCAGGTGTAGCCACTTTATGATACGCCGTTAATTGTAATGAATCGATAACCCGTAACAACTCGTCAAAATTTCTACCTGTAGACGCCGGATAGGTAAGGGTAAGTTTGATTTTCTTATCTGGCCCGATTACAAAAACAGAACGCACTGTTAATTGACTATCGGCCTTTGGATGGATCATATCATACAACTCAGAAACTTTTCTATCTTCATCTGCAATAATGGGAAAGTTAACCGTAGTACTTTGCGTTTCATTAATATCCTTTATCCAACCATGATGGGATTCTAATCCGTCTACGCTTAACGCTGTAACTTTCACATTACGTTTGTTAAACTCGTCTGTATATTTTGCAACCGTTCCTAATTCTGTCGTACAAACAGGAGTATAATCTGCCGGATGTGAGAATAGAATCCCCCAGCTATCTCCCAGCCAGTCGTGAAAATTGATTTCTCCTTCTGTAGTTTGTGCAGTGAAGTTTGGTGCTTCATCTCCTAATCGTAATGCTGCCATGATTTATGTGTTTTAAGATTTTTGAAATATTATTCTGTTTTACGAACAGTGCGTTGTTCTATTCGTTTTTCATATTGTTCTCCTTGAAAGATTCGCTGAACAAAAATTCCTGGAATGTGTATGTGATCAGGATCTAATGCTCCTGCAGGGACCAATTCTTCAACCTCGGCTACGGTAATTTTTGCAGCTCCACACATACATGGGTTAAAGTTCCTTGCCGTTCCTTTAAAAATTAAATTCCCGGCCTCATCCCCTTTCCAGGCTTTTACGAATGCAAAATCTGCGTTAAATGCATGCTCAAGGACATACATTTTTCCATCAAACTCTCTGGTTTCTTTTCCTTCGGCGACTTCTGTGCCATACCCTGCCGGAGTATAGATTGCAGGAAAACCTCCTTGTGCTGCACGACATCTTTCTGCTAACGTTCCTTGTGGTATCAATTCTACATCCAATTCGCCACTTAACATTTGTCGTTCGAACTCATCGTTTTCTCCTACATAAGAAGAAACCATTTTTTTAATTTGCTTTTTTTGAAGTAACAGACCCAAACCAAAGTCATCCACCCCAGCATTGTTTGAGATGCAGGTTAGTCCTTTCACATTTAATTTTACAAGTTCTGCTATTGCATTTTCAGGAATACCACATAGACCAAAGCCCCCTAGCATCAGGGTCATGTCATCTTTTATACCTGATAAAGCTTCAGAAACATTGGGTACCGTTTTACGAATCATACTGTTCTAATTTTAGCCAACTAAAAGTACTAAAAAAATAGGATTACAATGTTTGAAAAGGAATAGTTTTATCAATGAACTCATCTTGACTCTTTCATTTCCTAAAAAATGATTAAAAGTCAAGATGAATTCAATAATTTAATCGATAGCCAAACAACACTTATAGACTAAATTCGTCTTCTGAATTATTATTTATAATATTGCGTTTTTTGTAGGCTTCGCAATCAATTTCGATAGAAAGATTTTCTGGTGCAGCGAAAGCCTCTTTTGAAACCTCTAATGTTTTATCTGCATAGCATTTCTTCATATATAATGCCCAAATAGGCAGCGCCATGGTAGCACCTTGTCCAAACTCTGTATCCTTGAAATGAGTAGATCTATCATCTCCCCCAACCCAAACTCCAGTACATAGGTTAGGAACAATTCCCATAAACCAGCCATCACTTTGATTTTGTGTAGTTCCGGTTTTACCGGCAATAGGATTATCAAATCCATAGGGATGGCCCGTGACTACATTTTTGATAGAATATCTCGTAGATGGCCCGGTTCTTAGTCGGGTTCCTGATCCAGATCTGGTTACACCTTCCATCAAGTTAATGGTTACAAAAGCAGCTTCTTTGCTGATTACATCGCGTGTTTCTGGAACAAATTGGTATAATACCGCTCCATTTTTATCTTCGATACTGGTGATCATTACCGGTTTCGTATAAATTCCTTGATTGGCAAACGTACTGTATGCTCCCACCATTTCTGACAATTTGATATCCACAGATCCTAGAGCAATCGAAGCTACCTCCAGAATATCTGATTGTATCCCTGTTTTTCGTGCAAGTTTAGCAATAGGTGCCGGACCTATTTTATCCATTAACCTTGCAGAAATTGTATTAACCGACTTTGCCAACGCCTCCTTAAGGCTCATGTAGCCCGTATACTCTGCATCACTGTTTTTAGGGGTCCAATCCTCTTCTATCACTCCGTGTGAACCTGCCGGAATTGTAATTTGAGACATCGGTAAGGTATCACATGGTGACAATTTTAATTGATCGATTGCAGTTGCATATACGAATGGCTTAAAAGTCGAACCTACCTGACGAGCTCCTTGATATACATGATCGTATTGAAAATGTTTGTAATCTACTCCCCCGACCCATGCTTTTACATGCCCGGTTTGAGGCTCCATAGACATTAATCCCGATCGTAAGAATTGCTTATAATATATAATGGAATCTTTTGGGGTCATAATAGTGTCTATTTCCCCTTTCCAGCTAAAGACTGTCATTTCAGTCTTTTCATCAAAAGATGCACGAATTTCTTTTTCGCTTTTTCCTTCGCTTAGCATTTTCTTTCTTCGTGCAGAACTTCTTATTGCTCTTTCGATAATCCTATCCTTTTCTTCTTTTGTTATATCTCTAAACGGGCTGGTTTTGTTATTTTTTTCTTGCTTATTAAATTCCTTCTGAAGGTTTGCCATATGTTCTGCTGTGGCCTCTTCAGCATATTTTTGCATCCTTGAATCTATAGTAACATTAATTCGCAGACCATCCCTATAGATGTCAAAATACTCTGTTTCACCTTCTTCGTTCTCGCCTTTTGGATTATTTTTTACCCAGTCTGCCATCCAACTACGTACATATTCTCTAAAATACGTTGCTGTCCCGTCTGAATGGCCTTCTGGAGAATAATCTAACTCTAGGGGCAATTGTTTTAGGCTGTCACTAACTTTTTCTGAGAGGTAATTATACTTTTCCATCTGGCCAAGTACAACATTTCGTCTGTTTTTAACCATTTCAGGTCGTCGTAACGGATTGAAAAGCGAAGAGTTTTTGAGCATCCCTACTAATACGGCTGCTTCCTCTACCTTTAATTCGCTTGGTTTTTTGCCAAAATAAATTCTTGATGCCGAACTTATACCGATAGCCTGATTTAAGAAATCATACTTATTAAGATACATGGTGATGATCTCATTTTTGGTATATTGTCTCTCTAAACGAGTGGCGATTACCCATTCTTTTAGTTTCTGTTTAAAACGCTCCCAAATATTTCTAGACCCACCGGTAAATAATTGTTTTGATAACTGTTGAGAAATGGTACTGGCTCCCCCTTTACTACCCAGAAAAATAAACGCCCGTAATGTCCCTCTGGCATCAATTCCTGAATGATCATAATATCTGGCATCTTCAGTAGCTACTAAAGCATCTACCAGATGTTGTGGCAGATCTTCAAAACTCACCGGAGTACGATTTTCTTTAAAAAAAGTACCGATTTGCACCCCAT
Organism: uncultured Aquimarina sp.; assembly: GCA_947500845.1. Classification (GTDB taxonomy): domain Bacteria; phylum Bacteroidota; class Bacteroidia; order Flavobacteriales; family Flavobacteriaceae; genus Aquimarina; species Aquimarina celericrescens. The sequence continues at coordinate 158,227 of CANMTP010000003.1, forward strand.
CTGAAGATATAATTTGCGTAGCAAGATCGTTTTGCGGGTTTTCTAACTCTTCAAACTTCGGCATTTCGCCATAAAATCCCCAGCTTGCAAAAAGAAACAACAGGACAATTAGAAAAATTCCTGATGCAAATGTTATCCAAAAGGCTTTTATATACTTGAGTGTACTAAATCCCGAGCTTTTTATATTTGTTCTTTTCTTTTTTGTCAATTTAGGTGTTGCCTTTGCCATTTTTTAAGGGTTTTGAGCATGTTCTATTCTAAATCCAATATCAGTAATTCCTTCCAAAGAATATATACCATCTACTTCGCCATTCTTTCGCATGGCATGTTGTAATTTGATCGTATAGCTACCTTGCTCTGCAAAACTAACATTTTCTTTATACCACAATTTATTTTCTTTAAGGTCAGAAAAACCAGTTCCTAACCATTCTCCATTAGGTGCAGCCATATCGTACTCAAGGGTATCGGTGATCACTTTCCCGTTTGGAAACTTCATTTCACTAATTAAAAACAAATTACTATATCTGTACGAATTATTGTTGCGCACGTTGATGAATAAATTGTATGTCTTTAAGCTATCTAATTCTGGTAAGGTAAAGTTGATTTCTTCTTCGATTTCCCAAGCATTCGACACTGTTTGATATTCGTCAAAAACTTGTTTTTTGTCACAAGAAGTTATAGCAATTAGCGTAAAAAATAATATAACAAACCTACGATTTATCATTGTTTCTGTTACGTGACCGATGTCTTTTATTACGTTGATTTTTTGGTTTACCCGTGTTTTTATTTTCAGAATTTCCTCCTTTTGATTTATTTGTAGCGACTGTCTGTTTTTCTGAAGAACCTCCTCCTTTACTTGTATTTCTTCTTTTGTTTCGATTTTTTCTCCTTCTTCTACTGTGTTTGGGTTGATCAAATCGAGTAAGACTATCTTGCCCTACAACGTTCTCAAAATCTGTTTTAGTATCTTCTAATAGTTCTGAAGCAAATTCTTCAAGGCCTGCAACTTTTTCTTTATTCGTATTCGCTGCAATTATTTCTTTGGCATGCTCGGTAGAGATCTTATGCCAATTCATCCATTCTCCTTCGTAGGCATACCATAGATATCCTTTAAAGATGTCTATTTTTTGGCAAACCGCTGTACCCTTTTCTGTATACAGTTTGGTTTCGGCTTTAGGAAAATCGTTTAATGCATCTATATAGGCATCTAACTCATAGTTTAGACAACATTTTAATTTTCCGCATTGTCCGGCCAATTTTTGTGGGTTAAGAGACAATTGTTGGTATCTTGCCGCACTGGTATTTACCGATCTAAAATCGGTAAGCCATGTAGAACAGCACAATTCGCGTCCACAAGAACCAATCCCCCCTAACCTAGCCGCCTCTTGTCTAAAACCAACTTGACGCATCTCTATGCGGGTACTAAATTCGTGTGCAAACTCTTTAATTAATTGTCTGAAATCAACACGCTCCTCGGCAGTATAATAAAAAGTAGCTTTAGATCCATCCCCCTGAAATTCGATATCAGAGATTTTCATTTGCAAATCAAGTCTAATGGCAATTTCTCTTGCCCTGACTTTCATTGTTTCTTCTCTATCTCTGGATTTTTGCCAAATATCTATATCTTTTTGTGAGGCTTTTCTGTAGACTTTCTTAATCTCATCACTATCCAAATCAACTTTTTTCTTTTTCATTTGGATACGAACCAATTCGCCGGTAAGAGAAACTATCCCTACATCGTGACCTGGTGAGGCTTCTGTAGCTACAATATCCCCAATACTTAAAGAAAGATTCTCTGCATTTCTAAAAAAACCCTTTCTTCCGTTCTTAAATCGTATTTCGACACAAGAGAAAGGAGCAGCGCCACTAGGAAGTGACATGTTGGAGAGCCAATCAAAAACTGTTAATTTATTACAACCATCGGTACCGCAAGTACCATTATTCTTACATCCTTTTGGTTGTCCGTCTTTTCCGGAGGAACAACTACTACATCCCATATGTACTCTTAATATTGAAATTTGCTTGCAACCGCAATCACAGCAAATATGGTTCTTACTATTGTCAAAACCGATAGATCTTGACATCTTAATCGTTAAAGATACTAGGAAAAGAGGATAAAAAAAATTATCTTCTACAGTATCTTAGTCTCTGTGCGTATTACTTCTTGTATTTCAATGCTTCAGAACGTCCTTTTTTAAATATTTTATTACTGTTTCCTTTCCCTTTTCTAAGTGCTTTTTGCTCTTCATAAGGCAATCTGTTAATTTCCATACATGCCGTAGAACAACAGTTTTCTAATTCTGCCGCACAATTCTCACATTGAATAAATAATAAATGACAGGCCTCGTTATCACAATTTACGTGCGTATCACAAGGTTTTCCACATTGATGGCAATTTGAAATTATTTCATCAGATATGCGTTCGGCCCTTCTATGATCAAAAACAAAGTTTTTACCTAAGAACTTATTTTCGAGACCTTTCTCTTCAACTTGTCTTGCATATTCGATGATACCGCCCTCTAACTGAAATACATTTTTGAAGCCTTTATGTTTATAATATGCACTGGCTTTTTCACATCGAATTCCGCCAGTACAGTACATCACCAGTTTTTTGTCTTCTTTATGATCTTTAAGGTCTTCTTCGATAATATCAAGAGAATCTCTAAAAGTATCTACATCTGGAGTCACTGCATTTTTGAAATGCCCGATCTCACTTTCATAATGATTACGCATATCTACCAAAACGGTCTCTGGATCCTCGATCAATTCATTGAATGTTGACGCATCGACATGAACTCCTTTGTTGGTTACATCAAAGGTCTCATCATTTAATCCGTCTGCAACAATTTTATGACGCACTTTTACTTTCAGTTTTAAAAACGACTTGACATCTTGTTCCCGGGCAATATTGAGCCTCACATTTTCTAAAAAAGAAATACTATCCAAATGCTCTTTAAAAGCTTTGAAATTGGGTGCTGGAACCGATAATTGTGCATTGATACCTTCTTTAGCCACATAAATTCGACCTAATACATCAAGCTCGTCCCAATGAATAAAAAGATGATTTCTGAAAATTTCTGGATTGCCAATGTGTGCGTATTGATAGAAAGATAGCGTTAGCCGGTCGGTACCGGCCTCGTCGATGAGCGCTGCTCTTTCTTTTGCACTTAATTTATTGTACAGTTGCATGCTATACTACTATTTTAAGTTAAAAGATCTACTATTTCGAGCAAAATTACAAATCATAGTGTAATATGCAAGAATAACAGCAACTTGAATAAAAAAATCCCTGGAAATAGATTTCCCAGGGATTTTTTGGCTAATTCGTTATTTATTAATTTTAAAGATTAAAATCATTTAATAACGAAGCTAGCCACCTTCAACTATACAATTACTAATATTAGTAATCGTACAACCATCATGGTGATGTCTTATAACTCTTTTAAGAAATTTCATAACTCACCTTTCTCCTTCTTTGTTCATTTTTGCTTTCACTATAGATGGTAAAAAAACAAAAAGGTTGCGTGATGAAATCATATTAATAGGTATGGTTCTTATGCATCATCCAATATGTTTTGCTAATGAGTTGAATATTTGGATTGGTTTACTTTACTTTTGAATATAAAAAACCACTCTATTGAAGAGTGGTTGATATCAATCTTTGCAACTTTTTTACACTAGATTTAAGTACCGTTGGCTGTTAATATAGTATTCTGTTGCGTGTAAAATCCAAAGCTAAATTGTACTTCTTTTTTATAAGTATATGTTTCTAACATCGTATTGTACTCTATAGGAGCATTAAATTCTTTCATCATATTGATGATACGGTACAATTTTGATTTAGAGACCTCTAATTTGCAAGCTAATTCTTCTGGGGTACCTGTGGCTTGTAGTCTAATAAGCTGGTCTACTCGTTTAATTAGGTTGATTTGTTTAGTGACATTCATTTGGCTCGCCTTTTTTTGTAATTCAGGACCAAACCTACTACTAATAACAACCCATGTCAAGACCTACAGTAGGGGAAAAATACCCTTTAACGGTGACTTTTCGATCACTTCCCTTAATTAATAGATGAACTACATGAATTTGATGAAGTATTAACGATATTTTTTAATTATTTTATTTTGGAACATAAAAAACCAGCTACAAATTGATGTAACTGGTCTTTGTCATTATTTATTTCTACTCTCACCCGCCAAGCTTTACCGCCACTAGAAAAATTCTAGCGGTAGCGATCACTCTAGCGGCAGCCGGGATGGAGTATTAACGATATTTTTTGATTATTCCACCTTAGAGTGTAAAAAAACAGCTACATTGCTGTAGCTGCTTCTTAATATTATAAAAATCTCTAAAATTACTTAAATGAACCAATTGCTTTGATATTTAGCAATAATTTCAATAGTAAAAAGTAATAGAATCAGAATATTTAGAAATATCAGATTTTTTTTCACATTAACATGGTGAGTCAAAAGATAAACAAACGGTCCTAAAATTAATAATATTCTAAATACCAAAATTTCATACTTGTAAGGCATTTCCATGAAAGCTGAGTAAGAGCCTAACACAAAAGCTAGAAAAATTATAAGTGTGAAAGTCAAAAATTTGTTTCTTACAATTAAACTTTCTACTATTACTAATACTAATCCTAAACTTAACAGAAAAATATAAATATAAAGGTATAATATATTTGGGTCATATAATGATATCACGCGACACAAAAAAGTACCGCCAAATAGAAAAAAAATAACCTTATCTCTAAATTTACTAATTGAAAAACCTTTCCAAAGGCTAATAAAAAAACCTATAATTGATAATAGTAAAATCATAACTATTTAATAATTTGTTCTCTTTTATAATTTTTCGTTTCACTTGTTCCTGTATCAAAATTTTGTGTTGTCTCCTGTACACTTAGTTCTCTATACTTCTCTGTTTTAGTAAATAAGCCAAAAAATGTTTTGACTTCCCTTTTTTTAGTTTCTCCCTTTTCTACTGAAAATGTAGTTAAACTGGAGACATCATAACTTCCTTGATCATTCTTTTTTAGATCAACAATACTAGTTATAAAATTATCTTCAACATTGATTGCCTGTATATTATCATAGTCAACCCTAATTTCATTTTCTGAATAAGATGGTGCAAAAAAAGAATAGCTACCTGAATCAGATGCTTTACTCCAAATATTATCTACTGGAGCTCCGGGTGCAGATATTCTATCTTTAGAGTTTACCCCAAATTCATTTCTTATAAAATTACTAGCATTATCTGATATTTCATTAGATGATAAAGTTCGATGGCGTATAGTTTTTACTCCCTCGCCCCAAGAACCATCAAAAGAATCTCTTTGTCTAGGCAAAGTTAATCCTGGAATTCCAAATAAAGTTCTATTTGCTCTCTCATAAAGTGTATTATCTCTATTACTTTTATTGTAATCAATAGAGCCAAAAATTGGTGCATGATTCCACAAATCTATCTTATATGGCCTACCAGTTTGAGGGTTTATAGGGTCTTTCCCATCCGGATCAATAAAAAGTAAAGGATTATTTACCACGTAATTGTAGGGAGAATATTCATTATACTTTTCAGCCAATGGATCAAGGTTCATCCATCTTCCTAATGCAGGATCATAGTTTCTAGCAGTAATATCTATCCAACCTAAACCAAGTTCATCCTGCTCTTCTTTATTACCAAAACCATAATTATGATTTCTACCATTTATAGCAGATCTTGGATCACTTCCTCCATATTGATGTTGTAAGCCAAAAGGATAATAATGCTTTTCTTGTACGATCTCATCCTGGGTAATGGTACCATCTTTATTTGCATCCTTATAAGATAATCTAATGTTATCCAGATGATCTTTAAATTGGTAGACATACTTATACCCATCGGCTTCTTTTTCTACAATTCCTTCTGAGTGTTCAAAGAACTCCAGGTTGCCATTCTTATAGATGTAATTACCCGCATACTCAGTACTTATATTAGAACTTCCTTCTGTGACGATCTTTTTTTGCTTCGCTCCAGTGGCGTCGTAAATATAAGAAATAGTTCCGGTTCCTTCACTGTTACTTATCGAAACTGTCTCCGGCAGGTTTAAATGGTTATAAATGATGCTGGAGATGCCTTTGTTCTGATCCACAATCATATTGCCGTTTTCATCATAGGCAAAGTCATCGTTAGTATTGGTACCATCTTTAAAACCATAATGGTCATTACCGGTATCGGTTACTTTTCTTAGTTTATTACCATCATCATAATTATAAGCTAATATATCCATATTGGTATAACTTGAAGTGTTTTGCCAACCGTTTCTGGTTAAACTTTCGATATTCCCCATTTTGTCATATTGGATACCAGATACGTTATAACGATTGTTATTGCTAGTTGCTTTTAAAATACGGTTGAGCGCATCATAGGTATAGTCATAACTTCTGGTAATGTTATCATTGGCTGTTTGCCAGGAAGTTTTGGAGATGTTACCGTTGTATAATGGGTTTGCTCCTGTATTGTAATCAATTTTAAAGGTAAAGAGATCGTTGCCTATGGTGTTGATATCATTAATGCCCTTTAACCAACCGCGAATGTTGTAGGTGTAGTCTATGGTTTGTAAGCCCGCACTTCGAGTAGCCTCAGTGCTCGGTGCTAATCCACCAACGTTTTTGCTCACCAATTGTCCCAATTCATCATACTCGTTGGCTACGATCTGTTCTGTATCCTGGTTGCCTATCTTTTGAGTTTGACTGGTGAGTCTTCCCATATGATCGTATTCGAATACGTCTTTGGTAACAATCGCAGCTTTGCTGCCTTTTTTATGAGTTGTTTTGGTTTTCTCTACTTTACCCACAAAATCCAGTTTGGTTTCTATAATATCAGTAGTATTTAGATATTCGTTACTACTCGCTGCATAAATTGACCTTCCTTTTTTATCGTAGTAACTTACCGTTGTTGTCCAATAGGAGGTATCCAAGGTTTTTACTTTCGTTCCTGTTGGTAAGGACTTGGTACGATCTGTAATAGGTTCGCCATATACTGTAATAGGATTATTAAAGAAGGTACCTTCACTGGCTAAAAAGTCGTAATCATCATAATAATTGATGGTGAGTACTTCTGCATTAAGTGCCTTTGGATAGCCTCCATCATTGTAATATATGGTAACATCACCTATCATAACGGCATTACTACGTTGTACCCATAGCTCACCAGTATAACCAGTAGCTTCTGCTTGTATTTCCTCCCTGGTTTTATTGGGTATGGTGATCTTGCCAGTATACGCCACCCTGCCAAAGGCATCGTACTTCGTAAAAAGCCATTCTCCCTTTACTTTTTGATTAGGGTCCTGGGTCATGATGGGCTGATCCAGTTTGTTATAGACAATAGATTCAAAAGTATTAGCATCTCCTTTGCCCGGGATCTTCTTTTCAATAAGTCGGTTTCGGTAATCGTATTTATACTGGTAACAGAGTTCGGCAAGCTCGGTGGCCGATACTCCATCAGCAATCGTGACCTTGGGGGGAATCACATAGGTTAAATTTCCAAAACTATCATGTACATAATAGGTGTCATGCTCAATGCCGTTATTATATGTACGTTTCAGGACTACTCTCCCTAATTTATCTTTATACTCTTTGGTGGTATGATCATCTGAGTGTGTTTGATTAGGATCCCAGTTTTCGTCTTTGGTAATAGAGACATATAACTGATTCGCAGTATAAAATCCATTTTGAAAGAGTACTGGCTTTTTGGTGTCGCCTGCCTCAAAATTCACATCAAAATTAGCGATCGAATCTAATGCGGTATTAGTAGTCCAATCAAATTTGATGGTATGATCTGTATTACTTAGTGTGTCAACCTTCCAATCCTTACCTGGAGCTCCTCGCTCTAATACCCTGTTGAGTGGCGAGGCTTCAAAAATGCTTTGTGAATATGCATTGACTTGTGTTGGATTAGTGATCCCAGGAAAATCGGTTACATACTTGTTTAGGTAATAGCTATTGATATCATTAGTAACGTTGACGGTTTGATAGCTTCCATTGTTACTCGATACATAAGGTAAGTATTGTTTGTCTTGTCTGCCGTAGGCATCGTACTGTATATGGGTAACGATATCTCCCAGATCAGGAGAAGCTGCGATAGCACGTTGTTGTTTGGGCCTACCCAAACCATCATAATAGGTTACACTCTCGATAACATCTTCTCTGAGTGCTATTCCGGTAGCTGTAGTCATCTCTTTTTGAAACACCCTGGTAAACACATAATTCTCGTTACTCAAACTGGCTTCTATATACGGGGGAATGATACAACCACTATACTGACCAAACTCCCCCAGACATTGATCGGTATTGTCCAACACATAGCCTATAGGTTGGATACTGTGATATACACGATCATTAGGATCTCCGTATGTATCATTATCCGCGTCTCTGTAGAAATAACGGGGTGCTATGTTGGTGATAAACTCATCTTCATCATTATAATCATCTCCATTACGAACATAACTATATTGATCAACCGGAGGAAAACTACGGTAAGTTTGTGTGTTGGGATCTCCATAGGTGTCGTTATCCGCGTCTCTGTAGAAATAGCTAGGTGCGATATTGGTGATCAACTCATCCTCATCATTATAATCACCTGCACGAAGAATGAAACCTAACGGTTTGGCACATTGTTGTTGGGTTATGCTAGCATCTCCCCAACTATCATTATCTCCATCTTTATACCAAACTGTATTGGGGTGGATCGCTGCACTACCATCATTACAATCACTGGCATTGGTGACATAAGAATATTCATCATCTGGTGGAAAACTACGGTAAAATTGTATGGCAGCAGTACCAAAAGTATCTTTATCGGCATCCCTATAAAAATTCCTGGGTGCTACATTAGTGATAAACTTGTCTCCATCATGGTAATCGTCTTTATTAGCTACATAACCCTCAGGTTGATTACATTGATGGATCGCAGGTGGTATCGTACCATTACTCAATAACTGATTATGACCATAACCATCTTTATCCCCATCGTAATACCAAATTGTATTAGGGGTGGCCTCTGCATCCCAATCATTACAATCTTGTGAATTGGTGACATAACCACTGGGCTGGTAGCTATAGTAAACACTATTATTAGGGTTTCCAAAGGTATCCCCATCCTGATCCCTATAGAACGTTCTGGGGACAATATTGGTAATATTAGCTGTGCCATCATTATAATCCCCTGCTCTTCTAATGTAACCCGAGGGTTGACTGCATTGTCTCTTAGTCACATTAGCATTTCCCCAACTATCCCCATCCCCATCCCGATACCAAACCGTATTAGGGTTAAGCCCCGGATCACTATCATTACAATCCCCCGAGCGATCTACATAATCAGAAGGACCGTAACTGCGGTATACCTTGATGCTGGCATTTCCCCAGCTATCCCCATCCCCATCTTTATAAAAGTACTTGGGAGGAACGTTGGTAATATATTGATCACTATCATTAAGGTCCCCGGGGGTAATCACATAACCGCTTATAGGTGTAGGGCTTACCCTTGTATCGCTATCATTCCCAAAGCCATCATTGTCCCTATCCCTGAAATACAAAGTACCTCCGCCTCCGTCTAATTGAGCTATTCCCTCCACACAAAAAAGCAAAGTGAAAACAACTAGAATATGTTGTAAATCTATAATTTTCATAACTGATCTGTTCTTTATTAATGTTGATTCTTATAACGGTACTTGTTCTCTGAAATCAGTTTACCTTCGGCATCTTTTACAAACTCCAAACGGTTAAAATCATCGTAGTGATACGTCATAGTGTATCCCCTGGGATCGGTCTGACTGGTGACTCCAATTAGTGGGTCATAAGTGAAAGAAATGAGTGCTGCATCTTCAAAGAACTCGTGATCGCGCAAAAGATCAAATTGCTCCCTGATGGTTTGTTCCTCGGCCCTTGTAACCTCTGTATCGGAGAGTGCTACAATATTATTGATCATCGTTGTGACATCTCCTGGCATCCCTACATAGGTTGAGTTTACAATCTTTGCAAGAGGTCTAGTATAATCATACCCCCAGATATAAACAATATGAACTCCGTCTTCCCGGGATACTTCAAGCGGATTGCCATAGCTATCATAATGATGATAGGTCAGTCGACTTTCTTTGGGGGTTAATCCTTTGGAGGAAGTAATCCTTTTAGGCTGTACCATATTGGGTAGAAACTCATCATACCCATATTGAACGGTGCTTATCAACGTATCATTTTTATGATTCTGAACATAGATCGGAGTGTTTACTTTATAAAGCGAGGCCATCTTAGTCACCATAGCTTGCTCTAAGGGAGTGAAATCAGTAGTGGGATACCCGCCTACAGCATAGTAACGGTCCTCGACATAGGTGTCGATAGTACCCGACCGGGAAATGGTGGTAGTAACCTTCTTGGGCTGGTAATTCTCAGTATTATACTCATAATTGGTCTTGGTCTCTACAACTGAAGCTACCCCAAAATCATCATAATAATAATCCCTGGTGAGGCTTTCTTTGAGTTGAGCCCATCCGAAATTGACGTCACGAACCATCATTATGTTAGGTAATATACCACATCCACTAAATGATACTTTGCAAGCACTCATTCCACATACAGGGGAATTCTTTTCTGGAGTTCCACCTCTCCTGTTCCATTCATAAGTATCAAAAAACTGTCGCTCACTGCAATCCAATAGATCAGCCGCCTTATATAGGTTCGCAAGTTTATTAGTAGTGAAACTGAATCTTGTGTTTTCAATTTCTTTAAGCTTTCTATCCTCATGATCAAAAATCTCCTGTTTCAATAGTATACCTCTTTTATAGTCAATATTTGTAGCCGGCCAGAACGGAAAACTAAATACATTTGCAGGTGTGGGGTAGTCTAAAGAATTTGTGTATCTATAAACTGTATATCCCTTGTTAACCTCAGAAATTTTAATGTGCTTGTACCCTATATATCCATCTCTAGTAAAACGAGATCTTGTTCCTTTAGATTTAACATCATATGTTATATCCATTGAAAAAAACGAACCTGCCCTATTTTCCGTTCCATTAAACAAAAAGTTGCTAGCATTAATCTGATATTCGTTTTTAATGCTGCCCAATACATTAACATCTGCAGATCCTGATGATAACATTTTATTATTTGGATTTTGATAAGAGTAAAAAAGTCTTTTTTCTGATGCAGTTGCATCGGGACTGTTCTTGAATACAATTTCTTTTATACGTACCCCACCACCTAACATAAACTCAGCTAACGGTCCATCTATTTTAGATTGATATGTAATCTGTATGGTTCCATGAACTTCAGTAAAATTGGGATCGATATTGTATCCTATATATTGTACAAAAACGTTGTAGGTCCCTATTTCGAGATCCAAATAATCATATTCATTTTTTAAGGGTAAGGTGATTCCATTCTCGGGAGTGTTCGTCTTCGAAAATGTAACCTTTACATAATCATTTGTATGTTGAAAACCCGTAATATCAGATAACTTGATTTTGAAATGATGTGCATGGTCCACTACAATTGTGGTTAAGACGGTGGGTGTAGTACTGGTAAAAGGCGATATGGCCGTAAAATCACTAGTGAAGAATTGAGTGTTCGTATTGTTAGGATTTTTTACGTAATCGGCTTCTAGCAGCCTGTAGGCACCCCGATATCCAAAGGTATGCTCCTCCCACACAAATTCTTTAACCCCACCCGTGGGGGTAGTAATATGCGTTAATAAACCAGACTTTATTACATCTTCTTCATAATTAGCATTGACTAAAGGTTTATAATTGTAACCCCAAGGGTCACTATCAGAATTAAAAGAAGCAAGCTTTTCTCTTTCAAAGTAAGTTAAGATGTGTTTGCTCGATAATCCACTAGAAGGAGTTTCAACAACCTGAGTGAGCCATAATCGATCTGTTTGTTCATAAACCAGACTAAATCTTTTGTTTTCTCTACCATCAGGACTATTAATCAATAGATGTTGAAGCATTGATCCATTGGTCTCAGGATGTGAACCGCCTAACCTAAAATCAATCGTAACTCCATCTAAAAAAGTGATTTTCGATAGTTTTTTTGTGGTAGTATTCATCCTGGTAGATATAAAGGAATATTGCGGTTTCATAACAGAAGTATTGTAACTATTCTCCTTAAGATAATATTGATTAGGATCCGATATTTGATAATTTATCTCAGAATACGATGTGACATATTCTTCAAGAGAATCTTGATAATCAAAAGAAGCTAATAACTTATAATTACTAGTTGTAATTTTTGAAAGATGCCATGCTGATCGTACCTTATATATCTCATCGTTTCGTATTGGGGGGATGTTTCCACTACCTCCTTGGGGTACACTACCACTAAAAGGCTCTGCGGTTGACTCCTCAATAACATCGAAATGATACTGATATCCATTGGCATCGGTAACAATAAAACTACTAATACTTCCACTAGTCATATCTTGATTCTTAGTTATCTTTACATTTGCTGCATTGGATAATAATTGAGGGCCTTCTTTTGTAATTATAAACCGCCCGGATATTCCTAAAAAACTAAACTGATATAAATCAAACTCGGCATCATAATGATCATAAGGTGTCCCCAAAGCATTCCAAGTAAATTCTGCTTTTTGATAATCGGTTAAATTTTCATAATTCCAGAAATCCTCATTGTGATAGATTCCTTTACGTTTCCAATCTTTAATCTCATCAGGTAAACCACGAACTGTCCTTGATATCGATCCTCCAGCAAATAAAGACCATCCCGTACCTGTCCATCCCGAACGATTGTCTATCTTCACTCCCTGTGTATTATACTTTAAAGCAATGTTCAGTGCAAGATCCTGATGAATGCTTTTGGAAAATAAGGGAATACTAATATCAGGTTGGCCTGTGTAATGATCCACAGGAACTTCTTCAAACTGCATTAAATTGGCTACCGTTGGTGATGGTGGAACGATATTTGGTAAATCGTATGGGTGTTCCTGGCTATAGAGCACAAAGCTTAACAAAAGCAAAGAGAACATCGTAAGGTATTTCATAATTTTGAGTGATTATTTACTTGACTAACTTTTAACATGGCAATATTAATCCACGCCAGTTTCGTTTTTTGAAACTGGGAAAAATTAAAATGTTAAAGTTTTAGTGTATCAATTTTGGTTTTTAATATATAGTTACTGTAAATAAATCTTTGGAAAGCTAGTGTTGAATTAAGTTTGAAAAAATAAATCCCTATCCATCATCACCATTCAAACTGAAATCTCTTTTCTTTGAAATTCTATGGATAGTAGCAAAGAGTCATACCGTTGTTAATAACGATTTTAGAATCCACATCGCAGCTATAAAAAGAAATAGTACTTTAGCAAAAAGTTAATATGAATGTCAAATCCAGATATATTTGAACAACAAATGAGTACAGAGAAAGACGCAAAATTAAAAGCATTAAAACTTACCTTAGATAAATTAGATAAAGCATACGGAAAAGGAACGGTAATGAAGATGGGCGATAGTGCCGTTCAAGAGGTAGATGTGATCCCCACAGGATCTCTTGGTCTGGATTTAGCATTAGGCGTAGGTGGATACCCAAGAGGGCGGGTGATCGAAATCTATGGACCAGAATCTTCTGGTAAAACAACACTTACCTTACATGCCATCGCACAGGCACAAAAAGCAGGGGGTATTGCAGCTTTTATCGATGCAGAACATGCTTTTGATCGTTTTTATGCTGAAAAACTAGGCGTAGATATCGAGAATTTGATTATTTCACAACCCGATAATGGCGAACAAGCACTAGAGATTGCCGATAATTTGATTAGATCAGGTGCTATTGATATTATTGTCATTGATTCTGTCGCTGCCCTTACGCCTAAAAGTGAAATCGAAGGTGAAATGGGTGATTCTAAAATGGGACTTCATGCCCGACTCATGTCGCAGGCACTTAGAAAATTGACAAGCTCTATAAGCAAGACCAACTGTACGGTAATTTTTATCAACCAGCTTCGTGAAAAAATCGGGGTGATGTTTGGAAATCCAGAAACTACTACCGGTGGTAATGCTTTAAAGTTTTACGCTTCAGTACGACTTGATATTCGTCGTTCTACACAAATTAAAGATAGTAATAGCGAGGTACAAGGTAACAAAACACGTGTTAAGGTAGTGAAAAACAAAGTTGCTCCTCCTTTTAGAACTGCAGAATTTGATATTATGTATGGTGAAGGTATTTCTAAAACAGGAGAAATCATTGATGTGGGTGTAGACTACGAAATTATAAAGAAAAGTGGTTCTTGGTTTAGTTATCAGGATACAAAATTGGGTCAGGGGCGAGATGCAGTAAAAGCACTCCTTAATGATAACCCAGAACTCATGGAAGAGCTAGAAGAAAAAATTAAAGAAGCCATAAAGATTGTAAAAGAGTAAAAAACCTTGGACGAAGGCCCACCAGACATTCAAAAAGAAAAGACTTTATGGTGTCGAGGATCATCTTGTGATATTTAAAAATCTCGATTATCCAAGTAAAAATCCTAAAATCCCGTCTTGATCATGATCAAGACGGGATTTTTTTATACCTTAAAAGCAACCATAACGATATCTCTACATCTTTATAGTAGAATAATTGCATTTGCCCTCAAACCCTATTTATATGAAAAAAGTAAAATTAACTTTAGCTTTTTTTCTAGTAGCCCTTTTTACAGGATGTTTAGATGATGACGATAACATTCCGTTCTTTTATGATGCGGTTGCTATAGAAGAAGTAATTATCCCAGACGAATTCACTCGAGGTGAAACGTATAAAATTACTGTCTCTTATTTTAGGCCCTCTACTTGTCATTCTTTTTCAGGATTTGACTATGGTGGATTCGGAAATGAACGAACAGTTGCTGTCTTTAATATTGTGATTGATGATGATACCACCCCTTGTGAGAATCTCGAGAGAACAGAACTAGTTGAAGCATCTTTTACCTTTTTTGTGGGTCGAGAGAATTCGTATGTTTTTAGATTCTGGCAAGGCAGAGATGATCAAGGGAATAATCAATTTTTAACCATAGAAGTGCCAGTAGTAGAAGAACAATAATAGTAATCAAAAATAAGGATGTTAGTGGGTTTGGATCAACTCATAAAAAAGTGCAAGAAAAAAAATGCCAAAGCGCAAGAGCAATTATATAGAATGTATAGCAGTAAATTATTTTCTATTTGCTTAAAATATTCTAATGATTACCCTAGTGCTGAAGACACTTTGCAAGATGCCTTTATTACAATTTTTGAAAAAATAGTACAATACAAACACAAAGGGTCTTTTGAAGGATGGATAAAGAGAGTTACTATAAACACCGCATTACAAAAATATAGAAAGCAAAAAGTTTTTGACATCATTAATGAAGATCAAATTGAAGAACCAGTACTAGAAATAGATGAAGAAGAAGTCTCTTTAGATTACCTCTTACAAATCATTCAGCAACTACCCGATCGCTATCGATTGGTATTTAATCTTTATGTGTTAGACGGATACGCTCACAAAGAAATTGCTGAACTATTAGAAATCTCTATTGGGACATCCAAATCGAATCTGGCAAGAGCCAGAAATATTTTAAAAATCAAACTTGAAACCAAAAAAGAACCTTGTGTTCGAGCAATCGACGAACAAAGATGAATGATAAAAAAAATATAGACCGATTATTTCAGGAGAAATTCAAAGATTTTGAAGTTACTCCTGATGAAGCTGTCTGGGAAAAAATTAAGGCGCGCCAAAATAAAAAACGAGCTCTTATACTGCCTTTTTGGTATAGGGCTGCCGGTGTTGCTGCATTGATTGCAGTTATCTTTACCATAGGCTATTTTTCTCAAAGCACCAACCCTACTACTGAAACTGTAGTATCAAATGAAAGTAAAGATCCAGCGAGAAATGATGTTTCTTCACCAGAGAACGCAGATAACGAGCGTATAGAAAGTGATCAAAATAATTTTGTTGTTTCTTCAAATGAAGAAGAAATTAGCTCGACTGATGATCCCCTAAATGAAGGTATAACTAAAGATACCAACAATGGCAATTCCCAAAAAATTATTGATAACAACCCAAAGACAACAATAGTTGGTTCTAAACAAGATCCTTCAATAACTACTAAAGGTAAAACCAGTACGCCAAATACGAAGGAATCAATAATCGCAAACAATTTAGAACCAAACAATACCCCTTCAAACACGTCTACCGATAAAAAAGCGGATGATAGTCTTCAAAAGAATACCAAAATCGATAACGCTGATATTGCCAATCATAAAAACCAAAATACCGATCCTGAAAAAGAAAACTTGTTTTTAAAAGGGCCTGATAAGCAAAATGATGTTGCCAACCCTGGCGTGACCGAGAATTATGCAAATACCAATCAAAACCCTGATGGAGAAGAAGTTAGTAACGAAACCCCTGAGGCTGATCAAAATAAAAAATCCCTATTTGATGCGATTAATCAAAAGGAAGAAGCCATTGCCGAAGAAAAAAACACAGCGAAAAAATGGAATGTAACTCCAAATGTTGCACCTGTTTATTATGACTCTTTTGGAGACGGATCCTCCATTGATACTCAATTTGCCGATAATAATAAAAGTGGACAGGTAAATTTAAGCTATGGGGTACATGTTTCTTATCATGTAAATAAGCGATTGAGTGTACGTTCAGGAGTCAACAAAGTTGATCTTAGTTATAATACACAAAATATTGGATTCTCGCCCTCAAGTATTGTGGGTCAAAATCTAGAAAGTATTAATTATAGTCCAAATGCAGAAGTTATTTTGGTTTCAGATATCGGTCGAAATCAAAACAATCAATTTATTGCCTCTGATATTAATAGAGAAGCTATAAACCTAACTCAAAATGAAGGGCTGTTAAATCAACGTATAGGGTACATTGAAGTCCCACTAGAAATGAAATATGCCCTGGTTAATAAAAAATTAGGTGTGAATATGATTGGTGGTGTGAGCACCTTGTTTTTACAAAATAATGAAGTTTCTATAGAAGCAGGAGATTTTGAAACTACTATTGGGGAGGCAAATAATGTAAACGATGTAAGTTTTACAGGTAATATCGGCATAGGCGTTGATTACAAATTATCAGATCAATTTCAAATCAATCTAGAACCTATATTCAAATATCAGTTTAACGGATTCAGTGGTAACACAGAAAATTTTAGACCTTATTATTTTGGTATATATACTGGGGTTAGTATAAAATTCTAAAATATATCTATTGTGTAATTTGGAAGTAATAGATCAACATGTACAATAGGTAGTATATAAATTTTTAGTTGGGTAGTTATTGCTCTACAGGTAAGCAATGATGAGCAAAGCCGCTCCTCTCAGGAGCGGCTTTTGTATTTATAGCTAAATCAACACAAATTGGCATAAAAGATTTATCTTAATTTAACGTGATTCTAAAGATTTAATTGAAAATTAAAACCGAATTATGCAGTAGAACTTTGTGATGAGGGCTAAACTATTGATTAAAATCTTTTTCCAGCGCAGCCAAAATAATACTTCGCGTCTTTTCTTTTAGTTCTTTTTTGTTTTCCTGAGTGAGTCCTTCAGTCGAAATTTCTTTATGAATATGTCCTCTCATGATACCAGGACTTCCGCTAAAGAACTTATAAGAGAAGCGTTTTTTATTGTCGAAAAATGTTAACGGTAAAATCGGGATCTGATGATCTATTGCCAGTCTGAAAGCACCGTCCTTAAATTCATCCAAGACCAGGGATTGATCCTCGGGTACTCCGCCTTCAGGAAAAATACAAATACTGGTCCCATCATGTAACCTGGCATGAGCTCTATCAAAGACTTCCTTTCGGCTTCTTTGACTATTGCGGTCCACCAAAATACATGTTCGCTTATAAAAAAACCCAAAAATCGGGATCTTTGCTAATTCTTTTTTACCTACAAAAACAAAGGGATGCTTTACACAATGTAGCATAAACATGATATCGGTCATCGAGGTATGATTGGCGACCACCATATAACTTTTATCAAGATCTGGTCTAGCTTCTCTACTTACTTTTGGAACAAAACCCATACCGTATAGTACGATTCTAGCCCAAAATCTGGCCAATACAAAAAACTGAGGATACCATTGTTCTCTAGAAGTAAGTACCAATAAGACCGGAAACATAATTATTATAGGAATCCCCATAATAATATAAAACCAAATACGCCAAAGTAGGATAAATATGTTCCTGATCATGATCATGGCCCAAAAATACATAATTGGTTTGACCTATCTGCACAAAAAAATTACCTTTGCCGGAAAAGCATGAGTCCGTGCAAGAAGTACCGAGTGGGCAGTAAATAGTTGACAGTGTAAGAAGATATTCTGTAGACGGCGCACTCAAAACTACATAACTAATTGAATCTTAAAGATTCATATTTTTTATTTAGCAAAAGCACGAGATTTAAATGATAATATAGATTAATTTGTTATGTCCAGAATTCTAACAGGAGTACAAAGTACCGGGACTCCACATTTGGGAAACCTGCTGGGAGCTATTATTCCAGCAATCAAAATGGCAAATCAACCGCAAAATGAGTCTTTCCTGTTCATTGCTGATATGCACTCGCTTACCCAAATAAAAGATGCCAAAACTTTGCGAGAGAACACCTACTCTACTGCTGCTACATGGTTAGCTTTTGGATTGAATATTGAAAAAACAGTTTTCTACAGACAGAGTGATATACCACAGGTTACAGAATTATGCTGGTACTTAAGTTGTTTTTTTCCATATCAACGTTTAACACTAGCGCATTCATTCAAAGATAAATCTGATCGTCTAGAAGATGTAAACGCCGGACTATTTACGTATCCCATGTTAATGGCTGCAGATATTTTATTATATGATGCAGAAATTGTTCCCGTAGGTAAGGACCAATTACAACACTTAGAGATGACTCGTGACGTAGCGTCCCGCATACATGCCCAGGTAGATGAACTATTTGTATTACCAGAAGCACAAGTGCAAGAAGAAACGATGTACGTGCCCGGAACAGATGGTAGCAAGATGAGCAAGTCTAAAGGAAATATTATCAATCTGTTTTTGCCAGATAAGAAATTGCGTAAGCAAATTATGTCAATCGAAACAGATAGTACTCCACTGGAAGACCCAAAAGATCCAAACACCTGTAACGTATTTGCTTTATACAAACTCGTTGCAACTGTAGACCAAGAAGCTGAAATGCGTAAAAATTATCTGGATGGTAACTATGGCTATGGTCATGCCAAACAAGCATTGTATGAATTGCTTATCTCAAAGTTCTCACAAGAGCGCGAACGCTACAATTACTATATGGAAAATTTGAACGAAGTAGATAAAGCTTTAGCAATTGGAGCCAATAAAGCTACTGATGTGGCTACCGAGGTTTTAAAAAGAGTCAGAGAGAAAATCGGTTATTAATTAGTTGATACTACTTAAGTATCATATTTAAAGTTTCAAAGCTAGCGTAGTGGTGAAATCTCACCGCTATGAACTATTCTTCAAACACACCATATAAATGGCAGTATGCACTTCTTATCTTATAATTGATTCTAGCTTGTTTGATATAGGAGTTAACTTTAAGAATCTCCTTCAGATATGTCAAAAAATTCACAATTTTATGCTTCTGTCTACCTTTTGCTATGAGGTTTTCTAAAAAAATTACCTTAAAATTCTCGAAAACGTTCTTTTTTGTATCGAATCTATTCTATTTTCAAAACTTTTTAAATCTGTCTGATCTACTGTAAATATTGACCTATCGGTATTTTTGACTTTTTTCTTTAAAAAAGTACAAAAAAAATTTACTAATTTTTATCGAGCAGTAAACTCAACAATAGTAGTACTTCCCAACCATCAGCAGGGGGAAAAAACCCGGTATACCCTGTGGATTTCCGTAAATATCGTTACGATTTTATTTTTAGTTTGGCGTCGGGAAAACAACAGTTGCAACAGAGATATAAAAAATCTCTTTAGCGACACTAAGAGTATCATGAGGATAAACCTTTTTTTAGGTTTATCCGAGTGTTACTTAGAAAATTAAAACTATGGCCAACAACTATAAATCTGTATAAAACCGAATGTTTACACCGCCCACTTTCTACAAGTACTACAATAGCGAGTTTATCCAATACTTAACCGATATCAAGAATATAGTACAGAAACGCAATCCAAAAATCTTAAAGGTGCTGCCTCAAGCAGTTTCATTGAATGAACAGCTCACCCATTTAAGTGCTGTATATAAAATAGAGGTGGATAACACCATTGCCAGAGAGCTCGAAGCATTAGAAAAGCGCCGGGAACTTGCCATTATGGGAATACGATCAGTTGCAGAGGCATTTACCTATCACTTTGATATAGCAAAGTGTACTGCAGGCGAAGAGCTTATTAAAAGTATGGATCGATATGGTTTAAAAGAATGTGAATTTGATGATCAAACGCAAACCACTACTATTCATAATCTTACTGAAGATTGGGATAAAACGTTAATGCTAAAAGCGGCCCTTGTAACATTAGATATTATTGACTGGGCACAAGAACTTAAGGAAAGTAACGAATCTTTTAACTCAAAATACTTAGAGCGTAGTCCTGAGAATGGCGTTTTGGATCACAAAATGAACTTCACCAATCTTAGAGACAAGGCAAAAGAAAGTTATGATATCTTAATCAGTCATATTACTAAACATGCTGTATTAACGGTAGCAAAAAAATATGAAATTGTAATAAAAGAAATCAATCGATTAACCGAAGAATATAACATAAAAGCAGAGCAAAGAGGAAATATAAACAACCAAATAAAACAAATTGTAAAAAGTTAACATGGTCACTTCTAAAGAGATTTGATTTGTGAAAAATCATTATCCCTAATTTGATAGAAAGATTGTCTTTTGCCGGCCTGTTGTAGTGAGCCCCCCTCATTTCCACATTGTTTAGGTAACAGCCGGTAATAGACATAAAAGCCTGTGCTATGCACAGGCTTTTATAATTACAAGGGTAATTAACACTTACTGTACCCTAGCATAAATAAACTTCAGTTTTGTGTTAGGCCCAAAATCTCTGTCGTTATAGACACAGCTAACAACGAGGTTTCCATTTTCAACTGAAACTAGAGAACCTCTAAGCTTAAGAGGATTATTTTTGTCATACAAAAAAAGGTACTTGCCATCATTACTTTTTTTCCAATCACCTTTGGTATCTTGACTATCTTTACCGCATTCACCACCCATACTGGAATCTTCATAATAATTTTTTTCGATAAATTTACCAGTATTCAAAATCTCCAAGGTTGTTTGCATATCACAAGAAGATAGTGGAAACTCTTTGAGCGGTGTATCCTGTCCTGCATTAGTATATTCTTGTTGCAATTTCCATTTCCCAGTAATTGAGATATCCTGAGTATTGGAGCCACTGCTCCCGCAGGAACAAAATATCAAACTAAGCATTATAAATCGAACAATATATACGAGTAAAAGTTTCATCATAAATCATATTTGCAATAACCGCATCAAAAGTACGCGAAAAACTTACCTTTAACAAATATTTAACGATAAAAAAGGTATTTCATCGTAAAAAAAAGCATTTTATCGATTGTTCATGAACCTAACTTCTATGGAATAGATCGTAATAATTTTTACAGAATACCATTAAGAATTCTTGTGGTTTTAACACTTAATCATCGTATCAGAATCAAAAACCAATTTTCTTTCACAATTCATCCTACAAGAAAACTACCTCTACTTATGACCTGCTAGCAAATAAAAATAGCTTTTTTACTTTTTCCAAACTAAATTAATAGTTCAAACTAAAAATTTAGTTTATATTTGTCTTACTTGTAAAAATATAAAGTACAAAATTGAAGACATGAAACAACTCACAAAAGCCGAGGAAGACATCATGAAAATCCTTTGGAATATTAAAGAAGGTAATGTATTGGCACTACTAGAAGAATTTCCTGAACCTAAACCTGCCTATAATACTGTTTCAACGATTGTTCGGATACTGGAAGACAAAAAGTTTGTAAGTTACAGAAAAGAAGGTCGTATTCACATTTATTTTCCAATTGTTAAAAAAGAAGAATATAGTAATCAAAGCATTACCAAATTACTAGATGGATACTTTCAAGGCTCTTTTAAAAGTATGGTTTCTTTTTTTATAAAGAAAAACGACATCAGCATCGATGAGATGGAAGCTGCTTTAAAAGAAATTAATAACGAAGAGGAATGATTCATTACATCCTGCAAATAATAGCTTTACAGCTGCTTTTTTTATTAGTATATGATTTGTTTTTAAAGAAGGAAACATTTTTTAATAGCAATCGATTCTATCTCATGATAACACCTATTTTAAGTTTTATCATTCCGTTGATAAAAATTAATGCCATTCGACAAAATATTCCTAAAGAATATATTATTCAGTTGCCAGCAGTATTAATTGATGATAGTACTACAGATATTTCACTTCCTGAAATCATTTTAGGATCTTCAGAATCCTTTTTTCAGTTAATTACCGTCCCAAAATTATTTCAACTTTTGTGGATTTTGGGAGTTGTAATAAGCGCGCTTCTTTTTCTTTATAAAATTCAAAAGATTTTGATCATAAAACGTGGTGGTATAAAGACTAAAATAGATAATTTCACCATCATTTTGTTGCCCGAAACAAATACCGCTTTTTCATTTTTTACCAGCATTTTTATTGGTGAAATGCTTCCTGAACAAAAAAGAACGAACATTCTACTTCATGAGAAAACTCATGTATCGCAATATCATTCTCTAGATTTACTCTTTTTTGAAATACTTCGTATTGTTTTTTGGTTTAATCCATTAGTATATATTTATCAAAATAGGATTACTACCCTTCAAGAATACATTGCAGATGCCAAAGCTATTGCTGAAACCACCAAAAAAGCATATTATCAGGATCTGCTGTCACAAATTTTTCAGACTGAGAAGATCTCATTCACTAATACATTTTTTAATCATTCATTAATCAAAAATCGAATAGTTATGTTACAAAAATCAAAATCAAAAAAAATTTTTAAGCTGAAGTATTTATTATTGATTCCTGTGATAGGAATCATGATGGTGTATACCTCTTGTACACAAGATAACAATACTCAATTTGACGAAGAAACGGAAGGTTCACTTGTTAAAAAAATTGAAGCAGTAAGACAACAGATCGAAATTCAAGGAGAATTGTCTGATGAGGAAAAAGCCGCTCTACATACTTTAGTTCAGAAAACTTTTCTTCAGTCGTCTACACTCAAATCGGACGAAATTCCTTTCGCAAATATAGATATCGCACCTGTTTTTCCGGGTTGTCAAAATCTTACAGAACCTGAAGCAAAAGAGTGTTTTATTCAAAATATGAAAAAATATGTAGCAAAGGAATTTAACGTAGAACTTGGTAAAGGCCTTCAGGGAGTTCAAAGGATCTATACAAGATTTAAAATTAACAAATTAGGAAAAGTTACAGATATTAAAGCTCGTGGACCTCAAAAAGAGTTGGAGGATGAAGCCATAAGGGTAATTGAATCCTTACCTCTTATGAAACCAGGAACTAAAGACGGCGAACCTGTAAATGTAATGTATTCACTACCTATTGCTTTCGCAATAAAATAATATAAACCTTATTAACGATGTAAAAAAAGCCGAAGCAACAATTGTTGCTTCGGCTTTTTTGATAAAGAATTCTTATCTTCATAAATATAGTGTCTCGCCCTTAACCTTTATCTACCGTTTTTTAGCTGCTTCATTAAATTCAGACATCATGAATACAGCAAGTAAAAATCAACAAACACAAAGAAAAACTAATATTTTTATAGGAATTCTGCTTTTTCTTATTTCAATTGTATTATTTATAACGACAACCCCTATCGGTTTTCTCTACGGTTTCTTTTATAGATTATTTACGGATTTTTTAAAAGGATTAGGAGGTTATTTTCTGGAGATAGCAGTTTCTATAGATCAGCTGGGTAATGTGGTTATGCAGCATATATTAAACCTTTTATGGATTAAAAGAAAAGGCTACAAATTTGGCAATAGAGACAAAACTATATCGAGTGTACTAGGAAAAAACCAAGAAGAAAACACCCTTTCGGGATTTGGAAAATTGATCGTTTCTATACTAGATACTATAGACCCAGACCATGTATTTGACTCTATTGATCATTTTGTAGAATCAAAAATCTGAAAATCAAATACCGATTTATTTAACTAAAATCCCTCGTTGATCCATCACAGGTAAATCCTGAAAAGCATTTTCGTTAATTGTATTTTTTCTGAAAATATATTTTTTTTCGTACAATTTATTACCAGCAAAAAAGGTAACAGCAAATTCATTATTCATTTGCAACAGTTCTTCCTGAAGCATTTCGATTTTTGCAGACGATTTGGCATCTATTGTACCAATACCATGTCGCAACAACGATGTTTTGCGCTCACCATCATACCCTTTTGTAACTACCAAAACCATTTCTATAGATGTGTCACGATCATTGATGATATATGAATTCCAGTCTTGAGCCAAAAATTCTTTATTCCATTCTTTAACGACAGCTACATATACATCTTCGACAATAGGTATTTCTATATCTTTTTTCATATTTTATTCCTTGGAAAGTATTTACTTACGATTTCCCAGAGCATCCCAATCATTATCCAGAATGAAATGTAAATAAAAAAAATTCTTTTTTGAAAAATTTACAACGTAGACTTAAACTGTTCTAAAAAACGCACATCATTCTCGCTTAACATACGAATGTCTGAGATACCATACAACAATAATGCAATACGATCAATCCCCATTCCAAAAGCAAAACCGCTATATTCATCTGGATCGATATTACAATTCTTAAGTACGTTTGGATCTACCATACCGCACCCCATTATTTCTAACCAACCCGTACCTTTGGTCATTTTATAATCTGTTTCTGTTTCTAATCCCCAGTACACATCTACCTCTGCGCTTGGCTCTGTAAACGGAAAATAAGAGGGTCGTAACCTGATCTTGGATTTACCAAACATTTCTGTAGTGAAATATTGTAAGGTTTGCTTAAGATCTGCAAAGGAGACATCTTTATCGATATATAGTCCTTCTACCTGGTGAAAAAAGCAATGTGACCTTGCCGAAATAGCTTCATTACGGTATACCCTACCCGGAGAAATGGTTCTAATAGGCGGCTGATTATTTTCCATATATCGAACCTGTACTGATGAAGTATGGGTGCGTAATAAAATATCTGGGTCGGTTTGTATGAAAAAGGTATCCTGCATATCTCGTGCAGGATGATATTCTGGCAGATTAAGTGCCGTAAAATTATGCCAATCATCTTCAATCTCGGGTCCTTCACTTACGTTAAATCCTATGCGAGAGAAAATATCGATAATCTGATTTTTTACCAAAGAGATTGGATGACGAGATCCTAGTGCTATAGGTTCTGCAGGACGTGTAAGATCACCGTAAATTCCATTTTCTTCTTCTTTGGATTCTAATTCATCTTTAAGAGACTTTACTTTTTCGTCTGCAGCTATTTTGAGTGCATTGATAGCCTGGCCAAATTCTTTTTTCTGATCGTTAGCAATGTTTTTAAATTCTGCAAAGAACTCATTGATTAACCCTTTTTTACCAGAAAATTTGATCCTGAATGTTTCAACTTCTTCTTTTGTTTTGGCCTTGAAGGCATCGACCTCGGCTATGTACTCTTTAATCTTATCAATCATCACTATTTTCTTAATAGAATGGCAAATTTACACAATTTCAGTAAATCGAAGTCTTTTCAAATTGAATATTATCTTGATATAAATACTGCATCAAAAAGAAGGCAAAGAATCCTCTAAAAAGATACCATAACCAATGTGTTCCCATCAACAAAAGATCAGTTTCCAAAATTTTATCAAGGCTTTTAAAACCAAATGCCATAGAAAACTTAAAACAGTTACGATGATGAGTTATTAATTGATTCAAATCCAGAATAATCAATACGTGCATTTTAAAGAAGTGGTTCTGAATAGAAAAAACCAGATTTAGACAAGTTTGAAGTTCTCGATATGTTAAGAAATTAGAGGCTGGAAGAAATCCCAAAATTTCTGCATTCACAGCTACAAATTTCAATAATCATAACTATAAGTTATTCTATATACTGGCTTATCAAAAAATAATTGACGATGGCTTCTTTCATCAAGATCGTTTGCTCACCAGACTTAAGGTTGGGTAATTGTTCTTTTACTTTATAATGTGGCCAACCGTCGTCATCAAAATAATCAAACTCATAATATCCATAAGGCTCAAGCAATCTACAAATTGCGATATGCATCAGATCTAACTTTTCATCTTTTTTGAATCGGCGGTGTATCTGTCCTAATTCTTGAACTCCAATAAGATATATGATTCCGTCAAGGTCCAAATCATCACCCTCAGCAAATTGATCTGACAATTTTTGAACCAGGTTCCCCCAGCGTTCTTTTAATTTTTCGTCTCTTGCCATATAAGTTTTTGAATCCGTTTTTAGAAATTTCAAACGGATTATAAGTTGTTTGTGATTATTTTTATTGATACCCTTTTGAATCAACAAAAATACTAAAAACCAGAGATCCTGAATCTAAATTTCATTCAAAATAATTCTAACAGAACAATCAATCTTGCCTGTTTTTAAACAAAAAAAAGGAATATCTAATGACGGTTAGATATTCCTAAGGTCTCAATTTAACTAAATAAAATATTGCTTAATCTAACACAATATCACTACTTGGTGTAACTGTATTATTTACTACGTACATTAATCCATTTGATGCTTCTATAGCTGGAGTGATAATTTGGGCACCACCTACATAAACAATATCCCCATTATTAGACAATCTGATTTCTTTTTGTGTCCCGGCTTCGTCAATAATGTCATTATCCTTCATCTCCCATTTGGTAACTTTCTTGGCAATAAAATGATATTTAATGAATTGCATCAACTTCACTTTATTCTTTGGGTTGGTTAATTCTGCAAATTTATCAATAGACATCTTGTTAAGTGCCTCGTTGGTTGGCACTAATAATGTATGTCCATCGGCATAGTTCAGAGATTTTTCTAATCCCGACAATCTAAGTAAAACCGCAAAATTTGATAAGTTCCGGTCCATTTGAACCAATTCTGCTGTAGTAAAAAGCTTTGTGTTTTCTACTTTGCCGAGAATTTCTAAGTCTGATTGTGCTTTCACACTAAAATTGATGAATAGTACAGCTATCAAAAGCGATACTATACCAAAATGTTTAGTTTTCATAGTTTTAATTTTTAAAGTTAGATAACTAAATTAAAACTGATGCGAGAATGATTTTTGCTCGATAGCTTGAAAAAGGAACGCAATCTGTATTTTAAAAAAAAATTAACGTTTAACACGTTAAAAACAATACACTTACACTTTATAAGCTGTTCAAAAAATAGGATTTACTAGTGGCGTTGGGAGTTACTTTTATTTATCGTATCCAGCACCTGATCTCTATGCAAAAACCTCAGAAGTATTATTTCTTTTTCAGAAGTTAAGACTCCGACCAAATAATAAAAACCAATTCCTATTTTATAAGCAAAATTATTTCCTTGTATATTTCTTAGATGAGGAACTTGATCTACACCCTGAGCCCTTTTTATAGTTACTAAAACATTTTTTACTTTTTCCTGCAATGAAACATCATTCACCTTTTTGAAATCTGAAGCGAATTGACTGGAAATTTTTACTTGCATCGCGATTAGGATTCAAATAATTCTTCCTCATCCACTAACGAGGATGGATTTGCTTGTTGCATCAAAAGCAATAAACCCAAGTCTTCTTTCTGTACCAAAGACATATTATTTATCTGTTCTTGTTTCTTATGCTCAATATACCAGATAATTGCATTTTCCATTACTTTTTTTACGCTGGAGTTCTCTATTGCAGCAATCAGTTTTAATTTAGGTATTATTTGATCGTCTATATCTATAATTTTTCTCATTATATATTTTATATATATTATATGTTAAATATATATAATTAATTGGAAAAAAACGACTACAAGATGACGAAGTCAATTATTTTGATAAAAAACATTGTAGTGCAACAAAGCTTGTAGAAATAAACTTTCTTAATTGGTTAGTTTAAGCTATAATGAATAATAGTCTACGAATTTTTGTAAAATGATTTTTTGATGAATTATATTTGAAGACAATTACCATTGATTAATGAATTACATTGATATTATTCTAGGGATACTTTTATTATGGGGAATGATAAAAGGCCTTAGTAAAGGATTATTTGCCTCCTTAGCTTCTTTAGTTGCACTTATTGTAGGAATTTATATCGCTGTCCACTTTTCGCATTTTGCAGTAAGTTTTGTACGGCAATATGTAGATTGGTCTGAAGGAGCTATGAAATTAACAGCTTTTGCTTTGACCTTTATTGTCGTGGTTATATTAGTCTCTTTGGCCGGCAAGTTATTAACGAAAATCGCAGATTACGCAGCTTTAGGAATTCTAAATAAAATTCTTGGTGGTGCTTTCGGAATTCTAAAAATGGGATTTATTGCTAGCGTAATTATTATATTTATCAATGCTATAAATAGTAATATCACCTTCATCAAACAGGAAACACTAGATTCTTCCCTGCTATATCATCCAGTAAGTAGAATTGCTCCTGCTGTACTCCCTAGTGTATTAAAAGAAAACTCATCAAAAGAATAATCTGTAGATGCTCTAAAAAGAATTAAACTTGATCTGCATCAGGTACATCTTCTACTACGCTTTTTAAATATTCAATACTAGATTCAAAATCATCAAACACGCAATCTTCAGGCACGAGATCGGGGATGATATCGATACTTTTTGCAAGATATAAGGGTTGTTTTTGAATCCCAACAATATGAGTTTTAATTCCTTTTTGTTCTAGTCCCAGAATGATTTCTTCGAGCGTATACACTCCAGATTGATCCATATAGGGTACTCGATCCATTCTTAGAATAACATGCGTGGCTGAGTCGGGTATTTGCTTTGCTAGTTGTTGTAATTCGCTAGTCGATCCGAAAAATACCGGCCCGTTAAGATGTTTTATAAAAATTTCTTCTTTAAGTTCTTTTGGAAAACTACGTTCATCTTTCCATAATTGATTTAAATTATTACTCTTAAGACCCTGATAAGATTCTATCCGAGACTCACTAGCAGTAACATCTCCCATTTTTTTCATAAACGTTAAAGATGCTAAAACCAAACCTATACCAACCGCATATACCAAATCCCATACCACAGAAAGTACTAGAACGAGAAACATAATAAGAACTTCTATTTTAGGCATGCTCGGGATAGCTTTCAACCCCCTATAGTCCATTACTCCAATCCCAACGGTAATTAAAATACCTGCAAGCACAGCGGCAGGAATTTGAGACGCGATGGGTCCCAAGGCTAATAAAACGACAAGTAATAGAACCCCTGCTATCATACCCGACAATCTTGTTTTACCTCCAGCATTAATATTCACCACTGTTCTAATAGTTGCTCCTGCCCCGGGGATTCCACCAAAAAACGCTGCAATACTATTTCCAATTCCCTGCCCCACCAATTCTTTGTTTGGGTTGTGTCTAGTCTTGGTCATATTATCAGCTACTACTGAAGTCAATAAAGAGTCTATGGCACCCAAAAATGCAAGTGATAATGCTGTAAAAATGTAAGGTGTAATGGCCATTAGACTGAAATCAGTAATTATCGTCAAATTAGGTATGGGAAATCCACTCGGAATTTCTTCGATAGGCCTGTATGGTAATCCAAAGCCGTACGCTGCACCAGATACAACCAGCAATGCCACCAATGTGCTCGGAACAGCAGTAGTTATTCTTTTAAATCCGTAAATTATCACTATAGTAAAGACACAAAGAATAAGTTCTAAATAATTTATATTCTTTATCGCTCTGGGAAGACTTTTTATTGCTCCTACAACCCCAGATGCATTACTTTGAGCAAGTGTTACGGCCTCTAGTCTAATTTCTTCTTCCGAAATATTTTCTGCTCTTTTGATAGTTTCTTTGAAATCTTCTAAGACAAGAATCCCTTCTCCTGCTTCCTCTTTAAGGATTTTATCGAGAATTACCTCCTCGGCTTCTGGTTTAAATCTTTCTACGTATTCATCGTCCTCTTTAGGATAATATCCCAATGCCGGCAAAAATTGAGTGACTAAAATCATCACCCCTATAGCGGTCATAAAACCAGACACCACCGGATAAGGAATATATCTAATGTATTTTCCAATACCAACTGCCCCTAAACCGATTTGCATCAAACCTGCCAGAAGGAACACTGTTAAAATTGCAGGTAATGCTTTATTTACGTCTCCATTATTCGCACCTATTAAACCAGCAATCACCAGCATGCTTACCGCTGTCATTGGTGCTGTGGGTCCGGAAATCTGAGTATTGGTTCCTCCAAAAAGAGCAGCAAAAAAGCTAATAAAAATTGCACCATATAATCCAGCACTTGGTCCTAGCCCAGAAGAAACCCCAAAAGCTAATGCCAATGGTAATGCAACAATTCCTGCAGTTAAACCACCAAAAGCATCTCCTCTAAGATTGCTAAAAAAACCTTTCATACGATACCCCAATTTTCTTGAATAACAATAATAGTAAAACTATTGAGAAATAACACATAAAAGCACCATCCCGATTATAGTGATGGTGCTTTTTTGGGAAAAGTTTATGATTGACTTTTATTCGAAAAAGGTGACTTTTCCATCGTTTATATCATACATGCCACCAAGAATCAATATATCACCGCGATCTTCCATTTCTCGAAGTACTTCGCTTTCTTTTCTAATATTATCTATTGTCATGTGTACGTTCTTTATGGCAACCTCATTCACAAAATCTATATTTTTTGAATTTCGTAATGTTGTATCAGTAGGTTCTTTAACGGCCGCAACAGCAGGTTTAATTTTACTAATAAGGGCAGTAAGATTACCCAATTGCGCATCATCACAAGCTCCTTTGATCGCACCGCAGCTGGTATGACCCAAAACCAGCACTAATTTGGTCCCTGCTAATTTACAAGCGAACTCCATACTCCCTAAAATATCTTCGTTTACAAAATTTCCCGCAACTCTTGCACTAAAAATATCTCCTATTCCCTGATCAAAAATCAATTCTGACGACACTCTCGAATCAATACAACTTAAAATCGTAGCAAAGGGAAATTGTCCACTTTTTGTATCACTTACTTGCTCTAGAAGATCTCTACCGGCTTTTTTATTCTTCAGAAATCTTTCATTTCCCTCTTTTAGAAGTTGAACTGCCATTTGTGGGGTTATTGCCGCTTGTGTTTCTTTGGTATGCGCTTTCATCTGTTTTTATGTGTTATTTATATTGTAAAAAGAATTCCTAAATAAGCGATTGATACGAAAAACATTATTTGGACCTTCTCGTTTTATTTCTTAAAGTTTTATGTCGTCTTTGGCCTTAGTTTAAAAAATTCTATAAAACTGCTGGGATTTTCAATCTCCCCTCTTTCTGAGATCAATTTAATATCTATATGCTTGTTTTTTGCTTTTTCTGAAAAATCCTCCAGAATTTCGATAATATCATTATCTAAATATCTTGTTTTTCTAACGTCTAATGTAAGATAAGTATCTTCTGGTAATTGATCAAGCTCCTTAAGGATAGCCCCTTTGTTAAAAAAGGTAACTTCTTCTGCTAAAGTCATCTTTACTCTATGTTTGCCATTGCTAACATCCTCGATATGCAGGAAGTGAGAATTTTGGTAGCTTTTTAAAAGAATAACAGCAATTCCTACCAAAAGACCCAGACCAATTCCTACTAAAAGATCTGTAAAAACAATCCCAACAACAGTTACCGTAAAGGGTAGAAACTGTTTCCATCCAAGTGTATACATTTTTTTGAATAATGCTGGTTTCGCTAATTTATATCCTACAATAAGCAAAACTGACGCTAAAACCGATAGTGGTATCATATTTAATAATCTAGGTATTAGAATCACCGAAATTAAAAGAAAGAAACCATGGATGATTGCAGACATTTTGCTTTTCCCGCCAGAC
The DNA here is from genome assembly GCA_947500845.1 of uncultured Aquimarina sp. Lineage (GTDB taxonomy): Bacteria > Bacteroidota > Bacteroidia > Flavobacteriales > Flavobacteriaceae > Aquimarina > Aquimarina celericrescens. The sequence goes on from CANMTP010000003.1 coordinate 190,266, forward strand.
TGAATATTTGCAGAGCTTCTTACTATTACTTGTGTAATTGGTAACCCTCCAATCATTCCAGAAATGATATTTCCCGTTCCCTGTGCCAACAACTCTCTGTTCGTAGGTGTTACGTGTTTTTCGGGATCTAATTTATCTGTCGCTTCAACACATAAAAGTGTTTCCAAACTTGCCACTAAGGCAATAGTGAATGCTGTTACCCAAACATCTGTTCGACCTATAACAGCAAAATTAGGAAAACTAAACTGTCCTAAGAACGAAGACAAATCTCCTGGTATGGGTACACTAACCAAATGCTCTTGTGAGATAGCCAGGTTCTCATGATCTTTGGTGAAAACATAAAAAAGGATTCCTACTACAACAGCAACTAATGGCCCTTGTATTAGTTGAAAAATTTTAGCTTTTTTAGTCAAAACTTTATCCCATAAGATTAATATGCCGAGACCTATAATTGCAATGATAGTAGCACCAGGGCTAATAAAGTTAATCGAATTGATGATTTCTGAAAAGGTATTTTCTCCATCAACCTGAATGAAAGCAAAATCCCCTTCTGGATCGACATCATATCCAAAAAAATGCGGAATTTGTTTTAGAATGATTATAATTCCGATACCTGTGAGCATTCCTTTAATTACTGAGGATGGGAAGTAATATCCGATAATACCAGCTTTTAAAATTCCAAAAACCAACTGGATAATACCACCGAGTACTACTGCAACCAAGAAATTTTCGTAACCTCCCAGTGCAGCAATAGAACTTAATACTATAGCTGCCAAACCTGCTGCAGGCCCACTTACACCAATTTGAGAACCACTCAAGGCTCCCACAATAATTCCTCCTACGATTCCTGCGATTACTCCCGAAAATAGAGGTGCGCCACTTGCCAATGCAATCCCCAAACACAAAGGTAATGCTACAAAAAACACTACTATACTTGCCGGTAAATCATTTTTTAAATTCTTAAAAATGTTCATAGTTATAAAAATTTGTCGTTCTTCCCTATACTTAGGATTAAGAACAATTTGATAAAATAGATTTGAAAAAGATTAGAAAAAAGGAATATCTTCTTTTGCAAAATAAGGACCACTTTTCGAATCAAATGACTAAAGATGTACTATGAAAATTCTGGTGGAGGTGTATTCTTTTCAAGATATACCGAAGAATTGGGGTTAAATAGATCAGGATAAAAGCTATCCACTGAATCTATTAATGAAGAAACTCTATCATCGTTATTCTGAGAAATCTTATCTTTTTCTTTGAGGTCTTCCTTTTCTGAACTTTCCTTTTCTTTTTGTTCAGAACTTTCAGATTCTTCAATAGCAATAGAGGTCTGATTGTCATCACTGTAAAAATTAATCAAAACAAGACCGTAATTTGAGATATTTAGAAGAAATCCCAAAACAATCAAGTACTTTGCTATGTATAACTTTATCATCATTTAGAAAGGCTAAGGTAGCTAAAATAACAGTATTACTTTCAAAATTTGTTAAACGAATTGTAAATCTATTTAATAATTTGTTAGGCTTTTAGATTATTATCAGAACTTTTCTTATATATCAAAAATATACTAAATAATCTGTTCTTTGTTTAATAATTAACTTAAAGCGGTATTTTAATCGTATTGAAAACTAGTAGACCAAATAGAATAGTAATTATAGATGCCCTAAGAGGTTTTGCACTTGCAGGTGTAGCACTAGTGCATATGACCGAACAATATATAGCTTCAGCCCCTACAGACAACTTAATGGAAGTGACAAATGGCACTTTTGACAATATATTGAGTGGTATTATTGGATTTTTTATCATGGGTAAATTTTTTGCTTTATTCTCCATATTATTTGGTTTGAGCTTCTTTATTCAAATGGAATCTGCAGCAAATCGAGGACAAAATTTTGCAGGTCGTTTTCTTTGGAGGGTATTTTTGCTTTTTATGATCGGATACATACATCAAATTTTCTATAAAGGAGATATTTTAACGATCTATGCCCTCTTGGCACCTTTTCTTATTCCTTTTTATAAGATAAATAACAAATTGGGTGATACTCATATCGGGATGTTTTTTACTTAGTATTCCAAGATTTATTTCTTACATGATATTAGGTACAGAAAGCGCTTTTAGTTTTTCATCTTTTATGGATTTTAATAGTGAATTGAACAATTCGTACATTAATACACTTAAAGAAGGAAACATAAGGGATGTACTTATCGCGAATGCTGGCCAGGGAATGCTACAAAAAATGGATTTTCAAATTAGCTTTTTTGGAAGATTCTATTTAACTTATGGATACTTTCTAATTGGTTTATGGCTTGGTAAAATAGGGTTGTTTCAAAATGTTGAAAACAATATCCCTATAATAAAAAGATGGCTAATTAGAGCATTAGTGTTTTTTATCATTACTTTATTAATCACCGGAGGTTTATTTGCTTTGGCACCTCAACCTGTTGATTTTAAAAGCTGGATACATGTATTGGGTATTAATGCCTACGACTGGTCTAATATGGCCCTTACTGCTATTATTCTATGTGGTTTTATCTTGATTTATATGAAAAATCGGGGAGGAAAATATTTGTCCTTTTTTGCTCCATACGGAAGAATGGCGCTTACAAATTACATCTTTCAATCAATTATTGGTACCTCAATACTGTTTGGATGGGGTCTTGGTTTTCTAGGAAAAATCCAAACTTCTTTTCTTTTTGTTATCGCTATAATTTTAATCGCTTTTCAAACCATATTTAGCAAAATTTGGCTCACCCATTTTAGATATGGCCCGTTAGAATGGTTATGGAGAAGCGCTACTCTGGGCAAACTACAATCATTTAAAAAATGACCATTACAGCTCTCTTAGATCTGTTGCAGGAATCCAACCAATTTTACCATCGGCAAGTTTAATCTTTTTCCAATTATTTATGGTTTCTGTTACTTGTACTTTAGTTCCTTCATGAAGTTGAAATACTTCTTCACTACGCAAATTTGGTTCGCTCTTTATTGTGGTTTCTTGTGCAAAAATGATAGCAAACTGATTCTTTTTAATGGTATCATATTGTCTAAATGCAAAAAATAACCCAAACAAACCAAAAAACAGAATCAACCAGGATCCAACAAAAAACAATCTTTTTCTTGATGAAACATAAGCGGTATAATACAATATAAAAAGTACAACAAACAATATCACGCATATCACTGAAAACCAAGCCCAGTTATCATAGGTGATTGCATTAGTAAGTCTATTAAATATTCTGGAGACAATACCTTCTGGAATTACATCGATCGCATCGATTGTAGCGTTTTGGGCAAAGATTAGGTTATTTTTGATATCATTATCGTAGGGTGCCAACTTTAATGCCTTTTCATAGTAGTAAATACTTGGACCAATATTGGTAAGTTTATAATGGGCATTCCCTAAATTGTAATACAATGATGCTGATTCTTTGCCAGCATCCAAAACAGATTTGTAAGCATCTATAGCTTCCTGATATTTTTCTTGATTATACAGCGAATTTCCCCTCTGAAATGCTTCTTCATCCTGTGAAAAAGCCATAGTTACTATCAAAAAAATAAATATTTCAAATGCTCTTTTCACTTTTTTCGCAATTTTATAATTGTTTATCCATAGTCGAAATAACTCTAGACGCTTTATCATAGTCCTGTTGCATTGCAGAGCTAGAAGATGGGGTATACCTGGCAAACTCACAGCTTTCTAATAAAGCAATAAACTCTATAGCTACAGTATCATCTACCTCACGCTCTTTTAGTAATCGTTGTATACGATCTTTACTCATTTCACTTGTTTGAATGTGTAACTTTGCCTTTAGATAATTATGCAGAGCTCTTTCCATTGCTATATAAAATTCTTTCTGATTGCCTAAATTTTTCTTGGCTTCAGACAAATATTTTCGAGCCAGTTTATCTGCTTTACGTACTCTGTTCCCGCTCACATCACTCAATCGTTGTTCTCTCCTTTTTCCGAAGAATAAAAACAAGGGTATCGCAAGCAAAGGAGCTGTGAGAGATACCCAGAATGTTGTAGATTTAAAAAAATGATCTTTTTGAATGGGTTGTAAATTTGCATTCAACTTCAAAAACCTAAATTGATTGCCGGTTTGTGTCACTGGTTTCTTACCTCTTACTGCAGACTCATTCGTAGTAACAACATCTCCTCCATCAGGACCCGTTTTAACATTGATAATAATCTCGTCAGAAGTAATTCGCTTATAGGTTTCGGTCTTTAGATCGAAATACGTAAATGAAATCGAAGGTATTGGATATTTACCTTTATATTGCGGTACTAAGGTGTAGGTGTCGGATATATTTCCACCCATCCCTGTTAAATTTGTTCTTACTCTCTCATTATGCTCAGGTTCGTATTGTTCTAAACCATTTGGAACAGTTAATTTGGGCAGATCAAACAATTTTAAATTACCGTTACCAGAGACTAACACTTTTGCGTCAAGAGACTCAGTAGCATCCAAGGTGGTTTTATTAACAGTAACTTCAAAATCGAATGACCCTACAGCACCAGAAAAGTCATCGGGCTTACCTTTCTCAGGTAAAGGCTTTACATTTATGGTTCTGTTACCCGCGGCCACCGTTTTATTAACAGTTGAATACAGTCTACCACCAAAAATATCCCTTCTTTTGGTTGGAACATCTACAGAAACAGTCAATGTAAGTGGTTCTATGTTCAATTTTCCCGTTTTTTGAGGATACAATACGGTTTTACGAAGCACTACAAAGCGATAAGGTTCTCCATTATATTGACCATTTTCGATCTTGAGCTGTTTCATATCAATAGCCTGGCTCCAGAAATCACTATATTTTGGGCTATCCAATTCTCTCCAATTACTTACACTAATCCGTGGACTGACATAGAGTTTATAAACTACTGTGATTGCTTCATTGAGGTATGGATCAGCTTTAGAAACTTCAGCAACCAAATGTAAATTCTCACTGGCTAGAAAATCAGTATCGTTGCCATCTTTTGGTTTATCAACCGCCCCAGTTACCTCTACAGTCACAGGTAGCGTTTTGTAGGTCTGGCCATCTATCTCTATCGTAGCTTGTTTTATCGTAAATTTTCCTCTTTTTGTGGGTTCTAAGAAATAACTAAATGTTTTGGCATAGGATCTTTTTCCATTAATCCACGAGTTACTAATAGATTGGTTTGGTCCACCAACTACTGTAAATCCCGAGAACGAAGGAGGAGTAAAATTGTCGCCATCCTTGTTCATTTCAAAATCTATGCGTAACCTTTCGTTAATTCCTAGCTTATTCTTACTTACTTTGGCCTCAAATTTTACTTGTGCTAAGGTAAGCTGACTTATCGCCAGAACTACTGTTAGAAAAATTAGTTTTAGTTTCATCTTATTCTCTTTCATTTAAACCTTCAATAGCATTGAAAGTAAGATTGCAAAAGTGTTACCAATCTTTTTCAGTTTTCACTTTGGACCCCTGCGCTTTTTTTGCATTAATCTTATCCTGCACCTTTTTTTCTTCGTTATTCATTGCCTCAAGTAGGCTTTTTACTTGTTGAGGAGATAATTGACCTTGAGGCCTTTGAGGTTGCTGCTCTTTAGGCTCTCCTTGCTCATCTTTTTCTTCATCTCCCTGTTCTCCTTTATCTTTTTGATCATCCTTAGGTTCACCTTCTTCATCTTCTCCCTGATCTTTTTCTTCGTCTCCCTTATCTCCTTGATCTTTTTGATCGTCTTTATTGTCTCCATCGTCACCTTTCTTCTCTTCTTTATCATCACCGTCCTTTTGATCTTTGTTATCTTCTTTTTGATCCTGATCCTGGTTTTGATCTTTTTGATCCTGGTCCTGATCGTTCTGTTGCTGTTGCTGCTCTAACATCTTTTTTGCCAATGCCAGATTATATCTGGTCTCGTCGTCTTTTGGATTGTTTCTTAACGCATTTTTGTAAGCTTCAACTGCTTCTTTATATTTTTTTTGTTCCATATAGGTGTTCCCTTGATTATGAAACGCCTTATGTTTTTCTGATTTAGTTGCATTTGTTGCCTTTGTAGCTTCTGTATAACGTAAAGTCGCTTCATCATATTTTTCAGAACCATAATAAGCATTTGCTAAATTATATTTTGCTATCGGACTCACAGGATTTGTAGCAATAGCTTTTCTGTACTCGCCTTCGGCTTTAGGAAAATTTCCTTGATCGGTCAACAATTCGTTTCCTTGAGCTATATATTGTTTTGCTTCTTTGGCAGCTTCTTCAAGTTGATCTTCTTGTGAAAAGATCATCCCAAATTGAAAACAAATTATGATAACTACGTATTTTTTCATTTTACTGTTCATTAAACAGATTTAATTTTTTAACCCAAGATGTTTTTCTCTCTAGCAAGAAAATATCCAAAAATAGTAGCAACAATCCTGCTCCCAGAAACCACTGAAATTGGTCTTTAAAATCTGCAAATTGCTTAGCTTCAAATTCCTTCTTATCCATGTTCTGAAGAATCGTTGTGACTTCTTCCACTACATTGGCTGTATTTTTACCATCAATGTACGTGCCATTTGCTTCATTGGCAATTTCCTGTAAAGTTGTCATATTTAACTTGGTAATTACTGTATTGCCTTGATTATCTTTTTTGTAACTCTGAACAATTCCATTCCTTTTAATGGGAATTGGTGCTCCTTTTTCAGATCCTACCCCGATGGTAAATATCTTGATTCCTTCTTTTGAAGCTTCTTCGGCTATGGTTTTTACATTTCCTTCATGGTCTTCGCCATCACTTACCAAAAATAATACTCTATTGGTTTGCTCCTCGTCGTTATAATAAGTTTTTGCCAACTCTATAGCCTCATAAATTGCCGTACCTTGTGAAGAAAGCATATCGGTATTCATCGCCTGTAAGAACATTTTTCCAGAAGCGTAATCGGTAGTAATTGGTAATTGTGGGAATGCACTACCAGCATAGGCAATAATACCTATTCTGTCACTCGCCAGATTATTAATAATCTGTGTAATTAGCTGCTTAGATTTTTCTAATCTATTAGGTGCTATATCTTCTGCCAACATACTTTTGGAGACATCTATCGCAAAAACCACATCGACTCCTTCGCGTTTTACCGTTTCTAGTTTGGTACCTACCTTTGGATTAACCAGGGCCAAAACAAAACATGCCAAAGCGAGACTAATCACAATAATCTTTAAGATCGATTTAAAAACAGACTGATTTGGACTTAATTTTTTAAGCAACGAAGCATCTGCAAATTTCTTTTGTGTGGTTTTTTTCCATATCAAAACTCCCAAAAAGAGTAGTATAAGTATTGGGATACCCAATAGCAACCAAAAATATATTTTTTCTTCTAATAAGTACATTTTTCTTTCTTCAAAAATTCAGAGCCCTCTTAAAAAAAATAAGCTTCGAGAGGCTCAGTATGACAATTTTTAGTTTTTTATAGCTAATGCAAACGCATTTATTCTTTCTTTTACGTCTTCTGGCACTATACCTTTCTCTATCCATGCATGTACATCTCCCAAATAATTCATGCCCAGGTATGCTGCGCTTCTTGAAAATGGCAAGTTAAATTCTTTTGGGCGATCATTGGCATTACTACAACTAATTAAAGCCATATTTTTTCCTCGCAGCATTCGTCCGTACTCCTTTTCATTTTTCAAAAAGTCTGAAATCCTATCTAAAAACGTTTTCATGATACCACTCATGGTATACCAATATACTGGTGTGGCAAACACTATCGTCTTGTAATTCTGAACGATCCCTTTGAACAAAAAATTGAAATCATCATTTTCATTGTTGAATTCATAATCATAATGACCTATGTCCTTTTGATAAAGATCTATAATCTCAAATCCAGTTATGTCGCTTAAATAAGAGACTGATTTAAAAGTGTCTCCGTTACTTCTTGAACTCCCTAGTATGATGATTCCTTTTTTCAAATTTTTAAATAAAACTTCTAAACACAGTATACCGTAATAAAAACTCCATAAAAATTAACAATCCGGCCAACAATACCAAGGATCTGAATTTCTCTTCGTAATTATAGAATTTAAATTCTTCGATATCTGTCTTTTCCAATTTATCAATTTCTTGATATATCTGTTCTAATTTTTTGTTATTTGTTGCCCTAAAATACTTGCCTCCGGTAGCTTTTGCTATTTCTTTAAGTAAATCTTCATCAATTTCTACCTGAACTCTGCCATATTGAAAAGATCCATTAGGAAGTAATGCCACAGGGGCCAATGCCATTCCGTTAGTTCCTAAACCAATCGTGTAGGTCTTGATGCCATATTCAACTGCTAATTCTGAAGCAATTTTTGGATCGATGAATCCTGCGTTATTAGAACCATCGGTAAGTAAAATGATGACCTTGCTTTTAGCTTTACTGTCTTTAAGTCTATTAACCGAAGTAGCCAATCCCATTCCGATTGCGGTACCGTTTTCCAGAACATTATCATATTTCACATCCTTCATACTGCTAAGGACGATAGACTTGTCACTGGTTATAGGTGTTTTGGTAAAACTCTCTCCGGCATAAATAACCAAACCAATACGGTCATTTGGTCTGCCTTTTACAAACTCTGCTGCAACATCCTTTAGTGCTTCCAATCGATTAGGTCTAAGGTCTTTTGCAAGCATACTTGCCGAAACATCGATTGCCATTACAATATCTATACCTCTGGTAGTCTTAGTTTTGGTGGAAACGTCTACTGTTCTTGGTCTGGCCAAGGCAGTAATGATTAATGACATAGCTGCAAGCCTGAGAACAAACAAAATAGGTTTTAGCTTGGAAAATAGGCTTCCTGAAGCTTTAAACCCTTTGATACTAGATATTTTTAATTCAGCTTGCTGCTTATTACGTTTCCAGATAAACCATGCAATTGCCAGTGGTAATATTAAAAATAACCAGAAAAACTGTGGGTTCTCAAATGTAAAATTTTCAAACATGGTTATTTGGCATTTCTTAGTTCAACAGAATTAATAATACGTTGCGCAACATCTTTTGCATAACGATCGTTAATATCATAAATTACTGTTATTTGCTGAAATCCTCCTTTTTCTGCAAAATTCAGCATCACGTATTCATTTTTTTTGGTCTCATTCTGGACAACATTTTTTACATCAAAGTTTCCGAAAACCTTAATTCCTTTTGCTCCTCCCAACGTTTGATACTCTTCATTTTTTACCGTGATATTCTTCGCTCCTTGCCCTTCTAGATATCCAACTACTCCTTCAACCGCTTTATTGAGATCTACTTGAGTTTGTTGTTGATAAGACATGGTAGTTACCACAATATAAAAATTCCCAAGAATACTACCATAAGTAAATGTTTCATTTCCTTTAAGGATCTGTTTCTGCTCTTCTGTTAGTTTGAAATTATTTCGGAGTAAAACCTTGGGAGTAGCTATAGTAACTGGCGGAGAACCATATGCACTGGTTATCCATTGTGTTTCTGCCAGTTCTTTTGTGGGATGCCCCAGCAAGGTATCTTTAACAATATCGTATCCTTTTATCGCAATAAAAATAATTAGAGTGATCGACACCACCCCCAGTCCAGCCAGACTTCCAAATATTATTTTTTTTCTACGTTTTTTTTCTGCAACCGTTCTTCTATACTCTGCATCGGCCAGTAATTCTTCTTCTGTTGGTTCAGGAATGGCTTCTTTTGTTTCGGTGATCACGCGTTCAATTACATTTCGATCAGCCTTTGCAGTTCCTATATCGGGTTTTGATCTTGCAAACTTTGCCATATCAGCTGTCTTAAGAACGCTTTTAAGTTCCTCGATTGTGTGTTTATCCAGATTTAGAGATCCTGATTTTATTTCTTCATCAAGACGAATAATTAATTCATCTGTAGTACTTTCTAACGCGTGGTCGTATACCTCTTCATCAATATACCTACGCGCAGTTTCACTTAATCGCGAATAGTACTCTTTATGAGAGTCTTTCTCTAATAAATGAGATTCGTCGATACGCCTTAACGCCATCATTGCTCTTTCATAGGGAGGCAATTCTTCTTCTTTGGCTTCTTTTCGTTTCTTTCTTCTGAAAACAAAAAAGGCAATAAAGCCTAGTAGCAGTAGAGGAATAAGCACCCACCAGATATATTTTTTCCAATTAAAGAAAGACGTATCGACAGTTACCAAAGGTTTAATCTCAAACATTTTCTGTTTGGTAGTATCTACGAGCACGTCTCTTACCTCAACTTTAATCGAATCTGTGTAAAAAATCTGATCACCTATCATCACTTTTTGCCGCGGAATTGTATACTTGCCAGAGTCGAACTGCGTTAATGCATACTCTTTGGTTAATTCCAGTTGGCCTGCTCTTTTCGCGGTGTCAATTTTATAGGATTCGATTACTTCTAACGGGGTAAATGTTTGTCCTTCGGGAAAAACAACGATTTGAGTAGAATCTGCCTCAACTTGCATTTTATAACGAATTTCTTCACCAATTTTGATTGATGTCGAATCGATTGTGGCAGAAACCTGGGCAAAGCTCGTTTTGGCAAAAAGTAATAAAAAGGACATCAGCAACATCCCCCTAGCCCCTTTCAAAGGGGGAAATGACAATTGTGTATTTTTGAAATTTTCTTTCATGTTAACAGTTTCCAGCCTACGCTGGAATGACAAAAAATGGTTTATCCTCTTCTTTTAAAATAGCCTAATAATTTTTTAACGTAACTTTCATCAACTCTACTACTCAATGACCCTGCTCCACTTCTGGTAAAACTATCTCTGAAATAAGCTACCCGTTCCTGATAATATTTACTATAATTTATACGTGTTTTTTTTGATCCTGTGTTTACAAGCATTAGTTCGCCAGTCTCTTCGTCCTCCATTTGCACCATTCCTAAATTCGGAATCTCTTCTTCTCTTCTATCATATACCCTGATACCGGTCACATCATGTTTCCCCCCAACGATCTTGAGTGTTTGTTGATAATCATCAGTGATAAAATCTGAAAGTATGAAAACAATTGCTTTCTTTTTCATCACATTAGACAAAAACTTCAGCGCTTCTGTGATATCGGTCTTTTTGCTCTTAGGTTCGTATTCTAGTAACTCTCTGATAATTCGAAGGACGTGCGATCTTCCTTTTTTGGGTGGAATGAATAATTCTATCTGATCTGTAAACAGGATCAGGCCTATTTTATCATTATTCTGGGTAGCCGAAAAAGCCAATGTAGCAGCAATTTCAGTAATAACCTCTTTCTTGAACTGCTGCTGTGTTCCAAAAAACTGGGAGCCAGAAACATCGACCATGAGCATCATAGTGAGCTCTCTCTCTTCTTCAAATACCTTAATGTAGGGTTCGTTATAGCGAGCCGTTACATTCCAATCGATATTGCGCACATCATCTCCAAATTGATATTGTCGAACTTCACTAAAGGTCATACCACGCCCTTTGAAGGTTGAATGATATTCTCCTCCAAAAATATGGTCACTTAAGCGACGCGTTTTAATTTCAATTTTTCGAACTTTTTTTAGTAACTCTTTAGTATCCATTTGTTGGATTTATGATTTACGATTTGAGATTTACGATTTAAGCTGAAAACAATTCTGAAATCGTAATTCTGAAATCCAAAATCTTACGGTACTTCAATCTCATTTACGATCTTATTAATAATGTCTACAGAGGTTACATTTTCGGCTTCGGCTTCATAAGTAATACCAATACGATGACGTAATACATCATGAACAATAGCGCGAACATCTTCTGGGATTACGTATCCTCTTCTTCGAATAAATGCGTAGCATTTTGCTGCAGTGGCCAAATTAATGCTACCACGAGGTGACGCCCCAAAACTTATTAAAGGTTTAAGCTCTTCTAACCCATATTTTTCTGGATACCGTGTAGCAAAAATGATATCAAGAATGTATTTTTCGATCTTCTCATCCATATATACCTCTCTAACAGCCTTTTGTGCATTTAAAATCTGCTCTAGAGATATTACGGGATTTACCTGCTCGAATGATCCTTTAAGGTTCGCGCGAACAATAAGTTGCTCTTCATCTAATTTTGGATAATCGATTACTGTTTTTAGCATAAAACGATCCACCTGGGCTTCTGGTAAAGGGTAAGTTCCTTCCTGTTCTACCGGGTTTTGAGTTGCCATCACCAAAAATGGTTTGTCCAATATGAAGGTTTCATCACCAATAGTTACTTGTTTTTCTTGCATTGCCTCTAACAAAGCACTTTGTACTTTGGCAGGAGCACGGTTAATTTCATCTGCCAAAACGAAATTAGCAAAAATGGGTCCTTTTTTAATAGAGAAGTCATTCTCTTTCATATTAAAAATTAAGGTTCCTACAACATCTGCAGGCAAAAGATCCGGTGTAAATTGTATTCGGCTAAAGCTACCATGTACTGCTCTGGCCAAAGTATTAATAGCTAACGTTTTTGCTAATCCAGGAACCCCTTCTAGTAGAATATGACCTTGGCCTAATAGTCCAATCAGTAGGCGTTCTACCATATGTTTCTGACCCACAATTACCTTATTCATTTCTAAAGTGAGTAAATCCACAAAGGCAGATTCTTTTTCTATTTTCTGGTTGATTGAAGCAATATCAATAGAACTGTTTTCTTCCATCTATTTTATTTTTTTTAAAGGCGTGAATTTAATATTACTTATTCAGCATTGCAAATTGTTAAAATATTTTTCGACTTCTTGTTAATTGTTGGTTAAATATAGACCATGTGTACCTTAAATTTACAGTATATTTAAAGTCTGTTTTGAAAAAATCCAAGACACAACAATACACATCATTTTTCAATAATGCGCCTAGAAAAGACTATAACCAAATGCTAGTGTTGCACTTTTTTTAAGAAATTATATCATCTATGAAAACAGCATTAATTACAGGAGCTACCAGCGGAATCGGAAAATCTACCGCTATAGCCCTCGCAAAGCATAATATTAACCTCATTATTTGTGGAAGAAGACAAGATCGATTAGACAATTTGCAACAAGAATTGACCAAAATTGTAAAAGTTCATACACTTTGTTTTGATGTTAGAGATAAAGAAAAAGTATTTGAAAGTATTGATAGTCTCCCTTTACAGTTTAATAAAATTGACATCCTGATTAATAATGCTGGAAACGCGCATGGTTTGGACCCTATCCAAACCGGAAGTATTCATGACTGGGATGCTATGATTGATATTAATGTAAAAGGCTTATTATACGTTTCTAAAGCGGTAATTCCTAAAATGATTAACCAAAAATCTGGGCATATTATCAATATTGGATCTATTGCAGGAAAAGAAGTGTATCCAAATGGAAACGTGTATTGTGCCAGTAAACATGCGGTAGATGCTATTAATAAAGGTATGCAAATGGATCTTAACCCCTACGGAATTAAAGTAGGAGCTATTCATCCCGGATTAGTGGAAACTGAATTCAGTAATGTACGTTTTAAAGGTGATGATAAAAAGGCTGACAGCGTATACGACGGTTTTGATCCACTAACTCCAAATGATATTGCCGATATTATTGCATTTGTCGTAACGAGACCTTATCATGTTAATATTGCCGATTTGATTGTATTCCCAACTGCGCAAGCGAGTAGTACAATAGTTAAGAAAAACTTTGACTAATTTTTAATTTTCTATTTTTATTATTTATTGAATATGACTCATTATAAATCGTTTGAAGAATTAGAAATTTATAAATTAGCAAGAGTTCAATGTGATGAAATTTGGGGATTAATTATTTCAACCGCTCTTGGTAAAGATTACAAATTGCGAGAACAAATTAATGGTTCTTCGGGTTCAGTAATGGATAATATAGCCGAAGGATTTGGTAGGGGGCGGAAATAAAGAATTTATTAATTTTTTGAGCTATGCCACAGGATCTTGTTCAGAAACCAAAGCTCAATTGCAACGGGCATTGGATAGAAATCATATTTAGAAGATTACTCGCGGTTATCAAATAAATCACAAGAATAAATAGATCAGATTTCAAGATTTATCAACTATCTTAAAAAATCTGAAAGAAAGGGTGCGAAATTTGATTAATAAATAATAAATTAAAGAATAAAGAATCTTGTAGTGATCAATAAGCGCCTTCTTATTAAAAACCTACTAGCCCATAATGACGAAAACAGTTTTTATGATAAGAAGCGTAAGCTCAATATTGGTGAAAAGGAAGGTAAAGCGAAATTCCTGAAACATATCTGTGCCTTAGCCAATTCTAATCCTAAAAACAACTCATATATCGTAATTGGAGTTGAAGATGAGGACAATCAAATTGTTGGCGTCGATTTTTTTGACGACAGTAAAATACAAAACCTAGTCAATGCTTATTTAGACAATCCTCCATTGGTTGCATACGAGAATATTCCTTTTCCTCATTTGCCTAGCGATAAGGTAGTAGGTCTTGTTTCAATTCGACCTCTTGAAGGTAAACTGTGCGCCCTTCGTAAAAACATTTGGAAATATTATGGCGGCACAGTTTTTCTTAGAGATGGCAGCATAAGTATGCCCAAAGTATTTGATATCGAAATTAAAGATATTAATTCAGAAATCGTTAGTGCTATAGAAAGTCATGCGCAGAACAACATAGAGCTTACACTCGATGGAGTTTTTGATTTTATGAATTCAAGAAAAGATTACAATCCCAATTATAAGGTATTCAAAGAATATTTCGTGGTGTGTTGGGCAGCAAAAGAAAAGAGGCAAAATGGTGAAATATATTATTCTAGAGTTGATATCGAATTGATTAATGAACATGTAAAGCTTTTTTATTCAGAATTGGATGAAGTAAGTATTGCTTTGTCAGATGATCAATTTAAAATTATCGAATATGTACAGTTGGGCCTTCAAGATACCTACAGATACTATCCTTTAGAGGAGGTTGTAATTACATTTAAAGATAATGCCAGTTATGACATAGAAAGTAAACTTCTTTTTGAACCTCCTCAATTTGATCGCAAAACATTATTTCATTTATATAACAGTAATAACACGTTAATTGAAAAATTAAAGAACAAAATACCACTAACAAAAAACGAAGAAAAAGATATACGTAACCTTCCCGCTACGTATCTTCTATGCTATTTTAATAATTTTAGTGAAGCCATAGAAAGATTAGAGGAGGCCAAAGCATATTTAAAATCCTATGATAATGAGATTTATTCTTCGTATAAGGAAAGTATAAGAATTCTCAGAAAAGTACGATATAGTTAGAGTTTTTACTCCTTCAGTTAGTTAAAATAGAGCACTTAGAAAACTATGTTTTTATAAAAAAATACAAATAAATGAGCAGAACCTTAGTTATTGGAGACATGCATGGTGCCTTAAAAGCATTACAACAAGTACTTGAAAAAGTAAAAATAACTACAGATGACAGACTAATTTTTTTGGGAGACTACGTAGATGGTTGGAGTCAAAGCGCACAGTTGGTTTCTTTTTTGATTGAACTCAAAGAAAAACAGAATTGCTTATTTATAAGAGGTAATCATGATGAGCTTTGTTATCACTGGCTCAGAAAAAAAACGTATAATCCAGAGTGGATTAAACATGGTGGGCAAACGACTATGGATTCTTATTCGGAACTATCTCAAGAAGAGGTTAATGCACATCTTCAGTTTTATGAAAATCTTACCAACTTTCATGTAGACGATCGTAATCGACTTTTTTTGCATGCGGGATTCACAAATCTTCACGGTCCCGATAGAGAGTATTTTAGTAAGTTGTTCTATTGGGACAGAACATTATGGGAGATGGCCCTTTCTATAGATACAGATCTTGAAAAAACAGACCCCAGGTATCCAAAAAGATTACTACTTTTTGATGAAATCTATATCGGTCACACACCAGTAACCAGAATAGGCAAAACTACGCCTGCTCAAGCTACCTGCGTTTGGAATATTGATACCGGTGCAGCTTTTAAAGGACCATTAACCGCCATCGATATTGATACCAAAGAATTCTGGCAAAGCGATCCTGTGCATACACTCTATCCTGAAGAGAATGGAAGGAATTAATTAATTAATTTTCCATCAATCATTCTATTTCGTAGCTTTAGGACACAAATTTAAAATCAATTCAACTATGGGGATTTTTGACGAAATAAAGAAGAAACTAAGCCACGAGTTTATAGATATCATAGAATGGTTAGACTACACAGAGGATACGATTGTTCACAGGTTCGAACGCTATCAAAATGAAATAAAGAATAATGCTAAGCTCATAGTAAGGGAAGGACAAACTGCAGTTTTTATTAATGAAGGGCAACTTGCCGATGTGTTTACACCAGGAACCTATACATTAAACACAAAGAATCTTCCGATTTTGACTACGCTTAAAGGTTGGAAATACGGTTTCGATAGTCCGTTCAAAGCAGAAGTATATTTTGTGAACACTCACTTATTTACCGATGAAAAGTGGGGTACAAAAAATCCGATTACGCTTAATGATGAGCGTTTTGGTCTGGTTGAAATAAGAGCTTTTGGCACCTATGCTTTTAAGATTAATGATGCAGGTAAGTTTATAATTGATATCGTAGGTACAGATGCTAATTTTACCAATTTTGAAATCAACGAACACCTTAAGAGCCTAATATCAACCCGTTTTACAGATACTATTGGCGAAGCAAACTTGCCTATAGAGTTGTATGCGGCCAATACTACGGAATTATCTGAAACTTGTCTTGAAGTCATGCAACCCGAATTCAATTCTGTAGGCATCTCCTTGAAAAAATTCTTTATCGAAAATGTCTCCATGCCAGAAGAGCTTAAAAAGGAGATTTTTGAATACAGTAGAATCGACAAACTTGACCTGGATAAACTCACCAAATTTAAAACTGCCAAAGCTATTGAAGCTGCAGCAGCCAATGAGGGTGGTACTGCAGGGGCAGGAATGGGTATGGGAATGGGGTTTGTTCTGGCGCAACAAATGGGAGGTCTGATGAATCCTATGAGTAGCCAACCAAAAGCTACTGTACCTCAACAAAATACTCCTGTGGCTCCACCACCTATGCCTGTACAGGTACAATATTTTTATGCCAGCAATGGTCAACAAGCTGGCCCTGTATCTTTTGATAGATTAAAGGCTTTGTTTGCCAACAGAACAATTAATAAAGACTCTTTAATATGGAAACAAGGAATGGCTGATTGGACAGCTCTTAAAGATATTGAAGAACTAAAATCATTCCTTGGTGGTAGCACTCCTCCTCCACTACCTGGAAATTAATAAAACTTCTAAAAATAGTAAAAGATCCGGGCTAGCGTTTATGGAAGAAGAAAAAAAGAAAGTAGCTTCAGAACTAAAGAAAGCCTGTATAAACTGTGGGGCAGAATTAAAATATAAACCTGGTACTACCAATATCACTTGTGAGTATTGCGGACATGAGGAAACCATAGTTCAAGATCAAGACGGATTTAAAGAGCTTGAACTTAAACCTTATCTTGATGAAATGGGCTCTCAATCACATTCTCAGGAAATCATGATGTTGCATTGCAAAAATTGTGGGGCCAATCAACATATCGAAGAAAACTATAAATCCCTACATTGTGTTTACTGTACTATGCCATTGATTGTTGAAGATGCCTACAAAGAAGACTGGATTTTGCCAGGTGCTGTTCTGCCTTTTCAGTTTGATCAAAAAAAATCACATCAGATATTTTCTAAATGGGTGAAAGGATTATGGTTTGCTCCAAACAACCTTAAAAAAGCAGCATTAGACCCTCAGAACACCAAAGGCTTATACTTACCCTACTGGACTTTTGATGCGCAATTACATGCTACATATACTGGTGAACGTGGTGATTATTACTATGTTAGTGTGCCTTATACTACTACGGTTAATGGAAAAACCGTTCGAAGAACGCGACAAGAAAGAAGAACCCGATGGACTCCTGCGAGCGGAAACATCAATGGTTTTATAGACGATACTTTGATTAAGGCATCTCATCAAAAAAAGAATGCTATTCCGTCAAAAATCTCAAATTGGAATTTGAACTCGCTCCAACCGTTTAATACTAGTTTTCTATCTGGCTTTGTCACCGAAAAATATACTATTCCTTTAAAAGATGGTCACCTGTCGTCTACTAAAGAAGCAGAGAAAATTGCAATTTCCTGGGCCAGACGAGATATTGGTGGAGACACACAGCGCGTACATGATGTAGATATGAGTTTAAGCGAGCAAACTTTTAAACATATTCTATTACCGGTTTACATAAGTGCTTATCGATACAGTGGGAAAAAATATAATTTCTTCGTGAATGGTCAAACAGGAACCATTTCTGGCAGTAGGCCATATTCTTTTTGGAAGATATTCTTTTTTGTAGTGTTCATTATTATTCTTATCGCAATACTAATTTTTATATCATCATAAAAAACCTTAGCCGATTATTGAATATTGAAACGAATAATCTCATAAACTGTTTCATTCATATCGGGACATAGACTTTCTCTCACTATAAAAAGGACTTGTTGATCTTTTACGAATTTTTGCTGTAAAGTTTTAAAATCCTCTACATTACCTCTCAAAAAACCAAAAGTAATTTCTTGTCCCGAAGAAATTAAATTTACAATACCAGAGCCAGAACCAGTCACTTCATTAACTTTTATGACTGTAGTAGCTTTATATGATTTGCCGCAAATTTCTTTATCTTTAAAAACCCCTACAACAGAGCCGGTAAGATACACTGTGCCCGGTTCAATCTGATTATTAGTGTCCACGTCACCAAATTTTGGTTTTTCCACTTTTGGTTTATCAGTATTTGTCTTTTCTTTTTCCTGTGCAGCACTATTTGATTTACAAGAAAACAATACAGATATTAATATAATGTATACTATTTTATTCATGATCTTAAAATAAAAAAAGGAGCTGATATAATCAACTCCTTTTGAATAATATTTAGAATCTTTTAAAGATGATTTATCTTCTCACAAGTTTCACATTTGCAGAAAATGTATCACTAGTAATCTTTGCAAAATAGAATCCTGGTGTTATTCCGGATGCATTCCAGTCAAATACAGTTGAGTCTGTATCTAAACCAGATTTTTGATAGACTAGATTACCGGTAATATTAAAAATACTGATATCTACTCGCTCTTTTATTTTTAGATCTTTTAAATTAAATCTAAACACATCAGAAGAAGGATTAGGGAACACTAATGCACTCGTTTTTCCTTCTAATGTAGCTAAAGGCTCTTTATTAAGTTCTGTGCCAATACCTGCACCAGCATCATCAATTTCTCCGTAAATCTGAAACACCTGATCGTAGGGGCCTCTACCAAAAGCAGAAGTTACAGGGGTCCAATCTAGTGCTCCTGCACCAAATAAATTACCTGGATCCTTCAGATGAGACTCCTGGCCAATTCCTGCATTTTGAGCAGACCAGAACCATTGTTGCTGTGCCGCACCAAAGGCCAAATTAGCATAAACCGTTATCCAATAAGTTCCACTTTCTATGGTAACCGCTGAAGGAAGTAACAAGTTCATATTAGTATCATTTAGCTCAGAAATCGGTACAATTTCGCCACTATTATATACTTCATCACCAGGAACGCCACCGTTATCAGCATAAATTATCACTGTTGCGCTAGTTAATTCAGGTGAGTTATTTGCGCCTCCAAACGCCAAAATCCTTTCAATAGTCCAGCTATTTCCTTCAGGAATTGTAAAATCGTCTGCTGATTGTACTAAAGCACCAAAATCAAGGAAATTTTGTGATGGTAATGAAGAAACTGCTGCTGCATTTTGCTGGTATATCGCAAACTCAGAAATTGAAACAGTAAATCCTTCAGCAACCTGCTCATTTCCAGAAGTAGCAATTAAACCAATAGTAGCATCACCAAGACTATCAGGAGCAAAAGAGAGTGTGATGGTATTACCGTTTAATGATGCGGTCACCAACTCTGGATTTGAATTCGTAAACTCTATATCTACAGGATTTCCATTGGACTGTACAAATAAATCGGTAACATCTATTTCGATATCTTCGCTATTCTCAGCCACTAAAAGATCCGGTAATAGATAAGCAACACTTAAAGTGTTTTCTGGTAATTGATTGAAAATAGGAAACCTCGCACTGTATAAACCATTACCATGAGCAGAAAGTGCAATAAATCCATCCTTACGAGTCTTTACTTCGTCTGTAACAGCATTACCAATTGCAAAAGGTTCTTTTATCCAACGAGTTCCCTCACCATTTAGTCGATTTGTATAATACAGCCCCGTACTTGTAGCTGCGTATATTTTTTGTAATCTAGATCCAAAAAAACCTTGACTACCTCCTAAAAACGCAGTACTTCTTACAGAAGGTCCGTTTCCGGTTCCATCTGCATTTTCCTCTAAATTACCACTAATATTAGTCCAAGTATCTCCTCCATTTTCGGTAAGGAATAAACTAATAACACCATAGTTTGAAAAAGTGACTATTACTCTGTCTGCATCTGAAGGATCAACGTTAATATCGTTTACAAATCCAACCGGCAACCCTTTTCCTGTAGTAATATCAATCGCTTCCTGTCCATCAAGATTTGCATTATCCATTCTATACACCTGACCTCCATTGGTACCATAGTACAATCTGTTTGCCACAGGGTAATCAGAAACATCTAAAGAAGTAATAGAAGTTCCGGAAGGTGTATCAGAATTAGGAAGATCAACCCAATTGACTGTCGCGAATGCATTTGAGAATAATGGAATCTCATCTAAATTGTTGTTTCTCCAAATTCTATTACCCGCCGGTAAGTACATAATATTGTCATTATTTGGATCTAAAACGAATGGAGCAACAAATGCCAGATTATTAGCCCCTGCAGGTCTAACTCTTGTAAATGATTCAAATTCTCCTGTCTCATTAAAATTAAATCTGTATACATTTCCTCTTTGAGAAGAAACGTATCTAGTTCTGCCTCCATCGGCAATTGCGTTATAAGAACCATCCCCTCCAAAATCTTCTATCCAGGGTGCAGTAGGATCTGTAGAATCAGTAAACCAGGTTCCATTATCTTGAAAACCTGCTACCAAATCATCAGAATTAGCTTCTGGATCGAAAGAAACATGATAAGGCTGAGTGGTTAAGTAGCCATTATTTAACGATGTCCAATCTACAGGCTCTTCTGCAGAAAGAGAAGTAGTTATATCTTCAGTAACCGCTACTCCACCATCACTACCAGACAATACTTTGTTGGGATTCGATGGATAGAAAAGTAACGCATGTTGATCGGGATGCTGACCGGGATAAGTACTTACATTATTGATAGGTGAATATCCACCTATCCAGCTTTCTTGACCCGTAGGTGTAGTAAAACCAGTAGTAGATCTATAAATATTTGTTCCTCCAACGAACATCAAATTTGGATCTGCAGGACTAACCTCAATCACCATATTGTAACCTCCTTGAAGGTTTAAGTTTCCTACTGACCCTCCTATTGTTGTTGGAAGATTTGCACTTAGGTCTGTCCAAGTTTCTTCGGGAGTAGTAGCAGTTGAGTCATATTTTAATAATAAAGCAGTAAGGCCCGGAACACCGATTGCCTCGGTGAAGAAATATACTGTATCTTCATTAGAAGGATCTGCTTCCATTACTGTTCTTCCATACTGCCCTGGTAATTCAGATAAAATATTAGGTGAAATTTCTGTCCATGTATCCCCATCTGTAGAAGTGAAATAACCATTATTTGGATCACCCTCAGAATCTAAAGCTGCATAAATTTTACCAGATGGAGTAATCATTACTTCACCCTTACTATCAAATCCTCCACTTAAAACCTCTGTAAAGGTTCTTCCATCATCCTGAGATCTTTGTATTCCAAGAATAGTACCCGCATAGATGTCTCCGTTAGTGGGGTTTATAGCAATAGAATTTATAAGATCCAAAGCACCAAAACCTCTTACATCGTTATCATTGGTGGCTTCGAGAAGTCTAAATGTTCTTCCGCCATTTACTGATTTGTAAATACCCTTACCTTGATAGAATGCTCCACCTGCTCCTGCAGAATTACCAAGACGTTCACCAGAACCATAATACCAGATTCTTTCTTTTCCTGGTCTTGGATCCTGCACAATACACGTAATGCTAGGAGACTGTCTACTGTTAGTCACCTTCCTCCAGGTTTGTCCTCCATCTGTAGAGCGCCATAATCCACCAGACACTCCACCGGCAAGAATGATATTCTCGTTAGTACGATCAATAGCTAATGCTCTAGTTCGACCACCTACATTAAAAGGACCTCTATTCTTCCAGTATGAAAAACGAGCAGCCTTTGATGATTTTGCGGCAGACGCAATAGCTTGTTTTGAATCATTTCCGATAGCAATCTTACTAGAAAATTTAAGCTCTGCCTCTCTTTTAAGAATTTTACCGGTTTTTGGATCTTCGAATCGACCAAACTCCCAATCATATCTATCAATTGCGTTATCGCCTACAGCTTGAATATCTGCTGTATTATCATGAAGCTTGGACATTTTATAAGCCTTATGACCTTGATTATGAGCTTTGGCTCCTTTTGAATCTGCTTCTGTTTTAAGTTGTGTAGATTGAGCGTTCACAGAAGTAATGATTCCCATTAGGGAAAACGCCCAAACCAAATGTTTGAGATAAAATAAAAATGTTTTCATTTTTTAAGCTGATTTGTGAGTAATTCGCAAATCTAACTTAAATTTTCGAATTTTTTTCTTAAAATTTAAGGAAATTTAAGAGTTTATCATCTTCTTTGTAGTACTACCTCCAAACTTTCTGTAATTACATGGCAGATATCCTCATCTACAACAATGGGTTCGCTGGTTTTATCGTTGTATCCATTTTTGCTAACCGTAATGATGTAGGTTCCTGCTCTTTCGAACGCTCCAATAAAATTATTAGCACCTGTAAAGTTTTCAAGTGTTTCTTTATATTCATTATCGATGGCTACCACGGTTACTCCCTCTGTTAAAAATTCTCCTGCTATACCATCTTTTACGGTTACTTCTAGACCTGCTCGTAATTCTTCGGTACAAAAAACAGGATCTTGCGTTTGATCATCATCGTTGTTACATGCATAACATAGTAGTACAGTACTTATTAAAAAAAACTTCTTCATTTTTTTATATATTTTGATCCACTTCCCTTTAACTATATACTAGATGCTTTTAAAATGTGATGGTTGCGTTTTACTTCTTTTCAAGTATAGTTCAAAAAAATGAAGCATTTACAAAACGTAAATGCTTCAAAACTATTTTGTCATACAACAAATTAGGTTCTAGTTTAATATAACGTTGGTATTTTTAACCAATACATCTTTTATCCCATCCCAGCCCTTCCCTTTGGGAAGGTGGTCAAAAAGTCCTTTCCTCTGGAAAGGATTTAGGATAGGAGACATTCCTATTTATCAAGCAAATAAATATCTTACAATTATCAATGCCATGTTGAACTACAGCCAACAAATTATTCCAAATCGAACTTGATCCCTTGCGCCAAGGGTAATTCTGTGGTGTAGTTTATAGTGTTGGTTTGTCTACGCATATAAACTTTCCAGGCATCAGAACCTGATTCACGACCGCCCCCTGTATCTTTTTCTCCGCCAAATGCACCACCAATCTCTGCGCCAGAGGTCCCGATATTAACATTGGCAATCCCACAATCTGACCCTGCATGAGAAAGAAAATGTTCTGCTTCGCGCAGGTTATTAGTCATAATTGCTGATGACAATCCTTGAGCTACCCCATTTTGAATTTCGATAGCACTTTCTACATCACCACTATATTTCAAAAGATATAGCACAGGAGCAAAAGTTTCATGCTGAACAATCTCAAAAGAATTTTTGGCTTCAGCTATCGCAGGTTTTACGTAACAACCACTCTCATATCCTTCACCAGAAAGTACTCCTCCTTCTACCACAATATTACCCCCTTCTTGTACTACTTTTTCAAGTGCATTTTGATATCCTTTTACGGCATCTTTATCGATTAATGGGCCTACATGATTATTTTCATCCAAAGGATTACCAATTCTTAATTGCCCATACGCATCGACAACTGCTTTTTTAACCTTGTCATAAATGGATTCGTGAATAATCAATCTTCGAGTTGAGGTACAGCGTTGTCCAGCGGTTCCTACAGCTCCAAAAACGGCCCCAATCACTGTCATTTTCATATCGGCATCTGGCGTTACAATAATAGCGTTGTTTCCACCTAACTCGAGCAGTGATTTACCAAGGCGCTCTCCAACCGTAGCTGCTACGATCTTACCCATACGAGTAGAACCCGTTGCAGAAATTAGTGGAACTCTTTTATCGCTAGTCATCATTTCTCCCACCTTATAGTCACCATTGATCAGGCAAGAAATTCCTTCGGGCAGCTTATTTTCTTTTAATACTTTGGCAATAATATTTTGGCAGGCAATACCACATAAAGGTGTTTTTTCGCTGGGTTTCCATACACAAACATCTCCACAAATCCATGCCAAAGCAGTGTTCCATGCCCATACGGCAACAGGAAAGTTAAATGCTGAAATAATACCAACGATCCCTAGTGGATGATACTGCTCATACATTCTATGTCCAGGACGTTCTGAGTGCATTGTAAATCCATGCAATTGTCGTGACAGGCCGACCGCAAAATCACATATATCGATCATCTCTTGCACCTCACCCAATCCCTCTTGATAGGATTTTCCCATTTCATAAGAGACTAATTTACCAAGCGGTTCTTTGAGTCTACGAAGTTCTACACCGAACTGTCGTACAATCTCTCCTCGTTGTGGAGCTGGCATTACCCTCCAGGATTTAAATGCTTCGGATGCAGTCTGAATTACTTTTTCATAATCTTCCTTTGTAGTAGTTTCAACTTTCCCGATTAGCTCACCATCTACAGGCGAATACGATGAAATTGTTTCTTGAGAAGAAAACCAGTTTGCTCCGGTTGAAGTTCCTTTATTATGATCTGAAACGCCTAATTGTTTTAGTGCTTCTTCGATTCCGAAATCTGCTATTGCTGTTGCCATGTTGTTTGTTACTTTTTAAAAAGGTAAAGATACTGCGTTTTGCAGATAAATTAAATTTTGATCTGTTCTTATGTCAATTTTTAGTGAATCTCTTCGAAAACCATGTAAAAAAAATCAATTTTTCAAAAACTTGGTAGGTTACGAATTAATTTGGTTCTACACTTCTTCAGAAACAAATCGGGGATCTGTGGGCATTACAGTACCACAATTATTGCAAGTTCGTAAAACTTCGCTTTCATAAAAATGCTTGAAATGTTTCAGGAAATCTTTTTCAATATCATTAAGCATAAAATATACCTCATGCAATTTGTTATTGCAATGATCACAAAACCATAATAATCCATCTTTTGCATCAAGGGCTACCCGTTTTCTTTCGATTACCAAACCAATAGATCCTTCTTGTCGAACAGGTGAATGTGGCACCTTTGCGGGATGTAAGTACATATCCCCCGGACCTAATTTCATCGTTTTCTTTTGTCCATCTTCCTGAATATGCACTTCGATGTTCCCTTCTAGCTGATAAAAAAGTTCTTCGGTTTCGTTATAATGGTAATCTTTTCTTGCATTGGGACCTCCAACAATCATTACTATATAATCACCGGCATCTTTATATAAGTTTTTATTCCCAACAGGAGGCTTTAAAGTATCACGATTTTCTTCAATCCATTTTATAAGATTGAAAGGTTTTTGAATAGCCATGCGCTTTATTTTTTAGAATATAAAATTACGGTTTTGTGAAGGAAATTTATTATAAATTGAAGTAATCTTAATTACAAATTTGTTTTAAATTATAGATAATAAAATAATGAAACACAAAATTTACATCTCATTAATTAGGAAGAATTTAAAAAGCGTAGATGAATTCTTAGTACTAATATAAAAAAAAGCGAACCTAGGTTCGCTTAATTATAAAATTAACATCCTGTGTCTTCATATTCCAAACTTCCATCGATTGGACATGGTATAGAGCAAGGTTGTGTAATGAATATAGGAAACATACTGTTTCCCGGTCTAAAAATACAACTACAACAATCATCAAAAATAGGAACTATCCCACCTCTTACAGACTTTTGCTCATTCTTACTTAGTTTTTTGGTGTTTTCGATGTTTAAAACTTTTTTTAGCATACTATTAAATTGGATTTGTTATAGTAATAAAGTTAAAAAATATTATGCCTAAATATCTAATTTTTAGAAAATTAAATTTCTTTCGCCAAATGTTTCGTCAAAATTGTTCTCTAGGTTGTAGAAACATAGTATATGGGATATACTTTTTAAGTGAAATTAGTTGGATTACACATTTAGCTTTAATTAATCATTCAATGCTAAATTGAAAAAATCCCGACAATCATTTGGATTAATTCGAATAGATTTATTCGACTCTTTTTAGTTGCAAACCAAGAGTATTATTAAAAAGAAATCGCCCCAACAAGATTTCTCTTGTAGAGCGATTCCCAACTAAATAACCAACCAAAAAGTTAAATATTGTTTAGCGCGATCCTTACTTTTTATTTTCAAGCTTCATGAAATCGGCTTTTTTATATCGTTTAGTTTCGTTCTGAGAAGGTTTTCCATTCTCAGAACTCTTAAATTGAATACGTCCTCTTCCAACAAATTCATAAACAGTTTCAGAAGCAGGATGAAACAATTCTATTTTACTGTCATTTATAACGGATAATTCGAAGAATTCATTGCCCAGGTAATCGTAACTAAGTGTTAAAGTTTTCCTATCAAAAGTGTTAATGATATCGTTAACCTCGTAAAACCCTGTATAATCGTAAAAAATATCATTGATCGGAAGTCCGTTTTGATCCTGTGAACTTTTGAAGTTTTCTCCAGCTCCAAAATATTCAAATTTTAAATAGTTTTCATTATCAAATTCATTTAGCACTCCGAATTCGCTGGTATATACTTTTTCCCATACTCTATACTCCTGGAGAAAATAATGGATGTTGTCATAAAATACACGGTCAAAATCAAACGTACTTCTTTGGTATCCCACTAGATAATAGCTGGTATTGGTTACGCCGTCATATAATTCGATTTCATTACGCGATAATTGCGACACTACTAGTTCATAAACTCCATCGATATCATGATCAATATCTATTGTCATTCTAAAGGTATCATAAAAGCCTACATCTAATCCAAAACCATTTCCATTACTACCCATCCCTACCAGATTGTTGTTCGCAAAGAATGTTCCATTCCTAAAAGAAACTGTAAACGCTTTTTGTAAAAACGGAATCTCGCCATTGCCGCTCGTACGTTCAATATCAACGTACCAAATCTCATAAGTACTTAATAGAGCATTTAAGTTAATGCCTGCTGGTTCTTCGATAAAAACGTCCTCTTCGACAATAACCTCTGTTACACAAGACGTTAATAATAATGATCCAAATAAAATAACCGAAAGTAATTTTAGCGTTTTCATAAGCTATGTATTTTCTATTTCCCTAACTTAAAACCAAAACATATGCCAAACTTACAACATACTGATTATCAGATTTTTAATTTAAAGGGTATTTTACTTATTTTTGAACTCACAATTTTTTGAATGGAAAAAAAACTAAAATTTGCGGTCCTTGGTGGTGGTAGTTGGGCTACCGCTATTGTAAAAATGCTAACTGAAAACCTTGATGAAGTTGGTTGGTACATGCGAAGTGTATATGCCCTTGAACATCTAAAAAGACAACAGCACAACCCTAATTACCTTAGTTCGGTAGAATTTAAATTAGAACAGCTAAAACTTACCAATGATATCAATGAAGCTGTGGCGTATGCAGATTATTTAATTTTTGCTATTCCATCGGCATTTTTGCATAGTGAATTAGAAAAACTTACCGAGTCTTTAAAGGACAAAGTAATTTTTTCTGCTATTAAAGGGATCGTACCAGAAACTGGATTGATCGTTGGAGAACATTTTCATGACGAATATAATATTCCATTCAATAATATTGGTGTAATAACAGGACCCTGTCATGCTGAAGAAGTAGCACTTGAACGACTTTCTTATCTTACCATTGCTTCTAACGATGAAGAAAAAGCGAAGGTAATTGCTAAAAACTTAAGTAGCGACTATATCAAATGTAAAACCAGTGATGATATTATTGGTACAGAGTATGCTGCAGTGCTCAAGAATATTTATGCTGTAGCTGCAGGAATTGCACATGGATTAGGATATGGGGATAATTTCCAAAGTGTTTTGATGAGTAATGCAATTCGTGAGATGAAGCGTTTCATTAAAAAAGTACATAAAATGAAACGCAACATTAACAACTCTGCATACCTGGGAGATTTGTTAGTGACAGGTTATTCTGTTTTTTCGCGTAATCGTATGTTTGGTAATATGATTGGTAAAGGATACACCGTAAAAAGTGCACAAATGGAAATGAACATGGTGGCCGAAGGATATTATGCTGCCAAAACAGCTTACGAAATGAAAGCTACCAAAAGTGCAAGAACACCTATTATAGATGCCGTTCATGATATTCTTTATGAAAACAAAAATCCCAAAAAGATTTTCAAGAAATTAGCAGAAAAATTAGACTAAATTAGAGATTAATGCGCTGCGCTTTAAGAAGTGATTCTAAAGAATCTTTAAAACCTGCGATGATCAAATTACAAATTATAACAGTATTTAAATATTACTCTTATCTCGAGAGCGTAGAATCAAGAAATCCTATATCTATTTTACTTAAGTGTATTTTAACTAAATAAGGTATGCTTCAAAGAAGATTATTCTTATTTTTCAGTATTCCTTTTATAATCGCAACTTAATGAAGAAACTCATCGAAACATTTTATACCGGTTTACGTGATCTTGATGCTGATAAAATGGTATCATGTTATCATAAAGATGTTGTTTTTGAAGATCCTGCCTTTGGAAAACTAGAAGGAGATCGAGCCAAAAACATGTGGCGTATGCTTTGCCAAAATGCAAAAAATTTTAAAGTTGAATTTTCAGAGGTTGAAGCCAATGATCAAAAGGGCTCTGCACATTGGGAAGCTTGGTATACTTTTAGCAAAACAGGTAGACCAGTCCATAATAGAATTGATGCTCAATTTGAGTTTAAAGATGGGAAAATTATAAAACACATAGATCATTTTAACCTTCATCGATGGGCATCACAAGCTATGGGTTGGAAGGGTCAATTGCTGGGAGGCACAGGATTCTTTCAGAAAAAAATGATACAACAAACCAATCAAATGCTTGATAAATTTATTGCTAATTGATCTTTAATATATAACCCATGAAGGAGCTCATCGAAACTTTTTACACTGCACTGGATGATCACGATGTTGATACCATGATGACCTGTTATCATGACGATATTGTTTTTGAAGATCCAATCTTCGGAAAACTAGAAGCGGAAAAGGCTAAAAAAGTTTGGTACTGGCTTTGTGAGAACGGAAAAGATCTCACCGCAAAATTTTCAGATATAACTGTAGATGGAAATAAAGGATCTGTTTACTGGGAGGCACGATATACCTTTGGCGACAGGAAAAGACCTGTTCTTAACAAAGTTCACACCACTTTTGAGTTTAAAGACGGAAAGATTATAAAACATAATGATCATTTCAGTCTAAAACGATGGGCTTCACAAGCTATGGGTTGGAAAGGTAAAGCTCTGGGCGGTACTTCTTATTTTAAAAAAAAATTGCAACATAGGTCTGGTCGATTATTAGACAAATTTCAAGTAAGATCTCATCCTAACACCAATAGAAAATCAACTTTCGGCAGTCCTTTGGTTGATGTGCAATGGTTATCAGATCACTTAGATGACCCGGATTTAGTCATTCTGGATGCCACAATTAAAAAGGAGACTTCAAAATATAAAGACGATATCTCAAAATTCAAGATAAAAGATGCACTTTTTTTTGACATCAAGAATACATTTTCAGAAACAACTAGTGATCTCCCGAATATGTTACCTTCTCCCGAGTATTTTGAAAAGGCATGTCGTACCCTTGGTATTAGTTCCCATCACAAGATTGTGGTGTATGACAAATTAGGAGTTTACTCTAGCCCAAGAGTGTGGTGGATGTTTAAAGCTATGGGGCATCGGGATATTGCTGTTCTTGACGGGGGGTTGCCGGCATGGAGACGTGCTAATCTACCTTGTATTATAGAAACTAAACCTGCCAGTCGAAAACCAGGTAATTTTAGAGCTATGTTCGATCCCAAGCTCGTAACGAACTCAAAAAATATACTCGATGAAATGGATAATAAAAATACCTTGATTCTAGATGCCCGATCGCAAGGTAGGTTTTTGGCGAAAGAGGCAGAGCCAAGGAAAAACTTAAAGGGTGGACACATCCCGAATTCTTTAAATTTACCTTATACCAAGGTTCAACATGATGGTAAAATGCTTCCGGTCGAAGAGCTAAAAGAAATTTTTAATGATTTTAATCTTGAAAAGAAAAAACTGATCTTTACTTGCGGATCAGGAATCACCGCATGCATTATCATGTTAGCTGCAGAGCTCGCAGGATATCAAAATGTGTCAGTTTATGATGGTTCCTGGAGCGAATGGGGACAACTAGACGGTGTTCCTATTACTTGTTAATTACATACAAATATCACTTTTATCCAAAGCATGAAATACTTTTCCCTTTTACTATTGACTTTTTTATTCCTGTCGATACCTACTTTCTCTCAGCATTCAAAATTTACTTTAGATGACTTTTATTCCGATAATGCGGCACTAAATAGAACTGTAGATTCTATTTTTAATACACTATCAGACCAACAAAAAGTAGCACAAATGATCATTAGCTGCACCGGGGAATTGGGAAAACCAGAAGCGGTGGTAAAAAAACTAGTAACAAATCAAATTATTGGTGGGGTGGTTTTTTTAAAAGGAAGTAAAAAAACACATGCCGAAACCATAGAAGAGCTTAATTCAATTTCAGAAAAGAATAAAACGTTACCTCTTATCTTTAGTATGGATGCAGAGCCAAGTTTGTTTGCCAGTAGAATAAAGGGAGCACAAAATGTTGGTAAAACAATCGATATCAAAACCCATGCTCAATCTGATGCTGTTGTAAATATTATTAATAGAGAACTCAAAGAAATTGGAGTACACCATAATTTTGCACCCGTTCTGGATATTAGTCCGAGTAACGAAGCCATAAAATCACGTAGTTATGGAAATAATAAAGATTCGGTGATTGAATTAGCCAATCGGTTTATAAAATGTACACAAGAAGGGGGTATCATTGCTACTGCAAAACATTTTCCCGGTCACGGACTCGTAAAAGGCGACACCCATAAGCAAAGTGTATATATTGATGGCCCGCTACAAGAAATTGATAACTACAAACCCATTATTGATGCTGGTGTGCTATCAATTATGATTGCCCATATTACTGTGGTGAATAATGATACGTTTGGAACTGACGGTTTACCGTCTAGTTGTTCAAGAAGAATCATTACTGATCTATTAAAAGACGGAATGTGCTTTGAAGGTATTTTGGTTTCTGACGCTCTTAATATTATGAAAGCCGTTACCATTCTCGAAAATGCTCCGCTTCTTGCCTCAAAAGCAGGATGTGATATGATTCTGATGCCTCAAGATGAAGAAAAAACCATGAATTCTATTCTTTCCGAAATAAAAACCGATCCAGACTATCATAAACAAGTGACCAAATCTGTGAAGAAGATTTTAAGGCTGAAAATCTGCTCAGGGATTATATAGCTAAATTATTTATAGAAGATATCATCATTGTTATCAAGTTATACTAAAAAAGAGTTTACTTTTTTTCGAAAAAATCATACCATGAATAATCAAAAAGGACTAGCACTATGGCATCAATTTGTAAATTATAGAGATACATCAAGACTAGATGATCTTATAGCAGACGATGCGATATTGCATTCCCCTGTAGTATGGACACCGCAGAAGGGAAAGAAGATTGTAAATATTTATCTTACCGCTGCGGCCAGTATCATTGCCAATGAGAATTTTAAATATGTGAGAGAAGTGACTAATAAAGAGCATAGTATATTAGAATTTAGCACTGTAATCGAGGGCGTTACTGTAGAGGGCGTCGATATGCTTACTTTTGATAAAGAGGGGAAATTAAAAGATATCAAAGTAATGCTTCGCCCCCTAAAAGGAATACAGATTGTACATCAAAAGATGGGGGAATTTCTGGAACGTATGAAAAAACAGTTAGGTGCACTGTAGCATCAATTTATCTTCCAAAGGAGAAGTTTAGTCTGTAAACCCATCAAAAACAAGCTACTCTTACGTGATTTTAACTTTTTATTCTTAAAGTGGTATTGCTCAAGTTTAGTATCTTTCTCGCATCAATCAAAGAGAAATACCTATGTTCAAATCATTCTTATCTTCACTCTCCTGTTTTTTATTGATTTTTATACCTTCATCGATATATGCTCAAGAAGCATTTTTTACGCTAGACCCAACACTTACTCCAGATGGAAAAACTATTATTTTTAGCTATGACGGAGATTTATGGAAAGTACCCATTTACGGTGGAGAGGCAGCTAGATTAACAGGTATGAGAGGCGACGAAACATTGCCAAGAGTTTCACCTGATGGACAATGGATTGCTTTTAGTGCTACCCAATATGGTAATAAAGATATTTATATTATGCCTATAGAAGGCGGAGAAATTCGACAACTTACCTTTCATGATACAAACGATGATGTAGATAGTTGGTCGTGGGATTCAGAAAAAATATACTTTACATCATCTAGAGAAAATCGCTATACCGGATACGAAATTACCGCTTCTGGTGGCACACCCACTCGCCTCTTCCCTAATTATTTTAATACTACCCATAATATTGCCGTACATCCAATTACTAGTGAAATTTTCTTTAATGAAAGCTGGGAAAGCAAAAGTTTTACTCATAGAAAGAGATATAAAGGAGATTATAATCCAGATATAAAATCTTATAACCCGAAAACTAAAGAGTATAAAGAATATACAACCTACAGAGGAAAAGATTTTTGGCCAACTCTCGATAAAAACGGGATTCTTTATTTTGTTTCAGACGAAGCCAACGGAGAATACAATCTTTATACCTTCAAAGACAATAAAAAAACAGCATTAACCACATTTAGTACCTCTGTCAAACGACCACAAGTAAGTGCAAATGGAAATAAAATAATATTTGGTAAGGATTACCAAATCTACAGCTACGATAAGACTTCTGGTACTTCAAAAAAAGTACCTATCAAAATCTATCGCAATAATACCTTAAACAAAACTCAGGACTTTCAAGTGAAAGGAAAAATTTCTTATTTTGACGTCTCTTCAGATGGAAAAAAAATAGCCTTTGTTTCCAGAGGAAGATTGTTCGTTTCTGATCATAAAGGAAAATTTATAAAACAAATTCCTGTCAATCCTAATGAGCGTGTGGTAGAAGTAAAATGGCTTGACGACGATAGAACTTTACTGTATAATCAAACCTATAATGGGTATTTAAATTTATTTACGATTTCGGCTGACGGAAAAGGAAAGGAAAAACAAATCACCAATGAGACAAGAAATAATGTAAATATAGAGCTAAATCCAGAGTCTTCGCTTGCGGCCTATATAAGCGGAAGGGACGAATTACGACTTCTCGATTTAAAAAGTCTTAAAAGCACAATGGTGGTGAAAGATGAATTTTGGGCACTTTATGCTCCACAACCCAAATTTTCTCCCAACGGACAATATTTGGTTTATAACGCCATTCGCAATTTTGAAAATGACATTTTTATCTATCATATCTCTTCAAAAAAAGTACTAAACGCAAGTCAAACCGGAGTGACCGAAAATAGCCCCTATTGGTCTCCCGATGGAAAATATATATACTTTACCTCTAATTTAACCCAGCCCAGTTATCCTTACGGGTTAAGAGAAGCTAACATCTACCGTATGGCTCTTGATAAATATGAAGTCCCCTATACTTCTGCAAAGTTTGACGAGCTATTTCGTGAAAAGAAGGATAAAGACAAGGATGAAAAAAACGAGGAGAAGAAGAAAGAAGACAAAACAGAAGAAGTTAAAATTACTATTAATGAAAGGGGATTGATGGATCGTCTAGAGCGTGTGGGTCCAGAATTTGGGTTTCAAGGAGGTGGTCCGGTAGTTATTTCAAAAGAAGATGCATCCTATGTGTTTTATATTTCTAATCATGATCAAGGCGATTCAAAATTATGGAAAACAACGATAACACCTTTTGAA
Source organism: uncultured Aquimarina sp. (assembly GCA_947500845.1). Classification (GTDB taxonomy): domain Bacteria; phylum Bacteroidota; class Bacteroidia; order Flavobacteriales; family Flavobacteriaceae; genus Aquimarina; species Aquimarina celericrescens. The sequence goes on from CANMTP010000003.1 coordinate 224,381, forward strand.
AAAAACAAAACCGAAAAAGTCGGAGACGATAAAATCTCAAGCTATCAAATAGCTTCAGGAAATGATAGTCATTATGTATTACTAGATGGTCATCTTTATACATTGGATATTGAAAGTAACAAAATTGATAAAATTGAAATTGATTTTAAATTTAGAAAGGCATTATTAGAAGAATTTAAACAAATGTTTGAAGAGGCCTGGGCCGGTTTCGAAGAGAATTTTTATGATGGCGATTTTCATGGTGAAGATTGGAAAAAACTTAAAAAAAGATATGCTGCATACTTGCCCTATATAACCAATCGCTCTCACTTAAGATTACTTTTTAACGATATGCTTGGTGAATTAAACACCTCTCATTTTGGATTTCGCTCTACCGGTAAAGAAGAGAAAGAATTCTATAAAACCCACACGTTATCAACCGGAATCGTATTCTCAAAAAACGACCCGTATATCGTAGAAAGAATTGTTACAGACAGCCCCTCAGATATTACTAATAAAAATATAAAACCCGGAGATCGACTAGTAGCCGTAAATGGAAAAAAAATCAATCCAAATAATAATCGAGAATCATACTTTACACAACCTTCTTTAGATAAAGAGATGCAGTTAACTCTCGATCGCAAAGGACAACAGGTTACTGTAGAATTACATCCAATCACATCCAACAAACTAAGAAGCCTGTTATATGATGAGTGGGTAGATAATAACCAGAAATATATAGATCGTAAAAGCAATAAAAAAATTGCCTATGTTCATATGAAAAATATGGGACGCAGCGAATTAAATAATTTTAAGAAAGAAATGGTGTCTGAAGCATACAAAAGAGATGCCCTAATTCTAGATTTAAGGAATAATACCGGTGGTAACGTACATGATGAAGTATTAAAGTTCTTATCACAGAAACCATATCTTAAATGGAAATATAGAGATGGGGAGCTCACACCGCAACCTAATTTTGGCCCTGCAGCCAAACCAATTGTTCTTTTGATCAATGAGCAGTCGTTAAGTGATGCCGAAATGACCTCTGCGGGCTTTAAGCAATTAGGACTAGGAAAAATTATTGGTACAGAAACATATCGTTGGATTATTTTTACTTCTGGAAAAGGTTTGGTCGATGGGTCATTTTATCGCTTACCTTCTTGGGGTTGCTATACACTTGATGGTAAAAATTTAGAAAAAACCGGTGTACAGCCAGATATCTATGTAAAGGAAAACTTTAAGCATCGTTTAGAAAAAAACCAACCTCAATTAGACAGAGCATTATCAGAAATAAAGAAGCAGCTTCATAATTAAAAGAAGTATTTTTATATTGAAATACATAGAATTTTAATCTAGATAAAGATCGCTAACCATAGTATTGATATTAAACTGCTTGATATGATCAAAAAAGTGTTGATTGGTTTATGGGGAATAACATTACTTTTTTGCTGTTGTTCGTCAAATTCTGAATCCCAGGCAATCGAACCTGAAATCGAATCAGAAAATGATCAAACTCAGACATTTTCTTTTCTTGCATTGGGAGATTCATATACTATTGGTCAAGGAGTGAAACAGGAAGAAAGCTGGCCATATCAATTAAAAACTGCTACGAGAACTTCAAAAAATAAAATTGAAAATCTTACTGTTATAGCAAGGACAGGATGGACCACAACTGATCTCCTGGACGCGATACAAGAACAATCACCATCAAATCATGATTTAGTATCATTGTTGATAGGAGTGAATAATCAATTTCAAGGAGGTAGTTTCTCAACATTTCAAGAAGAGTTTGATGTATTACTTGATATTGCAATTAATTTGGCTAATTCTAATACAAAGGTAATGGTGGTTTCTATTCCAGATTACGGTGTTACTCCTTTTGGCATAAATAATAGTGAAACTATAGCAAAAGAGCTTGATAATTACAATGAATACATCAAACAGCAATGTACAGCGAACGAAATAGCGTTTGTAGATGTTACTACTATTTCCAGAAATCTAGGAGCTTCAGAAAATGCTCTAGCAGATGACCGCTTACATCCTAGTGGCTATCAGTATAACTTATGGGTAGAAAAAATGATTCCGATTATAGAAGAAATTTTAAAATGAATTTTAGAAGTAACAAATCGTATGGTCCTTGTTTCTGGTTAGAATAGTTTAAATCGCTTCAAATAACTTACCCGGTAAAGGTTTGATCACTCCTTTAAGCTCCATATTTAATAAAATAGAGGCGGCTTTGAATGTTGGGATCTGGCACTGTAATGCAATGATATCTAACAATTCTTTTCCATTATTATTTAAAAAGGTATAGATTTTCTTTTCGTCACCCTCTAGTTCTACAAACAGCTTTTTCTGCACTGTGGGTTTCTCTTTTTCTTCTAACTCCCAGTTGAGCATATAGATTAAATCCACTGCATTAGTAAGCATATGGGCTCTTTGCGTTTTTATGAGCATATTACATCCCTTGCTTAGAGCATCATTTGCTCTACCAGGGACTGCAAATACTTCACGATTATATGAATTGGCAATATCGGCCGTAACAAGCGAACCTCCTTTATCGGCACTCTCGATTACTACAGTAGCTTCACTAAGTCCTGCAATAATACGATTGCGGCCCAAAAAGTTTTTTCGATCAAAGGTATCGGTACTCCAAAAATCTGTAAAAAACCCACCGTTTTCTTCAATCTGAGATACGTACTTTTTATGAGCTTTTGGATAGATTTGATTCAGTCCATGAGCCAAACAACCTATGGTTTGTAAATTGTGTTGTACTGCCGCTCTCTGTGCCGTAATATCAACTCCATATGCAAAACCCGATACAATAACGGGGTCGATAGGTGCAATAGCCTCGATCAATTCTTCACAAAACCGAACCCCATAGCTAGTGACTTTTCGAGTACCAACGATACTTACTATTTTCTTGTTTAGTAGATTGATATTTCCACGGCCAAAAAGTACTACAGGGCCATCAATACAATGCTTTAATTTTTCGGGATAATCAGGCTGGTCATATACCCAATAATTAATCTTGTTTTCTGTAATAAATTCTAATTCATTTTCTGCGGCCTTACAATGACCTGGATTATGAAGATCCTTTATTTTTATAGCACCAATACCATCAATTTTTAACAAATTACTCGGTTTTTCAGCAAGAACTTCTTCTGCCGAACCTATTTCACGTATCAGTTTTTTGATAGAATTATCCCCTAGATTTGCTACTTTTTTGAGTCTAAGTAGTGCAATTAGTTTTTCGACGGTCATGTAATATTTTATATGTCAACGCAAGAAACAAAAAAAAACAAAACTGTTAATAAATTTGTAAGCCATTGTTTTAATGACTTTCATTTTTTTTTACCTTTGGGTTCTAACCGCACACTGTTAAAACAGCATATTTTAGAAGGGGATAATGAACAATACAGCCAAGTACATAAGCGAATTATTATATAGATATGAATGTGTAATTTTACCGGGTTTTGGAGCATTTTTAACAAGACGTCAGCCAGCTGAGATTCAAGAATCTACCCATTCGTTTTTTCCTCCTCAAAAACTCATTTCGTTTAACAGTCAATTGAAAAATAATGATGGTTTATTAGCAAATTATATTGCTTCTTCAGAAAATATCTCCTATACCGATGCTGTAGCTAAAATTCAGCGTTATGTCTTGTACCTAAATGAAAAGATGGCACAAGGGCAGCGTTTAGAATTAGAGAATATAGGAGCGTTTTTTACCTCTGTAGAAGACACTTTACAGTTTGAACCCTTGCAAGAAGTAAATTATCTTACTGAAGCTTTTGGATTACATACTTTTGTGTCCCCGACCATCAAACGTGAGATTAAGGTAAAGCGTGAAGCATATAAAGAAGAGGTTGAAGCTCTTGAAGAGGTTACTCCTCTAGCTTTTACGCCAGAAAAACGTCGTGAGCGTCCATATTTACAATACGCGGCAACCGCTGCTATCATCTTAGGAATTGGTGGGTTCTTTGGTTTGAAGCAAATTAGTGATAATACCATAAGCTACAACAATCAGGAGTGGAAAAAAGCTAATGCCGAAATTGAAAACAGAATTCAAGAGGCAACATTTGAGATTTCAAATCCACTACCAGCGATTACCTTAAATCTTACTAAAGAAGAATCGACTAAGACTGCTGAATCGAAAAATGAATCTGAGGTCGTAACAGGAAAATATCATGTTGTTGCTGGTGCTTTTAGAATTGCATCAAATGCCGATAAAAAAGTGAGAAAACTTAAAGCTAAAGGTTTTGATGCACGTCTTATCGGGGTAAACAAATATGGTCTTCATCAAGTGGTTTATCAAAGTTACTCAGATCGAATAGAAGCATTACAAGCACTTCGAAAAATAAAAAGAGAGGAAAGTCCAAGGGCCTGGTTATTGGTTCAGGAACTCTAATTTCTTATATTTTTTCTTTCAAAGAAATGTAGACAACATTTCATTATTTTTAAGATTTTTTTCGTTTTTTATTGATATTCGTACTTTTTGAATAAAATCTACACCAAATTCGCATTCAAGCAATTTTTCAAGTAATACACTTTTATTCTACTGTATAGTAATAGTTATTTCTGCGTGATTATCTTTGCCAAAAAAATACACTGTATATGAAAGCCAGGCACCCATCGGAATCTCTTGCTATACTTACCGATTTTGTACTAACCGGAGAAACTAATTCTCTAAACAACCTATTTGGCGGAGAGCTATTGGCTCGAATGGACCGTGCTGCTGGTATTGCTGCTGGCAGACATTCAAGAAGAGTTGTAGTTACTGCATCTGTGAACCATGTGGCTTTCAATAAAGCAATTCCGTTAGGTAGTGTTGTAACTGTAGAGGCAAAAGTTTCAAGAGCTTTTACCTCGTCTATGGAAGTATATATTGATGTTTGGGTAGAAGATCGTCAAAGTGGAGATAAGACAAAAGCCAATGAGGCTATTTATACCTTTGTTGCCGTAAATGAATCTGGGAATCCAGTAGAGGTGCCTCCAATAGAACCTCAGACCGATCTCGAAAAAGAACGATATGATGCAGCCTTGCGTCGCAAGCAACTTAGCCTAGTACTTGCCGGTAAAATGAAACCAAATGATGCTACAGAGTTAAAGGCATTATTCATCTAACTTGATTTTACCTAAAACTATCTTAAAATCTGAAGAAAAGAAAAAAATTTCGTTGCTTTTTTATATCTTCAAATGAATGGAAATTCGTTGAAATGAAAAGAGGTAAAAATCTTGTCTTCTCGCTTGTCATTACGCTAATCGGGTTAATTCTGGCTATCGCAATTTTTATAAGAATTCGATATTGTGATGATCAAGAATATCCAGATGTTACTAGTGTACCACAATATGAATTAAAAGTCTAATTGGGCTCATTTAAAATTTCTCACTACTTATTTTTAACCATACGATCTGCGATTAATTTTTTAAGCCTTAATAACTGTTGAGGATATATCTGCCTAATTTCTTCAACATATGCCCGTTTACTATAATATCCATTCTTATAATCATCGATTGCTTTATTAGTCGCAGCGATAGCTTCATGATACTCCCCTTCTTCCAAATATAATAAAGCACTGTAATAATGACTATCAGCAGATACATTTTGGAAATACCGTAATGCTTTTTCTATATTAATTCTAGCCTTTTTGAATTTAGAATCTTCAAAGTACGTTATACCCAAATATAAAAATGCACTGGGCTCTACCCAGTCCTCACCAGAATCCTCGCGCACTCTAGTAATATGAGTATTAAAATAATGTGCTGCATTCTTATAATCTTTTAGGCCTAAGTATGCAATACCTCTCCAATAATCAACGCTATGGCCTTGAGGAGAATCTACAAAATTTGGAGTAAGGATATCACTGGCATCGAAGTCCTCAATTGCTTTGTTATAATCTCTATAAAACCATAAATACAAGTACCCCCGCCATGGTTGCCATGTTTTTGGATCACATGCCACCGCTTTATCAAATAAGGGTTTCCATTCATGGGGCATTCCTCTTTTAAGATAGGGTACAGAATATGATCTTAAGGCTTCACAATTATTAGGATCCAGGGCAAGAATACTATCCAATAATTTCATTGACAATGGCGTTCCCTGGTAAGGACCATCAAAGTCATGTTTTGCTTGCTCCTTATCGAATATTTTCTGAGAAAGTATTTTGTCTTCTTCTGACGCCTCCTTCAGATTCTTGTTATAACAAGAACAAAAGAATAAGCTTATAAAAATACTAAGGAAGTATCTCTGTAACATTTCCATTTTCGATTTTAAAGATTAAATACATGTAGTAATTAATCGTAGGGTGATCTGCGGTACGCCAATTTTCGTTTCTCATCGACAAATCTACAAGTTGTTCTACCAAAGTAGTACTCAATTTTGATGGTTCAAGGTCTGCATTCAATTCATTAATTATGAGATTACCTGTTTCACCCTGACAATTAATATGAAATCTTAGGTTTAGGTAACCATTATCATTCCTGTTTCTATTTTGATAATGCTGTACAATAAACTCCCTAAATTCTAATTTATTATTTTTGTATATATGTGGGGCTGAACTACTGTAAAATCCGTGAGGTTTATTCTCATCTTTACAAAGAGAGAATTCAGTAGTTCGTGTCGCCTTATCTATATCTATTTTACCAACATAATCAGGATATTTTGGTTGAACTTTAGTGATTCGAGAAGGATTTGCGAAAAACAAAAACGTGATGCCTACCATCAGAAGAAATACTACAATCCCTATACTATATTTTTTTAATTTCATTCTACTATACATTACATCCTATAAATCCAACTCTGCGGATTTAGTCTTTTTGCATTTTGATAAATCAAGAATTTCATAATTGCCCTACCTGTTGTTGGGTTCACACGTACTTCACCTATAGATTGTTTTGTGTTTACCTTTTGACCTTCTTTAACGGTGATATTCTCTATGTTATAATATGTAGTAATGTAATTACCGTGTCTTATCTGTACAAGACGACTAGCGCCTTTTAATTTTTGAATAGCAATCACTTCGCCTTCAAAAATGGCTCTAGCCTTCTCTCCTTTTCTGGTTTCAATTTCTACACCGCTGCTATTGATTTGTATATTTGGAAGCGTAGGATGCGGCTGACGACCAAATTTTTTGGTGACTCTGCCCGTTCCTACCGGCCAAGGTAATTTTCCTTTATTAGATGTGAAATTATCGGCTAGTATTTTAGCTTCAGCGGTTAATGCAAATGTAGTAGCAGATCCTTTATTCGTAACTTTTTTACCAGCTTTTTTATTGGCTTTGGCAATAGCTTCGCGAATCAACTTCTCGATAGCTTTATCAATAGCACTAGCCTGTTCTTGCTTTTTCTTGATTTGCTTCGTATACACTCCTTGTTTCTTGCGTATAGAGGCCATCAAAACCTGTTGCTCCTTTTTTTCTTCTTTAAGTTTCTCTTGCGCTTCTCGATTTTCTACAATAAGATCTTGTTTGTTTTCTTTTTGCTTTGACAAGTCTCGGTTAAGTTTCTGAAGCTCGAGTGTATTGCCTTCTATTCGCTCTGCTTGCTCTTTACGGTGCTCGTTATATTGCTTCATATACTGCAATCGCTTATATGCCTGTGCAAAATCTGATGAAGACAATAAAAACATAATCCTGCTCTGGTGAGATTTACTTTTATATGATTTCTTAATCATTTTGGCATAATCTTCCTTGAGCACTTTAAGCTCAGTACGATATACATCTATCTTCTTGAGATTCGTGTTGATCTCTCTTGTTAATAAATTTGCTTGCTGATTCGTAATTTTTATAAGATTTTCCCGAGTACTAATTTGAGAATTAATTGCTTCAACCTGATCAAGTACCGAAAGCTCTTTTTGCTTATTATCTTCGCGCAATTTTTTCATTTGCGCAATTTCCTCTCTAAGGCGTTGCCGTTCTTCTTCGAGTTGTTGTTGTTTTGTACTTTGCGAATAAGATGGACCACAAACCAATAACAATCCAATAACATATATTACTCTTAAAAACCTCATTGAATAGTAACTTCCTTATAACCTGATGGTATTTTAAACGGAAAACTTACCCGTGCATTGTAATCTACCATTCTATATTCTATCCCTATACTAGTTTTTTGATCTTCTTGCAACGCTTCAATATTTATTTCTTTGGGAAAATCCTGATTTCCTACTTTTTGATAACTGAGATAATTGATGGTTAGATTTCTATTCGCTATAGGCTGACTTAGTTGTTGAGAAGCCATTTTAAAACTATTGGGGCGTACTAAAAATAAACGTTCAAACAATGCTAATTCTGTTTTAGGTTGTAGTAAGTACCCTTGCTCTGCAATCGAAGATTTGTATTTATCGTTTCTAAGGTTAAACAATGCCTGCCCTAAAAGCATTTGTTGCACTTTATCATAATCAAGATCATCTGTACCTAACCACTCGCTCAACACCTTAAAATCTCCTTCAAAATATGTGTTTTCGATTTTCTCGTAGTAACTCACTTTTTCTGGAGTGATCAATGCCTTTGCCAATGTAATTCCTAACATTTTTACGCTAATCCAAATGGCTTTGTCTTTTTCTATTCGCAAAGTAGCCGACGGACTGTATGAATTTTTTCCATCGTCATATCGCACTTTAACCTTGGCATTAAGCGTTTCAAAATTAAACGATTTATTGTAGTGGTTAGCAATAATCTTTTCGGCACTAAGTTTTTTTATTTTCGCCCCTGTCGTTGCTTTAGATCCTTTACAAGAACTTAGTGCAATTAAAGAAAAACACAATAGATAAAATATTCTGTACATTAACCGTTATGATTTTTCTGGAGTTGATTTGCCTTTTGTTGATATTCTGAAGCTTTTGTTGTATTGCCTAATTTTTGATAAGCTACACTCATTTGAGTATAAAAATCAGATTCCATTTTTTGATTTTCTATGATATAATCTATACCGAGTGAAAGGATTTCGATGGCCTCTTCTGCCTTTTCAAGATTAATTAACGAAACACCGTTTACTAAATAGAAAATCGGTTGTGCAGGATACATCTCTAAGGCCAATTGACTTCCTATTTCTGCTTTTTCATATCGTTTCAGATCCAATTGTAATAATAAAATTCTTTTTAAGAGTGCAAAATCATTAGCATTGCTTTTTATGCCTCTTTCATAAAAATTGAGAGCCTGCTCCTTTCGATCTTTTTTATAGTAAAAATGTCCCAGTTCTGTAAAAACCTTCGAATTATTTTGACCACCCGAAACCAAAGCCATGATTTCTGCTAATTGTGATTCGTATTGAGGATTTTTATCTAGAAAGGGCAAAAAGTCATTAACTATTTTATATTTGGATGCTGTGTCTACTTTAGAGCTTTGTAAAGCGATCTTCATAGAATTAATCGCATCATCATTCTTATTGTTTTGTAGATAAAACTTATACAACGCCAAATGAACCAATGCTGATTTTGGTTTTTTCTTAAGCAATTGTTGTGCCGTCTCGAAGGCTTTTTCACTCTGATTGTTCTGGCTATAGATATAGATTAAGTTAAGATAGTTTTGCTCTACTTTTGGATTCTCTTTTATCTTTTTTTCAAGAATGGCAATTCTGCTATTGGGATTTGTAATTTTTGAAGTAATTCTCTTTCGTAATTGATTTCGATAAGCATCAGTTCCATATTCTTCATTAAGTTGGTCCAGCATTTCTAATGCATCGTCATAACGTTTTTCGAGAAAATACAGATTGGCTAATTGTTCTTTAAACATGGTGTTAAAAGGAACCAATCTTTCAACTACCCCGACAGATTCTTTGTATTTACGTTGCTGAAAATAAACCTCATACAGAAGCTCTAAAACATATCTGTCGTTGGGCTTAGCTTTGAGAACTTTATTAAAATTCTCTTCTGCTTTTTCATATACTTTGAGCTCGAGATAGTTTTTACCTAATTCTGAATATAGAAAAACAGGTTTTGGATCGATTTCAATACATTTTTCTAAAGCTTCAATTGCTTTATCGTAGTTGGTAATAGCTTTTTGCTTTAGCGCTTCAAAAAAGTTTTCCTGAAATTCGTCTGAAACATCTCCTAAATCGTCAATATTGATTTCTTGTTTTGGTTCTATATCCTGGGAAAAGACAATTGCATTTCCCGTTCCAAAGAACGCTATCAAAATGTATATATATGTCCAAATTTTACTCATAAAACCACTGAAACTCTCTTTTATTCCTCATAAATCATTCCAAAATAGAATAGTCTCCTATACTCACTGTTTTGAAGTTTCCGTCATAAACTGCATTATTTCCGATCATTGCATTGTCTAAGTTAGCATTTTTTATGACAGTTTTGGTCTGAACAAGACTATTTTTGATGGTTGTATTGTCTAATGAACATCCATCACCAATAGAAACATTAGGACCAACAGCCGTGTTCCTTAGAACTACATTTTCTCCTATATAACAAGGAGGTGTTATTGTTGAGTTCTCTAAAGTAACCGTCTTACTTACCAGTTCTTCTCCATCATCCTGCAAAAAGCCCAGCATTCTCGAATTAGTTTCTACGGTAACATTTTTGTTTCCACAATCCATCCATTCATCTACCCGGCCAGTAACAAAAGTTTTACTATTGGCCATCATTCTTTTGATACCATCGTTGATTTGGTATTCACCACCATTAATAATGTTATTATCCAAAACATATTGCAATTCGTTTTTCAAAATAGCGACATCTTTAAAATAATAAATACCAATTACGGCAAGATCAGACACAAACTCCTTCGGTTTTTCTACCAATTCTACAATTTGTTTTTTATCATTGAGTTTTACCACTCCGTAAGCTTCCGGATGATCAACCTGCTTTACCCAGATCACAGCATCTGCTTCTTTATCAAGGTTGAAATCTGCTCGAATAAGCGTATCTGCGTAGGCAATCACTGCAGGACCCGAAAGTGATGCTGCAGCACACATAATGGCATGACCAGTACCTAGCGGTTGGTCCTGTCTGTAAATTGATGCTTTTGCACCCAAACTCTCTGCCAATTTGGTCAAGCTGGTTACCACATCCTCCCCAAAAAATGCAGGATCACCAAGTACGAAAGCAATTTCGTCGATAGGTTCTCCCAAAACCTTTGCGATATCAGACACCAATCGATGCACGATTGGTTTTCCTGCAACTGGAATTAAAGGTTTTGGAACAGTAAGTGTATGAGGTCTAAGTCTAGAACCTCTCCCTGCCATGGGTACGATGATTTTCATTCTCTTTTTTGTTTTTTGTTTATTTACATCTCCCTAACCCCCTCTTCAAAAGGAGAATTAAGGTGTTTTTGTTTCATTGTTTTTTCCGAAGTGTCTCTCCCAAAAAGCGGTAATCCTCAAAGAGTTCAATTTTTAGTCTTTAGTTTATAATTTTCACACTTCGGCTACAGGACTTCGATAGTACTTCGACAAGCTCAGTATAACACCTCAGTCCTCAAGCTTACTACCTAAAACCTCATACCTATTTTACTCCTGTGCTTCCAAATCCTCCTTCGCCTCGAGAGGTTTCAGATAATTCGGTTACTTCTATCCACTCTGCGCGCTCATGTTTTGCAATTACCATCTGTGCAACTCGCTCACCATTCTCAACTGTAAAATCATCATTAGAAAGGTTTACAAGAATTACTCCGATCTCTCCTCTATAATCTGCATCAATAGTTCCTGGGGCATTCAATACGGTGATCCCTTTTTTGGCTGCCAAACCACTACGTGGTCTAACCTGCGCCTCGTACCCCACTGGTAATTCTATAAAAAGACCTGTTTTTACAATTGTTCTTTCAAGAGGTTTTAACGTTACAGATTCTGAAATATTGGCTCTTAGATCCATTCCCGCCGAGGCAATGGTTTCGTAATTAGGAAGATCATGCGATGACCTATTGATAATTTTTATTTGCATATTTACTATGATACTCAGAATTTATGAGTATTTATCTTTTTAAAATCTGTTTTAATTCCTTTTTCTCAAAGGTGTACAAAATTACTAAAAACAGGAGTAACAAGGGAATAGAAATCATATAATTACTCTCGAAGACATAAAAAGACAGTATTGAAAATACAATAGATATCGTAAGATACATTCCTATCTTTTTGAGATTATAAGGTATCGGGTAATATTTTTTTCCGAAATACCAAGACAACAGCATCATCGTGCCATATGCCGCCAACGTGGCAATGGCAGAACCTAGATAGTTGTATTTTGGAATTAACAAGAAGTTAAGTGCAAGGGTTATTATAGCTCCTACTATAGAAATATAGGCGCCGAATTTAGTTTTATCAGTAATCTTGTACCAAACCGAAAGGTTATGATAAATCCCAAGGCATAGGTTGGCAACTAGTATGATTGGAACCACTATCATAGCTTCCCAATATGATGAGTCTGGAATAATTAGTCTTTTAAGAACATCAGAAAATATAACTACTGTAAGCAATATAAGACTGCCTAGTACCGAAAAATAAAAAGTAATTTTTGCATAGGTTTCTTTTGCATTTTCAGCTCTGGCATGATTAAAAAAGAAAGGTTCGATACCGAGTCTGAACGCTGTACTAAATAGGGTCATAAATACCCCAATCTTATAGCAAGCAGCATAAACTCCTACTTCTGCTTCTGCAATATCAGCCGGTAGCAAATATTTGAGAAGAAGCTTATCAAAAGCCTCATTAATTGAGAAAGCAATTCCAGCTATTAGTACTGGAAAAGCATATTTCATCATTGATTTCCAAATTGTGCTACTAAACCCAAATCCAATTTTCGCATACACTGAAAGTACCATGAAGAATGTAAGCAGACTTGCGATCAAATTTGCTATAAAAACATACGAGACCAAATCTTGTTCAAAATAAATTGTATTCCAGAAAGAATTAGAATTCTTGGCAAGAAGAGGTAAAATCAGAAAGAAAAAGATATTGAGTCCAAAATTAATGATTACATTCAGAATTTTAAGAATCGCATATCTGATAGGGCGTTCATTCACTCTAAACCATGCAAACGGTAAAACAACCAAAGCGTCAAGGGAAAGTATTAATATCCCATAAGTTATGTATTGCGTTTCGAATTCCAAAAAGTTTGACAGATGCTCTCTGAATGTTAATCCGAGACTCAAAAAGAATATAGAAGATACCGTTATCGAAGTCAGAGCGGTAGACTGAACCTTTTTTTTATCATTTCCTTCTTTATTAATGAATCTAAAAAAGGCTGTTTCCATTCCATAAGAGAAAAGAATATTACCTGTAATCAACAGGGCCATTAATGAAGCATAGACCCCATAATCATCTCTTTCGAGAACATCGACATATAGTGGAACCAAAACAATACCCAGGACTCTTGGTAAGACCGTTGCTAATCCGTAGATAAAGGTTTGCTTAAATAATTTCTGAAATATGCTCAATGGGTGATGTACTAGTCGTTGTAAAAATACAATTTTTTGTCACCTAAGCTAATTGATTACTATTACTCTTTTTTTTCAGGCACATTTTCTATTTTGAAATGCCCTTCTTTACCGTCTTTTGTGTATACAATTACACACTCATTGTCTTTAAGTCTAAAAGGTATTCGTTCAATCCCAACGGGAACTGTATTTTGAAATTCTTCTTTAGGATCACTGCTCATTATCAAATCTGTTGCTTTTTTGGGGTAAACATAACTTCCAGTATACAATGATTTACCTTCTTCTTTGGTAAGCGTTATTCTTTTCTGTTTGAAGTATGCATATTTTAATGAAACCCTAGAAGTATCTTCTGTTGGGATGTATATTGTAAAACCATTATTATCTTGGGAAGTCCATTTTTGAAAATATAGCTCTTTGATTTGTATTGAAGAGGTGTTTTTCATGTTTTGACTACTTGCACACTGCATAAAAGTACTACCAATCAATAATATACATATTCTAATACTTATTGTTTTAAAATTCTTCATACTACTTACTTATATTCTCACAGAAGGCAAAACCAATGCCAAACTGTTTTAATCAATTATAAAGATAGAAAAACATGATTTTACCAAAATAAAAACCTCGCAAGAAAAATTGCGAGGTTCGTAGTTTAAAAAATAATCTTTTTAGCTATTCAATGCTTCTGCACCACCTACGATCTCAAGAATCTCATTAGTAATAGCAGCTTGCCTTGCTTTGTTATATGATAGTTTAAGCGCGTCTCTCAACTCTGTAGCATTATCGGTTGCCTTATGCATGGCTGTCATACGAGCACCATGTTCTGAGGCAAACGAATCACGAATTGCCTTATACAACTGAGTTTTGAGTGATTTAGGAATTAATTGTTCTACAATTTCTTCTTTAGAAGGCTCAAAAAGATAGTCTACATTAGTAGCTGTACCTCCTTCGATCGGAACGATAGGTAAAAACTGCTCTGTAGTCACATCTTGGGTAGCTGCATTTCTAAACTTATTATAAACTATAACGATCTTATCATAAGCACCTTCTGTAAACAACTGCATTAATTCTTCAGCAATGGCAGCAACGTTTGCAAAAGTAAGATCATCAAACACTTCACTTTTATTAGCAACCACAGTATGTGTTTTGGAAACTACATCATTTACTTTCTTACCAATGCTAACAAAATCAACTTGTTTTCCTTGATACTGATTTTGATAAAGGTCTCTTACTGCCTTAACAATATTTGTGTTAAAAGCACCCGCCAAACCACGATTTGAAGCAATCGCTACGACCAACACCTTATTGACTTCACGTTGCTCTGCGTAGGCACTTGCGCTGTCTCCTTCTAAAGAAGCACTTAGGCTTTGCAAAAGCTCGGTAAGTTTATCTGCATATGGTCGCATAGCCGTAATAGCCATCTGTGCCTTATTCAACTTTGCAGCAGATACCATTTTCATGGCACTGGTAATTTGCATCGTTGAAGACACTGATGTAATTCTACTACGTAATTCTTTTAGATTCGCCATTTTTTTTAGTATTGAGTATTGAGTAGTTAGTAGTTAGTACTTCCCTAAATCAATACTTTTTCAACATTAAACTTTATGAAATACAGAGTAATAAGATTCTACGGCTTTATACGCTGTACTCAATACTAATTTTTATATTTCGCTGAAATTTCTTTACAAGCAGCCATTAATACATCGGTTACTTCATCTGTAAGTTTTCCAGCTTTAAGAGTGTCTAAAGTATCTCTATGTTTTGCATTAAGATATTCAAGATAATCTCTTTCAAATTCTTTTACTTTATTTACAGGAACGTCTCTTAACAAGTTTTTAGAACCCGCATAAATGATCGCAATCTGATCTTCTACAGTATAAGGGTCATTTTGAGCTTGTTTAAGGATTTCAACGTTACGCTTTCCTTTTTCAATTACATTAAGGGTAGCGGCATCAAGATCAGAACCAAACTTGGCAAACGCTTCTAATTCACGAAACTGAGCCTGATCAAGTTTTAATGTACCTGCAACTTTCTTCATCGATTTAATCTGGGCAGATCCACCTACACGAGATACAGAAATACCTACGTTAATCGCTGGACGTACACCAGAGTTAAATAGGTCTGAAGTTAAGAATATCTGACCATCGGTAATCGAAATTACGTTGGTTGGAATATAAGCAGAAACGTCACCCGCTTGTGTTTCAATTATAGGAAGTGCGGTTAATGATCCGCCTCCTTTTACTTTATTTTTTAAGGAATCAGGAAGGTCGTTCATATCTTTAGCAAGAGTATCATCAGCAATTACCTTTGCAGAACGCTCTAATAGTCTTGAGTGAAGATAGAAAACGTCTCCAGGATACGCCTCACGACCTGGTGGACGACGTAATAATAACGAAACCTCACGATATGCTACTGCCTGCTTAGATAAATCATCATAAATGATTAAAGCGGGACGACCAGTATCTCTAAAGTACTCGCCAATTGCAGCACCTGCAAATGGAGCATATACCTGCATTGGAGCAGGATCAGAAGCATTAGCCGCTACGATGGTCGTATAGGCCATCGCGCCTTTATCTTCTAACACTTTGGCAATACCCGCTACCGTAGAAGCTTTTTGTCCAATTGCCACATAGATACAATATACTGGCTCACCGGCATCATAAAATTCTTTCTGATTAAGGATGGTATCGATACAAACTGTCGTTTTACCAGTCTGACGGTCACCAATGACCAACTCACGTTGTCCTCGACCAATCGGCACCATGGCATCGATTGACTTAATTCCTGTTTGAAGTGGTTCATTTACCGGCTGACGGAAAACTACCCCCGGAGCTTTACGCTCTAATGGCATTTCGAAAGTTTCACCTTCGATCGCACCTTTTCCATCTATAGGATTTCCAAGCGTTCCTACTACACGTCCTACAATTCCTTCACCAACATTGATCGACGCAATACGTTGCGTACGTTTTACTGTCGCACCTTCTTTTACTTCTGTATAAGGACCTAAAAGTACTACCCCAACATTATCTTCTTCAAGGTTAAGGACGATACCTTCTAGTCCAGAATCAAACTGTACTAATTCTCCGTATTGAGCATTAGATAACCCATATACACGTGCAATACCATCCCCTATTTGTAATACAGTACCTACCTCTTCTAATGAAGCTGATGCTTCGAATCCAGATATTTGTCGTTTTAAAATTGCTGATACCTCAGCAGGATTTACTTCTGCCATTTTATAGTAATTTAGGAGAACAAGATAAAATACTTATTCCCTTATTATTAATTTATATTTAATTACTTAATTCTCTTTTTAAATTGGTAAGCTTATTGGCAATACTCGCATTGTATTGCAAATCACCCACTCTTAAGATAAATCCGCCAATGATACTTTCATCAACGATATTTTCTAAAATAGCTTCGTTACCGGTCAGCTGTTTAACCTTGTCTGAAACTTTTTTACTCAATGCTTTATCCAAAGGCACTGCAGTAGTCACTTTTGCAACTTGAGCGTTATTTAATCGATCAAACAAAACAATGTATTGCTTAGCAACTTCAGCTAATAGATCAACTCTTTTATTTTGAATCAATGTATCAAATAGTTGTTGAGTAATGCTACCCGTATTCTTAAAGATCTCACGCAAAGAAGCAAGCTTTACTTCACTTTTGATCAACGGGCTATTTAATACCATTTTGAGCTCTGCACTATTCTGTACAGTAATAATAATACTTTGCATATCCTTCTGAACATCTTCAGTGGCTTTTTTGTCTTGAGCCAAACTCAAAACAGCTTTTGCATAACGTATTGCTGCTCTACTCATTCTGTGATTAGTTTAAAGTAACATCTCCCAACATAGAGTCAACCAATTCTAATTGGTCCTTTTTGTTGGCTAATTCTTTTCTCACTACTTTTTCTGCAATCTCTACAGAAAGCTCTGCTACTTGACTTTTCAATTCTGCAATTGCAGCTTTCTTTTCGCTAGCGATTGTAGCTTGTGCCTGTGCAACGATCTTATCTGCTTCTGCCTGAGCTTCTGCTTTTGCATCTGTAATAATTGTTTCTTTAAGCTGTCTGGCTTCTTTCAACATTCCATCACGCTCTGCTCTTGCTTCATTTAAGATTCGCTCATTATCTGCCTGAAGATTTTGCATTTCTTTCTTAGCTTCTTCTGCAGATTCTAATGCATTTTTAATTCCCTCTTCTCTATTATTTAAAGAATCCAGAATTGGCTTCCAAGCATATTTTCTTAATAAGAATAATAATACCAAAAGTATTATTGCCTGCCAGAAAAATAATCCGAATGAAAAATCATTAATTAATTTATCCATTTCTTATGTACTTAAATTTTCTTTGTCTAACTATTCATTTTTTTTAAAATAAGCATTATCTGCAACCAACCGTTGCAGATAATGCTTTAAAATTTTGCTTATTTTCCAAGGATTAAAGCAGCGAATGCTAACCCTTCTAAAAGCGCCGCGATAATAATCATCGCAGTTTGAATTTTACCAGTAGCTTCTGGTTGACGAGCGATTGCTTCCATTGCAGAACCACCAATTTTTCCTAAACCGATACCTGCTCCGATTACGATCAAACCTGCACCTACTAAAGCTGGAATTTCCATAAAATAAATATTAAATAATTAAACAATTGTTATTAATGATGCTCGTGATCCTGAACTGCGAGCCCAATAAACAAAGCCGATAACATCGTAAAGATGAATGCTTGTAGAAAGGCTACCAGAAGTTCGATCACTGATATAAATATTGTTAATAGTAATGAAATCGGTGTCATTACGTATAAATTGTCTGCCATAATAATTAATGCAATCAAACTCATGATCACTACGTGACCCGCAGTTATGTTTGCAAAAAGACGTATTAAAAGTGCAAAAGGCTTAGTCAATGTTCCTAAGATCTCGATTGGCATTAAAACAATCTTCATAATTACCGGTACTCCAGGCATCCAGAAGATATGTTTCCAGTACTCCTTATTTGCACTAAACTGTGTAATGAAATAAGTAAACAAGGCCAAACAAACTGTTATTGCAATATTACCAGTCACGTTAACTCCTAGAGGAGTCATCCCCAATAAATTTAATATCCAGATAAAGAAGAACACTGTAAGCAAGAAGCCCATAAACTTTCTGTGCTTTTCGTAGCCAATATTTGGAATTGCTATTTCGTCACGCACATAAATTACGAGCGGCTCTAAAACTCTACCAAAACCTGTTGGCAATGCTCCTTTTTTATAAGACCTAGCTAAACCACCAAATAGCAATAACATAAGTACTCCTACAAATATCATCGTAACGACATTTTTGGTAATCGAAAAGTCTAATGGTTTTGCATTTGTAGGATGGTGATCTTCGTCGTAATTGATAGTTCCTTCTGCATCTGTCTTATAAATTTTACCGTGATACAGCTTATAATAATTACCATCAACCTCAGCAATAGTTTCACCATGATGAAATCTAGAAGAAGAAAAAACCTTAAGCCCGTTATCCAATAGAATCACGGGAAGTGGAAAACCAACATGAGAACCAGTTTCTCCGTCAGACCAAAGTGTAAAATCATGAGAATCCTGAAGGTGATGCTCTATGTATGCATCGATTTCAGATTTTGTATTTACTTTTCCACCATCATCTCCTTTTTGAGGTTCTTTAGCAAACAGATTTGCAACGTTCAAAACCAGGGTAAAAATCAATAAAATCCTAACAACAGTACGTTTTTGCATTACGTGTATAAATTCGGTTCCTAAATTTCGGTGCAAATGTACATAATTATGTTAGATTCTTAAACTATTTTAGCCAAATAAGTTATGTGTAGTTTAAAATATATTAAAATACTGTAAATCAATTATTTAATTGATTTAAGCATTTTAGAAACATAATAAACTTCTAGAATCAAACAGATACCATAAGGAATAAAAAAATCCAGAAAGACATTTTTATCGATTTCAATATTATTAACTTTAATTAACACTAAAAAAATTCCGGTTTTTACAAAACTACCCACCAAAAAGATAAATCCAATCTGATCTTTGTATTTATTACTAAGTAAAATTATGGTTGTAGTAAAAAGAAAAGTGAATGACGCATTAAACAAATACGACAAACTAATAATGTTTATATTTTTACTTGAAAATACGCGATCTGCAATTGTATGATGTACAAAATAACTTCCCCCAACAACAATAATAAATAGCGCAACAAACCTAATGATTTTCTGAAGCATACCTATTTTAAATATTTTGCAAAGGAAATAAATTATGCTTCAAAATCAATTAGACTTATTGATTTTGTTAAGTTGCTTGATCACAATATATAAAGAAATTGCAACTCCCAAAAGGACAAAGAGGATCGTGAACCATTTCTCTGTTAGTTCATAATAGGTGTCTAGTTTCTCCCCTACGTATGCAAACAAAAAAATGATTGCCCCCATTTCGAAAGCAATACCTGTAAGCACCGCAAATCTTCTAAGCTGACTTCCCTTGTCCTTGTGGTTGCCCTGGTTCTGGTTGTTTTGACTCACTACTCGTTGTTGGTTTGCTTAGTGATTTTACACCGCCCTTCATAGAACAAGATGCATTAAAGTTTGCTCCAGGTTCAACGGCCAATTTACCTACGGTAACTTCACCTTCGATATGTGCTGTTGGTTTTAAGGATAAGGTGTTTGAAACAACTAGGTTTCCTGAAAACTTACCTTCGAAATCTGCGTCAGAACATTCTAGAGTTCCTTGTATAAAACCAGATTTTCCTACTACTACTTTACCTGTAGTCTTAAATGTTCCTTCGATCGTTCCTTCAATTCTAAAACCTCCTTCAGCAACAATGTCACCGACCATTTTTGTTCCTTCAGAAATTTTGTTCTGATTGCGTGAAAAATCTGTCATTGGTCCTTGGTCTCTTCCTTTTTTATTATCTGAAAACATAATATATAGGGGGATTAATTAATAATTTTATTTTGTTTCTTCTGTTTCTGTTTCTTTATCATACTCTTCAAGATTCTTATGAATCTGAAGTATTCTATAATTTGGAGATGCTATGGTAAAATATGGAGCATCTACTTTTTTGTAATATTTCTTTTTTCTATTCCATCGTGTTAGATCTACACCTCTGGTATCCTCTGTTTTACCTAACGACAGTAATTCGCCTAAGCCTTCGGCTTCTAATTTATTTCTTTTAGTATGTACAACTACAAATTGCTGGTCTTTAGTATATATATCTAAAGAAACTTTCATTTTCTCATATCTTAGTTCTTTAAGAATCTCTTCTATGAGTTCTTTTAAACCGGCGGCCTGATTATCTCCAAATGTCGAAAATACATATACCAGTTTATGATTTTCGTCTTCATTAACATCAGTTAAAAATACGTTATTTTCTATCTGTGGAACAGTAACCTGATAAATGATTTGTGCTTTTTTCCCCTCTGGGCTTTGCGGATAATTTAAGGCTACATAATTTAGTGCTTTTTTATATGCTTCAAAACCCCTATAACGGCCTATCGCTTGTGCTTTTAGCAGCTCAAATTTCGGTAAAAATTCATCGTCTCCGCCAAATTTAGTAATGAGTTCATCACTTTTTTGAATAACCTCGGCATATTTTTGATTCTGAAAATCCTTGTACAGCCCGTTGTACATTGATTCTGGACTATCTCTATCTTCTAGTTCCTGATTTGGGTTCTGAAGGATCTTAGCATACCTGGATTCTGCATGATTATTGATTATATCTTGTTTAAAAGCATTGGCCTTCGTTGAATCGCCTCGAGCAGTATAAATTTTATACAAGTTATATTTTGAAGGAACAATTAATCGCTCTTCGGGATTATTTTGAAGCAAATTCTCAAACTTATCTATGGCCAGATCATACTCCTGGAACTTTTCCTTGTAAATAACGCCTAACTGGTAATATGCAAAGTTCCTGTCGGTATGCAAACTATCAAGTGTACTTTGCTCTGTAGGGAGTTGAGCAATATAAGTTTGTGGGTCAAAAGTTGGGTCGTTTTCGATAGCATACTCTTCTTCTTTTTCTTCTACCTCTGCAGAAAACACACCGGGATTTGAAATACTGGACACCCTCCAATTATCTTGCAATTCCCTATTGCCGTAGGTTCTCTTGAAAGCCGTTTTACCATAAGCCACAGTAGTTTGGTTATAGAAATAAAATTTCCCTTCTCGACCTTGACCCTGTGCCGGTGTTATTCCTCTTGACGTGCCGGGTTGCCCAAAACGTTGTTCTGCTGGTAATTGACTTTTTAATTTAGCTATTTCTTCTGCTTCCTGAGCGGCTATTGCTTTCGCCTTTATTTTCTCTGTGTATTCTGAGTAGTATGCTAATTGTTCTGCTGGTGACATAGCAGCGACTTTTAAAATACTATCATTTGTTTGGGCAATACCCTCATATAGGATCACATCATCAAGATTAACGCGTTTTTTCTTAAGTACTCGATATCTCTTTGAATCAACAATCATTCTCTGTAAAGTACTATCATAAAATGCGCCAGCAGTAGCATACTCCTTTCTATCAAAATTAATATCGCCAAGCGTATAATAATTTAATGATTCTAGATACTTATCATCAGAATTGGTACGTAACGATTTATTATAATATGCTACCGCCATATCGATAGAATCTAAGGTTTTAAAATATACCGCCTTTTGGTTATAAATTTTATCTAGAAAAGGCCTGTTTTCCCGATTTTCTTCAAGATCGGTAAGTAATTCGAGAAATTCTTCTTTATTACCTTTCTCATAATCGAAGTTTCGCGCTTTAGCCATCTCTGCATTGATCATATACATGCGAGGTGTTCTTCTGTTAAGCGCTATTACCTGATCAAAAGCATAATTGGCACTATCCTTATAACCCAATTGGTTCAACAATTGTCCTTTTATATAAAGATAACGACCCTTTTGCTCAAAGTTTTTGGTGTGAATTGCTGCTTTATTGATATAAGTAACGGCAGAATCTGTTTGTTTCAAGTTAATATAGGCTTGTGCCATCATTGATACAGCATCGGCATAATCCTGAGGCTTCATATACTCCTGCTCGATCATTCTTGTTAAATCCTCGATGGCCTTTTCATTATTATCAAGGCGAAGATTAGTCTTAGCCCTCCAGACCTTGGCGTGATTGATCGTGTTACTTGTAGGATATTTATATAAAATGTAGTTAAACGCTTCTAGTGCCGGAATGAATCGTTGTTCAAAATATCTTGATTTACCCAATAACAAAAATGCTTCGTCAATTTTTGGGTTACGTTCCCTGCCATCGATCAACATGCTATGTTTTTGAATTGCTTTTACTGCTTTCTCTTCGGCTTTATCAAAATTTTGATTTAATACCTCGTTAGGAAGTCTTACATCTTCGCTAACAATCATCCTTTCTATCGGAAGTAGTTCCCAGAAGTTATCTTTATAGGATTGAATTAGTTCTTCACCGCCCGTATCAAAAGCTACGCGACCATTGTATAAGGTATTGTTTTTGGTAGTCACATCATGCCACGCACGATTGACGAATTTGTCTTTCTTTCGTGAACAAGCAAATCCTAACAATGCTAAAAGCAATACCAGTATGATTTGTGATACTTTTTTCCCCAAACCAGATAATTTATACGTGTGATAACTAAAAAACTTGTTTTTTAGTGTATTCTACCTTCACAAAAATAACAAGTGGATGGTAAAAATACATTTCTTTGATTAAAAAACAGGTTGTTAACACCTTTTTCTCTGTCAAATATCATTTTTATTAGATACCGGTTGAGTTATTAACAATAAAAAATTACTTTATGCAAAAGCATAATTACTAGAACATAGTGGTAAAATAAAAAATCGGTGTTTTTATCTATCGCAATGTAGATATATTTTTCAGTTATTTATTAAAGTGAGCTTCAAGTTCTTTAAGTGTTTCTTGCGATGTAGCCAGATCTTTTACCACCTCACCCTTATCCAATACCACAATTCGCTCACATACTTCTGTAACATGCATTAAATCATGACTAGAAACTAACACTGTAACCTCTGGATCTGCAGAAAGTTCTTTGATTATCTTTTTTAATCGTATCTGAGTGGTAGGATCTAAATTGGCAAAAGGTTCATCAAGCACAATGACTTCGGGATTGCCGATAAGTGCCGCAATAATTCCTACTTTTTTTTGATTTCCTTTAGAAAGGTCTCTTAAGTATTTCTTCTGTCCTAAGATTTCGCCATGAAAAAAATCTTCAAATCCAAAAAGTAATGCATCCACATCTGCTTTGTTTTGACCACGCAGTTCGCCGATAAAATAAAAATATTCTTCGGCAGTCAAATATCCTATCAAAAAGGTTTCGTCTATAAAGGCGGCCGTAGTTGCTTTCCATGCTTCACTTTCGTGAACCTTAACACTATTATTTTCTATATAACCAGAAGTGGGCTGTATCAAGTCTAATAAAGCACTAAACAAGGTAGTTTTTCCTGCACCGTTATTACCGACCAAGCCAAAACTATTCCCTTTTTGAATTTCGAGATGCCCTATATTCAACACTGTTTTTCCTGAATAGGTTTTAATAAGATTATGTATTGCTATCATTCTTTTTAATTTTTTTGTTTATAGGCCGAAATAGTCTTGTATTTCTCTGATTTATAAATGTTCTCAATTTTATCGAATACTTTATCTTTAAAAGCAAAACCTGCTACTCCGGCTACCGCAACCAAAGCATAACCGGCATAAGGACTATGTGCATAATAGCCGATAGCATATAACAGCATAGGTAATGCCATTTTGGGTAGTGATAACAAAAGTGTCTTTGTATTAAACGCTTGTTTATCGCCAAAAGCCTTTTTATTGCTGGTGAGATCTATAGGGGTTTTAACGTATGCACCTGCCCAAAGAACTACATGAGAATTTACTCCAATATTATAAATTGAGGCCACCAGTATCGCTGAATATACCTCCCAACCAAAATATAGATATCCTGATGCAAGTATGGTAGATATCAATGTTGCAATTACCATTAGCCACCACTTGGAAGATAAATACTCTTTATACTTTATATTTTGACTCATCATAAGTGGATAATAGGCACTATCCCAACTAGGCACAAATTGCCCGAAGCTTAATAGAAATCCACCGGTGACAAAAATTGCAGCAAAAATGGTCCAAACCGGTCCTTGGTAAGCATCAATTGCTCCTGTAAAAAATAATAATCCGTAAAAAAGAAATAAAATACTTACCAGAACCGTTGATCGGGCTCTTTTATTCCTTTTGATGAGTTTTATATCGTTTTTAAGAAATGTTGCTGTTTTTCCGAAACGATCAAGCCAATCCAGATTTTCGGTTTTTACATCTTTAGATTTTGCTGCCAGACCAGCATCTAGGTAAAGGTCTTTTACAAATGATTTAAAGGATACCGACACTAGCAACACCCATGTTATTATTGGAATAAAGATCAGAATAGGAAGGTCGTATAACCCCTGGAAAAATGGTCCAGTATATAGCGTTATGTCAAAATATCCTAAATAATGTAACCCACCAAGTATTGCGAATATACTTCCTGTAAAGAAAATTAGATTATCTTTTTTATTCAGGATAATATTTAAAAAATTATTACTGTAAATTAATGCGATCAATCCAAAATTCCATAGCAAAACATTCATTGCAGAATATCCATTTATTATCAAAATAATTGAAAATGGAATAAAAAAGAACGCATGGATGATGTTGAAGAATGAAAATATTGTTTTTCCAAAAGCAAAAGACACAATCCTGTTCTTAGGAAAAGGTAAAATGAGTAACGGTTTAATATTAATGACAGGCATTTTTTGTAAAGCATACCTAAATATTAGATCAAAAACCCACCAGTAGATCAAAAATCTATTTATGGTTTCTAAAGGATCCAGATTAAACTGTTCTTTGATGAGCTCGAAAACGGCCACTCCCCCTAAAGCAAACATAAATGCAAACCAAAGTGCCCAAAAACCCATAAACAATTTCATAAAAAGTCCTGAAGTTAAAGAGGCAGACCTCCAAAAGGATTTCCATTGTAGTACAAAAAAGTGTCTAAACATAGTTTGGATAGTATTTAACTATTTAGTAATCAAAAAAGAGGTTTTGTTACAAAACTATCTTCAAAACTTCACTTTGCTGGTATTTTTTGATCATTGGTTTTGAATCTGCTAAAACTTTTATACTGCATGATGGAGCTACATGTACGTAAAGAACAGACAGGTTTATTAAGTATTTCATCTCGTTAATTACCAATCGCTTCCTGGCGAGATCCTGAATCAAGTTCAGGATGACCAATAGATTGTGGTTCATAATCGATAATTATTTACATAATGAACTCATTTAGACCTTTTGGATGTAAGCGAAAATTAGAAGTTTTTGATTCTATTGAAGGTTTTTTTGAGTTGTATAGCAGAGGCAAGGAAGGAAAAAAAGCAAAAATAGAGTTAAAAACAGCAATTTTTTAGCAAATTTAAAAAGTCTAAATGAGTTCAATAACAAATTGCGGGCATTCAAATAATTTTTTCTTAAACCCTGTTTGCTCTTTCTGCATTTATTATTTTTGCGAAAAAATTATTGCAATGCCAGATTTTCACAAGCTACATATACAACAAATAACCCGAGAGACTCCCCAAGCCGTTTCTATAACTTTTGATATACCCTCAGGCCTTAAGAAGGATTATGAATTTATTCCGGGACAATATCTTACTCTTAGAACAGAAGTTGAAGGAAAAGAAATCAGAAGGGCATATTCTATCTGTAGTTCACCAAAAAGTGGGGAGCTTAAAGTTGCAGTTAAAGAAATAGAGGGTGGTACTTTCTCTCCTATTGCCAACAATGAACTCAAAGAAGGTGATGTGCTTGAAGTACACCCGCCAGAGGGACACTTTCTTCTTAAAACGAATCCAAACGCAAGTAATACCTATGCTGCATTTGCTGCAGGTAGCGGTATTACTCCGGTAATGAGTATGGTTAAGGCAGTACTAGAAGAAGAACCTAATAGTCGTTTTGTATTGGTTTTCGGAAATAAAACTCCCGAAGAAACTATATTTCGCGAGGAGCTTTTAGAACTTCAAACTACGTATTCTGATCGTTTATTTATAGAATTTGTATATAGCCAAAGTCAAGAGGACAATGCCCATTTTGGCAGAATTGAAAAACCCACGGTGAACTACATTGTAAAGAATAAATTTAAAGATGTTTCTTTTGAGGCGTTTTATCTCTGTGGTCCAGAAGACATGATTAATACGGTAACCGATATTTTGATTGAAAATAGTGTTCAAAAGGATAAAATTCATTTTGAATTGTTCACTAGCAGTACTGAAGAAGTTGAAATCGATGCTGATCTGGAGGGGAAAACTCAAATTACTGTTCTTGTGGATGATGAAGAGTTTACCTTCGCCATGGATCAAAAAAAGACTATTCTCGATGCTGCTCTAGAAGAAGATATTGACGCACCTTATTCATGCCAGGGAGGTGTTTGTAGTTCTTGTATTTGCAGAATTACTGAAGGTACCGCTGTTATGGAAAAAAATAGTATTCTTACTGATGGTGAAATTGCTGAAGGACTCATCCTGGCCTGCCAGGCACACCCTACCAGTGCGACACTTACTATTGATTTTGATGATGTTTGATATAGTTCATGGTTCGATGCTCGCCCTTGGCGACTACACTCAGGGTAAGAGTTAAACATTATAGTGTACTCAATACTTCTAATACTACTTCTGGTGTGATACTGTACATCACTCTTTCATATCCTGATGGGACTTTATTGCCGTATACAGATGTTGGAATTTGGTCATATTTTGCCAGATTTGGTAAAATCGCGTACGCTGAAGGTTGTCCGAAAGGCATAAAACCGGTGTATGGATGAGTCACACCCCATAAAGTGATTGTTGGCACGCCATACATGGCTGCCAGGTGGGCATTACCACTATCCATTGATAACATAGCGTCTAAATTCCCAATAAGTTTAAGCTCATCTTCAAAGGGTAATTTGCCTGCTACATTCACTACATTATTGTATTTACTTCCGATATTATTAAGAATATCAGTCTCTCGCTTTCCTCCTCCAAACAGAAAAATTTCAAACTGATCTTGTTTATCTAACTCTTCGATCACCTTAACCATTAGCTGAAGAGGATATGTCTTGCTTTCATATTGTGCAAAAGGAGCAATCCCAAGCCATTTTTTGGAAGAATTTTGTGTTAACGAAACTATGTTGGGTGTTAAACGTTGTTTCTGAGGAAATTTATGATGAGTAAGATCAATAGGATATCCTAAAGCGTCAAAAACATCTGCATAGCGTTGATGTGTAGTTTTTAAGGGTTCAAAAACTTTATTATTTGCCCTTGTTAACGCTTTTTTTTCTTCTCTTCCTTTATCAATCTGCACCACCTTGATTCCTTTTAAAGAAAACATTGTTTTCAATACATTAGAACGCAATACATTATGTAAATCTGCAACCGCATCAATATTCAATTTCCGAAGTTCATTAAATAAACGTGTAAGTCCTATTATACCTTTATGTCTCCCAGTTACATCAGCATGATATACTTCGAGATTCGCTATATCAGAAAATATAGGCTCAAAGAACTTTCTGGTAAGTACAGTAAGCTTTACATTAGGATAGGTAGCTTTAAAGGTTCTCAACACAGGAACCGTCATTGCGACGTCCCCCATGGCCGAAAAACGGATGACCAAGATATGAGTTTCTGCACGATCGGTATTGGCGCTAGTATATTTTGCTATAGTTTCTTCTGTAGTCAACGTTCAGAATTTCTCTTATGAATTTGTAATTTGCGTTAGGGATAGCAGCGGCATCCTTTTTTATCACGTGCCCTTTTTTTATCGCCTAACCTCTTTTTATCACATACCCTTTTTTTATCACATACCCTTCGAGAGCCTCAGGGTACGTGATAAAAAAGATAGAGTGGATAGCCCGCTCGAACGCCCCAGCTATTTTTCTCCTCTAAGCACAGGATTTAATTCATCATCATTATACATCTTCATCTGTTTATAAACTTTCATGTACTTATCCCCGTTTTCGATATCTTTTAATAAGGTATCAATCGCAGTCGAAAGATCTACTTGTTGTTCTAATAATACATTCAATTTGGTTTGGCACGCTGCTTTATGAGCATCACTTGCACCTTCTCGAATCGTTTCTTCGTGCATGTGATATACTTTAAGTGCCAGAATTGATAGTCGATCTACTCCCCAGGCAGGACTTTCTGTATTAATGGTAGCATCTGGTTTTGGAGTTACCTCCTTATATTTTTCCAAAAAATAACTGTCGATATACTCAACCATATCGGTTCTATCCTGATTAGAAGCATCAATTTTTCTTTTTAGCTTTAGTGCAGCAACAGGATCAATTTGGGGATCACGAATAATATCTTCATAATGCCATTGCACGGTATCGATCCAACACTTACGATATAAGAGGTGTTCGATGGCTTGTGATTTACTATCATAAGGATTAGAAAATTCCTGATCTACACTATCAATAACGTGATAATTATCTATAACCTCTTTGAAAATTGAATTTGCCGTATCTGTAAACATGTATATAATCGTTTTGAGAGATACAAAGGTATCATATTTTGATCCTAAAACAATAAGACCGTAAACGGAATTAAGAGGAAAACCCAAATATTGATCTCTTTGGCAAATTGATGATATTGCATCTCTAGATATGTAGAGCCTATGATTGCCAATGGAGTTGCCACAAAAAATAATTCTGATGTATTCTTTTGTGGGGCAATTGCTGCAATACCAATTGCGATGATCAGGTATACAACAATCAATCGTAATATAGGTTTTGTGATTGCAGGTTTACGACTGAATTTAAATAGGTATATTGATCCAAAAAACAGCATACAAATCGATAATATTCCCACAGAAAATAAGTGATCTTTTATTAAATACGATTGAAAAGAAAAGGATACAGGATCCACATAATTCGTTATCAAAAAAAAGGAATCATAAAATAACAAGGTAAAACAATTCGCAAATACATAAACCATAAGTATCCCAATACATGGTATGATCCAATTTCTATAATTTTGAGGAGCAAAATACGCTACTGCCAGAAAAATTAAAACTATAAATCCAATACTCCAAAAAAATGCCAAAGAAGCCAAACCGATATAAATAGAAGCATTAAAAATTTTGGCTTTTATTTGTTTACCATTTTTTAAATGCAGCAAGTTTTGTAATCCCAGCATCACAAACAAGCTTGATAATAAAATAGTAACCTGAGTTAAGGCATTTGGTAGAGTACAAGTAAGAAAAGCATATAAAAGTATCGTATATGTACCCTTATAAGTAAGGTCATTTCTTTGCACGATGAAATGAAGCAATAACATGGGTCCTATAAATAAGAAAGCACCTAAAATAAAAAATAAAATGTGCGCGGTTTGCACTGCAAATCCTTGTCTAAAGTATGCCAGACTATAAAGAATAATCATATATAGTGCAACAACTATATAATTAATGGGTTTTGATTTACTAAAAAAGCTTGATAACACTACTATTTTTTATATTTTTGCATCGAACAATATTATAATATTGTTTTGATTTACTAAAGAACTAATGTATAAAAAGTTTAAGGATCTTATTTATTTGATCTTTAACCTCAATCATATCTTGAATTATGAAAGAATTTTTTGAAGCTATTGAATCTCTTTTTGTAGACGTATTATTTGCGCCTTTTGATGCATTAAGAATCTTAGAATTAGATAACTGGACTGCTGCCAACGTAGTAAACTGGTTATTTATGATTATAGGTTTTGTTGCTTTTTTCTATTGGATGAAAGAATTAAAGAAGTTTAACGATAACAATGAAGAAGACAGAGACCCTACAGCGCATTCGTTTTTGAATTAGGCTTTCTCTGCCCTATGGATATCTCTCTTAAAAGGAGAGAATTTAAATTCTCATATTATAAGATCATAAAAAAAATCCGAGTTGTAGGACAACTCGGATTTTTTTTATGATCTTATATTTTCAAGTAATGCCTATAGTTAAAAAGGTGCATCTTACTTCTTTTCTCCTTCTTAAATTTAATACTTATTTACTTATGCAAGTCTAAAGAAATTTATTTCAGCATCCCAATTAAAAATCAATGTTGCGTGCGAGATCCTGAATCAAGTTCAGGATGAAAAGAAATCTATATATTACACAACGAATGGATAATCTAATCCTTTTTATAGATCACAGAAGGTTTATAAATCAAATCCAAGATCTTTCCTATAGTACATTTTATCGAAATGTAACTTTTCTATATTTTGATACGATTTTTTTAATGCTTTTCTGAAATCGTCATCCAAAGAAGTAATTGCTATCACTCGACCACCATTAGTCACTATTGTATCTCCTTCAAGTTTTGTTCCGGCATGAAAGACGATTGAATCTGAGATCGAGTCGATCCCGGTGATTTCTTTTCCTTTTTCATAAGCTTCAGGATAGCCACCAGAAACAGTCATTACTGTAGTAGCACTTCTAGGATCAATGTCTAAATCGACTTTGTCTAAGGATTGATTCCCAACATGCTTAAAAAGGGTGACCAAATCGGTTTTAACTCTGGGCAGCACTGCTTCGGTCTCGGGATCTCCCATACGCACGTTATATTCGATCACTTTTGGATCATCGCCTACTTTGATCAATCCAATAAAAATGAAGCCTTTATAATCGATGTTTTCTTTTGCTAATCCTTCTACCGTAGGTTTAATGATTCGTTCTTCAATTTTGGTCATCAACGCTTCATCGGCAAAAGGTACTGGTGAGATGGCTCCCATACCCCCTGTATTAAGTCCCGTATCCCCTTCACCAATACGTTTATAATCTTTGGCGGTTGGTAAGGTTACATAGTTTTTACCATCGGTAAGTACAAAAACACTAAGTTCGATTCCATCTAGAAACTCTTCGATCACTACCTTTTCGCTTGCGCTACCAAATTTTTTATTGGTGAGCATGTTTTCGAGTTCGGTTTTGGCTTCTTCAAGATCCTGAAGAATTAAGACTCCTTTTCCGGCAGCGAGACCATCCGCTTTGAGAACATAGGGAGCGTGTAATGTTTCCAGAAACATTTTTCCAGCTTCTACGCTTTCTACGGTAAAACTTTGATATGCAGCTGTAGGAATATTGTGCATAGCCATAAACTCTTTGGCACGCTCCTTACTCCCTTCTAGTAAAGCACCTCTTTTTGAAGGTCCAATAACAATTACGTTACTTAGTTGAGGATCATCAGAAAAGAAATTAGAAATACCATTCACCAAGGGATCTTCTGGTCCCACTACGACCATCTCGATATTCTCTTTGATCACTAACGCTTTGATTGCCTTAAAATCATTAACTGAAATAGCTACGTTGTTTGCAATAGCTGCTGTTCCTGCATTACCTGGTGCTACAAATAATTGATCACACAGGTCACTTTGTGCGATTTTATAGGTAAATGTATGTTCTCTGCCTCCGGATCCTAGTATTAGAATGTTCATGTTGTTGTTTTATGGTATTTTAAGGGGATGTTTGAAAAGCTGTCATTCCGAATATAGCGAAGGAATCTTTAAAATTTAAACTACTAATAGGCAGATTACTTCAAAATTAAAATTTTTCGTAATGACGTTATTTAGTCTTTCCCGACAGCCACATTTTCTCTTTTTTTCAGCATCAAAAATAGTGGATTCGTTTTTGTATTGCTACTAGTTTTGTGTAAAAACTTGAGTTCTAATGAAAGATTTTTGGAAGTGATATTATAATATGTATTTATGTTACTTTGTCGTAGACATTATCCTGTGGTTTCTTGTGGCATTTATATAAAAAACACTGTGCTATGCGAAGTTTGAAACTTCGCATTATTTTTTATTGTATTGGCGCTGCGAAGTCACAGACATTCGCAGAGCGTTTACTTTGTGGAGCTGATAATAGGATTATTTACCGTAATGATAACGGCAAGCTGCTATCCAAAGCCGTTCATTTTCATATTTGTAGACTAATCGATGTTCTGATGTAATTCGTCTTGACCAATACCCTCGTAAATCTCCTTTTAAGGCTTCAGGCTTACCGATGCCTTCAAAAGGTGTTCGCATGCAACTTTTAATAAGTTCATTAATTCGTTTTACTATTTTTTTATCAACTTTTTGCCAATACAAATAATCTTCCCAAGAGGTGGTAGACCAAGTTAATTTCATTTATTCGATTACCTCTTTATCAATACCTTTACCTGCTTCTAACTCCTTGATAGAGTTTAATAAAATGTCTCTGTTTTTACCTGTTAACAGATAGGTGGTTTCTTTTAATGAGTTGTATTCGTCTAATGATATCAATACAAGGTCTTTACCATTTTTACGCTTGATAATAATGTCGCTTACATCATTAATCACTTTGTCGAACCAATGTTTTAAGTTTGAACGAAAATCTGTGTAATTTACTGTTTCCATATAACAAATATAGGGAATAAGTACGTAAAAAAGTACTTTTTAAAAATTTTCTTTTACAGGAGGTTCATTACGAATAATTGTACTGCTTAAAATACTTCGCTTCTTAAGTAATAAAGGAATGATAATTGAAAAAAATACGATCCCGTTAAATCTCACAAGCATAGATTCGAAAAACAATGAGATAAAAAGAATTACGAAAACAGAAATTTCGTTTCTACTTCTATTCATTCGTAAAGCTAGTAGTATGAAAATATTGACTAATACTATAAATCCAATAATTCCAGTTTGGAGAAATGTCTGGAGAAATTGATTATGTGCATTGTATTGATTCTGATAATTTGAGATATAATTTAATTCTTTATATTTTTCGACTAGCACTTCGTTGGTATCGCCAATACCATATCCAAAAATCGGAGCATCTTTTATCAACTTGATACTGGCATTCCAAGTTAGTAGTCTAGATCTTTCTATGCTAGTATTATCAATTTCCAAAGTATTATTAGTATCTGTTACATTTGTATAAAAATCAAAAACTCTGGGATTCTTAAAAAACACAATAAATCCTAGAAGAAATATTATTGTCATCGTGTATTTATGACTCTTGTTTGAAATATTGGAAATCAGCAATATACTGATAATCAATAAAATAAGGTATGCGGCAATAGATGCGAGCAGAAAAACATATAGAAATAACAGGATGATAATAAAAACCTGTATCTTCGATTGAAGTTTATTTTTAAGGTAATAACATAGCACTAGTAAGATATATAAAGAAACATAACTAGGGTTCACCAAACCGGAAAACTCTGCCCCTAAAAAATGATTCCAGCCCTGGTTTAAAGAATTGAAAAGTGTAGAAGTTCCTTCTAGTGAAATCTCAAAAGTCGATATGCCTTCTTTTATGATCAAAAAAACATTATAACATGCAATTAATAGATTTATAAAAAAGGAAATTATCAGTCCTAAAAGTAAAAACTCAAATAGCTTTTTAACCGTAGAGCTGTCTTCTTTAACAAAAAGGAAAATTATTGGGAAAAATAATAAGGATAAGGACCGTTGTAATAACGCTACCCCCGCGGAAATATTTTCTGTATATATAAGGCTACCTACCATGATAACAAAATACAAAGGGAATAAGAGTAATGCTTTATCCTTAGATATCAATCTTTTTTTGGATCTGAAAATATTTACCAGTCCCAGAATAATTGAAACCAAAAAAAACGGTGTGGGAAGATTGATTCCTAGCGGTAATAAAAAAAAAGCAGTATATAAACTATTCCAGAAGATTGTTAGTATAAGATCGTCCTCGTATTTGTAAAACATCCCTCCGAATTTAGATACGATTTCCATGGATTTCATATTAACGATCTTATAGTTAAGCGAGAAGCAAATAATATAAACGAACAATTTTTTTATTAATTATGCATATTTGACCTAAAAACGCTCTGTTTGAAATAATTAATATGCCTTTTCTTCTCCTTTAATAGCATTTAGTATTGTTAGAATAACAAGTTTAATATCAAGTAGTAATGACCAGTTTTCTACGTAGAAAATATCATATTTAACCCGATTTATGATATCCTTTTTAGTCTCTATTTCACCTCTAAAACCACTAACTTGGGCTAAACCTGTAATTCCAGGTTTTACAAAATGACGTACCATAAATTTATCTACTTTCTGGGCAAATTCTTCATTGTGTTTTACCATATGTGGCCTTGGCCCAACAACCGACATATCCCCTTTAAGCACATTAATAAACTGTGGTAATTCGTCTATGCTGGTTCTTCTCATGAATTTTCCAACTTTGGTTACTCTGGAATCTCCTTTTGTTGCTTGATTAACACTGGTACTAGGCTTCATAGATCTATACTTATAGCAATAAAATTCTCTATAATCTATACCATTACGAAGCTGTTTAAAGAATACCGGCCCTCTTGATTCAAGTTGAATAAGCAATGCTATTAATGGAGTCAACCATGAAAGTATGCCAATTAAAACAATTAATGATAAAAGAATATCAAAAGTCCTTTTTGCAAATTTATTTATTGGGTCATCTAACGGAATCTCCCGAAACGATAATACTGGTATATACTCATAATAATTAAAGATTAGTTTTTTGGTGAAAATATCTTTATTATCAGGAATAAATTTTAAAATCTTTAGATTATTTTCTGTAAAATTAACTACTTCTCGTAACTGATCGTTTGACAAATCTGCTATTGAACAATATACCTCATCAATTTCATTTTCTACTATGTAATAAAAACATGATTCTAAGTCAAAATCCTGATCTTTAACTGCGAACTTCTTTTGGTAACGATACCCAAATTCTGGTTTATCTTTAAAAATCTTAATAAGTTGATTGGTTTTTTTATTATCTCCTATGACTACTACTTTCCTAATATTACCTCCAAAAATCGTCCTGTATTTAGACAATAAATAAAGTAAAGCAAATTTTACAATAGTTACCAATCCAATCAGGGAGGCAAAATACTTTGCCATTTCTAACCTGCTAATTCCAGGTTGCTTAAAAAACCCAATAAAAGCGTATAAGATGAGTCCGAAAATCAAGAATTGACGAATTATCCCTGCAAGAACCTGAACAACTCTCGAAAAACGCTTTATATCATAAAACTTATTTTTAATAGATAAAATAATCCATAAAACAGAGATGTAAAGAGAAAATAAAAGCGTAAGACTAATGTTAGTCTCAAAGAAGGATATTGTAACGTTTAATATCACTAAGTCAACCAAACAGAAAAGAGGTTTAATATATACCGAATACCTTCCTATCTTAGCACTCATTTAGTCTTTATTTTTTTTAAAGTCTCTATGTTCGCTTTTGTGTAGCTCTTCTTTTGAAAGGCTTTTAAAATACTCTAACGTCTTTTTCATTCCTTCGGTCCTATCTATTACTGGCTCCCAATTTATAATTTCTTTTGCTTTTGTAATATCTGGTTGTCTTTGAAGTGGATCATTAACAGGTAAAGGTTTATAAATAATCTTTTGATCTGTTCCTGTAAGTTTAATGATTTCTTCGGCAAAATCACGAATAGTAATTTCGTTAGGATTACCTATGTTTACAGGATTTGCATAGTCGCTAAAAAGCAATCTATAAATACCTTCTATTAAGTCATCTACATAACAAAATGAACGGGTTTGCGATCCGTCACCAAAAACTGTCAAATCTTCGCCACGTAATGATTGACCGATAAATGCAGGAACTACCCTCCCATCATTGAGTCGCATTCTAGGGCCATAGGTATTAAAGATACGTACAATTCTTGTTTCTAACCCATGATATGTATGATATGCCATGGTAATTGATTCCTGAAAACGTTTAGCTTCATCATAAACTCCTCGTGGACCAATGGTATTAACATTCCCATAATAATCTTCAGTTTGTGGATGTACTAAAGGATCACCATATACCTCACTTGTAGAGGCTATTAAAATTCTGGCATTTTTTTCCTTAGCTAAGCCAAGTAAATTATGAGTTCCTAATGACCCTACTTTTAATGTTTGGATAGGGATCTTAAGATAATCTATTGGACTTGCCGGAGAAGCAAAATGTAGAATATAGTCTAACTCACCAGGAACGTGGACAAATTTTGTCACGTCATGATGATAAAACTCGAAATTTTCTAGCTTAAATAAATGCTCAATATTCTTAAGATCACCTGTAATCAGGTTGTCCATTCCAATGACGTGAAATCCTTCCTTGACAAAGCGATCACAAAGATGTGACCCTAAAAACCCCGCTGCTCCTGTAATTAGAACTCTTTGCATTCTATAACTTTATATCTTTTCTTCCAATTGAGAAATAAGAAAAACCTTCATTTTCCATATCCTGAATATCATAAAGATTTCTTCCATCAAATATTACCGGGATTTTCAAGTCTGTCCTAATCCTATTGAAATCCGGCGTCCTAAAAATACTCCACTCTGTACAAATTATCAATGCATCTGCTCCTGGTAGAGCATCATACATAGATTTTGAAAAAACAATCTTGTTGCCCAGCTTGCGTTGAACATTTTGCATGGCTTCGGGATCAAATGCTTGCACTTTTGCACCCAAATCTAATAAATTATTGATGATATCTAGTGCGGGTGCCTCTCTTATGTCGTCTGTCTCTGGTTTAAAAGCTAATCCCCATACTGCAAAAGTTTTTCCTTTAAGATCATGATTAAAATAGTTCTTAATTTTAGGTACTAACGCAATTTTTTGAGAAGCATTAACCTGTATTACAGATTCTAAAATTTTAAAATCATAATGATCATCTTTACCAGACTTATGTAATGCCTTAACATCTTTTGGAAAACAAGATCCGCCATATCCTATTCCCGGGAATAAAAATCGCTTGCCTATTCTGGAATCTGTTCCCATTCCCCTACGTACTTGATCTACATCTGCTCCAACCTTTTCACAATAATTAGCAATTTCATTCATAAATGTTATTTTGGTAGCCAAGAATGCATTAGCAGCATACTTGGTTAGTTCTGCAGATTTTTCATCCATTATGATAATGGGGTTACCTGATCTTACAAAAGGTTTATACAGCTTCATCATTAATTCTGTAGCTTTTTCTGAGCTGGAACCTATAATGATTCTTTCTGGCTTTAAAAAATCATCCACTGCAAATCCCTCTCTTAAAAACTCAGGATTAGATACTACATCAAATTCACATTGCACATTTCTTGCAATAACTTCTTTCACTTTTTCTGCCGTACCTACCGGAACAGTACTCTTGTCTACAATTACCTGATAGGATGTAATTGATTTTCCTATTTCTTCTGCAACTCCTAAAACATAAGAAAGATCGGCAGCACCGTCTTCATCTTCAGGAGTGGGTAACGCCAAAAAGATAATCTGGCCATGTTCCAGGCCTTCTTCAAGAGAAGTTGTAAATTTCAATCTGCCAGCCCTAATGTTTCTTTCAAATAATACATCTAGATGAGGTTCATAGATAGGAACTTTACCATCTCGCATTTTTTGAACCTTTTGTTCATCTATATCTACACAGACCACTTCATTACCTGTTTCAGCCAGACATGTTCCTGTAACCAAACCAACGTATCCGGTTCCTACTACTGATATTTTCATTTATCGTTTCAACTTTTCTTTGAGTACTAAAAGTATGAATTTAGTATTACCTATAAGGTATCTTTTCCACATTCTTCCGGGTTCTTGAATAAATCTATAAAACCATTCTAATCCATATTTTTGCATCCAAACTGGGGCTCTTTTAACCTTTCCGGCAATTACATCAAAACTTCCCCCTACACCCATTATAAAATTTACACTAGCCAAAATATTTTTATTCTGATATAAGAAATTCTCCTTGGTAGGAGAGCTTATCGCAACAAAAAGTATATTGGCACCACTTTCTGCAATCTGTTTTGCAATTAGAGTTTCCTCTTTTTTATCAAAATATCCATTTCTATATCCTGCAACAATTTCTAACGAATACTTTTCTGTGTATATATCAACTACTTTTTTTACAATTTCTTCTTTTGCTCCGAAAAAAAAAATCTTATGTTTATTTTCTGGTGCCTTAGCCACCAAATTTTGCATCAAATCAATACCAGACACTCTCTCTTTTAAGGGCTTTCCTAAAAATTTAGAAGCCCAAACAACCGCTTGACCATCTGCGTTAATTAGATCACTTGCATTGACACTTTCCCTGAGTTCAGGGTCTTTTTGCATTGCAACGATCTTACCTGCATTTACTACTACATGATGTAGCTGTTGTTTTTTTGTAATAGTACGTGTAATCTTTTGCAAGGTATCTTGCATAGATAAGTTATCAATAAACGTATTTAGGATATGAATTCTATTTTTCATTTGGTTTGGCAAAATAATAGGAAAAAGCATAAAACATCCATGCCTGAGCCCAACGAATATATGGTATTCTTGAATTAAAAAATTTCTTTTTTTGATAATAAAAATATCCTATATCAGATTGCATATTGTTGATTGTCCAACTAAGTACTTTGTTTATCAAAGGTTTATTTTCTTCGAAAACATTCAATTTCCTTAAAGTAACTATCAACTGTGCAGGAGCATGTATATCAATCGGATATATAGAATCATTATAATACTTAGAAATCCCTTCTTTCGTAAAAAAAGTTTCTAGATAGTATTTGAGCCCTTTAGAAATATTTTTCGAAAATTGATTATCTCCAGAAATAGTTTGATACACATAAATACATTCTAAATTATATCCAGTATGAAAATTATCGACCCATTGGTGATATGGTAAGGTACCGTATGCCCAGGCACCATTTTCTTTTTGAAAATTACATACATATTTAACAGCTTTTTCTGCTTCATCTAACAGAGTTTTGTCTGCTGTATATCGGTATACTTGACTTAATAACTTTGCCCCTAATAATGAGGCATTAAAAACCTGAGTTTTGTCTAAAGGCGAATATGAAAATGAAAAATTTCCTTGATCATCATAGGTTCTATTTAAATCATTAAGAATAAAAAGTGATGTATCTATAGCAGTATCTAAATATTTTTGATCTTTAGTAATCTCATAAGCTTCAATTAAGGCATCAGCTATGAACGAAGTAGCTACTACTGTTGGTGTGTATTTAGGCTGAAAAAAAGCACGTGCTTGCCAATCAAAATTGTATCCCCAACAGGATCCAGAATATCCAGAGCTTTTTAAATCTAATAACTGATCAGATAGTTTTATTATTTTTTGTAAGTATTCTTCTTTAGGATCCAAATTATAAAGGTTACAATACCCTGTTACAAAAAGTCCTAATCCTTTTGGATTATATCCCTTTTTAACTATTGCTAATTTTCTAAAGTTTATTGGATTTCTCTTAAATAATTGAATCCATGCAAGTCTAATAAACCTACTTTTAGAAAATCCCGGGATTGCTTGGAAAACTTTACTATTTAAACCATCATATGGATCCCAACCTTTAAAGTTTTGGGTTTCGCAATATTCAATCAATTTATTAAATGATTTTCTTATCATTGATATTTTGTTTTTCTCTCTTAAGTTTGTTGTATAATACTACAAAGGAAAATACGATTGAGGTTATAAATATACCAGAATGTCTTTCAAGAGTGGATTCCGTAAGCAAAGGTATGATCACCGAGAATAAAAGAATAATACTTAATAAATTTCGTGAAGAATAAAAAAATAAGAATACCAACATTATAGGGATCATTAATAACCCCAAAATTCCCCACTTATAATAGCTCTCTAATAACTGATTATGCGCGTTATAACCATCACGATATGCGATTTCAAGATCATTAGTTTTATATTCTTTAAATAAATTATAGTTATCCCCATAGGTGCCAACGCCAAACATCCAATTCTGACTAGATACCTCTAATACGGTCTTCCAATGCATCAATCGATAGTCAACTGTATCAAATTTCTTATGTGTTGACGAATCATCAAACCTTTTTTTGAAATTTGGTGTCATAAAAAAAAAACTGGTTATAGCTATAAATATAATAAGAGATATGATAGATTTTACCTTTATTCTTTTCTTGATTTTGGCAACCGTAAGAAATGAGAGAATAATAGCTAGGGTAATTATACTTATCCTAACGCTAATGAAATATATGATTATTAAAAAGAAAACAAGTCCTGCTAAATAAATTAACCTATTTTTTCGATCAGTATAAAAAGCAGAGTAAGAACAGTGACTTACAGCAATCAACAGAAAAATAGAAAAATATGTTGAATGTTTTCCTAAAATACTTGAGAAATCAGAATAATAAAAACCAATTTCAATATTGTTGAATTCCAAAAATACTATTTTCACAATCCCAATAATTATCGAATATAACAATGCGACAGAAAAAATATCCAGTAAGCGATATAAATCTTCTAATTTAAGATTACTAGTTAAAAAGAATATTGGGTATAGAAAAAAAACAGCTTGATTTCCAGTTTTTGAAATAGCTTTAGTGATATCAGATGAATAAAACACTCCAAAGATAGACAAAATGAAAGGTAAGCTAATTATCATTATTGCTATATGGTTTTCTTTAATTTTACTAATTTTATCTTTTAAATTTCCTTGTATTAACCAAAAAAACAGTAAAATTAAAACAGAAAGTGAACTTAAACTATATTTTGGTAAAGATATCGTAATAAAGGATAAAGAAAGGACAATATAAAATAGGTCATTCTTAACTTTCATTTAAATTTTTTATTGAATTCCTAATTAATTTGTTGAGATAATAATACCCTCTTTCATTTAAGTGAATACCATCTATATAAAGATAGTTATTAATCTTGTTATCATCCAGATATTGTTGCAGGTCAATAATATTGATATTATTACTTTTCAAAGATCTAAAATATTCATTCAAATTCATATTATATTGATTCCTTTTTTTAGATGTGGATCTTGGAAGAGTAACTAGAATTAATTTCGTATTTAGTTTTTTTTGTCTCAAATCATTAATTAATTTTTTGAAATCATTTTCCACTTTAGCATAGTCAATATTATTATTAAAATCTTGTGCTCCTAAAAAAATTAAATAATAATCCGCTTCAGGAATTTCTTTAGAATTATTTAAAAGCATTTTGACTTTAGCCTTTTCGCTTCCCACAAATGGATAACCAAATAAATCAACGTTGTTTCCTAAAAAATTCATTTCCAGATAAGGGTATAAATTTTTTCTTAACGCTTTAGCAGATTTCCAGCATATGTGAGAGTCACCAATGAAACAAACACTTTGTTGAAATTCTTTTTTTAGTGGGATATGTAAAGCTCTTAGTTTACCTTTAGAAATAGAGTTACTTGGAAAGGTAGTCAACCAAACTCCAGATCTTAGAAAGATCCTTTTATTATTTGTTTGTATTGATGAGCATCTAAAATAATGAATCTTATTTCCTACATCAAGTTCATAAGTATATTTTTCAGATTGGATTTTTTCACTTAAGTTATTTTCAGATTTAACCACCAAAATATTATGAGCCATAGAATCGATATTTATCTTCCCATAATCTTGTACAACTTCGACGCCTTGCCAATCAAAACCCAATTGATAGAAGTCTCTTTTTAAATTTTTTTTGAAATCAACGAACAGTATTATACTAATTATCAAAAAAATAAAAATATATACCTTATAAGTAGAGAGAAAAAAGTTTAGTTTTTTATTCATCTAACGTACAATTTCTTTTAGCAATTTATTAAACACAAAATCAGAGTCAAATTGATCAAAGCTCTCAAATGCATTATTAGCTAGATCCTTATAATTATTTTTATCGATAGACTTGATAGCTTTTACGAGCTCTTTTGGTAATTTTGGGCGAATCAAAATTCCGTTATGGCCATTGGTTACAATTTCTGGAATTGCATTCCATTTAGTCGTAATTATAGGGATTCCAATAGACAAACATTCAAGAATAATTCCGGGATAGCCTTCACCCTCATAAAATGTTGGTAAAACTAAAATATCATAATTCTCCAGAACTTCAATGACGTTTTCTTGAGTCAAAACACCTTTGTAATTGATATTTCTTACAGTGGCTGTTTGTTTTTCTATATATGAAAAATATTGGTCATTAATTGGACCATACAAATCTATACTATAATCATTACCTAATTCTATAAAAGCATCGATTATAACGGTAATACCTTTTTCGGGAGTTATTCTTGATATAAAAACGAATTTTTTATGATATTCTCTTACTTTTGGTGTTTGATATGGTCTTTTTCTGGAGTTCGGAAAATAAATCAAATTATTAAAATCGAGTTTTTTAAAAAAATCCACTTGTTCTTTTGTTTCGAACAGTAACACATCGCTTTTAAGAATAGTTCTATTAAACAAACTCCTTACCAATTTATTTTGATTTTTGTAAAAGGTATGGAAATTGCCTCCAAAAAAATGATATATAACTTTAACCCTTGCTATTTTGCACATTATTACAATTAAAGGTCCCACAGTAACGTGAAAATCTTTTGAGCCATGAATTGATACTGTAGTTTTATTTATAACAACAAACGGAAATTTGAGTAATAGTATAAAAAAATCGAAAATTTGAAATTTCGGTTTCCAATTCTTTCTTATATTAACAAATTTTATTCCCGTATTAGAACTTATATACTCATGGATCTTTTGAGTCAAAATAGTTGCTCCTCCAATTGATCTAGGATCTTTAGAAGGAAGACTCCCCAACATTAGAAAGCAATTTTTCTTTTTTTTCTCTGCCATAAAAAATAATAGGATATACTAATAATAAAGATAAGGCTAAATATGTCAAATTATTAATTGAATACGAAACTAAACTATCTATAAACAATGCTACATAAATTATTAGTATTACTTTAAATTTTTTGACATTTAATTCATGAAAAATAAGAGGAGTAATTATTACAAAAAGGTAAAAAAGGCTTCCTAATATTCCTATTTCTATGAATAAATGAGGAAAATACGTATCCGTAGTACTTAAATTCTGTCCATACCAGTCAAAATTTACTTCATTATAAAATGGTGACTTGTACTTTACTGAAGAAGGACCTCCAAAACTTCCTAAACCTTGTCCTAAAAATAGATTTGATTCTGAAAACATTACCCTGTATGATTCTGTCCTTGCAGAGTTTCCTTCAAACACGTAGTAATCAAACCGTGATAATGCACTTTCCCAAAATGATCCCATTTTTTCAGGAAATAAAAAAAGAGTAAGGCTTAATATTAAAAAAGAGTAAATAACAATTCTAAGTTTTTCTTTCAGGAAAATGAAAATTAAAAAAAGAAATATCCCAATAGCTTTATAGGATAAACTAAGAAATAAAAAAGCAATTGTTAGTCTTAAAAGTGTTTTTTTATACTTCCCATAATAAAACTCTTTCAACACGAAAAACATGATTAGATTGAAAAACCCAAACGTACTAAAGAACCCTAATAATCCTGTAGCTCTTAAAATCCCTGAAACTTCGGGAATTCCGGCAAAGCCTTGGTCATCATAAACGTAGAACCATTGATCTTCTCCGCTTAACCATTTTAGATAATTAATTATTTGAAAAAAATGATTAAGAAGTAAAAAAAGAATCAGAAAGCTCAATATTTTATCCAAATGCTGTCGAAGCGAAAACCCATATAACAATACGATAATTGGAAATAAATATCGTATCAATTCTTCTATTGCAGACAAATAACTAAATGATATTAGAACATGTGCAAATAAAATTACTGATAAAACAATGGAAAACTCTGCAAAATATCTCGGGATTTTATGAAATTTAAGTATTACACCAATCATAAGCAAAAGGGACGTGAATTTTAATATAGCTCCCCAATCAGGTTCAACAAACCTGAAATATTCTGATAGAAATAATACTAT
This sequence comes from uncultured Aquimarina sp., assembly GCA_947500845.1. Taxonomy (GTDB): domain Bacteria; phylum Bacteroidota; class Bacteroidia; order Flavobacteriales; family Flavobacteriaceae; genus Aquimarina; species Aquimarina celericrescens. Next base: position 268,487 of record CANMTP010000003.1, read on the forward strand.
CAATGGCAATACAATAGATATTTGACTTATAGAAAATTTTAACCTAAGCGTCTTCATTCAAAAATTTTCTTTTCCTTCAGTATAGGTACTTTCCTTAACAATCGTATATATTGATCTTTTTTATAATAACTATCAAAAACCGTTTTAAACTCATTCATAATTTCCTCACTATTCACTTTAGTTGTATTATCAAAATCAATTATTTTCTTAGCTATGGCCTCTGTTGAGTTAGATTCTAACATTATTTTAAATTTTAGCTTTGAAAAACTATCTCTGAAATCATGAATATAATTAGAAAATATTGGAACTACTCCACTTGCCAAGTATGTACTCATTTTAGTTGGTGTAGATACATTGTTTACAGGAATATTTTCTCGAATTAAAAACCCATACTTATACTTCAAAAGTTCGGCTGAAATATCTTCTAATCTAACATATTTAATACAAACTTCTTTTAAGCCTAATTGTTCTACCCTTTCTCTAGCTATTTCTTTTTGAGAAGTTAAAAGAGTAAGTTTTGCGTCAGGAATTTCTTTTTTAAGAGATTTAAATACATTCAAAGTTAAGTCAATACATTGCCATTTTGCCATAGACCCAATGTAAACGAATGAAGGCTCAGAAAAATGTTTATTTTTGATTCTCTTTTGAAGGCTACTATTAAAACAAGGCATTATAAAAAAATTATCTTTTTTATAGTTATATTTTTTTAAGTAGTGCTTCTGCATTGCCTTTGAAACGAAAAAATTAAAATTTGAAGTTCTAAGTGCAAATTTTTCTAAGTAATAATAAATCACCCGTCTAAATTTACTTTGCTCTTTAAGAGCAGCTTCCTCTGGTATGATTCCTTGAAACCAATTAGCTATTAACAAATTAGGTCTTCGAGCTTTTACTCGAAAAAAATCAGTAACTGTATAAGTGATCACAAAAGAGTTGTTTGGAATCTTCTTTAACTTGGAAACAATAGACATTTCTTTATTATCCGATAATGCTTCGTTGATTATTTTTAAATATTCAATCGTAGCATCATTAACAGGATTCGAACTCGATATATAAAATATTACTTTCACAAAATATCTTTTAATAAAAATTCAAACATATCATTTGCTTTTTTTGAATTTATTTCAACACCTTTATTAAGCTTTGTTAAGATAGAATCATATTTTTTTTGTGTTTCCCCAATAATGTCTATTAAAGAATCATTAAATGGTTGTTTCCATACTTCTATTCCATCAAAGAAATATTCATTAACTAAATTTAATTTTTGTTCTACCTCAATAGCAATAGATGGTATTCCTAATAATCCCGCAAAGATGATTCCGTGAAATCTAGCCGAAATAAACACATCAAAATCACTTAAAATTTTAAGAAAATCTTCTACGGATTGAGTTTTTGGATCCCATTTAATAAATTTTTCATTATTTCCACATAATCTCTCTTCCCAATACTTTTCATCCTTAAATAAAATATAAGTTAGACAATACTCTTTTTTTTGATCCTTTAAATTTTTGATCTCATTTTCTAAGCGCCCATAATACTCTCTTCCATTTTCATCATGATTCCAATCACGAACAATAATGCCAATATTATGTATTTTTTGTCTCTTTTTTTTGAAAACTGAAAAATCAATTACACCTGGCAAAAAACATATATCTGTATAATGATGAACATTATTATTTAAGTTCTTTGAAAATTCAAAACTCAATTGGTCTCTTACCAAAACCGCTGTCATAATGTTTATATGTTTAATTGCATTTTCTTCACCAAAGGATCCTTCTAAAAAAGGTCCTAGCCCTATTCCTACAGCATAGGTTTTTAAATATATTTTTTTTAAAAATTTATTAGCTAAATAAACTTTAAGTTTTTTAAAAAATAATAGTGGAGATTTTACAAAACTCACAAAATGATCACCAAACTTTTGAGTTTTTGACGGGGAAGAAAATGAAAAAAATTGTGTGCCACCTCCAAGCACTAGTATTTCATTTCTATATTTATACTCTTCTTTTTTGGTTTTAAAGTTTAAATTAGGAAATAAAAATTTTAAATAATTATTTTCAACTCCAAAAAATGTTACATCTAAGTCATTTTTTTGACTCCAATAATATAGATAATACATTAAAGCATCATCACCAAAATTCTGTTCACCATAAGCTCCTCTGATTGCTATTTTTTTTGTGGTTTTTGTCATATTAGTATGTCATTCTTTAACTAGTGATATAATGTAAATTCTTTTTATCAATATTTATAGTAATTACTCTAGTTTTGTTTATAAATACTTGCAGGCCAAATCATACTCGTCGAATTCATATTATTATTCCTTAATGAAAAATAATCGAAAAAAAAGAACTGAAAAAATTAACAAACCGGAAAATAAAAATACCAGATCGAATACGATTCCCATATCTGGAAAACTATAAACTATTATTACCAAAATGAAGAAAAATATCCAAATTAGAATTGATTCTTTCGATTTAACGAGGCTAATCGGAATAATATTCTTTTTCATGTAAACTGGAAATACAATTATGGTGTTAACTAAATATGCTATTAAATAACTAATTGATAATGTTTCTGAATTTTTTACAGAAAAAAAGTAAAAACTACTTAATAAGACTACACCCCAAATTAAATTACTAATAAAACTAAACCACATTAAGTCATTAACGATCATTATTCTAGCGAGTCCTTGCTTATATAGCATAATGGTCGATGTAAGCATAACAATAAAAATTGTGGGTCTAAAACTAATATCTGAAACATATTCCTGTCCTAAAAGATTGCCAAAAAAATCAGAAAAAAATAAAATAGGTATACATGCAAATATTCCTATAGCCCAAGGAATAATTAAACTAATTTTATCAATACTTTTTGAAATATTTCCTTTTGCCATTAAAGTTATTAATGGTGCATTAAGAGTATTTGCCGACATTAGAAGAAGTGACTGGAAAAGAAGAACTGCAGAATATAAACCTAAATTATTAAACCCGTTTTCTGAATTTACTAAAATTGTATCCACTAACCACTTAAAAGGAATTACCATTAGTCCAGTCATAATAGCTGGAATAGTAAACTTGATTAAAATTCTATATTCTTTCTTAAATTTAAATGTAAAATGAATATCATTTCGTGTCATCTGTCGCTTAAGAAAAATAATACCTAATATTACTAGAATCAATGTGCTTAAAGTAAAGCCAATAAAAGTTCCTTCGAGGCCATGATGCGTAGCTCCAAAATATAAAAAAATTAATAATGACAAGCCATAAAAACAATTAATTATCATTAAGTCCTTAAAACCTTTAAACCCTTGTAAGCAACCAGAAAGCATACTGCTAATAGAACTTAATAAAAGTAAAAAAGAACTAATTTTCAAAGTTGTAGACAAATTTGGAGCATTTAATACTTCCTCTGCAATAAAAGGAGCAGTAAAAAATAATAAGGCACTAAGAATTATTCCTAAGGAAATTGACGTAATTATCGTAATACTAAGTATTCTATTTACTTTTCGTCTATTTTCAACCAAAAACTCAGGTATATATTTTGTTGCCGTGAGACTTATTCCAGAGCCCACGAATATTACAAATAAGTTTAAAGTCGACCTTATTATACCCACTTCACCATTCCCCTCTTTGCCAAGTATTTTTGCAACCATTAACCAAGCGATAAACAATAAACCTTTCGATATCACAGAACCAATTAAGGACAATAAAGAATTATTAACTAATTCTCTAATATCGCTTGATAGTTGAATTTTTTTGAATTCAAACACTAAAATGAAGTTTTGTGAATATTATTTATAATTAACTTAAAAAGAAGAATAGTTACAAAAATCTAATACAATTTTATCTTTACTAATTTTCAATTTCTTAAACTCTTTATGTCCAACTAAAAACACAATAATATCTGCTTTATCGGCCGCCTCCTTAAGCCCGGTTAACTTAAATATATTATGAGAATTAATATTTGGCTCCACTATATAATACTCTTCATTGTTAGCGTTTTGCAATACTTTTTGTACAATATATTTTGCTGGAGACTCTCTTAGATCATCAATATTAGGTTTAAAAGCAAGACCCATTAATGCAATTCTTGGCTTTTTGCCATTTTTAAGTTCAAATTCAAGTTTTGCAGTCTTAACTTTTTCTGCACACCAAAAAGATTTATAGTTATTTATTTCTCTAGCTTTACCAATGATTTGGGATTCCATCGGATAATCTGCAACAATAAAATAAGGATCAACAGCTATACAATGTCCTCCTACTCCACAACCAGGTTGTAAAATATTAACTCTCGGGTGTTTATTTGCTAAGTTTATCAATTCCCAAACATTGATATCTGCTTTATCACAAATAAGAGATAATTCGTTGGCAAATGCAATCTGTACATCTCTGGAAGAGTTCTCGACTAATTTGCACATTTCTGCTGTTCTAGCATTAGTCTTATGCAAATCGCCTTTAATGAATTGCCTGTAAAAATCAACCGCTTTGTCTGTCGATGCTTCATTTATTCCTCCAATAACGCGATCATTATGAACCAATTCATACATTACATTTCCGGGAAGAACACGTTCTGGACAATATGCAACATACAATTTGCCTTCAAGTTCGGGTCGTTCGGAATATATAAGATCCAGCATCTTCTCTGTAGTTCCTATAGGAGAAGTAGATTCAATAATATACAGATCACCTTCCTTTAGTAATGGAATTATTCCTTTAGTTGCAGATTCTACGAAAGAAATATCTGGTTCATTTTTTCCTTTAAAGGGAGTTGGAACAACGATTAGATATGTATTTGCTTCTACCGGTTTCACCGAAGCTTTTAAATACCCTTCTTTTACAGCATTTTCTACTGCCTCATCCAATTCTGGTTCAACTATATGAATTTTTCCTTCATTAATGGTTTCGACTACCTTGGGGTTAATATCAACTCCATGAACATATGTCTTGTTTTGAGCAATTAATGCTGCTGTTGGGAGGCCAATATATCCCAAACCAATCATCACCACATCAGGCTTGTTATTCATGACTAGTATTTTTTATATGTTCAACAATCCTTTGACAAGCTTTTCCGTCTCCATATGGATTATGAAGTCTGCTCATACTTTCATATGACTTGTTATCATTCAAAAGTTTTTCTGTTTCAAAAACTATTTTTTTAGTATCTGTTCCTACCAGGATTACAGTTCCTGCTTCTACTGCTTCGGGTCTTTCGGTAGTATTTCTCATCACTAAAACCGGCTTGCCTAAACTAGGAGCTTCTTCCTGAACACCACCACTATCTGTTATAATTAAATACGATTGATTCATTAACCATACAAAAGAAGGGTATGAAAGTGGCGCTATTAATTGAATGTTATCAACTTTTTCTAAAAGTTGATATACCGGTTTTTGAACATTTGGGTTTAAATGTACCGGATAAATAATTTGAACGTCAGAATTGTTTAAGGCTACTTTTTTCAAAGCTTCACAAATATCTATAAATCCTTGTCCATGGTTTTCCCTTCTATGACCTGTAACTAAAATTAACTTTTTTCCGTGATCAATAATGCTCTTCAAATTTTTAACCTCATCATCTTCAAAGTTTTTAGAACTAACTTTTTCCACACTAAATTTTAGTGCATCTATCACAGTATTTCCTGTAATTAATATCGATTCTAAGGGTTTGTTTTCATTAATTAAGTTTTGTTTTGAAGTTTCTGTTGGCGAAAAGTGAATATTTGATATTACTCCTGTGACAGATCTATTCATTTCTTCTGGAAATGGTGATTTCATGTCAAAAGTCCGCAATCCAGCTTCAACATGGCAAACCTGAGCTCCAGAATAAAAAGCAGCAATACTTGAAGCCATAGTGGTGGTCGTATCTCCATGAACATACACATAATCTGGGTTAAATACTTCCAAAACATCTTTCATCCCTGTCAGAATATCAGATGTCAATGTGTATAAATTTTGATTGGGTTTCATTAGGTCCAAATCAAAATCGGGCACGATGTCAAAAAACGCTAATACCTGATCTAACATTTCTCTATGTTGAGCAGTAATACATACCCTGGTGTCAAAAATATCTTTATGTTTTTGAAACTCTTTTACTAGTGGCGCCATTTTGATAGCTTCTGGTCTAGTTCCAAAAACGATTAGGTTTTTTTTCATTGTATAAATAAATCTAGGTTTTTTAAAGAATTCCTCCAATCCAAAATATTTTGTTCTAAAACTTTAGCAGTTTTTTCTTTATTTAAAACACTATATTTTGGTCTGGCTGCAAAAGTAGGATAATTATCTGTTTTTTTAAGTTTTATGTTATCAAGTTTACCTAATACGCTCAAAATCTCTCTTGCAAAATCATACCAGGTGGCTTCGCCTTGATTACCATAATGATAAATACCATATTTTGAGGTTCTTAATCCAACCAAATCAAAAATAAATTGAGCCAAATTATTAGCATTTGTAGGGGTGCCAGTTTCAGAAGTTGTAATAGTAAGTTCTTTTTTGGTTTTTGATTTTTTTTGAATGGTTTTAAAAAAATTATGCCCAAATTCTGAATATAACCATGACGTTCTTATAATAAAGTAATTCTCGAGAATCTCCTGAATATATTTTTCTCCTTCCAATTTAGATTTTCCATATACGTTTATAGGATTAGGAATATCTTCTTCTGTATATGGTGTTTTCTTTTTACCATCAAACACATAGTCTGTTGAGATGTGAATAAGCACTACGTGATGATCTTTACATATTTCGGCTATATTTTTGACCCCTTGAGCATTCACCATAAAGGCTCTTTCAGGTTCCTTTTCTGCTTGTTCGACATTGGTATATGCCGCACAATTGATTATATAATCGAATTTTATTTCAGACAATAAATTATTTATCTGGTCTTTTTGGGTGATATCCAAAGTTTTAGAATCAGTAAAGTATATATCAAAAGCAGGATAGTCTTTTTCAATCTTTTTCAGGCATTGTCCTAGCTGACCACTTAATCCTGTTATTAAAACTTTTGTTTTATTAGGTTTTTCCTGCATCTTGTATATCTTTTATACGTAGCAACTTTTTATCTTTTTCAGATAACAGGATCTCGGCAGTATTTAACTTCCAATCTATGGCCAGATCGGGATCGTCAAATATAATTCCAGATTCTGAAGTTTTGTGATAATAGTTATCGCATTTATATACAAAAATAGCTTTATCACTTAAAGTCAAAAAACCATGAGCAAAACCTCTTGGGATAAATAACTGGAAGTTATTATGATCATTTAACACCATAGAAAAATGCTTTTTATAGGTTTTGGATTCTGGTCGCAAATCTACCACTACATCCAGCACCTCTCCTTGAATAACTCTTACTAATTTGGCTTGAGCATGTTTTCCTGTCTGAAAATGTAAACCTCTAAGCGTTCCTTTTTTAGAAATGGACTGATTATCCTGAACAAAATTAACATTTAGCCCTGTGATTTTTTTAAAAACTCGTTGGCTAAAGGTTTCAACAAAAGATCCTCGAGTATCGTTAAAAATTTTGGGCTTAATGACAAAACACCCTTCAAGAAACGTTGGTTGAATTTCCATTTTTAGTCTAACTGTAATAAGTATTTGCCATAACCACTTTTTAAAAGAGGCTTGGCCAGTGTATTGAGTTGCTCTTTATTAATAAAGGCTTTTTTATAGGCCGTTTCTTCTATAGCACCTATCTTAAGCCCTTGTCTCTCTTCAATGACCTGCACAAATTGAGATGCTTGCATAAGTGAATTAAACGTGCCTGTGTCAAGCCATGCGGTACCTTTATCCAGTATGCTCACTTTTAACTTTCCCTCTTTGAGATATACATTATTGACGTCTGTAATTTCCAATTCTCCTCTTGTGCTCGGTTGTATTGATTTGGCAATTCTAACGACATCATTATCGTAAAAATAAATTCCAGGAACTGCATAATTAGATTTTGGTTCTTTTGGTTTTTCTTCGATAGATAATACTTTTCCTGTTTTATCAAAATCTACAACACCGTATCTTTCTGGATCTTGAACATGATAAGCATAAATTATTCCACCATCTGGGTCATTATTACTCTCTAATAGTGTTTCTAAACCCGATCCATAAAATATATTGTCTCCTAATATGAGAGCAACTTTGTCATTACCTATAAATTGCTCTCCTATAATAAAAGCTTCCGCCAATCCATTAGGCTTGTCTTGTGTTGCATACTCAAATCTACAGCCATATTTTGTTCCGTCTCCAAGAAGTTGCTTGAAAAGTGGTAAATCTCTAGGAGTTGAGATAATCAGAATTTCACGAATTCCTGCAGACATCAATGTAGAAATTGGGTAATAAATCATTGGTTTATCGTACACTGGCATTAATTGTTTACTAACTGCCAACGTTAAGGGATATAGCCTTTTTCCCGAACCTCCTGCTAATATAATTCCCTTCATAACTTACTGTATTTTTTCAAATACCAGGAAAGCGTCTTTTTTATTCCGGTTTCAAAATTTTCATCTGCCTTCCAGCCCAATTCTTTTTCAATTTTAGTCGCATCAATGGCATATCTTAAGTCATGGCCAGGTCTATCTTTTACATAAGTAATTAATTCCTTATACGATTTATTCTTTTTTCTTGGCACCATGCCATCTAATAATTCACAAACCTTTGTCACTACATAGTTATTATCTCTTTCATTTCTTCCTCCAATATTATAAGTTTCTCCCGGCTCTCCCTTTTTAAACACTAAATCAATCCCTGTGCAATGGTCCATAACATATAGCCAATCTCTAATATTTTTGCCGTTCCCATAAATAGGAATGTTTTCTTCTGCCAACGCTTTTCTGATAATATTAGGGATTAACTTTTCGTCATGCTGTTTGGGTCCATAATTATTGGAACAGTTAGTAGTAACTACATTTATACCATAAGTATGAAAATAACTTCTTACTATAAAATCAGATGACGCCTTGGATGCGCTGTAGGGGCTGTTAGGAGCATAAGGTGTGGTTTCAGAAAACAAACCCGTTTCGCCTAATGTACCGTAGACCTCATCAGTTGATATGTGATGAAATCGACAGCCTTTGTATTCTTCTTTATAAACATAAGGGGAATTCATCCAGTAATTTTTTGCTACATCGATTAAGGTAAACGTCCCAAAAACATTGGTTTTAATAAACTCATCGGGGTTTATAATCGAATTATCTACATGTGATTCTGCCGCAAAGTGAATTACTCCTTTAAAATCATATTGCCTAAAAAGAGATTCTATCAAAGATCGATCGCAGATATCTCCTTTTACAAATGTATAGTTGCTGTGGTTTTCTACTTCGGCTAGATTTTTAAGATCTCCTGCATAAGTAAGTTTATCTATATTTATAATGGCAATTTCAGGATTTTTTTCAAGAAAATACGGTATAAAATTAGATCCAATAAATCCAGCTCCTCCTGTTATTAAAATATTGATCATAGCTTATTGAATATAAACTTCCAGTACTTTCATGCTTTCGGCACTAATTTGCAAAGTTAGTTCATCGATTACTGAAGGTATTAACACTGTTTCGCCAATCGAAATAGGCGTGGCCTGATCATTCACAATTATTTCACCTTTACCCTCAACACATATTAAAATAATAAAAGTATCCAAACTTTTGTAGTTTCTTTCAATATTCTTGTTAATATAAATAAAGTTTGTCGTAAAATATTGTGCTGAAATTATTTCATTTACGTGATTTGGTTTTTTTGAATATGATAGTTTAAATTTATGATCATTCTCAAAATTTAGTGCTTCTAGCGCAAGGTCTGTATGCAATTCTCGCTTATTTCCTTTTTGGTCTTTACGATCCCAATCATATACTCTATAGGTAATATCAGAAGTTTGTTGAATTTCTGCAATTAGTGTGCCCTTGCCTATAGCATGAATTGTACCTGCCTTGATAATGAAACTATCACCCTTGTATATATTTTCAAAATTGAGTAAATCAATTAATCGACCTTCACTTAAATTCAATTGATACTCTTCTTTTGTTGTCTTTTTATTGAAATCTATAATAAGTTTGGCCTCTTGATCAGCCTGAACTACATACCACATCTCTGTTTTTCCAAAAGAATTATGTCTTTCTCTGGCTAGCTTATCTTCAGGATGAAGTTGTACCGACAAATCTTCTTTTGCATCAATAAATTTTATGAGTAATGGAAACTTATTGCCAAACTTCTGATATACTTTTTGACCCAATAATTCATCTTTGAACTCATTAATGAGTTGAATCAAACTTTTACCCTCAAGAGTTCCATTAGAAACTATAGAGACGTTGTTATCTATGGCAGAGACTTCCCAACACTCGCCTACTTCATTACTGAAAGCAGGTTTATTAAGAATTGTTTTTAGTTTATCCCCACCCCAAATTTTTTCCTTTAAAATAGGGTAAAATTTTAATGGATACAACATAAAAAAGTAGTTCTTTATTTATTAATTTTTGAAAAAGTAGCCCTAACTAATTTACTCGTTATTAACAAAGTTGTTTGCAGCCTTCTTCAAAAATCTTAACAGATAAATTAGCGATACCAAACCTACCAGAATCAATGGCATCAAGAAAAATCTTCTGTTTACCAGAATCTTACGTTTAGAAACAATATTACCATAATGCACGACTGTAAAAACTTCTTTATCGAGTGTAACTAATTTTTCATCGTTTTTAACTCTTTCAATTAGATCCTGTTTTCTTTTTAGCAAAGAAGAAATTGTAGGTGTTTCTGATTCTGATGCATAAATAAATTTTTCATCGTTTTTTGCAGGGTTTTGACTCAAATTAGTTAAATAGTCATTTATAAATTCTAATGATTTTTTATTTTGGGTGATACTAACATTAACTTGTTTAAGCTCTAGTTCTAAAAGTTCATTGAAATAATCATTTGACTTTATATAATTAAGAATGCTTTTGGAAACACCGCTGTTGATGTCTTCTTTGTTTTTAAATATTATTGTTAGTTTATGTTGTTTGTAGAAATTTCGGAATTTTTTCTCTTGTAGCGTATTTTCATCATAGGCTTCAATAAAAGACTCTTTGCCTCCATATTTATTTTGAAGTTGATTTAAAACATCCTCAGGTTTGATAATTGGTTCTAAAGAAATTTTCTTTATATTTTCTGCCTGCTCTATTTCCAAACCAAGTTTTTTCACATAAAGACTGTCGGCAAAATTATCGTCTAAATCTTCAATAAAATCATAAATATATTCTGTGGAATCATATTTTGGTTCTATGATAATTTCTTGAACATATTTATCTTTCAGGTCTTGGTACTGATCCATAAAATATCCTACTCCAAGCCCAACAATAACTACCACTAAAAATAACAACCACTTTTTTTTGTAAAAATCTATCACTGAAATAATCAATCTCAAGATTTTCCTAAAAAACTCCTTTACCATCCCAAAAAGTTGCATCAAATCAATTTCTTCGTTCTGATTTTCGTGACTCATTCTTTATTTTTCTTTAAATATTTGCTCTATAATTTTTTCGGTAATGAGATATGTGGGTTTTACCCCAGTAGTTCCCAATCCGCCTGATGCTAACGTGCTTCCTGTTTCTAAAGGGTTATCTGAAGCATAATACGCGTATCTCACTTTTACTTTTGGGCTAATACTCCCTCTAAGTCTGGATGCCGATTGTATCGCTTTTTGATAATGCGCTCCTTCCATTTCTAATCCTATTACATTCCAGGTAGACTCATGAAAAAACTTCAAGATATCTCTGTTCTGTAATGAAGTTCCTAATACTGTAATCATTGCACCATCATAGATGTCAATTCCATTACCTGCTAAATCTTTCTTTTTCAACTGATTTTCAAAAGGATAATTATCTGCCGTGCCTTCAAAAACATGAGCAGTAGGAATCATAATATCTCCTTTCCCTCCTTCAAGAATGCCAGCTTTACCCATTATAGAAATAGACTTTACATTCATATGAGTTTTGCTTCCGGTAACGGTAACATATGGTTTTAAAAGTTCATCCATGGTCTCATATGCCTGCTCACCAAATGCGTAGTCCATAACAATAATTACTGGTTTGTCACTATTGTTAACGTCAGAAATTAAACTTTGATATTCACCTTTAGTATATTTTGCTATATCAAACACCTGTACATTAATATTGGCCCCACTTTCATCTTCGATATATGTCATTCCTTCTTGCAAAGCCAATTTTTCTACTCGTGCTCTTAGTTTATCATTTTTATTGTTACTCAGTGATTCATAAACATCAAAAATGGTTTTATTTTTTAATTCTGTTTTCAATGCTAAAGGTGCATATAGGGTGTTCATTACACTATGCATGTTTGCACTAATAATGTGTATCGGTCGATCCAGTAAATGAAGCTCTTCTAATTTTTTCTTGATATTATTTGCCCATTTCTCACCATGTATATGATGTCCTAGTCTTTCTCTTAAAACAGGACTGAAGGTGACAATACGTTTTTTATCTTCTATCGATTCTTCTATCGCCAATTTACCTAGCCAGTAGATAATATGCAAAAAGCGCTCCTTATTTTCTGGACATGAAAAGTCATTATAGATAGTAGATACTTCTTCAAAAGTCCTTCCTAAAATATTTGCAGTATGAGTTAGTGCGACTTCTTTTTCAGCCTGAGTTAATTCTTTCTTAGATAAAACAGCTCTTTCTAACTTTTCCCAATCCCGAATTACGTTCCCTTCTTCGTTAATCACGACACGATTCATGATTTTATGAGATTCGATAAAAAGAAAAGTCAAATGAGTAAGTATGTCATAAATCTCAGATCTCCCACGAGTGATTTCTATATTCATCTGCTCCTCATCGATACGATAACAATTTCTTCGCCGTTTTGGAGGAACTATAGCCGTGAAATGAGAGTTTTTATATCCTTCTTCACTTGTTAGATTAATATAACGACACTCCTCAATACCAAATGGTAACCGATCTATTACGTAAAGCAGTCCGTTTAGCTCAACTTTTTCCTCTGCAACCGAACCGTAAATTTCTGGACGTAAGGTTAGCAGAGCCTCTCTAAGCGTTTCTCCCGAAACTCCCATTGGTTTATAAAAGCCTCTATTGAAAAGATGACGCATGGTAATATACATGCGTTCTATTGCGCTCGAGCTTTCTTGGGCCCGTGTTCTTCCTTGTAATATAAGATTTGCCATAAATTTTTCGTAGCAAATATAGCTATTTGTTGATCATAGTGGTGAGTCTATCTGCAATTTTTCTATCGTTAGATAGTCTTGGTAGTTTGTTTTGACCTCCTAATTTACCGATAGATTTCATGTAGTTCTTAAATCCATCTTTTGGAACGATCGTTATTTGCAGCCTTTTTAGAATCTTTCCTTCGATTAGATCATTATAGTATGAATTTTGTTTTCTTAATGAATTATCAATTTCTACTGCCAATTGTTCTACATCATTTTGTGAATCTTGAAATTCTATAAACCATTCATGATAGGGCAGCTCATTACCTTCTGGACTTACCTGAGGAGCTACTGTAAAATCGTTAATCATTACCCCTATGGCATCTGCACCTTCTTTAAGTGCCTGGTCTACTTCTTTTCCAATTACGTGTTCACCAAAAGCCGAGATAAAATGTTTGATTCTTCCTGAAACCACTACTCTATATGGTGAGGTGTTCGTAAATTGTATGGTATCACCTATATTATATGCCCATAACCCTGCGTTGGTAGAAACAAGCATTACATAATTTACTCCCACCTCAACTTCGCCTATGGTTAATCTTTTTGGGTTTTCTTCAAAAAATTCGTCGGCTTTTACGAATTCATAAAACATACCTGAGTCTAACTGCAGTAGCATTCCTTTTTCTTTCTGACTATCCTGAAAAGCAAAAAAGCCTTCAGAAGCAGGATACAGTTCTATATCTGCCACTTTTCTACCAATCAATTTTTCGAAAGTACTTTTATAGGGTTCAAAGTTTACGCCCCCATAAATGAATAGTTCAAAATTTTTGAAGAGCTCTCCTATTTTCTTGTTTGTTTTTTTCTGAAGTCTTTCAAAATACATCTGTACCCAAGGCGGAATACCACTAATTATGGTCATATTCTGGTCTACAGTCTCTTCGACAATGGCATCTACTTTTTCTTCCCAATCTTCAATACAGTTGGTTTCCCAACTCGGCATTCTATTTCTTTGAAGATATTTAGGAACATAATGCGCTACAATACCTGATAGTCTGCCTAGCAGTATTCCATTTTTTTCTTCCATTTCGGGGCTCCCTTGAAGGAAAATCATTTTACCATCAACAAAACCCGTATTTCCTGTTTCTTCAATATAACACAAAATTGCATTGCGTGCTGCATTAATATGTGTAGGCATTGACGCTGCGGTAAGCGGAATGTATTTTGCGCCACTTGTAGTTCCTGAGGTCTTTGCAAAGTAGAGCGGTTTGCCCGGCCAAAGAATATCTTTCTCCCCGTTTACTACTCGATTTACATAGGGTTTTAATTCCTCGTAATCTCTTATGGGAACATGCTTAGCAAAATCTGAATATGTTTTTATATTCTGAAAACCGTGATCTTTACCAAATTGTGTATGCTTCGCCTGATCTAATAAACTTTTAAAAACTCTTTCCTGAGCTTCTAGAGGATTTGAAGCCCATTTATTGATTTTTTTTCTAATGTATTTCGCAAATATCTTAGCTCCTAGTGCTTTTAAAGACATCTTTACTATTTTAACAATGATTATTATTGTTCAAAATCGATGAAGTTCAATGGATCTGTGGGAAATCCATCTCTCCATAATTCAAAATGTAAGTGAGGTCCCGTAGACAGTTCACCGGTTGAGCCGGCAGTTGCAATTACTTCCCCAGATTGAACTTGTTCTCCTTGCTGTTTTGTAAGAGAGGCGTTATGTTTATAAACCGTTAGCAAGTTGTTGTTATGTTTTAAAATAATTACATGCCCCGTTTCTGCAGTCCATTCTGCAAAAATTACGGTTCCAGAAGATGCAGCTTTTACTGGAGTATCTTTGGGTACTGCTACATCTACACCGTAATGTTTTTCGTTCACATTATACCCAGACGTAATATTGCCTTTTACCGGAGGAAACAATGAAAAGTCGGTACTTGATTTTTCACTTTCGAATAAACTATACTTATCCTCTTTTGATACTTCTTCACGAAGTTTTATATCTTGCTCTGAAGGTGCAAGATCAACCTCTTCTGGGTTCAATTTTTGAGACTGTATTGCAGAGTCTATATCAAATTCTACTGTCTTTACGTCTCCGGTTAGTACTTTTTTAATCGACTTATAATATTCTTGATTTATATTAATTACAGATTCAAGTGAGTCTGTGGTTGTAGCTAGTTGCGTTGCTTTTAGATTGAGTGAGGTAGAAGAATATCCGGGTATATATTCTCTAAGAGGGGTAAATGCAATTAAAAAAGTGGTTCCGGCTACCAAGACGATTCCGGTAATAGTAACCATTACAAACACATTGAGCCTATTGAGTTTAAACGATATACGTTCCTCAAAAGTATCTTCGTTAAGAATCACCAAGCGATATTTATTCAAGAGCTTCTTGGTAATCTTCTTCGGTTCTTTATTCTTTTTTGCCATAGATCTAAGACACAAATATACGTAATATACCAATATTAAAACACAACGTTTTTCTATACATAATTCGTCTGGTATATTACAAAAAATAGTATTATAACTGTTTTTTAACAGCATAAAACTTATATTTCATCATTTCTTGCTAACTTTGTATTCTAATAATTTAGATCATGGTATCATCAAGTATATTTTTAGGAATGATAGGCCCTTGGCAAATTGCCTTAATTGTAGTTATCGTATTACTATTGTTTGGAGGAAAGAAAATCCCTGAACTTATGAGAGGTCTTGGTAGTGGAATAAAAGAATTTAAGGATGCCTCTAAAGAAGAGGAAGATCCAAAAATTGACGAGAAAAAGTAATTTTTTAGAATCAAATGTATATGCAACCCCATCTGCCCAAAGGTAGATGGGGTTTTTTATGATATAGCTACTATCGTTTGATGATCATTTCGACGCAGGCTAAAATCAGTTCACTTTAGAAAGAATAATCTCTGGTCCAAGGATACTAAAAGGATTTAATCAACCTGACTCGATATAATACTAACTGATATTCATATAATTATGTTATCTATAGGTTCCTTCTCACTCTGGGAGAAGGCTAGGATGAGTGCTTTTCATAGTATTTCCCCTCTCCTAAATCCTCTTCCCAAAGGGGAAAAGGACTTTAAGCTTCCCTCCTTAGGAGGGATTGAGAGAGGATAGCATATAAAATGACACTCATAAAGGATGTTTACACACGGTAGCCCAGAGGGAGAGGAGACTTAAAATGCTTATAAATATGGTATTAGTTTTATACCTAAGTCCTTCTTGGATCGAACTCAGGTTAATCTATAAGTGACAGTTGAATTCTCTTTCTAGGTACATCAACATCTATAACCGTAACCATCAAATGCTGGTGTAATTGAACCACTGCATTCACATCACTAACGTATTCATTAGCCAGTTTTGAAATATGGATCAATCCACTTTCTTTGATGCCTATATCTACGAAACAACCAAAATTGGTAATATTGTTTACGATTCCTGGTAATTTCATACCTATTTTAACATCCTCAATCTTTTTAACATTAGGATCAAATTCGAAAATAGTCACCTTTTTTCTAGGATCTACTCCGGGTTTCTCTAGTTCTTTAACGATATCAGTTAGCGTAGGTAATCCCACATCTTCTGTTACATAATTCTGAAGTTTGATTTTTTTTATAGCTGATGCATTCCCAATAAGGTCTGTTAATAGCACTCCGGCTTCTTTTGCCATTTTTGATACTAATGGATAGCGTTCTGGATGCACCGCAGAATTATCTAGCGGATTTTTTGGACTCGTAATTCGCAAAAACGCTGCAGCCTGCTCAAATGCCTTTCCTCCTAACCGTGGTACTTTTTTAAGTTCTTCTCTTGATTGTAGTGCTCCATGCTCTGATCGGTAGGCCACGATATTTTCGGCTAGTTTTTCGCCAATTCCTGATACATAGCTTAATAGTGGTACACTAGCAGTATTTACGTTAATCCCAACACTATTTACACAGCTCATGACCACGGTATCCAATTCGTTTTTTAGTTTGGTTTGATCCACGTCATGCTGATATTGTCCCACGCCGATAGCTTTTGGGTCTATTTTTACCAGTTCTGCCAGCGGATCTGCCAATCGTCTACCTATAGATACCGCACCACGTACAGTAACATCATAATTTGGGAACTCTGCTCTTGCAATTTTGGATGCCGAATATACCGAAGCTCCACTTTCATTAACCATAAATACTTGAATGGGGGTTTCAAAAGGAATTTTTTTAATAAAAGCTTCGGTTTCTCTGGCTGCGGTACCATTACCAATACCTATTGCTTCGATTTTATATGCATTTACCAGAGAACGTATTTTTTTGATGGCATTTGTGGTTTCTCGTTGTGGCGGATGCGGGTAAATGTTTTCGTTATGCAATAAATCACCTTGTTCGTCGAGACAAACCACTTTGCAACCCGATTTAAAACCAGGATCTAATGCCAATATTCTCTTTTGCCCTAAAGGTGAAGCCAATAGCAATTGTTTTAAATTTTGAGCAAAAACCTTAATCGCATTGTCATCGGCTTTTTCCTTTGCTTGATTAAGAACTTCGGTAGCCATAGCAGGAGCTAATAATCGTTTGTATGCATCAGAAATTGCTAGAAACATTTGGTCGGTACATGCTTCTATGTTGGTTTTGATCATAATCTCATCGATAATATCTAATGCATTATCTTCTGGTACAGTAATTTTTACACGAACTATCTTTTCGTTTTCTGCTCTTAGAATTGCCAGTAATCGGTGCGAAGGGCATTTATGAAGTGGTTCTTCCCAATCAAAGTATTGCTGATATTTTTGTGCTTCTTCTTCATCTTTTTTAGTTTTAATGACCGTTGAAGCTATGCTCGCTTTTCTTTGATATAATCGTCGCAAGCGAGTTCTTATTTTTTCATCTTCATTAATCCATTCGGCGATAATGTCCCTAGCTCCTTGCAAAGCTTGTTCTTCGTTAAGCACAGTAGCATTAATATATTTTGAAGCTACAAAAAGAATTTCTTCTTCTTTTTGCTGCATGATAATTTTTGCCAGCGGCTCTAAGCCTTGTTCTTTGGCAACGATAGCTTTCGTTTTTCTTTTCTTTTTATAAGGGAGATAAAGGTCTTCAACTTGTGTTAGTGTTTCGGCGGTAAGAATTTTCTTTTCGAGCTCTGGTGTAAGCGCTTCTTGCTCTTTGATAGACGCAAGAACACTCTCTTTTCTTTTCTCAAGGGTTTCAAAAGCTATTTTATATTTTACAATCTCTCCAATGGCTACCTCATCAAGGTCTCCTGTCATTTCTTTACGATAACGAGAAATAAAAGGAATGGTTGCTCCTTCGTCTAGAAGAGCAACGGTTTTTATAATCTGTTTGTCTGAAACAGGAAGGTGCTTAGCGATATAAGAAATGCTATTCATGGACTTATTTTTAGAATCGCTAAATATAATGCCAAAAACGAAGGATTATTTTATAGCAGGAAGAAAGTTTTTTACAATTATGAAAAAATTACTATTCAAAGACTGCTATTGCTCTAACGGGCGAGCCGGTACCTCCTCTAATTTTTAATGGAAGTGCTATAAACCTGAAGCGACCTCTACCTATTAATTGATATAGATTGATCATATTCTCATAATGTGTGAAGTTAAGTTCTCCACAAATTCGATGTACTTCTTTATTTGAAACTCCTGGCACTCCGGGAGACATAGTTTCTACTCCAAAGGCCGCAATTTTCTTTTCTCCTAACCATCTTGCTGCTTCAGCTGTAATTCCCGGACCTTTTCCCCAATTTTGATTTCCAAAGTTTCTTCTATAATGATCGGTATACAGTAAAACGGTATCACCAGGCTTAATATCTAATTGATTTTTCTTACAAGCTTCTTCAATTTCATAAAATTCAATAAGTTCTTGTAGGCCTTTATGTGAGAAATCTAAACAAATACCTTCTGTATAGAACATGGTAAGTGGCATTGTGTCAATAGATTGACCTTGGTATTCTTTTGCCATGTGGTTTATAGCATCGACATGGGTTCCTGTATGTTCCCCCATCTCTAACTTATATACACTGGGGGTGTTTGTTCTTGGATTTTTAACACCTTCCCATTCTTCATGAGAATTGTGCATGTTTATTTTTACTTCTGGCAACCCATTATAGACAGGCATTCCAGCAAATATCTCCTGACTTAAGTCAATAATCTCATGCATTTTTGAATACTCTAAAATATTAAGCTAGTATAAGTGATATTTACTCAAACTTGATGCTCTTCATAATGGCCTCAAGCTCAAACATATTGTCTCTTTTATTTACAGATGGTGCAAATACGAAGCCTTCTAATACCAGTAGTCGATTATTAGGTGTGTCTTCGATTACATAATTTACGAAAGGACCAGCCATAAACCTATCTTTGATTTCCCATGTGCCTTTAGTTTCAAAAGTAAAACGACCATCAAGTGTAGCTTCATAAAGATATGGCGCATAAGCTTCTTCAGTCACAAAGTTACCTACCTCGGTAGGTATTTTTTTGGCACCGATAGAATCTCTCATTTTTATAATACTAGAGACCGTATTAGAATCTTTGGTGACCGTTCCAAGAGGAAGCTCATAAATCATAAGATTCATACTTCCTTGAGGAATATCTTTGCGTATCCAAAAGAACGAATCCTCTTCGATCGCAACACGATACGCCGTGGGGACTTTTAGCGTAATACCAAGTTTTTCTGGTAGTTGTGGTATTTTTTCAAGTGATTTTCGGATCCGTTTCTGCTTTTCTTTTGTTTCGGTTACTTTATATTTTGAAATGATCGTTTCGTGGTGCTTTCGAATCAAATCAATAATCTCATTTTCGGTTCCAGAAATTACTGCGCCCACTTGAGGAGTTGCATATTTATTATTTAATAAAATATATCCGCTTTTTTCTCCGTTCTTAATCCAAAGGAAAGTTCGATTTTTTCTTGCTAACCCAGAAAAGGCTTCTACGGGCATTTGCCGCATAGAAAATAATGGTTCCTCTTGCGGTAATCCAGGTACTTCTGCGCCAAAGTATTTACGTATGGTGTCCCCAATTTTTCCCTTCCAAAGATCATTATCAATAACTACAGAAAGTTCGTTTATTTTGCCAACAGAATGTGCCATGGCACCTTTTTGTGCTTTATCTTTATTCTTCTTTGTCTCTGTACAACTTACAATACAAAGCATGCAAATGATGGCAAGTGATAACTTTTTCATAGGATTACGATTTACGGTTATGATTTTGAAAGCTTCAGTTTCATACCTGGTTTTATACCACTACCGCTAATATCGTTCCAATTTTTAAGATTTTCGACAGAAATGCCTTTAAATTTTTGTGAAATACTCCATAGTGTATCTCCAGGTTTTACGGTGTACATTTCTGAAGTGCTTGATACAGCTAAAGGTTTAGAGGGCTTTGATGTTGTACTCATCTTTTGTGGACGGTCTACCACAGGCCTTCTTGGATATATGGTAAGTCGTTGTCCAATTCTTAGATTATTAGTTCGTAAACCATTCCATTTTTTAATACTGCTTACTCTTACACCATATCTTCTGGCAATTTTACCTAAATAATCACCACTGCGTACTCGATATCTGATTCTATCATTGGCTTCGAAGTATTTTGGTAACGGCTTTTCTCGTTTATCAAACTCTGCTTGTGCCAACGCGTAGATCTTATCTTCATTAGCCACAAATGGACCTATCTTATCCAAAGGTAATCGCAGTACATAGTCTTCATCTTTGATGTACGGAATAATATCTAATTTATAAGACGGATTTAAAAATTGTAATTCCTCTATATCAATATTCATGTATTCTGAAACCTGATCTAAGGTTATCATTTGCTTTACCTTGATTGTATCTGTTTCAAAATATGCAAACTCTGGTTTTCTGGGTTTAAGATTATGCTTATCTGCATATTCGAATATGTACATGGTTGCTAAAAATGCGGGTAAGTAGCCAGCTGTTTCTCTGGGAAGATTATGTCTTATATTCCAATAATTAGTATATCCACCACTACGCCTTATGGCTTTAGTAACATTTCCGGGACCAGAATTATAAGAGGCTAGGGCCAGATCCCAATCTCCAAATACTTTATACAAATTAGAGAGATATTCGCATGCCGCTTTTGTGGCCATAATCGGGTCCATGCGCTCATCTACATAAGAGCTCACTTCTAGTCCGAACATTTTACCAGTGCCAAACATGAATTGCCATAACCCCGTGGCACCTACCCTTGATTTTGCTCTGGGCTTTAATGCAGATTCTACGATCGCCAGATACTTTATTTCTAAGGGAATGTTATAATTATCTAATTCTTGCTCAAACATCGGAAAATAAAACTCACTAAGCGCCATCAATCTTTCCAGATGTTCATGGCGGTTTTTTAAATAGTTTTTGATTACACTTTCCAGTGAAGGGTTATATTCTACATTAAACGGAGTACGAGCATTTAATTCTTCTAATCTTGCTTTGAGCGTATCTGTAGGAAGATCTATATACTCTACAGGTTCATAAGCCAGATTGGTAACAGATTTATAAATTGTATCGAAAAGACTAGAGTTATACAGTTCTTGTTTCCAGATCGAATCTAAAGTAGACATCCTTGGATGATCCTGAGCAATGTAAACTAAGCTGTCTTTTACACTTGTAGAAGTAACCGTTGCAGTTTGTAGTTCTGTACCCGTAGTTCTGATTATTTTTGTAGTGTCAATTACTTGGACTGTATCTTGTTTGAGATCCAGATTTTCTTTTAGCAAAATTTCTTTAGAACTATTCTCTTCTGAGGTTTTTGGGGTTGTTACTTCCTGGGATATAATCGAAGCCGAAAAAAAGAAAAAAGAAAAAATGAATGAATACCGGTTTTTCATCTCACGAGTGGTTTACTTTACTGTTAATATTTTGGGAATTTTGGGGGTAAAAAATAATACTATTATAATACAGTAGCGAAAATCGTATTTTTTTTCTAAAACACAAAAGATCAAGAGGTTAAAAAAACAAAAAATCAGTTAAAAAGACTGATTTTTCTATATTCTTACAAAAAACATTCATTTTCTTACAAAATTGTTGTGGTCTTTAGTTTTCAATGGCCGCAATCCCTGGTAATGTTTTTCCTTCAAGGCTTTCTAACATAGCACCTCCTCCTGTAGATACGTAACTCACTTTATCACCAAAACCAAATTGCTTGACTGCGGCTACAGAATCGCCACCTCCCACTAGAGAAAATGCTCCATTTTCTGTTGCTTCGGCAATAGAATGTCCCAGTGCTATGGTTCCGTTAGCAAAGTTTTCCATTTCAAAAACACCCAATGGTCCGTTCCAAAGGATTGTTTTTGATTTTAAAACTACCTCATGAAAGTTTTTAAGGGTTTTTGGTCCGGCATCTAATCCTTGCCATCCGTTAGGAATCATATCTACATCTATAACATCGGTATTGGCATTGTTATCAAAGGCATCTGCTCCTATTACATCGACTGGCAAATGAATCTCTACACCTTTTTCTTTAGCTTTTTTAAGAATTTCCAACGCTAGTTCCTGCTTGTCATCTTCACAAATAGAATCTCCTATTTGACCTCCCTTTGCTTTGATAAAGGTATAGGTCATGCCTCCACCAATAATCAAGTGATCCACTTTATCCAAAATATTTTCAATAATAGTGATCTTAGAAGATACTTTTGATCCTCCCAAAACTGCAGTAATCGGTTTTTCTCCGCTACTTAAAACCTTATCTATACTTTCAATTTCTTTGGCCAATAAGCTTCCGAAGCATTTCTTTTCAGGAAAAAACTGAGCTATAATAGTGGTAGAAGCATGTGCTCTGTGTGCGGTACCAAAAGCATCATTTACATAGATATCTCCCAGTTTTGACAATTGTTGAGCAAACCCAACATCTCCTGCAGTTTCTTGTGGATGAAATCGCAAGTTTTCTAGCAACAACACTTCTCCTGGTTCTAAGTTTGCCGAGGCATCCTCGGCTTCTTGTCCTACACAATTAGCCACAAACTTTACCTGAACACCAAGCACTTCAGACACTTTTTCAACGATATGACGTAAAGAAAACTCGTCTTGTGCTCCCTTAGGCCTTCCTAAATGAGACATTAAAATAGCGCTTCCTCCATCTTCTAATACTTTAATTATTGTTGATTTAGCTGCTTGTATTCTGGTATCATCTGTTACTTCAAATTTTTCATTAAGTGGTACATTAAAATCTACTCGTATTAATGCTTTTTTATCTTCAAAACTAAAATCGTTGATCGTCTTCATGTTGCAGGATTACTATTGAGCAAACGAAAATAATTTTATTTCATTAAAAACCTCGTATTCTGATGAAAAAAATCTACGAAAACGATAGTAATTTTTCACTTTTATCAATTTTTTATGAAAAGCGCTTCTTTGATAAAAAAATAATAGCCTTAGTTTTAAGAAATATGAGCCAAGGCCATTAAGAAATTATAATCAATTCATACCTCGTACCTCACACTTCTTTTTATATTTGCTTATGCTTTTTTCGGAAATTTTAGGGCTAAAACATATTAAGAGTTATTTAACCACTAGTGCAGATCGCAAAAGAATTCCTCATGCACAACTTTTTGTAGGTCCTAATGGAAGTGGAACCTTGCCCATGGCTATAGCTTATGCACAATATATTTTATGTCAGAACCAAAATGGGGAAAACATAGAAGGCATGCACTCCTGTAACCTAAAATTTGATCATCTCGCCCATCCAGACCTTCACTTTGTATATCCTGTTGCGGTCAATGATAAAGTAAAAAAGCACCCAACATCCGATCAATTTGCAGAAGAATGGAGAGCTTTTGTAAAAGAAAATCCTTACGGAAGTATTTTTGATTGGTACCTGTCTTTGGGTATCGAAAAAAAACAAGGCCAAATAGGGGTAGACGAAGCCTTACAAATTGTAAAAAAACTTTCACTTAAAAGTTATGAGGGAGGATACAAAGTAATGCTTATCTGGATGGCCGATAAAATGAATATCGCCGCCTCGAATAAATTACTTAAATTAATTGAAGAGCCTCCTGATAAAACCATATTTATTCTCATCACAGAAGACGAAGAACAGCTTATACAGACCATACGTTCAAGGTGTCAGGTATTGCACTTTCCACCTCTGGGAGAACAAGTGATTAAAGAAGCCTTGCAAAAAAATGAAAATGTACCAGATAATGATGCATTAAAAATAGCACATCAGGCCAATGGTGACTATAGCAAGGCGTTACACTTACTACATCATGATGGTGGTGATGACCAGTTTGAAGATTGGTTTATACAATGGGTAAGAACAGCTTTTAGGGCCAAAGGAAATAAATCTGCCATAAATGACCTGATCACTTGGAGCGAATCTATTGCCGGAACAGGTAGAGAAACACAAAAACGGTTTTTAAAATATTGTCTTGATTTTTTTAGACAAGCCATGTTGTTAAATTATGGGGCTGAAGAATTGGTGTTTCTAGAACCAAACACCAATGGTTTTAAGCTGGAGAAGTTTGCTCCCTTCGTACACGGAGCCAACATTATGGATATTTGTACAGAGCTACAAGACGCGGCTTACCATATCGAACGTAATGGAAATGCAAAAATTATTCTTACCGATCTTTCTATAAAACTTACCCGATTGCTTCATAAAAAAAGTCCATAGTAGTTAGTTCCTATTGGTTAGCGTACTCCATTATTAAATCTTATTCTATATTTGGTGTAAAACTAATTATGCTATGGATAATTTTATGACTCACATTGTCTCCATTACCATCTTATTGTTTCTTTTGATCACATTTTTACAATCGGGTATCGATAAATTAGTGGATTGGAAAGGGAATCTGGATTGGTTAAAAGGACATTTTGCCGAAACCTTTATGGGTAAAATGGTTCCATTTCTTCTGGCCACTATTTTGATTATTGAAATGATAACGGCTATATGTTGTATCATGGGTATTTATCATTTGTTTGTGGATAATAACACCTATTTTGGGGTATTAGCTATGTTTTTAGCTTGTTTAACGCTTCTCATGTTACTTTTTGGGCAAAGAGTAGCAAAAGACTATCAGGGAGCTTTAACCATTACCTGTTATTTTATTGTGGCTATATTTGGGCTGTATGTAATTACTTTGTAAAAGGATCAAAATCAAATGAGTTTTTTAAAAGGTTTTGCAAAATATTATGCGTAGTAAAAAGTCTAAATCAGAACCATTTAATACTTCTGTATTAATTCCAGATGGAGAAAGTCACCTTTTGATTTACGTGATTAATTGCTTTAGCCAAATACCTGGTATTTCTTTATATGTAATGTCATCTTTAAAGCATAATGCAGTACGGTTTTCAAGACATGTCTCGAAATTTATTTATTATCCCACTACTCAAAACGATACAAAGTGGATACAAACTATTAATGCTGAGGTAAAAAAGAACAAAATAGATGTTGTGATGCCTATTTTTGAAATAGGAATCCGTAGAATTATAAAAAACAAAAAATTTCTCAAACATAAGGAGCGTCTGGTTACTTTGCCCGATTTAGAGACATTCACTACAGCGATAAATAAATGGCAACTTGCTGCCTATTGTAAAGAGTATAATATTAATATTCCGGAAAGCTTTCTTTACGTTCCCGGTCAACAATTACCCGATACTTTTTTTACATCCATTATATTTCCTGTTATTGTAAAGCCTCTAGAAGGTTTTGGAGGAGGAATAGGCATAGAGGTTTTTAACAATCAACACGATTTATCCAAATATTTAACCGAAAAGGCAGATCGGCATACTATTATACAGAACTTCATAAAAGGATACGATATCGATTGTAGTATTCTGGCAGTCAATGGAAAAATAATTGCATATACTATTCAGAAAGGATATTTACAGGGTGACAGCCCTTATGCCCCTCAAGTTGGATTAGAGTTTACAGATAATCCCGAATTATTGGAAGTTGTAAAAAAGTTGATCCATTCTTTACAATGGAACGGAGTCGCCCACCTTGATCTTCGATATGATGAAGAAGATAATACGTATAAAGTTATAGAACTCAATCCAAGATTCTGGGGCTCAGTAGATGCCTCTTGTTTAATGGGAATTAATTTTCCACATTTATTAATTCTACAAACACTGGGACTCGAATTTTCCAAACCAGAATTTAAACATGAAAAATATCTTAATTTGAAAGGTTTTGTGAAAACAATTAAAAAGGATTTTTTCTTTCTTAGAAAAAGGAAATTTATAATGAATAATACTCAATTTAGATTTGTGGTTTATGACTTGGCTCCAACTATCTACAAATATTTAGACAGAACAAAAAACTTACTTTTAAAACGTTTCAAAAAGAAATAATTTGTACCAGTACCATTAAGCCGTAGAAAAACTATGCGGCCTTATACAGGTTCACAACTTTTTTTCTTTTACCCGAAGAAAGTGCAGGAATTTCATCTACATACTCTATAATAACGTTAGCATCTTGCCCAAAGTCCTTTTTAATATCCTCGATCAATTCTTTTTCGAAACCAAAAGTGCTGGTAGTATTTAATTTCACCAAATACGTGTTTCTTGTCTTTTGGATAAACTGATACTGTTGTAGTAAATTATAATATTTATAAAATTTTGTGTATACAATGAAAGAAGAAATCATTTGACCTTTTGTATTATACACAGCATCCATTTTTCTTCCCTCAAGTTGTTCAAAATATCTAGACGGAATCCCATTTTTACCGAAATCTTCACCAAATTTTGCAATATCTCCAGTGTCATAGCGTATCAATGGCATACAATAATTAAAAAAATCAGTAACTACAATCCTCCCTAATTCTCCTGGTTGTGCAGGAACATCTTGATCCATTTTTAAAATTTCAAAATGGTAACTAGACCAGTTAATTTCAAACTTTTTGTCATTCATAGTAGTAGTTTGTTGGGCTAGAATTCCTATTTCTTCGTTAGAGTATCTCGAGATAACCGGGATATTAAAGTATTTCTGCATGGAATCTTTAACGTAATCTGTAAGTGCTTCCGAAATAGCAATTATGGACTTCACAGTCGTATCTAGAGGCTTCGCTTTGGTTTTATCCAAATACTTGCAGATGCTTTCATAGGCGGAAACAAAACCAATTAGATGTTGTGGATAGCGTTTCTTTTTAATTGATTGTAAAAAGTCCTCAATTTCTTCATCATGAAATTTGGTTACGTCTACATATCTCAAATTTTGCATCCAGGCCTTGAGGGGGCTATTCATATTAATACCTCTCCATACTTCCAGATCATACAATCGCTCGCCTATATTTAAATTAGCTTTCTTCAGAAAATAAATAGTATCTGCCGTATTTCTTTTCTTTTTATTAGCGTCTTGATACAGCTGAAAAGGAATCCCAGTTGACCCACTGGTTGCTACTTTAAATTTTGGTTTATCAAGATAGGTCTTAGATTTAAAATCATCAAAATTTTCCTGAACTACTGTTTTTGTTATAACAGGAAAATCTTCTATACTCTCAGCATTCTTAAATTTTTTATAGAAAGATGTTGTATTTCTGGCATGAGCCAGAATGTTGGTCAAGTATTCCCTGCGAAGTAAAGCCGCTTCTTTCGAATCTAAATTTTCATTTATGAAAGCAATTTCTTTATAATGATTACTCACATTGCTTCCCTTCAATCTATCTAAAATCCAAAAAGACTTTTCTCTTATTTTACTAGCAAGCATCGCCAAGATTGGTTTAATAAACGTAAAATTATAATAACTCATTATCTAAACAAGCAAACTTGTAAAGTGTCATGTACATTAATAAGTACATCCACACTTGCTTTGTCTACAACCAAAGTCTAATCCTAATGTAATCATGTGAGAACCTGCAGACGTGGTGGGTTGAAGCACTTCATTTACGTTAACCTGATATCCATAGGCTACATAAAAGTTTGACTTTTTAATTCCGACCATTGGGGATATAGAAAGCGGTTTAAAATCCTGGTCCACTAATGATCTTAAGCTAATTCCTGCCCAAAGATAATCTTCACGGTACATCTTGCGCACCTTAATATTAATATCGGTAGTAGAACGGCCGTCACCAGCAAAATTTTGATATAAAATAGAAGGTTCAATTTCTAAATCACTAAATCTGTGGTAGAAGGTATATCCTGTATAGATGTAATAATTTTGTATCTGCGATGGCTCGGTTGGGTTAAAATCATCGATTTCTTTTTGTAATAAGTTAACCGCATTGGCACTTAAAAAGAATCTTCCCAGACGATATAACATGGCTATATCAAAGTTGGAATCATTAACCGTAATATCTGCCAAACCCGGATTAACAGGTGCGTCTGGATTTCCATTGTTAAATTCAGAAGTGTCAATCCCAAACTGAGTGAATTTATAACTTATCCCAAAAGATAAGTATTGGTTATTATACTCGCTCAAAGTTAAGTGGTGGGCAAACGATAACTGAATCCCTTTTTGCGTAGTAAAACCATTTTGATCATTAAACAAAA
The DNA here is from genome assembly GCA_947500845.1 of uncultured Aquimarina sp. GTDB lineage: Bacteria > Bacteroidota > Bacteroidia > Flavobacteriales > Flavobacteriaceae > Aquimarina > Aquimarina celericrescens. Next base: position 297,046 of record CANMTP010000003.1, read on the forward strand.
TTGCTCCTACTCCTGATCGATCAGAGATCCTACCATCAATAGAAAGCGACTGTGTCCCTGGCGAATCCTCAATATTTACCCATTGTTCAAATCCTGAAGCCCTGATCTGCCAACAATCTCCGATACCTGCATATGCAGAAGATATCAAATATGGGTTATCTGCGATGTACTGGTTTTGCACAGGAGCGAAAAACTCCTGTGCAAAAGTGCAATAACTTGCAAATAGACTGAATATTACAATATATTTCTTCATCTAACATTTAAAATTACAGACCATTGACCTTTTTCTTTTTCTCTGTCATTTGGCTTTATCCATATTGTTTTATAACTCTCTTATCCCCTATATATTATCTATATAAAGTAAAGTGGCCAGTAAACTCTCTATTGTCAATATCATTAAGAATTACCGTGAACCAATAATCTCCTGATGGCAGTTCTTTTCCTTGATATACACCACTCCATCCTTGTTGATCTCCTCTAAACTCTCCTAACATTCTACCGTATCTGTCGAATATCTTTACTTCCATATCTTCAAAGAAGAAAGGATCATCAATATTAGGTGTGATCTGTCTTGGGTACCAGAATCTTTCCTCTGGAGTTGCATTAGGATCATTGGGTGTAAAGTAATTTGGAATACGAATATTTATATAGGTTAGCTCCTGAACAGTTATCGCCTGACATCCATTAGCATCCGTTACTCTAACAACATAGGTCGCAGTTTCACGAATTACAAATATGTTGCCATCTACATTAATATCGTATACAACATCAGTAATACTTTGTCCGTCTTCTAATCTTCCGACCTCAAAAGTATAGAATGGCTCTCTATCTAATCTAGTACCACCAGTTACTATGATCTCATATTCGTTAGGATCCTGGGGATTGTTGGTCATCTGTACTACTGGTATCTCTAACGGAGTATACTCTTCTACTTGAATTGTGTCTACAGTTCTAATACATAAAGCAGACTCCATCACACCTTCATATTCTCCTGGTGACACCTCAAAGCGTCCAGTAAGATTTGAGTTATTAGGTGGATTTGGTGTTCCGTTAATACCATTTAATGTATAGATGATATCCAAAGTTTCTGATTCGGGAACTATATTGAAATCTACAAAATAACGTTCATCCTGGGTCAGCACCGGGTTCATCGGATCACTATAATTGTATACCGGACACTCAAGACTTGCTACCAATTCAGCATCTAATAAAGGCCCTGGTTCAATTTCTATGTTATAAGGCAACTCACAATCAGGATTGTTACGAGAATCTCTTATAAAGATTGTAGTAGTTCCTCCTGCTAAGTTGTCTATAAACAGATTCGTAGGATTTGTTACTGGTACATACGTTATACCATCGCGACTCCAGAAATATGCTGGATCTGCCGGATCAACTGGTGGTAATCCTCCAATAATTGCAATAGTTGCTGTACCGTTCATATCTCCTGCACACTCTTCCGGTGTCGTATTGATTGGCTCAAGAACATCGATTGGATCAGGCTCTAAAATTTCTATAGGTTGAATTGTCACAGGACATCCAAATGAATCTTCAACCTCAACTCGATAGCTATCTGCAGCAAGATTCTCAAAAATATGCTCTCCTGGTGTGCCATCTACATCATCTTCAATAAATAAAAACACCTGATCATCGTTACCGTCATACAGCGAATAGAAGTATGGTGCTGTTCCACCAGTAGCCGTCACTCTAATTCTACCATCTGTTTCGCCACTACAAGAGATCGGCTCTTCAAAAGCTTCAGCCAAAAACTCTGGTGGTTGTACAACAGTAAATGGTGTTCTTACTTCGTTACAATCTCCACTAGTTACAATATATTCGTAGTTACCGGCAAAAAGACCATCAAAGAAACTCGCGTCTTGTCTATCTGTATTTAACGGCCCAGGTAGATTTACCATGTTTCCTAGATAATCTGTTCCCTCCACACGATATGCATAGCCACCCAAGCCTCCGGTTACTATAGCATCTACAGATGCGGTAGCCTCGCTAAAACATACTATGCTAAAATTACCTTCATCTAACACAACAGTTAATGGCATTACATCTCGAACTTGAATATTATTAGATGCAGGTGAATCACAACCATTAGCATCCCTAGCAAAGAACTGATAATCACCTTGTGGAAGATTTATGAAAATACCTGTAGGTTCAAAGATTTGTGCTCCGCCAGCATCAATATAGTAATATGTATATCCTGGTGTTCCTCCACTTCCTGTAACTTCAATTCGATTTGGATTTGCAGTAAAGCAACTTTCTCCCGAAGGATCAACATTGACCAACACCGGTGTTGGAGCGTTGATAGTTACATTCGCAGTGTCTTCACAATTTAGATTATCTGAAACCGTAATGATGTAATTTCCAGGTCCAAGATCATTCCACGTATACTCAGTCGGTGTGGCAAGATCACTTGTTACTGGTCCTGATTGCGTGCCGTCTGGTAATGTAATTCTGAATTGATATAATCCAGGACCTTGTCCTCCTGTTACTGTCGCTGTGATACTGCCATCTCTACTGTCTGCACATTGTAGTAATATCGGACTAGGTGCCGCAACACTTATTGGTGTAGGCGGATTAATCACAATTGTTTGGTCTACAGGACAGCTATTGGCATCTAACACACGTACTCTGTAAAGTGCACTTGTGGTACCGTTATTGGCATCCAAACCGCTGAAAACTGTTGTCGTTGTTTGAAATGGAACTAATACTGTAATAATACCTCCACTATCTTCGCTTTCTAGCTGATATTGATATGGTGGTGTTCCTCCAATGGCAACAACTTCAATCTCTGCATCATCGCCAGGATTACAGGTTTCACTGCGTCTTTCGGTTAAGCTATCTATAGTTACTGGTGTAGCCGGTTGAAGAATTCGTACCTCTTGTGAATCATCATCACACAACGTAGAATTTACATCGGTTTCAACAATATTAATAACGTATGTACCCGCCGGTACATTAGGAATTACTAATGGTGAACCTGTGTCTGATCCTGTTGTAAATACCGTAGAAGTACTGGTGTTAGTAACTGTATAGTCATAACCACCAATACCCGTAGTACCATCAGTATAGGTATAGTTTGTAATATCTACGGTAATCTCTCCTGTCGTATCACCAAAACAGGCAACGTTTTGAGTTACCCGGGCATCTGCCTCGATTAGATCGAATGGTGCCACATTATAAGAAGGAGTAGCTATTGAACACGTAGTGGTTTGATCTGTTATCCTAAAGGTGTAATTACCTATCCCAGGAAGATTAAAATCAAAACTCGTTATAGTGCTACCAGCCGTATTTCCATTCTCGTAAGTCACTATCTGTGAAGCAACGGCACCGTTTACTTCTTCAAATAAGAAGCTACCTCCGTCTGTACCTCCTGTAATCGATACCGTAACGATTTCTGTACCTGTTGGACATGTAATCGCAGTATCCTCTACTACAGTAGGATTCGTCATGATCGGGAATGGATCGATAATAACATCAGGTAAATCGAACCTACAACCATTGTTATCAAACACGCTTATTACATAGGTGCCCGGCTGATCAGCGTCAATAATAAACTGATTGGTTGGTGTGCCTGAAGCATCTACTACCGGTAAATTTGTACCGGCAAGTGGCACAGGGCCGGTATATGTAATCGTATATGGTGATGTGCCTCCTACAATATCTACCGTGATATCAGGAAATACGTCATTATTCGAAGGATCACAACTATACGTGCCCGGTGTAGGAGTTGCTGATAATGCTGCGGCTGGACCGGTTACATTAATAGGTTCTACTGTAGCCGTACATCCAGAAGCGGCAGTTACAACGACTTCATACTGTCCTGCTGGTATAGGTACTATTGAATTATCAAATCTTTCACTCGCTTGTGGTCCTGCAACCAAAGCCCCTGTCGCAGTAGGTGAAGGATCATAAACGAATAACGTATATGAGTAAGGTCCATCATTATCTCCTGGGTCTAAAGTGATCACAATAGTACCATCATCATCACCAAAACAAGAAATCGGCGTAGCATTAGCTGCTGGTCTGGGATCGATAGGTATTGGTCTGGACACCCCTCTGGACACCGAACATCCACCAGGAGCTGGGGGATTGGGTCCTATGGCAATATCTCTAACCTCTACTGTATAGTTTCCTGCAGACACTAATGTAAAAATATTGTCAGTTGCCAGACCTCCTTGTGTTCTATTTACAGGGTTTCCATCGCTATCTGTACCTGTAAGGGTAAATGTAAAGTTACCTGGGTTAGCGATAAAATCAGAGCCTCCCGTTACGGTAACTTCGATAGTACCATCTGCATCTCGACATGTAGGGTCTGGTGCTATAAAGTTTGCATCAATTCTTAGTTCTGGATAAACAATAATCCTGTCAGTATCCTCACAGCCGTTTACATCTCTTACAAACAGCGTGTATTCATCAATGCTTGGTCCTGTTACCGTATATGTAAATTCGTAGAGGTTACCTCCTAATAAAGTACCCGAAGCATAAATGGGGCTATCCGTCGTACTGGTATCTCCATCATCTATACCAAATTCTAAAGGAGTATCTCCTGTAGCCTGAACTGTGAATGTATAATTATTGTCAAAAGTACATGGATCGTCAACAAATGCCGGTACAAGCGTGAATTCAGGATCATTCGTTCTAGTAATAGTAACATCAACCAAAGGCACAGTACAATCATTGGCATCTAAAATGTAAATATCCCAATCCAGATCGAATGCAGGGCCAGCTCCCGGATCTAATGTAAGGACATTACTGGTGCCGTAGTCCCCAGCGACTGGGGCTGTACCATCGACTACTGCCGCATATCGATATGGTGGTGTTCCTCCACTTCCACTTACAGTTACTTGAGAAGGCGTATTACAATTCGCTACTGTAGGTGTTCCCACATTGAATTGTAATTGTGGGGGTTCGTTAATAGTAAATGCTATCGCGTCATTACAAGGTGCAATTACAGCGCCTCCGGTTTCTACAACCCTTACTACATAATCTCCAGGACCAAAACCATTAATCGTTCCAGAAGTAGTACCTCCTAGAGCAACGGACTCGGGATTAGGATTACTAAATGTAACTGAGCCAGCGATATTCACAGTTAAATCATTTGCTCGATAGACTTCATATGTCAATTCATCTCCCTGATAGTCTGTTACCGAATAGGCAAATGTTCCTGTTCCTCCAAAACATGCTATATCTGTTGGTGTTCCTGTAATATCTACCGATCCAGGTGGATTGGAAGGCGTAGTAATAGTTTCAACATCGGTACATTGCGTTACAGTATCACGAATCTCATAGGTAACCGTTGTGTTGTAAAATTCACCATTGATTATATGAATTGTGGGTCCTGGATTCAAAGCTTGGTAAGTTTCTGTACCACCAGGGGTAAAACGTCTTATTTCGAATGATCCAGAACCTCCAGAAACATTAAACTGTAACGTTACTCCATTCACACAATCTGTGGGAGACGCTGACGAACTAATTGTAAAACTTGCTGGATTATTAATTTGAACCGGATCCTCAAAAATACAACCATTGGCATCTACAATCCTAAAAATATAGTTCCCAAATTCAAGTCCATCAAAAGTTACTGCTGTAGTAGCTGTGTTATTTACTGGATTTGGAGATGTGGTAGTTGCTAATGTGTTATCCAAATTTCTTAGACTATATGTATATGTTGAAGTACCACCTACAATGGCAGTATACTCGACTCTACCGGGTATATTTCCTGTATTGGTAACATTGTCACAACCAATGTCGAATTTAGCTTTGTTAAAAGTAAAAGCTTCGGGTGCCGTAACTCTTACGGTGAACGTCTGTCTACATTGTTTCGCGTCTATAACTTCATAGGTGTACTCTCTTCCTAATGGGTCAACAGATGGAGGATCTCCTGCCAAATTACCATAGGTAGTTTGAGAAGTAAAGGCAGAACCATTAAAAGATATTAGAAATGGTGGTGTTCCTACAGAAGTATCCACGTTTACGGTCACAGAACCATCAGTAACACCTGGACACGACACATTCGTAACCGTAGGTGCCAATACTGCCGGTGCTGGTGCTGGGTCTATTGTTATAATTTCTGAAAGATCTGTACATGCCGTTGGTGATGCAGAATCCGTTACTCTGAATTGATATGTTCCCGGATTTAAGGTAGTAAAAGGAATTGGTCCGGTGTACGAAGTAAAAATTCCAGCGTTAAAACTAACCTCTAACGATGTCGCTCCATTACCTCCTGTAACTACTAAATCTATTCTTGCTGCTTCATTTCCAACATCACAAGTAAGATTTTTTAAACGAGTGGCAGTAACTATTAACTCTTCTTGTACTTCAAAAGTAACTGTATTCGAACTACAACCATTAGTATCGGATACCGTTACACTATAGTTTGGTGGTACCGTTCCTGCATTTCTTGGAGTCAAATTAGGGATTTCGAATGTATTAGGCGGTGCTCCTAATAGCGTTACCGCTTGTGGTGCTCCTCCATCAAGACTATAGGTGAATGGCCCTACACCTCCTGCAATTTCAATCCATTGCGTTGCTGGATCTGCACTGGTATAACATTGGTCTCCACCTGATACAGGTGCAATAACAATCGGCGGTGCCTGTAAAAGATCTACTTCCTGGAAAGGAGTTACACAAGCTGTTGCAGGATCATTAGAGTCTCTAACCTCTACTCGATACGTGATCGGTGTTGGCGATGTTCCTCCTACTAATCCCGTAAATATGTTGTTATTTTGGAAAGCAACTAACTCTACCCCAGTATCATCTAATAATCGATACTGGTATCCACCTCTTCCTCCAGTAGCATTAACTGTAATCGTACCATTAGCGGCATTACAGTCTGCCTGGCTTGTAATAAACGTAAAACCAAGAGGATCTGGTTGTGTAATCTCTATATCAACAAAATTGGTACAATTGGTCGTCTCGTCTGTTACATTAATGCGATATGTTCCTGCTCCAAGTCCTGTTTGTGTAATCGATGGGGCTGATTGACCAGTGATTTCTGTTCCACCATCAATATTATATGAATAGGTGTCGCCTCCGGCAAGATCGATATTACTTACTGTAAATTGTAAAGATCCATTGGTGTCACCATTACAAATAGGTTGTGAAACCATATTACCGTTTACTGTTATATTTTGAATGGTACTTACAGTGTATGTGTCTGAATATACACAACCATCAACTGTAGTTCTTGCTTCAAAGGTGTACGTCACTCCTTGTGGTAATGTATATATGTCATTTGTGCTGAATACAGCATAACCCGGCTGGCCTGTTACCGGTGTCACTACACGATATTCAAAACTTGTAGCGCCATTAGTTCCTGTTGCCGCAACAGTTACATCTGAAGATAATGAAGGACACGTAATTGGCCCTTCCGTAAAGCTTAAACCGTTTACTTCTTGTAACGGATCAATGGTGATATCGCCAAGATTAACCGGACATGCGGCAGTATTAGTATCTCGAATTTCTACGGTATATGTGCCCGCAGTAAGGTTGTTAAATACTCCTGTAGTATTAAAGGTGGTAAATCCATCGATACTATATTCATAACTACCATTACCATTGGCTGCACCTGTAACTGTAATTTGACCCAAAATAACTGCTGTTCCTGTTGCATCACAGCGAAGATCTTCTGTTAGTGTTGCGTTAGCTGTTATTGGAGTGGGCGCTGTGAATTGTATGTTACTAAATGTAATATCACAACCAAAGTTATCGGTTACTACTACCTCATGGGTTACGGTAGTATCTACGCCATTAAATATTTCTGTGGTGTTATTGCTTGGCCCTATGGTATCAGTACCGTTTAATACATAAGTAAACGGACCTTCACCAGCAGTAAGGGTTACAGTTATCGAACCAGGATCGTTGGGACAGTTGAGTGTTGAAGCTGTAGCACTACCCTGTAACTCTTCAAAAGGGGTGACAACAACTGTACCGGCATCAACAATACATCCAGTATTTGTATCGGTTACCTGTATAATATAGGTTCCTGCAGCATAAAGTCTAAATATATTTGTTACCGGTGGTGTTTGTGGATCAAGATCTAATGGTACAAATGTAGTACCACCATCAGAAGAAGCACTATAGCCATAGCTACCCGAACCTCCTGTAATGATATTGATCTCTACAAGAGCAATAAATTCATTATCATCAAAGAATGGTAACGATGGATCTGGCTGATACCTTGGATTACAGGCTAAATCTCTATTCAATACCGCTAAGGCCTCAAAATCAGCTGGTTCTTCGATTCGAATCTGAGCGGTATCGATACACCCTACTGCTGCACCTACACCATCTTCGTCGTAGGATAATACTTCTATATCGTATAATCCTGGATTTAAATCAATGAACGTATGGTTAACATCGGTTGTAGGTCCAAAAGAATCACTATAGGTATTTCCTGCATCAGCACTTGAAATATTGTAAATATACGTGGGTTCAGCATCTATGATAGTGATACGTATTTCGCCTTGGTCTTCAGCACATACCGGATCTGTTTTCTCAACTCTAATCTCGGATTGTTGATCTTCCATAAATTGACTGGCCTGGAATACACAGGCTGTAGGCTCTCCATTGTTTTGACGTACATTTACCGTATAATTTCCTTGTACTGTAAGTCCAGTAAATGTTGGGGAGGTCTGATAGTTACCTGCTGATGGTAAAATGGTGCCACCCGGAACTACTAATTGATATTCATATTGACTAGATGAATTCTGCACCGTTAACGTACCTGGAGTACCACAAATAATCTCACGAACAATCTGAAGTTGCGGATTAAAATTATTTTGAAATGCATTAAAATAAAACGTTCTGGGACAGTTGTTGTCAAAAATTGCAGTCAATCGATATTCACCTGCTTGATCCAATGTGAACGTTTGTCCTGCTCCTACTTGCACCCAACTAGAATCACAATCAGAGTTTGTAGTAGGACAACTATCTACTCTGGTTACCGATGGACAAGCTGCGGGATCTAATCGTTCCCATACGACATTATCTCCAAAATTAGAATCTAACAATACTGAAGCTGATGCACCACATAAATAGATCTCTGGAAAATCATCGACTGTAATAGAGCAAGTCTCTACCTGACCGTTAGGTATGCTTCCATTATTGATTCCGGTTACAATCGGATGATTGATTTCACCCAAAGTACTTACGTTATAAGTTTCTACGCCATCGGCGCAAATCGAAGACACCTTGGTCACCCGGTATCTTCCTGCACTGGTGACATTAATCGTTTGTGTCGTTCCAATCACCGGACCGGGTGTTCCACTACTGTCAATTTCTCTCCATTCATATGTATCAAATCCACCACCAGCGGTAAGCGGCAAATCTCCGGTACATAAAAATCGATCAAAATCTCCAGTACAAGAACCTAAATCTGCGAGTACTAAAGTAGCTTCTGCTCTATCAAAGTTACAGGCATCTGGCCCTAAACCACTTGGTTCTCCTGAACGTGTTATGCCTGATTCATCACCTGTATATGTGGCAAAAGCAACATTAGAAATTTGATCAGAACAAGCGTCTCTTAATTCAGCACAATTGGCAACTACTTCAACCCCAAAACGCATAGAAACAGGCCCGTCAAAGCGCTGTACTACATTATCGTCTAAAGTAATAGTGAATTCTCGAGCTGTACTATCGTAATTCCAGGTAACACCTGGATCAGCTGTTATTAAGGAAAAATCTGTAAAGTTAATATTATCTGGAAGTACATCACGAATAGAGGCATTGATAATATCTTCATTTCCTATATTTTGTATCGTCAGTTCGTAAAAAAGTTCTTGACCCAAATTAACCGAGTTATTTGGCGGTTCTGTAATGTCATCTCCTGTAGCTCGATCTATTACTCTTTTGGTAACGCGCAGCTCAGGTTCTATGATATCTACCTGAAATGCATTCATAAAAATTCTAAATCGGTCTCTACTTGTTGTTACTCTAAAGTTAACTTGAGTTTGATTGTTTCCAATTAAGAAATTTTGTGGTCCTCCTGGGGGCTGATTATTAAGATCAAAAATATCTGCGTCGAACCCTAAAGTGTTTCTGGATGCCGGAATACGGAGTGGTCGATCCACATAATTACCATCAACCGATATCGAACTGTCAAAAAAGTTATTAACCGGATTAGCCGGACTTGTACGTAAAGAGAACTCAGCTCCATTTGGTCTTTCTATTCTTAATCTATCCCCTTCAAGATCAAAATCCCCTTCTAAGGTCGCTAACCCATAGCGAGCACGTACATTTAGTGGCGGAGGTAAAGTACGAAACCCTGTATATGTAAATGTTTTATTACTTTGGGTACTATTATCGGCAGATACTTCTAAAAATCCTTTGTTCGTACTAATAAACCTATTCGGCAAAGCTGGATCTCCGTAAATGACTACCAATACCCATCCTCCAGAGATACCCGCAGAATTTCTTCCTGCTGTTCCGGTTGAAGCCCTCATATCGGCAATAGTATAAGTGCCATCAACAGTTGCAGCAGCCGGTTTTGCATTAAATATATCGGTCACATCGGCATAACACGCATAAGGAATGTCTCGAACAGCAATATCATTAGGATTGGTCGCGGTATTACGATACCCATCGTATAACACTTCTGTTCTTGAGGGTAAAATATCTATATATGATGTACTCCATGCGGGTCTAAATTTTAAAGTTCTAAAATCAGGTCGGTTATCAGGGAATGGAAGATCGCGATATCTAGGATAACTTCCCGTACTTTGAGAGCCAGTACTATTTGTTCTGTCGATATAATATGATGCCGCCCAGTACAATCCCGCATATACTACTTCGGCACAATTAGGATCGCTAACGGTTAAGTCTGCACTACTCGAACTAAAGGTAGATGGATCCCCATCAATATCGATATACCCAAACGTTTTTTGATTATTAGTTTCAGGGCCATTATAATCGTCGTTTGGTCTAAACCTTCTTACTACTCCGTTCTCATCTCTTAAATTTTGGTTTGGTCCAACAATAGCGTTAGCTATCATTTTGATCTCTCCCCGTATTCTTTGAACACTACCGGGAACTGTATCAAAAACAACAGCTATAGGATCTGGTGTCGTTATATTCTGAGAATATACTTCGCCAAAACCGAGTAGTAGCATGGCAAATAATACCAATATGCATCTGGGGTATATCATTGGTTTCATAAGCTGAGTATTTAGTGTTTTATTTTGGGTCATTCTAATCATCGTTCGGGGCTATTACATTATTCTATTTTTAAGATATATAAATCACCGCTATATGAATTGTTTACATTAGAGAATAAGCTCTGTTTTGCTTCGTCCAAACTATCAAATTTCTTTAAGTAAACATATATATAATTATCCTTAGGATTTCTAAAATATTGAGGTTGTAAGCCTTGTTCTTTAAGTCTTTCCATTCCTCTTTCGAAATAGTTCTCTCTCTTGAAAATATTAGTAATCAAATAATATCCGTTTTCAATATTGTGCCCACCGATGTACGATAAGCTTTCCGTCAATACTGTGTCGTCTTTTACCGTATCCGTAATCAATTTAGTTTCTTGTAGTAATCTCTTAAACGATTCTACTCTACTCTTAGCAATATGAAGTATCCACATATCTCCAAAATATCGGTTATCGATATTGCTTAAGTACTTTCTTGCAGCTTCATCTTTATCGGTATAACTTTCTATAGCTACATACTGGAACTGATTCTCTGGATTTATTATAATTTGAGAGTCATTAAATCCTAAGTCTTTTAGAGTGCTGGTAAACTTATTAGCATACTCACCACCTTTAAATACATTACCTATGAGATAATATCCCTCTGGATAACCTGGTATAAATTTGGTAGCAAACTGTGCTTCTGGTCTTGTTGCATCGGCAAATTTCACAAATCTATTGCTTGCTGTAAGTCGTTTAGAACTTGCAGGATCAGAATTTTTCGCTTCACTGGCATCATCACCCATATTAACAAGAGATTCTAAAAGCTGATTAAACCCTCTCTTGTCAACATTAAGGGTAGTGGTCAATAATGAATCCCTGCGCGCAAATATTTTACTTGATACTCTGGTATTATTATCCAGTTCTTTCTTAATCTCTTCTAATCCTTCTTCATTTTGTTCAGGAACTGCCGCTGCGGCTGCTTCTTGACGTTTTCTTTCTTCTTCTGCCAGACGTGCAGCTTCTGCTTCAGCAGCTAATCTTTGCTCCTCGGCCAAACGTGCGGCTTCAGCAGCTTCGGCTTCTTTAGCGCTTATGGTCGCATCAATTTCTGATAACAGACTTTGCTGATCTGCCTGCGGAAGAATCTCACTTGATCTTACCACTTCAGCCTGACTTCTAAGCTCATTAACCGTTCCAGTTGCAATTATTTGTCTGGTTGTTGTGATTAATTCTTGTATCTGACGTTGCTCCTCGGCCAAACGTGCAGCCTCGGCCTCCTGACGCAATCTTTCTTCCTCGGCCAAACGAGCAGCTTCAGCCGCTTCTGCTTCTTTAGCACTTATGGCAACCTCGATTTCTGATAATAAACTTTGCTGATCTGCCTGCGGAAGAATCTCACTTGATCTTACCACTTCAGCCTGACTTCTAAGCTCATTAACCGTTCCAGTTGCAATTATTTGTCTGGTTGCTGTAATTAACTCCTGAATCTGACGTTGCTCCTCGGCCAAACGTGCAGCCTCTGCTTCCTGACGTAACCTTTCTTCCTCTGCCAGACGGGCAGCTTCTGCCTCAGCAGCTAATCGTTGCTCTTCAGCCAAACGAGCAGCTTCAGTCTCTTTGGCTTGAATCGCTGTAGTAAGCTCTGCTAACAATCCTTGGGTATCTGCTTCAGGAAGAATAGTACTGGCACGTACTATTTCGGACTGATTTCTAAGAGCTTCTAAATCTCCATTTGCGACAACCTCTTTGGTGGCTGCAATCAACTCTTGTATTTGGCGTTGTTCTTCTGCTAGACGTGCAGCTTCTGCTTCAGCAGCAATTCTATCTTCTTCTGCTTTCTGCTGAGCTACTTCACGCTCTAATTGCTTCTGAGCAGCCAATCTTTCTTCTTCAGCTTTCTGCTCTGCTACCTGGCGCTCCAATTCTTTTTGAGCCGCTAACCTTTCTTCCTCTTCCTGTTGTTTTGCCGCTTCTGCTTCTCTGGCAGCTTCTTCAGCAGCAATTTGAGATTCCTCAGATTCTTCCTCGGTTACTTCGCGTTCTAGCAATTTTTGAGCCGCTAGTCTTTCTTCTTCTGCTTTTTGCTCTGCTACTTCACGTTCTAATTCTCTTTGAGCGGCTAATCTTTCTTCCTCGGCTTTTTGTTCTGCGACCTGACGCTCGAGATCTTTCTGAGCTTCCAGTTCTTCTGCTTCTTTATTAAGCAGTTTTACTTCTTCTTCTCGCTGTAACTCTAATTCGCTTGCTGCTCTGGCTTCTTTTGCTTTAGCCTCTGCAATAGATTTCTCCAATTCGCTCATTGCTCTTTGTTCCTGACTCTGAACTTCTCCATTTTCATCTTGAAGATCTCTTATGATTTTGTTTTGTTCGAGTATTTCTTTTTTCAGCCTTCTAATTTCAGAATCTCGTTCTTCATATGCTTTTTGAGTACTTGATTTGGTGGCATTTCTTCTTCCTCTAGGCTTTTCTGTGGCAAAATTATATGCTAATCCGACCTCGTGTGTAGCTCCAAACTCGCTGGTATCTCCCATTCCCATTTCATATGTATATCCAACAGACACATTAGAAGTAATATTACCACCAATACCGACAGAAGCACCATAGAAGCTATTATATCCCGCTTGGGCCCAGCCCAACTCTGGTAGTTCAACAATAACGTTACCTCCATATCTTAAGTTTGAGCCAGAATCAACATCTTCTGGGCCTAAATCCGGAAGCATATTGGCATAAGCCATTCCTCGTATCGTTTTATCTGATCGTCTTTGTAAACTCGTAGTATACATAACATGACCTGTAAATGCCATGTTATCTGTTAATAATTCACTCGCACTAAGGTTGTATGCTGCAAGATTAACTACAGACACCCCAACATCAAATTCGGCATAATTAAAATTAACACCAGGAGTCAATACAAAAACAGAGCTGTTTTCGAAATTAAGAATAACAGGATCATTTACTTCTACTCCGTTATTTAGTATCGTACTGGTTGCCGCATCTATGTTAGATTTTATTCCACTTTGAGAAAACCCTAGGTTTAACCCAAAGGTAAAATTCATATCATCATCTAGTTCTAGGTTATAAGCAAAGTTCGCTACCCCCCCAAAATACCTATAAATCCCTTCATTTTGTTGGTATAGACCAATACCAACACCTGTTTTCTCATCAAAATTGGCAGTATAATTTATTAAATATGTCTGAGGATTGTCGTTAAATCCTGCCCATTGCGTTTTGTTGTATACGTTAATTGACCTTTTATTCTCGCGAACCAGAGAAAAAGTAGGATTAAAGTAAAAACGATTATATTTTACAAGGTTATGAGTAGGTATATCTGTCGGAAGCACACCAAAATTTGTGGTGTTTTCGTCTTGCCCCTTAACTTGACTAAGAGAGAACAACAGCGTTAATAAAAGTAATTTTCTGACCATAAAACTATCTCATTACCGTGATTGAGCCTTTTCTTATCACGGAATTATTTCTTGTGATTATATAATAATATATCGGGTTTTGACCCGATGATCTTGAATTCTCTATTGGCCAATTATTTTGATAACTGGCTCCTATAAAATCCACCTGACCTCTGGCATCAAATATTGTTACCTCTACATCCTGCTGGTTAAACAGTGATTCTGGAAGCAACCAATTATCATTAATGCCGTCATTATTTGGGGTAACTATATTTGGTATAATTTCTGTTTCTCCTGCGATATCTCCTATCGTTAGAGTGTTTGACTGTATATTGCAATCTGCGAACGAAATTATTACAAAATATTGCCCCGGTATACTTACTTCGATTTCATTGGTACCTTGTCCAGCAATAATGCTATCACCATCTACTACCGATTGATTTTCTCCATTTACTATAACAAACCATTCATAAGTATAACTTCCACTCTGTGGTGCAGTTAACAATACAGTACCTCCTGGTGGAATGCTGATTGAAGATGCTGTAATTTCTAAGTTCTGCGCAATAATTTCTGCGATAAGTTCATTTGATCTTGCAGTCTCAAAAGAGGCATTCCGTAATGTGGCATCAAGCACATACACTTGGCCCGCATCATCTTGTGTTATACTAATTGTGGTTTCTGTATCACCTGTAGACACACCTGCCCTAAACCATTCAAAATCAAAAAGTGATAGTTGATCGGCTGTTATAGGAACTTCCTTTCCCGTACTGGTAACACCAAAAAGGTTGTCCAATCCAATAGTACCAGTATCTGCATCTTGGTCACAATCTAAAAGGGTTGCAATTTCGGTTCGAAAACCTACAGGTTCGAAAACCTCTGTAGTGGCTTCAAGAGGATCTGGGCAAGAATCATTTGCAAAAACACTGGCGGTATATACCCCTGTGTCGGTTACTTCAATAAACAAAGCTTCCGGTACGTCTGTCGGAAGCGCTGATTGAAAACTTATACCATTTCTAAACCATTCTACAGTACTGCCCGGTGGAGCATTGGTCGTAATCTCCAAAATGAGCGTAGGTTCGGTGGGTAATAACATTATTTCTGGAGGAGGTCTTGTTAAAATATCAGATCCCAGGTTAATGACCTCAACGGGAGCTGTAGAAATAGAGCACGTTTCACTACCTGTAACAGTTAATGTATAGGTGCCACCAAAGTTACTTTGAGGCAAGTTGATAACTCCTCCAGTGTATTGGGGTTGTAATACATCGTCCTTGAACCACTCATATGTAAAATCGTTATCAATGATACTTGCGGTTAATATTTTAATGTCGTTAGGGCAATATTCTACCCTTGGACCCTCGTTGATTTGCACTGTCGTTTCATCAAAATCATAAAGCGTTATGAAACCTTCATTACCATCTACCAAACCATCACAGAGTGTTGGTAAAGGAATTCTTACCCGATATCTCCCTGTTTGATTTACATCTGATAACGTAGGTCCTGTTTCTCCTGGAATAACTACAAAATTATCGGTTAAATCTGTATCAATTGCCCATTGATACTCAGGAAAGTCTGAGGGGGTGGCTGTCAATGTTACTGTTTCCCCTAAGCATAATCCAATAGCACTAACTCCATTAACCGTTATGGGATTTGAAGAGTCAAAATAAGCAATACTCATTTCTGTACTTTCTCTACTAAAAATATCGTCTTCTCCCGGAATAATAGCACGCACACGCATACTGTAGTTATCACTGGAAAGATTAGTAGGAATTGGAAATGGAGTGTCAAAATCTATATCACTATTTTGAGAAATGGCAACAGTTGTTGTAAACCTGGTAAGTATTAATGGAGTATCCGAAAAAATACCATCAGCATCAGACAATTCTAATATAAATTCTGTGTCAATTGGAAAAGTCCTTGTAATATCTCGTACGATCGCTGCTCGATTGGGTGAATTTTGATTTACACAGGCGTTTTTGTTTGAATTATCACTATTACAAGTAGCGGGTGTATTACATGGATAAAATTCTGGACCTTGTATAGTAAACTGACCGCTCGCCTTTATAGAAGAAAAGAGGAAAATGGTCAAGCAGACAATTGACGATATTAGGTTAAGTTTTTTTCTCATGATATCACACTTAAATTAAGGGTGGATATACTTATACTAACTCAGCGATTTGGGACGCTTGTTAATAATGTTGTTAATATATTTTTTACCAAGTCATAAAATTATAAATTAAAAGTTTATATCAAACTAAAATTTACTATTTTTTTGTAATAATTTTCTGACTTTTTACTTTTCGCCCTATTCCCGCTGGTTTCACTAGAGTTCTTAAAAGCAACTTAATATTCATAAAAATTTGTTAATCAGCTTATTGTAAAGCCTTAAAAAAGAACAATCTCTTCTAATTAAGGTCCAAAATCTCCTAGTAATAATGAAGTATTGACCTGTAATTTGAAAGAAAAAACATTAAAATTACTGAATTTCTGGCATTTAACACCAGACGAAAAGCTCCTGAAAAAGGTAATTTTATTCGACGAAGTGTAAAAAATTTATTTAGTTTTTGATCCGAAAAGCGGTACGCCAGCGAAAAAAATTAGTGAATTTTTACTCTACTCGATAGTATGTTTTTCTACAAAAAACCCCGTTGAAAAATCAGTGGGGCCTTTAAAACTTATGTATGAACCAAAATTACTACTCCTTGGTTTCAGATTCAGTATTTTTCCCTCCATTCAAGGCTTCGATAATTTCATCGGTAATATCCAACTCTTCCTTACCATATAGAATATTACTCGCCTCTGTCTCTCCATAAATGTAAGTATATCCATTTTTCTTACCGTAGTCTTTGATAAAATCTTTTACTTTACCAATAATAGAATCGATTTCTTTCTGGCTACCTTGCTGAATCTCTTGCACTCGACTCTGTTGATCTCTTTGCAGCAATTGTTGCTTGCCCATCAATTCTTGCTCTTTCTTTTCTCTATTAGCCTTAGACATAGAGTTCATGATATTCTGGTATCCTTGCACCTCGATCTGGAACTGCTTTGCTTTTTCTTCCAGCTCAGCGCGTACTTCATTATTCTTCTTTGTCCACTTTTCCTGAGCCGCTTTCATTTCTGTATAATCAGAGACAACTTTAGTATTATTTACAAAACCTGTTTTTACAGTTTGTTGATTGCAAGAGGCTAAAATCAAAACCACACTTGCCATCCATAAAAATTTTTTCATCTTTCAAAAATTTAGTTCTGCGCAAAAATATCAAAGTTCGGGTGATGTTATTGACAATATGACTCTAAAATATTTAACTATAAGAAAAAACGATTATTTTATATCTAATAATAACAATAAACTATTAAAAAAGACTCGAAATAAAGCATTTTAAAGCCATTTTACAAAAAAGTGATGCGGTTTATGTGCAGAGTACCCAAAACCTATTAAAAAGCTTGTAAAAGAAGAATTATTGTTTTTTAAGCACATAGATATGTGAAGAAGATTCCTTGGAACGTTTCGCCTCTAAATTTGATTTCAATCCCACCCAGAAAGCTTTCAAAAAGTTCATTTTACCGTTTTTATATTTCTCTGATAATAGTGACACATAAAATGAATCGAATTTCATGGGTAACGTCATCTCTAATTTAATATCTTTTTCGCTGAAAAGTTTTTGAATCGAATTTTTTGAAAAATGCCACAGGTGTCTTGGCACATCATAGGCTGCCCAAAATGATTTGTAATATTTTGCATCATAAGACTTAAAGTTTGGAACAGCGATAATCAAATGTCCATTTGGTTTTAAAAGTCTTCTTAATTCTATTATTTGGTTTTTTAGATTTGGTATATGTTCTAGAACGTGCCACATCGTAATTACATCAAATTTTTGGTTTTGGTAGTCTGAAGTTTCAGAAGCTAATCTAATTTCTTTTTGTTCTGCTAGTTTTTTAGCCTGGCTATTGGGTTCGGTTCCAAATATGTTCCATCCCCGTTTTTTTGCTTCAACCAGAAAATCACCAGTCCCGGCTCCGATGTCCAAAAGCTCTCCTGAACCCTTATTTAATCTTGAAATTAACTTCACTTTTTTTCTAAGTGAATATGACTTTACCACATGATATAATTTTTCAAAAAGAGAACGTTTTGCATCCGTATGAGATATGTAATCTTTACTTTCATAATATTTCCCTAACACATCATCATTTGGTTTTGGAGAAGTAATCAGCATATCATAGTCGACATTATAAAGCAAATGAAATTTTTCTCCTGATACACTATGATCTTTGCAGATCAAAAAAATTTCTGAATTTTGTTCTTTATTCATTCTTTTTTTGAATACCTTTTATGAATGTCTGCCAAATTTTAAAAACCCCATTATCATTCTCAACTTTTTTCAGCATGACACAAAATTGTCCTTAAAACTAGTAACTCGTAATGTTCTTGGGTTTACTGATAAAAACCAAAACAAAAGTATTTCTAATCCTATCGTTATCAAAACATATTTTCTATAAAACTATTTAGAATTAATCTTATAGTTATATTTCGACTTCGCTTAAGGTTCGAGAGCCTCACCTTTCTATAATTACTTTTATTCGAAAATTAGAAAACCGTTTGAACCCTGAGGTACTCGAAGGGTGAAATACCAAAAATTTTTTTTAAATAAATAACGAAATGACACGCTGAACTACCTCGCCTTTCTAAAACTACTTTTATTCCAAAACTAGAAAACCGTTTGAACCCTGAGGTACTCGAAGGGTGAAATACCAAAAAATATATTTTTCCAATAACTCTCGAAATGACACGCTGAACTACTTCGCCTTTCTAAAACTACTTTTATTCCAAAACTAGAAAACCGTTTGAACCCTGAGGTGCTCGAAGGGTGAAATACCAAAAAAATACACTTTTTAAATAACTCTCGAAAGAGTACATTAAAGAGCCTCGTCTTTAGTTAAGAACTTTTACTCTAAAATCAAATAATTTATTTCTGAACCTTGAGGCACTCGAAAGGTGAACTACTAAATACGATTCATTAAATTTCCAGTTTTGTTCCACGTGGAACTATTCTTTGGTAGTATCATAAAGTTCAACATTGAGTAGTTTACTTAATGATTCTGCTTTTTGTAGTGCTTTTTTCTGTTTTGACGTTCTATATAGCGTAAAATTCTTGTTCGCTGTAAAAAAACGAACCACAAACCTGTCCAACCGTTCCTTAGTTCCAATAGCAGCGATAGCGCCCCAATCATTATCTGAGGTAAGAGAAGTAGAGAAAACGGATATATAATCGGGAAACTCTATATCCAGTTTGACTGTGAACAAAGTAATACCAAAAAAACAATACAATTTTTCATTATCAAAAGCAGCATTAATTTTATAAGATGTCGAAAAACCGAAGACAAATAAAGAAACTGAAAAAAGTATTATTCTTGGTAAAAGAGGTTCTGACACAACTAATAGATATAAAACAGAAAACACCAATACCATATAGGAGAGAATTCTTCCCTTAAGCGCTCTTTCTTGTTTACAAATTACAGTCTTCATTATCTACCCATGTACACTAAAAGTACCGAAATATCACTTGGTGATACTCCGCTAATTCTTGATGCTTGAGAAATGGTCGCCGGTTTAATTTTTGACATCTTTTCACAAGCCTCATACGATAATGATTTTAGCTTTGTGTAATCAAAATTCTTAGGGATTTTTATATCCTCTAATCGGTTTAGTTTGTCGGCGTTGTTTTTTTCTTTCTCTATGTACCCCGAATATTTGACTTGGATTTCTGTTTGCTCTAAAACCTCTTTATCGAGATCCTTTGCTTCTATATATGCTTTTACTTTTTGAAAATGTTTAATATCCTCCAGGGTGATTTGCGGACGAGCAAATAATTTAAACATCTTTCCACTTTGTTTAACCGGTGAAGAATTCTTTGCTTCTAAAACTGGATTCGCTTCTTCTGGTGAGACACTGGTATCTTTAAAAAACTGAACAAACTCGCTAGCTTTCTTTTCCTTCTCTTCCATTCGCTTCATTCTTTCTTCTGAAGCTAAACCTATTTGATAAGATTTTGGTGTTAATCTAAAATCTGCGTTGTCTTGTCTCAGTAATGTTCTATACTCTGCGCGAGATGTAAACATTCGATAAGGCTCTTCAGTTCCTTTTGTAATCAAATCATCGATCAGCACACCAATATATGCTTCACTTCTTTTAAGTATAAACGCATCATTTTCCTTAACTTTTAATGCTGCATTGATACCCGCCATTAATCCTTGAGAAGCCGCTTCCTCATACCCAGTAGTTCCATTAATTTGTCCTGCAAAGAACAATCCAGAAACTAATTTTGTCTCTAGCGTATGTGTTAATTGAGTAGGTGGAAAATAATCATATTCGATCGCATAACCCGGCCTAAAAAACTTGACCTTCTCAAAACCTGCAACAGATTTCAATGCCTTGAATTGAACATCCTCTGGCAACGAAGTGGAAAAACCATTTACATAAACTTCAACCGTATTCCATCCTTCAGGCTCTACGAAAAGCTGATGCCTATCCTTATCTGCGAATCGATTAATTTTATCTTCAATAGAAGGACAATATCTCGGGCCTATACTTTTTATTCTTCCATTAAACATTGGCGAACGATCAAAACCTTCTCTAAGTACATCATGAACCTCACCAGATGTATACGTCATGTAACATGATCTTTGTTCTGACAATGGTTTTGTTAAATCTGTATAACTAAATTTTTCAGGGTTTTCATCTCCTGGTTGTTCAACCATTTTGGAGTAATCTAACGATCGGCCATCAACTCTTGGAGGCGTTCCTGTTTTCATTCTTCCCGAATCAAAACCTAAATCAACCAGCTGTTCAGTAATACCTGTCGCGGCTTTTTCTCCCGCTCTTCCCCCACCAAATTGTTTCTCTCCAATATGAATTAATCCGTTTAAAAAGGTTCCGTTGGTTAACACTACGGTTTTTGCTCTTACTTCAATTCCGAGTGAAGTTTTTACTCCTTTTATATGTCCATCCTCGACCAAAAGCCCGCTCACCATTTCCTGATAAAAATCCAGATTTGGTGTTTGTTCCAAAAGCAATCGCCATTCTTCAGCAAAACGCATTCTATCACTTTGCACTCTTGGACTCCACATCGCCGGTCCTTTTGATTTATTCAACATCTTAAACTGAATCGCGGTGCGATCACTTACAATGCCACTATACCCGCCCAAGGCATCAATTTCTCGAACAATTTGTCCTTTTGCAATACCGCCCATAGCAGGATTACAACTCATTTGTGCAATGTTTTGAAGATTCATTGTTATCAACAATGTGCTGCATCCTAAATTAGCGGCTGACGCCGCAGCTTCACTTCCCGCATGCCCAGCACCAACAACTATAACATCATACTCCTTATCAAACATAATTTCTACTCCATTGTTCCACGTGGAACGTTAAACCTGTACTAAAAAATTGTTCCACGTGGAACAAAATATATAATCTAATTGTTAATGTTCCACGTGGAACATTAACAATTTCTCGTTCTCCTTTTGCCTCATGTCTATTCTCTCCTCATCCTCTTTATCTTTGTAACCACAAAAGTGTAATATCCCGTGAATAATTACTCTTCTTAGTTCTTCCTGTGTTGAAACTTGATATGTAATAGCGTTGTCGATAACCCTTTCATAGGAAATATATATATCCCCATGAAGTTGGTTTCCCAAGGTGTTGTCAAAACTAATAATATCAGTAAACGTATCATGACCCAAAAAATCCTGGTTTATTTTTAAAAGATAATTGTCGTCACATAGTATAAAGTTGATATCGCCTTCAGATTTCCCTTCCGATAATATTACATCACCTATCCACGAGGATACCTTCTTCTCATCTAAGGGCTCAACCTTTGTTTCATAAAAAAAACTAATCATTGTCTTTTCTAAAATATTCCTGCACTTTTTGTTTATAATTTTGCCGCAAAGGTAATACTTGTCTGTTTAATATCTCAGTAGTATTGAAATATTGTTTGGCTTTATTCAATTGTTGATTTAATTGATTTTCGAACTGCATTTGATTTGTTACGCTTTCTCTCTTTTCTTCCTCTCCTTGCTCAAATGTAGCTTCTTCCAGTTTTAATAATTCATGTTTCAGATCAACCATCTTTGAGATTGTGTTTTCATTGAAGCCTTTTTCTAACAACTCTTGCTCCACCTGTTCCATCTTTTTTAATAAACCACTACCTATTTTTTTATCTATTCCTTCCTCCTTTATTTTATTCTCCAGTGCATTTCGAAGCTGTTGTTGTTCTTTGTAAATATTATAAAGCTCTCCATTTAAATCTTCATTAAACTCCTCTTCGTTTTCTCCTTCACCACCTCCATTTTTTGTGCCGTCTCCATTTTTCTTACCATTTTCACCATTCTTTTTTGTGCCTTCTTTTCCGTCCTTTCCCCCATCTTTCTGCTCACCTTTATCTCCTTTTTGTCCCTGACCTTCACCTTCATTTTCACCCTTTTTTTTACCTGGTTTTTTTCCTTTCTCAGCTCCCTCTTTCATCTTTTCATTTAATTCTTCCTGTTTCTTAATTATATCAGGCAACTGAAATTCGTTTGAACTTGAACCACTTTTTCCTTTGCCGGACGCAGACATACTATTTTGCATTTGCTCTAACGTTCTACTCAATAAATAGGCTAAATCATTAGCGCCTGTAACCGTATACTGTTGATTTGCGGCGCCCTGTACAATTTGATTCTCTGCCAATTTTTCTAAAGATTTATCTATATTAAACTCTATGTCTGTTAACTTCTTTGTAACCTCCTCGGTTATCTGCGGAGTCCTCATGGCTAAAGCATATAAACTATCATCAATATGAATGAAATTTTCTCTAAGAACACTTTGCCTTTTAAGCTTACCCGAATATGAAGGATTATCTTTATTAATCTTTTTAAACCCGGTCATTAGATTCTCCTGTTCAAAAGAAAAGTCGACTAAATTATCTAGAATCTGTCTCAACATTTCCATATCTTCTTGCTGCTGTTCGCCACCAGCCATTTGCATTTGCATTTGCATACTGTTGCTCATCTGCTTCATCTTTTGCGCAGCACTTTTCTGGTTCTTTTTTGCCTCAGATTTATTTTCTTTTTCTAGATGATCATTTGCCTTTTGCTGTTCCTCTTTGATTTCTTTCTCTTCATTCTTCTCTTGATCCAAATTCATAGGCTTCTTGAGTTTCTCATTTTCTTTTCTGAGCTCCTCCATCTCCTTTTGAAAATTCTCGAATTCCTTGTTTAACTGATCCTGCTTTTCTTTTGTGTTTTCCTCTTCTTTTTTTTCTGAAAGTTGTTCCTGTTTTTCGGCTAAATCCTGTAGAGCTTTGCCCAATTTCTCATGCTTTTCTATCACATAATACCTTTTTGTCAACTCTAAAAGTTGTTCTAAATTCTTCTTGATGTTTTTGTTTTCCTTTCCTAAATCTTCCAGTTTTTCTGTTAACTCTTCTTTCTGAATCTTGTCTGCCAAACGTTCAATTTCTTCCAAGAGCTTCTCATTTCTTTTTAAACGTTCTTCGTTTCTTTCCAGCCTCTCTTTCAAAGCATCTTTGAATGGTTCTTCCCCTTTCTTCCTATCTAACTGATCAAGATTGTCCTTCAACTTTTTCGAAAAATCCTGCATCATTTTTTCTTGTTGTTTCTGACGATTTAAAAACTCTTCTAATTTTTTCTTATCATTAAAATCCAATCTCTTCTTTTCCTTTTGCAGTTTACTCAGACTTTTAAGTTCTTCTTCCTGTTTTTTAAATTTATCGAGTGATTTATTAAGCCCAGAAATTGCCTCGTTCTGTTTCTGTAGCAATTTACTCTCTAACTCATCTTCTGTAAGTTTTCTGAAATCAAAAACCTGGCTTTTGGTACTTTTATACTTATGCAAAACATCATTATCAAAAACCTCAAAATAAAATTCATAATTAACCCCAGATACTAAATTCAGGTTGGCAGGAAAAGCGAATATAAATTCATCAAAACTTGCCTTTTCTATAGGTATATTTTCATATACTTTCTTAGAAGCATCGGTAGTCTTATAATATACTAATCTTAATTTGCTAAGACCATAATCATCACTTATCCTCCCAAAAAAATATATAGTCTGATTATCAACCGTATCCTTTTCAGACTTAAGGTTTAATTCTGGAAATTGATCTTTTACTACATTTAAATTAAAGGAAAGATTTTCATAATTTTTAACACTCTCATTTGAGGTAGTGATCTCATAATCCATACTCGAATACACTGGCATTTCTTTGATAAATACATTCTTTTCTTTTAGAAGATTCAACATAGAATCTTTAGTCTTTATCTCTACTTTATTTGTGTTTTTGGTAAATACCGTCCATCTAACTTTTGTTCCTTCGGGAATAGTTGCATTGCCTGTACTCTTCAACACCTCGTCCTTCTTTCTCGTGTATCTTGGGTAGTCCAACTTCATTTCGAAATTTAACAAAGAAGGCACAGGCACAACCGATAGATTATATGGAATTGAAGAAATCCCGTTCGCCTCTAATACAAATTCTATAGACTCTTTTGGTTGAATGAATGTGTATTCAAACTCTCCGGGCTTACTGTTTTTCAAAAAGTAAACTTCATTATTGTATGAAATGGTAACACTCTCTGGAATTATTTCACCGGCCACTCTAACCTGAAGAAGATAATCCTTATTCTCAAAAGCATTGAGCTTGTTATTCATAACAAAGAACTGAAAAGGTGCTGGCGGCTCATAGGCAACCTGATAATTCACTACTCTGTTATAACTATCTGAAATCCAATTAGTTTTATTGAAGGCAAGTAATAATAAAAACAAAATCACAGGAATTGCCGCATACTTTAAATACTTAATGTTTTTTCTAAAATTGATAGCCACTTTAAAAGGTATCGGGCGCAATTGACTTGATTTTTGCTCGATGCCTGCTAATAATAAAGAAGAAGAAGATTCGTTCTCGCTTAGCTGCAACAAATTCAAAAGCTTATCATTTATCTCTGGAAAATGGTTCCCTATAATTTCAGATGCGTCTTGAAAACTAATTCCTTTTGTTAATCTGAAAAGCTGGGTAATTGGTAAAATTATAAATTTTACAAACAAGCCTATTTCCACCCCAATAAACAACCAAAACAAAATGGTTCTTCCTAACCTACCTAACCACAAAAAATTCTCAATTAACAAGGTGGCCAAAAAATATAAAACTCCTATTGCAAAAAAAAGAATAATACCCTTTATTAATTTGTTGGCATAATATTTTTTGATAAACCTTTCTAACTTTCCTTTTATATGCTCAAAATTATCCATAGCAACCCATCACTTTTTCATTAACCTTTAAAACTACAATTTTATTTCCAATAGAATTGTTATATTTATGATAATTCAACCCGTTAACAATTAACTTGTTATGAAAGATTTAAAGTACATCTGTGCATATACTATCCCTGTTATGGCTTTAATAGGTTTGTGGTTACAGGATATTTTCACGTTTCTGACACCTATCTATGCTTTTGGTTTCATTCCGGTAGTTGAACTTTTCACTCCTTCTTCTAAACAAAATTTAAACGAAGAAGAACGGCTTTCAAAAAACAAGAAAAGACTATTTGACTGGTTGTTGTATCTCAACCTTCCTATTGTATATGGTCTTTTATTTTTAACTTTACACATCTGCACAACCACCCAATTAGAAACTTATGAAATTGTTGGAATCGTAATCTCAACTGGAATTGTATTTGGAACAAATGGAATTAACGTTGGACATGAATTAGGTCACCGTTTTACCAAAGAGCGATTCATTGGCAAAGCACTGCTTCTTCCATCATTGTATATGCATTTTTATGTTGAACATAATTTCGGACACCATCAAAAGGTAGGAACCACAGAAGATCCTGCTACCGCCAAATATAACCAACTCGTCTATTTTTTCTGGATAACCTCGGCTATAGGGCAATATTTTAGTGCCTGGAAAATTCAAACATCGCTACTTAAAAAAAATAAATTATCGTTTTTTTCTATTAAAAATGATATGCTATGGTACCTCTTAATCACAATCTCATATTTAACGATAGTCTATTTTACTTTTGGTTTTTTTGGATTACAGGTTGCTTTATTCAGTGGAATAGTAGGCTTCTTGTTACTAGAAACCATAAATTATATCGAACATTATGGATTGGTTAGAAAGAAAACTTCATCTGGCCGATATGAACGCGTTAGAGAAATTCACTCCTGGAACTCTAATCACACTCTTGGTAGAGTTCTGCTTTACGAACTAACAAGACATAGTGACCATCATCACCGTGCATCGAAAAAATATCAAATACTAGATCACCATGATCAAAGTCCTCAGTTACCTTTTGGTTATCCTACCTCGATGGTCTTAGCACTTATTCCACCCTTGTGGTTTCTGATTATGAACAAACATGTTCCACGTGAAATGAAAGACATTGCAAAAAATCCAGCCTAAAATTTCAAAGACAAAAACGTTTACATACCGTCCCTAAGATTGTATCTTTGTCATTCTATTTTTGAAAACGTATTAGGTTTATAAAAACACAATCATGACAAAGAACGTTAGGGTACGATTTGCACCCAGTCCTACTGGGCCCTTACATATAGGAGGTGTACGAACAGCACTATTTAATTATCTTTTTGCCAAAAAACACAACGGTGTATTTGTTCTTAGAATAGAAGATACCGATCAAAATCGTTATGTTGAAGGAGCAGAAGAATACATAAAAGATGCTCTTGACTGGTGTACTATTCCTTTTGATGAAGGACCTGATAAAGATGGAGGCTTTGGGCCTTATCGACAAAGTCAGCGTAAACATTTGTATAAACAATATGCAGATCAACTTATACATAGCGGACATGCATACTATGCTTTTGATACGACCACGGATCTTGAAAAACACAGAAAAGAGCATGAGACCAGCGGAAAAACGTTTATTTACAATTGGCACAATAGAGAAAAGTTGAGTAACTCGTTGTCATTGTCTTCTAAAGAAGTTAGTTCTAAAATAAACTCAGGAGAACCCTATGTGATTAGGTTTAAAGCTCCTAAAGATGAAACCTTACATTTTTTTGATGAGATTCGGGGTGATATACAAATTGATACCAATACTCTTGATGATAAAATATTATTTAAAAGTGATGGTATGCCCACCTATCATCTGGCCAATGTTGTAGATGACCATTTAATGAAAATTACTCACGTAATTCGGGGCGAAGAATGGTTGCCTTCTCTAGCGCTACACATTCTTTTATATCGTTGCTTAGGTTGGGATTCTCCTAAATTTGCTCATTTGCCGCTTATTCTCAAACCTGTAGGAAAAGGAAAATTAAGTAAACGCGATGGTGAAAAAATGGGATTTCCAGTATTTCCATTACAATGGAAAGATCCTAAAACCAATGAAATTTCATCGGGATATAGAGAAGATGGTTATCTACCAGAGGCAGTTATTAATATGCTTGCTTTTCTTGGTTGGAATCCAGGTACAGAACAAGAATTGTTTTTGTTAGAAGAGCTTATCAAAGAATTCGATCTTAAGCGCGTTAACAAAGCCGGTGCTAAATTTGATCCCGAAAAAACAAAATGGTTTCAGCAACAACATTTGCAAAGAACAGATTCCAGTTTTTTGGCAAAACAATTCACGGCTATCCTTTCTGAAAAAAACATATCTACTCAAGCTAATATTGAAACTATTATAGATGCCATAAAAGAAAGAGCTGTTTTTATTAAAGATTTATGGGATCTTAGTCATTTCTTCTTTATTGCTCCGAATGTATATGATCAAAAGGCTGTTAAAAAAGCCTGGAAGGAAGATACGCCAATGCTAATGCATGAGTTAATCAGAATACTTAACGATGTTACCATTTTTTCAGAAGAGAATGTTTCTAACGCTGTCAAAGGCTGGATAACTGGTAAAGAAATTGGTTTTGGTAAAATAATGATGCCTTTACGAATAGCTCTAGTGGGATCTCTACAAGGACCCGATTTATTCTTAATTGCCTCATTAATTGGAAAAAAGGAAACCATACAAAGAATAGAAAACGTTATAGAAAAGCTATAATTAAATAAAAAACTGAAAGGAACTGTCGTTTTGATTCTGTTATGACTATCTATTTTAAAAAAGTGTAACATTTTCAATATACCACATACTTATACTATACGAAGCTTTAAACTTTTGGATAACAGAAAAACTAAGAAAAGAGGTTAAAGACATCCTGTACAATATCAAAAATATGGCTGGGAAGTTCTTTCTATCCCTTTTGGTACATCAGGCAGTTCGGGAATGTCAACTGCTATGATAACAATTCGTAAATAAGCCTTATTTTTCAGGTTTTTTCAGTACATTCCATTCTATTTAAACACTAACTTTTAAACAAAAAAATAATGGGTCTATATTTAATTCCGGTGTTCATTTTTGGCTTTATAATTCTAGTATCAGGAATATTCACGGTAAAACAACAAACGGCAGCCATTGTAGAACGCTTTGGTAAGTTTCTAAGCATAAGAAATTCTGGATTGCATTTTAAAATTCCTGTATTCGATCGAATAGCGGGACGTATCAATTTAAAAATTCAACAACTAGATGTTTTGGTAGAAACCAAAACAAAAGATGATGTATTTGTGCGTCTTAAAATATCAGTTCAATTTCAGGTTATTAAAGAGAAAGTGTATGATGCTTTCTATAAATTAGAAAATCCGCATGATCAAATCACCTCTTATGTATTTGATGTAGTTCGTGCAGAAGTTCCTAAAATGAAACTTGATGATGTTTTTGAACGCAAGGACGATATTGCCATTGCAGTAAAACAAGAGCTTAACGAAGCTATGGTGAATTATGGATACGATATCATAAAAACATTAGTTACCGACATAGATCCTGATATGCAGGTAAAAGAAGCAATGAACCGTATTAATGCTGCAGAACGCGAAAAAGTAGCTGCAGAATACGAAGCAGAAGCAGAGCGTATTAAAATTGTTGCAAAAGCTCGAGCCGAAGCAGAAAGCAAAAGATTACAAGGTCAAGGTATCGCTGATCAACGTAGAGAAATAGCTAGAGGCCTTGAAGAAAGTGTAGACGTCCTAAATAATGTAGGTATCAATTCTCAAGAAGCTTCTGCTCTAATTGTTGTTACTCAACATTATGACACCCTTCAATCTATAGGGGAAGAAACAAATACAAATTTAATTTTGTTGCCCAATTCGCCACAAACAGGAAGCGATATGTTAAATAACATGATTGCTTCATTCACAGCTTCAAATCTAATTGGTGAAGAAATGAAAAAACAAAATACCAAAAAAGGTATCAGTGGAAAAAAACCCGATACTAATAAATAAAATAATTCAAATTTGAAATTTTATCCCGGTTACATTTTGTGATCGGGTTATTTTTTTACTAAAATCTATTTAAAGCGTTCTAATTAATTTGCATCCCTAGATACAATAAAATTATAAGCTCAATGTTTATAAAGGCATTAAATCGCTTTATACAAAGCTATATTTAATAAGAAAAACTAATAAATATCAATAAAACCATCAAAATATACTATGGTGTAAAAAAATCCTTATCTTTATAAAAATTTATCCCCATGAAAAATTACTTAATTATCTTACTTTTTATTTCGGGAAGCGTTTTTTCCCAAAATATCAAGACATTAAAAAAACAGGCGGCCAGGGATGCTAAAGCAACTTCACAAGCATCTATCGATAGAAATTTAAGCAGCATCTTAAAATATACTCATCCTAAAGTTTATAAAGCATACGGAGAAAAACAACTTATGGCTACTATGAATGATATTTTTAGAACCATGGATGCTCAAAAAATAAAGATCGTTAGCTCTGAAATTGATGAAGTGACCGATGTTAGAAAAGAAAACCGGGAGTATCGTTGCCTAGTTAAAACCACAACAGAGATGGACTTTAGCGGACGATCGGTAATTCTAAAAAGCTCATTATTTGGTTTTTACAACGATAAAAAAGAGCAATGGTATTTTGTAGAATCAAACAAATTACTAGATGATCCGGAAACAAAAAAATTGTTTCCACGGTTTAGAACAGATATAGAGATTCCTTTAGACGAGCATATTGCCGATAACTAGAAAAGAAAGAATAAAAATCCCGAAATAACAACTCATGTTCTTCGGGATTTATTATTATAATGAATATTTTGAAGCTAGTTCCCTAGCTTCGTTTTGTAATAATTCATTCCTATCCTCTATTGCTTTATTGATAAAATCTTTAGCCAGCCCATTAGGTTGTATTCCCTCATTATTAAGGACTACACCTAAAGAAATCATAGTAGCAATACGAGTTCCGGCCTTCTTTACAGCAGTTTCGAATAGAGGTTCCAGCTCCTCAATAGATACATTTTTTGCGGCTTCCTTTATCTTATTTTTAAGTATTTCTCTTTTATCATCAGGTAAATTAGTATACTTTTTCCCTGCTCTTTTAATTTCTTCTATTGCAGGTATCTCTTTTTGAGTATTTTGTGGTGTTTTTACAGTGTTTTGTTTTTCCGAAGTTGGTTTCACCTTGGCCCAAGTATCACGTAAACCCACTGTTTTATTAAATACCAATGCCTCAGGTTTACTATCTGGATCCACATTGAAATATCCCAGTCTTTGAAACTGAAACTGATCTAACGGTTTCACTTCATTTAAGCTTGGCTCTACATATCCTGTAATTACCTTTAAAGAATCAGGGTTCAAAAACTCCATAAAATCTCTGTCCTTATGACCATCTGGCGCTTCATCATTAAATAATCGATCGTATATTCTTACTTCTGCAGGAATAGCATGGGCTACCGAAACCCAATGCAACGTACCCTTTACGTTACGCTTAGATTCATCAGTACCACTACCCGACTTACTCTTTGGATCATATGTACAATGAATCTCTGTTATATCTCCTTCAGCATCTTTTACAACACGTTCTCCTTTGATAATATATGCATTTTTAAGGCGCACTTCCTTTCCTAAGGTGAGTCTAAAGAATTTTCGCCCAGCTTCTTCCTTAAAATCCTCTTTTTCGATGTACAATTCCCTTGAAAAAGGCATCATTCTTGAACCAGCAGTTTCATCCTCTGGATTATTTTCTGCTTCTAGCCACTCTTCTTTTCCTTCAGAATAATTCGTGATTATAAGTTTAACAGGGTCTAAAACAGCCATCACTCTTGGCGCTATTTTATTAAGATCTTCTCGTACACAAAACTCCAGTAATGATACATCAATTACATTTTCTCGTTTTGCCACTCCTACCGTCTCTACAAACTTTCTTATAGATGCGGGTGTATATCCTCTTCTTCTTAATGCCGAAATTGTGGGCATTCTTGGATCATCCCAACCTGATACAATTCCTTCTTCGACCAATCTGAGTAATTTACGTTTACTCATGATAGTATAGCTTAGATTAAGACGTGCGAATTCTCGCTGCTTCGGACGAATATCATTGCTATAAACCTGATCTAAAAACCAATCATAAAGCTTTCTATGAGGCTTAAACTCCAGAGAACACAATGAGTGAGAAATATTTTCTATATAATCACTCTCACCATGAGTCCAATCATACATGGGATAAATACACCATTCATCCCCGGTTCTATGATGTGATTTTTTAAGGATTCTATACATTAAGGGATCCCGCATCAACATATTGGGATCTGCCATATCTATTTTCGCTCGTACCACATGTTCTCCTTCATCAAACTCACACTGCTTCATTCTCCTAAAAAGATCCAGGTTTTCGTCAACAGAGCGGTCCCTATAAGGACTATTAATACCAGGTTCTGTAGTCGTTCCCTTTTGTTCTGCAATGGCTTCTGCAGATTGAGAATCTACATAAGCTTTCCCTTCTTTTATCAATTGAACGGTCCAATCATATAATTGTTGAAAGTAATCTGAAGAATAGCACTCCTGGTCCCACTTATATCCTAACCAGGCAATATCCTCTTTGATAGCATCTACATACTCTTGTTCTTCTTTTGCTGGATTTGTATCATCAAAGCGTAAATTAACCGGCGCATTGTACTTTAGACCCAGACCAAAACTAATGCCAATAGCCTTGGTATGGCCAATGTGTAAATACCCATTAGGTTCTGGTGGAAAACGAAAACGTAAATCATCTCGATTCATTCCATTTTTAAGGTCTTCTTCTATAATGTGCTCTATAAAATTGAGCGATTTTTTATCCTCTGTCATTATGTATAAAATCTAATACAAAACTACTAAAAATCTAATCTTGCAAAGTAATATAACCTTCTTTTTGTTTCTATTAAAAAAAGGGTTGTTTTCCCGTACATAGATAAAAATAAACTGTTTACCTTTGTCAAAAAATTAGGTGGGATTAATAAGATTAAAGAATATTAAGATTTATGCCTATCACGGGTGCCTTGTTGAAGAAAAAAAAATAGGTTCTGATTATAGGGTAGATTTAAAGGTAAAAGCAGATCTAACACCCTCTGCAGCTACCGATCGTTTGGGAGACACAGTAGATTATGTTCATCTTAACCACATTGTTAAAGAAGAGATGGCAATTCGTTCTAAATTGTTAGAACATGCTGCAGAACGTATTTTAGTTCGTATATTAAACGAAATTCCCATGGTGCAAAAAGTAACAATAGATGTTTCTAAAATTAACCCACCAATAGGAGGGAATGTTGAAATGGTAACGATTACCAGAAGTAAAAATCGTTAACTTTATACTATTAAATTGCTGGTAGTTGTGTTTTAATGTAAAATCATTTGAGAAGTATTCATAAATTTTTTTACATTTGCCAACCAACCAAAAATGGGTGTCGTGGCCGAGTGGCTAGGCAGTGGTCTGCAACACCATCTACAGCGGTTCGAATCCGCTCGACACCTCAAAAAAATCCTGTAACTTATTTACAGGATTTTTTTATTTAAAATTTCTTTCTGGTCTTATTTTTTCAAATCTATCTTGAATCTTTTGTTCTACGGTATCAGGAACTATACCTTTTAATATCAAAAACACACCAAATACCACCATCATAATACTAATCACCCTTTTAATAATGTATGTCCTTTTTGGAGTTAATTTTCTTTTTAGTCGCTTAGCCAACAACATCTTGAAGACATCTATAAAAAGATACGTGCCTAAGACTACCGCAAAAAAATATGCTATTCTGTTCGTATCCATATCCAGTTGTGGACCTATAACGATGATAATACTCAACCAAAAGCCAAGGACTCCAATATTAATAAAATTGAGTAAAAATCCTTTTACAAAAAGTTTCAAATAGTTATGCTTATTGATAATTTCGACAGAGGTATCTCTGAGTCTATTATAATTTTTTCGCTCTTGAATAAAAGAAATTATCCCATACGTAGCCAATAAAACTCCTCCAAAAATGAATAATGCAGGATCATCTTTTATTTTTTCGAGAATCTTATTTGTACTAAAATAAGCAATCAAAATAAATGCAATATCTGCCAAAATCACACCTAAATCTACTGCCAGAGCTGCTCTAAAACCTTTTATCGCCGCAGTTTCTAATAGTACAAAAAAAACAGGTCCTATTAGAAATGCTAATAAAAATCCTAAAGGTATAGCAGTCTGGGCATCTTGAAGCATAGAATATTTAAGTGTTTCTTACAAAGTTAAAAAACTACTTAGTTAACTTCAATAATTTTTCCGCCTAAAAGTTTTTGAGTATCCATTTCTCTTGGATTACCAAAAATTCTTATGGTTCCACCTGCATTAGTATTCGCTTTAACATAATTTTTGGCATTCACTTCAGCGGTACCACCCGCACTAAGTGAAACCTTAGTATCATCTGTTTGAAGATCTTTAGCATAATACTGTCCGCCAGAATTAATGATAACTTCCTGTTCTTTTACCTCACCAAAAAGTTCTACTTCTCCTCCAGTGACCACCTTACTATATAAATAATTTGCATTAATCTTGGCCACAATAGTTGCTCCTTCCTGAGCTCTTATATCCAGAGATGTCGCTTTGAGAAGATTTTTTACTTTTACTTTAGCGCCTTCATTGGCGTCAAGTTTTTTAATTTCAGTGTAATATACTACCACTTTAGTATTATCACCATCCCAAAGGTTATCTAAAGACATTCTAACTTTTAAAAGGTTGTTATTTTGAACAATCTCAACTTCTCTTCTTTTATTGCCAGTGATTTCTACTTTGTTCTCGTTTCCCTGAACTAAAATCACATGAATTTTATCAAATACTTTTAATTCATTAAAATCACCTACATTCTTTGTAATTTTATCCTGCCCTTGCACGGTAGTTACAATTGCAACTACCAAAAGAAATACTAGCTTTTGCATCTTGTTTTAGTTTTAAAATTAGACTTAAGACTTTTGTGTTTTATTTTAAATATTAATTATTCTATATCCTCTTTACTCCCTAAAAGAGTAAAATCTAAATGTCTTTTAACCAAATCTGCGTTTTTTACTTTTACATAGACTTCATCGCCTAATTGGTATATTTTCTTAGAATTCTGTCCAATTACTGCATATTCATCCTGATCAAAAATAAAATGATCATCACTAATATCTTTAAGACGAATCATTCCTTCGCATTTATTGCTTATAATCTCTACGTATATACCCCATTCTGTTACTCCAGAAATTACTCCAAGAAATTGTTCATCTTTATGATCTTTCATAAATTTTATTTGCATAAACTTTATTGAATCTCTCTCTGCGCTAGCTGCAAGATTTTCCATACTACTGCTATGATTACACTTTTCTTCGTACTCTTCTTCTGAAGCAGATTTACCTTTATCCAAATAATGTTGCAACAAACGGTGTGCCATAACATCAGGATATCTTCGTATGGGAGAAGTAAAATGGGAATAATAATCAAACGCCAATCCGTAATGACCAATGTTATGGGTAGTATATTCTGCCTTGCTCATACTACGAATTGCCAGGGTATCCACTAAGTTCTGCTCTTTTTTTCCCTGAACATCCTTCAGTAAACCATTAAGTGATTTGGTGGTTGTTTTTCGATCCCTAAGATCCAGTTTATATCCAAATCTACCAATGATGTTTTGTAAAGCTGCTAATTTTTCATCATTAGGCTCATCATGTACTCTATATATAAATGTTTTTTTAGGATTTTGTTTTCCGATAAATTCTGCAACCTTTTTATTGGCTAGTAGCATAAACTCCTCTATAAGTTTATTGGCGTCCTTAGAGGTCTTAAAAAACACTCCTATCGGTTCGTTATTTTCATTTAAACCAAACTTAACCTCTACCTTGTCAAAAGAAATAGCTCCCTGCTGCATTCTCTTGGTACGCATGATTTTGGCTAATTCATCTAATTTAAGAATTGCATCGGCAATATGTTGATCGGTTTTATAAGCTTTTCCAGTAAGGGAAATCTCTGCAGGAATTAAATTTTCTTTAGTTTCAATAATATATTGTGCTTCTTCGTATGAAAAACGTGCATCAGAATACGTTGCTGTTCTACCGAACCATTGGTTCTTGATTTCGGTTTTATTAGTTAATTCGAAAACCGCAGAAAATGTATATTTTTCTTCATTAGGTCTTAATGAACATGCATTATTTGAAAGAACTTCTGGTAGCATAGGTACTACCCTATCTACCAAATAAACCGAAGTTGCTCTTTCATAAGCTTCATCGTCTAGTATGGTTCCAGGTTTAACGTAATGAGATACATCTGCAATATGAATTCCGATTTCATAATTACCATTATCTAATACCTGAAATGATAATGCATCATCAAAGTCTTTTGCGTCTTTTGGATCAATAGTAAACGTTAGAATATCTCTCATATCTCTACGTTTTTTTATCTCAGAATCCTGTATGCTTGTATCTAGAGTATTTGCATATTCTTCAACTTCTTCAGGAAAATCATAAGGCAATCCATACTGAGCCAAAATAGCGTGAATTTCTGTATTATGTTCTCCTGGCTTTCCTAGCACTTTAACTACTTTTCCGAAGGGAGAATCTGCATTTTCTGGCCAATCTTCTAATCTAACCAATACTTTATCTCCATCCTCGGCTTCGCCAATTTTATTTTTAGGAACAAAGACATCGGTATACATTTTAGGATCCTGCATATTCACAAATGCATAATTCTTCTGAATCTCTATAACGCCAACAAATTCATTCTTTTTACGAGTAATGACTCTAGTAATTTCCCCTTCACTTTTACCTCTTCTTTTTCTACGATATACGTATACTTCTACCTCATCACCATGTAATGCTTTATTTAAATTATTATTAGGAATAAAAATATCATCTTCTAAATCTTCAACTATAACATATCCACTTCCCTTTGAAGTAACGTCTAAAATCCCAGAATATGTATTTATGTTGGGTATTATTTTGAATTTTCCCCGTCCTACTTCTTCAATTTGCTTTTTGGCTGCAAGTTGTGATAATTTTTTTATAATCTGGTTTCTACTACTTGCATCGTTTACTCCAAACTTAGATGCAATTTGCTTATAATTAAAGGATTGATTAGGTTCAGATTTTAATATTTTGAGTATTCCTTGAGTGATATTCTCTATTTTTGGAGACTTTTTTATTCTTCTACTCTTTCTTTTCATTAATATCAATTATAATATATCTGATAAAAGTACAGCTTATCTTTCAACATCTATAATTTTAGGTTTAAACTTTTACTAATCATTAAAATGAATAACTGTTTAATTCGTAAAAAATGCGTAATCTGTAAATCAATGATTTACATTTAAGAATTCTCAACAAAATTTATAATTTTTCTTAAAATTTACTTAATTTTATTACACTAGATTTTGTATCTACGCGTTATCGTTTTGATTGATATGCTAAAAATTAAAAAAATACATAAAATCATTTTGTTTTTCTTCCTGATTTTTCTGTTGGGTATATACTCCTTTACCCTTTACATAAATAATACCATCGATCAAAAAAAAGATACCGTTCACGAATCTGAAATACAAGGTGCTGCTCCAATAGACCGTGAAGCTATAGAGATAAATTAGTTTTTTTAGATTTTGTATCTTTAAATAATCTATAATTATCTGGCTCATTTAATGAAAGATTTTATCATTATAAAAACATACACTTATCCATACGAATATGCGATATTAAAACTTCTTCTGGATCAGGAGGGGGTCTCTTACTTCTTCGAAAATGAAACAATGATAGGGTTTTTCCCATTTTATTCAAATGCCTTAGGCGGTATTAATCTCAAAGTACATCAAAAAGATAAAACCAAAGTACTAGAAATTATAGATGATCTAAATACAAATTCACATTTAAGAATAGTATAAATTATTTCCTCAAATTATAGTATAGTTTTCAACATATATTTAATATATCATTTTTCTTTTTTGAAATTTAAAATTAATAATGATAGTTATGATGTAGTGTGGATAGCGGTATAACTTTTTTACATTTTATTTGCTTTTTAAGTTAAACTAAATTTTCACAAACATATGAACAGGATATTAATGTTCTAACACATTGAAGATGTTCTAAAAATAAAATGTAATTAACAGCTGTTGATAGATAATGAACACATTAAAATTTTAATACTTTTACGGAAAAACCGTAGTTCATAACATTTACTTAACACTTAAAAACTTGTCCAAAAAAAAGTGAGTTTAAATTTTGATTTGATGTAGATGACATTGTATTCTAATAAAAAACAAAATGAGCAAAAAAACTTTCAGAAACTTAGTAACTATTTGTTGACATCCAATGTTAACAGAGAGACTAGTGTTATGAACACTGATATAACACTAGATTAAATTATTGATTTTTTGGACATTACTTTTTTTAGATTAAAGTATCTTTGTTTAAAGAATAAAAAGAATATAAAAATGAGAATCGCCATAGGTAACGATCATGCGGGAACAGTATACAAGTTCGCAATTATTGAATATTTAAAATCAGAAGGAATAGAAGTAAGCAATTATGGTACTAATGAAGAAAATAGTGTAGACTATCCTGATTTTGTACATCCAGTAGCGAAAGATGTAGATTCTAAAAATGTCGACTACGGTATTTTAATTTGTGGTAGCGGTAATGGTGTGTGCATGACCGCAAATAAATATGAAAATGTGCGAGCGGGACTCTGTTGGACAAAAGAAATTACAGAATTAACAAGACAACATAACGATGCTAATATAATATGTATACCTGCCAGGTTTACCTCACAACCCCAGGCTATAGAAATGGTTAAGATTTTTCTTAACACAGCTTTTGAAGGAGGTAGACATCTCAAACGAGTAAATAAAATACCAGCATGCATATAAACTATGGCACATCATCGCGCTCATAATCATTCTCATCAAAAACTCACAGGGCGAAATTTACTATTTTCTATCTTCTTAAATATTGGTATAACAGCGGCTCAAGTAGTAGGTGGGTTGATGTCCGGTAGTTTATCATTACTTTCAGATGCACTACATAATTTTAGCGATGTAATTTCTTTGGTTGTAAGTTATTTTGCCAATAGATTGGCAAAAAAGGAAGCGTCCATCAAAAGGACTTTCGGATTTAAAAGAGCCGAAATTATGGCAGCATTTATAAATGCTGCTTCTCTTATGGTTATTGCGATTATTTTAATTTTTGAAGCTATTGAGCGATTGCAAAACCCACAGGCGATAAGTGCTCGTATCGTAATCATGCTCTCTGCTATTGCAATTTTAGGAAATGGATTAAGTGTTTTGTTACTTAGAAAAGATAGCAAGATAAATATGAATATGCGTTCTGCATACTTACATCTCATTACAGACTTAATGGCATCGGTTGCAGTTTTGATTGGTGGTTTATTGATGCGATTTTACGAATTATATTGGGTTGATAGCGTACTCACTTTTGTAATAGCCATTTATCTAATCGTAGTTGGATATGATTTACTAAAAAAATCTTTCAAGGTCTTAATGCTATATACACCAGATACAATCCAGGTGAAAGAAATTGTGCAACTGGTAAATGCATTGCCTAAAGTAAAGAGTATCCACCATATTCATGTTTGGCAACTCAATGAAGAAGAAACACACCTAGAAGCCCATATTGATTTCAATGGCGATATTAATGTTTCAGAGTTCGGAAAAATACTTCATGAAATAGAAGATATACTTCATGAAAATTTTGGAATTAATCATGTAACATTACAGCCAGAGTTCGGAAAAAAGGATAGTAAAGATATTATTGTACAAGACTGATTAAGTATGGAATTGATCTATAAAGTTAAGAGTTTTAACGAGCTATCAACATCTGAATTATACAAAATTTTGCGCTTACGCGCAGCCGTTTTTGTGGTCGAACAAGATTGTGTATATCAAGATATCGATAACAAAGATCAAAACGCGCTACATGTTATAGGATATAAAGATCACGAATTGGTGGCGTATACCAGAATTTTTAATGCCGGCCATTATTTTGAAAAAGCGAGTATTGGTAGGGTAGTAGTATCTCAAAACGAAAGAAAATTTGGTTATGGCCATGATCTTATTAAGGAAAGTATTGCTGCAATAGAAAAACATTTTAATACCAAAAGTATTAAAATATCGGCTCAGACCTATCTAAAAAGGTTTTATGAAACGCATGGATTTACTCAAATAGGAGAGGAATATCTTGAAGACGGCATACCACATATAGGTATGATTAGAGAATAAGTATATGATAATTAAATATTAGGATCAATTACTTTTGACAATAACATTATCAATATGATACCGAGTGGTTGCCCTGGGATCTCCTCCAATATATCGAAAACCTATTCTTATCTGGCCTTCAACGCACGATAGCCCTACCGGTCCGGCAGGTACAGTATCACCAAAAGCATTAAATGGACCTCGGGGAAGATTTGCGTCTAGTTTTGCCCAAGTAGCGGTTTTTATGTCACCCGTAAAGTCATTAGCAACAAAAACCTCTAGAATATTCCCGTTATCATAGCCAGTCTGCACATCAAAATCTAGCGTTTCAGCAGTCGAATTATTTAGATCAATTTCTGGAGATACTAACCAAACTTCATATATGGGTTCTTTTGATCTAAACCCTGTTATTTGTGCATATTGATTTTCTGCAAAATCACCTATTTCATAATCTAATTTACCTCCTGTTGTATTTATATTAATCCATCCGGATTCCTCGAGATCTTTTATTTTTAATCCGGTAAAATCTTCTTTAAACAAAATAGTATTTCCTTGTTCTGTAGAGGAACATTCGAGAACTGTAGGATCACATCTGCTTTCAACGTCAAAAACCAACCCATTAGGATCATTAAGCACAAGATTGAATGCATCTCCACGAAAATTTTTAGTTAATATACCTGTAAAACTTCCTTTTTGATCAGGCAGTGTAAGTCCTTTAAAATCTGAGAAAGTACTGGTGCTTAAAATGGTTGATCTTCCAGTTTCACAACTTTCAAGCATACGTTCTCCATCAAATTCATCATTGGGTTCAGCAGCAAACGTAAATGCATTATTATCAAGGACAATGTTTTTATTAAATTGAAGGTTATTAATTTTGACATAAACGTTTAAAAAGCGATCAGTAAAATCTTCCATAATAATTTCTAAAGGTGTAACAGGAAATACTTCGGAAGATCTTGTAATCATGTTATTGACAGTAAAAGAGGGAATAGGCTCTACTGTATTTCCGTTCAAAACTCCTAGTGTAGGTAAGCCATTTTCTATACCTACAGACAACCCATCTAATTGTACAAATACTTTACGACCAAACTCATAAGAGGTATATAAAGGAGCGTTATCAATTAATAATCGGATTCCTGCAGTTGGATTTACATTACTGTTCTGAAGTATAAGTTCTTTAAAAAAATTACCTCCTTTGTCACTTGAAATCACATAACCAACAATATAGTTGTTCGTGTTCTCGAAAGTAGCTTTCGCATTTTCACCCTCTTTTTCTATTTCTTGATTCATAATACCCAGTACAGCCTCTATACCAATAACAGTTCCATTTATTGATGGTTCTTCTATAATAAGAGGAGGTGTAGCAAAATCTTTTTCGGGAGTACAGTTAAGCATGCTTATTGAGATTATAAACACATGTAAAACTGTTTTTAAATTCTTAGTAGACATATTCTTCATGTTAATAGTTAAAATCGTATATAAAAATTGAGGTAATAAGATGTGCCAAAGCCATAATAGTATTTCGGTCCGAACACTGGGGTTTCTCGCTGAGACTCTTCTAAGGCACGTCTATAATTAGCATTTCTAGTCTGCTCAAAACCGCCAGTTCTGTATTTTTGGTCAAGGATGTTGTTAATAGAAGCAAAAAAACCAACATAATATTTTTTAATTTTCCAGGATTTACCCCCAATAGCATTAACCAAAATATAATCATCAAAACGTTCTTGTTGTAATAGCGCCTTCGCAATGGTTTCATCATAATCATTAAATGGAAGTCCATCTTCGTCTTGGTTAAAATTTGAGGTTCTTGCAAACGGGCTAACACTTATAAATGCGTTTGAAAAGTAATTGGTAGTAGCACCGAACCACCAAAAATTAGGATCGCGATATTCAAAACCTAATTGAGTTGCATTTTGAGGCCCACCAGAAAGATGATAGCCTTTTAGAGCAGATTTTCCAAAGGATCGTATTCCCTGAAAATCGTTAAAAATTTCGCTAGTACTGGCAAGTGCCAGTTCGGGATTGTTATTATAAGTAAACTGTCCAACGGCAGCAGCACTTTTAAGTTTTATAGTGGGAGTAATTTGATATTCAATACCCAGTTCACCACCAATATGTAATTTATCAACATCGGTTAGAATTTCCTGGACAAAACCAGCACCCGACCCTGAAATTGCCTGAGTAAAAAAGAAAGATATGTTTGAAGCATCAAAGATTTTAGTATAATAACCTGTTATTTTTGCTTTGATTTTTGAAGAACGAAATATGTAACTGGCATCAATAGATTCAATTTTTTCATTTTCCTGATTTTTACCAATTAATTGAGATACAGATGCATTGCTTTGTCGAACATTTACAAAAGTATTTCTAATACTAGGAGCCTTCGTAAAATATGCAGCGTTTAAGTTTAAAGAATGATGTCCATGAATCCTTAGCGTAGTACCTCCTTTAAGTCCATAATTTTTAAACTCGACAGCCGGGCTTTTTCCTAAAGATTGTTGTCCTGGAAAATATCCGTTTTCAAAAAGACCGTTTCTTTGATAAGAGGCCTGAGAAATATCTCCTGCCATAAAAAAATTGATTTTTTTGTATTTGAATTGAGCTTGTGCATATCCATTAATAGTCGATGCATATATTTCATAATTATAATCATACCGATCTCCTGTTTGCACAATACGGTTAGGGTTTTGTAAATCACTTTGAGCCCTATTCTCTAATGCTTCAGTAGATAGATTAGAAGCCGACAATGCAAACATATCAATATCAAGAAAACCTGATCCACCAAGTAAATCTTTAACCTCTGCAAAGTTTTGACTTTTGAGATTTCTGTAGTTGAGCGCTGCATTAATAGTGAAATGTTTATTTAATCTGCTGTTTAGAATCAAGTTGCCTGTAAGCCGAGTATCATCTGTTCGATCTTCATATAAAATATACGTTGCGTTATTTCCTTGCGCGGCGTTTTGTTGGTTAGCTTTTATCAATTGATCCCACTGCAGCTGACCATTATTAATAAGGTTTTGTTGTGCTAAGAATGCATTTTGATAATCTATTGCTGTTATATTCGTTTCTTTGAGAAAAGAGCTTGGTAAATTATCAGGATGAACAGGATTTATATTGGCTCCTCTACCACCCCCTAGATATATGTTTCCAGAATTAGTAGAAATTAGATCGCTACCACCTGTGTCGATTCTACTATCTGCAATTTTACCGGTTTGATAAGCAATGTTGGTGTTAAGGTTGGTGTTCTTATTAATATCCCAATAGTGATTTAGCATTACCACTGGCTCTTCGACACGACGTTCTCTGGAGTTTCTGGTTTTTCCTCCCTGATATCCCCAATTTGGATTATAAGTGCTGCCCATTATATTAAAAACTTCTTCAGTAATAGCAGTAGATCTGCCGCGACGATTTGGGGTATAAAAACCTGTAAGATTTAGGCTGTGATTTTTATTAATTTTCTTTTCTATGGATGCGAAAAAGGAATTTGAATTATATCCGGTACCATCAATGAATCCTTCTTCTCCAAATCTACGAGAAGCTGATATCGAAAAAGCCCAACCATTTGAATTTACCCCAGAATTAAAAGTGGCCATTACTCTACCTTGATAGCTTCGATTAGAAGAAGCATAAGAAACCCTTCCTCCGTTTCTATGTTTTGAGGCTCTCATAATGATGTTCGAAGTGCCTAGAAGATCTCCAAAAGCATAATCGTTTTGAGAAATTGCAAAAGAATATTCCTGATTACGCTGCACATCATTTAAACCTCCCCAATTCGCCCATTGTGGCCTTCCGTTACTTAGTTTGTTCATCTCGATGCCATTGATTAACACTTTTCCATTTTCATTATTAAGACCTCTTGGGCGAAAAAAAGTAGTACTAAAGTCAAACGCTGCCGCATTAAGAAATACATCCCTGCTCGCTTGCAATAGCCAAGACATATTGAAAGCTGCATCATTATCATCATTAAGTTCCACATCAGAAAGACTAATAGTACCTATTTGCTGCTGCACATTTTTAAAATCGTAATCCAGTTCGATATTTTTCAGGTTTAATGGAAATCCTTCATTAATAGTTACCGGAAAACGCTTTGTGATATATCCTTTTGCTGATACGACAAGAATTTGTTCGCCAATAGGAAGTGTCAAATTTTTGAAATCAAAAACACCAAAAACGTTGGTTGTTGTTGAAATATCAGTTTTCTCCAGAGAAACCAGGGCATCAACAATATTTTCTTGGGTTA
Organism: uncultured Aquimarina sp.; assembly: GCA_947500845.1. Lineage (GTDB taxonomy): Bacteria > Bacteroidota > Bacteroidia > Flavobacteriales > Flavobacteriaceae > Aquimarina > Aquimarina celericrescens. Next base: position 341,433 of record CANMTP010000003.1, read on the forward strand.
TAGCATCTATAATTCTTCCTTTCAACCCTACCAATTGTGCAGTACTAATTGAGCTAAAAAACAAGAAAAACAGAAACATGTATTTTAAACCATGAGGTTTTTGAGACATTTTGAGATTATTTACTTTTCAAAGTGCAATAATAAAAGATGCCAGTTTCATTTTTTGAAACTGGAAAAATTAATCTTTGTGCTCGATTTGGATAGCTGATTTTTTTTCTTTTGGCGAGATAGGGTTGAAGACTATTTTATTTTAAACGAGTAATGATGATTTTAAAAAACTTATTGATATTGACGTTAGTGTTTTCTATTCCTCTTTTTTCTCAAGAAAAGAATACATACAAGATCCAAACAGTTGCATTTTATAATCTTGAAAATTTATTTGATACGCAAGATGATCCACTAACATTTGATGACGACAGGACACCTAGCGGAAAGGATCATTGGACAGAAGAAGTCTATAGACAAAAGCTAAAAAACATGGCTGAGGTGATTTCTAAAATAGGAACAGACGTTACCCAAAACTCTCCTGTTATTGTTGGTGTTTGTGAAATTGAAAACAGAAAGGTGCTGGAAGACCTTGTCAACCAAACCTCACTAATAAAAAGGAAGTATGGGATTATACATTTTGATTCACCGGACAGAAGAGGGATTGATGTTGCATTGTTATATCAAAAGTCGTTATTTAAACCTAAAAAAATGAGGAACTACGAATTGATAATCTACGACAGCTATGATAATAGCAAACGTATATATACAAGAGATCAATTGGTAGTGAGCGGTTATCTTGATGGAGATTTGATGCATTTTATTGTAAACCATTGGCCAAGTAGGAGAGGTGGAGAAGCAAGAAGTTTATATAAAAGAGAAAAAGCAGCGAGATTAAACAAAAAAATTATGGATTCTCTTTTTGCAATGGATCCTTATGCAAAGATTATTACTATGGGTGATTTTAATGATGCTCCCGATGATCAAAGCATGAAAAAAATACTTCAGGCAAAGTCAAAAAAGAATAACGTAGCATTAAAGGAGTTATACAACCCTATGTACAATATCGCCAAAAAAGGTATAGGTACCCATGCCTGGCGGGATACTTGGGCAATATTTGATCAAATCATCCTGTCAGAAGCATTTTTGGATACCGATTATACAACCTATAGATATTTTAAGGCAGGGGTATTTAATGAAGATTTTTTAATTACTCAAAAAGGAAAATATAAAGGATATCCCTTTCGTAGTTATGCTAACGGGAGTTACACAGGAGGGTATAGTGATCATTTCCCGGTGTATATGTACTTGATTAAACAAAAAAAGTGACCAAATTTTGGTCACTTTTTTTTGTTATCAGTTAACTATAATCCTATAGTAATAGTACCAGAACAAAGTGTATCTGCATACTCTTCAAAAGTTACTCCTTCTGGAAGTGTAATGGTTTCTGACTCGCCACCACCTGAAGTTGTAACTGTTCCATCACCATTATCGCAAATAGAAATAGGAGCACCAAGTAAAGAACAGTCTCTACAGTTTCCACCATCATCATCACTACCGCAAGAAGTAAATCCAAGAGCTAAGGCAAATACTGCCACATACATAAGTTTTTTCATAATCTGGGGGTTTAAGTTTAAATTTTTACCGCCCCAAATATACGTGAATAACTTATATTAACAAATTTTTATGTTAAAAAAATGTTTTTGGTCGACAATTTATGTTTTTGGTCGAAATATTATTTGACTTCTTCAATGTCGATTGGCTTACCTATGTAAGCTAAATAACTATCTTCTTCAACTTGTGGTATCTGATCACTGTCAGACGATAAGATCGTGATTTTATTATCTGGATCTTTTAAAAATAGAGGAATAATCTCATTATCATCTTGAGTGAGATCAATAAGTGTTTTATAATGCTTATGATTTTTTATTTTTATTTCCTGAATACCAGGATATTTTTCAGCAAGATCCATAAGCTTGTAAAAATCATCGGTTCGAGAAAATAAGCCTTCTTTCGGGTTATTTTCAGGATCTTTCATTTCTTCAGAAGTTATTAAGCGATAAGATCCATTCTCTCCAAATTGGTTTTTATATTTATCGATCGCATACCTGTTGATGTCACTATTTCCTGTAAGTGCCATCAAGTACCCTACATCATTTAACTCTATATTGTCTTTAAGCTGATCTCGAAATATATTGCCTTCGATCGCATCTAATCCTAAATCTTTGGATATGTTAATATGGCTTCGGTTATTATCTACCAAAACCACATGGCGATTATTAGTTTTAAGATATGCTGCAATTAATCTGGATACTTTTGAGGCTCCAATAATTAAAATGCCTTCAGATGTTTTAAGAAAAACACCAACAATTTTGGCAAACATTCTGGCGGTGGTTGCGTTAAGTAGCACAGTACCCAGAACGATCATAAATACCAAGGGCGTTATATATTCTGCTCCAGGAATGCCATCTTTAGATAGTCTTAATCCAAATAACGAAGCAATTCCAGCAGCAACAATCCCCCTTGGTCCTACCCAGCTAATAAATAGTCTTTCGTTGGTTTTGAGGCCTGATCCTATAGAACTTAAAAACACGCCAACCGGCCGAACTACAAAAACAACAATTGCAAAAAGTAAAACGGCGTTCCAATTAAAGATTAACCGCAGATCTTCGATATTGATGTTGGCAGCAAGTAGGATAAAAAGTATAGAAATCAAAAGTACGCTCAGCGATTCTTTAAAATATAAGAGTTCTTCGATATTAGGTAGGTTGGTATTACCTAAAACCATACCCATAATCACCACAGAAAGTAATCCTGACTCATGAGCAAAAGTGTCTGAAAGCACAAATACAGCCAATACCACTGCCAGCGTAAATACATTCAATAAATAATGAGGGATGACTTTTTTCTTTATCGCTAGTGCCAAAGCATGGGCAAAAGTAAATCCAAAAGTAAATCCGACAAGAATAATTTTGGCAAATTCGATCAGAGCAGTAACTGTAAAGTCTTCACCAACACCAGCTCTAATAAATTCAAAATCCAATACAGCAACTAGTGCTCCAATGGGATCAATAAGAATCCCTTCCCATTTTAGCACCGCAGAAACATCCTTTTTAAGCGGTATATTTCTTAGTATTGGTGTAATAACAGTAGGTCCCGTAACAATTATCAAAGAAGAAAACAAGAAAGAGATAGGCCAACTTAAATCGAAAATGAAATGAGCCGCCAAACCTGCTCCAAAAAATGTTACGACAACCCCAACAGTTATTAATTTTACAATAACAGGCCCTACATTGAGTATTTCACTTTTTTTAAGCGTAAGTCCTCCTTCAAAAAGTATAATACCAATAGCCAAAGACACAAAATAGAATAAGCTTTCTCCCGGAAAAAGTCCATTAGCGCCATCCCAAATAGGTTCTATTAACTTTTTACCATCTTCAGTTAATAAAGTTGCAACAGGACCCACTAAAAGCCCAATTAATATGAGTGGTAAGATTGCAGGAATTTTAAATTTCCAGGCTACCCACTGTGCCAATATTCCTAATATAATAATTCCTGCGAGTTCTATCATGTATTGTGCTTAATCTTGTTTTTTTGGAGAAAGATCGTAATTTTTTCAAACATAAGAGAAATATAGACAATTTTATAATTTGAAAGATTAAGTTTATATTCTCCCTATTATAATATACAATAAATAGTATTACTGGGGGATACACTATATTATAGCTTAAATACAATTCATAATAGGCCTCTTTTTTATCTCAACTTAAAAAAGGAGAAGGTGGTTAACCATTCAAAAAAGATTTGTTAGTAAGTATAAAAACAGCGAAAGTATAGCTAGAATATTTATAATTCATGTATAAATGGATGATATTAAAGAGTAAACACTATGAAATAGTGTTAAAAAGTCTAAAAATTAAATCCTGATACTTCTCTTTTTTTCTATTTTGCAAAGATTTTTAGAAGATTTTGGAATAAGTTGTAATAATTGTGTGGATCTTGGCTAAAATGCTTGTCGGTGTTCAGATTGCTTTTGAAACACCTAACTTCTAAAAACAATAAATTTTAATAGATGAATTTATATCCTATAAAAGCAGGAAATTTTAAACTCGACGGGGGCGCCATGTTTGGTGTAGTGCCAAAAGTCTTATGGAATAAAACAAACCCTGCAGATCAAAATAATCTTATTGATATTGCAGCACGATGTTTGCTCATCGAAGATGGAGATAAGCTTATTCTTATTGATGCTGGAATGGGAAATAAACAATCAGAAAAATTTTTTAGTTATTATTCACTTTGGGGAGATGACAATTTAGACAAATCATTGCAGAAAAAAGGATTCCACAGAAATGATATAACCGATGTATTTATAACACATCTACATTTTGACCATTGCGGTGGTGTTGTACAATGGAATGATGATAGAACCGGTTACGAATTGGCTTTTAAAAACGCAAAGATTTGGAGTAATGAACAGCATTGGCAATGGGCAATAGAACCCAACGCCAGAGAAAAAGCTTCTTTTCTAAAAGAAAATATTGTACCCATTCAGGAAAGCGGACACTTACATTTTATCTCGAGAGAAGATAACGTATTTCAAAAAGACTCAGAAATAGGTTTTGGCGTGCTTTTTGTTAATGGTCATACAGAAAAACAAATGATTCCGCATATCGAATATAAAGGTAAAACCATAGTTTTTATGGCAGACTTATTACCTACCGTAGGCCATATACCTTTACCTTATGTAATGGGTTATGACACAAGACCATTATTAACATTAGATGAAAAGAAATTGTTTCTTGAAAATGCAGCCGATCAAGAATGGTATCTCTTTTTAGAGCATGATGCACATAACGAAATAATAACAGTAAAACATACAGAAAAAGGTGTACGACTTAAAGAAGTCTTCACTTGCGATGAAGTATTCAATTAATATATAATATGAAGATGACCCTATTAAATAAAATTTGTATTGCCGCGATATCAATAATTTTGGTGGGATGTGGTACCCCTGCTATAATCTCAACCCCTATTGAGAATATAGATAGTGTTCCTCTAAAAATTAATCCACTTACAGAAAACCAGTTAAAAGAGTGGACTTTTTATGATTTAGTTTCTGACACTATACCGGGGATGAGTGTTGAAAAAGCTTATAATGAGATTATTAAAAACAGAAAAGGCCAGACTATAATTGTAGGAGTAATTGATAGTGGTGTAGACATAGAACACGAAGATGTGGATGATGTTATTTGGACTAACAGCGACGAGATTAAAGGAAATGGTAAGGATGATGATAATAATGGGTATATAGATGATATTTATGGTTGGAATTTTCTTGGAGATGCAGAGAACGAAAATTTAGAATATGTTCGTATAATGAAAAAACTGAAACCTAAATATGACGGCAAATATTTAGCGTCTATCCCGGAAGAAGATCGAGACGAATACCAAAAATATATCGAAGCTAAAGCAGAGTTTGAAAAAGAATATCAAGAGGCGTTTTCAAATAAACAACAATATGAACAAATATTAGTACAAGCGAAAGCTTCTCACGAGTCAATAACAACAGCTTTAGGCAAAGAAGAGTATTCACAAGAAGAACTATTACAACTCGAGCCAGAAAACAAAGAAGTAGAGTATCACATGGCGTTTCTTTCTCAAATGTTTAGCTTTCTAGATCCGGGAGATACTATTCCAGATTTCATAAAAAATCTTGAAGAAGGTATTGAACATTTTACCGAGCAGCTGGATTATAACTTAAATGTAGAACTAGACGGAAGAAAAGTAGTAGGAGATAATGTCGATGATATTACTGACACAGGATATGGCGATAATAATGTGATGGGACCAGACCCACAAAAAGAAGGAATTAAACACGGAACTCACGTTGCAGGAATCATAGCTGCAGAAAGAAACAATAGCATTGGTATGAATGGTGTTGCTCGAAATGTACAAATAATGGCAATACGAGCTGTTCCTAATGGTGATGAATACGATAAGGATATTGCACTTGCTATACGATATGCTGTCGATAATGGCGCCAAAATAATAAATACAAGTTTTGGTAAATATTTTAGCACTCATCCAGAATGGGTGAGAGAAGCGATCACTTATGCGGCATCAAAAGATGTACTTATTGTCAATGCAGCAGGAAATGAGGCCGAGGACCTAGATCAAAAGGCAGTATATCCAAATGATCAAATTGACAACACTTCAGAGGTTGCAGATAATTTTATTACTGTGGGAGCTTTAAATTATGAGTATGGATCTAACCTTGTCGCTGATTTTTCAAACATTGGCAAAAGTAATGTAGATGTATTTGCTCCTGGAGTTAAAATTTGGGCTACAACACCTAATAATTCTTATGAGTATTTACAGGGAACTTCTATGGCTGCCCCTGCTGTGTCTGGAGTAGCCGCCTTAATAAGATCTTTTTATCCTAAACTGAAGGCTTCACAGGTTAAAAAGATTCTAATGGATAGCGGCTTGAGCACAAAAACAAAGGTTACAGTTGGTGATGATGCTACAAATGTGAAAAGCTTTTCAGAATTATCTAAATCAGGTAGAATGGTGAACCTTTATAATGCTCTTATCATGGCAGATAAGATGTCTAAATAATATTACATTATGATTAAAAAAATTGCTTTAGTTTTCTCTTTTGTTGTGAGCAGTGTTACCGCTCAGAATAACACCTCTTATTGGCAGCAACATGTAGATTATACAATGAATGTTGACATGAATGTTGACAATTTTCAATACGAAGGTGTACAAGAATTGATTTATACGAATAATTCTCCGGATACTTTAAATCAAGTATTTTATCATTTATATTTCAATGCATTTCAACCCGGTAGCGAGATGGATGTTCGTTCTAGAAACCTTCCAGATCCAGATCCCAGAGTTAAAGACAGAATAAATAAACTTTCACCTAAAGAGATAGGTTTTATAAAAGTTTCTTCGTTGTTGCAGAACAAAAAACCAGTTACCTATAAAGCAGCAGGAACGGTTTTAGAGGTTACATTAGATAAACCGATTCTTCCAGGTGAAAAAGTCACTTTTTCAATGCAGTTTTTTGGGCAAGTACCAAAACAAATACGTCGTTCTGGTCGTAACAATAAAGAAGGAGTTGCTCTGTCAATGACCCAATGGTATCCAAAAATGGCAGAGTATGATTTTGAAGGTTGGCATGCTCATCCATATATAGCAAGAGAGTTTCATGGAGTTTGGGGAAATTTTGATGTAACTATCAATATTGATAAAAATTATGTTTTAGGAGGTACAGGCTATTTACAAAACCCAAAAGAAATAGGCCATGGGTATGAGTCACCAGGAACTAAAATAAAAAATAAAAAAGAAAAGTTATCATGGCACTTTAAAGCGCCAAATGTTCATGATTTTGCATGGGTGGCCGATCCAGAATTTTTACATGATACGGTAAAAGTGCCTAATGGGCCTATACTTCATTTTCTGTATAAAAACAATAATGAAATTATAGATAATTGGAAAGATTTACAGCCAAAAGCTGTGGAATTGATGCAGTATTTCAGCGAGAAGATTGGTAAGTATCCATACGACCAGTACTCAATTATACAAGGAGGTGATGGTGGTATGGAGTATGCGATGTGTACGTTAATTACAGGTGAACGTAGTTTTGAAAGCCTGGTTGGGGTGACAGCTCATGAGATGGCCCATTCCTGGTTTCAGCATGTTCTCGCCACCAACGAGTCTAAACATGAGTGGATGGATGAAGGGTTTACAAGTTATATTTCTACGTTGGCTATGAATGAAGTCATGAAACAAAACAACCCCAATTCCTTAAAAGGGTCATACAAAAGTTACTTTCAATTGGCAATTTCGGGAGTAGAACAACCGCAAACCACGCAGGCAGATCGTTATGCTCATAACGCTGCGTATGGGGCCTCAGCGTATTCTAAAGGGGCAGTCTTTTTGTCTCAACTAGGATATGTAATCGGTGAAGATAACCTCGCAAAGACGATAAGAAGATATTATGATGAATGGAAATTTAAACATCCAACACCCAATGATTTTAAGAGAGTAGCAGAGAAGGTATCAGGAATTCAGTTAGACTGGTACTTAACAGATTGGACTCAAACTACCAATTGGATAGACTATGGTATCAAAGAGGTTGAAGAAGTAAATAGCAAAACTAAAATTACTCTAGAACGTCTAGGGCCCATGCCTATGCCCATAGATCTTTATGTCGAGTATCAGGATGGAACTATAGAGTCTTTTTATGCACCGTTACGAATGATGCGTGGGGAGAAAGACAATCCCATTCCCTCTATAAATAGAACGGTTTTATTAGATTGGCCATGGACCAACCCCACATATTCTGTAGAGATCCCCAAGCCAATTTCTGAAGTTAAAGCGGTAGCTATTGATATCACTCGCACTATGGCCGATGTAAATCCAAGTAATAACAACTACCCTAATTAGAAGGTATGTAATAGAAGCAATAAATTTTCTAGGTTGACGAAAAAAAATGTTTATCTGTCATATTGAGCGTAAACGAAATGTGACGTTTAAATACATTGTATTTTAATAGGCGCTACTCTATATGCTCTAGTATGAACCTTATCACTACATTTATGGCCAATGAAGGCGACATTTAACAAAAAAGAAAGACTTAAAAGTAAAAAAGAGATTGAGCTACTTTTTTCTGAAGGAAAGTCTATTTCCAAATATCCCATTAGGCTTGTTTATAAGAAAACCTGTTTTGAAGATGGCACCAACATTAAGGCTGCTGTATCAGTAAGTAAACGTCATTTTAAAAATGCAGTTGATCGTAATCGTATAAAACGTTTATTGCGTGAAAGTTATAGAAAAAATAAGTATATTGTACCCAACACTACTCATCAATTCGCTTTTATGTTTTTATATTCTGGTAAAGAAATACCAGAATATAAATTAATAGAATCTAGAATAAAAGGAATATTACAAAAATTTGTTGAACAAGAGATAGCATCAATATAGTTTCTAAACTTAGTATTTGATTGTGATTATAAAAATATATCTATGAAAAAGAGAATAATCTACCCCGCCATTGTCGTAGTTATTTTTTTAACTACAGTAAGTTTTAAATCAGATTTTTTTGAAATCGCCAAACAGATAGAGATTTTCACTACGATGTTTAAAGAATTAAACATGAACTATGTAGATGAAACCAATCCTGCCGAGCTAATGGATACTGCCATTAAAGCTATGTTAGATGATCTTGATCCTTACACCAAATATTGGAATGAGCAGGACGTTGAGGCCTTAAAAATCAGGAATGCAGGAGAGTATACAGGTATCGGTGCGACGGTTAAAACCATAAAAGATAAAATTATTGTTATTGAACCTTATAAAGATTATCCGGCAGATAAAGCGGGTCTTAAAGCGGGTGATGAAATCATTCAGATTGGAGATATTAAAGTTGCCGATTTTAAAGAGGATGCAGGAGAACTTCTTAAAGGGGCAAGCGGAACCAAAGTGAACATCACTTATAAAAGACAAGGAGAAACCAAAACTACGGTCCTCAACAGAGAAGAGATAGAGGTAAATGCTGTTCCTTTTTATACGATTTTAGATGACAATACAGGATATATTGTTTTATCAAAGTTTAACAATAAAGCTTCGAGCGAAACGATTGATGCTTTAAAAGACTTAAAAGCAAAAGGAGCCGAAAAAATTATTTTGGATCTAAGAGGAAATCCAGGAGGACTACTAAGCGAAGCGATCAATGTCACCAACATTTTTGTTCCCAAAGGAGAGTTAATCACAACGACCAAGTCTGTAGTAAAAAAGTATAATAAAGAATATTTCACAAAAAAGGATCCCGTAGACACTCAAATACCTCTTGTTGTACTAGTAAACGGTAGAAGTGCTTCTGCTAGCGAAATTGTGGCTGGGGGTATTCAGGATTTGGATAGAGGAGTCATCATTGGTGCTAGAAGTTTTGGGAAAGGATTGGTACAACGACCCAAAAAACTTACTTACGGCACACAATTGAAAATTACAATTTCCAGGTATTATACTCCAAGCGGTAGATGTATACAGTCATTAGATTATTGGCACCGTGATAAAAATAACAATGCGGTTCGTATAGATGAAAAAGACTTTAAGGCCTTCAAAACCAAAAATGGAAGAACAGTATATGATGGCGGTGGAATAGAACCTGATATTGAGATGGAAACTTCGAAGTATAGCGACATTACCACAGCACTGCTTAAATCTGATGCTATTTTTAGTTATGCTACAAAATATTACTATGCTCATCAATTAAAAGATGCAGGAGATTTTACCTTTACTGATAATGATTACGAAGACTTTAAAAAGTTTGTAAAACAAAGTGATTTCGATTTTGAAACGGATACAGAGAGAGCTTTTAGAAAATCCCTGCTCACAGCCAAAAGAGAAAAGCTAGATGGAGCAATCGCCTCGAGTTATGATGCACTCCTTGCTGCTATAAAGGCATCTAAAGAAAAAGCACTAGATACCCATAAAAATGAAATCGTGAATTTGCTTACCGATGAGATTATAAAGCGCTATTTTTATAGAGAGGGATTGTATAACTACTATGTAGAACATAATCCTGAAGTTGCCAAAAGCAAAGAAATATTAAATAATGAGAAGAAATATCAGGAGATTTTGAAGTAGATATGCTTCATAAATAGCGAGAAATACCTCTTAATATCTTAAAATAACCCTCTCATCGAGAAAGAAACTGAATGTATTGGTTAACGCGAGCTCGGTATAACCGAAATTTGAAATTGTCGAACTTCCTCTCACAGAGGGAGAGAATTAAGTTGAGGGTTTTCATCTAAGAATCCTTCATCTAACCTTCACTCTAAAGGAGAAGGAACTATCAGGATTCGTAAAAAACGGATTCTCAATAAATTTTAAATCGGACACACATTTTTTAACTCTTAAGATTTAATTTTTTTGTTCTTCTGTAAAAGTAGCTTGAGCTCCTCTAAATCTTTTTTAAAACAATTAAGTTCAATACGTTCGTAATGTTCATTTAACTCTAAAAATTACTATTAAAGGGATAAAAACACCACTAGAACTCTCCAAATCATATCTACCACACTTTTAAATGGCAGCAATATTCTAGTATCTTTCTCAAAAATAACGTATTAGAAGTTAAAAATCGTCCATAAAAATAGTCTGTGTGTGACTATTTTTTTAAAAAGATTTTTGATGAGAATACCTGTAAAAGGGCTTCGGGATTAAAAAAAGCACGACTTTATGCTTGCCAAAGCCCATAAACCCTGTCCCTAAGCCAATTATAAAACATTTTAGGGGTTATTACGTTTTATAGACTGTACAAACGTATAAATGTTGTATCATGAAAACTTTAAAAAAGTGGTTCGTAGTAATACTGCTTGTGATAGCGGTAGTTGCTTGCGGTGACAAGAAAAAAGAAGAGAAAAAGACTACGGTTGCAAAGAAAGCAACCGCCACTACTGTAAAAAAGACTCAAAAAAAGGTAGCAACCAAAAAGCTATCAAAAAAGGAGCTCAGACAATTAAAAAGAGCGCAAAAAAAGCGAGAGCGCGAAGCAAAAAGAAAAAAGCGAGAGCTTGAAAATAAGAAATGACAATAAACAAAAAAGGGCCGAATCAATTCGGCCCTTTACTTTTATTAAAAATAGATGTAACATCAATTGATCTCCCTTAGCGTAGCCAAAAGGGTTGACGTAACAGAAATATTAGTTTTTAAGGATTTTTTCTGTCTTTCTAAACGCTCCTTTTGCATCAGAGGTGCGAACTATATAAAACCCATTAGGAAAACGACTCATATCTACAGATAATTTAGATTGTCCAACATTTAATCGAATCGTTTGATGATAAACCGTTTTACCCATAACATCAGTAATTACAACATCAACATCACTTTTTGAAAGTAGATTAAAGTCTAGAAATAAATCTCCTACAACCGGGTTTGGAGAAATGGAAACTTTTACCGCTTCTAATCCAAAACCTTCCTCCATTAACTCACTTTCAAAAGCGGTAGGGTTTTTTGCAGGCTTAACAGTTTGCTTGGCAAAAACATTTTCTCCGTTTTCCAGGCAAACAATAGCATCCAAGTCAAAACCATCGGCAAACCAGGGAAAGATATTTCTATCGCTTGTGTCTACTACTTTGATATATTTTGCAGAACTCAAATTACCAATTGCCAAATCAAATTCTCCATCCTGGCATGTAGTTCCCAAAGAAACAAATTCAATTCCGTCCTGTGATGCAAAGACTTCAGCAGTTTCTGGAAAATACTGACAAGGGATATTACCAAAGAACCCGGTAGATTCAAATACAGCAAATTCGTTGGTGTCTTTATTATCAAAAATCTCGTTATTCAGCTCGATAGTTATTGATCCACCAAAACCTAGACTTACAAAATCAAAGTATTTTCTTTCATTTGGAGCTCCTAAGGCACGCTCTGGATTACTCCTAAGCCTTGAGATTTTTCTTCCGTCCTTTCTTTTTCCTTGTTCAAAAGACACTACAGACCCACCAATACATTGATTATCTACAAAAGGTTGTTCTAATAAAAATCGTGCAGAAACCGGGAAGTGATCAGAAGTAGTAAATGCATAATCGGCATCGTATACCTCATAATGTACCGTTACAGAATTTTCAATATAGGCATCATCAAGCTCATTGGTAATGGCAATGTGATCGATCATATTTTCTCTGAAAACAAAAGAACGTAATCCTGCTTCACTTAAGGCCGAAGAAACAATGGTATAATTAGCTGTATCATCTACATATTCCTGAAAACTAGAAATAGTAGAAGGAATATCGGCTACGGTTTCATCTACATCGTCATTATAATCTCCTAACAGAATAACTTTATTATTGGCAAAATGAGCATCTAAAGAATCTTTTAGTACCTCGACATCATATTTTCGCATATCGTATCGATTTTGAGGATCATTACTGCTATTTGCCCGTGCGTGCAACGCGATTAAATCAATTCGTTCTGTTACACCATTAATAGTAACATCTGCTGTCATTAAGAAAGGTAATCTACCACTGGCAAAGAAACGAGAGGTTGTGCTTGGATAGTTTACGAGAGCAGAATCATCGCCACCATTATAAAGTGGATGAATTGAAGTAAACATAGCCCTGGTGTTGACTACAGAAACGGTTTCAGTATTATAAATAAACCCTAATTTTTGAAAAGGAGGTGTACCCCCTGGATTTGAAAAGGCATCAGACAAGATATAATCGTATCCTGGTAATTGTGCTACCAGCTCGGCAAATAAAGCGTCATCAGCTATTTCTTCAACTGCATATACATCGGCATTTAACCGTTGAAGTACTGTTGCAGTACTATCCCTTTGAATAGCATCAGACATTGGATTTTGACCCACAGGAGAGTTGTTTTCATCTCCAAACCATTCGATGTTCCAGGCTACGGCATCAAAAGTATCTTCTTTTGGAATGCCGATAGTATCACCAGGAGGAATAAATTCAACTGCACAAGGGATATCACTAAACGCTCTGGGTAATAGTTGAAAAAACTCTCTAAAACGTCCTACTACTCCCGTTATTTCAGGGCAAGTAACAGGTTGTACTTTCCCCACGATAGATTCTACATCATTATCGATTCGTAATTCTCCTGTTCCGCTTGCATCTGTAAGGGTAAAATTAGAGTTTCCGAATAAAAGATCCCCCGGATTTGGGAAGGTAGTGTTCAAAACACGTACCAGTTCACCTGGGTGATTAGCGATTTCAGAAAGTGTAATTTCTTGTGGAATAATAGAGTTTTGAGGAAGTCCATTATTTATTACCTCAACAACACCACTAATTTGAATCTGATCGTTAAAAACTGCTCTAACTCCTGTTAAAGTAATAGAATCTCCTACTTTTAAAGTAGTATTAGCTTGTACTTGTTCATCAAACACAGCGATACCACCTGTTGCATCTTGAATAAATGCGGGTCCATTAAAACTATCAGTAACAGTAAGTACACCCGCTATGGTTACAGGAGTGCCCTCTGCTGCTGCTCTAGCTTCAGCAATAGTAATAGGTTCACCAGGAACTATAATGATACCATCATTACTGATCCCGGGAGTAGGGGCTTTGGCAACATAGGATACTGTGTTACGCGCTCCTCCTTGTCCGTTTGGAACTCGTTGAAGTGATTCTGCATCTTTGTTTTCGTTTATATCCTCGTTTACCTGCGGTTGATCTGTATTTAACAGGACTAATAATTCTGCATCATCATCGTCATTGGTATCATATACAATAGCATCAATGATATTTTCAGTAATTATTGCTGTTCCGTTAGGAAAACCAGTGGCATCACCAAAATAAAGTACTACGGCATCTGCTCCATTCTGAAAAGAATTTCCCGGTACGACAAGATCAACATTAGTAACATCGGCATTACCAATGACAAAATAGCCTTCGGTATTGGTTGAAAAACCATCCAGATCTATGGCATTATAGCTGGCATTATTATTTCCGTTGTAATTTACTAACACCAATCCGTCGAGAGAGGTGTTACCGGCTCCACCATCATATAATTCTACGAATTCTAGGGAGTCAGAACCTTGAGTATCGGCATCAATTTCGTTAATAATTATGGTAGTATCAGGATTACCACCATCATCAATGACAACATTTTCTCGATTTGGGGTATTTACAGCTTCACCAGTTTCTGCTTCTACAACAGGAAAACTAGGCAATCCGCTTCCGTCAAAATCATTTCTTGTCCAATCGGTGGCAACATCGGTATCTTTTCCGTTAGGAAATCTTGAAGCTCCTCCCACAGTAAATGATATTCCATCAAAAGACTGTAATAAGGTGACAGTTGCGTAGTTAAAATCTGCAACGCCTCCGTCATTAACACCAATATCATCCATACGTTCTTCCCAGGGAGTGCTGTCAAAAACACCATCATCGTCGGTATCCAGGTCTTGATTTAAGCTTCCGGTAAAGTTTTTCACTAAAAGCAGGGCTACGGTTCCATTTTCAAAGGTGTTACTACCAAAATCAGTAGTAAAATATCCATTTTCATTTGTAATACCTAATTGTATAACTTCGTCGATAGTACCAGCAGCATTGCTATCCCCATCAATTTCTAGTAACCAATATTCACTTAGATCAGTTTCTGCTCCAGCTAATATTTCTACAAACTCATCGGTATCTGATCCGGTATGGTTAAATACAAATTCATTGATTACCGGTGGTATGACAACGGTTCCAAAGTTTTGATTTGTATTTATTGCGCTATACGTATTTACGGGGACAGTTTCCCAGACAAAATCTGAAGCCACTGTTCCTGTTCCTGCTAATTGTAAAGAAGCACCAGCAGGAGTACTACTGGATTCAGACACACCGATGTCTGTACTAGTTTGTCCAGATGCGGGACCATTGGTCGCAGTAATAACCCCTTCATAACTTAAGAATTGAATAACCGTATTGCTATTATCAACTAATGCAATCCCATCGGGAGCTCCATTTTGAAGTCCGTTAACCGGCAGTATTTCTACCAAAGTTCCAAATCCATTTTGTTGATCAGGGAGTGTTCCAGAAATAGGAATAGTATTGTAAACCGTTCCGTTTGATCCATTATACAAAACAATACTCCAATTGGTAAGGTCTGTTCCTGCCGCTCCAGCGATTTCGACGGCTTCATCTACGTCTGTTCCTGCATTATCATAATGTATTTCATTGATAAATACAGATTGTGTAAATCCATTCTGAGTTCCTATAAAATATAGAATAGTGAATGGAATTAAAAGTAATTTTAATTTCATGATGATTAATTTGTTTGTGTGATTTTTTGCGTAGCGCAAGGTATGAGATTATAACGATTTTAACACTCTGGCAGTGTTAAAAAAATATCAACAAATTAACAATTCTTTTATAGCTCTTTATTAATCAAACATTTGAGAGATAGGCTATTAGAAAGATAAAAATAAGTTTAATTAACATAAAAGGTAGAGTAGGGTAAAATGACCCATCTAGATTGGGATTATCAACTCTTTTATACTGATTATCAGTTTTTTAAATTTGTTTACGAGGTTTTATCAAAGATTTTGACCATCTAAGTACTTCAAAAAAGTTATAGTAACTATAATCATAAATCAAAATGAAAAAAGGGGGAAATTTCATGAGAGCTATGTGGGGTGCAATGTTCATTGCATGTGTTGTATCCTGCGAACAACCAGACAGAGAAGCCGATTTTATAAATACCAACGAGCATGGAGGCTTCATGAGTAGGACAGGAAATAGTGATGAAATCATTGAAGATCAGAAAGAGACAGAAATTCCTTTATTACATATACGGCTTAATGGTGATTTAAGCGAAAAAGAAGCTACTGCCAAGTTTGATAGAGTGGTTGCAGAATATATGAGAAAAAGTAATAAACCAATAAAAGGGGTAAGCACAGAATGGTATTATAGAATTGCAACCTATACTGGAACACAATCAGGCAATGGCACCGATGGCAATGTAAGAGCAGGTGCTTATTTTAAAACCAATAAAGGAATATTGAATATTCAGAATATTATTTTAAACAACCCAGGTGATGATCATGAAACAGGAAAATGGGATTACTATCTTTTTAGGGCATCTTTTCCTGGTCAAGCAGTAAACTGGGTAAAAATAATCGCTTCAAAAATTCAATTACAAGGAACTGACGGATGGTTCGTAAAAGAATTTCACACCTATATGGTTACCGAGGATCAAACCATACCTGCGTCTGGGAACACAAACATATATACATTCCCTAATGTTTGGCTAGATAATACTTGTGCTAATTGCTGGGATAGTTACCAAAAACGTGGAGGATATGGTAAATTAGAGTTTTAATATTAGTTAGTTATAGAGTGATAAAAGACCAAAGCTGAAAACTCGGCTTTGGTCTTTTTAATTTTTAATTAATTATTATAGACAACTACGTTTTTCCATTTTTGGCTGTATGTCGTACCATTATTTTTATTATACATCTGGAATCCAATTCTCCAGGTCACCACATTACCATTTCCATATTTAGGAAATTTAACAGTTACAGTACTGGGTTGGTTTGTATACGTTTTTTTATGTATCCAGGAACCACCAGATTTTACTTGAAACCGAACCTTGAACTTTCTTAAGTTACTAGGAACTGCATTTTGTTCGGCTTGTGTTAAAATGTAATTGTAGGTCGCACTTTCATAGGCGTCAACACTGGATTTACCATAAATACCAGGGAGTAAGCCAATTATAATATTTTTGGTTTCCGGGTTATCTACAATTTCTACGTCATTTTTTTCTTGAACCACTGTTTCGTCGGTTTCAGAGAGGTCAGATTTACTACAGGATATAATTAGAAACCCTGCACATAAAAGAACTAACTTTTTTAAATTTTGTGTTTTCATATTTAATATTTTTATGGTTTGTGAAGCCAATATATAATTAGGATGTATCGAAAGAGTCCGAATAGTTTGATTTTCAAACTATTCGGACTCTTTTAGGGTTTTTAACCTGTTTTTTCAGTGTTAAAACACCTTTAAATAACGGCTAGAATACTTACACATTATACTTAATCCTTATGTAAACAGGAAAATGATCACTATAACCTCCGGTATACTTTCTGCCGACATAGGTTCTAAAAGGATTACCTTTGTATCTTCCCTTATAAGTTTTTAAAAAGTCTTTATCAAAGATGGCCGCATCAGAAAAACTATGTTTTCTTTTTTCATATTTATGGAAATTATTACTGAAGATAATCTGATCAAATAAATTCCATTGACTTCTATAGTTCAAGCTACCTTGATATCGGGTAAGCAATTTTTCCATAGGGTTGAAAAGATCATTTTTCACCAGATGTTTTTTGATGCTTTCATTGTAAGGATCGTCATTAAAGTCACCCATAATAATAATTTTTGCATCTGTCTTTTCTAAAGTAATTTTATCAATAATCTCACGATTTTTTTCTGCAGCTGCTATTCGTTTATATGCTGTAAGTTCTGCTCCATTTCTTCTGGAGGGCCAGTGATTAACGAGAATATTCACTTCTTCGGTGTTTAAAACTCCTTTTACCCATAAAATATCTCGTGTATAATCTCTTTCACCATTTTGATTATCTACCAGAACAGGTATATTTTTAGAGGTAATAACCTCGAAATGCTGTTTTTGATATAATAAACCAACATCAATACCCCGTTCGTCTGGAGAGTTAAAATGAACCACACCGTAATCCTTGTTTTTTAAGTGTTTTGTAGTGACCAGATCTTCAAGAACCTTTCTGTTTTCTACTTCGGCCACACCAACCAAAATAGGGGGCTTTCGTGTTTTTAAAAATCCAATATTAGAAATGACGGTTCCTAATTTGGTAATCTTTTTCTCATATCGTTTACGGTTCCATCGTTTTTCAGAATTAGGTAAAAAGTCTTCATCCAGGACCTTTGGGTCATCTTTGGTGTCAAATAAGTTTTCGAGGTTATAAAATGCAATAGTATAATGTTTTGTGGTTTTTTTCTTGAAATAATATTTGTTTGCCATTATCACTAAATTTATGATAAACCCTCTATATTATAAACTTTCAAGTATATAATTGTCGTATTTTTGTATACTGGGTTTACAGTACAATATAACAATTTAAGAAACAGAAGATAAGTTTAGTACATGTTAGAGAGTAAGGAAATTGCATACGAAAAAACAATTTTGATAGGAATCATCACGAAAAATCAAGATGAAGAAAAACTCACAGAATTTTTAGATGAATTAGAGTTTCTTACCTATACAGCAGGAGGCGAAGTGGTAAAACGATTTACTCAAAAAATGGATATGCCCAATTCCAAAACATTTATTGGTTCTGGTAAGATGGAAGAAGTAAGAGCATATGTAGAAGAACATGAAATTGGCACTGTTGTTTTTGATGATGAATTGTCGCCAGCTCAATTGCGCAATATAGAGCGTATTTTAAAAGCGAAAATCATAGATAGAACCAATTTGATTCTCGATATTTTTGCGCAACGTGCCCAAACTAGCTATGCTCGCACACAGGTAGAGTTGGCACAATATCAATATTTATTACCGCGACTTACAGGGTTATGGACTCACTTAGAAAGACAACGTGGAGGTATAGGGATGCGTGGCCCAGGTGAAACAGAGATAGAAACTGACCGCCGTATTGTAAGGGATCGTATTTCTTTATTAAAAAAGAAACTACAAACGATTGATAAACAAATGGCAACACAAAGAGGTAATCGCGGTCAACTTGTTCGTGTTGCTCTTGTGGGTTATACCAATGTTGGTAAATCTACCCTTATGAATGTTATTGCTAAAAGTGAAGTATTTGCAGAAAACAAACTTTTTGCGACATTAGATACCACTGTTCGAAAAGTAGTGATTGGTAACTTGCCATTTTTGTTGAGTGATACCGTTGGATTTATTAGAAAACTACCTACGCAGCTGGTCGAAAGTTTTAAAAGCACACTAGACGAGGTTCGAGAAGCTGATTTATTGTTGCACGTAGTAGATATCTCTCATCCACAATTCGAAGATCACATAGCTTCTGTAAATAAAATTTTGGGTGAAATAGATTGCATAGATAAAGCTACAATCATGGTATTCAATAAAATTGATGCGTATACTCATGAAACTATCGATACAGACGATCTCACTACCGAAAAGACAAAGGTGCATTATACTTTGGAAGAATGGAAACATACCTGGATGAGCAAAATAGGGGATAATGCATTATTTATTTCGGCCATAAATAAAGAAAATATGGATGAATTTAGAAAACGGGTATACAAAGAAGTTAGAGATATTCATGTAACTCGCTTTCCATATAATAATTTTTTATATCCTGAAATTATTGTAGAAGAGTAAATAAACTCAGTGCAAGATCAGTAGGCATTGCATTGAAAAACAATCTTGATTACGAGATAAGCATGTAGTATTTAAATCTCAATTATCGAGTAAATTTAGAATTTATAATCCAGACCAATACCGGTAATTTGTCGTATCTGAAATGCCCCGGTAGCATTATCATCATAAATGCTCTGAAACACAAAACTGAAAGAGATATAGCGATTAACCTTTAGATTTAAATTAAAGGTATAATCAATGTCGATATTTTCGGGATTTTCTATATAATTAGAATACAGGCTTAATGCATTATTTATATAAAAATTCTCTGATAATGAAAACTTTAAATTAGCGACCAAAGACCCTCCAAACTCAAACCTTGTGCTTTCACCTGCATCGACACCAAAATAATCACCATCCTGATATCCTTCGACATTAGTAAATTCTTTATCTACAAAAATGATACGTGAGGTGACAGGGGCAAGGTTAATATTAAGGTCATCACTTTTTTTCCAAAGTATACCAGGACCAGCCTTTAAAAATGCCGGAGAAAAAAAATGAGTTTCTTCAATACGTATGGTTTCCTCAGTTTCGGGATCGGTTTCAAACCTAAATCCTTTGTCAAATTGGGTTAGGAGATTTGCAAAAAATGAATAGTTCCAATTACCGTTTCCAATACGTTTTCCCAAACGAGAATTGAGCTCGATTCTATCACTTGTTTTGCGGGCAAACTTTTCATCTTTTATAAAGGATAATCCGTAGTCTGCTAAAATTTTATTATACCACGTTAAATTATTTTTTTTGTAATTAAATTCAACATCGCTAACTGCATTACCTGCAATATTTGAAGTTCCTCCACCTTGCCAATCAAAATTAAAAGCAGACTGATTAAAAAGCAGCGAGAATTTTCCTTTGGTTTTCCAGCCTACGTGCTCTGGCGGTTTTGGCTTTTTGGGAGTGATTTCTTTTAGAACGTTCTTTAAAACAATGATGTTAAGTTCTCGAGTAGTATTTTTCAAAAGACTATCAATAGAACGCTTTAAATTCAATTGAATAGAATCAAGCTGTTTCACTTTTTTCTTTTCTTGACCAAAGGTTTTCGATACAAAAAACAATAAAAAAACAGCTAATAATAACCTTTTCATTGGATCTATCGTTGCAGGGGTAATGCGCAAATATACAAGATGCGTTTAGCTTTATCAAATTATCATTCTATTGAAGTTTAAAAGTTTATGGTTAGAGATTACGATATATTTGTAGAGACAATGCATATTCATATAAAGAATTGAAAATAGAACTCGTAAAAGCAAAAGAGGCCGACAAAGTTTTTCTCCTTAATTTGAGAAAACGAACGATGGTACCGCATCTGGAAAGAGCAGGTATTTATTTGTCTGAAAAGGAACATAAAGCCAGAGTAAGCAAAAATTTCAGTAATGCCTATCTTATTTTGAAAATGAATAAGCGAATAGGCTTAATAAAGTATAAGGTTGATGAAAAAGGGATAGAAATATTGCAATTGCAACTATTACCAAAGTATCAGGGCATGGGCATAGGAAAGCAAGTACTGAATAGTATGATGACCAAGGCAAAATCTTTAGATATTGCGTTACATTTAAAAGTTCTGAAGAAAAATCCAGCAAGGTTTTTGTATGAAAGACATGGATTTAAAATTGTAGGAGCCGATGATCATGAGTTTTTTATGGAAATGTTGCCAAAATAAAAACGGTCTGAAAGGTTTATTCAAAATTTCAGACCTGTTTTCAGTTTAATCTACTCTTTTTAAAAAGTATAACTTACTCCTAAATTCCAGAAGGATTGCAATTCATTATCTGTATTTTCTAAAGTGGGTGTAGGTACTATTTCAGGTACTTGAGCTAATGCATAGTTAAATGCTTCTTGTTTATTACTCCTTAAACCGAAGTCAAACCCTACTCCTATGGCTTTCCACAGTGTATAAGAAAAAGAATTTGTCCAGGTCCAATTAGAATAATCAGTATCTTCATAACTTAAAAATGCAGAAAGATTAGTTTTAAAGTTTATAGCACCGATTTTACGAGTATAATCTGCTACAAGCTTGGCTCCTAAGGAAGATTCATATTCTGCTGCACCTTCACTAAAGACAAAATTATAATTTACGGGATGAACCACTATTATTAAATTGTTAATAGGAGTCCAGGTAATACCCGCACCAATATCTAAGTAACCCGGATCGTTATAATTACTTAAAACAGTAGTTCTATATTCGGCCAAAGTAGAAACCGCCAAGGTTTTAGTGAGCTTATATCCAAATAAAGAAGAGAAGTTAAAAACATCTGTCGCTTCTCTAAAACCATCATTATCTGTTGGATCATCTTTGTCATCTAATTTGACCCAAGCCAGATTTACGTTCAGGTTATTTCTCCAAAAGTATTTTTTCTGTAATAAGTGGGCATATCCATTAAAAGTTATGCCAATATTTCCAGCTGAGTTATTGGGAATTCCTTGAGCAAACCAGTTATTGAAACCAGATAGACTTCCTCCTACGGTACCAAAGGCACCTATTTTCCAACCGGAAATGGTGTCTAATTTTGCCTGAATAGCATTTATTCTATTTTGTATGGCGGCAATAGAATCCTTTTTAGCAGCCTGTTCTTTTTTCAACTCTTCTTCAGTTTGTGCTGATAATGTGGTTACTGTTAGGAATAAAGCAGTTATGCAAAGAAGTTTCTTCATTGTTAATTGGGTTTAAAATTTCTACTATAGTTAAAAAAGAATAAAGAAAACATCTAAAAAGTATTGTTTCGTCATCCGAAACATGATTCAGGACCTCATGATTATATGTTTTTCAGCATAAAGATTCTGACATAAATTTAGGATGATAATGTTTTTAGACTCTAAAGACCACCTTATTCATTTCGTTTATCAAATTTAAAGTAATCAAACTTTGAAGGATAAAAAAGTCTATAGCATGTTGAAAGTTTTCGATAAAAAACAAAATTAACAGACAAAATCACCTATTTTCTTTTGTATAAAGGAACTGAAGAACATGCTTCTCCATACATAATACTCTTGGCTACAGGCTGTAGTTTTTGAATTAAAGAGATATAGGCTCCTTCGGGCACTGGTTTATTGGCACAACCTTTTATAATTAGGAATTTATCTTGGTACTCTGAAACATCTAAGTCATTTATAATTTCGGCAAAAAGGATCGTTTCTAGAATTTCTAGAGAACCCACCACAACTTTTTTGGTATATGGAATTAAAGAACTGGTTAACAAAAGATAGGCCCATCCAGGGATTATTGCTTCAGTAGAACAAGTCAATGAAACATACTGATCTTGATATTGACTCCAATTATGAGCTGCAACATGTTTTCTGAAGTCTTTCTCTCGTAAAAGCAACCCCTCAAAGAGCCACTCTTTGATATCAAATAAAACACGTTTACCCTGTGGATAATAATCTTCAAGGTCGAAAGTGATCAGATTTTGATTGCTTGCAACTCTATTTACGATTTCTTCTTCCATTATAAATATCCTATTTTTTCTGATAATTCAATTTTACTTTTTGTAAAATTTCCAGTTCCAAAAGCAATTTCTTTACCGTCTTCGTTGTATAATGTAGCTTCTGCTACAAATAGATTTCGAGATTTAAATTTTACCTTGCCTACAGCTGTTATGATTCCTGTATTTGCAGGTCTTAGTAAGTTGATATTGAAAGAGCTTGTAAGCACAAAAACATCTTTTACGATAGAATTTACAGCAAAAAATGCAGCATCGTCTAATAATTTAAAATATACCGATCCATGAATAGCTCCCAGAGCATGAAAGTACTTATTAGAGATCTTGAGTCCAATTTGAGCCATTTCTTCTGATATTCTAACTGTCGTAGTGTCGAATATTTGAGTATTAATATTTGCCTGCAAATACATTCTTTCTAATTTATCATAATGTTTTTTACTCATCTTTTTGATATTTAGAAAGCGTAGTTACTTAACATTTCAAATAATAAACATCAAAAGTTATAACATTCCAAGCTCTAATTTAGCTTCTTCACTCATTAAATCTTGTGACCACGGCGGATCAAAAGTAAGCTCCATCTCTACATCGTTTACTGCATCCAGAGATTTTACTTTTTCTTTCACTTCTTCTGGCAATGATTCTGCCACAGGGCAGTTTGGTGATGTAAGTGTCATGAGTATCTTTACATCAAGATCTTCATTTACAAATACATCGTAAATTAATCCCAGCTCGTATATATCCACAGGGATTTCAGGATCGTAAATGGTTTTAAGAACTCTTACAATCTTTTCACCTAGTTCATTTGTATCTATAGCAGTTTCACTCATGGTTATCTTTTTGGTCGACTTTGAAAGGTTATACCTGACAAAAATGATTAATTTAGTTGTGTTTGATAAGCAATGGCATACATTTTTAGCTGCTTGATCATGCTTACCAAACCGTTAGCTCTAGTTGGTGAAAGGTGTTCTTTTAAACCAATTTCATCGATAAAGCTAGTATCAGCTTCAATAATATCTTTAGGATGTTGTCCAGAAAATGCTCGTATAAGGATGGCAATAATACCTTTGGTAATAATAGCATCGCTATCTGCAGTAAAGTCAATTTTATCCTCATTCATTTCGGCATGGACCCAAACCTTACTTTGACATCCTTTAATAATATTGTCGTCTGTTTTGTACTTTTCTTCAATTAAAGGAAGGGATTTTCCTAATTCGATCATATACTCATATCGTTGCATCCAGTCATCAAACATGCTAAATTCATCGACAATCTCTTCCTGAATTTCTTGTATAGTCATTACTCACAAATTTTCAACAAAAATACGACAAGAATTGTTGCTATTCAATACTTTCTGACAATGATAGTATAGTATTAACTAATTGTTTTATTTCTTGAGGAGGATTGCCATGATCAAAATTTGTAGAGCTGTAGGTGTTCCCCATTGCAGTAATTTTTAATTTTGCCTGTAGCGCTGCATCAACACTACTTTTTTGGGTTGGAGCGATGAGATCATCAATATTTTTAAGCTGGATATTTTCTAGAAATGAAAGAATAGTAGCCCAATCATCTTTTGAACACCTTTTTTCGGTTACATTTTCTAAACTTCTGTCTGTTGTCTTTTGTATAGTGTTTTTATCAACTTTTATGTGTAGGAAAGAACCTCTGGTACTAGCTTCATAAACAATACTTGAAACATTTTCTTGCGACTCTTGGTTTTTAAGAACTATGTTTTGGCTTATAGCACTATTCTGGTTTTTTGAAATTATTTTTATCAAAGAATATTGTGTTGAAGAACTATCGGCAAGGGGTTTCTCTATGGTATTAACGGCAACTTCGAGTTCATATGTAAATCCTTCTTCATAATCAAAACCTTCGATAGTATCATAAAAATAGGTCCAGTCTTGAGACTGAACATCCTTTAGTAACATACATTGTTGAGGAGCCACACCATCGCAATCCACTGTACGATCGGCAATATATATTCGTTTGATTTCCTGTTTCTGGCAGGATGAGCATAAAAAAACAAAGCTCAATATCAATAGAAGTTTATTCATGATTATTTTTTTGATGTTCTCAATAGTACCTTAAAGATATTATGGAATGGTTGAATTTACAAAACTCTCTCGTGGGCCTCCTTCGGCAAATACAGCCCTCATTCTGTTTTTTTGACCTTCGGTAAACATATGCATACACGCATCGTCACTATAATCCATGTAGTTCATAGTCATATCATTGGTGTTGCAACGTACCGTGGGATAGGTTGGACAACCATAATTGGGCCCATCTGATGGCGGTGTATCTTCAACAAAATCATCCAAAGAGCAATTTCCATCACCCCAGATATGCCTGAGATTAAGCCAGTGACCTACCTCATGAGTAGTGGTTCTTCCTTTATCAAAAGGGGTTGTTGCAGATCCCATAGTACCAAAAAACTGAGGGGAAACTACAATACCATCTGTCATTGCATTATCACCAGGAAATTGTGCATATCCCAAAATTCCTCCTCCAATATTACATACCCAGATATTCAAATTTTTTGAAGAATCGATTACATCTGATCCCCCAACAGAAGAAAACTTCATTTGATCACCAGTCCCCCAGACGGTTCTCGTAGAAGAAACCCTTATAATGCTGTCAAGATCAAAATGAATTTTTGTGTTTGTAGAAAGAGAGGAGAATTCTTCAGGAATTTGATCAAGATCAGTATTGGATTTTGTGAAGTCCTGATTTAGAACATCCATTTGTGAGTGTATCTGCTCGTCACTTATATTTTCATTTTCATTACTGTAGATAACATGAACTACTGTCGGAATCATAATGGTGTCTAAATCTTGCATCTTTCCACTTTTTCTAAGTTGAACGAATGTCTGACAGTGATTTTCAATGGCTTCCATTTTTTCTCGTAAACCGGGATTCTTTGCCATATGTTTTTGTAGAACTTCCATGGTACTGCATCTTATGATTGAATCATTTTTGGCACTATTGGAGTTTTCGGTTTCTTCTGAAACGTTGTTCACTTCTTGTTTTTCTTTTTTTGAATTCCCACAACCGGATAAGAAAAAGTACGCTAGTGTTAAAAATACCGAAACTAGAATGGTTCTTTGCATTGCTTGGGATATTAAGTGTATGCGCTATCAGAGCATTACTGTTTACACACAAAAACGGAAAACATATACAATTTGTTTTAAACGTTAACAGAAATTATAAGTGTTTAACAGTTTGATAATCAAATATGTCCTTTTATTTGAATATAAATAAATCTAAAAGAGTGCGGTCGAAAGGACGTTATGGAGATATACTCAATTTGACAGCCTACCTACCTATAAAATTTGAGATGTACAGAATTTTAACTCAACATCATTTTAGCTTTTATTATAGCTTCAACCAAAACATCTATTTCTTCTTTTGTATTATAAAATGAGAAGGATGCCCGTATTGTACCAGGTATTTTATAAAAATCCATAATTGGTTGCGCACAATGATGTCCTGTACGAACGGCAATACCAAGTTTGTCAACAATAGTGCCTACATCATAGGGGTGGATGTTTTCTAGATTAAAAGATATGACAGACGTCTTATTTTTTGAGGTCCCATAGATTTTCAGTCCTTCTATTTCTAATAATCGTTTTGTTCCGTATTCGAGGAGTTCATTTTCGTAGGTAGCAATGTTATCGAAACCAATAGTATTCATGTAATCCAGGGCTGCCCCAAATGCTATTCCTCCACAAATATTGGGTGTGCCGGCTTCAAATTTATGAGGAAGACCCGCGTAGGTAGTTTTTTCAAAGGTTACCTGATCGATCATCTCACCACCACCTTGGTAAGGCGGAAGTTTATTCAACCATTCTTCTTTACCATATAGCATACCTACTCCTGTAGGGCCACAAAGTTTATGTGCTGAGACTACATAAAAGTCCACATCCAAAGCCTGAACATCAGGTTTTATATGTGGGCATGATTGTGCACCATCAATAAGTACGGCAGCACCTATTTTATGGGCTTTTTCAATAATTTCTTCAATAGCGTTTATGGTGCCCAAAGCGTTGGAAATATGATTAGTAAAAACGAGTTTGGTTTTATCAGAAAGTAATTGATCATATACATTCATTAACAATTCTCCTTCCTCATTCATCGGAATCACTTTGAGGATAGCACCAGTACGTTCACAAAGCATTTGCCAAGGCACTATGTTTGAATGATGCTCTAGTGCAGAAACGATGATTTCATCTCCTTTAGATAAGAAATTGGTAAAACCAGTGGCTACAATATTAATGCTATGTGTTGTTCCTGAAGTTAGGATAATCTCATGGGTATGTTTTGCATTAAAATGATGTTGAATCTTTTTACGAGCCGTCTCGTAAGCATCGGTAGCTTCCTGTGATAAAGTATGAACTCCTCGATGAATATTCGCATTGTAGTTACTGTAATAATCTACAATGGTATCGATAACTACTTGTGGCGTTTGTGAGGTAGCGGCATTATCAAAATAGACTAAAGGTTTTCCATTAACGGTTCTTTTCAGAATTGGAAAATCTTCTCTAATTTTATGTACATCAAACATTGCAATTTCTTTCTGCAAAAGTACTAAGTATTTCTAACTAGGATTGCCTATTTTTAGATTGGTTTAATCTTTCTTTCTTATGCGGCGATTTAAAAAAATTATTGGTATTGTTTTTCTTCTTTCATTTATTGGAATTTGCGTTGCAGTACTGCTTAATTACCCTAAGCTTACGATACTAACCGGATATTCTGCTAAGCACATGAATTCTTCAGTTTTTGTGGGTAACAGAACGATAGCGTTTACAGATTCTGTAGACAATAATTTTCCTCCGGTTCATTTGGCAGATGATGTAGTAAACATCCAGGAAAAAACATCTGTTGCTTCTGTCTTTGGACTTAAAAAAAGAAAGGCAATTTACAGAGAAGGAGTAGGTAGTGTATTGATTAATGAGGATTATGATGAAAACTCATCTACTCAAGTTCCCAACAGGATTCGTATAAAAACTGAAATGCCATATCCCTTTGGAGAGTTATCACAAAAAGATACTGTTTTTGATAATATTGATTACCAAAAGATAAATCAAACTGTTAGTTCGGTTTTTGATACTAATGGCGAATACTTAAAAAAAACAAGAGCTGTTTTGGTATTGTACAAAGATCAAATTATAGCAGAAAAGTACGCCGAAGGTTTGAACAAAAGCTCTAGGTTACTGGGTTGGTCTATGACCAAAAGCGTCTTATGCACCGTTTATGGAGTATTACAGAAACAAGGAGCGATCAATATTAACAACAAGGCACCTGTCGAAGCATGGAAAAATGATGACAGAAAAGAAATTACCATAAATAATCTGCTACAAATGAATTGTGGTTTGGAGTGGGAAGAAGATTATGGTAGTCTCTCTGATGCTACGAAAATGTTGTATTTAGATACAGATATGACCACTTCACAAATTCATAAGAAAGCGATTTATAAACCTGGTGAATATTGGTATTATTCATCTGGAGTATCGAACTTATTATCAGGGATTCTTCGAAAACATTTTGATAATTATCAGGAATATTTAAATTACCCTTACCGAGAGTTTATTGATAAAATTGGAATGAACTCTATGTTGATAGAAACCGACCTGGCTGGTAATTATGTGGGCTCTTCTTATGCATGGGCTACGGTTAGGGACTGGGGTAAATTCGGGCTTTTATATCTCAATAAAGGAAATTGGAATGGTCAACAAATTTTTGATCCAGAGTGGGTAGATTATGTAACTACTCCTAGTCCGACTTCTGAAGGAGACTACGGGGCACATTTTTGGTTAAATGCAGGAGGTTTTTATCCAGATGCACCAAGAGACATGTTTTCTGCCAATGGATACCAGGGACAGCGCGTTTTTATAATTCCATCAAAAGATCTGGTGATTGTGCGTTTTGGATTAATAGGAGATGCGGGAGTAGATTTTAATACTTTTTTGAGGGAAATAGTAGGAGCGATAAAATAGTATTAAGTAAAAGAGGCTGTCTAAAAACATTTAGGCAGTCTTTTTTATTTGAGCTATTTTCTGTTTTGAAGCTTTTGATTTCATAAA
>CANMTP010000004.1 GCA_947500845.1 uncultured Aquimarina sp.
TTACCCAACTAAACCAAATATCAATATAGATAACCTACAAAGAATTGGGTAAGCCTTAAACCGAACTCACGTTAAATTTAAATAATACTGCCTTTCAGAATTATGTATTTCATAATAAAAGAGATAATTTTTGTCTAAGGTAAAGCAAAAACTATCACCACCGATAGTTATTTTAATAAGTTCTTCCACATATTCCTTAAATACATAACTATCCGCATATGAGGTCGAAAAATTGGTTAATAACACTTTTTCAAAGTACACCGAATCATTAACAGATATTTTAACTGTATCATTTTGAAATCCTGAAAGAAACGACACTGCATAAAAGGGGCTTTCACTTCTTATATTATATGGCCTTTCTTTTACCAATTCAATGATCTTTGAACCACACGGGTTTTCTATTACAACTTCTTTGTATCCCTTGCAGGATAAAAAGATCAAACTAATCAACATAAAAACTCCTTTTTTCATGCTTAATTTTAATTATCCTGAAGGTTTCTGATATAATCGATCCGTTCTTTGGATCATGTACAAGCGAGAACTCCATATCAGGAGCAGCCATTAAAAAATGGAAAACCTAGTAAGCCCTTTCTTTTCATAATTGGATTCATAAAACTTATTTTCACTAGCTGTTTTCAGACCTCTAATGATTATTTCTATAGGACTCTTAAAAGATTTAGGTTCTAATATAGAACTTTGATTCACATAGATTACTAAAGTATCTTTTCCTATCTTTTGATAATAAATCTCAGGCGTGTAGAAAATATAATTTTCGCTTTTTTTTGATCTATTGTTTTGGTTTATTGGATTACTAGATAAAACAATTTGTTCATTATTACCAGCCAATCCCCAAGCTTCTGCTTTAAAGTATAGTTTATAATCTAATTCATCAAAATTCAATACAAGTTCTTTCTCTATTGAAGGTATTTCAATATCGCTTGAATCTTTAAAGATCATCCAAAACAATTGAGGTATAGCTATAGCAAAAACAATAGCTATACCAATAATTGTATAAATCAATTTTTTATTCATTATTTCCTCGGAGTAATTTCAGAATATCGCCATCTAAATCTGCTCATACGATATTGATAAATGACTTCTCCATAAACAGGTGATAGCCCATACACTTTTCCTCGCAAAACTATATTTACTCTTACCATTTACTCATACCCGTCACCACGCTCCAGCAGAGCCCTATGGAACAGCTAGCAGTAGGGTTCTTCTTGAAATTAATGACTATTAAAGTCTAAAAACACTTGTTCCCTATCCTTTGAGCGATACCCTTTTTCTTTCTTTTTGATTTTTTCACTCAACATATTATCTTTTCCTTCAAAAAATAGGGCGCCAAACAATTTAAAAGTTGCATTAGGTGCTAGATTAAAACCACCCATCCACATGTCAATAAAAATAGGAAAATCATCCCTGCCTTCCATCTTTGCATAGTAATTAAAAGAAGGCGGATTTCGGGAAGACCCATCCGATATAGCCTCGATATTACCGTCTTTTGTTTGTTTGAAACGATTTCCAGCAATATAGAACTTTGCTTTTTTTCCGGCTACGACTTCCAATATCCAAAATTTCTTTTTTAGTTTTTTAACAATAAACTCTCCTCCAGATTTTTTATACCGTCCGACCCGACCGTAAACTAAGGTAGAAAATCCCCCAGCATCATTTTTGATCTTCAATGCCTTGATATTATCACTAAGGATAGGGGTTTTCTCATCTTTTTTATTAAAAAAAGATACTTCTTTCTTTTTTGCAGTAGGAATTCTAAATTCTCCTGTTAGCTCTTTCCCGTCTTTTAAGACAATAATGCCTTCGACTTTCTTCTTAAGAATATCGGCATTAATTTGTGATGTTGCC
Organism: uncultured Aquimarina sp.; assembly: GCA_947500845.1. Taxonomy (GTDB): domain Bacteria; phylum Bacteroidota; class Bacteroidia; order Flavobacteriales; family Flavobacteriaceae; genus Aquimarina; species Aquimarina celericrescens. The sequence goes on from CANMTP010000004.1 coordinate 1,864, forward strand.
AGGTGGTTTGTACATACAATTAAAAAGAAAAGGGCTAATTTTTTCATAAGATATGTCTTAGTAAATGATTATAAAAACATGAAGTTATAGACTTGGATACTATGTAGGTTATTAATAAACGATAAACTTCCATTTACATTATAAATAGCAGGTAAATTTTCTATTCCTTTTTATCCTACAAAAGCCACAACACATCCCATAAAAGAAAGTGTTGAGATTCTTGTTTAGCCTTCTAACCCTGACTCGCTTACTCATAACCGCCACTAGTTACAACCTTAAATCCGTAGGTCTAAGTAAATTTAGATTTGTTTCTACTTATTTAAGAGAAAATTACCTAAGATTTTTAAGTTTCTAGAGATGATCCTTAGATTTTTTTTCAAAATTGTTATTCTCTATTTATTTTTTGAGGAAAAAACATATATGATTTAGCCCCAACTTTGTTGGGGTTTGTTTTTTGAATAAATTTATTTGGAGCTATTACTATGGTTATCTATGTTTTAAAATGAATATTTCCATATATCTTCAACTTATACTGTCTAGATGTTTTGATCCATTTAGCTGGTATGGTAACAAATCTGAAGATGAATTTTTTAATTCTGAAATTAGCTTTAAGATTCTTAAATTTCTTAGAGAATAAGGTGATAATATAATGATACAGGTTTCTACACATTGCAGTAAAAATCATGAACACTGTATTTTGTTCTAACTTAGAAAAAGGAAGGTTGTTCCAACCAAAATCATTTTTCAACACATCAAACTCTTTTTCAATTGTTCCTCGTTGGTTATAAAAAAATACAATCTCATCAGCATCTTGATCCCAATCATTTGTTAGAATAGCTGAATAAAGGTAAGCCTCATTGGTAAAAAGATTAACCTGCTTATCATTTCTTTCTATTTTAGATACCACTAAACGATAAGTTTGAAGAAGTTTCGGGGCTATTGCGTCTCTATTGGTTCTGATAAAGGGTTTGAATTGTGTTTCGCCACGATATATAATTTCTGTTGAGCTTTCGATTCTTTGCCAATTATCAATAGCATTTATAGCTTTACTTAGCGCAGCACTCATCCGAGTTTTTATATAAAAATGTTTAGCCTTTCTACTAGCTAAATTTACGACTTCGTATAAATAAGAACCACTATCAGCCCTAAAAGCATCAATCTTTATATTATGTTGATCTAACAAATTGAACATTCTGGTTACTGTCTGATCTTGTAAGGTTCTTGGGTTGCTATTCCCGTTTCTATTTTCAACATAAACAATATGATTCCCTATCATGCCTACTCCAGGAGCGTATCCATATTCTTTTTTGTAGGTATTAGCACTATCAGCTTTGTTGGTAAAAATTATAGTATTATCATAATCTAAGGTTAATTCTTTATTAGAAAGTACTTTTAATGATGTCAGCATCTTTAAATTTAACGCATTGATCTTCTTATTAATACTAAATTGATGTAAGCTTTGTCCTCTAGGAGTTTTCAAAATCACCTTAGGCAAAGACAATTCTTTAAACCTATCGAGAACCCTATCTGGACTGGGCACATTTAAAAAGCGATTATCCTTTAGATGATCATAGAAATTACCTGCTAAGTCTTCAATGCAATCGCAACCACAGAAATAAATAGACCAAAAAGAGTATAATAGATCTTTCCATGAGTATTTACATTGAGCTGGTAATTTGGGTAAGTCTTCCCGCAATAGTTTTCCTATATTTTGATTTTCAAACTCCTGTAAAACAAAATTTAGACCACCAAATGGGCTTATGTGTGAAGATTTAAGTATTTTCATATCAGTGTTTTGTCGCAACACCAATTTAGGTGAAAACACATAAAACCGCAAACCTTTGTAAACAAATAGTTTGCGGTTATTTTTTGTAATAGACCTAAGGATTTAAGGCACAGACTAGCGGGAGCCCATACTAGCGGCATCTGGGTTAATTTTTACTTTCTGACAACTTTATTAGTTGACTACCAATAGTCTCATTCTTAGGATAATATTTACCATCAAGATACATATGCCCTAGAGTATATTGCGCTGATTTAACCCTTTTCTCAACCGCTTTCTCCAAATAGCTTAAAACATCTTTCCTTGTTGCTTCAGCAATACAATCTAAGTTATAATATTTTATATCTACAGTAGAATTGCAAGCATATGAGAGTCCCAATATATCGTAAACATCAAGATAAGCCTTTGAGTAATCATATTTATCTGCCATTATAAATGCATAGGGTAACATTTCAATTTCAGAATAATCCATAAACGCTATTGATAACTCTTCATATGCTTTAATGCTTCCATGGTTGATAATATCTTCCTTCAATTCACTCAAAGGTTGAGAAGGTTGGTTTATTGATTTTACTTCATCGCTTTTATTTTTACAGCTAGATATAAAAATCAACAGAAAAATAATACTTCTTAAAAAAATCATTCTGGTTCTTTTTTTGATTTAGAATTTGAATTGGAATTTTGATCTATTATTTCTTCCTTATAAAAGAGTTTATCCCACCAACTTGGATTAGGCTTAGGAGTCCAATCAGCATCATATATTTCTTTAACTTCTCCTCCTTGAAAGATTAACCAATTTCCTGGTTTACTCCTGTCCAAATTACCTTTTTCATCCTCACCATATGATCCTATAAGACCATTTTCACTAAACCATCCATATGCAGTTGGAGCAATAAAAGTTACGTTCGGGTATGCTTTAGATATTCTACTAACTACTGATTTCCCGGTTCTCGAAGCTGATTTATCATCTGCAGTTCTACAACTATATAATATGACTGTTAATCCATCATAACTCTCTCTATTCACCCAGGTTTCACTAACTTTAGACATAAACTGATTAAATGTATCAGGACCATTCATCTCTCCCTTTCTACCAGGTATCCTAACGCCATCTTCTACTATTCTAATCAAATTCCCATTTCCATGCGCAGCTATTTGGATAGAATTAGGATAATTCTTTATTTCCATAGCTCCTTTTCTAATAACATCATCCTTTTTTTGATCTGACATTAAATTATGGTCTACCTGATTTCCATCAGGATCAATTAAGCGAATTGGATTATTGTATACATATGAATAAACCGACAAATTTTTAGAATTACCTACTCCACTATTATGAATACCTTCTAAGTAAGTTCCAAAAATCGGCGGATCCACAGATTGCCAAACACTAGTACGAGGGTCATAATATCGGGCTCCGTAATAATAGAGGCCAGTCTCCTGATCCAACTCCTTAGAATTATAGCGATACGGATTATCCTTCCCGGCATCTTCATCCCGACCATCTTCCTTTTCATCAATGAACGTCTCACCAAACGGGAAGTATTCGATGTGTTGTGTCGTCTCACCACTACTCACTCCGGTCGTATATGCAGAACTACCCAAGTGGTCTTGGTGGTGCCAGTATAAGCCCAAGTCTTTATCCTCTTCTGACAGTTTTGTCGCAACCCGCTCGCCTTCGATATAAAAATGGGTTGTAAAATAGTCTTTACGTAGCACATAATATGGGTTGACATAAGTTGTATAATCATCCAGCTTATCTACCGGCTTTGGCGTGGCTACTGTACCGTTGACCGTAATTTCTACATTGTTGTCATTGTTTGTTTTTAACACTCGTTCTCCACCAGCATCATAAATATTAAAAATAACAGGTTCGTCATCGGCTGCTTCCGTTACTGCAGATAATCGGTTCTCCTCATCCCAGATCAGGTTTTCCCGTTCTTTATCAGGATCATCATTAAAGGTACGCTCTGGCCTGCTCACTAAATTTCCGTTTAGATCATAAAGATAGGTAAATTTTCCCATCTGGATGGGCGCATGGGGTTGTTCATCTTCATATCGATACTCCCAGTCGTAGGTAACCTCCGGTTCTTCGATCCACGCATTGTCCCCATCCGCCTGATCCTTGGATTCGGTTACTTGTGTTTTTTTGGTAATACTATGGATACTGTTATATTCCATATCCAGGGTAAACCTATGATTGTCCTCTTCATCGGTATAGAATCCCGTGGCGTTGGTAAGGCGGTACAGGTCATCATATTGATAATTGTAGTCACTGGGACCACCCAATAGTTCATCGCTGGTGGATACCTCCATACTATTTACCAATCTTAGGATATTATTCACCTTATCATAGGTATACTCATTATCCATCAATCTGCGGTTGGTAGCAGACTCGGTGATCAGGTTTTTGAGTCTTCTGCGTTCGGGTTCATAGCTATAAAAAGATTCGGTACCATTACCATAGCCCATATATACCCGCTGCTCAAATTTATCGTAACCTAATTGTTTTACATACTCATAACTCCCCAATCGGCTAACGCCAGAAAGACTTTGCACCAATCCACCCAAATTGTAGGTATAGGTCACTTTTTCATCATCTGGGTAGGTGATTTCGGTCACCCGGTTCCAGGTGTCATATTGCCAGCGAGTAGTAAAACTGGCCAGGTTTTCTCCAGCTACGATAATTTCCCGCTCATTTTCAACCATAGCACCTAGTGGGTTATAAGAGAAGGTTTGTCTTCCCGTACCATCTTCCTGAGTGACAATTCGCCCGGCACGGTTATCGGGATCCCCTGTGTTTCCGTAGGTATATTTTACATTATTACTCGGGTTTTGTGGATAGGTAATGTTGGTCAACCGTTCCCGGTCATAAGTATAGGTAATAGCCTGCCCGGCCGCTTTAAGATTGGCAGTCACTTTACTGGTGAGGTTACTGGCCAGGTCATAGGTAAAACTGGTGAGCCCTGCATCGGGATGGTCTACACTGGTTCTTCTTCCAAAATTATCGTAGGCCGAGGTGATCCGGTTATCCTGGTCATCGGTTACCTCGATCAATTCGTTAATCGCATTGTAGTTGTACGAAGTCCAGATATCGCCTCCCTGGCTGTACTGCTCCCTTACCGAAGTAGTAAGCCCACGTACATTGGTAAAACTTTCTTTTTGTATGCCATTAGCATCAGTCACCAGCGTACTAAACTGTTGGTTGCTGTTACGGTCACTGCCAAAATTGTATTGTGTTTGAGTCATAGCACCATCGGGTAAGGTCACTCTAGTGGCGCGATCCAATACGTCGTACTCGGTTTCGGTAGGTTTTACCGTATCGGGATTAGCGGCAAAGGCTCCTGCCGTTCCTGTGATGGTAGTAGGATAACGAGACGTGATTGTACGACCAAAAGCATCAAAACTCAACCTACCCGATACGATACGCACCTCCTGATCGGCATTATTGACTCCTTGATAAATTGCTCCATCTTTTTGCACTTGTAGTACTCTGGCCAACCCATCGATAAAAGTTACGGTTTCTAATTCGTTACCAGGAAACTGGGGATCGTAATGTTGTGTTAATGCCCAGGGTATATCTGCCTGTGGATTGTAGCTAAATTTTAACGTAAAATCAATCCCGGCAGCGATCTCTAGCGGTCCGCGTATTTTGGTTACCCTACCTACATCATCCAGGGTATATTCCATACGGTTACCATTAATATCTGTGGTATTGAGTAACTGGCCAAACCGATAATCATATTGCGAGGTAGAGGAATACCCGTAGGCATCATCTACTTTTTCTACGTAGGTCTGTACTTCGGGATCGTATTGATAATCAAAAAACAAGCGTTCGCCCAACTGGTTGGCAGGTCTGGTCATTCTGGTAATATTACCTACATTATTATATTGCATATCAAACAGCGCAGTTGTACCATCGGCGAGTTTTTTACGCAGCTGAGTGATATTCCCAGCATTATCAATCGTACTTTCCCGTTCCCGAAGTGTTTTGCCATTTCCGGTAACGGTTATTTTACTAGGGATACCTACCAGATAATTGCCTCCAGTCTCTGGGTGGTATTGTATTTGGGAACTGATCTCATCATCGTTACCACTATCTCCCTCGTCGGTATATCCGGTAACATTTCCCACGGGGTTATATTGGTAGGTCATTCGTGTAGTCTCTCCCGCAGCAGCTTGTCCTTCATAAAAATTATTAACCATTTCGGTCATGGCCGGAAACGCTGCTGCGGTAGCATCTTCTTTTACCGAATCCGGTAAGCTGGCTCCAGTCTCTACATTTTTTAGATCATACACATTCAAAGATTCTGTAAATCTGTTATCATTGGCATCTTGTAATATTTCATTTGCCAACAACCCTTTTTCATAAAAGTTATCATTTATAAATTCTTGTACTACGGTTCTGTATACGGCATCTCCATTTTCGGTATCCAGTTGACGGGTTTTTACGGTTTTAAACCCATAGAAATCACGTTCGTTACGGTCGTAAAAGCCACCATCATATTCGAAGGTACTGAGCATGGTATTGGCACCGCCATCTTGTTCTTCGACCCCGTCAAACATGGAGACACTAGAGAGCACCCATACAGTATTGGGTTGATCAAAAGTATTGCCAATAGGTGTGTAATCAAGTGCAAAACTTGCTCCAAGTGGTCGTTGTACAGCCTTTAGCTTGTTGGTTCGGGCGATTGTAGAACGTTTAACGCTCAACTGTCCATCACTTTCTGAGGTTAGGTAGTCCGGGAAACCATCCCCATCAATATCCGTGATCTTGGCCGTTTCGCGTGCCATACTTTCATTTGTGGCCCCACTAGGGTTAACGACAAACTTTATGTTTATTAACGGAATATAGAATCCAAAAGTAAAGGCTGCGTTCAAAGACTCGCTGGCGGTTTCGTTTTCACTGAAATTACCAATCCCCTGCCAGTTGGTAGCTTCTGCAAAACTATTCCCCAGGTTAATTTTTACCTGTACTGGATTTCCTTTGATCACAATATCCATCAGCCCATCGCCATTGACATCTTGAAAGGTCTGTAACACTTCATTATCTGATCGAGCCAGGCTGTAACCACCTGCAATAGAACCGCTAAAGATACTAAACCCAAAACCACCGGTTTCGGTATCGCTATTCCCGATATTGATCTCGTCAAAATTCCAAGGTTCGGGATCAGCAAAGCTATACCCTAAATTGAGCTGTACAGTTTTATTAGCAACATTAACCCGGTCTGGCAGGCCATCGCCATTGATATCCATATAGCTGGTATCGGTATCATTATCGCCTTTGGTAATTCCAACGTTGATACTGCCATTGGTGGATCGGGCATCTCCGGCATCGGTGGAACCTTTTTGTGATCCCTTGGGGGAACTATTAGATTTTGAAGAAGGGATGGCTACCGAACCTGACAGGGCCACACTATTAGTAGTGCCATTACTTTCTGAGACATTGCCTGGATCCAGGAGGATTTGTGTAGACAACCCGCCACGAGCCGCAGTGTACTGGATCGCCCGGTTAGTCACGATGTCGGGATATCGGTCGCCGTTCATATCCATATAATCTGTGGTCACAATAGTTTTGCTATTAGACACACTGGCACTGCCTCCAACACCACCAACACCGCCTCCCAGGGTAAAGGAGGTGGTCTCTACCTGGCTTATCCGGTCTATAGCCGAGAGGCCGGTACCATCGCCAGTGTTGATCTCCAGGATATCCAGGTCGTCTACCCCGTAACGGGAACTGCTGATGACCTGTCCATCAAGATAGGTAAAAGCATCATAGCCGGTCCAGTTACGATCCTGGCCATTGGCAACCATTAGGACAAACTGGTCCTGAGTAGGGTCATAAGTATCTTGATTATTAAGGTCTTCACCAGAAAGCCCATTGGTATTGATTTCCCCTTGGTTCAAGGCAGCTTCGCTAAGCTTGAGCTCGTTTTCATTAATGGGCAGCATGGCCTTTTCGCGGTTACCATTCCAGGCAAACTGTCCCCAGCCTCGGTATAGGTTACCAAAGATAAAATCTTCGTTATCACCATTATCCGGCAAGCCTGTGTATATTCCTGCAGAAACAACCCTGCCTTGATATAACGGATAGTCTGTGGTAAAGGATACATTTTTCTCCCCAAAAGTCCCAGCCAGTTCCCTATCACGAGTATGATATTCTATGTATAAAGTGTCCCGGTTGGCTACTGCCGGAAAACTTAGGATCGAATCCGGGGTGATTAAGCTCCCTTGCCTATAAATCAATTGCTTTTTGGCCAGTAGTGTATCCCGCTTTTTTACAGAAAGGGTCAAGGTATCCCGTTCTGAACCAAAAGGATTGATACCGGTAAAAGTAAGTCTGGGAGCAACACGCACGGTTACTGTATCTATAAAAGTCGTATCGGCTACAGTAAGGGCAAAAGGTTCGGTGATTTTTTCTGTAAAGGCATAAAGACTATAGTTGGGCACGACATCGATTACGATGGGTGATTGTTGCAGGTTGATACCCGAATCCGTTGTGATATATTCCAACCGGGGCTTCCACTCCAGAGCTGCCCAATCAATATTGGTAGACGTCAATACCTTAGATTCATAATTTTCGATTACTGCGCCGGTATTAACCACGGAAAAAGTGGTGTCAATAGTTGTGTTTACTTGTTCATTCCAAGTATAAGAGCGCTGTAACAATGTATCTGTAGTACGGGTATTATTTCCGGTTTGTGAAATGGTCTCAGTAGTTCGCAAAACAACAAGTTGTACATCATCTGTGGTTTGGGGTTTTATAAAGTTACCTGTTAAGGCTACGGTGCCATTCAGTGGCGGGGTGATCTGCTGTGGAGAAGTCAGCAAGAAGTCTTCCAGTGCGGTAAAACGATTGATGGCAAGACCGTTGGCATCAATATCCTTTAGTTGTTCATCGATGTAAGTGATTTCGGGGGACCAGTTAATCTGGTCGTAGGAGCCGTTATCTACCGATCCGACCCTAAAATACAGGTTATCCCCTTTTTGCACAGAAAGGCTTGTTACCCCTGCCGGTGTATAGGGAGTAGTATCATCTGCATCTATAAATCGCGACCAGAGTTCGGTATCCCGAAGCTGAACCGCTACCCGGATACTGTCTACGGGTTCTTCTTGGCGGTCTTCATCACCAAGGTCAACAATGCGCTGTAGGGCACCACTAATAGAAACTGTACCCGAATATGGTGCACGCCACATCCTTATCACATCGTGCAGGGGGTTTTGATCAATAGCTTCCTGTTGTTCGGCTTCCTGGGCAGCACGGTCGATTACGTCTTCTGAAACAGCTTCTCCGACAAAAACAGGGCTTACCGTTTGCCCACTGTCCGGGGTAAAAGTGATCACACCTGTACCGGGATTGTACGTATTAAAATACACCGTACCATTGCGAACAATGTCGATGAGTTGATCGCCGTTGGCATCAGTAAAATAGGTAGTAGTAGTGCTCTCGGTATCGGTTTCGCTATAACCTGCAAAAGCCACAAAATTGGCTTCTACACCGTAGGTATTGCTTTTACTTTCACCCATATAAAAATCAGAAAGCCCTAAAATAGGATAGTCGGCATCTTCAAATTCACCGGCCCCAGTTGTCGAAAGCCCCTGGTTAGGACTGTAAAACAGACCGTTCCCATTACGGAATACCTTGTCCTGAAGACCATCACCATTGATGTCAATCAAGGAGACCTTTCCTTCACTATCACTATCTGAATAGTTATAGGATCCTCCTACAGAATTACTCTTAGAGGTCACGTTGGGGTCAAACCCTACGGCCACTACTACCCCAATATTAACATCCTCTGCAGCATTACCGCTCAATAAGGTGGGCTCATCAGAGAAACTGTTGTCCTGTAAGATAAACCCTGTATCCAGTCCACCGTCTGAAGGCACGGTCCAGTTTATATTGCTCTGAAAAGGCATATAATTATTTTCTCCTGTGCGTACATCATCATAATACTCCATTTGATGGCGTGTAAACTCTGCTCCAGAGGCATCAAATTCGATGATGGTTTGTAACAAAGTTTTAAAGAAGGCCCCGTTGGCGTATTGTAATTCATAACTGCGAATATTTTGATTATTGAACTGTACTTCTATTTTCCTAAGTAAATCAGCAGTTACTTTTTTGAATCCGTATCTGGCATCAATACTTTTGTCCACCCGTAAGGACTCTCCCAGTTCTCTATCCCGGGTAAAGACTATTTTATATTTCCCATCTTGCCCTGGGCTTCCTGTATACAAAATTTCTTCGCAGTACAACTGTTGCCCCATAACGGTACCTCCCGCTACACCAATATCTTGCTGTATACTATGGTTATAGGTTACAAAATTACCATTCAGGTCCAGGATCTTAACCAGTGCCCAATAGGCAATATTGCCCTGGGCATCTTTAAGCACTGCATTGTTATCCACAGTACTTTCTCCCCCATAGAAATAACGTGTACCCATCTTATCAGTAACTTCCCAATGGTAATTGGCAGGGCTATTTCCGTGACGAATAATCTTGTCAAAAGCTCCCTCCACACGCCTGTAAAATCGTTTGTCTGTAGTTCTGTTTACAAGTTCTCCTTTGTGGGCAATAGGACTTAGCTGCTCACCATTAATTAGATACGTTTCAGTTTCTTTTTGAAGATCATAACGTGGTACACCCCAACGGGTATCGATACTGATAGAAGGTACCTGTAGGTTCCAGCCCAATCCCATCCAGCCATTACCGCCGCCACTATTATATTGTATAGCAAGCTGAGGTTGCATCCCTTGTCTACCGGGCGGAATATTAATAGGATACCCCAAATTAGCATCACCCATATTACTGGCAGAAGGGGGTTGCATCATGTTGATCGCTGCAGAAGGATCTGCAGCCTTAATATCTTTAATAGAAGTAGGTGTATAAGCATTTGACTCCGGCGATTCAGGTACTTTTAAAATACCGTTGATCATATCCTGGTTGTTCATCGTCTTGGAAATGATCCTATGGTTGGTCATATCTATGGAGTCCCTTCTTAAGGCTTTCCATCGATTATGCTGCGTATCAAAATAATAGGTATGTACATCTTCGGGCTTATATCCTTTAGGGATTTTATCAGGGTCATAGGCAATAGACACAGTCGCTGCCTTATCATAAGAAGCATGCTGCGGACTTAACCGGTAACCACCATGATAGCGACTCACATTTACCATACCGCTATTAAGGGCAGGGATATCAATGGATCGCAGAGGAATTATTCCTGTTGGCGTGTCCACAATATCACTGTCTTTCTGATCTATTGTAACCGATGCCCCCTGAATTGCATAGCGCACAAGACCAGTACCCGAGAGCATTTCTTTTTGTGTTGGTGTGATTATAGGTTGATCTAGGATATTTACCTGATCTGCTTTTTCATTACAACCAAAATTAACTGTTTTCTCTATGGTTTCTCCATCAGGAAATATGGCTTTAACCGTGGTTGTCCAGGCATCATCTTTTGTATTTTTAACAACAATGTGTTCAAAAGCAGCATTATAAGAATCTACTTCGGTGTTATCGACATATAAGCACACGTCTTCACTATCTTTACCGTAGACAAACCCGTGAAGATAGGCTTTATCCTCGAAGTACAACCCCTCCTTGTGGGAATTGATAATAAGTGAGCGCTTATGCTCTTGAACTGATCTTTGAACTTTTATCCCCAGGTTTCGGATTTTATAGTGGTACTGTACTCCTTCTGGAAGGGTGAAACGGATGATATTTTTTCCGGTAAGCAGCCAATCTGCTTTGACTTGTTCCTGTTGTGGTGTCCAGCTATCGTTGAACTGGACAAAAGTCCCTCCTACAGAATATTGTTCATTAATACTTTTGGATATCCCTGAAGTATGGGTAATACCATACAACTCATAGGTAAGCCAAACGATATCGTTATCTGACAGCGAAGCGTCAATCTCAACCTGAAAAATATTATCTATCGGGCTGTCCAGTGGGTTCCCAAGGCTCTTTCCTATCCAACCTTCTGACCGGGTGGACGGATAATAATGAGTTTCCGGAGTGTTGTTCATATCTGTCTTGACAGGGTCTGTAGCTCGTAAGGGCGAAAAGGCTGACAAAAGACAGCATAATAATAGAATATGTGGTAAGGTTTTCATGAGTATTAATTGTTTGGTGTACGACTAGGTATTAAATATGTGGTACTGCTTAAAAAGGACGGTACCTAAAGAATAAATCGTTCCTATTCTTTTATGAATTTGCCTGTGGCAGTGATTGTGGATGATGAAATGTGCATGGTATATAAACCCGATGCGCCATCTACCTTTCCACGAAATTCAAAATAGGTATTCTTACGATCTGTTTGTTGGGTATGGTGCAATTGTCCCTGCAGGTCATAAACATCGAGTTTCAGGCCGGGCGAAGGCTCTTTGAGTGCTACCTGGACAGTATAACTTCCATCCTTTGAAACATTAGGATATATGACAAACTGTTCGATTATAGAAGGGAATATAGTGATTTCATCGGTTGCGGTGCAGCCATAGCTATCGGTTGCTGTTACGGTATACGTTCCGGCTTCCTTTACTTCGATTTTAGGGGTATTGTAAGAAAGGCCCTGGTCAGATTGCCATAGGTATGTTACGCTTTTTTCTTTGATCAGGGTTGCAGCATCTAGTGTTATCGATGCATCGGCTAATGCCCTATCTTCTCCCAAATCAATTTGTAGTGGTACGTATGCTTCGATAGTTAGCGTATCCTTTGTCGTGTGTGCCAGGACATCGGTAACGGTAAACCGGTATAGACCGGCTTCAGGAGTATTTGATACTCCTTCCTTCACAGAATTCTCATTCTCTTTATCTTTCCATTGTTTCTGGTGGTTGCCCGTTGTATTTATCAATTCATAGCTGTAGGGTGGCAATCCGCCGGTTGCATTATAGGTAATCGTTTCTGATTTTGTAGTACTCTCACAATCCGTTTTTACATCCGGTTGCAGGGTCAGTCTTAATTTTGGTAGCGTGGCAAACGTAAAACTATCATTCCCGGATTTGTCAATATCCCATACTATGTTTCGAAAAACCTGCATGCCTCGTGTTGTATCCGGTTCGGCATATACGATTTCTGTTTCTGTTTGTTCAAAATTCCCACTTCCTTTACGATCTATAACTAGTATATAATCGTTCTCTTCCTGGACAGTATTCGGGAAAAAATAGTGAGGGTCTATACACACTTCGGTTTTTATACGGTGACAGGTTTCTCCACTAGCTTGTAGTAGCCATTTTCGATCTAATACCGGCAAGGAATTGCTTAGGGCTTCTGTCATTTCATTTTTTCCATTATCATCACCCCATATTAAGAAATCTCCATGGTTCATCGAGGAAGTATTGAGTTCGTTTGATAATTGTAAAGATCCCGCACAAATAACCAAACTCCCCTGGTCATCACTAGACCCTGATTGTTTTTGAAAAATATTGGCTTTATCGTCCCTACCAATTCCTGAAATGCGGTGCAGGTAAGGATCGTTATTTTCGACATTCCAAATTTTTTGGTCTCCACTATCTACATAATCCCCATTCATGGTAACACCATATCGCAAAGCTAAATACGTTTCTAGCACGGCTCTTTCTTCAGGTTTTAATTTGCGGTTGTATAAAATAAACTCTGCAATACCCCCTTTGAATTTTTTAGAGAGTGAATCTTTTGTTTCTGTAGAGCCCAGGTAGAAAAAGCTACTGTCCCGTTGAACAGACATTTCGGGCAATCTTTTCCATTTTTCATAGTAGCGGTTAATCACGGTCTTATCAGAACGGCCTCCGGTATATGGAATACTTCTCTTGAAGCTGGTGATACTATCAGTGGTTAGCGTAATGTCAAGCGTAGGGGTCTGTAAACTCCAAAGGGGTTGTTCTTGCGGAGCTCCATAGTTTTTATAAATTAAATAAGCCGTTATTTTTTTTACATTATGTAAGTCTGCAGACAAGGTATCTTTAATACTGGAATTTCCATCGAAAACTAAGGCTTGATGAAAGTTGAAATTACTAGATTGAGCCTGTAAAGTATCAATAGCAGTACTATCCGCCATTCGTGTACGTGTCAAATGTCTTTCTGCGGTGAACCATATATCTTCACCATCAATTCCTCCGGGGGATTGGCCCCGTAAAGAAAAAACCAGAAATAACAATAAAAGAAGAACATTAATTTTCATATGGGCCAGGTTTTATGAGTTTAAAAGTAAGATCCTTATCAGGATCCCGTATTCCAATGTTCAAAATTTTCCTGATCTCATTTTCCCAAAAATCGATATAGTAAAGCTATGTAAAAATCTAACATGAAATTGTTAAATGAAAAATCGTAACATATTGATTGTTAAATCTCTTTAATTAAATCAGAAGTGCCAGAAATTGAAAATAACTGTAGTGATCGATAAACTACCTAATTCTTTAACAGATAAATTTTACATAAAAATTAACATTGTCGTATATGAATTTATGTTAATTTAACAACGTGTTTTATTACATAATTATTGGTATTTGAAATAGTTTTAATATTATAATCAATACTGTATACAAATTCTCTTCCTAAAACCTTTTACTGATTTCTATATTTTCAATTTTTATTCACTATTGTATTACAACCATTTACTCTTTAGTAAAGTAATTATTAAATACTATTAATTTACTATTTTCGTCTGGTGCTTAATTCGGTGCTTTATATTTGAAAAAACAGTTTAATAATTTGATTTTCAGTATATTAAAAGCTATTGGTTAGACCCTCCGACTCCACTGAAATTTGATATCAAATGATATCATTTGCCCGTAAATTAAATGTTTATGGGCTTTTTAATTTTCTTTTAATATCAAATGAAATCATATAATATCAAATAAAAAGTGCTTTATTCGATGCTTAAAAACACAAACAAAAACAAGCACCTAATCACTTGTTAAAACCTATTATACAGCATATTACGCTTATTCTTTATAAATTATTTTGTATCTTTAAACGTATTCAAAAAAACAAGCACCTATGCAACCCACATTTTCTGTCTTATTCTACCCTAAAGGAAGTAATATTGATAAAAATGGTATGATTCCTATTTATTCAAGAATAACGATAGATGGCAAACGTAGTGAGTTTAGTATAGGGCGAAAAGTCCTTTTGAGTAAATGGAATTCCGATGCAGGAAAAATAAGAGGCACTACATCGAACGTTCGTGAATTAAATAGATATATGGGTTCCATTCGACATAAGGTCACTAAACTATCGGAAACCCTTGTAAATACAAGCTTTACGAGGGGTTTTTGAATTTAACCTAAAAATCAAATTTTCAACATAAACTTCTGTTTTACAAATTCTTAGGGGTTCGAACTTTTATTCTCTTAACATAGTTTTGTAAATAAATGAACTGATTCATTAGCCAGAGCAGGGCTCGAACCTGCGACCTTCTGGTTATGAGCAGAATTTTACTTTTATAACTTACTGTTTGTTAATTTTTTACAATGTTTGGAGTACCTATTTAATACTTTTTACTTAAAATCACTGTTTCATCAGAACAAGTATCTATCGAAATATTGATTTGATTTTCCGATACAGAAATTAGTAAAGTTACTGGATTATAGATAAATCAATACTTTGTTATGACTTTTGGTCTTTAAAGTACAAAAAGTATGATTTATTTGTAACAATAGGATCATTGTCTCAAGAAATGCAACAAATGGCGCGTCAAATATGTACAGAAAGAAAAGATATAACTTTTACAACAGAATACGAAAAGTAACGATCATACGGTTTTGATCGGACGGATACAAACAACGAAATGTTAAGCAGTTTATAACTCATTACCGCTAAATTTTTGGTAGAAAATTCAATCTTTTTTGCTATCTGTAAGATACAACAAAAGAACACTGCCTGCCATCTTGTAACCAGCCATAGACTATACCGTTCCAAAAACAGTGCCTCGTCCTGAATACGGGCTACATAATTTAACACAATTAAGTAGAAAAGAAAAAATTTAACGTTCAAAATCAACATATGTAAAGAGAGTTGACATATGGTTTTCCTTTTTTTGTGTAAACAATATCTTTTCAATTTATAAACATTGTCTTTTTCTAAAAAATGCAAATCTTTTAAAAGTTATAATATGTACAAATCCACTATATTACAATATATTTTTTTTGGAGCTTTTATTTTATTTTTTCTCTCCTGTTCTGAGGATGATAATGATGATAATAATCAAGAGTACACAGCAGTAACAGAACTCACAATCTTAGAAGAACCTAATAGTTTACCTACAAATACTATCTTACAATTAACGGTAAATATTGTTCCTGAAGATGCAACAAACTCATCCATAATCTGGACCAGTAGTGATACGGATATTGCCACGGTTAACGATTCGGGCCTTGTAACAGGGATACAACCTGGAACAGTGACGATCAGGGCAACAGCTGATGATAATTCCAACATTCGAAGTGCTATTACTTTTCAAGTAGTAGAAAATACGGCAAATCGAATTACCTCTTTATCTATAAATAATGTACCTGGTACTATTGAGGATAATACAATTACTGTAGTACTTCCATTAGGAACAGATATAACAGCATTACAACCTGTTATTGTGCATAATGGCACTAATATTATACCAGCTTTAAACTTTATACAAGATTTTACTTCTCCAGTTACCTATACAGTATCGGGAACAAGTAACATTGCAAGGGAATGGACAGTTATTGTTTCAGTGACGGACCAAATCGAAGCAGGATCAGCATTTATTACTACCTGGAATGCGCAAACCATTACTATTCCAACAGACCCAGCATATTCTTATAATTATCAGGTAGATTGGGATAATGACGGAAATGTTGATCAATTAGAGATTACAGGAGATGTAACACACACCTTTAGTACAAGTGGTGAGCATACTATTAGGATTGTTGGCACTTTCCCCGCTATTGATTTTGGTGCAGACTCCGCAGAGAATGAACGTACCAAAATAACTTCCTTGGGTCAGTGGGGAACTATAGAATGGTTGTCTATGCAATCGGCCTTTTCTGGCTGTTCTAACCTGAGAATTACAGCTACAGATATACCGGATCTGAGCCGGGTATCGGATCTATCGTATATGTTTTTTGATACAAATGCTGCCAATCCTAATGTAAGGTCTTGGAACACAACTAACATTACCACTATGGAAGGAATGTTTAGAAATGCTAAGGCAGCTACTCCAGATGTAAGTCTTTGGGATACAAGTAATGTGATCAATATGAAGGATTTGTTTCGGGATATCAATAGATATGCTGGTTTACCAGTAAGTCAGTGGAATACTGATAATGTGACTGATATGTCTGGTATGTTTAGAGGTGTACAGAATGCAAATCCTAATGTGAGTAATTGGGACACCTCACAAGTAATTGACATGTCTTATATGTTTGCCAATACCTTTTCAGCAAATCCGGATGTAAGCAAATGGGATACCTCCAATGTAACCAATATGGCATCTATGTTCTTTTTTACATCTTCTGCTTCTCCCGATGTAAGTGAATGGAATGTGTCCAATGTAGTAAACATGAGTTTAATGTTTTCTAGTGCTTCCATTGCAAATCCACAGGTAGCGAACTGGAATGTAGAAAAGGTGGTTACAATGTCTTCTATGTTTTTTGGAACCCCAAATGCTAATCCAGATGTAAGTAACTGGACTATTACCCAAGTTAATGATATGAGTAATATGTTTATAAATTCAGGTTTGTCTACAGATAATTATGATGCGCTCCTTATTAATTTCGCCAGTCAAGGCGAAAGACGTGATATGATTCTGGTTCTGGATATGGGAACTGTTAATTACTGTACAGATGATGCGAATACTGCACGCCAGGTTTTAGTGAACTGGAACTGGGTCATAACAGATGGTGGGAGATGCCATTTTTAAATGATCATATAATAATTAATGTGAATTGGATATAAGCTTATTTCGAATTCGTATTCATAAAACTAAGATAATAGTTTCATATCAGTGATTTAGTACAATATTAACATTTACAAGAGTAGGGACTTCCTTTATTCTTTCGTTTTATATTAAACAGGTAAGTATTTAGATATACTTGAACAATAGGCCACTCCTCTAAATATATGGAGACTTTAGCGTTAAGCGTAGTCCTTTAAAAGAAAATTTCTTATAGGGAAGAGTTAATAGTATTAAGGAAGGTACCATTATTAAAGTAAGAAAAGAAAATGAAAAACGTTAAACTTATTCTGCTGCTAGTACTTTTTAGCTCATTGATCAAAGCACAAGATTTGGCTTGGGTTAATGGAGGTCGTTCCTCTGGATTTGAAAATTTTATTTTATCCAAAATAGACCCTGATGGTAATGTTTTTACCGCTGGAAATTACAGTGAGACTTTTGACTACGAGAATCAAACAATTGAAAATTTTGGGTTCAGAGATGTTTTTATCAAAAAACGCGATACAGATGGCAACCTTTTATGGTTAACTAATATAAGCTCAGGGCAAGACGTTGGGGTACTATCTATGTCAGTTGCTGCGGATGGCGGAGTTGTAATCGGTGGTACTTTTCAAAATACTTTAAATGCCAATCCAACTAATGGTATATATAACTTGGTTTCTAATGGCGGATATGATATTTACATTATTAAGCTTAACGCAAATGGAGCCTTTGTTTGGGCAAATAGTTACGGTTCAATAGCCAATGATTATGTTTTCGATATAGAAACAGACAGCACTGGTAACGTACTCGCTAGTATCTTTTACAATGATTCCTCAATACAATTGTCACCAACCATCACATTAGAGGCACCTGACACAGCGCTACCATTGTCTAATGGTTTGTTTAAAATAGATCAAAACGGAAATATGTTGTGGGGTGCTGCAACGGGTACAGCTTTTGTAAAAGATATTACCTTAGACAATAATAACAACATTTATGTAGCAGGATTTTTCCTTTTAGAGAACGATTTTGATTATGGAGCAGGAACTTTCTTAACGGAGGAAACAGGAGCTGCAGATTTCAATCTTCCTATAAATCAAGATGGTTATATCCAAAAACTAAATCCCGATGGGGACTTTATTTGGGCGAAGCAACTTAAAAATCCCGTTAACACTGTTGTTCACAGTATAGCTATTAATAACAATAATAACGTATATACCTGTGGTGTTTGGCAAGGATCAGAAAATGGTATAGATTTTGACCCCGGACCAGGGGTTTATTCCGTTCCTTCAGAAAGTACTCTCAACAGCAAGCATTTTATTCACAAGTTAAATGAATCTGGAGACTTTGAGTGGGTTCATACATTTGGATCATGGTATTTAACTTCTGATTATTTAGATCCAGAGCAAGGTGGCTTTCTGGAGTTTAACGATAATAATGATTTGTATTATGCAGGCGATATTGGATCTATAGATGGGGCAAGCTTTTTATTTGGAGGTGAAACCTACACACCAAATGCACTGGATATATTGTTAGCGAAGATAAATATTGAAGATGGCTCTGTGGATTGGAGTTATATGTTGGATGGAGCAGGAAATGATAACACATATGCTACTGATGTTATAGATAACAGTTGGGTAGTTTCAGGAAATTTTCAAAATAATGTAAACCTTAGTATTGACGGGAATACTGACTTCACTTTACAGTCCAATGGAAGTTCCGACTTCTTTGTTATGAAAATTGACTTATCATCCACATTAAGTAATGAGGATACACCTGTTCTTCAGCCCCAATTCGCATTTTATCCCAATCCTGTCGAAGATTATCTTACCATCCAAATGCATAACAATTCAAGTTTTAAAGAACTAGAATTTGAAATATGGAACTTAGCTGGCATCCATTTGGGGGTGAAATCAGAAAATATTGAAAACAACAGATGTCGATTTAACGTAAGTAATCTTTCAGAAGGTTTATATTTAGTTGTCATCAAAGATGATGCGCAAAACTTGATTGACACTTTTAAGCTAATCAAAAAATAACTAAACAGTTCAAATCAAAATTCATAATAATTTAAATCTGGAGTTTATCCCTTGTGAGTAACCTTAGTAGAAGTGTTTTACTTTTGTAAGACCCCACTAAGGTTCAATTTATTAAGGTGCCAATCCATATTGATCCTGTTGCCTTTGATAAAAGGTACATGATAAAAGAATTTAGAATTATATGATAAATAACAAAAATAAAAGAGCAGTACTACCTAATAATTTCAAAACTTAATGAGTTTTAAATAAGAGGTTAACTTTATAATTAACTTAAAGTAAAATGAGCGAACTTTTAAACAATGAAAAGGAACAATTCAAGCAACAACTTCTTAAATTGGGTGCACTAAGAGACGCTTCGTGGCAGGAATTTAAAAAAATACTTCATAAAAAATCTTTTAGTAAAGGGGCGGTGATCTTAGAAGCTGGAAAAACACCCAAAAATCTTTACTTTATCTTAGAGGGAGCGATTATCATTTATTATGAGAGTAATAATGGTACAGTTTATACAAAGAACATTCTCTTTGAGAATGAATTTCCAGCAGCTACCGCTGCTTTAATACAAAATAAGCCGTCTCATCTCACTATAGAGGCAGTGGAAGATGCTACTTTGATTGCATTCAATTATAAAAAATTTAAAAATCTCGTACGATTCAACAGTGACATAAATAACATTTATATTAACTATATAGAAAAATATTGGATCGTTAGAAAAGAGAAGATCCAACTCTCCTTGGCTACAGAGCAAGCAGATGTTAGGTATAAAGAGCTTTTGGAACTATATCCTGCCATCGAGCAAAGAATACCACTATACCATTTAGCCTCCTATTTAGGAATCACCCCTACTCAACTTAGTCGGATAAGGAAAAATAGATAAATCAACATATGTAAAGAATTATCACTGTTTTATAGAATATTTTTACGAAGAGAAATTTATCATTCTCATAATTCAGACTTTTATGAAATCTATCTTTTCAAATAAACTTTTAATCAATGCTTATATAATAATTTTTGCAATGATTGGGCTTTGCTTAATGTCTTGCTCAGAAGATGATGATACAACCGAAAATTGCTTTGAGCCTAATTTTACAGTCAACTTAGACACTGGCACAACTTATACTTTTTCTTTAGCGTTTGACGCCTTAGACGGAACATCTTTAAAAGCAGGGTATGAATTTCAATTTTATATAAACGATGAACCCGTCTCAGTAACCTCTGATATTTCAGCGAATTTGGTTAGTTTTCAATACGCTTTTGCTGAAGCAGGAAGTTACAGGGTTTGTTTAGAACTTAATACAAACGAATGCTCAGAGCCACAAACCAGCTGTCAGACCGTTGTCGTCGAGTCTGCTGGTTTACAATTTCTAGAAACAATCGACTTTTCTCCTGCTGTGGGTGATGATGTTTCTGGAATCCATGATTTTGATATTGCAAACGGCTATCTCTATTTTATTCACGCTTTGAATATTTATCGAATGGATTTGAGTTCTAACACTGATGATTTGGAATTGATTATAAACGATCCTGATCATTGGCCTAATACTTTAAAAGTGATTGACAATGCCCTATACTACCAAGGCGATTCTTTTTGGTCAGTTTCGGACAATATTCTACAGATAAATGTAGATAATATTTCGCAGGGAATAGAAACCACTTACCCAATCACTGGAGTTTCTAGGTCCAAATTATTCAAAAACTCAGGCGAACTATTTTATGTTTCCGCTCCTGATGGTTTTTCGGAAATAAATAATTTCTATACATTTAACAGCGAAGGGCAAGATGAGCTACTGGTTGCCGACTCCCGGGTTTTTCCTGAAAATGTTAGTTTCCAAGGTAATTACGTGTATTTTTCTTCAAACAACGAGGTGCGCCGATTCGATTTGAATACACCTGCTAGCGGTTCTACGATTGTCTATACTGCTAATGAAATTCCAAACGATAATACGAATGATATCAAAGGTTTTGCCATAAAAGATAATACTATTTATTTCACGCAGTATAATGATGCTATTGAAGGTTTTGTACTTATGGTTGAAGATTTGGACACACCAGATGAACTTCCATTGATGATCACGCCAGATTTAGAAACAGGCGGTATTGGCTATGGTAAATTGATCATTAACGACGGGAAGCTTTATGCTGATAAAATCAATGATCAGCAAATAGTAGTTTTTGAGCTTTAAAAATTTAAAACAATGAAAACGGTATTTCGAATCTTTTTGGCTTTATCTACAATAACATATTCTTTTTCGCAAGAAAACGTAAAACCTCAAATTTTGTGTGCATCTAACGAAAGTCCGTATCGTGATTTTGATTTTGTACTGGGGGAATGGGATTTTTTAACTGTTGACGGTAAAAAAATTGGGGAACAGGTTTACACAAAACAAGAAATGGGTTGTATGATACTTGAGAAATGGGCTACACTTTCGGGTAGTACAGGAACAGGTATGACTTTTGTCGATCCAAATACAGGTCTATGGAGACAGGTCTGGATGAGCCCTATGTTTCACATTGATTATTCTGGAAGCCTAAATGAGAATGGCGCTATGGTTCTTGAAGGTACAATCTATCCTAATAATGGCGAAAAAAGTTCACCAGTTCGCGGTTTGTGGGCTAAGCAAGATGATGGCACAATAAAACAGGAATTCCTTAAATATAATGAACAGACAAAAAAATGGGAATCCTTCTTTTTAGGTTTTGCTCACCCAAAAACAAGCGGTGATGACTAGGACAGAAAAATCCAGATTGGAAGGGATTATTTACCTCTTTTCGGTCTTAACAGGCCTTTTTAGCCTAATGTATGTACCAAGACAACTGATTTTCATTAGAGATATTGAAAGTACCATCATAAACATTCAGGACAACATCATTTTATTTGGATTAGCGATACTTAGTGAGTTGCTATGCTACATTGCCTTTTTTATACTTCCTATCGCGCTATATAGACATTTCGAATTTCATAACCGCCAAATTGCAGTAATTATGGTTGGTTTGGTTATGATTGCAGTTCCCATTTCTTGTTTTGCTGTCTCTAATAAAGTTGAGATTTTAGAATTTTTAAATGAGACCAACTTCCAGTCAGAAAAACTTCAAGAAATAATGTATTTAAAATTAAAATCGTACTATGGTGCCATAAAAACAGCGAGTATATTTTGGGGTTTATGGCTGATTCCATTCGGTTACCTTGGATATATTTCCAATAAAATACCTAAAGCATTATGCGTTTTATTGATTATCGGCGGTATCGGATATCAAATCAATTTCGTAGGGCATATTTTAGTGCCTGGATTTAAAGAGACTATTATTCCCAAAATATCCAAAATACCATCAACAATTGGTGAGATTGGAACTTGTCTATGGTTGCTAATAGTTGGAATTGAAAAACCAAAATGAAAGTGTGCGCAATAACCGCTGGTTTTCATATACCTAACCCTTTAGGCGTAAGCAAAACAAAAAACCTTTATGATCATTAAAAACTTCAAACCATTTAATGGACAGCATTGTGAAACGACCGCAACAGGAAGTCTACTTTACCAACTTGGTATTGAACTTTCTGAACCAATGCTCTTTGGGCTTGGAGAAGGATTAGGTTACATTTTTTGGAATATGAAATGAGCCATAACAATTCTTGATACCCACCGAGATGATTATTGGCGAATTCCATCTGACCTTAAAAAAACAATAAAATATAAACAGATTAAAATAATGGACTTCCCCTTTATTGGAGGTCGAGTAAAACCAGATGTTTTAACTGAAAATATTTGTAGAAACTTAAATCTAAATCTTGAGGTGAAAGAAACGTCTTCGATAAAAAAGGCTTGGGAGAATGTTAAGGAACATATTGACAATGGGAAAGCGGTGGGACTTAAATTAGACTGTTATCATTTAGAATACTTTACTACCAAAATCCACTTTGCAGGTCATTATGCTTCAATTTATGGTTATGATGATGAGTTGGCTTACTTAAACGACACAAATCAACAAGGTAGAGATGCCCGAACTACATTGAAAAGTTTAGAATTAGCGAGAAATGAAAAAGGCCCAATGTCTTCAAGAAATCGCTCATATACGATCACAAAAAATGGAGAAACTACGGATTTAAAAAAAGTTATAAAAAAAGCTATTTACAATAACGCTTTCGATTTTCTAAATCTACCAATAAAGAATATTGGCTAGAAAGGGATTTTTAAAACCAGTTCGGAAATTAAGAAATGGTTTAAAGCAAGTCAAAATATCAAAAAAGATTTTCAAACCTCGACTTTATTAATGGAACGTGGAGGAACTGGCGGTTCACTGTTTAGAAATATTTATACAGAATTTTTAAAAGAAAGCTCAACAATTTTGGAATCAAAGGAATTGGAGCAAGCAAGTGAAATATATAAAGAAATAGCCCTTTTATGGAGACATGTAGCTGATTTGTTTGAAAAAATTGGAGAAACTGAAGATATAGATTATGTCAATCAGGCTTCTGAAATTTTGATTGAATTATCCGAAAAAGAAAAAAATACTATGGAAGAACTAAAAAATGCTTGTGCCTAAAAATGTGCGTAAGCTGACAAAACCGCGGATCGAAACAGTACCAAAACAAAAATGGAGAATTTAAATAAATACGTCGCGATTTATAAAAAGCAACTTGAAAAAGGTGACATTTTAATTGCTTATAATGAGCTAGTGAAATTCGTTATGAAATTAAGAACGAAATTCATTAAAACGCTTTCAGACCGATATTCGTTTGCTGGAATTCTTCACGGATATTTGGATTATACATATTTCTACTATTCAAACGATTTTTTAAAAAGTAAAAAGCTAAAATTCGGACTTGTTCTAAATCACGTGGAAATGAGATTCGAAATTTGGCTTTTGGGAAATACGATACCGATACAGAAAAAATATTGGGAACTGCTTAAAAACACTGAATGGAATAAAGAAAAATCGGAAATGCCAGAATACTCGATTCTTGAAGTGGCTTTGGTTGAAAATCCTGATTTTAATAATCTGGATAAACTAACCGAACAAATAGAAACCAAAATGAGTAAGGCTTCGGACGAAATATTAGACTATCTGAAAACGTTAAATTGACCAAATTGAAAACAAAAAGCCTACGCACAACGGCATTCATTAAACTAACTATGCGAAACATAATAATACTTTTAATCACCACACTATTATTGAGCTGTTCAGGTGATGCGCAAATTTATCCTGATAAAAACTGGACAACTCATCGAAATCCTTCAATAGCTTGTTGGGGAGAAACAGAGCGTATGAATTTCACTCGGCATATCATTGACAGCACAAACATTACCGGACTTGTAATTGTCCATAAAGGGAAAATAGTATTGGAATATGGAGATATAGAAGAAAATAGTTATATCGCTTCTTGCAGAAAAAGTGTGCTGGCCATGCTCTTTGGTAACTATATTGAAAATAGTACTTTAGACCTTAACAAAACATTAGAAGACTTGAATATTGAAGATGTGTCAAAACTTTTTCCAATCGAAAAAAAAGCAACACTAAAGAATTTAATCTCAGCAAGGTCGGGAGTTTATTTGAACGGTTCTAATGGTGGCGATTTTCGTAGATATGCGCCAGAGAGAGGTTCTGTAGAACCAGGAACGCATTGGCTATACAGTAATTGGGACTTTAATGTTGCTGGACACATATTTGAACAGGAAACTAACAGCAATATTTATGACGAAATAGAATCGCAATTAGCGATTCCATTGCAAATGGAAGATTGGGACAAATCACTACAAGCCAAAAATGGTAACCATGAGGTTTCAAAATTTCCTGTATACCATATGTGGTTTTCAACAAGAGATATGGCCCGTATAGGATTACTAATGCTCAGAAAAGGGAAATGGAACGATAAACAAGTTATTCCAGAAAAACGGGTAGTTGAAATAATAAAACAGCGGACTTCTTATGTCGAGGCCCAAAAAAGTGTTCCACTATTAAAAGAAGATGATATGGATTTAGGTTATGGTTATATGTGGTGGTTAATAGAAAACACAGACGATTATAGACTCAAAAATGCCTATTCAGCTCAAGGCGCTTTAGGTCAAAACATAACGGTTTACCCTGAAATAGATGTTGTACTGGCTTTTAAAACGAAAAGCAATTATCGAAGAAGAAATTCCATTCCAACACAAATGAATGTTATTAGAAAGGCTGTAGAAATTTATAGTCCACAATAATAGGCAAAAATGGTTTCATCATGAAAATATCAAAAATCCTAATAATAGTCTCTGTATTCGTTTCAATATCTTGTAATCAAGACAAAAAGTCAACTAAAGAAATAAAATCTACAAAAGAAAATAAGAATCTAAGAATTAATAAAGACTCGTTAATAGCTGTTTTAGATACCATCTGGAAAACGGAACAGCAACCTATGCGATTAAGAGATTCTCTAGGGAAAGTATATGGATGGGAATCTATAGAGGTTAAAAAAACAACAAGAAATAGTCGATAAAAACCATCAAATTAATGAAGAAAAGGTAAGAGATATTCTTGATACTTATGGATGGCCACCAAAAGATTTAATTGGAGAGCAGGGCAATCTAAGCATTAGCAATGTCATCCAGCATTCAGAAAACGAAGAACGCATAAAATACCTTCCAATAATGCGAAAAGCGGTATTAGAAAAACAACTGGAACCAAGATTTTTAGTAAGAACGGAAGATAGAATTGCAACTGAAAAAGGAGAACTCCAGATTTATGGTGGTCAAATGAAATATTACCCAGAAACAAAAAGTTTCAACGTTTGGCCAATACTTGACCCAAAAAACGTAGATAAGAGAAGAGCTGAAATCGGACTTGAACCAATTGCGGAATTTCTTAAAAACAGATTTGATTTCGAATGGAATCTTGAAGAGCAGATAAAGCGAACTGAGGAATTTGAAAGAAAAAGAGGCAAACAAAAATAACGAAATACCACAAGATTAGCAACGGGTAACTTCTTTTCCTTACCTGTTTCCAAAAATCTTCTTGGTTTTTCAGTTTGGGATGTGCCTGCATAGTTTAGTACTAACCAAGGCATATAATTATACCCTAACGGTTAGCAAACATTTTACGCTCAACGTTACAAATCTGTACTTAAATCGTCTTAATTTAAAACGGCAAAAAATGGAAGTAAAAAGATTTCAAAAAATAGGTGGAATATGTGCAATTATCGAGGCACTAATTTACGTAACAGCATTTATTTTTTATGGGGCAATATTGATTTATCCTTCGGCAAATGCTTCTCCAACTGAAGAATATGATTTTCTGCTTAAGAACTACACTGCCCAGTATGTAATGAATACGCTTATGTATGTCCTGTTTGGAATTTTATTAGCCATATTGGTGGTATCACTTCACTATCGTTTCAAACAGAAAGCACCAATTTTGTCAGCAGTAACATCATCTTTTGGAATCATATGGGTTGGCTTGGTTATAGCAAGTGGGATGATTGCAAATACTGGGCTCAATGCCATGATAAAAATAGGGGCCGAACAGCCAGAAAAGATTGAGCCTATTTTATCGAGCGTAAATATTATTACTGAAGGACTTGGCGGTGGTAACGAGATAGTTGGCGGTATTTGGGTTCTATTGTTAAGTATAATATCGTTAAGAAAGAAAATTTTACCAAACGCTTTGGGATATACTGGTATTGTAGTTGGAATAGCAGGAATACTGACGATGTATCCGTTAGAGGTTTTCGCAGAAATTTTCGGAATTACTCAAGTATTTTGGTATTTGTGGATTGGGATATTCATGATAGGTAATCCGGCAATAGATACTACCTTGAAAGAAGAAACGTTTATTAACAAAGAGGTATAACACCCATTGCGGCCGATGTTGATTAAATGAATCTGTTTTACTACAATAAGTAACCTATTTCAGCTGAAAAAAGTAAATTCAAACCTATAACGAATCATTATACAAAATCGTTATGTTCAATCTAAATGTCACGTTTTTATTATTATAGTTGTCATACTAGCAGAACATAATAAATTAGATTTGAAAAATTATCACGACAAATTATTTCCTTATGCGTATAATATTCTTGGTTCATCCGAAGATGCAAAAGATGCAATACAAGATATTCTTATAAAATACCTCGCAATTGACAAGAAAAATATCGAGAATGAAATAGGATATTTAATAAGATCGGTAATTAATCATTCGATTAATTTAAAAAAAGAAAAAAAATAGACTGATTATCAATGAAATCTGGCTACCAGAACCTATTTCAACCGAAAATCCAGATAGTAATATTAGTAAAGACGAAATATTATCTTATTCAATACTCACTCTTCTTGAGAAATTATCTGCAAAAGAGCGTGCCGTTTTTATTTTGAAGCAGGCATTTGATTATTCTCACAGAGAAATTGCAGAAGCTATGGATTTAACAATTGCGAATTCTCGAAAATTATTGAGTAGAGCAAAAACTAAATTGGATAATTACAAAGTGTCTAACAATAAAACCTATCAAAAACACATCCCGCAGTTGAAATATTATACTGAAGCAATGAAAAACAATAACATGGCTAACTTAGAAAAACTTTTATCAAAAGATATATTATTGGCTGCTGATGGTGGCGAAAATATCAAAGTAGTGAGAGAATTAACATTTGGCATATCAAAAGCATCAAAACTGTTACTTTATGTATATAAAGCTTTTTTGACTGGTTTAGAAATTAAATTTGGTTATGTAAACCATCAACCTGCAATTTTATTTTATAAAAGTGGAATTTTGTACAATTGTCAGGTTTTTGAGTTAGAAAAGAAGAAAATTAAAAGTATCTACTCTATAGTTGACCCAAAGAAACTGAAATCACTTTTTATATAAATCATGTCACGTTTCTTCTATCCAATTTGTCATTCTATTGAATTTAAAATGTCAATAGACGAAAACATTATTAAGACTGGATTGTAGTGCTAGAATTTCGGGCTCACACTCTAGAGAATTAGCAAATTATTTTGAAAAAAAATGGACAATCGAAAACTAAGGCTTGATGAAAGTTGAAATTACTAGATTGAGCCTGTAAAGTATCAATAGCAGTACTATCCGCCATTCGTGTACGTGTCAAATGTCTTTCTGCGGTGAACCATATATCTTCACCATCAATTCCTCCGGGGGATTGGCCCCGTAAAGAAAAAACCAGAAATAACAATAAAAGAAGAACATTGATTTTCATGTGAGTCAGGTTTTATGAGTCTAAAAGTAAGATCCCTATCAGGATCCCGTATTCCAATGTTCAAAATTTTCCTGATCTCATTTTCCCAAAAATCGATATAGTAAAGCTATGTAAAAATCTAACATGAAATTGTTAAATGAAAAATCGTAACATATTGATTGTTAAATCTCTTTAATTAAATCAGAAGTGCCAGAAATTGAAAATAACTGTAGTGATCGATAAACTACCTAATTCTTTAACAGATAAATTTTACATAAAAATTAACATTGTCGTATATGAATTTATGTTAATTTAACAACGTGTTTTATTACATAATTATTGGTATTTGAAATAGTTTTAATATTATAATCAATACTGTATACAAATTCTCTTCCTAATACCTTTTACTGATTTCTTTATTTTCAATTTTTATTCACTATTGTATTACAACCATTTACTCTTTAGTAAAGTAATTATTAAATACTATTAATCAACTATTTTCGTCTGGTGCTTAATTCGGTGCTTTATATTTAAAAAAACAGTTTAATAATTTGATTTTCAGTATATTAAAAGCTATTGGTTAGACCCTCCGACTCCACATTAATAATCTGTAATAACTTTATTGACAAGTTTTACGGGTTTTTTATTTTATGTTGTTTATCAGAAATGACAACATTCTTTTACTTTAATAATTTTTAAATAACAATAAAAAGTATTCCCTTATTTTGTTATTTTGACACTAAAAATTCATAATTACATATAGAATAGTACTCTTCTCCGGGATCCAAACGCGTAGAAGGAAAATGAGGATGATTTGGACTGTCTGGAAAATGTTGTGTTTCTAAACAAAAAGCAGTTCTGTGTTTATAGAATTTACCTTTTTTCCCTTGTATGGAGCCGTCCAAAAAATTTCCTGCGTAAAACTGCAATCCAGGTTCATTGGTATACACTTTCATCGTTCTTCCAGAAGTAGGCTCTACCACCTTGGCAGCATAATTTAGTCCTTTCAAATTTTGATTTAATACGAAATTATGGTCATACCCCAATCCGTATTTCAATTGCTTATGATCGGCATCTACTCTATCCCCAATGGGAGTTAATTTCTGAAAGTCAAAAGGGGTATCTTCTACAAAAGCTAATCCACCTGTAGGAATTAATCCTACATACACCGGAGTGTAATATGCAGCGTTTATCTGTAACAAATGATCGTTAATAGGACCATTGCCAGCTCCTCTCAAATTAAAAAAAGAATGGTGTGTTAGATTAATTATTGTTGAGGCATCTGTTGTAGCCCAATATTCGATCTTCAATTCGTTTGCATTGGTAAGCTTAAACTTCACCCTAATTGTTAAATTACCCGGATAGCCTTCTTCCATATGCTTAGATATGTATTGAAGTTCTAGTGTTTGGTCATCAATTTGATGTGCATCCCAAATGACAGCATCAAATCCCTTACTCCCTCCATGAAGATGATTACCATTATTATTTGTAGCCAACACATATTCTTTGGAGTCTAATGTAAATTTTCCTTCTTTAATTCTATTTCCGTAGCGTCCAATAAGGGCTCCAAAATATCTCTCTTTGGAAGTCAGATAATCTTCAATAGTAGCATGTCCTAACACAACATCTTCATAATTTCCGCTTCGATCAGGCAGCCATAACGAAACTACTTTACCTCCATAATTAGTGATTTCTGACACAGTTCCCTGTTTGTTTTTTAGAACAAAGAGCGTCGTTTTTTTATCCCCTATGGTTTTTTCAAAATTGCTTTTTTTTAGAAGGGTAATTTTCTCGTGATTTGTTTTCATTTCTTGTGCTCGAATAACGCTCAATGACAATAATAAAACAAAATTTTAATTGTTTTACATCTTGTAAATATATTTTGCTAATTTCTTAATTAGCTTACCTATAATTGCGCCTAAAATAAGGCCATATTTCTACAGACTCGAACCATTTTTTCTGATAATCTAGTATAGCCATGCAATATTTTTATAAAGTAAGGTAAGTTTCTTGCTAATACTCTAATGATTAGAAAAGTTTTTTTTCAAAAAACTTAAAATCTATGATTTATGTAACATTCAATTTCTTTTATATAATGAAATACCGATTAATTATAGAGATCTTTATAAACAATATCAATCGGATTTTTCTCTAGACGTAATTTATCTAGGTCCAAAAGATTTAGAATTACTAAATACGATTATAAATGCAACGTATTTGATAGATCCATGGAAACATTTCAGGTAGCAAAAAGGCAGGAATAAAAATGCTAGCTTTCTTAAAACAGTTGAAAAAACCTTACAAAACAAACATCCTTTAACGAAAAAATAGTACAGCAATATACAAAATCGATGTAAAAGACATCAAATAAGCAATCTACTACTTAAGGCCATTCGAAAGGATTATTTAACGTTGTCATTTTTCTTACTGATTCTTTTTCATCCTCAGAGGTTATTTGCTTATAACTAATTCTCTGGGGGGTCAAAAAAAAGAAAAAACCACTTCAAACACTAATTATGAAACTAGATAAAAACACGATTCTAAAATATGAAATAGGCGATACTGTATTCACTAAAATAAATCCCAGTATTTCTATGATCGTTCGAAGATATATTGATGGAATCTACTACTGTGGATTTCCAAACGATCCTGATCGATGGGAATTGGGTTTGTCTGCAAAAGCATTGGTAGGAAGTTAAACTCTTTTTGAAATCAATTTCCTTTATTTTAAATCACTAAAATTATGAAAACATCAGCAATTGTCTATTGCGAAAATGAATTTGGCAAACTAGACGGTAAAGTAGCGAATGGTCTTGTCAGACATTCTGATAAGTATAAAATCGTTGGTGTTATTGATAGTACAAAATCAGGTCTTGATTCAGGAGAACATCTGGATGGAATCAAAAATGAGATACCAATATTTCAGAATTTTAATCAAGCCATTGAAATGTTGGATACTATTCCCGAATACTTTATCTACGGAATTGCCCCTCTTGAGGCATTACTTAGTGATGATGAGAAAAACATTATTTATACTGCCATTAAAGCTGGAATGCATATTGTAAATGGACTTCCTGAGTTTCTTTCAGATGATGAAGTTTGTATTAAACTAGCAAAAAAATACAATGTATCCATTTTTGACGTGAGAAAACCACCTTCCAAAGAAAAGCTTCACCATTTTACTGGCAAAATACAAGATGTTCAAACACCAATAATAACAGTATCTGGAACAGATTGTGCCGTTGGAAAACGAACTACCGCACTTAAGTTGGTAGAAGCGCTAAAAAATGAAGGGCTAAGTGCCATCTTTATAACTACAGGTCAAACAGGAATACTTCAAGGTTCAAAATATGGTATTGCTATAGATATGCTAAGTTCAGGCTTTGCGACTGGAGAAGTTGAGAATGCTATTCTGGAGGCACTCAAAGAACAACCTGATATCATCGTAGTTGAGGGTCAAGGAGCACTAAGTCATCCAGCATTTACCTCATCGAGTGCGATTATTAGAGGTGCGATGCCCGGGGCCATCATTCTGCAACATCCACCCAAAAGGCAAACCAGATGTGATTTTCCTAAAATTTTGATGCCTACACTTGAAAGTGAAATAAAAATGTTAGAAATTTTCTCTGGATCCAAAGTAATTGCAATCACAATCAACCATGAAGGTATGAATGACCTAGAAGTCGAACGTACAATAAAGACTTATGAAGAAAAATATCAACTACCTGTCACCGATGTCTTAAAAAATGACTGTAGTAAGTTAATAGAAAAACTTCAAGAGATATTCCCCGATTTAATCCGTATCAATCCACTCCTATGCCAACCCCAAGAATAGATATTAATCTTAGCAAAATTGCTCATAACGTCAAGACGCTAAGTTCCCTTTTTCGATCAAAAGGTATAGACATTATTGCTGTTACCAAAGGAGTTTGTGCACATCCGCATATTGCCAATATTTTGGTAAAGAGTGGGGTTAAAATTCTTGCTGACTCAAGAATAGCAAACATAAAAAAAATGCGTAACGCTGGTGTTAAGGCAACATTCTTATTGATTAGGACACCTATGATCAGTCAGGCAGAATCTGTCGTGTTAGATACAGATATGAGCTTAAATTCAGAGTTGTCCGTTATAAAAAGACTTTCAAAATTTTCTATCCTACATAATAAGATCCATAAAATCATACTTATGGTAGAGTTGGGAGATTTGCGCGAAGGCATAGTACCATCACAATTGGAAAATACTATCAAAAAGGTACTAACTCTAAAAGGTATTGAACTTAAAGGAATAGGTACAAATCTTGCTTGTTTTTCGGGAGTGAAGCCCACAGCAGAAAAGATGGACATACTCTCTGCTATTGCCATTAGTATTGAGAAAAAGTTTCATATTAAACTATCCATAATTTCAGGAGGAAATTCGGCTAATTATAATTGGTTCAAGACCACAAAAGATGTTGGCAGGATAAATAATTTGAGATTAGGAGAATCTATATTTTTAGGTTACGAACCTTTAACAGGAAAACCAATTCCAAAACTGTACCAAGACGCTTTTATGCTGGTGGCTGAAGTTATAGAATTGAAAAACAAATCATCAGTACCAAATGGCGAGATTGGCCTGGACGCCTTTGGTAACAAACCAAAATTTAAAGACCAGGGCATCATAAGAAGAGCTATTTTAGCCATGGGCGTTCAAGATGTAATGGTGACTGGATTAACTCCAAAATCAGATATTGAAATCTTGGGAGCAGGTGGTGATCATATTATAATTAATGCTAAAAAGGAGGACTTAAAAGTTGGCAGCGAGGTATCATTTACACTAAAGTATGGAGCATTAGTTACTGCTATGAATTCATCCTATATTTTCAAAAATATCATTACCCCTATAAGCGCAAAAGAGTATTGCGCCATAGTAGAAGAAAAAGACAGGTTGCACAAAAAGAAAATAGCTATTGTTACTGTTAAGGAGGATCACTCACCATTGATAAGTCTTCAGGATTCAGATTTCAATTTAATATTTGAAAAATCCATTCAAAAAAACTATCGCTATTTGGTAAGGAAAGGAGTGTTTGAAAAAATAGGTCGAATTAGTAAACTTCTTGATAATCAGGGCAAAAAACTAATTATCAGATCAGCATGGAGATCATTTGAGCATCAGCAAAAACTATGGGATCAAAAAGCCAGTTATATGAAGGAGAAACATCCCGAAAAAACCATAGAAGAAATTAATGAAATAGTATCAAAATTTATTGCCCCCAAAAAACAATCTACCCACTCTACCGGAGGGGCAGTTGATGCTCTGATTTATGATTTACAAACGAAACGCGTGCTGGATTTTGGAACCAACGATGGATTACATATTGATTTGAACGAAAAATGTTACCCCAAACATCCAGACATTAGTGAAGAAGCAAAGAAAAATCGCAAACTTCTTATGAAACTTTTTGAAGATGAAGATTTTGTATGTGACCATAAAGAATATTGGCATTTTGATTATGGTAATATTGGTTGGGCGGTAGAAAAGAATAAGGAATATGCTTGCTATGGTGTTTTAGAAGAATCGTTTGTGCAATCAGCTGTTCTTAGCTATCCGGATAAAGTGTTCTTTTATCTTTAGAAATGTTGTATTTCTTAAAAAAGTCTTGTTTTATTGCACTTGAAAACTTCATCACAAAATTTTAATACATAAAACGAGTCTAACTAAAACATATTTCTTTTCTCATAAATATGTTTTAATATTCTTATATAAGCTCTAAAGTAGTGGGTTGAATAATGCCAAAGATGTCTGACTCTTTCATGATAAGCGCATGAATTCCTTCAATAGTAATTTCGGTTCCAGAATATTTTCCATATAATACCGTATCACCAACTTTTACAGTCATGGGGTCATCCTTTTTGCCCTTCCCTATAGCCAGTATGATTCCTTTCTGAGGTTTTTCTTTAGCTGTATCCGGGATAATAATCCCTTCCCTTGATTTTTCCTCTGCTATAGCTACTTTTATAAATACCCAGTCGGATAGCGGTTGTATTTTATAATTACGCATGATCATTTTGTTTAATTATAGTTCAATAGGTTTGGAGTTCAGCAAAAAGTAATTCTAGCTCTGCCCTGGTTTTCTTAAGTTTAGCGGCAAGACCATCAAGCATCATTTCTTTTTGCTCATCTTTAAAGTCAAAATCCTTGTCACTTAAAAAGGGAAATCTCCGTTTGAGCATTACCTTTTGCTCTCTCCAACTTCTTGTAATGTTTGTTTTAGCCATTTTATTATTTATTTACTACCATTTAGTAGTTGTTTATTTAGTTGAGCTGGTGGATTTACGATTTTTTCTGGATCTAATAAGATACCTTTTTTTGTATCCATACTAAGTGTTGGGATGATGCTAAAATCAATACCATTAGAGCTATTTGTTACTTGATCTGTTGTCAAAGCTTGCTCTAAGGTATTTATTATAGATTTATCAACTCTTTCATCGAATTTTCGGGCAAATAAATTGTCTCCTTGCCTTAAAAAGTCAAAATCTGATCCTGTTAAAATTTTCGACTTCAGTTTTACACTTCCATCAGATATCCATATAACAGCTCTTTTATGATCGTTTACAATAATTTCTTTGAATGACGTATTCATAAGTACGGTCTGAAAAAATGATTTATCAGCATTTATTGTATTACGATAAAAATCTTCAAATTTTTTCACCTCAGGGCTATGGCTGATAAATTCGCAGCATGCTCTGGTCAAAATCATCCATTGTCCGCCGATATACCAGGTCACATTTTTCATAAAAGATCTTTTATAAGGTATGTCTGAAAAGCCAATATCTATCTCTTGAAAATAGTTTTCAATACGGCTCAACGTATCAGGGCGTACTCTACTTTGATTGACTATTTCTATGAAGTTTTTCCCTTGATTCCTATGCAAAAAATCAAGAATAGAATCTTGAGATTTTAAAGGAAAATCCTGATCGCTTAGATTAATAAAAAAATCCCATTTGAGACAACGGTTTAAGAGGTATTTCATCCCATTAAGTTGAGATTGTACCATACTATATCCTTCCTTCTCTATATTTTCACCTTTTGAAAAATAAGCACTTGAGTAATCTTCTAAAAATGCTTTAATATCTTTTTTAAGGCCTATGTTAACCTCTTTATCTACATGGATTAAGTAGTGGTTTTCTGGATGGTAAATAGCTTTGAACAATCGTTTGAACTGTTTAGGAAAACGTTGAACCAATATGAAGTAGGCAATCTTCGGCTTCCTTTTTAGGATTTTAAAATGAAAGCTTTTATCTTTTGCTATGCCTAACCGTTGTGTCATTTAGTATATGTATTATTTAGTTCTTAACTTTTGTCGTGATAAGCAATCATTATAAAAGCTCTCTTTCAAAAAATACAACTTCTTTTTTCTTTTGATCATCGGCAAATTTGCAATAGTATCTTTGAAGATACTATAATCGCACAATCAGTTTAACTTCAGGGTATGCTTTGGCATAAACAGTATCGCCGGGTTTGAATTTACTTTCTTGTACTACCCTATACATTATATTTAGATTCTATATACTTACATCTTCATAACCACTTTTAATGATGATCGATATCATTTTAAATCGTTTATTTGCCTTTACTACATTTCTTGCATGAGCAGGGATTATGATTGCGTGACCAGTTTCAATGGTATTTGATTTTTCGTTAATGACAATCTCGGCTTCTCCGTCTATAATTTGAATAAGATTATCGAAAGGAGATGTTTTAGAAGTCAATGCTTCTCCACTATCAAATGATGATATAGCTACGATTCCTGTTTTTTTCTTTAGAATTGCTTTCATAACCACAGAGCCAGGTACATAATCAATAGTGTCAGCCAACTTATGATTAGTGGATTTTTCTAATTCATGATTTTTCATGGATACTATAATAGAAGATTAATACTAAACTACAATACGATAGTCGCGATTTGCAATTAAAGTTTATTCCTCACTTCTTTTTTCCTTTCTTTTTGCTGCTTTTGCCGCCCTTTTTTCTTTTAAGTTTTTTGCAGGAGCTTTTTTACCCGACTTAGATTTACCTTCTTTTTCTTTTGACATGATTTTCTGTTTTAATATTATTAATAACGCACCTCTTATGGGCGGTTTTAATATGTATACAAAAATCGGTTAATTAGTACCTTCATGTGTTACATTACATTGAACCTACGTTACATATATCACACTTTTCTGTAGTATTAAGTAATAATGGACATCGAACATACTATAATATGACATTACCCTATTATAAATCTTCCAGATTTTGTTTACGTTTTTCTTTCAGTTTTTTGTAGAACGTAGGAGTTAAGCCTGTAATTTTTTTGAATTGATTAGATAGATGTGCAACACTACTGTAGTGCAATCTATAGGATATCTCGGTAAGATTTAGTTCATCATAAATAAGCAATTCTTTAGCCCTTTCAATTTTATGAATAATGATAAATTGCTGAATGGTAATTCCTTTCACTTCAGAAAAAATATTTGCTAGGTATGTATAGTTATAGCCAACCTTATTACTTATATAATCAGAATAATTGACTCTAGGTAATTCATCTGTGTAATGAATCATTTCGATAATTACATTTCTGATTTTTTCAATTAGAATACTTTTTTTATTTTCCATCAATTCTAAGCCAGATTTACTTAAATTTTTCTTCAGTTGTATACGTTGGTCCTTAGTTATATCTTCCATGAGTTCAATAACACCTAATTCTAGAGCCACATAATGCAATCCAAGTTTTTTTAACTCTTCTTTGACCATAAGCTTGCATCGCAAACTGACCATGTATTTTATGAATAATTTTGTACTCATGTTATATACGTTTAAATTTAAACGAGGTATTTGTTCGTATGTAGAGAATTAAGATTTTAAACTCATTCCGGAAGATGTTGCCCGGGCACAAGCTTCTGTAAACGTAGTATGATGGATACTTCTCTGCTTCTTTTTTCCTCAACAACTGCATCTTTACTAAATGAGATGATGAAATTTTCTCCAATATGATTATCACTATGCAATGGATATTTTTCTAGTATAACAGACAGAATTTCGTTGAAAATCAATATTTTTTCAAATCCAGATGCAGTTTTACAACAAAACGAATAACCTTCCTCGACCCGTCCTTCATAAACCCCCTCTAGTTGTTGTATTTGGTTTATTCCTTGGGAAGGAGAAATCGCAAATAAAGTAAGCATTATTAGGAATAGTTTTATTCGTAATGTCATTTTTTTTACCTTTATAAGGAGTTTTAATCTTAGGATATGTGTTTAAGTACCCTTGTGCAATTTCAATAGTTTAATTATGGTTGAACTTTAATTTCAGATAATCAAAATTTAAGTACACCATCATAGAAAATAAGACATAAAAAGCCATCTATTTAAGATGGCTTTTTAACATTTTTGGAGATACAAGACCTATTATTTGACCAATTCAACATTGACCGCGTTCATTCCCTTTTGACCTCTTTCCATCATAAATTTTACGTTGTCATTCTCACGTATTTCATCTATAATACCGCTTTGGTGTACAAAGACATCTTCATCGGAATCCTTGAGATTAATAAAGCCAAATCCTTTGGCACTATTGAAAAATTTTACTGTTCCTTCTTTCATTACTTTGTATTTATTATTTATTATTCTATTTAATGCTTGTTTTATAATATTCATTGTTCTTTACTTTAGTTGTCTTAAAAATTGGATCCCGATTGTATAGGAAGGGGCTGCATTTTTCCTAACTTTCGTAAAATCCTAATGTGATCCATTATGGCCGCAGCAAATGTCTTTTTTGTATGATATGGTATCCCATATTCCTTTGCTGTATCTGCAACAATACCAGATATCTTTTTATAATGAACATGACAAATATTAGGCAGCAAGTGATGTTCTATTTGATAATTCAACCCTCCTATTAACCATGAAAAAAAACGGCTTTTGGGTGAAAAATTAGTAGTTGTGGCCAACTGGTGTGTAAAACCGTCACCTTCAACCACCCCATCTTTGTTCGGTAAGGGAAATTGAGTATTAGGCATAATATGTGCTACCTGAAATATGATACTGATAAGCAAACCAGTTACAAAGTGCATACTAAGAAAGGCCAAGACGATCATCCAGGGAGCCAATGACACCATTAATAACGGTATGATTAAAGCATACGAATAATATAGCAGTTTCCAGCCGATTACCTTTATTATTTCGTTTCTAAATTCATTCTTTTTGTTCAAGAATCCCATCTTTTTGTAACGGGAAAGTCTAATAAAATCTTTGACGGTAACCCATGATAATGTGGACAATCCATAAAAAAACCATACATACAGATGTTGAAACTGGTGTAGTTTATTTTTTTTTGCGTGGGGTGAGAAACGAAGAAAAAAAGGTGCATTTATATCATCATCCATACCTTCTACATTGGTATAGGTATGATGCAGTATATTATGTTGTATCTTCCATACTGTAGCATTAGCGCCGATTAGATTCATCGTATAGCCCAGATATTTGTTCACTCTTTTGTTTTTGGAGTAAGAAACATGAATAGCATCGTGCATAATACCCATTCCTATCCCTGCCATCCCTACTCCACTAATAATATAGAGAGTAAAAAGAAGCCATGGCGCAGAAACAACGCCAATATTAATTAACAATAGGGGTGCTAAGAATATGGTCAGCATTACGATAGTTTTCGTGATCATGCTCTCGTTTGCATGCTTACTGATATTGTTTATTTTGAAATAATTATTCACCCTGTTTCTCAGTGTTTTTGAAAAATCAGAGTTTGTTCTTTTTGAAAATTTTAAATTTTTGATACTATCGACTTTTTGTTTTAAGCCCATCCACGTATAATTCGGGGACAACGTATAAATATAAAGGACTGAGAAACAAACAGAAATATCTAATTATGAAGACTTGCTCTACGTTGAAAACAGCGCCCAAACTGATGTTGCTATCCTTATATTTACCTTAAAAATGTTTTTTGCAATATTGCTGAGAAAAAAAGAGAGCAGAAAAAGAATATTGAATTTGAAAAAACAAAATTAAATTGAAGCTTTACGAATTTTAACATGGTAAAGATACCTTTAATTCGGGTATTACTTGCAAATCATATGTTAAATAGCGACAAACCACTATTCGTGATTTAAAACAAACGGATATACAGCCTCGAAGACTTCTTATTTATAAAAGTTCATTGATCATTCTCGTCTATTTTTTAAGACGTTTTATTAGTCATCGTTACCATCTGATATAGTTACTCCATCAGTGGTAAAAGCAAATCCCTGTTGTCCTGAGATCCCAACCATCACTCCTTGAAAAATTGGCTTTACAGAATTATGTGCTCCCCAAGTAATTAAAAAATTCGCACCACTACCGCCTAGCGTATCTTTTTCCTCGATTACATATTCAATAGATTCTAATGGCTTTAAATATATAGGTCGTTTTATGTAACTGCGAACAAAATTTCCTTGTGTATCATAGTAATCTGCATTTTTGATAAACAAAGAGTCTTTAGCACTTGTGTTTCTAATACTAAGCGTAGCAGTAAGTAAAAACCGAAAGTCTTTTGTTTTGTTATAGATGTCTGAATAAATTGGAACGTATACTTGCTCTTTTATTGAATAATTAAAATTTTCATTATTTTCGATGGTATTTTCTTTAAGAATACCTTGTTCTAATTGCTTATTAGGATTTTGCCTGGTACAACCGCATAAAACGATAAAAAAAAAGAATATAGTACAAAAGTTCTTATATGTATGCATGATGAACTAAAATTATCTTTAATAAGGACTGAAGTTACATTTTTTTAAAGTAGATTAAGGATATTCATTCAAAATTTCTTTTTGAAATATTTACATAGCACAAATTAAGACATCGAGAAATAAACTATCGCAAAGGAAAAATCAAAAACCATAATTCTCTAAACCTTAAATAGAAATACTAGGCAGCTATTTTTTTGTTGAAGGAAAGAACATCAATAAACCAAAATTGAAATATTAGGGCTAAATCAGAGATATTCGCCTAGCTTATGAGACAGATTATTATGTACTTTAATCTTTTGTATAATATCTCATTTGAGATACAATTAGCATCATATGCGTCAATGTCCTTTTTAAAATTTTAGTTACTTTCTTTTAAATATCAATTATTTGTTATTCATTAGAACAGAAATGAACACTTAGTATAAAAAAACAGAGATGAAAAAATTAGGGACATTAACTATTGCGGCAATATCACTAATAGCAATCACTATTTTTACGCTGCAGAATTCGCAAGTAGTAGCTGTGAAATTATTTTTTTGGGAAGCCGAAGCCTCTTTATCTTTAATTTTATTCACAACTTTTTCAATCGCTATCTTAATAGCTGTAGTTGCTGTTGTGCCAACCATTTATCACTTAAAGAAATTGAGAAACCAATCTCAAAAAAAAGTAAAATCTCTTGTAAAAGAAAAGGAAAAACTATCTCAACCTGAAGCGAAGAATATATTGTATAACAGCCAAGAAGAAAATAATCAAGAAGAAAATAATGTAAACCCTTGAGAATTAAAAATCAGATGTTAAGTGTATTTCGTTTTGATATATATTACTCTATATTACCTATAAATGTTATCAAATTCTTTAACATAATGACGATAATTTTAACATTAATTATGTTAAAAAAAAATTTGAACGGTTAAAGCTCGTTAAAGCCCTTGACAAATTTATTCTTCAATTTATATTAATTATGGATACTTTAAATATCTATATCTAAAAAAGCATGTAATCTTTTCTTGAAGATTATTTCATTTAGCCTTAGTTATTGACATATCTCTAATCCTTATAGAAATAGAATAATCATCTTACAGATAGATTTTTAAAAAAATTAAAAATTAAGGACAGTATTTTTGATTATATATTTAGATAAGCCTTCCAAAATTAATTCGAATTGTAAAACAAAATGTTTTGAAAAATAAATATAAAAGATCTTTAATTATACTTACAGTAACTTCAGTTTTTGTGTTCATGTTTGCATTAATAACGACTTTTATAGAATTATCTTAACTATAGAAACAACACCAAAACACACAAATTATGGAAATTTACTACAGATATCTTAAAATTAACTTTAATCCATTGGTAAAATTTATAAAAAACCTTCCAGCAGCAAGTCGGTATGCTATAAATAGGTGACTTTAGAAGTTTTCCAAATGTTATCAAACATTCTAATGAAGTTTAAGAAAAAATTATTTAAATCATTAACCATATTAATCGTTAGTGCAATATTACTATATATATTAGCAGTTCAACTAATTCTCTAAATTTTAAGTTTATCATTATCTATGCAAAATAAAAATAATATTCAAAGGCCAGGACTAAGAAAAAAATTTTTTGGAAGTAAGGCCTATTTAAGAAACGTTAGAAAAAAAATCAAGAACGGCGCAAAACCTAAAAAGTCCTTTGCCATTTAAATAGAGAAGCATCGAAAAGAGTAATTTTTGAATTTAAATTTATGAAGAAAAAGTATTTTGACATAGCTCTTACATGGCTAGAAAAAAACTAACAGTTTCTACAAAAGCTAAGGTAGAAGGCTACAGTGAGCCCAAAATCCTTACTAGTAAAACTTCAAACGAGAAGATCCAAGGCAGATTTTTCATCTACAACTTATGGAGGATCTAGGCATTTTACAGATGTATCCTTAAAAAAAAGATAATCCAAAAAGATTAGTTTCAAAATAGACAATTCTAAGTTTTATGACCGGGATGAAGAGAGAGTAACTCCACTTACTTCCCGCCAAGAAGACTTAAATCATTTACAGAGCAGCTAGTTAAACGACATAATATCAATGCTCTAATTCACTCAATTTAATTAATAGATACGATTACTAAACAAAGCCAAATTAAATCAAAATTTGAGCTATACTCTTAATTGGATTCTGCAAAATCACGCATCAACTCTTCTAGCTTTTTCATAGTTATGGGCTTCACCACATAGTTACTAACAATTTCATAGGATTTAGCTCGTAAAACGTCCTCTGGATCGACCGAAGACGATACTATATATATGGTTATTCTTTTCGATGCCGGAATTTTTATAAATTCATCTAAGAATTGCCAACCATCCAAAACTGGCATGTTAAGGTCCAGTAGAATAATATCGGGTAGTTTATTATTAGAAGAAATTATCGACGTAAGCGCGTCTAAAGCTTCCTGACCGTTTTTATAGATTAAAAAATTATTACATATCTCAGCCAGTTCCATCACTTTTCTTACTCCATATATAAAGATATTATCGTCATCGATAATACAAGCTAAATCAATCTTTTTCATATTTCAAATAAATTTTAAACGTTGTTCCCTTATTCACTTGACTCTCTACTTCTATTTTGCCTCCTAAGGCCTCAATCTGATTTTTGGTAATGAACAGACCTATTCCTCTTGCATCTTTATTTCTATGAAATGTTTTATACATACCAAATAGTTTAGAATGATGTTTATTAAGATCAATTCCAAGACCATTATCTTCAACCACTAAAACTACATAATCCTCTTGCAGAAATGAACTTAGCAGTACATAGCTATCTCTATCTTGCGATCGGTATTTAATGCTATTTGTTATAAAATTTAAAATAATGCTATCCATGTAAGCAGGAATACCAAGAATATTAGTTTCTGGACTCACTAAATTCTCGATTCTAACTGCAGCTTCTTCTGCGATGACTTTTACACTAGAAATCACTTTGTTAATGCTATGTTCAAGATTTATTGTTTTTAAATTGTCTTCTACTTTACTACTCATCAAAACTACTTGATTGAGATGATCAATGGTTTCGGACAAATTATTTGATGCTTCTCTAAACAGATTTAGAATCTCATTTTCAGACTGATCTGGATTTTCTTGAAGATAAAGATCTAATAACATGCTAAAGTTACCTGAATGAGACTTCAAATTATGTGAAACGATATGTGCAAAATTTTTGAGTCTTCTGTTTTGACCATTTGCAACTGCCAACAATGATTTTATTTCCGTTTCTACTTTTTTAATCTCACTTATATTTGCTGCAACTGCCAAATATCCAACTGTTCTATTTTTTTCTTTTATTGCCGTAATCGTTAATTGAACAGGGAATTTAGATCCATCTTTTCGAATATAATTCCATTCTCTGGTATCATGTTTCTTCCTTTTCGCAAACTTGGTAAACACATCAAAACCATCAATTTCTCTATTAAATTGTAATGAAAGTTCTCTGCCTCTGTGTTGAATTTCTTCCAAAGCGTGTAGGGATAACAAGTTTTGTTTGCCTATGACTTCGTTTCGTTTATAACCCAATAGGTTTTCTGCTCCCCTGTTAAAACTC
This sequence comes from uncultured Aquimarina sp., assembly GCA_947500845.1. GTDB lineage: Bacteria > Bacteroidota > Bacteroidia > Flavobacteriales > Flavobacteriaceae > Aquimarina > Aquimarina celericrescens. The sequence continues at coordinate 46,054 of CANMTP010000004.1, forward strand.
GTTATCAGGCCATCTGTGTTTGTACCTATTATACTTACCTGGGTACTTGCCTCAAACACGCTTTCTAATTTCGCCAGTGTTCTTTCAAGATGGTTTTGAGCTTGAACCCGCGGAGTAATATCTGTTATCTGGGCGACAAAATACAAAGGGTTGTCATTTTCATCTCTTACTATCGAAACTGAAAGTTGAGCATGTACAATATCTCCATTTTTGTGCAAATATCTTTTTTCGATATGACAAAATGATATTTTACCGCTTACCAGATCATCAACATAATCTAAATCAACTTCCAGATCATCAGTATGTGTTATGTCTTGAAATGTAAGTGTCTTGAGTTCATCTGGGGTATATCCCAACATTTTGCACAGCGTATTGTTAACTTCAAGCCATTGACCGCTTAAATCCAAAATAGCCATTCCGGTTGCAGCATTCTCAAAATTCGCTCGAAATTTTTTCTCACTTATTTTTAATTCTATTTCGGCTTCTTTTGTCCTTGTGATGTCTGAGGTAAGCATGATAAGCCCCCCAACCTTGTTATTATCCTTATACCAAGGGTGCAATTCCCATGATATCCACTGCACAGATCCATCGGTTCTTTCAAACCTATCTTCTGCTTTTCTTAAAATATTTCCTTCCAGGCATTTTTGATGATCTTTTTTCCAGGTATCCCCTATTTCCGGGAAAATGTCATAATGTGATTTCCCAATAATATCCTCGTCCTCTATTTTATAGTCTACCAACCATTTTTTAGAATGAGAAATATAGCACATATTGGTATCAAGCATAGCTATAGCACTTGGTGCTTGTTCTATAAATACTTTATGCCTTTGCAAATCTTTCTTTCTCTGTGTAATTTCCTGATGAGATCCTAGCATCCATTCTGGGTCTCCATTTTTGTCATAACTTACAATTTTACCTCTATCTAAGACCCATACCCAATCACCGTTTTTATGCCTCATTCTGGTCTCGCACTCGTAAAACTCAGTTTTACCTTCAAAATAATCTTGTAAAGCTTTTTCAGATTTTTTTCTATCATCAGGATGTACACTATTAGTCCAGGTGTCAATTGATACAGGATCCAACTCTATCAGAGTATACCCAAGTATTTGTGCCCATCGTTCATTAAATATGATTTGGCCTGTTTGTATATTCCATTCCCAAGTGCCAATACTGGTGCCCTCAATAATATGTTCGTACTTAGAAATTTGTCTTCTTAACTTTATTTCTGTCTTTTTTAATTTGGTGACGTCGGTATGTGCACCAAGCATCCTGTAAGGTTTACCTTTTTTATCTCTGATAACGATACCTCTACAGTGAATCCAAACGGTATGTCCAAGCTTGTGTTGATACCTAACTTCTTGGTCATAAGGATAATTGGGATCTTCACAATGTTTATTGAAATTTTCAAGAGCAACAGCCAAATCCTCCTGATTTATAATACTCTGCCAAGTCGAAGCTTGGTGTGGCATTTCATCTGGATTATAACCCAATGTAGTCCAAAACTTTGGGTTCATCCATTCATTTTCGGGGTTTTCTAAATCCCAAAACCATAATCCATCTAAAGCTGATTTTTGAATGAAATCAAAAATCTGTTCCTCTTCTCTAATTAAAGCATAAAGTTCTCTTTTTAGATAATTTTCTTCGTAGACCACTCTTAGTGGAGACATAGCAGATTTTTCGTACATATCTTAATTATTGTAAAGAGGGGTAATTTGGTTAACATAAATTTAAAGATTATAAAGCACTATCATTTATACTTATAACTCAAAATATTTATGGTAAAACCGTAAATATTTACATGATTCGAATATATTTAGATGAAAAAATCACTACATAATCTCCAAAAAATACCATAAACAAAGGGATAACCTTTCATCTCAATTTAAAAGAGAACTTTTGTGACGTCTCTAAAAAAAAATTAAAATATATCTATGTAAATGAGCAAATAAGTTAAATTAAATACCTATATGAGTTATTTTTTTACGGAATCCCGTATTTTTTATGAGGTATTCCATAATTATTAGTTCAAATTTTAGCTAATTTTAACTCAATTCGTCTATAATTTGAGTGCTTCATCTATAAAAAACGTCAAGTTTTACTACCTTAGATAAAAAAATTAATAAAATCATCCCCTAAATCTTATGAAAAATTTAAATGTTTTATTGTTTCTATTTATCTCTATTTCTTCATATGCCCAACAAAATATTGACGATTTGCTAGCTGCGGGTATCAATGACGCTCAACGTTTTGCTTCTGATTATCTTAGACCAGCATCTGATGGTATGATGTATAGCATAAATCAAGGGTGGTTTAATGATGCCAAGGCAAAAAAACTATTTGGATTCGAGATTTCGTTAGTTGCCAACGCATCTTTTGTTGGTGATGATAATAAATCTTTCATTCTTGACACATCGCAATATGAGAACCTTCAATTTAGAGATGGTAGTATTGAAAAAGAAGTAGCCACAGCATTTGGTGATATTGACGGTATCATTGTTGTCGTTGAAGGTGAAAGTACTGTCCCTATTATACCACCTCAAGACGCAGAATTTGAATTACCAACAGGTCTTGGTGGGTCCAATATTAATTTTGTACCATCGGCATTTTTACAAGCAAGTTTCGGATTTTTGAAAGGAACTGAAATAAAGGCCAGATTCTTTCCTAAGGTGAACACCAATGATACCGAAGTCGGCTTCTATGGCTTAGGCCTTCAGCATGAATTTACTTCATGGTTACCTGCAGACAAGGTATTTCCAATAGCGATCTCCGGACTTATTGCCTATACCCATTTAGATGGAAGTTATGACTTTACAGATACAAATATTGTAGATGGAGAAAATCAACGATTTGAAAATAATACAAACACGTACTTATTTCAAGTTATTGGATCTACTAAACTACCGGTTTTTAATGTATATGGTGGGATAGGATATCTCACAGGAACTTCGACTACAGATTTATTAGGAACGTATAGAGTTCGGTCAGGGATTGTGTCTGAAGAAGAAATTACAGATCCATTTTCAATAGAGAGCAGAGTATCCGGTATAAGAGGAACATTAGGAGCTAAACTTACTTTGGCTTTTTTCAGAATGAATTTGGATTATACCCTTGCAGAATATGGTGGTTTATCGTTTGCACTTAATTTTGGATTTTAATCCTATTTTGATCTGGTAACAATTACGAAAAAATTAAATTAAAAATCTTTAGCTTAAAAAAGTTAAAGATTTTTTTATATCAAGTTAAAACTCGTTAAATCACTTGACTTTTGTGGTATTATCATTATATTATAGTAACCAAATTATACAAAAAAGTACATATAAATACTCATTAAAATGAATTTATCCGAAATAATGTTTTTGAACCAATAAATAAAGACTGAGGTATATAGATTGGAAAACAATCGTATTTGATGTTTAATTTAAAAATTTAGGGTTATGAAAAAATTATTTTACGGTATTTTGATTGTAGATATGAAAAAGTTTAAACGCTTAATTAGTAATCTACCCTCTGCCAGCTGGTACGCAATGAGCAGATAAAATGATATAATTAATCACTTTAAAACACAAAATTACACATTTGATGTTTCAAGGTGATTTTATTTTTAAAAGAGTTAATCTTCAAATTTTTACAACACCTGTAATTCTCGTTATCGAGTTACTTTTGAATAGGTGTACATAAAAACTATTCTATAATTTAAAATACAATTCTTATGACATTAGAAAATAAAAAAATTGCCATTTTGGCCACAGATGGTTTTGAAAAATCAGAACTTTTTGAACCACTTAAAGCTTTAAAAAATGAAAACGCAACAGTACATATAATTTCTGTTAAAGAAGAAAAAATAAAAAGTTGGGAAGGTGAGAATTGGGATGAATCTATACAAGTTGACAAACTAGTGAAAGATGCCAACGAATCAGATTACAACGCATTGGTCCTACCGGGTGGAGTGGCCAATCCTGATCTACTAAGAACTCATGATCATGTATTAGAATTTATTCGAGATTTTTTCAAAAGCGGTAAACCAGTTGCAGCAATTTGTCATGCACCATGGTTGCTTGTTAGTGCCAAGGTTCTCGAAAATAGAAAAGTAACTTCTTATCATAGTATCAAAGATGATCTCATCAATGCCGGAGCCGATTGGGTTGATCAAGAAGTTGTTGTGGATAGTGGTTTAATTACCAGTAGAAATCCAGATGATCTCCCTGCCTTTATTGATAAAATAATTGAAGAAGTTAAAGAAGGTAAGCATGATGATCAGGTGGTAAATGCTTGATTTTCTAATGAATATATAAAAATTAGATAGTACTAACTTAAAAATTATTACCATGTCTTTAATAAAATTTAACAACTATTTTTTTTCATCAAATTGGGATAACTTTTTTGACAACGACTGGTTTGGTAACCCAGGTAGATTTAAAATGGGCACGAAAGTACCTGCTGTTAACATTTTAGACAATGACGATGAGTATACCGTAGAAATGGCAGCTCCCGGAATGAAGAAGGAAGATTTCAAAATAGACCTGAATAATAATTTTTTTGAAATGCAATCTGCCATAGAACGTATGGATTCTTTACGATATGAGTTCTATAAAGATTTCGAGAACAAGATTCCCTGATTATAAAAAGTAATATTCTCCATAAATTATGTAAAACCATAGCTTCAACGCTATGGTTTTTATGTTAATGTTTAAAACTTAGGATCGCACACTACTTGTTTTCTGATTGAGTCAACATACCTCGCGATCGTATTAATACATTAAGAACAATCAGCTTATATTGAATAAAAAAAGTTATGGCCTCTTCAAATATTAGTTATACCTCTATAGTCGAGGAATTAAAAAATAAAAAAGTCGGCGAAAGAACCTTAATACTTCCTGACACTTTTTTAGTCAAAGTCGCGAAGCACAGATATAGAACCGGAAATTCATATATCATTCAGCACTTAGATCGAAAGGAGTTATTGCTTATCGATGTAGTACACCAAGATTCTCAGAAAGCCATTCAACAATTAATTCAGGATGGTTTTGATATAGTTGGATTATTATTGACGCACAGCGATCTCATTCATCAAAGTTATACGAACATGAAAAAACTTTCTGAGGATCTGGGAGATATAGCTATCTATATCCATCCACTGGATTCAGGATCCCAGGGAGACTTTCTTAAAAACATTCTTGAACCCAACGAGGTTTTTAATAAATTCTCTATATCGATTGATCATTTACCAGGACATACCGGAGGTAGTGTTGTTATACATTCTGAAATTAACAATGGTATGCTCTTCGCTGGTGACAGTGCTGTTGGGTCCCCTTATGAGAAGGAAGAATATTATTTTGAACGGCCGCCAATAGCAAATCAAAGTCAGGATATAGGACTGGCTCAACACTGGAAGAATTATACTAAACCCTTTAAACACATGCTACCACTTCATGGTAAGCCACAATTCAACCTTTCTGAAGGTCAACAAAAAGATATTATCATTAATTTAAGTAAAGACGAACCTACAAAAACATTATAAGAAATGAAGAATACAATTGCTAACGAAAAAGAAAATACAACGAAGTTTGATATATTACCTGTTTTGAGTGAAAGATACAGTCCTAGAGTCTTTGCAGACACGCCTGTTTCTGAAGTAGAACTTAGGACATTATTTGAAGCTGGAAGATGGGCTCCAAGTTCATACAACAGACAGCCCTGGAGAATCATTTGGGGGATTAAAGGCAGCAAAACCTATGACAGAATTTTTAATTGTTTAAGCGAATTCAATCAGTCATGGGCTGGCAATGCTCCTGTTTTACTTTTAAATGCATTTAAAAAAACTACTGAAGACGGCAGCGAAAATTTTCATGCTTTACATGATTTAGGATTATTTATGGGTAATATTTCTGCCCAGGCTCAACATCTCGGTATTGCACTACATCAAATGGCAGGAGTCGATTATAACAAAGCAAAAAAAGAATTTAAATTTCCCGATGAATTTCATGTTGCAACTGCAGTTGCAGTAGGATATTATGGTGGTTCAATAGAGGATTTACCAGAAGATTTGAGGACTGATGAAAATCCTGAAAATAGAACGCGAAAAATGCAAAGAGAATTTACATTTAACGGGGATTATATGGATGACCTTGGGTTAAATTCTTCAAATCAAGAATCTTTAAAAAATTGAGAACTCATGAAAATAGGAATTATAGGTAGTGGTAATATCGGAGGTAATTTAGGTAAACATTGGTCAAAAGCAGGTCATGAAGTACTTTTTAGCTCACGTCATCCCGAACAGTTGAATGATTTGGTTAGAGAATCAGAAGGCAAAGCAACAGCAGTTAGTATTGAAGAAGCTTTTGAAGCTAATGCGGATGTGTATCTATTAGCAACTCCGTTTAAAGCTATTGATAAATTATCAGAATTATATGCCGGAGAGTATGGAAATAAAGTCATTATAGATGCCACTAATCCATACCCTGAAAGAGATGGAAAAATGGCACAAGAAGTGAGGGATTCTAACAGGAATGCTTCTGAGTATACGGCTATGAAATTTAACACTGCAAAAACCGCAAAAGCATTTAATACCATTTATGCGGATCACCTAAAAAATAGAGCCTTTCAAGATTCCCAAAAACTGGCTATTCCCTATGCAGCTCAAGATGAAGAAAGTAGGCAAGTAACACAACAACTTATCGAGGATATTGGTTTTGACGCAGTGTACGTTGGAGATTTAACCAAAACCAAGATTATGGATCCTGATCAAAAAATCTATGCAAAATCGATGGAAAGAAGTGAACTGGAAAACTTAATCCAAAGTTAATACGCAAAAAAAATATTAATCTAAAAAAAAATACAATGAAAACTATAGTAACAATTTTAGTAGTAATGATCACTACTTCGGCATTGGCTCAAAATCCGATGACACAAAATTCAGACAATCTAGAATTAGAACAGGAAGCAAGAGCGTTGACCAAAAAGTATAATGACCAACTAGCTTTAAGAGGCAAACAAATGAATTTATTTGAAATAAAAGTTGAAGAATTTTTGATCAATGAGCAAAAAATAAGAAACAGTAATCTATCAACAGAACAAAAGCTGGTAGAGCTTCAGAAAAACTATGACATGGAAAGTGCAGATATGGGTGACATTCTTACACGTCCGCAATTAAAGCTTTATAAAAAATTAAAACCGGAATATCAACCTATTGAACCGGTGGTGGTAAAAGAAGCAACCGATCAGCGATAATGGATAACTCTCATGTTTACTTCATGCAACAGGCTATTGCCTTGGCGAAAAAGGGAAAAATGACCGAAGGTGCCGGGCCATTTGGTGCTGTAATTGTTAAAAATAAACATATTATTGCCAAAGGACACAATGAAGTACATGATAAGAATGATCTTACGCAACATGCAGAACTTGCTGTTATACAAGAAGCCTGTAAAGTTTTAGAGAGTAAAGATCTTTCTGAATGTATTCTCTATACCAGTTGCGAACCCTGCATGATGTGTTTGGGGGCAAGCCATTGGGCAGGATTTGAAGCAATTTATTTTGGTGCTTCAGCAGAGGATGCCAAAAAACATGGTTTTATATATTCTAATGTTTTTTATGCCTCTGATAACCAAAAAAGATATCAAGAATTTAATATGCATCAATTGCTTCGCGAAGAAGCCGTTGCTGTTTGGCAACAACAAATATGAGTACTCAAAAATCAACAACAAAAGATACACCTGAAAATGAAGCTCAGGAGAATTCACCAATGTCACATTCAGAAATTCTTAGAGAGCAAGTTTCAGAAGCATTAGATATCTATAAAAAAACAAATTCGAGCATCCTCATCAGCTCTTTCTCTGCGGGTTTAGAAATAGGTTTCAGCTTTATACTCATTTGTGTAATGACTGCTTTTTTTGCTGATGACACCTCAAGTTCTACAGTTTGGAAAATAAATGCACTGGTGTATCCCGTAGGTTTCATTCTTGTTGTGCTTGGTAAATCTATGCTGTTCACAGAACAAACATCATTGCTCACGCTCCCTGTACTTAATAAAAAATCAAAAATTACAGATTTATTTAGACTTTGGAGTTTAGTGATTTTAGGGAACATTTCCGGAGGGATTATAATTAGCCTTCTAGCCGTTTGGGTAGGACCAAAACTGGGAGTTTTTGGCCTTGACACCGTTATTAGAATATCAGAGCATGTCCTAAAGCCAGATTTACTGGTGATTTTAGTAAGTGCTGTACTTGCTGGATGGCTTATGGGATTACTCTCTTGGCTTTTAACTTCTTCTGACAGTACGATAAGTAGGATTTTGGTTATTTTTATCATTACTGCCGTTATTGGCGCTGTGGGACTTCATCACAGTATCGTTGGAAATATAGAAGTGTTTTCTGGCCTCATAACATCAGATCAAATAACAATTATTGATTATTTATCATTTCAGATAACGGCCATAATAGGTAATGCTATAGGAGGAGTTGTCTTCGTTGCTTTGTTAAAATACAAAGCCTTTGCCTATGACAGTGGTACTATATAAAAATTTTAATAATATAACAATAAAAAATATAAATATGAAAACAGTATTTGAATATACAAATGTTAGCGGAAGTGAAAGATTAGAAAATCTAGCTACTGAAAAATTAAATCACCTATCTGAAAAATATCCTTTTTTAATACGCGGAGATATATTTTTCAAAAAAGAAAACAGAAGCGATGATACAGGGCATATTTGTGGAATTCGTTTAAGTGCTCCTGGACCCAGATTATACGCTTCTTCAGACGAAACGAACTTTGAAGAGGCAATTGCCGAAACTATAAGAGATCTTAACGATCAATTAGAAAAGCGAAAAGACAAAATGAAATCGTATTAATAGTTTAAAAAGAAAAAATCATGAAAATATTATTTGTATTAACCTCTCACGATAAACTTGGAGATACCGGAGAGAAAACAGGGTTTTGGATAGAAGAATTTGCTGCACCTTATTACTATCTGGCAGATAAAGGTGCAGAAATCACCTTAGCCTCACCAAAGGGAGGGCAACCACCAATTGATCCAAGCAGCGATAAACCAGAAAATCAAACTGAAGCCACTCAACGTTTTCATAAAGATCAGGATCTTCAGAAAAAATTGAGTAAAACTTTTAAACTAACAGAAGTAAACGAAAAAGATTATGATGCAGTTTTTTATCCAGGTGGCCATGGACCGTTATGGGATCTTGCAGAAGACAAAGACTCTATAAAGCTGCTTCAGTTATTTTTTGAAAACAATAAACCCACTGGATTAGTGTGTCATGCGCCTGCAGCATTAAAAAATGTGAAAATAAGTAACGGAGAATATCTAGTGAAAGGAAAAAAAGTTACTGGTTTTACAAACAGCGAAGAAGAAGCTGTAGAATTAACCGATGTAGTACCATTTTTGGTAGAAGATATGTTGAAAGAAAACGGAGGAACTTACAGCAAAGCCGATGACTGGAAAGCCTATTCTGTACAGGATGGAAATTTGGTTACCGGACAAAATCCTGCTTCCTCTGAAGAGGTAGCGAAGAAATTATTTGATATGCTGAAAAACTAGTCTAACTGAAAGCAATACTATTGTTTACCTAATAAATTATATCTAAATTAATATTATAAGGTTACCAGTATGATGAAAATTAGTTATGTCAATTTAATCTAACTAACGCATTTAATTGGATCAATGAGATGCAAGCATTTTAAAGGTAATTATAGAGAACTATAATTACCTTTAAAATGTTATATTTATTGTTTAATTAGATAACATAGACATTAAGAATATTTTGAAAATTACTACAATTTTTTCTAATATCCCTAAAAATGAATTCGAATCCTAACTTTTCGAATTTCTATCGTTCAATACCGAAAAATGAAAATTTATAGCTTGGTTTATGAGTCCAAAATGAAAGGAAGCTTAAGTAGTATTGAGTTTCAACAGCTAATGCATAGTTCATATATAAATAATTACATTAGTGATATAACTGGTGTACTTATTTTGCATAAGAATAAATTTGTTCAAATCATTGAAGGAGAATATTCAAAAATCAAATCTCTTTTTTCTAAAATAGAAGTAGACGACAGACATTACGCAGTAAAGTTATTAGCTGAAGGTTTCATAGAAAAAAGAAGCTTTGACGATTGGTTTATGGCTTATTATAACCCCTCTATTAGAAATAAAACTTTTACAACAGAAAACGAATTAAAAAAATATCTCTTAGACTTTTTGAGTAAAGACAATGTAACCAATAAGGTTACTAAGGCTTTTTACTACAAAATTATGGAGATATTTGGAATCCAAGACCAAAATCCAATATAATAAAACTGTACTATAGAAATTAATAGTGTGAGATAGAAAATGTAAAATTTAATTTCTTACATTTACTTAACGGATTATTTAGAATATCTAGGGAAGCTTGTTTTGTACTTAAAACATAATCAAAGTGCCTTAATTTATGGCGTAGTCTCATAGATTTTATATAATTAACACAATTAAAAAATTTCGGAGAATATTGTGTAGGATACTTATAGTACCTATTTCAAGAATCATACAATTTTTTATTGCTCTAATGCTTTTATGCAATATACTTTCTAATTAAAAACTATTTATTCAAAGATATCAATGACCGATTCTGTAAGTATTCATGGAGAAAGTGTCACTAATCAAATTAAGCAAATAGCCCAAGAACTTGGGGTAGAAGTAATACGCAAAAACAGAGAGAATCTAGTACAAATCCCCGATTACTTAGGCTCTGGATTCTTCAGAGCAACAGAGTTTTCTTTTGGACTGAGTATTATAGAGTTCAATACAATATTTAATCATACCTTTAATATACATACTACTAACGATAATGCTACTCTAAAACTAATTTTCAACTTACAAAATAGTTTCCGTTATTCTCCAAAACCTAAAATCGAACATATCATCGAAAAGTACGACAGTGTTTTTCATTCTCTGAATTCCTCAAAAAACTGTTATTTTAAATTACCCGGTAATTCTCCCCTAACAATTTTTGTAATTCTAATAGATAAAAAAATATTTGAAAGTAAAATAAAAGAAGTAGACATTACTTTAGACCCTCATTTAACCAAACTTTTTGAGGAGTTGAAAAAGCAAAAGTTTGTTTATAATCAAAGTAAATTTAGTATTTCTACATCAAAACTGATCGAGGATTACAAGAATAATTCTTTTACTGGTTTTATGAAGCATGTTTATCAAGAAGCAAAAATCAATGAAATTATTGTCAACTTTTTCAAACAGTATATCGATGACAAGCAAACTGATAAAAAGATATTAAGAAAATACACTCTAAATCAAATCAATGATGCCGCAAAAATAATTAATGAAGAACTAGATAATCTTCCTAATATTAAAGACATTGCTAGTAAAGTTGGATTGTCGCAAAATTTATTACAAAATGGTTTTCGATACCAATTCGATTGCTCGGTTCACGATTATATCCTAAACTTAAAGTTAAAGAGAGCTTTACTTTTGCTAGAAGAATCAGAGTTGAGTATTTCTGAAATTACCTTTGAGGTAGGCATCAATAGCAAAAGCTATTTTTCGAAAATCTTTAGAGAAAAATATGGATTATCCCCGAGAGAATATAAGAAGCAATTTAAACAATCACGAAGTTGAATGAATGAAATAATTTTACACAACGAATCTTACAGATTTCTTTAAATACAATCAGTAAATGGAATCGGCACGTATTTTAATAATAGAAGATAACCACGCGGATGCGAAACTTATCGAGCATGAAACAATCAAATTTAATTCTAGCGTCATAACAAGAATTATTAATTCATTAGACGATTTAATTATATCGATATCAGAGTTTAGTCCGAATATTATTTTAAGTGATTTCGATTTGAGAAGTTTTAACGCTTTTGATGTACTTAATATCATTGAAAATTCTGATCAAAACATTCCTTGTGTAATAGTTACTGGAGTTATCAATGATGAAGAGACTGTTGCCAGATTAGTGCTTAAAGGAGCAGTAGGCTTTATTCAGAAAAAAAACATGTCTCATTTAAAAGAAAAATTACATCAGGTTCTAGTAGAATTGGATAATTCCTTTTCTACAAACTTTGAGATATTTGAAAGTAAATTAGAATTATTACATCGTATTCGAAAAATACAATTCGATTTCAATCAAATTGTCCTTAATCTACCTGAATTATCAGAATTTAATACTGATTTTAGTGAGAATATGGAAGATATTATTGTTGAAATAGAAGGTTTGTACAAAAAACTACCACTACTTAAAGGCAATTAATTGAAAAAGCAGAATACTTAGTGGAAGGTATCCTGCTTATCAATCACACAAACAAATCAATCAATCTAAGCACTCACTGCTCTATATTTTAAATTATCCTGGAAACTTTTAGGGCTACAACCATATTTTTCTCTAAAAATCTTAGAAAAATAACTTCTACTGCTAAATCCTACGCTATATACTATTTCTGAAATATTAAGATCTGTAGTTTTAATAAGTTCTTCTGCGATCTCTAGTCTAACATTCTTTACATAATCAGTAACTGTTCTTCCAAATAAATGTTTAAATCCTGTTTGTAATTTTGCTGCAGGTATACCGGTTTGATTAGTAAGCATCTCAATAGAATATTGAATATCTGCATTTTCCTTAATATACGTACCGAGATCCTGTATTGTTTTCAGTTCATTTCTAGTCAAGGCATCAAAAATGTTGATATTTGTATTGATATCATCTTGATGATGCTGTATCTCCATAGCTAAGATGAGCTGAACCATTCCTTCTATGAACAATTTCTTAATAATCCCTTCTTCTTTTATTTCGTCTAATTTTGATATTTGCGTAGCTATTTTAAGATTGTAAGAACCAAAATAAGTAAAAACTCCTTCCTGCAAGTTATCCATAAATAGAGAATGTATATTTGTAGTTGAAGAGGATAACGGCTCTAACGGCAGCGGTGCACAAACCGAGATAACACAAATTTTTACATGAGAATCTTTCGCAAAATGAAGACTGGTATTCTTTTGCTTATGATAAAGAATAGCCGTTTGATATTCATCCAACATATGACTTTGAGCGCTATGCTCAAAACTTATCACACTCTGATCTTTTTGGCTGTATAGAAAGTGAGCAGGATTAAAATCAACACTACATAAATCTATGGTGATATCTGCATGACAGCGTAAATCAATTTCAAGGAACAATTTGTTTTGTTGCACTTTCATTCCTCTAATATTCCCTGTTGCCAAAGAATTATTAACTTGAATTACGTATTCTCCAAAATTTTGAGAGAGATTACCTTGCAGATTGTTTTGGATGTTAGAAAATATATCAGTTATATTTTTTTCTTTTATTTCTGTTAGTAGCATGATGTTGGTTTTAAGTTTATTATTTAAGACTTCTTGTGTGTGTATCTATCGAATTTGCATCAAAGTTTAATTCATTTGATTCTCTTGAAACATAAAAAGAACTTGACGATACTGTTATCGGAATGGGTGACGGTTTTTTAAACACTCTACCTATTCTTGCATATTGATTTAATAACATAGCATTTGACATTTACGTTAATGTGTTTAATTTTTTATCAAATATCCTAAACAAAAAATAGAAAGGTGTTATATAATTTTTAGATTGTATTATAAAATCTTGCGATTCCTTATAAATAGACCGCTTTCTGTTAAAAAAGGAAGTTATTTTTAACTTTTTTTTATAAAAATTTAAGCATTCTATAAGTAGCAATAGGTAATTAACCACAACATTACCATTTCCCATTTGAGAATAAAGAGTAAGGCTTCTTCTTAAAACTAGCCTCAGACAAGAACAATATTAATATACCTTAATAATATTATATACTTAGAAGAAAGTTATCTCTGTTTAAATTAGAGGTATGGTATTGCCAGTTTAGTTTAAGAACCTCTTTTATTGCTTTTTTTAGCTTTGAAAAGTCACTTGGCTTGTTAATATAAATGTTCGCGCCATTTATAAAAGTTTGCTCTATATCTTTATCTGATGACGATGTAGAATATATAGCAACTGAGAGATCCTTTAGAGTACTAGTGCTTCTAATTTCAGTAAGACATTGGATTCCGTCTTTAACGGGCATATTTAAATCTAAAAAGACTAAATGTGGCAAAGGTTGACCAGAAAGGGAAATGTAGTCCATAAATTCCTGACCGTTGCCAAATAAAAGCAAATTGGTATTCATATCCACTTCTTCTATCGCGTCCTTAAAAAGCAAACGATCATCCTCATCATCATCTACTAAAACTACCTTTAATGCATCTAAGTTCATATGATTGCGTGCTTATTACTTGTTTAGTTTTTTGTTACGTTCCTTAATAATTCGTTGAAAAACTGTTGGCGTTAACCCTGTAGTTTTCTTGAATTGAGCTGATAAATGCGCTACACTGCTGTATCCCAGTGTATATGCAACTTCTGTAAGCGTCAGTTGGCCACCCAAAATCAAAGATTTAGCTCTATCGATACGCTTAAGAATTACAAAACTTTCTATAGAAGTATATGTGCTTTCAGAAAAAATACTGGACAAGTATGTATAAGAATATTTCAATCTATCAGATAAATAGGTCGACGTTTTATACTGCTTTTCTATCGATGAATCAGCAATCATTTCTGTAATAGCATCTTTGATTCTCTGTACAATTTCACTTTTATGATCATTAATGATGTCGATACCATAAATAGATAATAATGATGTTAACTCCTTTATGGTTTCAACACTAAGAGGTTCGTTAAACTCTACTTCACCCAATCCATTAACTTTATAATCTACTCCTAGTTTATCTAATTGCTCTTCCAAGGTTTTTTTAAATATTACATTAATATCATATTTTAAATAAAGCTTCATAAAGTGTTACGACAATAAAGTGATAAAGTGTCTAATTAGTTTCTAAACAAAGATAAACAAAACAGCGTACCACACACGCCTGTGAAATGATTGAATTGAGGGTATTCTTGTCTCAAATGAATATTTCTTTAACAATTTAGGGACAATTTTTTAGAATTACATTAACTTTTAATTAATTCGGAAAAAAAATTCAGTTTTTCCGCGTAATAATTACCATAAGACACATCTATTTATTAGTTTTAGTTCTCTTAAATAATAAAACAATTGGCAAAATCATTAAGTTTCTTAAATGACTTATTAACGCGATCAAATAATTTAATCTTCTTCCTTATACCAGAATATGAAGAAAATAGTATAATCGATTTTAAATTAGATTATGTTACAGAAAACATAGAAACTTTTATTGACGGTAAGAGAAGCGGTATTATTAACAAAAAGATGAACTTTCTTTTTCCTGATATATATGATAATGGAATTTTTGAAATTTTAGTAGCTTGTTTAACCAAAGAGGATTTTGAAATATCTTTTCAACGTGAACTAAATCTTTGTGGTAAACAAATATGGTTTGAATGCAACGCAGCCCGATATGAAAATGGTCTCACAGTCACTTGTAGTGAAATCTCTAAACTCAAGCATACAGAACAGGAGCTAAGAAAATCGAACAAACAATTAGAGTTTCAGAATGCTACTCTTAGAGAAGCTGAAATTATCTCTAAATCTGCTAGTTTTCGATGGAATATCAAAAAGAATACTTGGATACTCTCTGAAAATATGCACAAGTTATTTGATCTGAATCCTAAAACTATTCGAGATTTTAAGAATGGTATATTCGATCTCATGACTCCCCTAGATAGGGATAAGATCAAAGCCGCAATTGATCTTTATCAATATGATGACCACTTGGAAACACAATTCTTTAAGACCACAAAAAATAACGATAGAAAGTATTTTTCACTATCAGGTAACTTTGTACCTGTAGCTGCAGGACAGATGATGTTAGGTGTAGTAAAAAATATCACAGAGGCTGTAGAAAATGAAAAAAGCTTTAGACAAAAAAATGAAGAACTGCTTCATATTAATGCCGAATTAGACTCTTTCAATCATATCGCCAGTCATGATCTACAAGAACCTTTGCGCAAAATTAGAATGTTTATTTCGCGCGTAAACGATTTGAGTCACGAAGACTTATCAGAAAAAGCAAAAACGTATCTTAGTAAAATCGAAACTTCTGCAGATCGCATGCAGGAATTGATCAAACAACTTTTGACATATTCACGAATAGGAAAAGTAGGTGTCACCTTTGAGAAAGTTAACCTCCAAGATGTTTTTAAGTCTACAGTACAAGATCTGGAAGAAACAAATACAACTCAATATACCATCAACAAAACTAATGATCTACCTATAATAGAAGGGGTTCCTTTTTTGATCCATCAATTATTTTATAATATCATTACAAATGCTATCAAATATCAACATCCTGACAGGCCGTTGCACCTAGAAATCTCTTCGACAGTAATTACTGGAAATAGCAAAATTTCAGATGATAACAGTACAGAAATCGATGAAATGGTCGAATTACAATTTAAAGATAATGGAATCGGCTTTAAGCAAGAATACGTAGACAAAATCTTTGAACTGTTTCAGAGACTACATCAAAAAAATGAATATTCAGGAACAGGCATTGGTCTGGCGATATGTAGAAAAATTGTAGAAACTCATCATGGATCTATTTCGGCTATCGGAATGCTTGATCTGGGGGCTACTTTTATTGTTCAACTACCACTGTATCAGAAATTAGCCATTTAAACGTTAAATTTATGTAATGAGGACAGATTTCTATGAATTGTTATACTGTATACGAAGCGTAACTAATACCTTTAAATTGGTGAATTGTATTACATCTAAAAAATTGAAAAAATAGCATGGAAAGTCCATCAACCTTATATCCTAAAAAAGTCGATCTCACCAATTGTGATAAAGAACCTATCCATATTATTGATAAAATACAAAATCACGGTTTTCTATTCGCTTTCCATCCAAAATCAAAGGCTGTAGCTTATTATAGTGAGAATTGCCTTGATTTGTTTGATATTGATTATTCTAAGTTGCTTTCTGCAACACTTAATGATTTATTACGCGATGATGTTGTAGACCAAATTTTATCCAACGTTGAAAAAGAAAAAACTATAGCTCTTGATGTATCTATAAAAAACAAAAACTATACCTTGATGTCACATAATAATGGTGAATATATCATTGTAGAGTTAGAGCCTACCGGGCAAGAAATAGATCCTGTGGTGTATCAGGAACAACTATCGAGAACCATATCAGAACTTAATCTCGCATCAGATGAGTTAACAATGTGTAATACAGCAGCAAAACTCATTAAAGATTTTTTTGGGTATGACCGCGTAATGATTTATCAATTTGATGCCAATTGGAATGGTAAAGTAGTTTCAGAATTACGAGAACCAGAGTTAGAGAGCTGGTTAGGGCTTCATTACCCAGCTTCTGATATACCACAACAAGCAAGAAAATTATTTTTAAAGCAGGGAGTAAGAATTATTGCAGATATCAATTCAGTACCAAAACATATTCTTAAAGACGCTTCTAATCACAACCCCCTAGATTTATCTCAATCCGAGCTTAGAGCAGTATCACCTATTCATATTGAATATCTTTCAAACATGAAGGTTGGTGCCACACTCACAGCGGCCATAGTATTTCAAAACCAGTTATGGGGTTTGGTAGCATGCCATCATTACAGTCCAAAATTTATCAACTATCATCGCAGAGTTTCTTGTAAATTCATCACCCAGGTATTTTCAACTCAGTTAGGACTACGATCAGCAAACTCGTTACTTCAAAAAACAAACCAATCGAATAAAATCAGATCAAAACTTATTGAAAAGATGAGTCGAAATTGGGATATTGATGCTATTGTTTCTGAAGGTGAGCATTCTATTTTAGACGTTACTCAAGCAGAAGGAGCAGCGCTTTGTATGGATCAAAAGATTAAAACTATTGGTGTAACTCCAACGGATAAACAAATTGAAAAACTCGTAGATTGGCTAAGCAACAAATCAGATTCTGATCTTTTCACTACTACTAACCTTAGTAATGAATATGAAGGTGGAAAAGACATCATTAAAATTGCTTCTGGCGTACTTGCAGTGTTTATAAGCAGATCCAAAAAAAATATCATTTTGTGGTTTAAGCCGGAAATAATTCAAACCGTCGATTGGGGAGGTAACCCACACAAGGCTGTTACACTAGAAAATCAAAAATTGACACCTAGAAAATCTTTTGCCAAATGGTCTGAAGAGCATACAGGGCAAAGTGTTCCATGGATGGATTACGAAATTTCGTCTGCAAAAGCACTTAAAGAACATATTGCTGAAATCATTATTCAAAAGTACGAGGAAATTACTGCTTTAAATAAAAAACTAAAAAACGCATACAACGAACTGGAATCTTTTAGCTATAGTGTTTCACATGATTTAAGAGCTCCATTACGAGGGATTGACGGATTTGCACAAATTATTAAGGAAGATTATTATGATGCTTTAGATGACTTTGGTAAACAGGCAGTAGGTACGATTATATCTTCAATCGATAAAATGAACCTATTAATTGATGATATTTTAGCCTTCTCGAGCTTAGGTAAAACTTCATTAAAAAAGGAAGAAATATCCGTCCAAAAAATTGTAAAAGAAGTTTTAGAGTTTTTACAAGTTGATATTGTTTACCAAAATGTGCAGATACATCTTCAGGATTTACCAGAAAATTATGGGGATCGTGGTATGATTTTTCAGCTACTTAATAACCTTATAGGTAACGCTTTAAAATATTCATCTAAAGTAGAACGACCAGAAGTTACTGTGGGCCATAAAAATGGAGCGTATTTTGTTAAAGATAATGGTATAGGCTTTAATGCAAAACACACCGATAAAATTTTTGGTGTTTTTAATCGACTGGTGAACGATGATTATGAAGGATCAGGAATAGGGCTGGCTATAGCCAAACGTGTGATAGAGAAGCACGATGGAGATATTTGGGCAAAAAGTAAGCTAAACGAAGGTGCTACTTTTTATTTTACCTTAAACGAAGAAAGTGAGTAAATGATTATTATTTTTTAATAAAAAGAGAAGCAAAAAGAGAATACAATAACAAAGAAAAAATTGTTTTTAATACATTTGAAAAATGAAGAAACCATATGTCCTATCAGTAGAAGATAATCGTTCTGATATTGCTCTAATGGAACGAGTTTTTGAAAAAGAAATACCCGACTGCGATGTGCAATATATAGAAGACGGTGAATCTGCAATTCAATATTTTGAAACTATGCAATTTTCCGATAATCCGCCAAAATGTATTTTGATGGATATAAAATTACCAAAAATGAATGGCCTTGAGGTACTAGACTATTTGCGCAACAAGAAAAAAGTGAAAAATATCCCAGTTATCATTTTAAGCTCATCTGATCGCCCAGAGGAAATAGTTGAAACCTATGCTTTGGGAGGAAATAGTTATGTAGAGAAACCAAAAACGTACACCGATCTAAAGGAGCAATTGCCAAAAATTATACAGTACTGGACTACATTTAATAAAGCTCCTCTAAAAGTCTTCTAAAATTAGGTCTTTAAAGAAAAGCTCATAAATTCACAACCAAGAATACTAGTAACAACGACATGATTAACCAAAAAAATTCTATTCTGGGTCATTTAAAGAATGAAACGGCAAAACATCATGAAATTGCAGAACAAAAAAACCTGGCAAAATATATTATAGATCATTCCATAACCACTGATCAATACAAGGAACTATTACGAAAGAATTACAGTGTATATTTTTCTTTGGAAAATTATTTAAATAAAAACGAGAATCTATTAGATATTGATTTAAGAAAGTTTGTTACTTATGAAAAAAGTGACGCATTAAGAAAAGACCTTCAAACTTTTTCGATCGATTTTAATACCATTACGAACAAGGACATTACATTACCAAAGAATTTTGGATCATTAGTAGGGTCTCTATACGTTATCGAAGGTTCTATGCTAGGAGGATTGCTTATCACAAAACATCTTAAAAAGTGTAGCAACTTAGATATCCATACCACCCATCACTTTTTTGGAGGAAATCCAGAGTATCACGTTACCCGATGGAAAAAATTTTGTAAAACTATTGAAAATCGATCATATACCCAGGACGAAATTAATACCTCTGTAAATGCAGCTGTAAAAGTATTTGAGAGCTTCTATTAATAAATCTAATCTAAGTTTGGTCGATTATAAAAAGTATCTTAACCTTATTGTGTATGAATATTTTGACTAGTATACTTTTTTTTTCGGCCATATCATTTATTTTTTATGGGATTAGTTGCTTATTTTCAACTCATATGAAAAATGAGTTTATTCGTTTTGGCTTAGAAAAAAGAAGAATTTTGACAGGAATACTACAGCTATTAGGAGGGTCAGGGCTTATTGTGGGATATGTGTTCAGTCCAATACTTATTATCGCGTGTTCAGGGGGGCTCGCTGTACTTATGTTGCTTGGCTTTGGGGTAAGATTAAAAATCAAAGATCCACTACTGGCTTCGTCACCCGCTCTTTTTTATGCCGTCCTTAATACATATTTATTCTTCCGCTATTTGACACTTTTATACGTTATTTAGAAATATAACTTAATGTGGCTACTGGCAGCTATTAAGGTGCACATGATTAAAAATAAAAAGGCCGGAAAAGACTTATATAAAGGGTCTTTTATTTTGAAGTGCATTGCTATAGACCCTAATAATAAAAATGCCAATCCAAGAGCTGATGGTTCCTTCAAAACAGGATACCAAATAGCTACTATAAGCAAAATAGCCAATATAACTTTCATGGTACCTACTGCATAACACACCCAAGTGGGTAATCCATAGGCATGAAACTCTTCTATAATTGTAGTTGCATTTCCTCCCCTCCATTTGGTGGCTTTTTTATTCTGTATTAGCCAAACATTTAATATGCTTAATCCCACAATGATTTGCATTGCAATAATGATATAATTCATAATCTTGATTTTAATTATTTCTTAAAGCCTCGATTAGCTCTTCTTTACTCATTTTTGATCGACCTTCAATACCAACTTTTTTGGCTTGGTCGTATAATTCTTCTTTCGTTCGGTCTTCATAATTTGAAGCCTCCCCTCCTTTTTTACCGCTATTTGAAGTATTTGCAATTCGGGCCGCTTTTTCTTTACTATACCCTTTATCTCGTAACGCTTCATATTGGTCTTCATTTTTTACACTTGGTCTATTGTTCTCCATCATTTTCTTCTTTTGTATTTATATCAATAGTTGTTTTATCTGCTCCCAAAGTTGATTTTTTGGTCTTTTGACTATCTTCATTATACACATGAACCTCTCTTTGTGGAAAAGGTAGCGAGATACCTTTATCTTCTAACCGTTTTTTAGCATCTTCAACAGTAAAGAAATGAATGCGCCAAAAATCATCGACTGATGCCCAATATCTAAGTGATAAGGTTACCGCACTATCACCAAGGTTTGAAACTACTACTTCTGGCGCCGGATCTTGAATAACCCCTTCCTGACTGTTAATAAGGTCTAAAAGTATATTTTTTGCTTCTTTGATGTTACTATTATATGAAATCCCAATCTCTAAGTTATCACGGCGTATGGGTTCTGCAGAATAGTTGATGATGTTCTCATTAGACAATTTTCCATTTGGAATAATCGCCAATTGATTTCCGAAGGTGTTAAGTTTGGTTTTGAATATTGAAATTTCTTTTACTGTACCAGAGACTCCCTGAGCTTCAATAAAATCACCAATCTTAAACGGTTTAAAAAACAGAATCAATACTCCTCCTGCAAAGTTAGATAAAGACCCTTGTAAAGCTAATCCAACAGCTAAACCTGCAGCACCCAGAATAGCTACTAACGAAGAAGTTTGCACTCCCAGCTGTGTTATAACCAAAATAATCAACAATATTTTAAGTCCAATATTGATGAGGTCATACAAGAAACTTTCCAGGGTTTCATCATAATCTTTCTTTTTGAAAAATTTACGTAGCCCCCTACTAAATAAGTTGATTATCCATATCCCTACGAAAAAAACAACAATTGCTGAGAGCACACCCGGCACAAAGTCCCACACCCATTCTAAAAATTGTTCCCAGTTTTCTTTTGTAAGTCCTAATTTTTCCATTCCGTTGAATTATATTATATCAATTTAAGTTATTTTTATTTAATCGAAATACGCCTCAATTTCCTTTTTAATATTTTCCCACTGTTCTTTCTCTCCATTAAAAGCTCTAACGACTTCTTTGATCTTTGAGATTCCAAAACCCTTTGCTTCCTCAAAACCAATTTTTGGAGGCAAGGACAATTCAGCATTTGTGACTACTGCGTCAATTATAAAGGGCTTAGTTGAATTTTTTGCTGTTTGTATAGCAGCAATAATATCTTTTGCATGTTCAACTTTAATACCGTCACCCCCGCAAAGCTTTGCATATTCAGCAAAATTGAAATTATCTACTCGAAGTGCATCAAAATTGGGAGCCAGACCTGCTTCTTCCATTTCAATTTTTACAAAACCTAATTGTGAATTATTGAAAACAATTATTTTGACAGGAAGGTTATTTTTAACCGCTGTAGAAAAATCTTGTAAAGACATATTGAACGCACCGTCACCAACCAAAGCCCAGACTTCACGATCAGGAAATTGGAGTTGAGCACCTATGGCTGCCGGTAAACCAACAGCCATTGAGCCATGGTTAAAAGATCCTATAATTCTTCTATCCGAGTGAAAATTCATAAAATTTGAAGCCCAAATGGCGGCCGTTCCCGTATCGATAGCAAAAATGGCGTCTTTTGAGGCAATATCACTTGTAGCCTTAGCAAATATATGAGGGTGTAATGGCTCCATATCCCGGACAGGATTTGCCTTTTCGTCATTAGAGCGTTTCCAATCGGTAAACTTTTCTCTTAGCTTTACTAAGAAAGTGTCCTCTTCTTTTTCAGTACATAACGAATATAATGCACTAACGGTAGTTTTTATATCCCCATGAAGACCCAAAGTAACAGGAGTACGGTTTCCAATATTTTCTGGGCGAATATCAATCTGCATCGTTTTGGTAGTAGACGGCAGAAAGTTAGTATAAGGAAAATCTGTTCCTAGCATTAATAACAAATCACAATCCATTACCGCTTTATATCCAGAAGGATTACCTATAAGCCCTGTAAGGCCTACCACATTTTCTATAGTGTGATCAAATATATCTGATGCTCTGAGGGTATGCGTAATCGGTGCGCTTAGTCGTATAGAAAGATCAACGACTTCAGCTTTAGCATCGCGACATCCTGCTCCCGCCAAAATTCCAATTTTTTGTGAATCATTGATTAACTTGGCAGCCTTATCAAGCTCTTTTTTTGAAGGTATTATAGTGCTCTCTGACCGAAAAACGGTATGAACATAATCCTTATTTTCTGCCTTCATTTTTGCAATGTCGGAAGGTAATTCTATTCTGCAAACGCATTTATTGTTAACTGCTATCCTAATGGCCCTAAGGATTACTCTGGGAGCTTCTTCGGGTGATCTGATGATCGCTTGATAATCGCAGACATCATCATATATTTTTTTTAGGTCTGCCTCTTGGTGGTAGTTTGTTCCCAAATGTTCCACGGGTATCTGTCCTGTAATCGCAATTATTGGTGATCTCTCTTTTTTGGCATTATACATACCATTGATCAAATGTAATGCTCCAGGGCCAACAGTACTGGCGCACACTCCAAAATTGCCATTAAGCTCACCTTGTGCAAACGCTGCATATGACGCATTACCTTCATGGTTTACTCCCACCCATTGAATTTGATCTTGTTTTCCTATAGCGTCTACCAGAGGATTTAATGCATCTCCTGCTACTCCAAAAATATGCTTAACACCTTCGTTTTGTAGTATTTCTAACAATTGTTCTGAAACATTCATTTATTTTCTCTTTAAATAAGCTCTTAGTCAGTAAAAACAAGTTGCGACTCAAAAGGTTCTGACCATTTAGAAACTAGATTTATGGCAGGAATTAAAGTTGCAAATACTTCAAATTTTCTTGAATACACTGAAGTATTATTCTGTAGGTTACCCAGTTTTAAATTCATAGGTGTTTTAAAGGTAACATTCTCTTTTTTCACCTCGTCTGCTCTAATTAAAACACTTTCCCTACACAAAAAGTCATCTTTTCTTTCATTACTAACTACTCTTTGAATCTTCGTATCGTCCCAGTTTGCTAACAATACTGGTATATCATTTACACCGTGTACATCGTATACAAAAACATGTAGCATGTATTCCATATTACTTGATACATCCAAGGGATGGAACTCTATTTGGGTGTTCACGATAATCATGTTTTTTTTATGATCACTAACTTCAATATATTCAGGAATTTTATCTAGTGTAACTTCTTTTATTTTTGCCATAATAGTGTTGGTTTTTATATTAAAATGGGATTGAAAACAATATTCAACCCCATTTTACATCAATCAATCAAAAAATCTTTTTATACTACATGTATCAACCCGCCAAATGTTTATTATAAGTTTTTAGTAAAAGTATTTTAGTTTTTCAGTAAACAGTATCACGATCCGCAGAATTATTGATGCAAATGATAAAAACATCCCCTCTACTACAAAATTTGATCAGGATAAACAAAAAATCAGTTCAATTTGGATTTCTATCTAAGCATCTGGGTAATTAAGTAATGTTTATCAACTATTGGCCAATCAATACGTAACAGTTATAAGAATTCAAAAAACATTCCTGATGCCACAACTACTGCTATAAGTATGATCAATACTAAAATTACAAACTTTGCTCCAAATTTTGTTTTGGTATTTTTTTGAAATATAAAATCTTTTCTTTTTTCGTCTTCCTCTTTTACAAATTTCATTTTTAACAAATTAAATTTAACTTTTCTACTTTATGTAAACCGTCTTTTTGTTCACAAATTCTAAAATTCCTTCTCTGGAAAGTTCTCTGCCATATCCTGATGCTTTCGTACCTCCAAATGGAAGTCTCGGATCTGATTTTACCATTTCATTAATAAAAAAAGCTCCATCTTCTATGCCATCAATTTGTTTTCTGGCTTCATCGATATCTTCAGTAAATAGCATGGTACCAAGTCCAAAAGAAGATTCTGAGGCCAGTTTGAAGGCATGATACTTGTCTTTTGCTTTAATTATGGCTGCAACGGGACCAAAAACCTCTTCGTCAAAAGCTGGCATTCCTGGATGAACGTCTACCAAAATGGTTGGTTCAAAAAATGCTTTATCTCTTTTGTTACCTACAAAAACTTTTGCTCCTTTTTGTATAGATTCATCAACCTGACGCTGTACCTCTTCTGCAAGATCTTCTCTGGCTAGAGTGCCTAGTTCGGTTTTTGGGTCTAAGGGTGCTCCAAACTTTATGTTGGATACTTGTTCTTTAAATTTTTGTAAGAATTCGTCATAAATTTCGTCAACGACTATAAATCGTTTAGCAGCAATACAGCTTTGTCCAGAATTCTGCATTCTGGCTTTTACAATAGTTTCGATATATTTATCAAGATTGGCATCTTCCAGAATAATACAAGCATTATTTCCCCCGAGTTCTAATACAGTTTTTTTAAGATTCTTACCTGCTATTTCTGCAACCGCCCGACCGGCTTTTTCACTTCCCGTGAGACTTACTGCTTTTATGATATCATTTCCTATGATAGTTTCAACTTGATCATGGCTTACCAACAGCGTTTGAAAACAACCTATAGGATACCCCGCTGCTTCAAAAAGATTTTGAATAGCCAAACCACATCCCGTTACATTATTAGCATGCTTCAATATTGCTGTATTTCCTGCTGTTAAGGTTGGAACTGCGAAGCGCATTACTTGCCAGAAAGGATAATTCCAAGGCATTATAGCCAAGATACAACCTAACGGATCATAACTAATAAAACTTTCTTGAGCTTCTGTATCAATAAGTTCGTCTGCCAGAAATTCATCTGCATTTTTTTCGTAAAAATCGATAAGCCATATACATTTTTCTATCTCCGCAATACTTTCTGTATAAGGCTTACCCATTTCGTGGGTAATAAGATTAGCGTATTCTTCTTTGTTTTGATCTAGTATTTCAGCTAGTTTTTGAAGAAGATCGGTTCGATGATTTAAAGACGTTTTTTTCCAGTTCGTAAATACTTCTTCAGCTTTTTGTAAAGAAGCGATTATAATTTCATCTGTAGATAAAGCGTACTCCTGCAAAATCTCTCCTGTAAAAGGATAATTGGTGGTAATTTTATCTGACATGGTATGATTTTTTAATATAACAATCAAAGGTATGTTTTGCTTGCGAGCAATGTGAACGCTTTTAAGAGAAATCTTAATTCGTTTACTAATAAATCATTTCGGTTAACATCCTTATGATTTGAGTTAAACCAAACAAACGTTTTTTCAGAAATTTGATAAAAATCATTTTAAAAATTAAAAAAACAGCAATAATGAGCGATAATAGTAATACATTTTTAGCCTTTTTAATGGGAACCGCAATCGGAGCATCTTTAGGAATACTATTTGCTCCTGATAAAGGAATAAATACCAGAAGAAGAATAGCAGAAGAAGCACAGGCGACCAAAGATAATTTGGCCAGAGAGGCTTCTAATTTACAACATCGAATAGTTGATACTGTTTCTACTCAAAAAGAAACATTGGATACTAAGATCGAGTCGTTAGTATCAGATGCAAGCTACAAAGCAGATGACGTGATTACTTCTTTAGAAAAAAAACTAAGAGAATTAAAAGCTAAAAATAAAAAATTACAGAAATCATAATGGGTGTTATTAATGCTATAAACGAAACTTCTAACAAGGCATATGATTCTGGAGAAGCTTATGTAAAAGCCTCACAAGAGTATTATAAACTCAAAGCTTTTCAGCAATTGGCAAGAGCATTTTCTTTTTTGAGCAAGCTGGCCATTATAGGAGGCTTGCTTTTTTTAGGTCTTATATTTTTGACTGTTTCTGCTTCAATTTGGTTAGGACAACTCATAGGCAGCACTGTTCTGGCGTGCTTATTAATGGCTGGAATTCTGTTTTTGTTTACGGGAATAGGATATCTATTACGTGGAAAAATAGACACAAATATCATTAAAAAGATGTCTAAAGACTTTTTTGATTAAGAAACTATGAAAAAAACGTATACCTCTTTTAAAGAAATAGAACAAGATTTGCGTAAACTTCATTTACAAAGACAAATATATCTTGAAGAAATGAAATTATTAAAATCTGAGTTAAAAGAAGATTTGCAGCCTTATCAATGGGTTTCTACATTATTAAGCGCTATAAAAAAATATGGAATCTTTTATTTAATAAGGAGGCTTTTTAGATAAATAGATTATAAAGAAACACCAAGTATTTCTTCTACCGGTAGTTCAGTCCTGCTTTTAAATTCATTTGGACTAATTCCATATTTTTCTTTAAAAATCTTAGAAAAATAACTTCTGCTACTAAATCCAATTGAATATACTACTTCAGATATATTCATATCTGTTGATCTTATCAGATCTCTAGCTGCCTCCAACCTTACATGACGAATGTATTCTGTTACGGTTCTGGCGTATAACAATTTAAACCCTTCCTGCAGTTTGGTTTGAGGCAATCCTATCGCCTCTGACAACTGATCCAGCGAATAATCTTTTGCTACATTTTTGATTATTTTTTCTGCTAAACCTCTAATTAATCCTAACTCTCTTTTTAATAGTGTGGTAGGTAAAACTTCTTCTTTCATAGCTTTATCGTGTTGCTGGATGTGCATAGACAAAATTTGATAGACCATTCCTTCAATTTGCAATATTCGAATTATCCCTCTTTGCTTAAGTGTTCGTAGAGCTCCTATTTTGTCTGCTAATTTTAAATCATAGGTGCCAAAATATGCAAAAGCTTTCTCATGATCTTCATCCATAAAAACTTTGTAAAGTTTATCGTTGAGTTGAGATACATTATTTAATCGTTTTTTCAGATATTTCTTTCTGGCAATTTGTATAACATTGATCTCTAACTTCTCCTCTTTCGGAAAATATCCATAATTATAACCGCCGTCGCGACTTGTTATAATTACAGATTGAAATTGCTCTAAGGCGTGTATCTCTTTTTGATATCCAAAACGATGTCCACAAAATCCTTTAAGACAATATGTAAAATGAATAGGATTAAACTCTGAAGCATCTATAACCAAGACAAACTCTTTATGAAAGATAATGTCGTACTCTAACAAGTTTACTCCCCAATCGAATGTAATAAATCTAATAGAACCGTGCGCATTAAGATTATTCACAGTTAAAGTATATTCTCCCCATCGTTCTTCTATTTTCCCTCCAATTACTTCCTGAATCTGTCTAACCGTTCCTTCGGTATCCTTTGCCGTGATATTAATTTCTATCGGATTTATTGGATTAGGATACATTAGCGCGATTATTACCTTCGTTTTTGTTTACTTATTTTTCAGGGGCTATTAAACAAAAGTAATAATGTTTTATCAGTTTGACTAGGATCTACTCTAAATACATTAGAAAAAAGATATTACCAAAATGTATAGACATTTGAAAATTAAAAAGCTCCCTCAAAAAGGGAGCTTTTGAACAAATCAATATTAGAAATGATCTTTTTAGATCGAATCAAACTCATCTACAAAAAAGAAATCTCTATCTGCGTTATTGACAAAGTACAATCCTTCTCCGAAAATGTATTCTACATTTCTTTTATTTACAACTACTTTAAAGCCTCTTTCTGTCGGTTTCAATTCGAAACTATCACCATCATCTTTAGTATATCGTAACACTATGTACTTGTCATAATCGCCCCACATATCATTATCAACATATATCAATTTTGTTACTTGTGCAGGTACGATCTTTCGATCTTGATTCAACTCACCTTTCTCTTCTGATCTTAACTTAAGTGGAGTTTTGCTGGTTTTAAATACTGTAACGCGATAAGGTATCATTTTACCATCTTTTTTAAATTCAAAAGATTTAGTAACTCTGGTTTTCATCATTTGAGAGTTGCTTTATGCAACCGCACTTGTTAATGTAAAAGTTATTAATAAGGTAGCTATTAATTTTACTGCTTTCATTTTATAAATTTTAAATGGTTATTAATTTTTTTTATGCTTCTTTAATCATGCTGGTATCAAGATTATCCGAGGTACTTTTTGACCAGGCATTAAGCATCCAGCTCGATTTTTCTAATTCTCTTATGTATGCACCAATCAAGTCAATTGTACCTTCGTCTCCGGCTTCATCTGCATGTTTCAATATCACACGCATTTGCACCAATATTTTTTTGTGGTCTCCTAGTAATTCTTCTACCATTTCAAAGTCTTTCATCAATGGACTAACCTCTTCTACGGTAGCTAATTTTAGATACTCCTTAAACTGACTAACGGGATGATGCCCAAGCGTTAGGATACGTTCTGCGATTTCATCAATTTTTATTTTCGCATCATTGTATAGTTCTTCAAATTTTACATGAAGATCAAAGAAATTCTTTCCTAAAATATTCCAGTGAAAACCTCTAAGTTTTTGGTAGTATAGATTATAATCAGCCAAAAGAATATTAAGTTCTAATACTACGGGTAACAATTTTTTTTCTTCTATATTTAAATAATTCATAGCAAATTTTTGAGATTAATATTTCTGATTATTTCACATCAAAGTGAGTATCATTATTTTTCTTTAGTACAAAGATACCTGTAGTAAAACGGCATCCTTTGCTCATTTACTATTTATCTTAACTCAATTGTTAGTTCGATGAAGTTATATCTGTTGTGAAGAATTTAGAATGTCGATCTGGAAGTGACTACTAATGTTTTTAAGACTTAACGAAATAAAAATCTAATCTAAAAGAGGCTTAAGATTGATATAACTGTAATTTACTTCGCCTATATGTTTATATGCGGTATCATGATCATGAAGTTCGCCCCAACCAAAATTACGTTCTATGGTCTCATCTTCATATTCAGAAAGTAAGCTTTCGGAAAGTAGAATATACTCATCTCCCGGGATTTCGTTTTTAAGTAATCGATGAGCTAAAATGACATCTTCTCCCATGAGTTTGATATTTTTACCAATAGGTACTGCACTAATTTGTTTACCATAGTGCAAAATAATCTTTAATCCGAGCATTTTGGGAATGTTATCGCTTTCTCCATTTTCTTTAAATTTGTCATGAAGTGTTTTTAACTGATCATAAAAATCTGTATAAAAGCGTCTGCATTGATCTACTAATTGTTTAAATGGTGGGAGTTTTCCCGGTCTATAAAATAAAACAGCATCCCCCTCGATCTCTGATACCTTTAACCCTATTTCATTGGCATAAATAACCTTGTTAAGCAACGCAGAAATCACTTCTGAACTCAAATCAATATCGGTTGAACTCATGAATTCTGTAAATCCACTTATATCCGGGATACAAATTAAGGTAGGTTTTGATTCCATATTTTTAAAATTATCTTAAGAATTCTTTTTTAAGATCTCTAAGATAGGCTTTCTATCATTCTTATTCTCGATATTTTGCTCAATACTTCTACTCAAGGTCTCTATCTCTTTAGTTATTTCCTTTTTATTGGATGCTACTATTTTACTATTCTTTACAGAGTGTTGAAGTGCTGCGGCCAATTCAAACATTACTATTGAATCATTTCTTGCGTAGTGTCGTATGGGTTGAATAAGTATGCGCATCAACTCTTCTGCTATAATCGTATTTTCGATGAGTATAATTTTATTTTCTTTGTTTTCTTCAAAGGTTCTAGGATAAACTTGAGAAGCCTTAGCTATAAGTTGTCCAAGTTTAGTAATTACATCAGTAGTGGTACCCGGATCATTAATACCCGGAGACATTGCTCTTACAGCTACCTCAGTCAATTTAAGCATCCCGCTAATATAGCCATCATTTTTATGTTTATCCTGTGAAAAACTGATGCTATTTATTAAGGAACGTAGCTCATCTGCGGGTATATCTTCCTTAATTTTCATTAACGGACTACCCTTCCAGACATATTGGCTTTCATATGGAATTATTTCAACATGATTTTCTTGATTTTTAAAATAATCGCTTACAAAAGATATAAATATGCCCTGATAATATCCAGAATGTTCGCTATAAATCACCTTCCAACCAGAAGTACTTAGATCACAAGAATTCTGGTTGTTGATCTTTTCTTCCAACTTCTTATTGCTCTGCGCAAAGATCTTATCCACAATATGATCTATTTGAATCGCACTAGAAATACTATGAATAAAATATACGAATAGACTTATACAAATTATACCAAAAATAGCTGCGAGTATTGTCGAAAATCCTGAATACCCTTCGGATGGTCTGTAACTACCCAGTGACATCAAAATTATAACCGTATAAAGTATAGTTCCTGTGTAAAAACCAAGAATGATTTGGTGTTTTTTATCCGAAATTAATCCAGGTAATAGTCTTGGTGAAAAATTTGAAGATGCTTGATTAAGAACCACCATTACCATTGAAAAACTGAAAACAGTTAAAGATAAGATTCCCCCGATTAAAGTTGATAAAATAGTTTTAGCCGTTTCTATGTCTCTTACCACCAAAAATGATGCCCTTTCCTTTAACTTCGTTACTAATTCCAGGTTTTCAACATTTAGAGTACATATAGAGATTACACAAAATAGAAAACTTATTAAAACAGGGTAAAAAGCAATACTGCGAAATATATCATGAGATAATTCTGTTATGTTCCTTTGGACTGATCTTAGTATCTTTTTAAATTGTTTCAAAGCGATTAGCGATATTCAGGGTTTTCAAAATTCCAGCGCGTACCATCGTCCCATGCAGATCTTGAGTTTCCGTAAGAAGGAAAACCATCTTTATTTTTAAGCATCCTGGCTAAGTGCAAGAGATTATAGGTCATAAATGTAGTGTTTCTATTGGTAAACTCATTATTTTTAGCTCCGGATTCTTTATCAAGATAGCTTGGTCCAGGCCCTGCTTCACCAATCCAACCACAATCGGCTTGTGGTGGAATACTATACCCCAAATGCTGCAATGCATATAAGATACCCATCGCACAATGTTTTATACCATCTTCGTTGCCAGTGATTACACAACCACCTACTTTACCATAATATATATATTGACCTTTTTCATTAGTCATGCTACTCATCCCATATAATCTTTCTATTAATTTGGTAGCTACAGAAGATTTCTCACCCAGCCAAATTGGTGTACCCACAACAAGTATATCAGCATTTCTTACCTTTTCATAAATCTCTGGCCAATCATCTTTATCTTTTCCTTCTTCTTTCATATCGGGCATTAATCCATAGGCAATATCATAGTCTACCAAACGTACATATTCTACCGACACGTTTTCAGATTTCATGATATTCATAGATACATTCATCAATCCTTCAGTATGACTTTGTTGTGGAGATGCTTTTAAAGTGCAATTGATATAAACTGCCTTTAGATTTGAAAAGTCGACTTGTTTTTGTGTTTCCATGAGATTGATCTTTGAAGTTTTGAAAAGTTACGTCGTTTATTCGATATAATCAACTTATTCCACCCTGTTACAATGAGAAGAAATCCATTTTTCAACTATTGCTGATGTCAAAGGATTTGAATTCCCTAGTACTCCCTCCAGGAGTAAAACAAAGAGAATTCAAACCTTGTACATAATCCCATTCAGTACTTACGCATTTGTGGGAAGTTCGTTATAATCATAACCATCTTCTTTGCTTAAAATAGTAGCTACTCTACCCAATAGTACGCCGTATATAACTTTTGAACATACATCTGCTACAGTATAGGTAATTTGTCGACCAACAACACCGGATTCATTAAAAAAACCTCCTTCTATCCCTAACAAGTGAGGCATTAAATATGCACCCGGATATAAAAACCAAGATATCAAAAACAATATCCATATTTGATTCATTATGCTTTTAGCTTTAGATGGTATCCCTTCTTTACCTTCATTAATAACTTTGCGCATTACCCATAAAATATGTATAAAAAATGCAGTAGAAATAGCTCCCCATACAAAAAACTTGGATAGATTAGATACTTCATAAAACTGTCCTATGTATCCGGTGATTATCATTAAAGCACCCGAAAACCAAAATTGATTTCTTATTGATTTTAAATTTGATTTAGTAAGTGACACAACAAACAAGATTTGGAATAATAACATAGGCACATCAATGAGCCAATTTAGATATCTATATCCATTATTGAATAAATCACCATCTGAATTTAAGAAGTACCTCCCAGCTTCTTGATCAAACTGAAAAGATGAAGTCCAGTTTCCTGCCTGTGCATACAGCAATAAAAAAGCAGATACCATAACAACACCCGATAAAATATTAGAAATACGATATTTTGGCGATACTGTTTTTAAGGTTAAGACAAAATAAAATAAACCCGCCAGCATTACAGCATATCCCAAAGTAAGGGTATGTGAGACGATCTGGTAAGCCATTTCAGAATAACCTTCGGTCATTCCAACGTAATTCTCAAAATTCGCATTTATTAATTTTTTCATAGCAACTTGAATTTAAAAAATGATTATTAGTTTCATATTTTGATCATATGCATTATCAAATCTAGATGAATTCGTCATAGATTCTTATCACTAAAAACATAAAACTTAACGCAATCCGTATTACTTATAAGGAGATCATTCATATAATAAATTCAAAACAGTTAATGAAAATCGTGTATGCGCACAACTTATCAAAATAACGATCTTACTTTTGACATGAAAAAATTATCTAGGGCTACTATAAATATCTAAAAACAAAAAATATTTCATTAGAGCAAATGTGATGTATTAACACTTTAGTGGCCCTAAACATTCTAAACTAAAAAACCTTTTAATTATGAAAAATTTTATAGGATTAATGATGATTATCCTTTTAGTAAGTAGTTGTGACGTTCAACAAAAAAAAGAAGCTAAGTTACCCGAGGTTGAAGTAGATATTGACACAGAAGCGGGCCAACTCCCAACGTTTGATGTAGACTGGGCAGACGTAAATGTAGGCACCAGAACTAAAATGGTAAAAATACCAAAGGTGGTTGTAGTTATGGAAGAAGAAGAAATTGAAGTTCCTTACATAGATGTGGATATGCCAAATTCCGGAGAAAAAGAGGAATTGACCTTAACCGTAGAAGCAGAAGTAGAAAATAAAGAGCATTCTATAGATATTAAGGAGATCATTGCTACGAGTAACAAATTATATGTTATTTCAGAATTAAAAGAGTTAGATCAAGACTTAGGAGATAAAAAGTTAAGAGTATCGGATCGCGTGATACTAAATGCTCCAGATCTTAATGTAAAACATATTATCATGGGCGAAAAACCAAATCGTGTTTTTAACGACCAATATAAATATGTAACCGATATCAATGCTTTCAAATCAGGATTAAAAAATTCTAAGGTGATTTTCACCAAATAATATATCTAATTTCCAGATAGATATGGTTAGTTATCCAAAAATGGTCTCTTTACAAATTGTGATGAGACCATTTTTAATTTAAAACTTAATGTGATGAATATATTTGAAGCCTTACGAAGCGATCATGATCTACAAAGATCGTTATTAGATGATCTTGTAAACACTTCTGGTGACACAGAGAAGAGAGATCAAACTTTTGAAGAACTTAAAAAAGAATTGGCCATCCATGCAGATGCCGAAGAAAGACATTTTTATGTACCTCTTATCGACAGCGATAAAACACAAGAAAAAGCAAGGCATAGTATTGCAGAACATCATGAAATTGATGAACTTATTGAAGAATTAGAAGATACAGAATATTCCTCGTCGTCTTGGTTAAAAATAGCCAAACAACTTAAAGAAAAAGTCGAGCATCATCTTGATGAAGAAGAACACGAAGTCTTTCAAATGGCTGGCAAGGTTTTATCTGAAAAACAAAAAAGTAATTTAGCCAAGGACTATTCTTCGCATATGGAGAATAACAGATAATTGATAGCCGCCACATCACATGAATTCAAATTTAAAAAATCCAAAATTTCTGACTCAGATCCTCACAGCACCTGAAACTGTGATTGATCAACTAGATTTGATATATGTAAATGACGATAAATTAAATATCACCAGACATAAACACAAAAAAGGATTTCAATACTTATTAAATGGCAGGCCCTTATCTAAAAAAAAAGATATCAAAAGGATTGATGGTTTGGTCATTCCCCCAGCCTGGAACGGTGTAAGAATTGCCTGTTTAGAAAATGGTCACTTGCAAGCTATTGGCAGGGACCTAAAAAATCGTAAGCAATACCGATATCATCCCTTGTGGAATGCCATTCGTAATCAGACTAAGTTTTACAAAATGACAGCTTTTGGCAAACAACTTCCTAAAATACGAAAACAGGTAGATAAAGATCTTGAACAATCAGGTTGGCCCAAAACTAAAGTGTTGGCACTTATTATACGATTAATGGAAGAAACCCATATTCGTATAGGTAATGAGCAATATGCAAAGCGTAATAAAACGTATGGCCTATCAACTATGCGAACACGGCATGTAAATATAGAAAAGGATAAATTAAAATTTGAATTTGTAGGTAAACGAGGAAAAAAACATTCGGTCACCTTACGAAACAAAAAATTGATTCGCCTTGTAAATCGATGCGAAGAAATACCAGGCTGGGAATTATTTCAATACTACGATAGTGATGGAATCAAACAAAGTGTAGAAAGTAGTATGGTTAACGACTATGTACATCAAATATGTGGAGACCTTTTTACTGCAAAAGATTTTAGAACCTGGGCGGCAACAACAATTTTTTTCGAAACGCTGTTAGATTTCGGTATAGCCAATTCCAAAAAAGAAGTGCAGAAAAATATACTAAAAGCCTATGATGCAGCCGCTAATGGTCTGGGCAATACCCGAAATGTATGTAGAAAATATTATGTACATCCTGCCGTGGTAGCTGCTTATGAAGATGGTTCTATCAAAAAATCTTTTGATGAGACAGATCAAAATTATGAAACCGAAGAATACTTTTCATCCTCAGAATATGCTGTCATAAAATTATTAGAAAATTATACTCCAACCTTCTTGAAAAATGTTGGATAATTAAAATCAAGATAATGAATGATAAACTAATTGATGCATGGAATAAAATGCAGGAAAAACTGGAGTCGTGGCTAGACTCTATTGTGGTAAACCTACCTAACATACTGATCGCTATTTTGGTATTCATTGCAGCGCTGATCGCTTCAAAATATATTAGCAAAATAGCAAGAAAAATACTTGATAAAAGTCGCTTACAGCCATCAATGAAAAATTTGATCTCTAAATTTATTTCTATTGCTGTAGTTATTTTAGGATTGTTTCTCATTTTAGGAATCTTAAATCTCGATAAGGCTTTAAACACTATTCTCGCAGGTGCCGGAGTTGCTGGTTTAGCAGTAGGTTTAGCGTTACAAGGTGCATTGGCTAATACTTACTCTGGTATTATTTTATCGTACATCAAGCATATTAAGTTTGGAGATTGGATAAAAACTAATGATTATGAAGGGGAAGTCATCGATATTGACCTAAGAGCTGTAACCATCAAACAGGTAGACAACAATCTTGTTTATATACCCAATAAATTAGTCGTAGATAATCCTATAAAGAACTATTCTACAACGGCACAATCCAGAGTAATCTTGGAGTGTGGGGTGGGATATGAATCTGATTTAAGGTTTGTTAAAAACCTAACTATTGAAACCATTGTAAACAATTTTAAAGCCGTAGAAAATAAAGAAGACGTATTATTTTTGTGGAGAGAATTTGGGGATAGCTCTATTAACTATGAGCTACGGTTTTGGATCAATTCTACCTCTGCTCTCGAAGTTGCAAAAGCTCAAAGTGAGACAATGATGCTTATTAAAGAGGTATATGATGAAAATGATATTAATATACCGTTCCCGATACGAACGTTAGATTTTCCTGATAACTTTAGCCTAATCAAAAATGATAACGAAAATCAGGGAGATAATAAGGACATAAATGATTAAATTAACAACCTATAATAAACGAGCACTTTTTGGTGGAATTATAGCTGCACTAATTACGGGTGGTGGAGCTTTTTTACTGGGTAGCTTGAGTGGTTATGAAGCCAAATCTTTAATAACCTCATCCTTACCCGGAATAAACACTCTGTGTAATACCATAGTGTTAGCTTCAGCAACTATTCTTGCATTATTATTAACATTGTTAAGCGTAAGTTCGGGAACAAAATCCAGATTAAAGGATGAACATTATAAACATGTACTCATTATAGCAAAAATAGACACTATTGTTTTTGTGGTTGCTATGGTGGTATT
Organism: uncultured Aquimarina sp.; assembly: GCA_947500845.1. Lineage (GTDB taxonomy): Bacteria > Bacteroidota > Bacteroidia > Flavobacteriales > Flavobacteriaceae > Aquimarina > Aquimarina celericrescens. The sequence goes on from CANMTP010000004.1 coordinate 83,286, forward strand.
TCAGGTTTTCAATATTCCAATTACAGAAGCAGAAAATGTACCTAACTCATGGTATTCAATTATTTATTATGTAAGTCTATTGCTCTCTGCAATACTTAGTGGTGCGCTCATAAGTGTTGTATTAATGCTTTACAATGCAGTAACTAGCATCATAAAAATTATCGGGTTGGAAATATCTGATCACCCATTAATTTATGAAGATGAATCAGAAACTAATAATAAAAGTTAAACGAGCTTAGGTTTTTGAACGCGACGAACTTTTTCTATTTTTTACATATTTATAACCTAAATAAACGAATTGCGCCCCTACAAATAAGAGCTTATACTTTCTACTTTTTACTAATGCTGATGCAATTCCAAATAATGAAGATTTCATTTTTAGTTTTAAAGTTAGAAAACATAAGAAACTGGTTTAGACTTAAAAAAAATTATTATTAATGCAATCCGTATCTGATTATGACATCATTAGTATTATCTATGTACTGAAACTAAATACACAATAACTTATATAAACTTAGATGAAAAACATTAGTCCAACCATCATACGGCAGATATTTATACTACTTCTGATTTTATTAATTGGGGGTCTCATATTTCGAGAAATTCTTCCTTATCTCTCTGGTATATTAGGTGCGATTACAATTTATGTCATTTTACGTAAAGTGATGGTTAAATTGGTGCGCAAAGGATGGCATCCTGATCTCGCGGCATTTACTTTACTCATAGGTTCTTTTGTAGGTATACTTATGCCGGTTATCGGGCTCATTTTGATGTTAAGTAATAAAATTGGAGACGTTACGCGAAATTCAGAAAAAGTTGTTTTAGCTATCAAAGGGCGATTGGATAAATGGGAGAATCAGCTTGGTTATGATCTCAGTTCTCAAATAGATCCAGATGGCGTCTCTTCGTGGATCACAGACAATCTACAAAGTTTTGCCGGAGGTACTTTTAATGTTTTTATATCTATTGGAATAATGTACTTCTTACTTTACTACATGTTTACTAACCGCAAAAAATTACGAGAGTCTTTATTCGAATATATTCCTATAAATGAAGATAATCTTCGAATTATTGGTGACGAAAGTCAAAAAATGGTGCGCTCTAATGCTGTTGGGATTCCGTTGGTAGCAATCATCCAAGGAATTGTATCCTTAATTGGATTTTTGATTTTTGGCATAGAGGATTCTCTTTTCTGGTTTGTTATCGTGGTTGTAGGCTCTATGATTCCTTTTATAGGTACTTTAATTGCTTTTTTGCCGATATTTATAATTTCGCTGTCTTCGGGACATACCATACAAGCTTGGGGAATATTAATTTATGGTTTGGTTATCGTTGGATCTTCAGACAACCTAGTTCGTTTATATGTTTTAAAAAGGTTGGATAACGTACATCCTATCATAACGCTTATTGGTGTTATCGTTGGCGTTCCACTATTTGGGTTTATTGGTTTGATTTTCGGACCATTGCTTATAAGTCTATTTCTTATTGTCGTTCAAATTTATAAATCAGAATATGGTAAATCCGTTGAAAAAGGTGAAGAACATTTATAATCTTCAAACTTTATTAAGTCATCGTTTTGAACCTTGGTATCAATAAAACTTACACCTTCATTCCTATTATTCTTAATTCTCATTTCTACTGCTTTCAGTTGTCAAGCTTTCGCTCAAAATTTGACTCCAGATGCAGTAAAATAATCCTTTAACAATAAATATCCTAATGAAAATGATTCAGATTGGCATAACGACAAGAATGGATGTGATGAAGCTCATTTCAAAATAAATGGAGAATTTTATCGTGAAGGGTAATAGAGAATTTTATAAAAGATTTTAATAATTATAAAATAATTGAGATAGAAGAAATGGACCACTATCTTAAAAGAAGGTTTTATGATGTCGAATTTAAAATAAATACAAAGAAAAGGACGTAGAATTGAATAATGATGGCCAAATAATCAATTATTGAATCAAAAAAACTATTTCTTAAGTAACACTTTCTTAATTTTCGTATAAGGCTACATATTTCGTGATAAAGCACAAGTTACCTAGATTATCTATATATTTTTAACGTATTAATTATAGAAATTAATGTTGTTTTTCAAGTACCTCTTTACTTTTAAACAACCTAAAGCTAATTTAAACATTAAAATCATGAGAGATCTTATCTGGGTATTGGTAGTAATTTTATTAATTGGATGGGTACTAGGGTATTTTGTTTTTCCATTAGGTAACTTAATACATATATTGTTAGTAGTTGCTGTTATAGCCATTATTTATAGACTTGCTACTGGAAAAAAAGTATAAAATCTGATACCAAGAAACCTGGAACGAATATTTTTTTGATCTGTGATTCCCTGGTAGATCAGAAAAGTTTGATATTTTCAGTATCGTTCCAGATTTCTAAATTATTTTTCCTTATTGATTATTACAACTACCTCCTGTTTACTTGTAAACCATACCGTCATGTCTAAATACTGCCTTCCTTTAATAATCTTAATAATTACAGCGATTTCTCTACAAGGACAAGAAATACCTATATCTGAAATTAAAAAACAGATCTCCAAATATAAAGTTGACAGAAGAGGGCCTTATTACAGAATAAAATGGTTTTGCAAAGACGGATCCATAAGAGAACCTAGAGATCCTTGCCCAGATTCGATTGGTGGTGGCATCCAACACGCAAGTTACAAGACAGAAGTTAAAGAATTAGCAAAGAAACATCATATTTTCTTTGGAGAAATCCTCGCTCATGCAGATAAAGATGAGTTTTGGGATAAAAAGAACAATCAAAATCGATTAAAACAATATCAACTCGGTAAATATTTATCCAGCGTAGATGACGGTTGGATTTTAAGAAAAGGGCAATATTACAGAGGCGCAGTACAATCAGAAGATGAAGAAGAATGGGGCGTAGATTTTTACCAATGGTTACTTAAAGATAACACGCATCTAGAAAAACATTATTTTCTAATCAGACAATCTCTCAGAGATATTCCTCACGATGGCGATAATAATCTGGCGCAACAAATGCGAAGTCAATCCAAAATTATTGCAGAAGAATTCCCTGATTTTATGGAGGCAAGAATCAAAATTCATGGAAAGCCTGATAAAACAGATATACAACTTGTTACTAATTTCCTACAAGAATATGACAGTGAATTATCTAGTAAATTAAAGAAAGATTTTAAAGAGCTTAATCAAACATTACAAAAGTTTTATGCACCAATTGATGCTGAAGAACTAAAAAAGCAGGTTTCCAAAATCTCAGACGGCAAAATCAAAAAACAACTTCTCTCTTTTCTGAATGAATACGACGAAAATGTTTCTGATGCTATGAGTGTTCAAAAAATTGCTGAAGTACTATGTAATATTAGAGAAAATATTACTCTTAACACTACTGGAAACGATCGCCTTTTGATACTTGATCTTTCTAACGAATTGGAAAATATCCTATTAAGAAGAACACAAGAATGGAAGCCCCGGTCTTTGAAAGAATTACTGCAAAAAATATATGCTCTTGGTTATGCCGCCTCTGGAACCGGAATGATTGAACTTTGGGAGTGGCAAAAGGTACAACCTACTTTACAATCCTATTTATCAAAAGACGAGTTAACTATTAATGAGCTTAATGATTTTTTAACCGCAGCACGAAGTGTTGTAGAGTGGAGCGCAGCTATGGTAAAAGCAAATTACCAAAATGTGGTAGACACCTACACTCTTTTTGAGCCGAAGGCATATGGATTTATTGATGATAGAATCAGATCCTCAGTTGCATTAGATTTAGGCGAGAGCGTAAGTAGTTTAGGATCATTTTTGGCTAAAGAATCTTCATTGATCAATGACGTTATGCAACTGGATAATCAAAGCACGATTAGGGGTCTTAATCCCGGATATGCCTTTGGTGAACTTGTAGTAGTTGAAGGTTCTTCAGAAGATATTGAAGTCGATACTGAAAAAATTTACATTTTTCAAAAACCTCCTTCCGATCTTAAACCCGTAGCCGGAATTATGACCGTTTCTGAAGGTAATTTAGTTTCACACGTGCAACTATTGGCTCGAAATTTAGGTATTCCGAATGCAGCACTTTCAGATAAGAATCTAAAGGCTCTTTTAAAATATAATGGGGAAAAAGTATTTTATGCCGTTTCAGACAAAGGAAATGTAATCCTAAAGATTGAAAAGGATATGACCATAGAGGAACGCGCTCTGTTTAGTGAAGAAATAAGAAACGACATTAAGATTACCGTACCTACAGATCAAATACAATTAGATCAAACCAACATTCTTGACATGGCAGAAATTGATGCAGATGATTCTGGAAAACTTTGTGGCCCCAAAGCTGCAAATTTAGGTCAGTTGAAGGCTATGTTTCCTGATCATGTTGTCGAAGGTCTAGTAATACCCTTTGGCATTTTTAGAGAGCATATGGATCAGAAAATGCCGAATTCCTCAATATCCTATTGGAACTTCTTAAGTAGCACTTTTGCAGAAGCAGAAAAAATGCGAACAAACAAAATTTCACGTATCGAAATAGAAAAGTTTCAACTTGAAAAACTTAAAGTCCTTTATGATGCTATTAAACAAATAAATCTAAAAGATGAGTTCGTATCTCAATTGAGAATCAAATTCAAAAATATATTTGGTTCCTCTATTGGGAATGTTACTGTATTTCTTAGAAGTGACACCAATATGGAGGATTTAGAAGAATTTACCGGTGCTGGACTGAATCTCACATTATTTAATATTCTATCTGAAGACAAAATAATTCAAGGGATTAAAGATGTATGGGCATCGCCATACACTGAACGAAGTTTTAAATGGAGACAGCAATATTTATTAAATCCGGAAAGTGTTTTTCCTTCTATACTAATTATCCCAAGCGTTGATGTTGACTATTCTGGAGTACTTATCACTAAAGGTATTAATGTAGGGAATGAAAATGACCTTACTGTCGCTTTTAGTCGTGGTGCAGGAGGTGCGGTTGATGGTCAATCTGCTGAAACTAGATTGATAACCCCTTCTTCAAATAGATTATTAGCGCCAGCTAGACAGCCAGATTTTATGCGACTCCCTGATCACGGAGGAACATCTGAAAACACGACGACTTTCGAAAAACCTATACTTAATTCTAAAAATATTGAAGACATACGCCGGATGGCAGATTCTATTCGAGAAACTTTAGCTAAAATAACAGATTCTAAATACAAAGGAGCTTACGACGTCGAGTTAGGTTTTAAAGATGATAAGTTATGGCTTTTTCAAATCAGACCTTTTGTAGAAAACAAAAAAGCCAAAAGCTCTTCATACTTATCATCCATCACGCCTACTATTGATTACAATAAAAAAATTATGCTCACAGCTAAATTATAAGTTATGATTAAAGTAACAAAAATTGGAATTATCACATTTATTCTACTATCCTTTGGATTTTCTATCCCTTATCCCATTGATGGATATGAGCAAACGGGTATAGCAAGGTTATATAGACTGTATAAAATGCAGCTGGACAGTATTGAAAATAGAAGAATACCTGTTGGAGCGTACAAAAAATTAGCCGATATCAAACTCAATTTACTTGAACGAAAAAATGATAGCTTGAGGAAAATTCTTATCGAAGATGAAGCATTTGAAAAGAAGATGAATACGTTATTCCCAGGCAGAGGATACTCTGCTACTATTCTGGATATGAGTAATCCGGATAGTCTGAAATATGCGGCATTTAGGGAAAATAAAGGTTATCAACCAGGTAGTGTAGGTAAAATAGCAGTATTAAATGCCCTTTTTGTACAATTACAAAAACTCTGCCCAGACTCGTGGGAGGCCAGGACGGCACTATTACGCAATAAACGTGTTAAAGCAAGGTATTGGGGAACCGGCGATCACCATACCATACCTATTTATAATATTGAAACAGATAAATTAATTAAGAGAAGAGTTAGGGCCAGTGATGAGTTCTCATTGTATGAATGGGCCGATCATATGGTATCTGTTAGTAATAATGGAGCAGCGAGTGTAGTTTGGAGGGAAGCTATTCTTATGGCTGCATTCAAAGAACGGTATGAAAATCTTACCGAAGAGGAGGCAGAAAACTATTTCAAAGAAACACCCCGCGACTCGCTTACCGATTTTGCTATTGACTTGGTAAATGAACCTTTACGTGAACTAGGAATAACCAAAGATGAATGGAGGCTTGGGAAATTGTTCACAGGAGCGGCAGGAAGGTATGTTGGCAGGAAAGGAGGAAGTATAGGAACTCCTGTCGGATTGATGAAGTATCTAATTAGATTAGAACAAGGTAATGTAGTGGATGCAAAATCCAGTCTTGAGATCAAAAGAATGTTGTACTTAACCGATCGTAGAATACGATATGCCAAATCTAGAAGGTTAGACAGCGCTGCCGTATATTTCAAATCTGGTAGTTTTTATAAATGTGATCGAGAAAAAGATCCAAATTGTTCAAGCTACGCTGGAAATGTATTTAATTATATGAATTCTGTAATTATCGTAGAGCAACCCAATAACACCAAATACATAGTATGTTTGATGACTAACGTGCTTAATAAAAATTCTGCTGGTGCCCATATGTACTTAGCATCAAAAATTGATAAGGCAATTCAATCCAAAGATTGAGCCACTGTATCTAAAGTAATAGTTTCTATCGCAGTCTTTGAAAACAAACGAACTTTCTCACTTTTGTGTTTCAGTAATGGTCGTATGTACTTGAGGTTTTTAGAATCCTGAGAATATCTCATTAAATTTAAAATCGCTAGTTTAATCTGTTCGCCTCTGTTTTTTAATAGATAAACAAGACATTTCTGCTTAGTAGGAAAGAATTTCTTTATTTGAATAGAACCTGATACTATTTGACTTTCCAAAAGGGGTAATAACGCAGACTTCAATCTCATTTCTAATAAATTATCTAAAAACTCAATGGCATTTGCCTTCGTCTCAGGCTCATCACTAGACCATCCAATATAGGCCATTTCAACATCAGTAGATGTATATTTTAAGCTTAGAAGTTTAAAAATACAGATAAAACCTTTTTCTTTTTGTGATTGTAGCAGTTCTAATAGATTTTCATGAGCTACTCGGTTTTCCAAAAACAAATCAGAATGTTCTTCTACTATTTCTGACTGTTCCTTTAATTTATTTTGAATAATCTGAATAGCATTTATAGTGCGTTGATAAATTTTGATTTCTTTTAGAACTAAAGTGGTAATTTTTTTTTGGTTAAAAATTAGTTTTTTATTGTTTCTTTGCAGCTTATTTAGTGCTTTAGCAGCTTCTAGCCTTGTTAAAACTTCTTTACTTAATAACAACCTAAAAAGAACCGATACTGAGTTTTGTGTGTTAAATGCTGTTACGACTTTAGGAATTTGTCGTTGTACAGAAGCCTGTAAGGTTTCACTTTTATCTAATTTCAGTATAGTTTTATTAATTTCTTCTCCATAGTTCTTCAGAGCTTTAATTGTTTTTTTTCTGAAACGTTTCTTAGCCAGAAAATTAAATAGACGCTCCACAAAAATATCTTCAGAAGTTATTCCTGCAGCCTTTATAGCATGCTCTACGATGTAGGGATTGGTATGTTCAAAATAAACAGAAATATAGGAATAAAACTGCGTCATCTTTGCGTAGGCTACTGTAATTAACATTTCTGCGATCTCTTCAATACGATGCTCATTAGTTGGCATAATAAGTTCTTGAATTTTCTCTTCTATCCTATTCTTTAATCTATATTTCTTGGCAAGACTAGTATTGCTACTTGATTCTTTGGCCAAACATAGTAATGCCGCATTTCCTATATAATCATCTTTATGATCCAGAAAAGAGGTGAAAATATCTTGGGTTTTCAAGGCAGTATGTTCTAGAAGATAATCCATAGCAGCATATACTGTTTCGTCATCTTTAATATAAATAAGTTTTTCTATTTTATGTGCTGCAGTTCCTTTGTCAAAAAAATATAAATGTTGGATTGCAAGTCTCTTTATTTTATGCGAAGGATGATCTAATAGATTAATAATACTTTCTTTGAAAGGTTTTACAGATGTATCACTTAAATTAGTAAGGAGGTTTATAATTTCTTTCTCTGTACCCTTGGTTAAGACCTTTGTAACTACATGTAAAGAATTTTTCCTTTCTGAGGTTCTTTCCTGACTCTCGCTTAATGAATTTTGAATATTAATCCTGAAAGAGTTGAAATACTCCCCTCTTAATCGATATATTAACAATATCCATACAAAAAGAAATAATATAGTAATTATAGAGATATAGGGTGTGGTTAGATCCAACCTTCTAATTACAAAAATAAGCAATAACCCAGCCAATCCTGTAGCCAAACTATCTACTACTACATCTATGTATGACTTTGCCTGCTTTTTTATTCGATGTGGAATTGGCATGATCGCCAACTCTATTGAAGCTTTATTAATAGATTGTTTAAAACTACCATCGATCCCTTTAATAAGTACCATAACCCATAACTCTGGAATTGTTAGAAACAACAAACTACCCAATGCTATTCCTAATGGCAGAATTAATAACGAAGAAGAAACACCTAAAAATGTTATAATTCTATTGGTAATAAATAATTGAATACATAATGCTACTACACTAAAGGTAGAAAACCAAAATCCAAAAAATGAAGCTAAATGATCTGCATCCAAGATGACTCTATTTGCAAAATCACTGAACTGAAAATCTACTAACTTAGCAATAAAAACACCTATACCAGTAATTAGTGCCAAATACATGAGATGTTTAGATCGAACAATTAGTTTGATCGATGAACTATAACTTCTAGTATCATTTTGTTGGCGTTGTTTTTTTGTATAATTATTCAGCTTTTTAATTTTAGTCTTCCAAATTAGAAGAAGCAAAGGGATACAACTGAAAATTATAATACCCGCTAACAATACCACGTATTTGCTTCCTAGATGTGTTGCTATGATCGAAGTAAGGTATCCCCCAAATATACCTCCAACAATAGCACCCGCACCAATAAAACCGAAAAGTCGCTTTGCCTCTCTTGCGTTGTAGACCATATTCGCAATGATCCAAAATTGTGAAGTCGTTAAAACAGCAAAAAGAGAAACTATTACATAATAAAAGTATAGCAAGAACTCAGAGGTTATTGAATCTACATCCATCAAAAAACCTAGTGCTAAAAAAAAGAAGCTAAATAATAATAAACTAAGTATGGTAATGGTTCTTATAGAAAAACTATGAATAGTTTTATTATAAAAATAAGAACTCAAAATTGCAGCAAAAGCTACTAGAATATATCCAATTGGTAATTGATCTCCGCCCAATTGTGAAAGAAAAATGGCATTTACCGTTGGTTTAATTAATAATAATGCCGTAATAATCAAAAAAATGTACAACTGCATTAAAAAAGAGATGTAAATTTCACCATCTCTAATATTGAAAACCTTTTTAAAAATATCTCTTAGCATATCGCTAAGATATTATCAAGGTCCTTCTGAACGTGACTTTTTCAAAACTTTTTCTAGCGGTATTACTAAATCTCTAATGATTTGCTCACCATAGGTATCTTCAATGAGAGCGACAATTATGTATCGTCGCTTTGGTCCCCATACTAACACAGAATCGGAATGGTAGTTTTTCCATGATCCCGATTTTCTGTACAAATCAGCTTCAGGAGCAATTTTATCTAAAGTATTCACGAATTTATGATGTAATGCAGGAGTTTTCATAATTTCCAGCATTTGCTTAGATCGTTCTGTACTAACTAGGTTTCCCATTACCAATTGATAATAAAAACTACAAACTTGCCGTGTTGTAGCAGCATGACTTAGCCCTTTAATTGGATCCGGATATCTCTTCCCTCCGGCAGCATATCGTTTACCAACCCAAAGGCCCCCACCAACTTCTTCATCATATAATTTATTTTTAGGGCCACGTAAAACTTTTTCAATTTTTTCATATCCAAGGCGATCGATCATTCTGGTTGAAGCCTTGTTATTGGATTTACTGATCATCAGACGTAAATCATTTTGAATTTCTTCTGAATCTTTTAATTCACCATTCTCTATTGCATCCATTGCAGTTAAAAGAATAGCTATCTTGGGTAAACTTGCAGCGTACATCATGAAATCATCGTTGAGCCCGGCATATCTTATGTCCTCTATTCTGGTAAGATCTACGACGCCTATAGACATTTTTTCCCTAACTACCAGTGAGTTCCATTTTGGATTGGAACATATTTCTGTCTCCAAAATATGCTGCAATTCATTATTTTGTAATTCTTTTATAGGTTTTATGCTGTCTACGATCTTTACAGGAAGCTCTGATTGAGCAAATCCTTCAAGTATGACAAGTAATAAGAATAATATTAATAATTTCTGTTTTTTAAAATACATAGATTTTGATTTCAATTTGAGTTACAGTATAATTTATAAAATTGAATGAAGCTCGCAAATGATAAACCTTAAAGTTTTATTAACATCTCTTCAAAACACTTGCCAATGATGTTGATTAACGAAAAGTTAACTAAATTTTTAAGATTTATTTTCCTATAAAAATTGAAAAACCTTTAAGTAATCAACCAAAATCTTAGAATTATTTAATATCGTTTCGTTACTTTTAAATAATAAAAATCAAAATATTATGAATAAAACAGTGAAAATGATTCTGATAATCGTTGGACTTGTACTCTTAGGATACGGAGTTTATACGATGATTGCTCCGGAAGCTTCAGTAAGCTTTGGAGGTTTGAGTATGGAAGCCCAAGACAATACAAATTCTTACATTACGATTGGTTTAGGAGTAGTAACGTTGGCAATCACATTTTTTATGAATAAAAAAACCTAATATAAAAATATTGCCAATATGCAATTAAACTACAGTATTGGCAAGATTATATTTGATTAAAGTAATTATATATATCTATAGGTAACTTTTTTTTAATTGAACAACTTTCATTTTTTGATCTTTAGCTTTTTTCCTATTTAATTCTTCAATTATATAACTCCCCTCAATGCCTTGAAATATTAGGTGTGTCATTAAACGAGTAATTATCTCTAAAATATCAATTGGGATGGTATCATTTTCTAAAACTATAGCACATTTATCTATAAGATCCTGGTCATGATCCAGACACTTACAGACGATAGGGATATATTTAGTATTTTCTAGGGTTAATTTAAAATCAAGTCCTTTTTGATGAATTTTACCCTTTTTTATATAAGATATATCGGGTTTTATTTCATTAAAAGTAAGCCCTTCAACTAATTCATTTGCGTATTTATTTCTCTCCACACTTTGATGGTTCAAAAATCTTGATAGCGCCACAATTTGAACTTCTTCTGCCGCTTCATAATATTTTTTTTCAGCTTCAAAAGTCATTTTTAGCAACTCTTGCGCTTCTTGGTATTTTTTTCTCGCATACATAGTTCTATTTATTTACGATGAATGCATGTATTACTCCGGGAATCCAACCAATGAGAGTGAGTAATAAACTTATTAAAAAGGTAGACCCAAGCCCGTGTTTCAGAAAAACTGCTAATGGTGGTAAAAGAATGTTTAAAATAATTGTTAGTAAAGACATAATGTGAATATTTGACGATTAGTGTATAAATTTTTATTGAAAATAATTAAAGAATGATTCAATCGACCAGCTCTACTTCATTATCGTTTCGAAGAACATGTTGTCCATTGGCAAGTTTGATATAAAGCGCTTTCCCAGCGGTATTATATTTAACAAAATGATCATTCTTAATTTTGTTTGTAAGTTTATATTCGTACGTTTCTTCTACAGTACCATAGGAAATCTGATTAACTCCTTCTTTCCATCGTACCAGTGTTCCTTTTCTTATCATAACATATTAGTTTTAAAAGTTGATTTTTAATTATTCTACTCTTTCTACTTCACTCTCACTTTTGAGAACATAATCTCCATCCTCCTGCTTTATGTATAGCGCTTTATCATTTTCCTCTCCGTTTCTGGTAACTTCTGTTCCTTTAATAGTCTTGGTGACTTTTTCAGTATATGTTTCTTCTACGGTTCCGGTGGCGGATCCTTCACCCCAATTCCATTTTACTTTAGTTCCTTGTCGTATCATAATTTTTATTTTTTGCCAATATCTTAAAGAATTGTTGATTTTATGCGCATTATCAAATCAATCATTAACTCTATAAGCTATCGTTAAACAAAAGGTAATGCACAAAAAAATGTTAAAATCTAAATGAGTTAATCTTTGATTTTTTTAAACAAATTAAAGCCTATCTACCTAGCTATCTTCGACAAATAAAAACCAACAATATGACACTAGAATTACTTTTGTATATAGTTAACACGTTTGCAGTGGCTGTAGTTGCTGTAGTTGTGAGTGGCTTGATCAGGAAAAAAATGAAAAACACATTACATATAACACGCAAAAAAATTACTGTTTCAATAAACGACAAGGATATCAAACAGTGAATAGGGCTATTTAATTTTAAATATTAACTCAAAAAAATAACATTATGACAACGTATTCTAAAGAAGTTGGAAATAAACTAAATGATTTATTAGAAAAAACCTATGATGCCGAAAAGGGTTTTAAAAAAGCAGCAGAGAATGTTGATCACTCCGGGCTTAAGAATTATTTTAACCAAAAAGCGCAACAACGATATGATTTTGGTCACGAATTGAAAGATGAAATCAAGGCTTTTGGTCAAGATGTGGATAAAGGTGGAAGTATTACAGGATCTGCACATAGAACTTGGATGGACGTAAAAGCTCTTTTTTCTTCTGACAACGAAGAAGCTATGCTCGAAGAAGCAATTCGTGGTGAAGAAGCTTCAGTAGAAGAATATAATGATGTTCTTTCGGAAACTACGTTACCAACAAGTACTCAAACCATCTTGATGCAACAAAAAAATAAAATTATGGATGGATTATCTTCCATAAAAAGATTAGAAGACTTAAATTAGTAGTAAAGATTTATTTTCCAAGAAAAAGATCATTCAGAGCGCGCACTAAACAACGCAAGAGTCTTAACGGGGGTTAAAAAAAGGCTTTTCTGAGTGATCTTTTTTATTGCTATTCATTCTTCTCTGCCGCCTCTTGCGCATCTTCAAAATTTATTGAATCATCTGTCATTCCCTTAAAAGCCTGAATCCAAGCATTTTCAAAAATATTAAAAATTGTTGCCCATATATCGCTTTGTACAGCGTTTAAATCTCCTTCAAGAGGTACCTTGGTGGCTAAGGTATTATTTTTATGGTTTTTTAATACAAATTTGAAAAAACCTACAAAACCTTCCCATAACGTATCGAGAAAACCATCTTCCTTACCAATAAGTTCTGCATCTACGAGCATTGGTTTGATATATCCTTTTAAGAATCCATCTGCAATGGCGACCTCACTGTAAATATTATAGCTTCCGTTTTTAAAATCAATTCCGGCATAATGATTCGTAAAATCATTTAGGGAGGTAGCGTCGGCATTCTCTAAGGAAAATGACAGATCCATATCAGGAATAGTTTTAATAAGATCCAATTTTCCCTCCAAACTTACTTCACCTTTGCCTATTGAAACTGCTTTAGCACTTAATACCGAGGGAAGTTTTTGATCTTTGCGAATCACATTACGCAAGTTTTGAGCCTCAAGATCTATTTGATTAAAATGTAAATCTATATTAGGATCTGCAGATAATTGTACAAATGCCGCTTTACCGTTATTAATTTGCAGTCTATTGATATCAATTGGCACCAAGTCTGTTAGTGCCTTAGTCCAATCATTGAAGTCAGGATCATCGGTTTTTTCTTTTTCCTGATCTTCAAAAACATAAGTTATTTTTGGTCGAGTCATTATAATTTCGCTCACGATCTTACCTTTAAACAAAGATTTCCATTCTATAGAAATATCAGTTTTTTCAAAATCTAAGAACGGAACCTGAGACCCTGCGTCGATTTTATTAAGATAAAGATTATCGATAACGTAGGCTCCCCTAAATAATGAGATGTCGATATCTTCGACCTGGCCATAATATCCGGGAATATCGGCTAATACTTCATTTACATATTTTTTAACATAATATGGCAACAATAATCTGGCAATTATCAAAAAGAGAATAATCGCAGTTGGAATTACAAATCGTTTTCTTTTATAAATTTTTTTATTCCCTTTCATATCTTTCTTACTTAAAAATTAAATTTTTGAAATCAAAAAAGAGGTTGTCCCCGAACAACCTCTTTTAATATTACAATCTAAATATAATCTTAGTTGTTTTCAGCCAATAAGCAATTTTGATACAAAGCAACTTTGCGGTTTAACAAAGCTAAGCCTTCAGTACGTGGCATATTTGGATCAATCTTTACTTTACCTCCATCTGGTAGATGTACTACATAAAATCCTTCTTCAAAAGAAGAAAGTTTAATTATTTCTCCGTTAGCTTTTACGGCACTCCACGATTTTTGTGATGGACTATACACCAAATCAAGTTTTTCACCTTTTCTTTTCCCGTCTATAACGTTAATTTGTAGTCTGTTTTTTGTGGCGGTCATTTCAAAAGTACTACCATCTCTCTCTACGATTTGAGTCTCGCTATCGCCTTCGTTCATGGCTATTGGATTCGAACCACTCCAAAATTCTATAACATTAAATATTAAAACATCACCTACCACGAACAGTGCGTAAACAGGTATAATATTAAGTCCCCAAAAAACCAGGTTATTAACAAATTTACTGTCACTTATATCGTTATTCCAGTCTTTTAAACCATTAAAGGCGCTAAAAGAACCTAGACAACTAGTAAACAAGACAGAAGCGGATAATGCAAGGCACATTGTTAGTTTTTTCATAATGTGAAGATTTTTAAGTTTATACAAAAATAACAACATGACCGAGCAAAATTAACTCATATACATATTTGGATAGCGCATTCAATATTCGATGGCAAAAAAATCAAAAAATGATTATACCATCTTGAAGGTGTGTATATCAGGCAGTAGAAATACTCTGCCTTATTAATTCATCATGAAGGTAAAAATAATTATGATATAGATCCTTTTTTATGGGCTGCTGTGTATTTAAATTTATATTCTTTGGGACTACATTTATATTTTTTCTTAAAAATCTTGCAAAAATAGCTTCTACTGGTAAGCCCAACAGAATAAACAATCTCAGATATTGTGAGATCTGTATTTACGATAAATTTTTCTGCTTTTTCCAAGCGTACATTCCTAACAAAATCAGAAACCGTTCTGTCGAACATAAATTTAAAACCTTCTTGAAGTTTTGCAGGCGATAGCCCCGACTCTAAACACAAACTTTTAATAGTGTGTTGGATTTCTGGATACTTTTTAATATAATCACTAATTTCAGAAATCATTTTCAACTCATTTTTTAAGAGTCCGCTAGTATTTGAGTTACTCTCAATTTCTGCGTGAAATTTTTCAATATGCTTTGCCAATATCAAATAATATCTTCCTTTTTGGGATAATAGCTCAGAAATTTCATTAGAATGCTCCATACCAAACAACAGTTTTAATTGCTCTGCTATTTTAAGACTGTAATTACCTAAATGAAAATGTTTGGACTTTGTCTTTATATTACTCAATAAATCCTGAAGCTTTTTGTCATATTGATTATCTTCTTTGCTGAATTTTTCAAAATATTCCTTTTTATCTACACAAATAATATTAAGCATCAGATGATTGTCCTTTTTAATTAAAATCCTACTTGACAATCCCTTATCACTATGTACAACCGCTGTTTGAAACTGTTCTATTTGCGTAAATCGCTCATTGGACTCAAATTGATGAAAACAGCTACCATCCAAACAGTATAAAAACTGAAGTGATTCTGACGCAATGGCATCAATAGGAATCTCTATATCTTTATACAGTTTGAAATTAAAATCAAAAGATTGCAATCCATTTTGCAAATTTGTATATCGCACCTGCCCATTACCCAATCCAGGTTTTAAAGTAAGTGTATGAATATCATAATTAATAGCAATACTTCCTTCGAGATGCTCTTGTAAAACATTTAATTGAGAAGGAATGCTTAAATCTTCATTCTGTAACTTATCCATAGTGCCCCCTATTAAGAATTTAACATTTTATTTTTAAACAGCTATATATTAGACTGTTATACAAAAATAGCGGGTTACCGCACCTTGGCTTATCTTTATTAAAGATTTCCTTACCTCTGTTGCGTCAAAAAGCAAACAATTATGAAATTTTAACGTTTAATTTACTGAAAGGGTTACTAATTATATGGTTCGAGACAACCTTGTAGTGTGTTTATTATTTACTTGCGTAAGTAATTGGGAATGATGTAAAAGTATTGGGAATGATGTATAAGAAGATTTCAAATATCGCAGAGAGAGAACTAATCGAGAGGGAACTGGGTATTTCCTATAAGTTCCCAAGACTTTATACACCAAATTCTGTTATAGATGGTACAGAAGAAGCTACTTTATCTGTAATCACCATGCATAACCCTAATCATATATCCTATGCTATCTGGGGGCTTCTACCCACCGATTATGAAGGAGAGTGGTCTGATTTTCAAAAAGTTTTGGATACACTTAATATTTGCAAGGATAATTTAAACGCTAACGGAATCTTTAAGGAGCCGTACCTTGAAAGACGCTGTGTAATTATAGTCACCGGATTTTATATTTATCATTTATACAAAGGCTCTTTATATCCTTATTACGTTTATCTGGATGCTAAAAAACCTTTTTATATCGCCGGAATTTATAATATTCTTAATGATGGCTTTATTACCTGCTCTATGATAATGACAGAAGCCTCTGGTATTGTTGGTGATATTCAAAACCTAAATGCTAAGATGCCGGTATTCATTTCTGAATCTTTTAATGATACCTGGTTAGATAAACAGACAACTATTGATGAAATTGATTACATTCTCGACAACCCAGAAAATTTAAATTTAAAAGCACATCCAATCGCCAAGGAGTTTTTTAAGAATGATATCTCTTACGATTCTATGCTGGATCCTGTATATTATGAGGGTATTCCTATTCCGTAGTATCGCATGGTTTAATATTCCTTCCTTTAATTTCTCTTTGTAAATTACCTACATCAATTTTTAGTGTCATAGGAATCACTCCATATTTAGGTCCAAGACCATCAGTTAAAAATTGTCCTAAATACTGATGCGCGAATTCTATACTTTCAAAAATGAACGTTCCGCCGATAGTCTTGGTTTCTTCATTAGTATAACAAAACACAGAAATTAATCCCTTAATATTTATTAAAACATTTTTTATTTCTTTGGAAACTTCATTTACGCTCTCGATAGGTAAATTTGATTTAAATTTTAAATTGACAATAGCTTTTTGGTCACTCATTGATAGCATTTGGGGTTTTGATTTGGACACTCTTATTTTTCGAACCAAATTTCAATTGTAAGTAAAATCGTGGTTTTTATTGGTTTTATAAATTTAATTCAGAAGTCGATTACTCAATTAATTCAAAAAGTTAATTTATTAACGCCATCACTCTAAGCCTTAATTTTCTTTCTGTAGTCGGTTGGTAGAATTCCGTAGCGCTCAAAAAAAATCTTCGAAAAGTAACTCCTACTTTTAAAACCAATATTATAAACAATCTCGGAGATGGAGTAATTCGTATTTTTGATATAATCTCTTGCGATTTCGAGTTTTAATTGACGGACATATTCGTTGACCGATTTGGAATACAAAACTTTAAAACCAAGTTGTAGTTTCTTAGGACTTAGACCAACTCTTGTTGCTAAAGCACTCACCGATAAAGGTTCAGAAATATTATCAATGATATACCCTGATAGGTTGTGAATTTTTTTGATATCTTCTTTTGACAAAGATTCTGGCAGTGCCCGACCATTTTCATAATTGCTGTGTTCGAGCATTTGCATTGCCAAAATCAAATTGAGTTGCCCCTCAATGGATAATGTTCGAACAATACCGCTCTCATGACTATCATGTAACTGTTTAATTTGATCGGCAATTTTTAAATTGAAATTACCATAATGTTTATATGGTGAATTTTTATTTTCTTCTGTAAAGGCAGAAAATAAGCTCTCACTCAGATAAGACAAATTATTATTCTTTTTCTTAGCATATTCATTAGGCAATACATATATAAAATTAACCTTAACCGATGCCGCCTTTGGGAAAACATAAGTTTCTTTGGAAAACTTTTTGGTAGATATAATAATATTCTGATATCGTTCAAACGTAAGTGGTCGCTCTTCTGAATCATTAATATATTCAAGTTTTCCTTCTGATATAAATATAAACTCTACCGGATTTGCATTCTCAATATTGAAAATGATTTTAGTATCTTCAACAAAATTAACATCATAATCTACCAGAGAAACCCCCCAATCAAAGGCTATTGTTCGAACTATCCCAACTCCTAATTCATTATTAAACTCTAAGATGTGTTCTCCCCATCGTTGTGTTAATTCACCATTTAAATGACGATTTAATTGCTTCAAAATCTCGGCACCATCTACACTATTTATTTCAATCTTTTGCATTTTGCTACTAAAATCTATATGCTATTTTTTGTTTTGTACAAAAAAAACAGATTTACGTTAAACAGATTGACAATTTTGAAACATATACTAACACTTTTGGTCAGTTTAGATAAGAAAATTATACATTAATTCTACACATTATAGATGCTCAATAAGATATTATTTTGACTTTAAAGCAATTAGGCCGATTGTGTGCCCTGCTCCCTATTCCTTACCTGGTCAAGATATTGTTTTGGATTTACACCAAAGCGTTTCTTGAATAATTTTGAAAAATAACTCCTGGAGTTGATTCCTACCTTATATGTGATTTCGGTAATATTTAGATCTGAAGATTCCATAAGATTTTTTGCCGTTTCTATCCTATAATTCTTGATATATTCATTTACCGAAGTACCATATAGTTGCTTAAATCCGTTTTGAAGCGTATTTTGATTTAAACCTACTCGTTTGGCTAGATTTACGATATTGTCTATACTTTCAATTTCTTCTTTAATAATAGTTACTGCTTCTTCTATACTTTCAATAGTTGTTTGGCGCAAAATTAATCGCTTATCTGGTTCGTTTAAATCATCCAGGTATTGTTTCAACTGGTGGGTTAAAATTTCATACGCCTTACCTTCCAGATAAACTTGCCGCATAAAACCCGTGAGTTCGCATTCCGTAAATTCAGAAATAAATTTAGCGACATCGAGACTATAATAATTCTTATAGAAAAATTGATTGATTCCATTTATATCTCTAAATAATTCAATGAGGTCTTCATTCATATTTGGAAGAAAGGATTCTATTTTTTGTTCAAACTTCTTCCTGTTAATCTCTAAACTAAAAATACAAATAGGAGTATGTGCCGGAATCTTAAAAATATGATTATTTTTAGGAGTACTGGAGAGCATGGAGTTCTCTAAACGCTTTATTTCTTGAAACTCTTGGTCATTCTCAAATTTATGATAAAAACCGGATTCTCTATTAAAAATAATCTTTAGGGGATGAACCACCCCCTTCTTTAATTCGTAAAAAAAGTCTTTTTTCAATAAATAATCAGTTTCAACAACCCCAACGCCAAAATCAAATTGAAAAGAACGCATATATCCAGAACCAAATTCTTCTGGCAATTGCACACAACATTCATGATTAGAATTTTCATAATCAACACCGAGACTTTCTGCAAATTCTACAATTATATTACTTACGTTATGATCTTGTATTACAATTTTCTTTTTCATGAAGCTAGGTTGGCAGTTGCTTGTATTAAAGATACATTTAATTTTGGAAGTTTACAGTACCTATTCTCTAATAAAGCAAAGGAGTTAAGAAAACGTTTGATACAGCTAAGGACTCTTCATAGATTTAAAGAAATTTATCATGAAAAGATTTGATAATCAAATCACTCTTAATTAAAAGAGACTTTTTAATAACTAAATAATTACAAACTATGTTACGTTGGACAATTATCTTTATCGTTTTAGCTCTGATCGCTGGAGTTTTGGGGTTTGGTGGTATTGCTGCAGGAGCTGCGAGCATTGCAAAAATCTTATTCTTCATTTTTATCGTACTTTTTATTTTATCACTCATATTCGGGAAAAGATTTAAAGCATAACTAATCATAAATTAATAAACCATGAAAAAAATAACATTAGTATTGGCAACTACTCTCCTGCTAATAGCTACAACTATAGGCTGTAGAGAAAAGAAAAGCACTGGAGAAAAAGTAGAAGATGCTGTAGAAGAAAGCGCAGAAGAAGTAGAAGATGCTGTGGAAGATGCAACAGATGATAATTAAACAAAAGTAAGTAAGGAGAAAATTTTGGAAAAAACCAGGTAAACAGGCATGAGGTTACCTGGTTTTCTTAACCAATCAAATCATTTTGAACCAAAAAACATCTCAATATGAATCAATCCAACAAAATTAGCACCAAGATAGTCTTTAAGACTGCAATATGCTTATTTGCTGCACTGTTTACCTTTATGTGCGTGTATGTATACTTAATCCTTGTAGGCAACTAAGAATTATAAATCACATCACCATTTACTTAAATAATTTTAGCTCAAATAAATATAAAATCATGGAAAGAAAATTTAAACAAAAAGAAAGAAAAAAACCTCTGACAGATTTAGGAAAACCTACTAAAAACCCTAATCAGCCCAACTTAGAGAAAAGTACGATCACAGAAAAAAAAGAGAAGTAAAAAAATCACTTCTCTTTTTTCTTTGCAGGGTTTCTTGAGACACCGGCACTATCAGGGTCCATATATTTTACAAAATCTGAAGGGTTTTCCAATCGATAAAATTCTTCCCCTAAAATTAAAATAGGATTTTCTACAGTCTCGGGGTGTTTATCTATAACTTTTAACCAATCATTCGTTTCTAATTTGACATTGGCACTATAGGATTCTTGAAAATTTGGGTGTTCTTTGTTAACCAATTCAGAAATTTGAATGCCTAAATTATTTGCAATTTCTATCCATTGGGTCCCAGGAATATTAGTTTTCGACGTATCAACCGCCAAAATATCTTTTTTAGAAGCACTCACATAACCATAAGTTTGCTTACCCAAAGAGGTTTCTGAATTATATATAAGTGTAATTTTATTTTTATCGGTAGAGATGATTCCCATAGTATTTAAATTTTTAATTTTATTAAAAATATAACACGATATCCGATTTACGTAATGCGATACCGATAAATGATGACTCATTTAAAATTACCGGTAAAATCATAAACAATATAAAGAACAGCAGACATGATCATCACCATTAGTATCTATATAATTCTTACTCTTTTAGCAATAGTACATATTATATTATACAGCTCAAGACCAACCAAATCGCTGAGCTGGCTGCTCATTGTTTTAATATTTCCATTTATTGGTATTTTATTATATATCACTTTTGGTATCAACCGAAGAAAATTCAAACTTTTCAAGCTCAAAGAAACTGTAAAAAGACGTTTATATGATAAAAAATTCAGAGATCAATTAATTAAAGATCAAAAGGTTGAGTTTGAAAGTAAAAAAAACGCAAAATTATCTGAGTTATTAAGAAACAGTTCCAATTTTGCTACTCAACCTGCCAACGATGTCAAAGTGTTACAAAATGGAAAAGAGACTTTTGATATTATTTTTGAAGAATTACAAAAAGCAGAAAAATTTATACATCTACAATACTATATTTTTGAAGAAGGAGAATTGTTTGACAAGCTGTATTCCTTATTAAAGGAAAAACTCGAAAACAAGGTAGAAGTAAGAATTCTTTATGACGCAATAGGAAGCTACTCATTACGAAAAAAAGCGAAGAAGAAATTTCGAGATATCGGAGCAAAAGTATACCCCATAATGCCACTTCATTTTGGCAGCTTTTTATTTACTTTAAATTATCGAAACCATAGAAAAATTATAGTAATCGATGGTAAAGTTGGTTTTACCGGTGGTGTTAATATTTCTGATAAGTATATTAAATCTGATTCAGAACTCGGTATATGGGATGATACTCATATATACCTGAAGGGTCCAGCGGTAGACAGTCTACATCGTGTTTTTATTAAAGATTATTATTTTGCCAGCGATCAGGAATTATTATTAAAAGACGAATATCTCCCTGAAGTTGAAAAACAAGGTGATGTTTCGGTGCAAATTGTGGCTGGAGGACCCGATGCAGATCATCCTTCTATTATGCAACAATACATTAAAATGATTAATTTGGCCGAAGAGTATATTTACATTTCTAATCCATACTTCATTCCAAATAGCGCGATGTTGGAAGCACTTAGAATCGCTGCATTAAGCGGTGTGCAGATTAAGTTGTTAGTTCCTAAAAAATCAGATTCCTGGCTGGCAAAACATAGTATGCTATCATTTTTTCAGGAATTATTGTTCTTAGGAATAGAAATCTATCAACAGAAAAATGATTTTCTGCATAGTAAAGTAATTGTAATGGACGGTGAAATTGCTTCTGTAGGCTCTGGAAACTTTGATCACAGAAGCTTTGAGCATAACTTTGAAACCAATGCTTTGATTTATGATAACAAAGTCGCAGAAAGTATTTGTGAAGATTTTATTCGTGATTGTAAAGAAAGTGTGCTCCTTGAATATGAAACGTATAAAAACCGTCCTTTAAAACGGAAATTTTCCGAAGGCATTGCCAGGTTTTTCAGCCCTCTATTATAGGCTTTTCTTAAATTTCGTTAAACTTTAATTCTAATATCTAATGAGTCAAAAACTGGGGTTTTTGAGTCAACTACTACTATGTGTTCGATATAATTTTGATTAAACAAAAATTATAAACAAAAACATACAATGATGAAAAAAACAGCCTTATTATTTACTTTTCTTTTATGCGGTGTAGTATCATTTGCACAAGAAGTGGAAAACAGATTTCAGTTTGGAGCACGAGCAGGGGTTAATTTCGCTACAATTACAGGAGATGATTTTGAAGATCCAAATTCCCGAACCAGCTTTTACGCAGGACTTGTGGCAGAGACATTTGTAACACAGAAATTCGCGCTACAGGGCGAAGTATTTTACTCTGGACAAGGATTTGATATTGAAGAGACTACTTTTGCAGGTGAGGTTGTTAGCCCTGAAGCAGAATTTCAGATTGATTACATTCAAGTACCACTTTTAGCAAAAATTTACTTGATTGACGGTTTAAATATCCACGCTGGCCCTCAGTTTGGTTTTAAAATCAATGAAGAAATAGATACCGATCCTACAGGAGATGGTGGGGATTTTGACACCGACTCTATTAAGGACTTTGATTTTCAGCTAGCTGCAGGGGCAGAGTTTAAACTAACTGGAGGATTTTTTATCCAGGCGAGATATACGTACGGAGTATCAGAAGTGGTGGAAGATTCTGATGCACATAATTCGACATTTTCAGCTGGTGTTGGATTTATGTTCTAAAGAATAATATTCGAAAAAAAGCATTGATGAATAGAAGGCCTACTAGTACATAGTAGGCCTTTAATTATTCAATAATAGAGAAAATTATATCTTACGGTCATTCTGAGTTAAAAAGTAGATAACCCATAAATCAAAGCATGAATACAATTGAAAGACTATACGATTTTATTAATGAAGAGGAAGATGCCCGTATCTGCAAGGATATCGACGAGAATGCTTGTAAATACACTCCTAAAAACTATTTCTTAATTCTGTTGAGTAACATCTTTACAAAATTGGGAGACACGCTTAGCAATCCAAAGACTGTACTTGCATGGGTAATGAGTTATGTGCAGGCTCCCGTATACCTTATAAGCTTTATAGTACCTATAAGAGAATCTGGATCTATGCTACCGCAGATAATTATATCCAGCTATATCCGAAAAAAAGAAATTAGAAAGTGGGTTTGGGTATTAGGATCACTTCTCCAATTTTTGTCTATTTCTGCAATAGGAGTTGTTGCAATGAATTTTGATGGTTCAAAAGCGGGTTGGTTAATCATTATCTTATTAATAGTATTTAGCCTATCCAGAGGTCTTTGTTCTATATCCTCAAAAGATGTGCTGGGTAAAACTATACCTAAAACGAGAAGGGGTAAACTCAAAGGATACACTGTTGCTGTATCCGGAATATTAGTGCTTTTTGCAGGGTTGTTCATGATTTACAAATCGAAGCAAGAGCAAAATATAGAATTTTATAGCAGTATTATCTTTTTTGCTGGATGTATGTGGCTTATCTCGGCTATTATCTATACAAATATCAAAGAATTTCCTGGAGAAACCTCTGGTGGCCAAAATGGTCTTAGTGAAGCTATTGCCAAAATAAGTATTCTTAAAACTGATCCTAATTTTAGAAATTTTATCATCTCAAGATCTTTGTTATTATGCTCTGCGTTAACCGCTCCTTTTTATGTTTTGTTAGCTCAAACCTACTTAGGTAAAGAAAGTTATCTACTGGGACTCTTTATCCTTGCCAATGGTATTGCGTCTATAGTTAGCGCGCCAATTTGGGGTAGAATGGCAGATGTTTCAAGTAAAAAAGTAATGTCTATTGGTGCAATTATTACGTCGGTATTAGGAATTTTAATATTTTTAATCATAAGTTTTTTTCCTGTTTTAAGACAACAATATTGGCTTTATCCAATTGCTTTTTTTGTTTTAGGTATTGCTCATAACGGAGTAAGACTGGGACGCAAAACGTACATACTGGATATGGCAGGTGGTAACAAAAGAACCGATTATGTTGCGGTAAGTAATACCTTAATTGGAATTATACTGCTAATCACCGGGGGAATTAGTGCATTAGCCTCTATAGTATCTGTTGAAGGAGTGATACTGGCTTTATCATTGTTAGGTGTTGCGGGAGCATATAAAAGTTCAAAATTGCCAAATGTAGAGTGATACATGATTTTAATAATTCTTCTTGTGTATATTTGAAATATAAAAATAATTTCTTCTATATTTTGAGTTTTATTCCTGCGCGGATGTACAGGCTATTTTGATCATTTATGGTCAATACATCTTCTTGATCATTGTTTCGTAAACGTATATCATTTACTACTGTAAAACCTGCATAGGAATATACTACTAAATGATTTGTGAGATATCGTTCATAGCCCAATCCTGCAAGTATTATCGTCATAGAAATATTGTTTGCAGTTCTCTCTTCTGCCGTTTGTGGGTCGGTAAAATTTTTATTGTTTTGAATATTAGCAAAAAAACCATCTAACGTCAAGAAGCCTTGTATAACATTTTTCTCCTTAAAAGTATACTTGATATTAGTTTTTGGAACCCCTATCACGTATGACCAATTAGGGCGAAATTCCCGATAGTAATTGATAAAAGGTAGCGGAAAAGGTCTTCCGGCAGTTGTAGAATAGCGTACTCCAAAAATTAATCGCCATGGTTTTGGTACTGTTTCATCAGTTTTATCTTTTAGAAATAATAACGCTCCAGTAAGTATTGTGTCATCAGCATTAATTCCATCTCCTTCAAAGTTAGAAGCAACAATAATCCCTGTTTGTGCTACAAAACGCCAATCATTATTCATTTTAAACGTATAAATCAGACTTCCGGTAAATGAACTAAAACGTTCTAAGTCATTCGTTTCAAAAAACGTTGCATCTCTATAAATAAAATTTACATTTCTGTATTCAATTCCTGGGACCAGGTAACTCCCTTTATCATTTAACCTTATTGGATATTTTGCAAAAACTCTCAATCTCCTGAAAGAGTTATCGCTGCTACGTTGTGGAAAATAAGTATATTCTAATCTGGCAAGATCAGACACCTGAGATTGCATCGCCATAACAAAACAAGAAAAAGCAAAAAGTAGAATATATTTAGTATCCATGAATTGTATTTAGAATTTAAATGCAAAAGAAAACGAGAATCTGGCTCCGTCATCACCCGCAAAGAGATTAAAGGTTCCACTCATGGCATCAGCACTATTAATCCAGAAGCCACCACCGTAATCACTATTCCATTTATCTGATGTGTCATTATCAGCTATCCAAACTCTTCCTGTGTCTGCCCCGGCAAATATTCCAATTTGCAATGGTAAAATTCGAGTTTTAAATTGTTCAAAACTGTATCGAATATCTGCACTTCCGGCTAAAGAGGATTGTCCTGAAAAACGTTCTGTTCTATATCCCCTTAGCAAGTTATCATCTCCCAACTGTGCAGCCTGATAAAACTCATAATTCTCGCCAATATTGAACTGACCTTGTGCAGCAGTTTTCAATACGAGTTTACGATTATTGGTTAGGGCATTATAAAAACCCAAGTGCGGTTTGATGTATCCAAAAGTTCTTTCGCTATTCTCGAGATTCATTCGTCCACCCACATTGATTTCAAATTTCATACCACTAGTGGGATTAACTACCACGTCATAACTTTCATATCGATAGGTTCCATCCAAGCCTGCAAACCACTTTCGATCGAATGCCTCAGGATCTTGTAAGTTTGCCTCGATAGTAATAAAGCGATCTGGTGTGTCGTCTACTCTTATACCTTCTACGGTTCCTTTATATTCAAAATAGCTTCCTAAACGACCATTTTTAACTGCTCCTAAAGAAGCACTATACGTGCTTAATTTTACACGATTATAATCAAAATCCAGCTCATCTTGATTATTTTCAGTTTCGTTTCCGAACCCAAAAAAGTTAACCGCAAAATTAGGACTCGTGTACTTTGCACCCACTAATAAATTATAATCGCCCAGTATACCTGCAAATTCTCCACGATAGCCAAGATCAAAACCTTGAGTTGCAAAATAATAACCACCTGAAAAAGCGTGACTAGAAGAAAAAGGATTTCGATGAAAACCATTTATGGTGTAAACTGCCATAGGACCTATTCTTATACCATCATCTGGATTAAAACCTATAACCGGCAATACAGACGAAGCAGTTAATACATCTTCGTTTTTATCGAAGTTATTAATCTGATAATTGTCTGTAAATCGAATTTTGGCTCCACCCCTTTTCTCGATAGTATTGGGTTTGCTTTTATGGTCGTAAACAGCAATCTTTCTTCCTTGATTAAATCGGTAGATGTCATTATTTTGTCCACCAATAATATTGATTCGAATTGGGTTATCTGCTTTTCCAGTAGACTCAAAGATATCGTCATCGTCTAAGCCGTAGATCCAGATTTCTTTAGTTTCCTGCTTATTAAATGTTTTGGCGTTTATGACGGTTCCCTTTTTTCCATCTTTTATTCTCGAAACAACTATTCTGGTTTTTCCATCTTTCATTCGCTGTATTTCAAAAAAGTCATCCTTATCGGTACCTGTTACTATAGATAAGCTAGTAAGATAATCATAATATCTATCCGCGATATTTACAATATTTTGGCGTCTTCCTTTTAAGTTTTTCTTGATATTATTAAGATCTTCGCCTTTAGCTTCAGGAGGAATATTTTCAAAAGCATTTTCGATTGCTGTATCCGTAAGATTATCCTGAATATATTTTGCTTGTCTAAGCCATTCCTCTCTCCCACTGTTTCTAATCAATGTACGATCTAATCTGGTAGCAGAGGCGTTAATCCATTTTACATCCTTAAGTTCTTCATCATAAACCTGGAATTGATTTGCAAATCCCATTAATCCTCTTAAAGTTCCTAAAAACCCTCCATCAAAATTAGAAAATGCCTGATCCCGATCGCGGGGAATAGGTTTGAAAATGTTATCTCCGTTTTCTAATTCATATTCTGCCCATCTCCATTGATCTTGATGACGGTCCCAATCGCCGATCAACATATCAAAAACTCTTGCCCTGATATATGCAGGTTCATCAATTTTATATTTTTCATCTCTTCGTAAACGCTCATAAACATCAGAAGTGCTTTCTATGTCGTCTGGTTTACCAAATGAAGCCAAATCTTTATGGTTTTCTTCTGGACGCTCTTCAATCATATACAGTTCTCCCCCGTGATCAACATTATATTTTCCCAGAGCCTTTTGTTTTGGAACATAATATACCTCAGGATTGGTGTGAAAAACACCAACTGCATCGGATAATTCGGGAATAACTGTAAAAATGTAGGGATGGCTTGCTGTGTAAAAATCCAGCAAAATATCTTCTGAAACAGTATCTTCAAGAGACTCCTCGACATAATTATTGCGAAAAACCGTAGACTGCAAAAATTTAACTCCACTCTTCTTAAGAGCTCTCATATTATATTGTTTACCTTGTTTGTCTTGTAATCTTAAAGATCTAGTTTGATGCCCCCCTCCTTTCCTTACAACTTCCAATCCTCCATATAAAGTATCTAATATAGCGACTTTGGCTTGAATTTTCTTTCCGTACAGATCGCGGTAGTGATCCCCCCAAATACTCTCATAAAATCCAGTTCTATCGGTATCTTCTTCTTCATATACCGAAGCTTGAACAATTTGTTGCGTAACTTCTGGAATAGATGAAAGATCGTATGTTGGTATTTCTTTATAAATTTCTTTTCTGTAAAGTAGTTTGGGTTCGTTATTTTTACTTCCATAATACGAAGCCCAGGAGGAACCGTCTTTATATATATCTAATCTTACGAATCCCTGTCCTCCATATGCAAAAAGCCCGTCATTACTTAGCGTAGCATATGAGTTTTTAGCTCCTGCTCCTGAGACAATTTGTTTAACTCCTTCATGCTCTATGTATTGTATCGAATGCTCATGGCCCGAAGCGAAAATAACACGGTTTGCTCCCTTAGCAATTGTTGATAATCTTTGGACTAATGATTTGTATTGCTTATTCTGATTATCTTGAGTAGAAATACCACCTGCAGTTCGAATTTGCATTGCTAATGATCCTAATATGGGTAGCGGTAGTTTCTTCTGGGAAGGATATAAGTGTTTTACTGGCGCGTATTTACCACCATGAACACCATTAGTATATAAAGGGTGATGTAGTGTAAATAAAATGGTTTTATCCTGATTTTTTTTCAGTTCACTTTCTACCTCAAGAAACATTGCCTCTCTGGTCTTGATCTCGGGGCAATTATCATTGATTGTAGGGTGCCTATCCCAGTCTTCGAGATACCATTGAGAATCTAAAATAATTAATTGGATGTTATCGGTAACCTCAATGCTTTCTAGTGCACATCCTTTTGAGGGTCTGAACACTTTCTTGTCTTTGAGCTTCTCCTCAAAATACTTTTCTTCTCGCTCTAGACCTTTTAAACCTTCGTTATACCAGTCGTGATTACCTGGTATAAAATAAACCTGACCATCAAAATTTTTGACAGCATCGATTTGAGCATCCAATCTATGTTCAGCTATTTTTCTATCTTTTTCGTTCTCTTCTGGCATACCATCCGGATAAATGTTGTCTCCCAAAAAGATGGTATAATTTCCTTTTTGCTTATGATTTTCAAGGTATTTCTCTAGTGCCAATAAAGCAGGAGTACTTTGACCAGCTTGTGCGTAACCGGCATCTCCAATTAAATAAAAGGTTTTTTCAATTTCTTTGCCCTCGGGTACGATAGACTCATCAAAGGGTTCTCTGTATTTTGGTTCATAAAGTGCACAATTTGACAGTAGAAGAGTAAGTATAAGTAAGGTAATATATTTGTAATTCATAGAAATAATTTTAGTTGGAAACACTTTGAGAAACAAAAGCTTCCCACTCGGTAAACTTTTCTTCAGACATGACACGTTCCATTTTTACTTGTCCTCCTTTTTTCTTTTGTGCCCCGCTCCATTCAGAAAAAATTGAAGATGGTACCGTTGTCACCCGAACACCTTTTAAGGCCTTGTTTCGTGCAACTTTGTAATTTTTATTAGCTTCTTTAAGCACCTCATCAAGGGCTTCAGACAATCTCTCGTTTTCAATCGAAGTTTCTGTACCTAAATACCAGTGATGGTGAAACTCATCATTGATACGAGTAGCAGCAAGCGTAAACTCAGGAATCTCTATATCAAATTTTTGTTCTATTTCCCGCAGTGCTGCATTCATCTTATTTACTGATAATTGTGAACCCACTACATTAAGAAAGAATTTAGTTCTTCCTGTTATTCTAATTTCTGCTCGTTCTACATCTGTAAATTCTATAGTATCGCCAATAATATATCTCCATGCGCCAGAAACCGTACTAATTAATAGCACATAATCTTGATCTGTTTCGACATCGGCTAATGTTATAGAAGGAGCATCTTGTTTTAAAGAACCGTCTTGATTAATGTAATCTGGCTTAAAAGGAACAAACTCGAAATAGATCCCGTTATCTGTGATGAGTTTCATAGCATCAGTTTCTGGTCGTTCCTGATAGGCTATAAAACCTTCAGAAGCCAGATAAGTATCAATAACAGTAATTGGTTGACTTAGCAGATTATTAAAACTCTTTTCATAAGGAGCAAAAGCTACGCCCCCTGAAGTATATACTTGCAAATTGGGCCAAATATCGTGTATGGTATCAACTTTATGATGCTCTATTACTTGCTGGAGCATCAGCTCCATCCAGGATGGGATACCACTTAGTGCCCCTATATCCCAGTTTTTTGCTTTTTCAGCAATTCGTTGTACACGTTTATCCCAATCGTCGATCTTGGCAATCTCTTTTCCTGGTTTATAGTATCCCTCAAACCAAAATGGAATGTTACTGGCGCTAATCCCACTAATTTCTCCTTCGAGATGGCCGTCTTTTTCTTGTAAATCTGTAGAGCTACCCAACATCATAATTTCTTTTTCGAAAAATTCTGAAGGTAAATCAAAATTGGATAACGCTTCAACTTGTTTGATTCCTGCTTTTCGAATGGCCTCTATCATTTCGTTGGTCACAGGAATACGTTTACTTTTAGTACCTGTTGTACCAGAACTTAATGCAAAATAATCTGGATTCCCCGGCCAGGTAACATTTTCTCGACCATCAATTACCTTATGCCACCATTGTTCATATAATTGGTGATAATCAAAATAAGGCACTTCTTGTGCAAAGTTTTTTTGAACATCATCTGATTGAAGAATAAACTCAAAAAGATATTTCTTACCAAAATCAGTATCTGACGCTGTTTTTAGTAGTTCTTCAAGCACTTTTTGTTGCGCCTCCAAATGATTGGGCTCCGAGGACAAAGCCCCTTTCAACTCTAATGCTCCTTTTATTAATGATCCAATAATTGCCATAGTAATTTCCTTTATTTTGAAATGATTGGTTCTGCTACCTTTTCTGCAAGTTCTACGTTAGCAAATGCAAAAATAAATGCAATAACTGAAAGTATAATTCCCACGGTAAACACTATATATGTAATCTTCAATAATTTATATTTTCTTTTAAGTACCACACCAAGAAGATAAAGGTCTTTTGTTAACATAGTGTACACATAGTCTTTGTCACTAATGACCGCATCGATAGCTTCTTGATATTTTTCGTAAGGCATTTTAAAAAAGTTTCCAAAAAACAATAAATTAACCTTTCGTTTTCTTACTTGATCTTTTGTGAATTCCCCTCCGGTGACATTTGGCTGTGTAGACATAATAGAAAGAATAATCGCTGCCACGCTAAACAATACTAATACCAAACTTGGTATCATCAAATGTCTATTTGAAGGTGCATCTAACTTTGGAATTAAATTAGCCAATGCCAGTGAAATAATAATGGCATTCACAGAAAGTAAAATATTCGCCTTTGTATCAGCAATGTCACTTAGCTTGATATGATTTCTTAATGTTACCCTGAATAAAGTTTGAATCCCTCTTTCTGGACTTTCGTTTTTATATTTTGCTTTAAGCTTTGCTTTAACTACCTCTTTTTTTTGTTTCTTTTTGTTCTTTTTTTGCTTTTTTAATAAACTAAGTAGGTTTTTATTTTTTTCTGGCTCCCAATTCTCTACCGCATATCGGGTGTA
The DNA here is from genome assembly GCA_947500845.1 of uncultured Aquimarina sp. Taxonomy (GTDB): domain Bacteria; phylum Bacteroidota; class Bacteroidia; order Flavobacteriales; family Flavobacteriaceae; genus Aquimarina; species Aquimarina celericrescens. The sequence goes on from CANMTP010000004.1 coordinate 115,048, forward strand.
GTATTGGTGCTGCTCAGAGAATAATTTTACATTTTCGGCCCTCCATTCTCTTCCTGTTTGTTCTTCTTTACCGTGAAGAACTAATTCTTGATGTAGAAGCTCACTTACCTCTGTAAAATACTCTTTAGCAAGGTGTGAACTGTCTGCATCTTTAATTATTTCTTCGAGAAAATTGTTTGGTTTTTTACCAAATTTTGTGGCCAGAATGCAATTTTCTATTTTTTCTACTTTGTCTTTATGCACACCTTCTTCTGATAGAAATTGTCTCGCAATTTTAGCACTTTCTTTTTCATGATTTTCTGATCCATTGATGTAGCCAGCATCATGAAACCAAGCTGCAAGTTGTAAAATTTCAGAGTTCTCATCATCAATATCTGATTTCTCAATAATTTCTTGTATGCTTTCTACCACCCGCTGCGTATGTAAGAAATTATGATACAAATAGGTCTTGGGTAATTTGTCTTTGAAGAGTTCGAATATATAATCTTCAGCTTTTTCCAGTACAGCTTTCATTCTAGTTCTTTTTTAGTTAATATCGATCGGTTAGTTGTGTATATTCCGAATTTAGATTATTTCGTCTCTTGTTCTTTAACCAAAAGCAGAATTTCATCCGGAGATAGATATAATCGCCGAATTCTAGCTTTATATTTTTCTGATAAAGAACTATTATTCAAAATAAATTTCTTTGTAGCCAGAATATAGTCTTTCATCGAGTGCGTTACGGCATAAGTATCTGCAACACGCTCTGCTTCTCTAATAAAATTTTGAGAGATTGAATATCGTAATCCAAACAGAATTAGGTTTAAACTATTTCTTCTATGATAATCCATGATATGTCCCAATTCGTGTCCCAGCCATCCTATCATTACGTTCTCTGGAATATCTTTAATCTGCAATTCCAAACCATCAATTTTGAAGGTTTCACTCATCAAAATCACGTAGCTTCTCTTTTTCTTAGGTTTAAAAAGTGTAGAGAATTTAGGTTGCGCTTTCATGAAAGACTTCTTGAGGGAAGGTTTAAACTTAAATTCGATAGCTACTTCTTCCAGCTCGGGATAATGAGACAAAGCAGTACCTGCTTCGTTTACAATAACCTGTGGTATTATTTTGTTTTTAAGATGAATGCTCTCAGAAATAGCCATAACGTAATTTAAAGCCCCTAAGGAGAGGCTAATAGTGAAAAAAGTTTTAAAAAGTGATACATATTGCATTTTACCTCTAGCAATATAGATCACCCCGAGATGAGATGTTAATGCATATGATAGAAAGGATAACTCTTTTGATTGATACAGTTCATTTTTTTGCTTAAAAAGCACATCAACATTCTTTACAACACCCTATTCACTCAATAGTTCTTAAAATAAGTATCCAAAAACTGAAGGCGATTGCTTAACCAAGACTCGATGTAATTTTTATGATCTAGTAACGATATTTCTGATGGCCAAACCAAAGTTTCTCTCTCGTAAACTTTATTATTTTCGAAGTCATTATAAGTCTGTTGTATACTTCTAAATAGAGATTCATTACTAAATTCTTTTTTTCGCAGCGTGAACCAACGATTTTTTAGTCTTTGACGGTAATTATCAGGATTGATTTCTATTAAACGATCAAATAATCCATTGCTTAAAATATCATCTGTTGTCGGAATCCTTTTCCCATCTTGAATAGTCCCTAAAACCCCATCCAAATCCCAGGGTATACTAAAATATGGTGTGTGTTTATCATACCTTGCCACATAGAAATTCTTACCTAAATTATCGGTAGCCCTAACGAGATTGATAAAAAGGAAATAATCGATAGCATTATCCAAATAAAACTTTTTTGAAACCTTCTTTTTAAACAGCTGATCTTTGGATTTGATTACAAATTTTGTAAATCGATAGATATCTTGCCAGTGAGATTTATAGTTTATTAGTGGATATTCCATTTCATACCCAGCCCAATGGGGGAATAAGTTTTTATACTTCGGCACTTTCTTATATGATGGAGCTCCATCATAGCTACCAGCCTTAAACAATTCTCCCCTTACTTCACCTTTTTTGTATTTTTTGAGTTGTAGAAGTTTTCGATCTACTTGTTCGGTTAATGCATGGATCCCTATATATTTTGAATCTAAAAAAACTTCAGCAAACAATACATCAATGCCACTTTTGGCATCCTTTTCTTGGTCTAGATAATAAGGTTTATGAATTGATAACCATAATTTACTACAAAAATAAGATCGTAAACGAAGAGGTTCGTTAAATAATCCATCTAAAATCCAATCGTCATCCTCCCTCAAATCACCAAATTTGATGTCAATTGATGTTTCTTCTTCTGGGTTCTTCCAGAATTCTAAATCATAAGATTTTTTGGGAAATTTCAACGAAATATTTCCCCTATATTCGATACCAGCAATTGCCTTCTTCGTACTATCATAATGTGCGAATGTAAATTGTGAAGAGACTTTTGGATCGTCTTTTACCGGAAGAGTAGTGACTATTTTGATTAACGGTAATTTTGAAATATATACCTTGAAAATCGTATTATTATGCATTAAATCATAACTTTTGGTGTACAATAACTCGCCTGCTGCTATCGAGAATGTATAGTCTTTGCCAAAAGCAATCTTTAAAGTACCTGAATTAGACTTTATAGAGTCTTGTATCTTAAAATTCCATACGATTATTTTATGCTCTTGATCAATTCCATAGAACTCTTCTTTTGGAGTTATGGTAATTGTTTGAGATTGTGATTGTGACTGACATGAAAGAGAAAACAAGCATGCCATTAGAAAATATTTTATAAATCTCATTGTCTATGATTAGAACGTAATTTTTCTAAAGTACAAATATTCGTATTAATACAACCGAAATATGACATTATCCCAAGAAGTTTTACCTGTATCGATAAAATCATTCTGAAATTACATACTTTTTAAGTACTTTATGGTTCTTAATAGACTTGAATTTATGCCTTACAGAATAATCATCCTTTTACTACTAAGCTTTTCACTAGCAAATGCTCAAGACAAAAATAAAAGCAGTGAAAAAACAAAGCCTAAACTTGTAGTTGGTATAGTGGTGGATCAAATGCGCTATGATTATCTTACCCGGTTTTATAATAAATTTGGCGAAGGTGGCTTTAAAAGAATGATCAATAAAGGGTTTTCTTTTAAAAATCATCATTTCAATTACATCCCAACGACCACAGCCCCCGGACACGCGTCGATTTTTACAGGAACTACTCCGCAAAATCACGGAATCTTAGGAAATATTTGGTATGACAAAATAAAAAAGCAAAAAGTATACTGTGTGGCAGATGCCAATGTTTCTCCGGTCGGTACAAGTAGCTTAGATGGTAGTATGTCACCGGTACATCTTAAAGCTACTACAATTACAGATCAAAATCGCTTGCATACACAAATGAGAGGAAAAACGATTAGTATCGCTCTTAAGGACAGAGGTGCAATTTTATCTGGAGGTCATACTGCTAATGCTGCATATTGGTTTAGAGGTCAAAGTCAAGGGAATTGGATTTCGTCATCGTATTATATGGATAAATTACCCAAATGGGTAATAGCCTTTAATGAGTCGAATACTATTGACAGCTATTTTAAAGATTGGAATACACTTTACGATATAAATTCTTATTTGGAAAGCGGACCTGACAATAGCCAATATGAAAGAGGTTTTAAAGGTAAAGAAAAACCAACATTTCCTTATAAACTTAAACAGTTAAAAGAATTTAATGGAGAATATGATATTCTTAAACAGACTCCATTTGGAAATAGTTTAACAGTAGATTTTGCCTTAAGAGCAATTATAGAAGAACAATTAGGTAAAGATGATGATACTGACTTTTTAACAATTAGTTGTTCAAGTACAGATTATATAGGTCACAATTTTGGAGTAAATTCTAAAGAAATTGAAGATACTTATATACGCTTAGACCAGGACCTTGAGCGACTCTTGAATGCTTTAGATTTGTCTGTGGGAAAAAATAAATACCTGGTATTCTTAACCTCAGATCACGGAGCTACCCATGTACCTCAATTTTTAACATCTGTAAAAATCCCATCCGGCTATTTTAAGGAAGCCTCTGTACAGTTAGCATTAAAAAATCATATTAGATCTCTCTATAAAAAAGATAGCATTATTGAAAACATATCTAATAACCAAGTATTTTTAAACCATAATTTAATCAATAATTACAACATTGATTTTGAGGAAGTTCAAAATAAAATAGCCCAGTATCTTATAAAAACAAAACAAATAGACAAGGTATACACTCGTTTTCAGTTAGAGAACTCAAATATCAATTCAGGAATCGGAGCTAGAATTAGCAAGGGATTCAATCTCAAACGAAGTGGAGATGTTTGTTATACGTTAAATCCCTCGGTAATAGCGTATTCCAAAACAGGTTCTACACACGGTAGTGGATATCAATATGATACTCATGTTCCATTATTGTTTTATGGCTCTAGAATTAAAGAAGGAACAACGATCACAAGAACAACAGTATCTGATATTGCTCCTACCATTGCTACACTATTAGAAATTACGTTACCCAACGAAACAACAGGAACTATATTAAAAGAACTTATTGACTAATCTTATCGAAATTATATGAACTTTACAACGGTTTCTATTAAGTCATTTTTAAAAATGCTTGCCACTACTTATAAAAATTGGATTGCCAATGAACCTTTCCAAATGAGTGCTGCTGTGAGTTATTATGCCTTATTTTCTTTTCCTGCATTACTTATTATTATTATTCAAACTACAGGTCTGTTTTATGAAAAAAAAGAAGTAAAAGGTAAAATTATAAGAGAAATATCTGATGTTCTGGGTTTTGATGCTGCCAAAACGGTTGAAGTTATGCTGGAAAACGCTATTGATCAGGAACAATCTACTTTGATTATTATTATTGGTGTGATAACTCTATTGTATGGGGCAACCGGAATGTTTATTGCGCTACAAAAATCTTTAAACGCCATTTGGAGGGTAAAGCCAAAACCTAAAAGTGAAATCCTAAAAATGATCAAAGACCGAATTTTCTCTTTAGGGTTAATTCTCATGATCGGCCTTTTGTTATTGACCTCTTTAGTTTTAACTGCTCTAATTACTGCTACTACAGATTGGATCGGAGCACGTTTTCCTAATATTATTATTTACGTGATTCAGATCATCAACTTTATCTTATCATTAATACTATCTACGGTGTTATTTGCATTGATATTTAAAGTATTACCTGATGTAAAAATGAAATGGAAAGATGTTTGGCTCGGTGCTTTTGTAACCACTATTTTATTTAGCATAGGAAAATCGGCCTTAGGAATATATTTCGGAACAACAAATCCTGGATCTACATTTGGAGCTGCAGGATCAGTCATCCTAATATTGTTGTGGGTCTCTTATTCCAGTTTAATTTTATTTTTTGGGGCAGAATTCACAAAAGTACTTGCTCACAAATACGGAGGTGGGATACAACCCACTTCTTACGCTGAAAAAGTTTCTTAAATTTAATATAGTATGACGGTTTTAAAAATGTCGTCTACCTCGGCACGTAAATTAAAAACATAAATTAAGAAAAAAGAAACCAAAGAAGCTTGTGTGATTGCTTTAGATGAAATTATAAAGAAGATAAATATACCTTTTCAAAGTAGTGTACAACCAGATGCGTTTATGATGAAAATATCATAAGTTATAATAGAGAGGAATGGACAAGACTGCAAGAAGCAAATAGTTTCTTAAAAAATGAACTACTTAAAATTTGTTCAAGTAACTACAAAAATCAACTTCGTAAAATACTAGATTTTCATCTAGAATTAAATTTTCGAAGTATAAAAACCGTCGCTTCCTAAGACTGGGCGACGGTTTGTATTCATCAAAACAGAATAAGTTTAATTTAGCTTATGGCATTACAACAGTATCGATAGCATGAATTACTCCATTAGAAGCATCTACATCTGTTAAAACTACTTTGGATTTATTCCCTTTACTATCTGTAAGAATTACACTATCTCCATCTAATGAAGCCGTTAAATTTCCACCTTGTACGGTAGTAATAACAAAACTACCATTGTTATCATTAATAGCTTTTACCACATCTGCAGCTTTAAATTCTCCAGATACTACATGGTAAGTCAAAATTGAGGTAAGAGTCTCTTTACTTTCCGGTTTAAGTAATCCATCCAAAGTACCTTCTGGTAGTTTACCAAAAGCATCATTTAATGGTGCAAATACTGTGAATGGCCCTGCACTATTAAGAGTCTCGACCAGATCCGCAGCTTTTACAGCTGCTACCAACGTGGTGAAATTCTCGTTTGCCGCTGCTATCGCTACAATAGTAGATGACTCAGAAGTTTCCATTTCTGTACTTTCAGTTTCGGTTGGAGTAACTTGTTCTTTTTCAACTTCAACTTTTTCAGCTTCCTTTTTATTGTTTCCACAAGATGTGCTGATTAATAAGCCTACTAGAGCAAATGATGTCAATACAATTTTTTTCATAATTTTAATTTTTAAATTTATATACACTTAGTTAATTTATTTGGATGAGCTTTCTTTATAAAAATTAAGTTAAATTCGATAGATTCGACTAGAAACAAGTTTGGATTGTATGTTTTATAATTTTGGTCCACTATTTTAGACTTGTTCATTTAAGAGGGATATTCGACATAATTCCTTGGTGTTTCATATAAAGTTATTTTTACTTCTAAATTTGGATCTACTTTTGAAACCAATATTTCATAAATTACTCTTGCTATATTTTCAGCCGTTGGATTTAAACTTTTAAATTCTGGTACTTCCAGATTTAGGTTTTTATGATCAAACTTTTCTGTAACATGTTCTTTTATTGTATCTGAAAGTATTTTGGTATCGATCACATAACCTGTCTCCGGATCACAGTATCCTATAATTTTTACTTCAAGCTCATAGTTATGTCCATGATAATTTGGATTGTTACACTTACCAAATATTTTTTTGTTTTTTTCATCGTTCCAATTAGGATTATGAAGTCTGTGTGCTGCATTAAAATGTTCTCTTCGAACTATTGCGGTTTTTTTTTGAGTTACTGTTTTAGTCATATTCCTATTTGCTATGAGATAGTTTTTATAAATAATGTATCTCTAAATTCACTAAATAAATTAAAAAAGTAATTAATTTTATTTGTGTAAAAATAGTATTTTTGTTTAATGAAGTATGTTAAACATTAAACAAAATTACGTTCGGATTTTATTTTTTTTAAATCTTTATCTCATATTATGAGCTTTTTAACCGCAGAATGGCGAAACCTCGCTTTTGCAAATTATGAAATAGACCCTAAGGTGCTCGAAAAATATGTTCCTTATGGCACAGAACTCGACCTATGGCAGAGCAAATGCTATGTGAGTTTGATTGGATTTATGTTCAAAAATGTAAAGTTATTAGGTTTTAGTATTCCTTTTCATAGAAATTTTGAAGAAGTTAATTTGCGTTTCTATGTAAAACGTTATGAAAACAAGGTCTTGAAGCGTGGAGTAGTTTTTGTCAAAGAAATTGTACCGAAACCTGCATTATCATGGGTAGCAAATACTGTTTATAAAGAAAAATATGAAACATTACCTATGAAACATCTATGGAAAAATCAAGAAAGCAGCAAGCTATTTCGATACGAATGGAAGAAGAAAGGAAAATGGCAAAGCCTGGAGGTAGAGACTGGATATGATTCGAAACCAATAGAAAAAGATTCAATAACCGAATTTATTACAGAACACTATTGGGGTTATGCCAAAATTAATAGTAAAAAAACCAATGAATACCAAGTTACACATCCCAGGTGGAATGTATTAGAGATTTTAGATTATAATATCAATGTAGATTTTGGATTAATCTATGGTACAGATTTTTCTTTTTTAGATACTACAAAACCTAACTCGGTAATGTTAGCAGAAGGATCAGAAATTACTATTGAAAGTAAACGTATCTTACAAATTACATCTTGAAATAAAGAGCTATGAACAAAGCAGATTATAAAATTCATATTATTGGAGCTGGTATTAGCGGCTTGATTGCAGCAAGAGTACTAGAAGAATCTGGGTATCATCCGGTTATCTTAGAATCCACCAGTGGTGCAGGAGGAAGAGTAAAAACCGATTATGTCGAAGAATACCAATTGGATCATGGATTTCAGGTATTATTAACGGCTTATCCCGCAGCTCAAAAATTTTTGGATTTCAAAGCACTTTCTCTACAAAAATTCTTGCCGGGAGCAGTCATTTTTAGTAAAGGAAAGAAAAAAGTAATGGGTGATCCTACTCGGGATTTATCACTACTAATTCCAACACTTTTGGCAAATATTGGAAGTCTTTCTGATAAATTAAAGATTCTAAAACTAAATTCGATTTTAAAAAAGAAGAGTATTCACGAAATTTTTTCACAAAAAGAAAAAACCACCTTAACCTATTTAAAAGATTTTGGCTTTTCTACAGAGATTATACAACAATTTTTTAAACCTTTTTTTAGTGGTATATTCTTAGAACCCCATCTTGATACTTCGAGTAGAATGTTCGAATTTGTATATAAAATGTTTGGAGAAGGATATGCAGCGTTACCAAAATCTGGTATTGCTGCCATACCCGATCAATTGCTATCTAAGCTTAATCATACCTCTTTTCAATATAATACTTCTGTACAAAAAGTTGAAGACGGCAGAATAATCTTGGAGAATGGAAAAGAGATCCAAAGCCATTTCACGATTATCGCAACAGAACCTGGTTTGGTAATGCCTAAATTAAAAAATCAAGAGGTAGAATGGAAAAGCTGTGATACTCTTTATTTTGAAACAGATACCCGAAATATCAGTAAACCGTTGATTGGTTTAATAACAGATCCAGAATCCCTGATTAATAATATATGCTACCATACAAGTCTTAAAACTAATTCGAATCCAAAAAAAGAATTATTGTCTGTAACTATTGTAAAAGAGCATAATTTAAATGAATCAACCCTAGTGGCAAGAGTAAAAACTGAGCTTCAACAATATTGTAATATCCAAACGAAACGCTTTATAAAGCGCTTTTTGATCAGGAGAGCATTGCCCAAAATAACCAATCTACAATATGAAATGTTACCCACAGAGACCAGACTAACAACAACTGTTTTTCTGGCGGGAGACCAATTATTAAATGGTTCACTAAATGCCGCAATGATTGCTGGCGAAAAAGCCGCCTTGGGAGTTATCGGAACATTGGAAGATGGATTGATAGTAGAAGAGTTCACTTCAGAGTTTAATTGATGTTTATCAGATTATATACTAAAAAAACCATTTCTTAAGAAATGGTTTTATCTTTAAATAGTCTATTATTAGATTTTAGGTATTCTTTTACTTTACTATTTTTTTACCTTTAAATTTCCATTCTGTTATTCCACCATCAAGATCGTAGATTTTTTTGAATCCAGCTTTCTTCATATATGCAGAACACTTACCGCTTCTACCCCCTCGCCCGCAGTAAACAGCGACTGGTTTGGATTTGTCCACTTTAGAGACAAGGTCTTCAAAATTTTCGTTTCTGAAATCAATATTAATAGCTCCATCTATGTAGCCTTCGGCATATTCTTCAGGGGTTCTAACATCTATTAACTGTACTCTTCCCATTTCCAATAAGGAGTCCATCTCTTCTGCGGTAATCACTTCAACTGTAGCACTTTCTTCCATCTTATTACAATTAAATAAGATCACAGAAAGAAAAGTTATTACTACAAATGATTTAAGTTTCATACGAAATCGATTTAATTATTCAGCAGTCTCACCATCCCAATTCATAAAACCACCTATAAGATTATATGTTGTTTCGAATCCCATTTGGTTCATCAAAGTACAAGCCTGGGCGCTACGTGCGCCTGATCGACAGTAGACATAATAGTTTTTAGTTTTATCTAATTGTTCGATATCATCAAGAAAACCCTGACCTTTGCGAATATCTATATTGAGCATATCAGGAATAAAACCATCTTCTATTTCTTCCTCGGTCCTAACATCTAAAATTACAGCGTTGTCATCTTTAGAGATAAGTTCTCTCCATTCTTCTTGTGTGATATTTTCTGCCATCTAAAAAAATTTATACTAAAAATTGGACTACATTAATTTATATTCCTTACAAATATAAGAGTCCTTTCATAAAATTGATATAAGAGGGCTTAGAATTTGTTGAACAAACTTGCAAGATTATGCTTTTATACTGCAACCAATGGCTTTTGTTATTTCTACCGGAACTTTTTCTCCTTTTAGTAGCGCACTTACAGCATCCTCAACATATTTTTCATTAGCCGCCCCGGCATCCTTGTAATTGTTATCAATCGCTCCGATATATTTAACGATATTACCATTAGATGTCTTTTCTAACACATAAACATGCGGGGTTTTGGTAGCACCATATTGAGGGTAAATTTTTTGTCCGTCATCAAATAAGTACGGGAATGTAAATCCTTTTTCCTTTGCTCTTATCTTCATATTATCAAAACTATCATCAGGGTAAGCCTTCGGGTTATTTGGATTTATTGCAATAACAGGATATCCTTGAGTCTTAAATTTCTTGTCTAACTCTATAATCCTGTCCTCATAAGCGACAGAATACGGGCAATGATTACAAGTAAAGATCACTATAAATCCTTTAGCTTCCTTATAATCAGCTAATGAAACAAGAGAGCCATCTATATTTTTTAATTTAAAATCTGTAGCAGTATCTCCTATTGTGTATCCTCCGTCAATTTTCGGGCTAGAAACTTTATCAATCGCAAAAGCACTTACAGCAATTACGAAAGCCACTCCAACAAGAATTTTTAAAGTTTTCATTTGTATTCTTTTTAAATTATATTCTTTTTAAATTGTATTTGTTCTTAATTTGTCTTTACAACATTTTTTTTAGTTCTTTTTCCAGCTCATCGTAAGTAAAAGATTTTTCATAAAATTTACTCGTATTTCCTTTATAAATTATCGTTGCAGGGATAGAACCCGACCAACTCTCATCTACTTTAGGTATCCAACTATTTGAATCAGGATCATCAAGTAAAACTATCCTACTTTGTATTTTTTGTTTTTTAACAAAAGGAATTAACTTAGTTTCTACATGTTTGGGTAAGTCAAGACTTACTAGTATTACTTCTACTTCATTATCTGGATACCTGCTATTAATCAATTCAAAATACGGTAATTCTGCCACACAAGGTTTACACCAAGTAGCCCAAAAATTAATCACTCGGGTTTTACCATCATTTATCTTAAGTAGTGGTTCCAGGCTTTCAAAATCATACACAGGTATTTCTATGCCGTTACTTTTAAAAACGTCTGTGGCATCCAATGCCATTTTCTGTTCTCCCTTACAATTAGTGAAGAAAACTGCCAATCCAAAATATAAAATCAACCTAGACATACTACGAATTTATCAAAACCGCTAATCACGCTAAAGAAAATTAACAAGGTTTCTATATTTTATCTAAATATTTTCAGAATTTTTTATCAATATTCCACTTACTAATAGCATTATTCTATTTCACAATAATACCATTTAACATCAATAGTAGTACAAATTTAACAAAGAATTAATACCAATTTACAATTTTCAAAACAGAAATCTACATACATTTGTATATACAAATTTTGTATAAACAATTGAACATAGAAGATATCATAAAAACAGAAGTTGAACTTCCTTTATCCAGGAAAGCAATAGTTAATTTATTGTATACAGAAAACTGGTTAATGGATAAAATTAGTTTAGAACTAAAGTCTTTCGATATATCCATTCAACAGTTCAATGTGTTAAGAATTTTAAATGGGCAAAAAGGAAAACCTGCCAATCTATCTACAATTCAGGAAAGAATGGTGAGTAAGATGAGTAATACTACTAGATTGGTTGATAAACTTATTGCAAAAGGATACGTAGAGCGGGTAATCTGTAAATCAAATCGCCGAAAAGTGGAAATTACCATTACAGAAGAAGGAAAGAACTTTTTAGGAAAAATAAATCCTATAATGCAATCTTTTGAAGATAGAATAACTGCAAGCCTTTCCAAAGAGGAACTTATCATGCTAAATGAACTCCTAAATAAATTGAGAAACATAGACTATAATCATTAACATAAGTAAAGTAAATTAAATTTGAAAATTATGAAAAGAACACTTAAATCATTAATCTTAACCGTTGCGATTATTACTTCAGCAACAACATTCGCTCAAAAAAAGGCAATCAAAACCTCTGAAAGTAACATTAACTGGACAGGAAAAAAAGTTACGGGCTCGCATACTGGGACATTGAAGCTGTCTGAAGGATATCTTGTCTTTGATGGCGAAAAAATTACAGGAGGAGAATTTGTTGTAGACATGACTTCTCTAACAGTAACCGACCTTGAAGCTGGAAACGGAAAAGAAAAACTTGAAGGACATTTAAATTCTGACGACTTTTTTGGTATTAAAAATCATAAAACGGCAAAACTAGTGGTTACAAAAGCCAAAAAAACAGATAAAGGTTATAAGCTTGCTGGAGATCTTACCATCAAAGGTAAAACTAATCCGATTTCATTTGATTTAGCCGTAAATGGTGACTCTGCTTCTACAAAACTTATGGTCGATAGAACAAAATATGATATCAAATATGGATCAGGAAGCTTTTTCGATAATTTAGGTGATAAAACCATCTACGATGAATTCGAATTAGCCGTAGATTTAAAAATGTAAATTTTTGTTGTACTGAATTATAATTAATTTATATATTTGACTCAATAAATAGAATTATGAAATTAATCTTAACAAATAATTGGTGGTGGTCTTCTCAAAACGTAAACGTCGTGAGATAGCTATTATTATTGTGTTGAGTAAACATACCAAAGGCTTGTCAAATCACGACAAGCCTTTTTTTGTTGCCTGTTTTAAAAGATATAAATTGATAAAGTAAAAATGAGTTATAAATTAACCACACACTACAAACAAATACTGGCAGATACTTTTACTCCTGTAAGTGTTTATCTTAAAATTAGAGATCGTTTTCCAAATAGCTTGTTGTTAGAAAATAACGATTACAGAGGTAGTGAAAATAGTTTCTCCTATATATGTTGCAACCCTATTGCTACAATAAAAATAGAGAATGAAGTGATCTATCAATCCTTCCCTGATAATAACATCACCAAAACAGAAATCACCAGTGACACAAATATTCCAAAGATTATAGAGCAATTCGGGCAACAATTTGAAACTTCGAAGACCGACTTTAAGTTTATCAATAATGGATTGTTTGGTTATATTGGTTATGACGCCGTTCGCTATTTTGAGAATATAAATATTACTAAAAAAGAAAAAGGGCTTGATATACCAGACATTCATTACACGGTTTATCAAAATATTATTGCAATTAGTAATTTCACCAATGAAGCCTACATTTTTGCACATTGCTATCAATCAGAAAGTAATATTGATGAAATAGAATCTTTGCTTAAGGTTAAAAATTTTGCTTCCTATAATTTTAATGCAATTGGAGATACAACTTCAAACCTAAATGATGATCAATACAAACAGCATGTAGCACTAGCAAAAAAACACTGCCACCGCGGAGACGTTTTTCAACTTGTACTGTCAAAGCGTTTCTCGCAAAAATTTAAAGGAGATGAGTTTAACGTATATCGAGCGCTGCGCAGTATTAATCCGTCGCCATATCTGTTTTATTTTGATTATGGTGATTTTAAAATCTTTGGAAGCTCTCCCGAGGCACAGTTAATTGTAAAAGAAGGTATCGCCGAAATTCATCCCATTGCAGGAACATTTAAGCGCACAGGCAACGATGAACAAGATGCCGAACTTGCTAAAAAGCTTTCTGTAGACGAAAAAGAAAATGCCGAACATGTAATGTTGGTGGATTTAGCAAGAAATGATCTAAGTCGAAACGGAAGCGACGTTACTGTAGATACCTATCGTGAAATTCAATTTTATTCTCACGTGATACACCTGGTAAGTAAGGTAACTGGTAAAAAGCATGCAGATACTACAACGATGCAAGTAGTAGCAGATACATTCCCTGCAGGTACACTAAGTGGTGCCCCAAAACATATGGCCATGCAACTTATTGAAAAATACGAAACCGTAAATCGCGATTTTTATGGTGGAGCCATTGGCTTTATGGACTTTTCGGGGAATTTTAATCATGCTATTATGATCCGTACTTTTTTAAGCAAAAATCATGAGCTTCATTGGCAGGCCGGAGCAGGATTAGTAAATGAGTCAAGTGAAGAAAATGAGCTTCAAGAAGTATATAATAAACTGGGGGCATTAACAAAGGCATTACAATTAGCAGAAGAAATATAAGGGTGTTACCCTGCGGGTCGGGCTAACCGCGCTACACGGTAGCTTGCTCATATCCCTAACACTAATTATAAAGTAACCAAGTAGCAAAGAATCAAAGTCAAACAAAAAACTCAGAAACTTAGGAACTCTGAGACTTTGAAACTAAAAAAGAAAATGAATAAAAAAGTATTAGTAATAGACAACTACGATTCATTCGTATACAATCTGGTCCATTATTTGGAAGATCTGGGATGTGAAGTAACCGTTAAGCGTAACGATCAATTACGGCTAGAAGATGTAGCGCCTTTTCATAAGATTTTACTTTCTCCTGGCCCAGGTATTCCTGATGAAGCAGGGTTATTAAAAGATATTATTAAATCATATTCGAGTACTAAAAGTATTTTTGGTGTTTGCCTGGGACAACAAGCTATAGGAGAAGTGTTTGGGGGTAACCTTATTAATTTAGACGAAGTATATCATGGTGTGGCTACCAATGTGACCTTATCAGTTACCGACGAACCTCTTTTTGCCGGATTAAACAATAATTTTAATGTTGGAAGATATCATTCCTGGGTAGTGGCCGATGAAAAACTACCAGATTGTCTCGAAATAACATCTTATGATGAGAATGGACAGATCATGTCTTTGCGACACAAAGAATTAGACGTGCGCGGAGTACAATTTCATCCGGAATCGGTATTGACCCCGGACGGAAAAAAAATATTGGAAAACTGGATCAATAATTGACATTAAAAATAACAATGATTACTATAAAATTTTAAAAAATAACCCGTAAAAATCCCTTCTCCATTTTTGGGAAGAGGGTTGGGATGAGGTACCTATGAAAAACTTACTCAACAGATTAATAAATCACGAAACTATTTCTAAAGAAGAAGCCAAGGGTGTTTTGGTTAATATCTCTCGGGGAGCCTATAATCAAAGTCAGATTGCATCTTTTCTTACCGTTTATATGATGCGAAGTATTACCGTCGAAGAACTTGAAGGATTTAGAGATGCACTACTTGAACTTTGTGTAGCAGTCGACCTCAGCGAATACAATCCGATAGATCTTTGTGGTACTGGTGGTGATGGAAAAGACACTTTCAATATTTCTACGCTTTCATCTTTTGTGGCTGCCGGGGCAGGAATCAAGGTGACCAAGCATGGTAATTATGGGGTTTCTTCAAAATGTGGCAGTTCTAATGTGATGGAACATTTAGGGATCAAATTCAGTAATGATAAAGATTTTTTGAAGCGTAGTATCGATGAGGCAGGCATTTGCGTCCTGCACGCTCCCCTGTTCCACCCTGCAATGAAAAATGTAGCTCCTATACGACGAGAATTGGGTGTTAAAACATTCTTTAATATGCTTGGGCCTATGGTAAATCCCGCTTTTCCTAAAAATCAAATCGTAGGGGTTTTTAACTTAGAATTAGCCCGAATGTATGGTTACTTATACCAAAATACTGATAAAAATTTTACTATCATTCATGCACTAGATGGTTATGACGAAATTTCGCTTACCGGAAGTACAAAAACTATTTCTAACACTACCGAAGGAATGTTAACTCCTATGGATTTTGGTGTTTCGGCTTTAAAACAAGAAGAAATTGTTGGTGGTGATTCGATTTCGGCATCTGCGGATATTTTTATGAATATCTTGGGAGGAAAAGGAACTGAAGCCCAAAACAATGTAGTTTGTGCTAACGCCGGTATGGCGATTGCGACAGTAGAAGGCTTACTGCCTAAAGAAGGATTTGAGAAAGCCAAAGAATCCTTGCTTTCTGGTAAGGGATTAGAAGCACTAAAAAAAGTGCAGGAATTGAGTAAAAATTAGAAAATCAGCATTATCATTCCAGCATAGACTGGAATCTTTATGCTTAACTAAAATTAAAAAGATTCCAGCCTATGCTGGAATGACAGATAATGAACATCTTAGACAAAATAATAGCTGATAAATACAAAGAGGTTGCGCTTAAGAAAAGTTTGATTCCGATAAAACAATTGGAAAATTCGGTATTGTTTGACCGCAAAACAAATTCATTAGCCAAAGCACTTCAAAATAGTGGTACTGGTATCATCGCCGAACATAAAAGAAGATCTCCTTCTAAATCTGTAATTAACCAAAGTGTTAGTGTACAAAACGTTGCTTTGGAATATGAAGCAGCAGGCGCATGTGGAATGTCTGTGCTAACCGATGGAAAATACTTTGGAGGCTCACTTGATGATCTTTTGCTTGTTCGCGCCTCAGTACATTTTCCTTTGCTTCGTAAAGAATTCATTATTGATGAATATCAATTATTAGAAGCCAAAGCCCATGGTGCAGATGTTATTCTTTTAATTGCTGCAGTGCTAACCAAAGACAAGATTAAAACGTTATCAGAGCTTGCCAAAAGTCTATCGTTAGATGTTTTGCTTGAAGTTCATAATCAAGAAGAATTAGAAAAATCTATCATGCCGTCTTTAGACATGTTAGGGGTTAATAATCGGAATCTAAAAACTTTTGAAGTAAGTACTGATATCAGCAAAAATATTAGTACTCAAATTCCCAATGATTTCGTAAAAGTTTCAGAGAGTGGAATTAGTAGTATCGAAGCCATCAAGGATTTGAAATCATACGGATATAAAGGCTTTCTAATTGGTGAAAACTTTATGAAAACAGAAAATCCCGGAGCTAGTGCCAAAGAATTTATAAATCAACTCAAATGAATACAATATTAATAACAGGGGTAACAGGAAACATAGGTTCACATGTATTATTTGAACTCTTATTCGATTTGTATTCAAAAAAAGAGAAAGCTACTATTTATGTTTTGATTCGTAAGCAAAGTGAAGCAATGGCTAAAGACCGTTTGTTAAACGAAGTTTTCACAAAACAGCTTATCCCTAACAAAATACTACCTTTTTACAAAAGATATTTAAAACATATTCATGTCATCGAGGGAGAAATCAATGATTTTTTACTTCCTGAGGCTGCGGGTAATAATTTGATTGTTTATCATCTGGCAGCTTCTGTAAATTTAAGTAATACCGATAAAGCAAGAAATGAAATTGCACACGTAAATTATGCTAATACACAGGCATTTTTTGAAAACATCAAATCTCGAACCAAAAAATTGGTTTTTGTAAGTACAGCCTTTTCAAGAGGTGAAATTGAAGGTAAAATTACAGATGATTACCATTCGGTCTCTAATTTTGAATTCAGAAACTTTTATGAGGCCTATAAAATGAAAGTCGAAAAACTCATTTTACAAATTGCAAAAGAAAACAACTTTAGTTGTACCATTGCTCGACCAAGTGTAGTTTCTGGTAGATTAATCGATTATCCAAAATTTGTTAGTAGTCGATATATCGTGTTTTATGCAATCGGAGAATTCTTCAAAAAAATAAAAAAAACAAATGCTAACATAGGAAAAGTAAGAATGGCCTTGAACATAGAAGGGGGACTTAATATCGTTCCGGTAGATTACGTAGCCAAAGCAATAATTCGTGCAACCGATATTCAAGAAAAACAACTAAATATTACATTGACAAAGAATGTCCCAACACAACATATTATTGAAAGTATTTTACAAAAATGCGAGGTAGAAATCGAACTGGTCGATGAAGAACCTAAAAACAAAACCATCATAGAAAAGTTGTTTTACAAAACCATAGGCAGTCAATTACTAAAATATTCAACGTCTAAAAAGCATAATTTCGAATCTAAACTAGTACGAGAATTGTTATACGATATAGAAGAGCCCAATATGCAGGATAATTTTAATCAGGTCTATAATTTTGCGCACGATATCAATTTTGACAATCGCAATATCACGTTACAAACAAGTTTACAAAATTGATCTATGAAAGTTAAAGTCTGCGGAATGAAATATCAAGAAAATATTGAAGCAGTAGCCCGGTTACAGCCAGATTATTTAGGCTTTATTTTCTATGATAAATCACCCAGAAACTTTGAGGGAAATATCCCCGATTTACCTCCAAAAATTAAGAAAACAGGCGTTTTTGTAGATGCCTCCATTGAGTTTATAATTAAAAAAGTAAAACAGTATGGTTTCAAGACGGTCCAGTTACACGGAAATGAATCTGCAACGTATTGCCAAGATCTTAAATTGAAGTTGGCAAGTTATTTTGAGCTTGTTAATAAAAGTACTGAATCTGTCGAGTGGAACACTGAGCCTGTCGAAGTGTGGAAAGTATTCTCTATCAAAAATAAATTCGATTTCGATGCTTTAAAACCATTTGAAAGTGTTGTAGATGCATTTCTTTTTGATACCAAAGGCAAAGAAAAAGGTGGTAATGGATATACATTTAATTGGAGCGTTCTAGAAAATTACCCCTCGACTACCCCATTTATTTTAAGTGGAGGGATTGGACTAGATGAGATCAATTCTGTTTTATCGTTCATGCGCAGGCCAGAATCCAAGTACTTATACGCTATCGATGTAAATAGCAAATTTGAGATTGAACCAGGACTAAAAAATATTGAAGAATTAGAAGAATTTAAAAAATTGTTGTTCGTTGATAATTGATTGATATTAGATCTTATTACTACACTATCAACTATCAATTAAAAACTGTAAATTAAAAGAAATGAGTTATCAAGTAAACGAAAAAGGATATTATGGAGATTTTGGAGGAGCATATATCCCCGAAATGCTATATCCAAATGTAGAAGAGTTACGCACCACATATCTCGATATCATGAATGATCCTTCTTTTAAAGAAGAATTTAATCAATTACTTAGAGACTATGTGGGCCGTCCTTCTCCTTTGTATTTTGCAAAGCGACTTTCAGAAAAGTATAACACAAAAGTATATCTGAAGCGTGAGGACCTTAATCATACCGGAGCACATAAAGTGAACAATACGATCGGACAAATACTTGTGGCCAAACGATTAGGTAAAAATAGAATCATCGCCGAAACGGGAGCAGGACAGCATGGTGTAGCGACAGCAACGGTTTGTGCCCTAATGGGTATTGAGTGTATCGTTTACATGGGAGAGATCGATATCAAACGGCAAGCACCCAATGTGGCAAGGATGAAAATGCTGGGAGCTGAAGTGAGACCTGCTAAATCAGGGAGTAAAACACTCAAAGATGCCACTAATGAAGCGATACGAGACTGGATCAATAATCCGGTAGATACACACTACATCATTGGTTCTGCAATAGGTCCTCATCCTTATCCTGATATGGTAACACGGTTTCAATCGATTATTTCAGAAGAGATTAAATGGCAACTTAAAGAAAAAGAAGGTAGAGAACATCCAGATTATGTAGTAGCGTGTATTGGTGGGGGTAGTAATGCTGCGGGTACTTACTATCATTTTCTAGACGAACCTAGTGTTGGCATCATTGCTGTAGAAGCAGCAGGAAAAGGCGTAAATTCTGGTGAAAGTGCGGCTACTTCTCAATTAGGTAAAGAAGGAATTATTCATGGTTGCAAAACATTATTAATGCAAACCCCAGATGGTCAAATTACTGAGCCCTACTCTATTTCTGCTGGTTTGGATTACCCAGGGGTAGGACCTTTACACTCGCATTTATATAAAACAGGGAGAGGGGAGTTTTATTCGGTTACCGATGATGATGCCATGACTGCAGGACTTGAATTGTCACAACTCGAAGGTATTATCCCGGCTATAGAAACATCACATGCCTTGGCGATATTTAATGATAAGACCTTTAAACCAGATGATATTGTGGTCATAGGCCTTTCTGGCCGAGGTGATAAAGACCTTAACACGTATATTGATTATTTTAAATTGTGAATTTTAGTAGTGAGTACGAAGTTTTCAGTATTAAGATTTTCGTCTCATACTAAGTGCTAATTACTAACTACTCTGTACTAATATAAAATAATAACAGAGTAAATCAAAAAACATTGAAATTGCAGTAACTGTCATTCCAGCGTAGGCTGGAATCCATATAGAACTAAATGTTAAAACCAAAACATCAATATGCTGTTTATATTCTTACGAATAAAAAGAATGGTACACTTTATATTGGTATGACAGGAAATCTGGAAAGGAGAATGTTTGAACATAAAAACAAAATGATCGATGGTTTTACTAAAAAATATGGCTTAGATAAATTAGTTTATTTTGAAATGTATCAACATGTTAATGATGCTATAACTAGAGAAAAGAGATTAAAAAGTTGGAAAAGACAATGGAAAATCAATTTAATTGAAAAAGATAATCCTAAATGGAACGATTTAGCTTTTGATTGTTAACACCGATATAGATCCCAGCCTACGCTGGGATGACAGAAGCGAAATACTACAAAATCTGTAAGAACTGTCATTCCAGCGTAGGCTGGAATCCACGGATGAACTGAAATATTAAAGTATCAATTTAAACATCAAAAAAACACAAAGTAACTTGTCATTCTGGTCTACGCTGGGATGACAAAGAAAAAAAAGAAACAAAAAGATATACGTGAAGACGGAAATGACAAATACATATGAAAAACAGAATAAACCAGAAACTAGCAGAAGATAAAAGGTTGCTGTCGATATATTTTACGGCGGGATATCCATCACTTCATGACACCGTGAAAGTGATCAAAGATTTAGAAAAAAGTGGTGTTGATATGATCGAAATAGGATTGCCATTCAGTGATCCGTTGGCCGATGGCCCAACGATACAAGAAAGCTCGACCGCAGCCCTTAAAAATGGAATGACCACAGCACTTCTTTTTGAGCAATTAAAAGATATTCGCAAATCTGTAAATATTCCTTTGATTATCATGGGATACTTTAATCCAATGATGCAATACGGAATAGAGGAATTTTGTGCGAAATGTAAAGAAATAGGAATCGATGGTTTGATCATTCCCGATTTACCGGTAGCTGAATATCATGAGCACTATCAGGAAACTTTTGAGAAATACGGATTGATCAATGTCTTTTTAATCACTCCACAAACATCAGATGAACGTATCAGATGTATTGATGAGGTATCAAATGGTTTTATTTATATGGTAAGTTCTGCCAGTACCACCGGAGCCAAGAATACTTTTGGAAGTGAACAACAGCAGTATTTTGAGCGTATTGAAGCGTTACAACTTAAAAATCCACAAATAGTTGGTTTTGGTATTAGTAATAAAGAGACATTTTTACAAGCAACCAAAACCTCAAAAGGTGCCATCATTGGTTCTGCTTTTATCAAACACCTAACTCATAATGGCGTTGACAGTATTGAGGATTTTGTAATGACAATAAGATAAAGTAGTGTATAGATCCCAGCCTACGTTGGGATGACAACTAGAATACCATTCTAACTCTGTAGAAACCTTAGTCATTAAGTAGACTAGAATCAATAACGTAGAAAAGATGCTAAAAAAATATGCTAGATTAAAGTGAAAAATAGAATATAGATCTAATCACATTTCCTTTTCTCTAAACAAATCCTTACATTAGTAATTTATCTGTTTATATTTATTTTTTTAATGTCAGATAGAATCGCCAATTATCATTTAGGTTGGTATCAACTTATTTGTTATGGCTTATTTTGTACCTAACCAATTGTTTAATCCCTACCGATAAAAATCGGAATCAAAATCTAATGTATGGGCAAAGGAGATAAAAAAACTCGCCGAGGTAAAATAAATATAGGAACCTTTGGTAGATTAAGACGTCGTAAAAAATCTAAAGGAACTGTAACTACCAATGTAAAGCCCAAAGCAAAGAGCGCAACAAAAACCAAGGCGGCGGCAAAACCTAAAGCTCCGGCAAAGACCAAAACAGCAGCAAAAAAACCAGCAAAAAGTAAGTCTGAAGAAGAAGAATAAACTAGAAAAATACAGCATACTGCAAAACCCTGAAATCAATCGTATTGAACGCGGGGTTTTTATTTTTCAGGTCTTTATACAATTGCGTACTCCCAATAGCTCTATTGGCCGATCCTGAAGGGGCTGTAAGGGATATTGTTTTAACTATCCTATCTTCTAGTTCGACCTTATGAATTCTTGGAATAGTATTAGATATCACTTCTAATTTCTTGTCATATCGTTTAAGATGTCTTCTAAAAAAATATTCTGGCCCGTTTTTGCTATTCCCTCCTGTGAAAATAAGCGTATCAATGTCAGGGTATTGTTTTAGATAAGAAACCAAATCTCTGAGCTTTATATTTTCCATTCCTAAATCAGAGGCATCAATTTTTCTACGCTCACAACTATCTACAATATCACAAACCCCGATTCCTCGTGAAATTAAAAAACTTCTTCGCTGTTCTGCTGCTTCTTGTGTGGTTTCGTATTTCAGGTTAAGATTAAAGATACGATCTAGAACCGGCCAAAGTAAACCATTACTACTTCCGTAACAAAAATCTACATCTCTTTCATTAAGTTCACCAGTGGTAAAGCGAGGTGGTGGCAACGTACCCACAATAAGTTTTGTGGCGCCCTTTGGAAAAAATGGTTCATATGGATGGATATGGTGGAACAAGTTATGAGTTATGAGTTATGAGTACGAATTTAATAGTATTCTCTTACATCCAAAAGAAGTTATTCTTCAAAATTGGTCGGTAACAAATTTCTGACTATCCTTAACAATAAATAAGTGGCCCTTTATGTAACCAATAATGAACCTAGGCTTAGTTTGTAGCAATCAAAATTTATAAGACATAAAAAAGGTTCTGTTTATTGTCTGATCATTTCTTTTTTACTAGTAACTTTTCAAATTTCTAATCTCTAAAGTAAAAATTTTGCGTGAGGGATAGCAGCAAGCTACCGTGTAGCGCGAATAGCCCGACCCGTAGGGGCACGCCATGCTTCGTCTCAAAATACTCACGTACTAAAACTGAAAATAAATAAATGGTTGGAAATCGGCGGCATACGTTTGATAACACAGAATCGCAACCGCTACTACTACAATCGCTTTAATCACCATATTGCTTTTTATAAACAGACTTTGGATCCAATCTTTGGTACGATACGGTAACCAGTGTGTAATATACCCTACGAGCATTACACCAAAAACGACACGATATTCCCAAAGTACGGCAAGTGCGTTTTGCCAATCCATGTTGGTCGCCACCTGCTGGTAGAAACGATCAATATGATCCATACTATTCCCCCTAAAATAAATTCTGGTGAAGGTGATAAAGACAAAAGTCAATGCAATTCGCCATAACAAAGCATACCAAGCCTTCGAATCTTCGTACGGACTTATTTTACGCCAATATTTATAGGTTACAATGCCTATACCATTAAGTCCGCCCCAGATAACGAATTTCCATGAAGCACCATGCCATAGTCCACCAACCAGCATCGTAATCATAATATTTACATTTCTATTGAAATGCCAGGCCAACTTAGACGAAAACAGCGTTATGATTAACAACAGACCTATGCCTGCAGTAGTTATAATGGCGATACCAAAATCTGCATAGGCAAAAGCCCCTAAAAAGGCAAAAACTAAAATAAAGGTATATGAGAAAATACTTCCGTTACGATTACCTCCGATAGGGATATACAAATAATCTTTTAACCAACTTGACAGAGAGATGTGCCATCTTCTCCAAAAATCTCCACAATGTATAGCTTTATAGGGTGAGTTGAAGTTTACTGGTAGTTTATATCCCATGAGTAATGCCAATCCGATTGCGATATCGGTATACCCCGAGAAATCTCCATAGATCTGCAGAGAATATCCAAACATGGCCATGATATTGGTAAAACCTGAAAACATTTCTGGAACATCAAAAACGCGATCCATAAAATTGGCAGCAATATAATCTGCAAAGATCATCTTTTTGATCAGCCCTTTTAAAATCATAAAGGTTGCAGCACCAAATTCTTCTTTGGTAATATTGATGTCTTTCCTGATCTGGGGAACAAAATCGGCAGCACGTACAATAGGGCCTGCCACGAGTTGTGGAAAGAAACTCACAAAAAAACCAAAATCGATGATCGAATTGAGTGGTTTGATCTGCTTTCTATAGATATCAACACTATAACTAATCGTTTGAAAAGTATAAAATGAAATCCCTACAGGAAGAATGATTTTATCTACGGTAAAATAATCAACACTACTCCAGGTGTTTGCCCAATGTCCAAGGTAGTTGAACACTTCATAACTTGTTTGAAAAAGGTAATTATAGGAATCTGTAAAGAAATAAGCATATTTAAAATAACATAGTGTTCCCAGATTAATAATTACACTAATCGCAACCAAAGTTTTTTGAAGTAAAACCGACCTACTATTATAGATCGCTTTGCCGAGAAAAAAATCATTTACGGTACTAAAGATTAGAATCCCTATAAAAAACCCACTAGTTTTGTAATAGAAAAGTAGACTAATAGCAAAGAGATAGGCGCTACGCAAACTCTTTTTACTGTAGACTATCGCATAAATGAAGTAGATAACTGCAAAAAATATCCAGAAATTTGCTTGTGTAAAGATTAATGGAAAATCCTCTGAAAAAGAAAATATGTCAAAGAGTCTATTCATTAATAATCTGATTCAATACAGAATTTGGTGGTAATTCTAATTCATTTTCCCAAGAATGCGCTAACGCCTGTAATAGTAAATCTGCTTTTATACGATATCCCATGACTGTAAAATGTATTCGATCCCGGGGCATCAACTTATTCTTGTACCAACTTTGCGAAGAATTAAATCCACCCATAATTTCATAAAAATCCCAAACAGCCATTTTTTGTTCTTGAGCTACTTCATAAATTATCTTTCTTGCGATTCGTGTTCTTGGGTTTGGTATCTTCTTTTGATAATAAGAATCATTAGGCACAGTAAGTAAGACAGCACAATCGGGATTTGCTTTTTGGACTAATTTGATCAACTCTGTATAATACTCTTTATACTCTTTTGGATTAAAATCCGGATGGTATGCATCATTGGTTCCTACAGATACAATGAATAAATCTGGTTCATATAATAATAACTGATCATCAAAATAGCGACAACGATCATAATAGGAAAAACTACCTCCATTTACTCCAATTGAAGTGTACTGAACCCCTTTATTGTCATTCATTAACTCTATTCCCATCATTAAAAACTCGGCATCCTCGACGTCCTCACTTCTATGAATGCAAAACTCTATTTCATCTACAGACCTATTCAACGTATATTCTATAAAATGTGCTTTTTTATTTTCCTTTATTTGGGCAACCAGAGAGTCTTGTTTAAAAGATATCTCATAATCATTACTCCAGTTATCATAAAAGATTCGCATTTTATTAAAATCATACATCTTTTCATGATAATTATTGCCATTCACTTTTATCTTCACATTTGCCATCGAGTCTTTAAAAACAGCAGTAACACCTGCCAGACCCCATGCAACACTATCTTTTCTTACTGAGCAGCGATATCCTGTCCACTCGCCATCATACTCTACTCTATAGTTTCCGGGGTTATTGGTCTGGGCGATACTAAAAGGGTAAATAAATCCACGTTGTCCTTTTGCTGTCGGACTCATAGTTTGGAGATAGGACCGTAAACGGTTTGAATAAATATCTGCTTGAATATGGGATCCACCTATATGAAATATGTGAAGATCTTCTTCTCCTCCCCTTGCTATGGTATCAAACTTATGAAACAGCTTTCTAAATGCTGGAGATTTATCTGCCATCTTAATGGTATTGGCTTTCCAGTTTACAAAAGGAAGTTTGTCCTGTATAGTGTCTAAAACGTAGGTCTGTGCCATTAATGGCACAGTTAAAAACCATACATACATAAATAATAGGTTATGCTTCATCATTATTAATAGGTTCTTTGAGGTCAAGGTATAGGGCTGTAAAAAATAGTTCAGAAATTATTTTGGTTCCTTTCCAGGTAAAATGCATATAATCTTTTGCGGTAAGCTTTTCTTCTACCCACAACTCCATGGATCCTTTTCCGCCCATAGCATCATACATACTCCAATACGCAACATTATTTTCAAGGCAGGTTTCCATGAGTCTGGTATTAAGATACGGTAACATTGGGTAGGTTTCCATTTTACCATTTACGGGAAGACACATATCTGTAGGGCCAATAAATATAAAGCTGGTGTTCTTTGCACGTTTTCTTATCCAATTTATCTGGCTTGCCACTCTTTTGGTATACTTATCAATATCTGTAGAATCTTTAAGGTATGGCATAGTGTTACCTCCGTACTGCATGATCACCACTTTTGGTTTTAGTTGTCTTATCATTCTACTATAAGTAGCCCCGTTGGTGCTTGAGAAAATAGTTCCTGAAGCCCCGCGCATGGCCACGTTATCAATTTGTACTCGAGAGCCCTCATCTAGCGTTAATCCATAAAAATCAGCACTTATTTTGCCTTCAAATTGGATTTTTAAATCTGTAGGTGTTCTGAGTGTTCGAATTTTATAATGATGATATTGCCCATCGGTTATTAGACTGTCCTGCTGAATTAATTCTCCATCATTGAATACCGATACTTTTACAGGATACTTACAATTACCGTAGTGTAAACCAATGTTAGTAAACCTTCTGAACTTTGCATATGTTTTCTTTGACTTTCCAATGTTGACTGAAGCTTTTACTATCGGTAAAGAATCAAAAGCAGTGCTATCTAGAAGAACCGGCTGATCCTTTGTAAATCTTGAAATTGACAAATATGCACCATACTTTTTATGAGAAAACTTTTTTTTGGTTGGATCAAAGAAAGCATAACGCTCCCAATGTTCGCTAGGTTCAACCTTAGCACTTATCTGTCTATAAACAGGAAGTACAGGAATAAATCCCGGGCCGCTACCCCCATACATATGTTGCAATCTGTTACGTAAATAAGCAGTGATTCTATCTCCCTCTATTTGAGAGTCTCCATAATGAAGGATTCTACAGGATCGAGACGATAGTTTATCTCTTAACTCCTTTGCAAAATTGGGATTATCCTTCGGATACTTAATTCTAATGAGCTGAGTGGTGTCTATTTTAGAGAAATCTGGTAATTCTTTGATTTGCTGCACCTCTGCAATATCATTCTTACTGTCGATGGTTTCAATTTCTAATGGAGTAACGATTTCTGTTACTTTAATAATATCTTGTCTTGTAAGGGATGAATCTTCCTCTTTTTCAAGCCCTAAAAACGTGAGGTATGTGGGGTATTTCACCGAAAAGCCTTCGTATGAAAATCCATCATCTTGTACTTGAAACTCTTTCAAGTCTCCTTTTTGGCTCAAAAACATGAGTCCAAATAATGCTCCTAATACAAAAAGGATAAATACTGCTATTTCAATAGGCCTGATTCTCAAAGCTCCCGGGGATGTTTTTACTTTTTTAGTAAAAATAGAAAGATTTTGCGAACTACAAAGATCTTTAGCTTTTAGTTACTAGTGATTTAGATACAGTTTTCAATAATACTTTTTTCAAAAGTCCGTTAAGTTTATTGCAAAATCCTTAATAGAATGATAAGTTCTTGTGAGAACTTTAACGAACATCTAACAAAAGCTAACATCTCTAAAATCTATCTTTATTACAATAGTATTAACCTTATAAATATATATCATGAAAAAAAGAAATTTGAAAAAATTAGAATTTAACAAAAATGTGATTTCCACCTTAAGTTTACAAAAAATTACTGGAGGTAATCTGCCTAGTGTGAAAGGTTCTCCTATAGAATGTGAGTCTAGCCTTAATCATCAATGTAATTTTGCATGTCCGGATTGATTATCAAAAACTAATATTATTAAGTCGAAAAATGTAAACGAAGAGGTTTAAAAAACCTCTTCGTTTTTTTATTTCAAAATAACTACCAAATCATCAGCTTCTACCATGGTACCTGGTTTCAGTACTATTTTTTTGATTATCGCTTCTTCATTAGCCGTAATTGTAGTTTCCATCTTCATAGCTTCTATTATAAACAATGGTTCGTTCTTTTTTACCTCCTGTCCTGCTTTTACCATTACGGAAGACAACGAACCTTGTAATGGTGCTCCAATCTGTTTGTTATCTGCTTTGTCTGCCTTGATGTGAACTACTTTATCTACTTTTATAGCACTATCTTGTACTACCACATTTCGAGTTTGACCATTAACCTTGAAAAATACAGTAACTTTACCTTCATCATTGGGATCTCCTATAGAAATCAACTGAACCAATACTGTTTTCCCCTGATCTAACTCTACAATAATTTCTTCTTCGGGATCCATTCCATAAAAGAAATTTTTGGTAGGGATATTCATCACATTATCATACTTAAGATGATGATTATAAGCACCTGTAAACACTTTTGGGTATAATTTGTAAGACAAGAAATCTGTAATATCCAGCTCTCTTCCCATTCCTTTTTTAAACACTTTAACAAACTCTTTAAATTCACTTTCAAAATCTACAGGCTCTAGATGTGCATTGGGACGATTCGTAAATGGTTTCTGATCCTTAAGTACCGATTTTTGTAACGCCTTTGGAAAACCTCCTACGGGTTGCCCTAATTCCCCTTTAAAAAAGCTCATCACCGACTGCGGAAAAGAAATAGTGTCTCCTCTCTCTTTTACATCCTCGATAGTGAGGTTATTACTTACCAGGTATTGCGCCATATCCCCAACTACTTTAGAGCTAGGAGTTACTTTCACAATATCCCCAAACAATTCATTCACTTCACTGTACATTCTTGTTATTTCATGAAATCGGTCAGACAAGCCCAATGCTTGAGCTTGTGGCTTTAAGTTAGAATATTGTCCTCCCGGAATCTCATGCTGATATACTTGTCCTGTTCCCGCCTTAAGTCCAGACTCAAAAACATAATAATATTCTCGTACAGCTTCCCAATAATTAGAATATTCATTCAGTTTTGGTATATCAATCTCATTTCCACGTTCGTGAAACTTAAGCATCTCTACAACCGCGTTAAAATTAGGTTGTGCTGTTAACCCAGAGAGTCCTCCTAATGCAACATCAACCACATCAACACCAGCTTCGATCGCTTTAAGATATGTTGCAGATTGCACAGATGAGGTATCGTGAGTATGTAAATGAATAGGAATATTAATTTCAGATTTCAATGCTGAAACCAATTCGTAAGCGGCATAAGGCTTTAAAAGGCCTGCCATATCTTTAATCCCAAGAATATGTGCTCCGGCATTTTCTATATCTTTTGCGAGTTGTATGTAATAATTTAAAGTGTATTTCGTGCGTTTCGGATCCAAAATATCTCCTGTATAACATAATGAACCTTCAGCGAGACCTTCTGTTCTTGTTCGCACATGTTCTATACAAGGAGCTATAGACTCCATCCAGTTAAGTGAATCAAATATTCTGAATACATCGACCCCATTCTCCCAAGATTGTTCCACAAATTTACCAATCAGATTATCAGGATAAGCTGTATATCCAACACCATTCGAACCTCTAATCAACATTTGTAATAAAAGGTTTGGCATTGCCTTTCTTAATTCTCTAAGTCGTTCCCACGGATTCTCACGAAGAAATCGCAAGCAAACATCGAAAGTCGCACCGCCCCAAACTTCCATACTAAATATTTCAGGATGGTTTTTGGCAAACCCTTCTGCTACCCTAAGCATATCATAGGTACGCATTCTGGTAGCCAAAAGGCTTTGATGTGCATCTCGCATGGTAGTATCTGTGAAATGTACTTTTTTTTCATTTTTTAACCATATAGCAAACTTTTCAGGTCCTAACTCTGTTAATAGGTCTTTGGTTCCTTTGGGAAAAACACCATTTTCCTCGAATTCTGGTACTACAGGTGTTACAAAGGACCTTGTGGGGTCTATTTTCTTTACATCAGGGTTGCCATTAACAATAACATCACCCAAAAAGTTTACTAATTTTGTAGCGCGATTTCGCGATTCTCTAATCCTAAACAGCTCTTTAGTATCTCTAATGAAATTAACCGTTACCGCTCCTTTTCTAAAAGTTTCGTGTTGGAGAATATTATCCAGGAAAGGCATATTGGTTTTTACCCCACGGATTCTAAATTCTGAAAGTGCTCTTCGCATTTTTCGACAAGCACCATCCAACGTTCTACTATTTGCAGAAACCTTTACTAACATCGAATCAAAAAATGGCGAAATAGTTACCCCCTGATACACACTACCTGCGTCTAATCGTATTCCGAATCCAGATGCGCTACGATATGTAGTTATGGTACCATAATCTGGTTTGAAATCATTTTCAGGATCTTCAGTCGTTATTCTACATTGTAATGCATAACCGTTAGTTTTTATACTTTCCTGACTCTCTATCTTAATTTGTTGATCTGATAACTTATATCCTCCTGCTATAAAAATCTGCGCTTTAATGAGGTCAATTCCAGTAACAATTTCTGTTACGGTGTGCTCTACTTGTACTCTTGGGTTAACTTCAATAAAATAGATACTTCCGTCGTCGTCTACCAAAAATTCAACAGTTCCAATATTGTTGTAATCAACAGCTTTACAAATCGAGAGCGCATATGCGTACAGATCATTAAGAATATTCTTAGAAACACCATAAGAAGGCGCATATTCGATTACTTTTTGGTAGCGTCTTTGCACCGAACAATCTCGTTCAAAAAGATGCACCATATTACCATGATGATCCGCCACAATCTGTATCTCTATATGCTTTGGGTTTTCTACAAACTTTTCGAGAAAAACAGTATCATCTCCAAAAGCATTGAGTGCTTCTCTACGAGATTCTGGAAACGCTTTTTCCAACTCCTCAGCATTTCTAATCACTCGCATCCCACGACCTCCACCCCCCGAAGCCGCTTTAAGCATAACCGGAAATCCAATTCGTTTTGCTTCTTTCAGTGCTATTTTGATATCGGTAAGATCTTCTTTATTACTCTGGATAATTGGAATATCATTATCAATGGCAACTTTCTTGGCAGTTATTTTGTCCCCCAAAGAACGTAAAACCGATACTTTGGGGCCTATGAAGATAATATCATTTTCCAAACATTTTTGGGCAAAGTCTGCATTTTCAGAAAGAAAACCATAACCTGGGTGAATCGCATCAACATTATTTTTCTTAGCAACCTTTATAATTGCATCTATATTCAAATAAGGTTTAAGGGGTTCATGATTTTGACCGATCTGATAAGCTTCGTCTGCTTTGTATCTATGTAAAGAATATCTATCCTCATAAGTATAAATACCTACTGTTTGAAGTCCAATCTCGGTACAAGCTCTAAAAATTCTGATTGCGATTTCCCCGCGGTTGGCGACTAAAACCTTTTTGATTTGCATAATATAAAAATTGAGTTTAGAACACTTTTAGCGAACATTCGCTGCGAAGATATTGATTAGAAATATTCTTTGCAATAGTATGTTAAAAATATATAAGTTTTAATAGCCTTCGATATGACTTACATTCAAAGAAAAATCTATAAATTCTAACATAATCTTAACAAAAATTAACGTTATTAATTATATGATTTTTGATTTTACTTCCGTTGTAACAATACAAACAACAATTTTGAACACTATTTATTGACAATTTTAAAATTTTTAGTATGAAAAACAGAGTAATCGCTTTTCTAAGCTTCATACTTGTATCAAGCTCTTTTTTAGTTAGCTGTCAAGATGATGACAATGATCCTCAGATCCCAACCGCGCAGGTTACCACTGCTGCACAATTTAAGGATGTTGAAGCTGTTAATACCGAAATTAACACTTTGGTAGAGAACGTCTTCAATAACGAATCTGGTTTTGTACCCACAACTCGTAGTTTTAATAACAAAATGGTTGATTGTGCTACAATAACTTCTGAATTTGCAGAAAACACACGTATCATTCTAATTGATTTTGGAGATGGATGTGAAGTAAATGGCGAAATGATCTCAGGCAGCATTCGAATGAGTTTTGCCGTAACGCTTGACACTGAAAACAAAGTTGAGATCAGCTACACTCTGGAAAACGTAGTTTACAAGAATATTACCATAAGTGGAAACGCTACAACGACGTTTACGTTTAGAAATGATACCGGAAATGATTCATATACCTCAAATTTTGCTACGAACTCCAACTTCTCCTTTGCCTGGGAAGATGGCCTTACGGCAACCAGTGAAACAACTTTTACAAACGAAACTTTCTTTGGTCCCGACCCGGTTAATTCTAATGAATTAGAATTCTATACTTTAAATTCTGGAAGTAGTATTACTGAATTTAGTAATGGTGATAGATACGCTGTAGAAATTACAACTCCTTTGCGTAACGAAAGAGGTTGTGTTTATACAGTGAGTGGTGTTATTATTACTTCACAAAACAGCGAAACTATAACTTTGGACTTTGGTGATGGAGAGTGCGATAATATAGCAACACAAACTGATAATGATGGTAATGAAACAACTATCGAACTATAGTTGAATAGAGTAAACACACCTTAACATTTGCAAAACCGTTTCAATATATTGGAGCGGTTTTTTTTATTCTTTCTGAATCTTATTGTAAAATGCTTTTTCGGTTACCTCTGACCATTTCGAGATTCTTTTTTGAAAATTAGAATAGCTTTCATAAACCTCCTTCGACAAAGGGTCATCTCCTATCATTTCCAATAAAGCTTCATCTGTATATACTCTCAATGCATCTAGAGTCTCTTTTGAAAATTCACGTAACTCGACTCCTTCTTCATTAATTAATTTATCGAGATAAATCCCATTTTGCTTATCAAATTCTGACAATACCCAAACCTGTGCCCGTTTGGATGCTGCTTGTAAAACTGCTTGCAAATGAGGTGGTAATCCATCATATAAATTCTTATTAACAAAAAATTCTAATTGTGAGCCTGTCTCATGCCAACCCGGAGTATAATAATATTTTGCAATTTTATGAAACCCCATCTTATAATCATGATACGGGCCAATCCATTCGGTAGCATCAATGACCCCACGCTCTAAACTAGTGTAGACTTCACTACCAGCGACTAAAACTGCAGCTCCACCGGCTTTTTCGAGAACTTTGCCTCCTATACCTGGTAATCTCATTTTTAATCCTTTGAAGTCTTCAATACTATTGATTTCTCTATTAAACCAGCCTCCCATTTGCACACCGGTATTTCCTCCCATAAAAGGTACAAGATTGAATTTAGCATATGTCTTTTTCCATAGTTCATATCCACCTCCAACTTCTAGCCATGAAGTTATCTGCTGACTATTCATCCCAAAGGGTACTGCAGCAAAAAATTGTGCTGCCGGAGTTTTTCCTGCCCAATAATAAGCTGCACCGCATCCCATCTCTATGCTACCTTGGGATACAGCATCAAAAGCTTCAAGTGGTGGTACTAATTCTCCCCCTCCGTATACTTTAATTTTAATTTGTCCATTAGACAATTCATCAACCCACTTGGCATATTTCTCTGCTACTTCACCTACTACCGGGAAGTTGGGAGGCCAAGTAGTGGTCATTTTCCAGTAAAATACTTTATCTGGCTTAGTCACATCATACGAAGACGTATTCATCATACTTGCCGGAGGGTCCCCTAAACAGGAAACAATCGATGGAATAGCAAGAATTAGTATACAAATCCTGATTACCATCTGTTTTTTGATTCTGAAAAACTTCATAATTATGCCTATTTCGATATAAAAATAATCTCTGGAAAAAACACCACGGTCCCAACAATAACCAACTGAATGATAATAAACGGAATGATCCCTTTATAAATCTGACTCGTTTTGACACTTTCTGGCGCTACACCTTTTAAATAAAACAGAGCAAACCCAAAGGGTGGAGTTAAAAATGACGTTTGCAAATTTAAAGCAATCAAAATCCCTACCCAAAGCATATCCATATCAAAAGCATTAAATATTGGTGTGACTACCGGAACTATTATAAATACAATTTCTATAAAATCTATAAAAAATCCTGCTATAAAAATTACTATCATGACCAATAATAAAAATAATAACGGAGTAAGATTAGAGGACATGATTAACTCCTGTAGATACGAGTCTCCTCCTAATGTTCTAAACACCAAAGTAAATGTGGTGGCGCCTAAAAGAATAAAAAACACCATAGAGGTAAGTTTTGTGGTCTCCTGTGCAACTTCTTTTAGAATTTTGAATGAAAATTTCTTTTGTACAATGGTCAGTATGGTTGCACCAATTGCCCCAATCGCAGAAGCTTCAGTAGGTGAAGCTATCCCTGTAAAAATTGATCCTAAGACCAATACAATTAATAAAATTGGTAAAAAAAGTACTTTCAGAATCTTTGATGTAAAATTATCCCCTCTAAACTGCTTGATTTCTTCAGCAGGAATACTGGGTGCATCTTCTTTATGAATAAAAGATTTTATCAGGATGTAAATAATATACAAAATCACCAATATAATTCCGGGAAGCAAGGCTGCAGAAAACAATGCTCCAACATCAACAGACGCTGCTCCTCTGGATGAACTATTGATGGTATCTGCCAATAGTACCAATACAATTGATGGAGGAATAATTTGTCCTAAAGTTCCCGCTGAGGCAATAACTCCTGTAGCAAGCTCGGTTTTATATCCTCGTTTAAGCATTGTTGGTAAACTTATCAATCCCATAGTTACAACGGTAGCCCCAACGATTCCTGTTGAAGCGGCAAGTAATGCGCCCACGATCACTACAGAAATTGCCAAGCCGCCCCGAACACGGCCAAACATCATTGCCATAGTTTCTAATAAACTCTGCGCCAATCCGGATTTTTCGAGCATGATTCCCATAAAAATAAATAGCGGTACGGCCATCAATACATAGTTATTTACGACGCCCATGATCCTTGACGGAAGTAAATAAAATGTAGACATCTGAAAAACTTCAGGAGCAAAAATAGATACTCCAAAGGCAAAAGCTACCGAAATACCTCCCAATGTGAATGCTACAGGATACCCTCTAAGGATAAGAATGAAAATAACTACAAATAATATTATTGCTAAATACTCCATACACTAATCCTTATTGGAAATAATTTGAATAGATTTAAGCATATGAGAGATACCTTGAAGCAAAAGAAAAGCGAATCCCAGGGTAATAGAAAACTTAAGTACGTACAATGCCGGTAATCCTCCTGCTTGGGATGAGGTTTCTCCTATACTAAATGAAGAAAGACTGTAATACCAGGAAGAAACAATGACGACATAACACCAAGGAATCAATAAAAAAGCTCCTCCAATGAGGTCTACCCAAGCCTTTCCCTTTTTAGAGAGTTTGTTATAAAAAATATCTACGCGCACATGTTTTCCATACTTGAATGTATATCCCGAAGCCAGAAGAAACATCATTCCGAATAGATAAATTTCTATTTCAATCATCCAGACATAAGTAAACTTAAAAATGTAACGAATGATCACATCAAGTCCTATGACTACAGCTAGTAAAGCTGCGATCCAGCTTACCAATTCACCTAGTTTTTCACCAATCCAATCCAGAAAATCGATAATTTTTTGCATCTAATGATTTGTGTGTGTTCTTAACTAGGGTTGAAGATACTAAAATTAGATGCATAATTAAATATACCTAGTATCGTCGAAACAATAGTCTGTATTTAATAATCATGGACGTACTCCTTCTAAAAGAAAATTGTTAAACTCTTCATCACTTTTGCCATGCAGAACACTAACGTCGCCAGTGGTTTCCAATACGACTGCACGCACTTCTTGTAATGACAGAACGTTCGCTTCTCTTAGTTTACCTCGTAATTCATCCATAGTAATTTTAGCCTGACTCATATTATCCTTTAAAAACTCTCCCTCTTTCATTAAAAGTAGTGGAGTATTATCTGTAAGATTTCTGAATTTTTCAGATTTAAATTGAAAATAGGTTATTGTAAAATTGATTAAGTATAGAATACCAATCAGTAAAATACCTGTTAACAGTGTAGGGTTACTGGTTGCAACGCTCATCGCTAATAGATTACCTATAGCAATAGTATTTAAGAAGTCAAAACCCGTCATTTTTGCAAAGCTTTTAAGGCCAAAAATTCTTGTAAATATCAAAATTGATACATAAATTAATATAGTACCGATAAAAACGGCAGGAAGTTCATTTAAGTCTTTGGTAAAATATTCTTGAATCATAATTTTCTATTTTTGAATGTAGAAGTAATAATTTTCTAAATTCTAAAATAAACAACTGATCTAAGACCGTTATCAAATAAAATAATGATCGATCCAGCGTAGCATATATAAGTCTAGTACTAATGCCCAAAAATCGCTTTTATAAAAGAAGAAATGGGAATCGATTCATAAATTATTATCTTACAAAAACAGGTTCATTATCTTTAGCAGTATATTTTTCACTGAAACCGTACCCGTCATAATTAAATCCTTTAAGATCTTCAAGGGTTTCGGCTCCAGTATCCATAATGTATCGTACCATCATTCCGCGAGCTTTTTTTGCATAGAAACTAATTACTTTGAGCTTGTCGTTTTTCCAATCTTTAAAAACTGGTGTGATTACAGGAACTTTTAAGTTTTTCTTGTCAACTGCACCAAAATATTCATTACTGGCTAAGTTAACAAACAATTCGTCATCGTCTAATTCATTATTTAGAGATGCTGTAATCGTATCTTTCCAAAGTTCATATAAATCACTATTTCTTTCTATGGCTAATTTAGTTCCCATCTCTAATCGGTATGGCTGAATGAGATCGAGAGGCCTTAATAATCCATACATTCCCGATAAAATTCTCAAAGTATCCTGAAGGCTATCGAGTTTATCTGTTGGTAGCGTATATGCATCAAGACCGGTATAAACATCGCCATCAAAAGCATATATTGCTGGCTTGGAGTTCTTTTTGGTGTGATCTTTTTGAAAATCCTGGTATCGGGTATAATTTAAGTCGGCTAATTTATCACTTATACTCATCAAATCTCCAATTTCATTTTTAGACATTCGAGATAACTTTCGATTAATCTGAGCGGCAGTTTCTAAAAACTGTGGTTGAGTACCTCTGTCTGTAGGTAACTCGTCTTCAAAGTTTAATGATTTTGCAGGAGATATTACTATTTTCATTGATCCGACTTTTTATTTTATTCAAAAATACAATTGTGCATTGACAATTGAAATCAATCCAACTATTTCTTCTCTATTTGAGTATTAATAAAAGCTATTTTGAATTTGGATTTTTTTAGGATCATCATAAAAAAAGCCTACTCATTTTGTGAGCAGGCTGTACTAAAAAAATTAATTCGTATATATTAAATCACTTTAACATTTACTGCGTTTAATCCTTTTTTACCTTCTTTAAGGTCAAACTCTACTTCATCTCCTTCACGAACTTCGTCGATTAATCCTGAGATGTGTACAAAGTGATCTTTGTTTGATCCTTCTTCTGTAATGAATCCAAATCCTTTGGAATCATTGAAAAATTTTACTGTTCCTTTATTCATTATAAAATATTAAAAGGCAAATGTACTATTTATTTGTTAAGGAATCTGCATTTATTTAAAAATAAAGTTTCTAATAACCTTAATTTAATATTGAAAAAAGTAGTGAAAATAAATAGTTTTCGTACCAATTTAATTAGCTATTGATCGGTCAATTGATTCTTGGCATAGTTTCTCCACCGTTCAACACATTGCTGTATATCTTCAGGAATTCTGCTTTCAAAGTGCATTTTCTCTCCAGTAACGGGATGCTCGAAACCCAAAGTCCGGGCATGTAATGCTTGTCTTGGTAATATTTTGAAACAGTTTTCTACAAACTGTTTGTATTTGGTAAACGTAGTTCCTTTCAATATTTTTTCACCACCATAACGCTCATCATTAAAAAGCGTATGACCAATATACTTCATATGAACCCTAATTTGATGTGTTCTACCTGTTTCCAATTTACAAGATACCAGAGTTACATATCCCAAACGTTCGATAACTTTATAATGAGTTACCGCCGGTTTACCCTTCTCTGCATCTTCTCCTTCAAAAACAGTGTTCTGAAGCCTGTTCTTTGGATGACGTCCAATATTACCTTCTATTGACCCTTCATCTTCTTCAATATTCCCCCAAACAAGAGCTACATATTCACGCTCACTGGTTTTATCAAAAAACTGCTTGGCCAGATGTGTCATCGCTTCTTCAGTCTTGGCGATTACTAAAAGTCCACTGGTATCCTTATCGATACGATGTACTAAACCCGGACGATCACTACTATTATTGGGAAGGTTATCAAAATGATAAATCAATGCATTGATCAAAGTACCAGAGTAATTACCGTGACCAGGGTGAACTACCATTCCTGCAGGTTTATTTACTACCAATAACACCTCATCCTCGTATACAATATCTAACGGAATATCCTCGGGTGTAAGTAGATTCTCATAAGGCGGGTGAGAGAAAAGCACTCTAACTACGTCGTTAGGTTTTACCTTGTGATTAGATTTTACCGGGATATCGTTTACGAACACACTACCATTTTTGGCAGCTTGCTGTATCTTATTACGAGTCGCATTTTCAACAAAATTCATCAGGAATTTATCCACACGTAATGGGACTTGGCCAGCTCCTGCCACAAAACGATAATGCTCATAGAGATCATCCTCGGCACCATCAAAATCTCCTGTATCTACATTTTCTTCCAAAACTTTTCGTATTAATTGGAAAGATTTAACTTCAATCCTTTGCCATCACCAACTACTAAATCAATTGTAGAGGTTTTCATTAACATGGTTCCCGGCTCTAATTTTTTTCCTTTATGCCTTAGTTCAAGAACCTGGTCAGACATATTAGGTTTATAAGTAACTGTACCTATTTTAAACCCAATAGCTATTAATTTAGGTTCTGCTTGTCTACGCGTTTGTAGCACCACATCAGGAACTTCAATTTTTCGATATCCTGAAGGATTTAGGGTGACATATATTTTTCTATTCTCCTTTACTTCACTACCGGCAACCGGATTTTGTTCTATAACAGAATATCGAGGATAATCGGGATTAAAACTAGCAGAATCCTGGACTTCATAACGCAAGTCTTTCTCTGTAAGGATCTTCTCTACCTCATCTAAATTCTTTTTACTCAAACTAGGAACTACAATACGTTGGTGATGATTTGTAGTACTTTCTAACCACTCTAAAGCAACATATGAAAGTATTGCAAGCATCGCAATAGCAATAACAACTTGTATTAAGAATATTTTACTGTAGATAAATTTAAAAAGTCCTTTGAAGAAATCGACAACTTTATTCATAAATATGTGCATAATTTGGACAAATATATAAAAACGGAAAGTTTTAAGCTTTTCTTATAAGATAAATGATATTTTTGTTTTTAAAAGTACTTGAATGAAGAAAAATATTGCCATTTTAATGGGGGGATATTCTAGCGAATTCGAAATATCTATACAAAGTGGGAATGTTGTATACAAACATTTAGATCCAGAGAAATATGTTGCCTATCGAATTCATATTACTACAGATGGTTGGTATTATGTAGATGATAAAGATCAAAAACATCCTATTGATAAAAATGATTTCTCTCTCTCACTAAATGGTTCTAAAATCATTTTTGATGCTGCCTTTAACATTATTCATGGTACTCCAGGTGAGGATGGTTTGATTCAGGCATACTTTGAACTGATTGGAATACCACAAACTGCATGTGATTTTTATCCTGCTGCCCTTACTTTCAATAAAAGAGATTGTATAAGCGCCTTAAAACCATATGGAATACCAACAGCGACTAATTATTTTCTGAATAAAGGAGACAAAATAGACTCAAAAGAAATTTTAGATACAGTTGGCTTACCCTGTTTTGTGAAAGCGAACAAAGCTGGCAGCAGCTATGGGGTTTCTAAAGTAAAAACCGAAGCTGAGCTTCTTCCGGCTATTGATTTGGCCTATAAAGAAGATGATGAGATTATTATTGAATCTTTTTTAAGCGGTACCGAAGTATCTGTTGGAGTAATTACCTACAAAGGCAAAGACACCGTGCTCCCAATCACAGAAATCGTATCAGAGAATGAATTTTTTGATTATGAAGCTAAGTATTTAGGGAAATCTCAAGAAATTACTCCAGCCCGACTATCTAAAGAAGATACCAAAAAAGTTCAAGATCTGGCACTACGAGTATATCAGATATTAAAAATGAAGGGTTTTTCACGAAGTGAATATATTTTTCATAATGGAGAGCCTCATTTTATTGAAATGAATACTACTCCCGGATTTAGTGAGGCCAGTATTTTACCTCAACAAGTATTGGCCGCAGGAATTAGTATAAAAGATTTACTAACTAACACGATTGAGGAAGCAATTCAATAGTTGTTATTTCAATAAACAGATTATGAATCAAAATCTCGCTAAAAAAAGTCACTCAAAATTCTAAAATCGTAATTCTTAAAATCGTAAATTCATTCTTATCTTTATCATCTCACCAATTCATACATATTCATGAGAAGAGCAGTTTTTCCCGGATCATTTGACCCTATCACTTTAGGACATTATGACATTATAGAAAGAGGATTAACTCTTTTTGATGAAATTATCATTGCTATAGGGATCAATGCTGATAAAAAATATATGTTCTCTCTAGAGGAAAGAAAGCGATTTATTCAAGAAGCCTTTAAAAGTGAATCTAAAATAAAAGTCATGACCTACAAAGGGTTAACTGTTGATTTTTGCAAGCAACAAGATGCTGACTTCATACTTAGAGGACTAAGAAATCCGGCGGATTTTGAATTTGAAAAAGCGATAGCACATACCAACCGAAAGATGTCTGAAATCGAAACAGTGTTTTTATTAACCTCATCGGGTAAAAGTTATATATCTTCTTCAATCGTACGCGATGTTATTAGAAATGGTGGAAACGTTTCGGGGTTAGTTCCAGATACTGTAAAAGTAAAGTAACAATAGATGCAACGTAAAATTGGAGCAATCACTTTAGTGGTAAAAGATTATGACGAGGCTATTCAATTTTATACCGAAAAAATTAATTTTATACTTGTAGAAGACATAAAACTTGATGATGCAAAACGATGGGTATTAATTACCCCGTCACTTGATAGCGATACAAATATTTTACTTGCCAGAGCAACAACTCAACCCCAAGAAGAAGCCATAGGAAATCAAACTGGCGGGCGGGTTTTTTTGTTTTTATATACCGATGATTTCTGAAAGGATTACAATCATATGAAATCAAAAGGAGTTTCTTTTCTAGAACAATCAAGAGATGAAATCTATGGTACCGTGGTTGTTTTTGAAGATCTTTATGGCAACAAATGGGATTTGATTGAAATTAAAAAAATATATCTATAAGTTAAACCATTTGTATAATCCATAGTCTTACAGATAAATACTGGGACTATGAATACTTCTTTGTCAGACAAACAAATACAACACCTCTATTGGCGCACGGGTTTCGGAATCACCTCTAATGAATTAAAAACTACTAGAAAATTTACAAAAAACCAAATCATAGATCGATTATTCTTAGAAAACCAAAAAGCCTCTCCGCTACATATGAATTTTGGAGCCTTAAGCAAAAGCCCCAAGAATCTTTCTAGAGAAGAAAGAAAAGAAGCACGTAAACTTCGCATACAAAAAATGAACGAATTGAATTTTCTTTGGTTTTCTCGTTTATTAAATACTGACCAAATCCTTCGTGAAAAAATGACCTTGTTTTTCCATGATCATTTTGCAGTTCGCCTCAGAACACCTAGAGCTTGTATTCATCTGAATAACGTGATTAGAAAACACGCACTGGGAAACTTTGGCGATATGCTCATAGAGGTATCTAAATCCCCAGCTATGCTACTATTCTTAAATAATCGACAAAACCGAAAAGATCACCCTAACGAAAACTTTGCAAGAGAATTGATGGAGTTATTCACCTTGGGAAGAGATAATAAGTATAATGAAAACGATATTAAAGAAGCCGCTCGAGCTTTTACTGGTTGGAATTTTAACAAAGAAGGTCAATTTATTGTAAAAAAAAATCACCATGATTATGGAGAAAAAACATTATTAGGAAGAACCGGAAACTTTACTGGTGAAGATATTCTCAAAATACTTTTAGAAGAAAAGCAAACGGCTCTTTATATAACCCAAAAATTATATTCTTATTTGGTTAATGAAACTATAGATAAGAATCGTGTTGAAAAACTGGCAAAGGTTTTTTATGATTCTAACTATAATCTTGAAATTTTACTTAGAGAAATACTAAGTAGCAATTGGTTTTATGATTCTAAAAACATTGGAAATAAAATAAAATCACCAATCGAATTAATGGTCGGACTTAGTAGAACTTTTCATATTCAATATGAAGATCCAAAGGTGTTACTTTATCTTCAGCGTAAATTAAATCAAATATTATTCTTTCCGCCTAACGTTGCGGGCTGGACTGGTGGAAAAGCCTGGATAGACAATTCGACACTTATGCTGCGTTTGAAGCTAGCTTCGGTTACACTAAATAGCGGAGTTATTGAGTGGCAGGATGAAAACGATAATCCTGAGAATAAAATGATGAGACAAGAGATGAATAAGGCCGTAAAATCTAAATTTCAAAAAAAAGTAAAAGCTACTCCTGATTGGAAACGTTTTTTAACTTCTATAGAACAAAAAGGTAAATCAAACCTTATCTCCTTTATTCTCCAACCCGAATTATCTGAAATGGCAAGAGGAGTAGTATCACAATTAAATGAAGACGATACCAAGAATTTTATAATCGAATTGTTGAGTTTACCCGAATATCAACTTTGCTAAAACCAAATACTTATGGAACGAAGAGACTTTTTAAAACAATCGGTTTTTGCATCAGGAATGGCACTTATCCCCTCTTTCATAAAAGGAATGGAGTTTTTATCCCCAGAGCAATTATCAGGGTATAGAAATGTTATAATTATTCAGCTTTCTGGCGGTAATGATGGATTAAACACTATAATTCCTATAAGTAATGATATTTATCACAACTCAAGGCCTTCGATTGCAAAAAAAGAAGTGCAAACATTAAAAATAACAAATGATTTAGCTTTCAATGACTATCTAAAGGCTATTAAGGAATTGTATGATCTAGGCGAAGTATCTATTATAAATAATGTAGGGTACCCAAATCCAAGTCGATCGCATTTTAGAAGTACGGACATCTGGCAAACGGCTAGTGATACGAATGAGTATCTATCAACAGGTTGGGTAGGCCGGTACCTAGATGCCAATTGCCAGCATCCGTACCAAGCTATCGAGGTAGACAATTCTTTATCTTTAGCAATGAAAGGTAATCTTATGAATGGTATTGCAGTTCCTGATCCAAACCAGTTACATAAAACTACCCGAGAACCTTTCTTTAAAAATCTGGTTGCAAATACCCAAAAAGAAATGTTAGATGAAGATAATCAGGGGTATTTATACAAAACCATGTTAGAAACTTATTCTTCTGCTTCTTACATTTATGAAACCTCTAAGATTTATACTACTAATACGGAGTATCCTCGCAATCCATTTGCCAAAAACCTGAAAACTATTGCAGATTTCATTATTTCTGGTTTAAAAACAAGAGTTTATTATAGTTCTCTAGGTGGTTTTGATAGTCACGTAAATCAACTAAATAGTCAGGATCGATTATTAAAAATGTATTCAGAATCCCTTGGTGCTTTGGTCAAAGACCTAAAAAAAAATAATCGATTTAAAGACACTTTAATTCTTACTTTTTCTGAATTTGGCCGTAGAGTAAGACAGAACGGAAGCCAAGGGACTGATCATGGCGCAGCAAATAACGTCATGATCATCGGAGGTTCTTTAAAAAATGCCGGAATTTATAATGAACTCCCAGATCTAAATGATCTTGACGATAACGGGGATATCAAATACACGATAGATTTCAGAAGTATATATGCTACGATTCTTAATAATTGGCTAGAGATTAATGATCAAAATATTCTAAATACTAATTTTAAGAAGCTTGAATTTATATAATTTCATAGAAAGCTAAAAAAACGTCAAAGTAAACTACTCCGAGGCAATCCCTCTAAGCATAGGTTGAAAATTAATTTTAATTTTGCAACAAGCTACAGAACATTTAAATCTCGATTATTGAGTAAAGTCGATGAATTACTACTGACATACCGTTGTCATAACACCCTTCTATTTTTGGAATAATATTCATCCTAAAAACCAAAAATATGACAACAGAGAAATTTGAAAGCTTTTACATTATTGGGCTTTCTGTACGCACACGCAATGAAGATCAACATCTCACAAATGACATTCATAATTTATGGGACATTTTTATGAAAAAAGAGACAATACATAGAATTCCTAATAAACTAGAAAATACCCTGTACGGCGTTTATACAGATTATGAAAATAGAGATTCTGGTTATTATACTGCAATAGTAGGTTGTAAAGTGAGCACTTTAGATACAATTCCAGATGGTATGATAGGTATAACCATCAATAATGGCACTTATTCTAAATTCATCGCTAAAGGAGACGTGACGAAGAATGCAATCCCAGATACTTGGGCAAAAATATGGAAGTCCAATCTTAGTAGGACATTTTCTACCGATTTTGAGGTTTACGATGAAAGAGCTATGAATCCGGTTAATGCAGAAGTAGATATTTTTGTAGGTGTAAACTAACTGCAAACACCTACATATTAATCTGAATATAACCTGCCTGGTTTCGAAACCAGGCAGGTTATATTCATTTTTTGTAAAATGGGCTTTTACACGTATCTTGACGTTTATTAAAAACAATGAATGAACGAATTACGG
This sequence comes from uncultured Aquimarina sp., assembly GCA_947500845.1. GTDB lineage: Bacteria > Bacteroidota > Bacteroidia > Flavobacteriales > Flavobacteriaceae > Aquimarina > Aquimarina celericrescens. Next base: position 159,931 of record CANMTP010000004.1, read on the forward strand.
CAATACATAAAAACATATTTCGGAGTCAACAATGAAGATATGGATTCGATTTCTCATTTGTTTAAAGAAAACACACTTCGAAAAGGAGAATTTTTTACAGAAAAAGATAAATATTGTCATCAACTAGGTTTTGTTCGCTCAGGTTACCTAAGGGTTTATTCAGAAACAGAACACAAAGAGGTTACACAATGGATTTCGACACAAGGATATTTTGTAACTGATCTTTCTAGTTTAATTTTTAACACTCCTTCTCGTTTTAACATCCAGGCGTTAACCAATTGTAATTTATATAGTATTGCAAAATCAGATTATCTCAATCTTGGCAAGCATGTATCAAAATGGGACAAACTCGAAAAATTATTTATTGCCAAATGCTTTGTTACCTTAGAGAATCGCATTTTTAATCACTTATCCAAATCGGCAGAAGAACGTTATCTTGATCTTTTTGCAGAAAACCCTGCCCTTTTTAATCAAATCCCGTTACAATATCTGGCTTCGATGTTGGGAATGACTCCAGAAACCTTGAGCCGAATCCGAAAGAAAAAAATTTCTTGATATAGATCAAGCAAAACCAAATGTTGTTAGTTGAAATTTGTGATAGTCAACTTAAAAACTATCATAATGGAAATTAGCACTGAAATCAAGATCAACGCAACGGCCCAAAAAGCATGGCAAATACTTATTGATTTTGATAATTATCCTAACTGGAATCCTTTCATAAAAACAATATCAGGAAAACCAGAAATAGGCAACACTATAAAAGTAGTTCTCCCAGAGATGACCTTTACACCCAAAATTACAGCTTTTAAAACCAATAAAGAGTTGAGATGGCTTGGGTATTTTTTGTTCAAAGGCTTGTTTGATGGAGAACATATTTTTAGGATTCACGACAATGCAGATGGAACTATTACCTTTAATCATTCAGAAAAGTTTAGCGGTATTTTGGTTCCTTTGTTCAAGAAAAAATTACTTTCTGAAACCAAACAAGGTTTTGAAGCAATGAATATAAAATTAAAAGAAGTTGCAGAACAGGTATAAACGCGGTCTAACTCATAAAGTTAACTTAAAACTTAAGTGACAAGATCTAAAATAAATATTAAACCTATTTTTATTTAATAATTTTATTCAATAATTGAATAATAGTTTATTTATGCAAATCCACGAGACCGCTTTTGTAGTATCTACCTATAGGTCACATCATGAAGACATTAGTAAAGACATATATGCCAAATTATGGAATAATCCAGCTACCGATGCTATAATCCCCGATATTTTCAAACGCGTTTCAAAGTATGAGGCTATTTTACACAGTCTAAGAAATCGCTTTTTTTATGAACGAATGAATACTTTTTTCAAAAAGAACGAAGGTGGAACATTAATCAACTTTGGTGCGGGTTTTAGCATGTATCAATTTTCCTTCGGTAATTATGTTAACACCATTGAAATTGATAAAAAAGACATTATCGACTATAAAAAAGATAAAGTAGACCATTGGACAAAAGAAGGAAAACTTCCAACTCGTGATATAACGTATTCTGCTATTGACTTCACTAAAAATAACGCTAACAAGATCGTTGAATCTCTTAAACCCTTGATTCAAAAAGAACCAATCTTTATCCTTTTAGAAGGAGTATTGTTTTTTCTTGATAAAAAAACAACCAAAACATTATTTGAGGTATTTAAAATGCTACAAAAGCCTGGAGATCTTCTAGGAGTGGTAACGTATCTCCCCGAAGTAGAAAATACTACTGTCTATAAACGCTTATTACATTATTTTGACAGTAATAATGACACTCATGACTCCTTTTGCCATCAAACTATCCCTGAGGCATATTTTCATGAAATAGACAAATACCAGTTGATTGAAAAAACAGACGAGTTTGAATTGTCAAAAAAGTATGCCCCTACAATAAAAATAGGGCATAAAAATCAAATTCTTAATGAAACTATATTTCTTCTTGAAAAAATTTAAAAGCCTGTCATTAGAACTCCGCAAATCCCTAATCCCACAGCTAGATATGTACCAGCCAAAATAAAAAATATCTTACCGGCTTTGCGATAATTACTATGAAATAAAGCAAATCCAATAATCGCAAGAAAAATGGGTGGAATTAAAAGTATAGCGAGAAAAAAATAAATTATACCGTCTAGATTGCCTGGCTCAAATACAATTGAATTAAGTATCATACCCTTTCATTTCTAAGTTGTTCTAAATATTCTTGTTTATCGTCCCTGTAAAACAAATTCATGGTCTCAAAAGGAATGATTTTATAATCTTTATTTACGATATGAACGCAAGATTTTTTGATAGCACGTACGTCAAAATTATAAGCATCAATAAACTGCATAATAATAATTCTGAATAGATTATCATATCCCAAATCAGGTGCGTCAATATCTGGGAGACAACACATAATTGATTTCAATTTCTCTGAAGCAGTTTCTACCGAATTTCCAGTACTGAACAATTCCAAAACTTTACCATGCAATTCCTCATCCTGTTCATAAACGATGGTATTTTTTCCATTATCTAATAAATCTGCGGGATTTATATAACGTGTAAGTGGTAAAATACCGTCTTCATTTTTTAAAGCATATCCCATAACCAAAGCATCAGGATTGCAAGGCACCGGAATAAGATCATTGGGTTCAAAAACCGGAAATTGTTCTAATATTTTCCTTCGCACTTCTGTAAGCGTAATCCTGTCGGTTTGTGCATCAAAATCTTCTAAGCGTCCTGCTATTTGTGTAGGTTGAAAAGTGACCCCACGAACACATTTTTGTTGTGTAGCAAATGTAATAATCTCTCCTATTTCATTAACGTTAAGTCCTTTTTCTAGAGTGACGACTAAGGTAGTAGAAAGATTAAATTCATTAAGATTGGTTATGGCTTGCTTTCGAGTTTTGGTTAAATCTTCACCTCTTAACTTTTGCAATACCTCTGCTTGTAACGAGTCAAATTGCAGATAAATTTCAAAATCGGGCATGTAGCTTGCTAACCGTTGTGTGAATTTGATGTCTTTTGCGATGCGTACCCCGTTGGTGTTTACCATGAGATGTCGAATAGGTAATTTTTTGGCATACTCTAAAATCTCAAAAAACTGGGGATGAACCGTAGGTTCTCCTCCACTGATTTGCACAACATCGGGTTCTTTTTCATTTTCAACAATGGTATCCAACATTTTTTTAATTTCCTCTAATGTACGATGACGGCCGTAGTTTGGAGAAGAAGAAGCATAACAGGTAGGACAGGTTAAATTGCAGCGGTCTGTAACTTCAATAATAGTCAGACAAGAATGCTGCTCATGGTCCGGACATAATCCACAATCATAAGGACAACCATAATCTGTAGTCGTGTTGAATTTATGTGGGAATTCTGATGGTTTATTATAATTTCTAATATTTTTATAATACTCGACATCATCAGCAATCAAAACTTTGGATCTGCCATGTTCTGGGCAGCGTTTAAGCATAAATACTTTATCATCCTCAAAAACAATTTTTGCATCTACTCTTTTAAGACAACTTGGACATAAACTTAATGTAAAATCGTAATAGGTATAATTTCTAGTTGGCATAAAAAAGTTTTCGAATCGTTTTATAATAATAAATCCAGCATAAGATACATAAATACTGGATACTGCTTAGTCCAAAGATCAAAAATGTATTCGGTTTCAAGAATTCTATCATAAAACGAAACGAGAAATAAGAAATCATAAAGTACTGAAATAACAATCCGCTCTTGAGGTTTTTTTCTTTTTGAAGATACTTAAGAAAAATCCATAAAATAATGAGAAAAACAACTTCGTATAATGCAATTGGATATCTTTGTAGACCGTCTCCAAGATCCATTCCCAAAAAAGAGGATTCTTTGCCGTAAGTAAACTCGTTAACTCCAGCTAAAAAACAACCCACTCGACCTACTAGAATACCCAAAATAATTGGAAAGGTAAATAAATCCCCGGATGACTTCTTTTCATTGATCATTTTTTTTGCCAATTCTACTCCCAGAAGTCCTCCAAAGAGTCCTCCCATAATTGTTTTGGCGTTAAGTAATGACAGAAAATATTCAGGTCCAGATGAAATAATAGGATTTTCTAAAAATCCAACAATTCTGGAGCCAAAAAAAGCTCCAAATACTGCACCTATAATAATGGACAATCTATGAGTATTGGTTATTGGATCTTGCGTGTTTTTCTTAAGGTATACATAATATCGAAATCCTACGAAGAAGGCTACATATTCTAAAATCAAATGGATATTCAATTTAACACCAAAAACAACAGGTTCAAAAGGAATCTCCATTTACTAATTCGTTCGATTTACTGTCGAAATATACATTTTTATTCCATAACCTTCGCCATGACATGATACCTTGGATCGTCTACATCATGTTCGATAACATTGGCCAATCGCGGCGAAGCTTTGATCATTAAGGCCTGGCATTCTTCGCTAAGATGTTTTATTTTCACTTTCTTACCGGCTTCTTCATATTTTCCTACTAAAGCCCATATAGCTTCCAAAGCTGAGTGATCACTCACGCGAGATTCAATAAAATCAATTTCTACATTTTCTGGATCATTTGCTACATCAAACTTACTGTTGAATGCTTGTATACTTCCGAAGAAAAGAGGTCCCCAAATCTCATATACTTTGGTTCCATCCTCCTTGATATGTTTTCGTGCCCGAATTTTTTTGGCATTTTCCCACGCAAATGCTAGAGCCGACATAATCACACCTGCAATTACTGCCACAGCCAAATCAAAAAATACTGTAAGTAAAGAGACCGCAACCAAGACGATAGCATCTGTTAACGGAATTCTATTTATAATCCTGAAACTTGACCAAGCAAAAGTTCCTATAACTACCATAAACATGACTCCGACCAACGCAGCAATAGGCACTTGCTCTATTAATCCTGAGGCAAATAAAATAAATAAAAGTAAAGTAACTGCAGCTACTATACCCGAAAGCCTGGTACGTCCACCTCCTTTAATATTAATAATGGATTGCCCTATCATAGCACAACCACCCATTCCGCCAAACAACCCAGTTACAATATTTGCTCCTCCCTGAGCCAAACATTCTCTGTTTGAATTTCCCCTGGTTTCGGTCAATTCGTCAATAAGATTTAGAGTCATTAAAGACTCTATTAATCCAATGGCGGCTAATATCAGTGCATAAGGACCAATAAATTTAAAGGTTTCCCAATTCAGGGGTACTTTGTTAAAAATATCAAATTGAAACTGAGGTAATCCACCTTTAAGACCTTCTCCTCCACCATCTTTAATAAAACTACCAACGGTTGCTACATCTAATTTCCCCAAAATCACTATGGCAGATACGACTAAAATCCCAATCAAAGCTTCAGGCAATTTTGATGTTGCTTTTAATTTTGGTAACCCCCACATAATCGCCATTGTGAGTAGTACTAACCCTAGCATCAACCATAATTCGGTACCTTGCATCCATACTTTTTCTCCATTCACAAACTCTTTGAACATTCCCAATTGAGAAAGAAAGATCACAATTGCCAAACCATTTACAAACCCCATCATTACAGGATGTGGTATCAAACGTACAAACTTTCCTAGTTTTAAGACTCCAGCCAGCATTTGTATGATTCCCATCAAAATCACCGTGACAAAAAGATAATAAAGTCCTAACTCTTCTCCAGGAGCTCCCATTGCATTTCCCTCGGCAACCAAACTTACCATAACTACAGCCAAAGCGCCAGTTGCACCAGAGATCATCCCGGGGCGACCACCAAAAACAGAGGTAATCAATCCAATCATAAAGGCTGCATACAATCCTACTAAAGGATCAACTCCTGCAACAAAGGCAAAAGCTACAGCCTCGGGAACCAAGGCAAGCGCTACAGTTAGCCCAGATAAGATATCATTTTTGGCATTAGCCACTCTTTTTTTTACAAACTCGGTCATAGTTGTGGTATTTGAGGGGGCAAAAATACGTTTATTTTGTAGTACGGCAAGTAAAAACAAGAGGGATCTTTTTACTAGACTATACTAAAACGTTATAGAAGATTTTTAATTTGTAAAACTTACTATATTTGACTCTCATATTCATCAATCATGCAAAGAATCTTACTTATTGCCTGTATTTTCCTGCTTATTTCTTGTTCTACTTCAAAAAAAAAGGATAAAGAAAATATTGATCTCACTACTATTTTTGAGAACAGTAATGGAACTGAAACGGCAACATATCCAGAGGTAATTTCTTATTATCAAAACTTAGCGGATATCTATCCAGAAATTAACATTCAAGAAATAGGAATTACTGATAGTGGTAAACCACTGCACATTGTGACTCTAAATCCTGATCGAGAATTTGATTTCGAAAATATTCGTCGAAATAAAAGGGTTTTGTTGATTAATAATGGTATTCACCCCGGAGAAAGTGATGGTATCGATGCGACTATGATGATGTTTAGAGACATTGTTCAGGGAAACATTCAATCCCTAAAAAATACTGTTCTTGTTACTATACCAGTCTACAATGTAGGGGGAGCACTAAATCGAAACTCTGCCACCAGAACCAACCAAAACGGCCCGAAGGAGTATGGTTTTAGGGGAAATGCCCGTAATTATGATTTAAATCGAGATTTCATCAAAAATGATACTAAGAATGCCAAAAGTTTTGCAGAAATATTTCATTTAGTACAACCCGATGTTTTTATTGACAATCATGTTAGTAATGGAGCCGATTATCAATATACCTTAACACACCTTTTTACTCAGCATAATAAACTTGGAAGTATATTGGGTAATTATCTGCATACCGAAATGCAACCTCAACTAGAAAATTTGCTTGCTTCGAAAAAATGGGATATTACACCGTATGTAAATGTCTGGGGAAGTATGCCAGATAAGGGTTGGTCACAATTTATGGACTCACCGAGATATTCTACAGGTTATACTACACTTTGGAACACCTTGGGAATGATGGTAGAAACCCATATGCTAAAACCGTACAAGCAAAGGGTTGAAGGAACCTATGAACTAATGAAATCGATAATTGAAATTACAGAAAAAGATGGGATAAAAATTCGTGAGCTAAGAGAACAAACTTTTGCAGAACAATCCGAACAAAAAGCATACCCAATTAATTGGAAAGCAGACACAACCCAAGCTACAAAATTCATTTTTAAAGGGTACGAAGGAGCCTTTATTGATAGTGAAATTACCGGAGCGAAACGTTTGAAATATGATCAAGACAAACCTTATTCTAAAGAAATCGACTATCAAAACTATTTTATTCCAACCACCAAAATTGAAGTTCCTAAAGCATATGTTATACAAAAAGGCTGGTGGAACTTGATTGATTTGCTAAAGCTAAATCAGATCAAATTTAAAACATTAGAAAACGATAGTACGATCACAGTTGAAACCTACCACATTGCTGATTATGAAACTCGAAAAAATCCTTACGAAGGACATTATCTACATTATGGAACCTATGTAACAAAAAGTAACGCAACAATTACTTTTAAAAAAGGAGATATAATCATCCCTACAAATCAAAAAGGGTTTAGATATCTTCTGGAAACCTTGGAGCCCGAAGCACCAGACTCGTTCTTTAACTGGAACTTTTTCGATACTATTTTACAACAAAAAGAAGGATTTTCACCTTATGTATGGGAAGATAAAGCCAAAGAATTACTAGAGAACAATGAAGAATTACGGGTCAGGTTTGAAACCAAGAAAAAAGATACGGCCTTTGCCAATAATTGGTACGCACAATTAGATTGGTTGCATAAACAATCGAAAAATTATGAAAAGGCACATTTAAGGTATCCGGTGTATAGAATATTAAGATAAATAATCATGAGAAAAAAGCTTTTTAATATTTGCATAAGAATCAGTTAAAGCCTTCTTGGCCTTTTTCTTATTTTTCCATTTTACCTTAGTAATTCCTTCATTTTTTTGAGGTATCAGTTCTCCGTCAAATTCGGTTTTCATCTCGAACCAATACGTGACCTTCAATCGGAACTCCCCATTTCTTTTAAACACATGATAGGTTTTATATAAAAATTTTGTGATTTCAAGACCTGTCACTCCGGTTTCCTCTTCTACTTCTCTTATTGCAGCGGTTTCAATATGTTCTTTCTTTTCTATTTTCCCTTTCGGCAAATCCCATTTTCCATTACGTTTAATAAAAAGAATATCCATGTTCGCATTGTACACTTTTCCCCCTCCTGCTACCACTACGGGGAGTTTTGAATATAGATGATCTATTAACTTATCTTCGTTTTTATGATAAAAATGATATTTTGCTTCTTCACCTACAGCTTCTTTACTTAAAATATCTCTTATAATTAGTGGAAAATCTACCTTTTTTATAGCAATGGATTTGTATCCTTCAATGGACTTTTTAGTAGACAGAATAATGGGTGTATTATTCACAAAAACTTTATACATTTGCAACTATGATTTTTGATAAAGATACAGCAAAAAAAACTGCTGAATTACTACTGCAAATTAATGCAATAAAATTACAACCGCAAGAACCTTTTACGTGGGCATCGGGTTGGAAGTCTCCAATTTACTGCGATAATCGAATTACACTTTCTTATCCTAAGATACGTCAGTACTTAAAAGAGAACCTTGCCAGATTCATTAAAGATGAATATGGTAAACCTGATGTAATTGCAGGAGTTGCCACTGGTGCTATCGGCATAGGAATGCTAGTTGCAGAGGAGCTTGATCTTCCCTTTATTTATGTTCGGCCAGAAGCGAAAAAACATGGCAGAAAAAATCAAATTGAAGGAATTGTACCCAAAGGAAAAAGTGTTGTAGTGGTAGAAGATCTTATCAGTACGGGTAAAAGTAGTCTAAATGCGGTAAAAGCATTAAAAGAAGTAAATGCCGATGTAAAAGGAATGGTAGCTATCTTCAATTATGGATTTGATATTGCCGTTAAAAATTTCAAAGATGCAGCATTAGCTTTGCATACTTTAAGCAATTATGAAAATCTTTTAGAGCAGGCTCTGGATACCAATTACATCACAAAAGAACAACAAGCAACACTACAAAACTGGAGAACCAATCCTGCCGAGTGGAGTATATAATAATCAAATAATAATATGAATCTAGAAAGCCCTACGGTAACTGTAAATAAAACTGCCGAAGAAGTATTTGAATTTCTAACAAAAGTTGAAAATTTTGAACAACTTATGCCAGAAAGTAAACAAAAGTTTGAAAAAATATCCGATTCCCGATTTCTTTTTCAATTGAAAGGAATGCCAGAATTGGTTCTTGATCAAAAAGAAAGCACTCCGTCAAGCCAGGTAGTGTTAGGTGCTGCGAGTGATAAACTTCCTTTTACCTTGACGGCTGATATCAATAACACCGAAGACGGTAAAACCACTACAAAACTTACGTTTAATGGTGAGTTTAATGCTATGATGTCGATGATGATCAAAAACCCTATTCAGAATTTTATTAATACACTTAGTGAAAACATCGGAAAGCTGTGAGTATGTGAGTTTTTTAGTGAGTAGTGAGCCTCTTTAAGTAGGATTTTTTACGATATTTTTTTTCACTGCACTATGAGACTTTCGAAGAGTACAGTAAAGTTTTGATTTACATATCTTGAGTTTCTGATTAATCTCAAAGTCTTACATACTCAAAAACGCACTCACTAATACAACAATTTTATCTCTTTCAGATCAAAAACAGAAATAACCTCATCTTCTAATAGAACTTGAAGTTTTCCCTGGTTCGTAACAGATTGAATAATCCCTACAAAAGAATTTCCCTCCGCATCCAAGAATGTAGAGGGTTTATTTTTTCTAAAAAGTAAATGCTCATACTCTTTCTTTAAGATATCAAAATTTGAAGTTTCTAAATTCAGAAACCTTTTCTCTAGTCTTAATAATAAGGAATGTAATACTTCTTCGATATTAAAATTTTTACCTGAAATTTGTTTTAATGAACCGGCTTGAGGAAGATTATCAAATTTGGTTTGATTAATATTCATACCGATTCCGATAATCGCACCAATCAAACTGCCATTTTTAACAATATTTTCTATTAGAATACCACATATTTTTTGTCGATCTGACAGAATGTCGTTAGGCCATTTTATAGATAATTTTGTAACCAAGAGATCATTAAGCGTATCGCAAACTGCCAGAGAAGTGGCTATTGATATATAAAACTGCTCTGCTAACTTAAGATCGTCTATCTTCATAAACACACTACATGTAAGGTTTTTTCCCGGTTCACTTTCCCAAACCGTGCCCATTTGGCCTTTACCGGCAAGTTGTTCTCTTGCCATTACGCAAACAGGTGCTACAAATGTTTTCTCTCGATTTAGTTCTCTAAGAAAACGGTTTGTGGAATCAATGGCATCAACTTTGATTATATTCATGTAAAAGGTGTAAAAGTTTCATAAATGTCGGTATGATACAAACATTAAAATGATAAAAAGTAATAACTTTACACAAATTAAAAAAATGCATGACTAAAAAAGAAATCGGTACTGATCAATTAATCACTCAAATAATAAAAGGTATTGAAGAAGTAAAAGGTAATGATATCAATATTCTGGATTTAAGAGATATCGAAAATACAGTATGTAATTACTTCGTAATCTGCAACGGAACTTCTAATACTCAAGTAAATGCAATTGTTAATTCCATCCAAAAAATTGTAAGTAAAGAACTTAAAGACAAACCTTGGCATGTAGAGGGCAGTGAAAATGCAGAATGGGTACTAATTGATTATGTTAATGTGGTAGTACATGTCTTCCAGAAACACATTAGAGAATTCTATGATATTGAAGGACTTTGGGGAGATGCAAAAACCACAGTTATCGAAACAAATTATTAAAAGAAAACCGTAAATGGCTAAAGAAAATAAAAAAACAGAACCTAATAAAAAACCAAAATTTAGTGCATATTGGATTTATGCAGTTATTATCGTTGGTTTTTTAGTACTAAATTTTATGGGTGGGAACGGTTTAGGATCTGCTCCTACTACCTCTCCATCAGAATTTCAAGAGTACTTGAGTAATGGCGAAGTCGAAAAAGTTGTAATCATTAATCGTCGACAGGCTAAAGTTTTTCTTACTCGAGAAGCAAAGTCGCTTGAAAAACATCAAAACAAGAAAGGTAATTCAATATTACCCGCAAGTCCGAATGATCCTGATTATCAATTTGAATTTGGAGATTTGCAAAATTTTGAAAATAAAATCGCCCAGATTAAAAAAGAAAACAATCTTGAAACACAGGTTAACTACGACACTGAAAGTAATGTTTGGGGAGAAATCTTCATTACCCTACTACCTTTTGCCTTAATTATTGGCGTATGGATATTCATTATGCGAAGAATGAGCGGTGGTTCTGGTGGCGGTGCCGGGGGACAGATTTTTAACATTGGAAAATCAAAAGCTAAACTTTTTGATCAAAATACCGAAGTAAAAGTCTCTTTTGAAAACGTTGCTGGTCTTGAAGGTGCCAAAGAGGAAATTCAAGAAATTGTAGATTTTCTGAAAAATCCAGAAAAATATACTTCATTAGGAGGTAAAATACCTAAAGGAGCTTTATTGGTAGGACCTCCGGGAACTGGTAAAACACTTCTTGCAAAAGCGGTTGCCGGTGAAGCCAAAGTGCCTTTCTTCTCACTTTCAGGATCTGATTTTGTTGAAATGTTTGTAGGTGTAGGAGCATCGCGAGTAAGAGATTTATTTAAACAAGCTAAAGAGAAGTCTCCTGCTATCATATTCATTGATGAAATTGATGCCATCGGTAGAGCTAGAGGCAAAAGTAATTTCTCTGGTTCTAATGACGAAAGAGAAAACACTTTAAATCAATTACTTACCGAAATGGATGGCTTTGGAACCAACACTAATGTAATTGTTATTGCAGCCACAAACAGAGCGGATGTATTAGACAAAGCATTAATGAGAGCTGGTAGATTTGATAGACAAATCTATGTAGATTTACCAGATGTAAGAGAACGTAAAGAAATTTTTGAGGTTCATCTGAAACCTTTGAAAAAAGTCGAAAACGAACTGGATACAGAATTTTTGGCCAAGCAAACTCCAGGATTTTCGGGTGCAGATATTGCTAATGTATGTAACGAAGCTGCTTTGATAGCAGCCAGAAAAGGAAATAAAGCGGTGGGTAAGCAAGATTTTCTTGATGCTGTAGACAGAATTGTTGGTGGATTAGAGAAAAAAAATAAGATTATTACCCCTGCAGAAAAACGTGCTATTGCTTTTCATGAAGCTGGTCATGCAACTGTAAGCTGGATGTTAGAACATGCTGCGCCCCTGGTAAAAGTTACGATCGTACCGAGAGGACAATCCCTAGGAGCTGCATGGTACTTGCCAGAAGAAAGATTAATTGTAAGACCAAATCAAATGCTTGATGAAATGTGTGCCGCCTTAGGAGGTCGTGCCGCAGAAAAGGTTATTTTTAATGAAATTTCTACAGGAGCACTTAGTGATCTGGAAAAAGTTACAAAACAAGCCAGAGCAATGGTAACTATATATGGCTTGAATGATAAAGTTGGAAATCTAACATATTATGATTCTTCAGGACAGAGTGAATATAATTTCACCAAACCGTATAGTGAGCAAACCAGCGAACTTATTGATCAAGAAATTTCTAACATCATAGAAGAGCAATATCAACGTGCTATTAAATTGCTGGAAAAGAACAAAGATAAATTAACCGAATTAGCTGAAGTACTCCTTGAAAAAGAAGTTATTTTTAAAGATAATCTCGAGAAGATCTTTGGAGAAAGACCTTTCGGTAAAAAAGAAGAAATCGTAACAGAACCCTCTTAAATAAAACATTTGTACAAGTAAATTGAAAAATCTTAACCTAATGAGAATATTAGGTTAAGATTTTTTTTATCTTTGAGTGTATAGTAAAATTGTAATTCCCCAATCATAATCCAAAAAATGAGTCTATTTAGAAGATTATTTTTTTCAAAATCTAAATCAGACCAAAAGAGTAAGGAACGCCACGTAGAGGATCGCAGTAAGTATATGCCCGAAATCGATCTACCAATCGATGAAAGCTTTATGATGAATTTCAAAAGAAATGGAGGTAAATTTCTTTATTGCGACCAAGATGAGGAGGTTTTAGATTCTTTTGATAAGATCCTTTTAGAAAATGATTGGTATGAAAAAAATGTATGTTGTTTTGACATTGGTTTAGAACATAAATTTTCTGGTTTTAATTTAAACTTTGTAAAACAATCTTCAGCCTCTTTCTTTTTTGCTACTTGCGAATATTTAATAGCAGATAGCGGCGCTATATTGGTCTCCTCTAATCAGCTCAGAGAAAAAAAGCTTACCGAATTGCCCGACAACTTTGTCATCTTAGCATCTACCAGTCAATTAGTTAAAAGCATTGGAGAAGGATTAAAAGGTATAAAAAATAAAAATAGAAACTCTATTCCTTCAAATATCACCACAATAAAAGACTTCGAACCACAAAAAGAAAAGGATTTCTTAAGCTATGGAAGTAGTTCAAAAAATCTATATTTGCTCCTGTTGGAAGATTTATAATATGAAGGAACTGCTTACAAGATCTTTATCGGGCTTTTTATATGTCTCTATACTGCTCGTATCGATATTCATTTCTAAATATACTTTTCTAGGGATTTTTCTGGTGTTCGGGATGATTTCTATTTATGAATTTCAAAAGTTAATTCACTTAAGAAATAAACGATTGTATCTTATATTTTTTGTCCTTTTCGCAACACTAAATATTTTTCAGGATCTACTTTATATTACTATTCCGTTTTTAGTGCTAACTATTATCACAGAATTATTTTTGGTTAAAGATCTGGTTACTATTCGCATCATCCCGATGTTTGAACAACGAAAATACCGAACGAGTATTTTTTATCTTACAACCTGTATTATTTTCCTAACGCTTGTACCCAATTATTCGGGAGAGTATGAACCATTAATTATTGCAGGAGCTTTTTTAATCACCTGGGCAAACGATACTTTTGCATATTTGGTAGGAAAAAACTTTGGAAAACATAAATTATTAGAAAGAATATCACCAAAAAAAACTATAGAAGGTTTTGTAGGCGGTTTTTTATTTTCGCTTCTAACAGGATATCTCATTGCCGTTCTATCTCATACGTTATCTATTACAATTTGGTTGATTATAAGCATAATTATGAGTATTTTTGGCACACTGGGAGACTTAATTCAATCTAAGTTTAAAAGACAGGCAGGAGTTAAGGACAGCGGTACTATAATGCCAGGCCATGGCGGAATTTATGATCGATTGGACAGTGTTATATTTGCGAGCCCATTTTTATACGCATTTTTACAAATTTTGAACTATGTTTCATAAAGAAGGATATAGAATAATATCAATAGCAATAGTATTGTTTTTAGGAATCAATGTTGCATCATATGTTTCCATTCAAATTAAAGAGTGGCAAATAGCAATATTTACGTTAACATTGGTTTTCTTTATTCTAATATTACAATTTTTTAGAAATCCTAAAAGAAAAACTTTTGTAGATGATAATACTGTTGTTGCACCAGTTGATGGAAAAGTAGTAGTCATTGAAGAAGTATTTGAAAAAGAACATTTCAACGACAACAGAATACAGGTTTCTATATTTATGTCTCCTGTTAATGTGCACGTGACCAGACATCCCATTACCGGTGAAGTCGTCTTGAGTAAATATCATCCTGGGAAATATCTTGTAGCCTGGCACCCTAAAGCTTCAGAAGAAAATGAAAGAACTACTGTCGTAGTAAAAAATAACCTTGTAGAAATATTATACCGACAAATAGCCGGAGCACTTGCAAAAAGAATTGTAAATTATGCTAAAGAAGGGGAAAATGTGGTGCAAGGTTCTGATAGTGGGTTTATAAAATTCGGTTCCAGAGTCGATGTGTTTCTACCTTTAGGAACTAAAGTAAATGTTACATTAAACCAAAAAGTAAAAGGAGGAGAAAGTGTTATCGCTTCATTATAAATAAAAAGTAAGAGACCGTTCCCGCTCTTCAGTGGGATTAGTTCAACCAACTTTTTAAATATCCATTTATAGATAGAATATTTAAAAGTAGTTTCACTAACATGACCGAGGAAGAATTAAATATTGCTTTTAACAAAGCGTACGAGCGCGCTTGTAATACCAAAATATTGTTACCCCCTGATGTTATGCTTCATTTTTATGCTCATTATAAACAGGCTACTCATGCTGATGGCTTTTATACTCCATCTGGAAAAAGTGAACTCAGAAACGCTTTTAAGCTAAATGCTCTTTTTCAAGTAAAGGATCTCACACAAAAAGAGGCAAAAATTAAATATATCGAATTGGTAAACAAATACATTATTGACTAAAAATGACTGAAAAGACACCTCTCCAATAGAAACAAGGGAATCCATACACTTTCAGTTGTGCAGATAGTCAAATTTCTTCAAAATTAAAATATGAAGCTCTAATAGGAGTCTAATGCCTTAACAATACAGTCTTTCCTACTTTCGATAGATAGATACCGACACTAATTTTGTAAACTTGCTAAACTCGATTTTAGCGTAGCAATTTTTGCTTCTGCATCCGCTTGTTTTTTAAGTTCATTTGCTATGACCTGCTCAGGAGCATTATTTACGAAACGCTCATTTTGCAATTTTTTCTGTACCGATTTCAAAAAACCTTCAGTGTAAGACAACTCTTCGGTGAGCTTTTTCAATTCTTCATCAATATCTATTGTACCAGAAACAGGGATAAAATATTCATTAGATCTCACTCTAAACGATAGAGCTCCTTCTACCTTCTCATCAACATATTTAAGAGAAGACAGATTCCCTAATTTGTGAATAACCGAGTCAAAGGTAGCATCAAGTTTTTCACTATTGAGAACAGATAAGGCAATTGTCTCCTTAAAGGATATGTTTTTTTGCTTACGTATCGTTCTAATACCTGAAATAACATCTGCAGCAATTTCAAATCCCTTTATCAAATGCTCATTAATCGGTGCTGTTTCAGGCCAGCTTGTTATGATTAAAGCTTCCGCTTTGCTTCTTTCTGTTATTTGTTGCCATATTTCTTCAGAAATAAAAGGAACGAAGGGATGAAGAATCTTCAAATTATCTTCTAGGATCAAAATTATTTCCTGATACGTTTTGCTATCGATAGGACTACCGTACGCTGGTTTAATCATCTCCAACAACCAGCTACAGAAATCGTCCCAAACCAATTTGTAAGTAGTCATTAAAGCGTCGCTAATACGATATTTGCTATAATGGTCTTCTAATTCTAATAGTGCTTGTTGAAATCTGGACTTGTACCAGTTAATAGAAACTATAGAAGATTCTGGTTGTTCTATTGTAGTATCTACTTCCCAGCCAAGAATCAACCTAGAAGCATTGAATATTTTATTAACGAAAGCACTACCCTGTTTACATAAATCTTCATCAAACATCAAATCATTTCCTGCAGGCGAACTAAGCAACATTCCTACTCGTATCCCATCGGCACCATATTGATCAATTAAATCTAAGGGGTCTGGAGAATTACCCAATGATTTGGACATTTTACGTCTTTGTTTATCTCTTACAATTCCTGTGAGATATACATTGGTAAATGGTTTTTCTCCTCTGTATTCATATCCTGCGATAATCATTCTAGCTACCCAGAAAAATAAAATTTCTGGTGCAGTAACCAAATCATTTGTTGGGTAATAATAGTTTATTTCCTTATTATCGGGCTCCAAAATACCATTAAAAACACTTATGGGCCACAACCAGGAAGAGAACCAAGTATCTAAGGCGTCTTCATCCTGAGTAAGGTCTTTATCTGTTAAAGAATCATTATTTGTTTTCTCCTTTGATAATATGAGAGCTTCTGCTCTACTCTCGGCCACAACAAAATCTTCTTTTCCGTCACCATAGAAATAGGCCGGAATTTGATGCCCCCACCAAAGTTGACGAGATATATTCCAATCTCTCACATTCTCCATCCAATGACGATAGGTATTTATAAATTTTTCTGGAACCAGATTTACTTCTTTTTTTAAAACTGCATCTAAAGCTGGTTTAGCAAGGTCTTTCATCTTCAAAAACCATTGATCACTCAATTTTGGTTCGATGATAGCTTTAGTGCGCTCACTAGTACCTACCTTATTAAGATGTGTTTCTATTTTATCAAGAGCTCCCAAAGACTCTAATTCTTTTACAATCTCTTTTCGTACGACAAATCGGTCTTTTCCCTCATAATGAAGTCCAAAACTATTTAAAGTAGCATCATCATTAAAAATATCAACTACTTCTAAATTATGTGTATCACCAAGTTCTTTATCATTTGGATCATGAGCAGGGGTAACTTTTAGGCACCCGGTGCCAAATTCTATGTCAACATATTCATCTTCAATTATGGGTATTACTCGACCTGCAATCGGTACAATAGCCTTTTTCCCTTTAAGATGGGTGAATCTATCGTCGTTGGGGTTTATACATATAGCTGTATCACCCATGATCGTTTCAGGGCGCGTTGTAGCAATTGTTAACGTATCGTCATTACCCTCAATTTTATATTTCAAATAATATAAATTGCCTTGTTTTTCTTCGTACATTACCTCTTCGTCAGACAATGTGGTTTTTGCCTCAGGATCCCAATTTACCATTCTATACCCACGATAAATAAGACCCTTATTATATAAATCCACAAAAACTTTGATTACAGATGAAGACAAATTGTCATCCATCGTAAAAGCTGTTCTTTCCCAATCACATGATGCTCCTAACTTTTTAAGCTGTTCCAGAATGATCCCTCCGTGTTTATGAGTCCATTCCCAGGCATGCTCTAAAAATTCTTCCCTGGTTAGATCTTTTTTATCAATTCCCTCTTCCTTAAGTTTGGCAACTACTTTTGCTTCTGTAGCAATAGAGGCATGATCAGTTCCTGGTACCCAGCATGTATTATATCCCTTAAGCCTGGCTCTACGTATCAATACATCTTGAATCGTATTATTAAGCATGTGTCCCATGTGCAAAACTCCAGTAACATTAGGTGGCGGAATAACGATTGTATACGCTTCTCTTTCATCTACTTCGGAATGAAAATAATTATTCTTCATCCAGTAGTCATACCATTTTTTCTCTACTGATTTTGCATCGTATTTTGCAGCTAAAGCCATACTTTGGTCCGATTTTTGGAAATTGAAATGCAAAAGTAATTATTAAAGTACGAAGTACGAAGTATGGATGTTAGAAATTACGATATTAGATATTAAAAAGTAAAAAAACTAAATCGAGAATCGTATAATTTATCAGAAAATTGAAGTTTATGTTACTAAATTTTCTAATTTCACATACTCAACTTCTTATCTCGCTTTTTGATTGTAATTTTGAAGTTGGATAAAAAATAGTACTTTTACAAACAACAAAAACCTACGTTATGAAAAAAATGCTGATAATTCTGTTTGTTGGATTTTTGGGTGCAACGTTAAATGCCCAGAGTGCCAAAATAGAATTTAAAACCGAAGTTATCGATTATGGTGAGATCGCCAAAGGTAGTGATGGTGTGCGTCAGTTCGAATTTACAAATACAGGAGATGCTCCTTTAATTATTTCCAGGGTGTATTCTAGCTGTGGATGTACGATTCCCAAAAAACCCGAAAATCCTATTGCACCTGGAGAAACAGGAGTAATAGAAGTCAAATATGACACTAAAAGGGTTGGACCTATTCGTAAAACTATTACCGTTTATTCTAATGCTGAACAAGCAACTAAAGCTATAAAAATTAAAGGTACTGTATTAGACAAGAGTGTTTTAGAAAAGAAGAATTAAAAACTATTTAAGTTCAATATTAAAAAAGGGATTGCTACATCGCAATTCCTTTTTTAATACTAAATTACTTTCTTTAAGAAAAAAGTATATTTTAGTTGCACACCTAACCGATCTATTTTCATCTTAATTCTTTTTCCTTCTTCAAAGTAAAATAAATCATTAAGTTGTGATAGTTTGTACTGGTATGCTTTTTTACCATTTACTTCTAAAATAATATCACCCTTCTTTAATCCTGCTAAATCTGCCGGAGATTCCGACCGCACATCCGAAATCTCATACTTAGGTCTTAATATAAAATAATTTGATAGCTGTAGCGTTTTTTCATTAACAACACGATTAAGACCCAAATAAACTCTGTTTTTCTCAGCAGATTTGTTACCCACAGTATTTTTATCATCAGAACCTAGAGGGACAATTGCGTTAAAACCTACATGTTGGATGGTTAAACCACTCATATTATAATGAAATGGCTTTTGAAAAAAATTATTCTTCTTGAAAGAGATTTTTTGATTAGGATAATCTATTATAAGATTAAATCGTCTCAAGACGTTACCCCCCAAAGAGCCTTCTCTTTTATCCAAAGATATTCCTTGTATATATTGTGAATCAGGAAACGCTGCAGTTACATCTTTCAATACGAAATCACCTATATGTAATTCGCCTACTTTTGATCTTTGTCCATAAATATCACCGTTAAATCCTTTTCCCAAGAAATCAGTAAAAGATTTGTCCGGTACTTTAATACCCTTTTCAGAGCTTTCAAACAGCCATAGAGAAGAGCCTGAACCAGAATCTAATAAAAGTCTGATGTCTAATAAGCCATTTTTAGTTTTGTATTTAGCACGAACCAAGGGTCTTTTATTTTGTTTACCAAAATCAATCGGAGTTTGATAGCATTTATCGCATTTCTTATAGACATATCGATTAGGTGTGTTTATTCTAATGTATTTTTTGACATAATCTATTTCAAGGATAAAATCCTTGAAAAAATCATATCCTATGATTCCATGTATTGGGAAGCCCATTCTTGGAGAAAAATTTATTGATTCGTCGAAAACTAAAAAAACAGTATGGTTAGTACTGATAGCGTCTCCAATTTGCAAGACGTTATCCAGAGATTTGATAGCCTCTACAGATTGGTCTTCTCCTAAACCTCTTAAATAAATTTTTGAGGCATTTTTCAATTCAAGAGATTCTTTATTATCTGCGCTAAAAATTATCGTAGATCCCACTCCTGTATCTAGAATAAAAGAAAGCTCTACACCATTAAGTACTATTGGAATGATGATAAGATTATTTGCTAATTCAAACCTAATTTTATCGCTTTTTTTACCATGAGGTAATCTAAAATTGGATTGCGAAAAAATAGTGAAATTAGCAAACAACAATAAAACAAAAATATTCTTCTTGAGAAAATGAAAAAAATCTTGTACTAAAACTTCCATTACTTTAAATATAGAAAAATAGTTGAAAAATCATTCTAATAATACATCAATTTCTTAAATATTTTAAGAAATTTACCGCTATTTATCTTTCTAATTTATAAAATATGCCAGTAGTATCAATCAAAGGTAGGGCGATGCCCGAATCTCCAATTCGAAAGTTAGCACCCTTTGCAGAAAAAGCGATAAAAGAAGGTAAACATATATACCGTCTGAACATAGGCCAACCAGATATTAAAACTCCGGTTGAAGCAATTAATGCTGTAAGAAACAACAAATTAGAGATTTTGGCATATAGCCACTCTGCTGGATTCGAAAGTTTCAGAGAAAAACTCGCAGGATACTACGCAAAGCACGACATTACAATATCCTCAGAGGATATCTTGGTGACTACAGGGGGCAGTGAAGCCCTGATTTTTACAATGGGCAGTATTACTGATCCAGGTGATGAAATTATAGTTCCTGAACCTTTTTATGCAAACTATTATAGTTTTTCGACACAATCTAATATAAAAGTTGTTCCTGTAATTTCTAAAATAGCAAATAATTTTGCCCTACCAGCCATAGAAGAATTTGAAAAACTCATAACCTCTAAAACCAAAGCAATCTTAATTTGCAATCCGGGAAACCCAACGGGATATCTTTATAGTAAAAACGAAATAAAGCAATTAGCTGCATTGGCAATTAAATATGATTTATTCCTAATTTCTGATGAAGTATATCGAGAGTTTGTGTATGAGGAGTCGGAGCATTACTCAATTTTACAAGAAAAAGAGCTTAATGAGCATGCCATTGTTGTGGATTCTGTATCCAAACGGTATAGTATGTGCGGTGCTCGCATAGGATGCATGGTAAGCAAAAATAAAAGCGTGATACAAACTGCCATGAAATTTGCACAAGCCAGGTTAAGCCCTCCTACCTTGGCACAAATTGCAAGTGAAGCTGCATTAGAGGCCCCAGAGTCATATTATAGGGATACTGTTACCAAATATAAATTAAGAAGAGATACTTTAGTATCAGAACTTAAAGAAATTCCGGGTGTAAAAGTTGCTATTCCAAAGGGTGCATTTTATTGTATTGCCGAATTACCTGTAAAAAATGCAGATCATTTTGCAGAATGGTTATTAGATAAATTTGATTTGGATAATGAAACTGTTATGTTAGCACCGGCTTCTGGTTTTTATTCAAGTGCAAATGAAGGATTAAACCAAGTCAGGATTGCGTATGTCTTAAACCGAAGAGATCTTAGAAAAGCAGTCAATATCCTAAAGTTTGCATTAGAAAAATACAAAGATTAATGAAAATCGAATACAACAAATCCTTAAAAAAATACAATACTTTCGGGATAGACGTATTAGCTACTGAATTTATTGAAATCACTAGCGAATCAGAACTTAAAAAAATTCTTTTAGAAAAAGAAGAAAAAGAATTATTTGTTATAAGTGGCGGTAGTAATATGCTATTAACTCAAAATATCGATGCATTGGTACTGCATATAGCTATAAGCGGAATCACAATCCAGGAAGAATCAGATAATTTTGTTATCATTTCTGCTAGTGCCGGTGAAAACTGGCATGATTTTGTTCAGTATTGTATACATAATGATTATGGTGGACTAGAAAATTTATCTCTCATACCCGGATATGTAGGTAGTGCACCTATCCAAAATATAGGCGCTTATGGAGTAGAACTTAAAGATACCTTTGTGAGTTGTGAAGCTATTAACATTGCTTCAGGAAAAAAACAAATCTTTTCAAATACCGATTGTAAATTTGGATATCGAAACTCCATTTTTAAAAATGAAGTGAAGGGTAAATTTATTATTACTAAGGTAACTTTCAAACTTAGTAAAAAAAACCATGCTCTTAACACCAGTTATGGTGCTATTGAAAATGCTTTAGTTGACAAAGGAATTATATCTCCAACGATTAAAGATGTTGCTGAAGCAGTGATTCAGATTCGGAAAAGCAAACTACCTGATCCCTCTGAGATTGGTAATAGTGGTAGTTTCTTTAAAAATCCGATAATATCTATCGATCATTTCTCCAAAATTCAAAACTTGCATGCCAATATCCCCTTTTACAAAATCGACAATCAAAATATTAAGGTACCCGCTGGTTGGCTTATCGAACAAAATGGTTTTAAGGGAAAACGTTGGGGAGATGCCGGGGTTCACGAAAAACAAGCCCTAGTTTTGGTAAATTATAATAATGCCACAGGTAAAGAAATACTTGACCTGTCTAAAAGAATTCAAAAGAAGATCAAAGATGAATTTGATATATATTTAGAAACTGAAGTCAATATCATATAGCTGAATTGATAAAAAAATTATAGTATTCTTTTTTAGAGACTATGTTATAATATAAGATCTTATAAAAAAAAGCTAATATTACGCTTAATTTTCTGTTTAGCATCTACATAGCCATACATTCTTTGTATCTTTGCAACTAATTTTGATTGTACTCTAGTATTATGAAGCTTTTATTACTTACAGTAGGTTTATTACTCCTGGCTTTCGGCGGAATAGCTATTAAATTATGGGCCAAAAAAGACGGAAAATTTGCAGGTACCTGTGCTAGCCAAAGCCCTTTTCTTAATAAAGAAGGTGAATCTTGTTCTTTATGTGGTAAAACCCCAGATCAGTATTCTAATTGTAATGAAAAAGAACATTCAAAATAAATTACTGAAGGCATTCTATTCAAAAAGAATTCATTGAAAAAAGGACATCCTACTCGATTAGAAGATCACATTAGTAAAGCAAAAGATGGGAATCAAGCATCTTTTAACTATCTTCTTGATACATTTTGGAATGAAGTTTATAATTTTCAATTGAAGAGGACACGGGATGAATATGAAGCTGAAGATATTACGATACAAAGTTTTTCAAGAGCTTTTGATAAAATAGATACTTTTAAAGAGGAGTTTAATTTTAAAACATGGCTAATCCAGATCTCTAAGAATATTCATATAGATCTATTAAGAAAGAAAAAAGCTTCTATTCATTCACAAACAACTACTCAAGTAGATGATTCTGTTTACAGAATTATTGATGATAATCCAACACCTGAAGACAAATTGATTACCGAGCAAAACCTTGCTCAACTACTTCTTTACATCAAACAATTAAAGCCACCTTACCAGAAGGTAATTAATCTTCGTTATTTCCAGGAGCTTAGTTATAAGGAAATTGCGAATAATCTAGACGAATCGATAAATAATGTGAAAGTAAAGCTTCTAAGAGCTAAAAAATTGTTATCAGAAATAATTAATGCCGCCAAGGGAAAAGAAGAATGATACGCGATAATAAAAGAAAAAATCTAAGACCTTAAATTAAACGTTGTAAATCTCTTGATAACAATATACAAAGGCTCTATCCATTTATCGTGTATTTTTTTATCATATTTCACAAATTTCTGAACCAGACCTTTAGGAGCAGATATCTCCTTTTCTATTGCAGTAATATTAATATACTGCTGATTTTTAAGTAGCCATTTCTCTACACGCTTTCGATTGTTTTGCCTTATTTTAGGACTCATCAATTCTTCATGCATGATTTTTCCTCTTTTTATAGAGAGATAACTTTCAAAATCTAAAAAAATTTTATGTTAACTTAATTTTAACCTGATGTTAAACAGTTTGTAAGAATTTCCTTTTTCAATACAAAAACATGAATAATCTTTTATCAAACAGATATTTATTTGACGTTTTTTCGTCCAGGACATTTTAAAGGAGATAAGTAAAAAGCACCATAGAATAAATAAATTCTTACATAAGTAACAAGTTATAAGATAACTCTGCGTAATCAAAGCTTTCTTTGTATTTTTGTTAAAAATAATGCTTGTTATGAACAATGACGTTACAACAATAGCCCCTCCGAAAGGAAAACCAAAATGGTTGAGAGTTAAACTACCAACGGGTAAGAAATATACAGAACTACGTGGTTTAGTAGATAAATACAATTTACATACTATTTGTACTTCTGGAAGTTGTCCTAACATGGGAGAATGCTGGAGTGAAGGCACAGCCACTTTTATGATCCTTGGTAACATATGTACTCGCTCTTGCGGATTTTGCGGAGTAAAAACTGGGAGACCAGAGACTGTGGATTGGGAAGAACCAGAAAAAGTTGCACGTTCTATTAAAATAATGAATATAAAACATGCCGTGATTACTTCGGTAGATAGAGATGATCTTGCAGATGGGGGGTCGATCATATGGGCAGAAACGATTCAGGCTATCAGAAGAATGAATCCAAACACTACATTAGAAACCCTTATCCCAGATTTTCAGGGAAAAACTAAAAACATTGATAGAATCATTGCAGTAAAACCCGAGGTTGTTTCACATAACATGGAAACGGTTAAGAGGTTAACTCGAGAGGTTCGCATCCAGGCAAAATATGAGCAAAGCTTGCAGGTACTTAAATATCTAAAGGATAGGGGTATTAATCGTACCAAAAGTGGGATCATGCTTGGCCTTGGAGAAAAAGAAGAAGAAGTTATTCAAACACTTAGAGATCTTAGAGATGTTAATTTGGATATTGTAACCATAGGTCAATATCTGCAACCCAGCAAAAAACATCTTCCTGTAAAAGAGTTTATTACTCCTGATCAATTCAAAAAATACGAAGAAATAGGATTAGCTATGGGGTTCAGACATGTTGAAAGTGGAGCTTTGGTAAGATCATCATACAAAGCACAAAAACATTTAAAATAATCCCTAAATTATTAATAGGATTTAATGAATACACCAGTAAGAATTGCTATTAATGGTTTTGGAAGAATAGGCCGCAACCTTTTTAGATTATTGATAGATCATCCCAGTATTCAGGTTATTGTAATCAATGATCTCTCTGATACCAAAACTTTAAGCCATCTTTTAAAATACGATAGTATTCATGGTGTATTACCTTTTGAAGTATCTCACGATGCAAATCACATTATCGTGAAAGGTCATTCAGTTTCTTTGATCAATCAAAAAGACCCTGAAAATTGTAATTGGGAGGATTATAATATTGATATCGTTATTGAAGCTACTGGAAAATTTAAAACCAAAGTGCTCGCCGAAAAACACTTAAGAGCTGGTGCTAAAAAAGTTATTCTATCGGCACCTCCTGAAGAAGACAGCATAAAAACGATTGTTTTAGGAGTAAATGATAGCCTCATAGATGGATCAGAGTCAATACTATCTAATGCTTCATGCACAACCAACAATGCTGCACCAATGATCAAGGTTATTGATGAATTATGTGGAATTGAGCAAGCTTACATTACTACAATACATAGTTATACAACAGATCAAAGCTTACACGATCAACCTCACAGAGATCTAAGACGAGCTAGAGCAGCAAGCCAATCTATTGTACCTACTACCACGGGTGCTGCAAAGGCTTTAACCAAGGTTTTTCCAGAATTAAGCGATGTTATTGGAGGATGTGGTATACGAGTTCCTGTTCCAAACGGATCACTTACAGACATTACCCTCAACGTAAAAAGAGAAACTTCTATCCAAGAGATTAATCAGGCTTTTCAAAATGCATCCAACACTTATTTAAAGGGTATTTTGGATTATACTGAAGATCCTATAGTGTCTGTAGATATTATCGGTAACCCCCACTCTTGCGTATTTGATTCTTTAATGACTTCGGTAATAGGAAAAATGGTCAAAATAATTGGATGGTACGATAATGAAATTGGGTATAGTAACAGAATAATTGATTTAATTATTAACATTTGTAAGAAATAACTATATTAGTTGAGATTTTAAAGGAAAAATGCCAACCCCAATTAGACAGTTTATAACTATACTTTTACTTATTTGTTGTTTTTTTACTTATTCCCAATCGGAAAAAGTGCCTATAAAAGACAGTCAAATCAAGGATTCTATTGAACATTATTTAATAACAGCTTCTCGATCTATAGACAAAGCCAAATTAGAACAAGCTCTTTATAATGCAACAATTGCTAAAGAAATAGCCTTACAAAACCAAAACCTATCCTATCGCGCTCAAACCAATATGGTATTGGCAAAACTTTATCGCGAACTAGGCGATCTTAAAAAAGCTGAAGAACAGATTCTTGACGCTATTGAAATCCAACAAAAAGAGAATGACGAATCTATGCTTGCTCATTCTTATATAATATATGGTTCAATCGCAACCAAATTAGGTAAATTTCAAACAGCTAATGAAGTTTTAGAATCAGCCTTGGTCCTTACAAAAAAGAAGGATATGAAAGGTTTTGAAGGTTCTGTAAAATTAAATTATGGACTTTTAGCACTTGCAAAGAATCAACCAGAACTTGCCATAAAACATTTTAATAGTGGTCTTCCAATAATTGACTCTTACGGTCAATCATATAATAAAGCAAAACTCTACACAAATAAGGCCAGAGCTCAATTAGCCTTAAACCAACCGGAAGAAGCAAAAAAAACCAATGATCTGGCAATGCAGATAGGTAAAGAAAAAGGGTATTCCGAAATACGATCTGAATGCTATAAACTTTACAGCCAGATTTTTGAGCAAAAAAAGGAATACCTAACTTCTCTCGAGAATCTTAAAATTCACCAAAGAATTAAGGACTCCTTATTTAGCATTAATAAAGAAATTATTGCACAAGAAGCTGGAGCCAAATTAAATCTCAATGAGAATAATGTTCTCATAGAAGAACTTACCGAAGAAAATATTCAACAACTTAAATCACTAAAACTGGGTAGACTAACAACAATTCTAAGTATTGCGCTAATTACTATCCTATCATTACTCACACTTTCGCTATATAAGAATAATAATTTAAGGGCGCGAGCTAATGAGTTACTACAAAACAAAAATACCGAACTTATTCTTGCAAAAGAGAATGCAGAAAGAGCTAGTGAAGCCAAAGTTCAATTTCTTTCTACAATTACCCATGAGTTAAGAACTCCTTTATATGCAGTAACTGGTTTAACTCATCTTTTGTTAGAAGAAAGCCCTACTCCTAATCAAAAAGAACACTTAAATTCACTTAAATTCTCTGGAGAATATTTGCTTTCATTAATCAACAACATATTAGACCTCAATAAACTAGAAGCTAACAAAGTAGAGTTAGAAAATACTTCTTTTAACCTAAAGAAAAGAATTAATGATGTATTAATTGCTCTTGGGAAATCTGCAAAGGACAGAAAGAATAAACTACATTACGAATTTGATGATTCTATTCCCGATAAGTTAAAGGGAGATCCTTTAAAAGTGTCTCAAATTTTGATTAATCTTATTGGTAATTCGATAAAATTTACTCAAAATGGAGATATTTGGATACGCGTAAAACAAATTAACAGAATCGAAAATAAAATATTCCTCAATTTTGAAATTGAAGATAACGGTGTTGGTATTTCAGAAAAGAAACAACAAACCATATTCGAAAACTTTACTCAAGGATCTGTACAAATTAATAGAAAATTTGGTGGTACCGGATTAGGGCTATCCATTGTTAAAAATCTACTATCAATAATGGATAGTGAGATAAAACTGGAAAGTACCTTAGGCAAAGGGTCAAAGTTTTTCTTCAATCTGAAATTCGAAATATTTGAAGACAAAAACACTAATTATCTTACAGAATCCAAAAATATAGACTATAACATATTAGTCGACAAACACATATTGGTAGTTGAAGATAATAAGATTAATCAGCTAATTACCAGAAAAATATTAGAAAAAAGCAAGATAATTTGTGACGTTGCAGATAATGGGGACATTGCTGTTAATAAAGCTAAAGAAAAATCTTTTGACTTAATTCTTATGGATATTCACATGCCAGGAATAAGTGGAATTGAGGCCACAAAACAAATACGAGAATTTGATAAAGATATTCCAATTATAGCACTTACTGCTGTTACTCTGGACGATAATTTGGATGAGTTTTACGATAACGGTTTTAACGACATCATTCCTAAACCCTATAAAACTGAAGAATTCTTTACAAAATTGCATAAAGCCTTAGCAAAAAAACAGACTACCTCATAGTATTTTGGCATAACTATTGGAGCTAATTAATACTGTTTGCCTGTTTTCAGGATATTTGAGTTAGCCAAAATGATTAAAGAATGAGGTTTATCTTTCTAAACCTCATTTTTTTACGTATTTAAGTATTTTCTTATCAAAAGAGCTCTTACCTTCTAGAAACTTCATTTCAATAGGCTGATACCATAACTTTTCTTTAGAAATATAGCCAGATAAACGCACATAATCCTTCTCTGTAGTAATGATACACTCTTGATCTTTTAGTATTTCTAATTCTTTGTTCGAGAAGTTATGATGATCAGGAAAACCCATATGGTCAAATTCTAACCCCAAAGAACGATAATATTCTATTAATGCTTTTGGATTTGCAATACCAGTAACTAAAACAAAACGTGTCTTTTTAAATAATTGTATGGATTTTTTATCAGATGCCCTTCTAAGTTCTTTCGCGTAATCAATAGTTGCAAAAAATAAATCTTGATTGGGGTTTACCTTCAGTTTTTCACCTATTTTCTCTCTTTCCTGATAAGAGATGTTATTTGGACATTTGGTTACCACAATAATGTCTGCACGATCTGCTCCTTTTCTAGACTCTCTTAAATTACCCGTAGGTAATAAAATATCATTACAGTATAAATCATAATATGCGGTAAGTAATATGTAAAATCCTGCTTTAACTTTTCTGTGTTGATATGCATCATCTAATAATATCAATTCTGGCGACGGATTCAATGCTCGAAGATTAGCAATACCATTACGTCGATTCCCATCAACCGCCACAAAAATATCGGGAAATTTTGTTTTAAATTGAAGAGGCTCATCACCCACTTCTTTTGCCGTTGAAAAAGACTCAACCAATCGAAAGCCTTCGGTTTCTCTTTTATATCCTCTGCTAAGAGTAGCTATGATTATTGACTCTTGAAGGAGTTTTATCAGGTACTCCACCATTGGGGATTTACCCGTTCCTCCTACACTTAAGTTTCCGACAGCAATAACAGGAAAATCATAACTCATTGATTTTTTTATTCCCAGATCATACATTTTATTTCGCAACCAGGTCACCAAATAATAGAACGGAACAATCGGTAGAAGTATCTTTCGCAATAAGTTCATGATGACAAAAGTATAAAACGTAACTTTGATTATCTCAAAAAGTTTTTTACATTCATTTTTTACTCAAAAATACAAAACAATGCAAATAAAAGAGGTTATACAACACCTTGAGTCTTTAGCTCCAATGACCTATGCTGAAGATTTTGATAATGTTGGTCTGCTAGTTGGAGACCCTACCACAACAGTGACTGGGGTTTTGGTTACTCTTGATACTTTAGAAATCATCGTAGATGAAGCTATCGAAAACAATTGTAATCTTATTGTGAGCTTTCATCCTATTGTATTTAAAGGTATAAAAAAGTTTAATGGTAGTACTTATGTAGAACGTGTCGTTATGAAAGCTATAAAACATGATATTGCGATCTTTGCCATTCATACCGCTCTCGATAATGCATGGCAAGGCGTAAATGATATGATGTGTGAGCAATTAAGTTTAATCAATCGTAAAATTTTGATACCGCAAAGCGGAAATATAAAAAAACTAACCACGTTTGTTCCCATTGCTGAAGCAGAAAAACTAAGATCAAAACTTTTTGAAGCAGGAGCAGGAACTATTGGCAATTACGATCATTGTAGTTTTTCATCAGAAGGAATAGGAACGTTTAGAGCCTTAGAAGAGGCAAATCCATCGATTGGCAAAATTGGAAAAACACATCATGAAAAAGAAACTCAAATTCAAGTAACCTATCCAAAGCATAAAGAAAAAGATATATTAAAGGCACTTTTTAAAAATCATTCTTATGAAGAAATAGCTTATGAAACCATTACTCTAGAAAATAAAAACCAGCACATAGGGATGGGAATGATAGGTGAGTTAGCCGATCCCGTTGGCGAATTGGATTTTTTAAAAAATTTAAAGAAGGTTTTTAAAACCGGTTGTGTGCGACATTCTGAATTGTTGGGAAAACCCATCAAAAGAATAGCTGTACTGGGGGGCAGCGGTAGTTTTGCGATAAAACATGCACAACAAGCTGGTGCTGATATTTTAATCACCGCTGATTTGAAATATCATCAGTTTTATGAAGCAGAAAAAGAGCTAATTCTAGCCGATATTGGCCATTATGAAAGCGAACAATACACAAAAAATCTAATTGTTAGCTATCTTCGAAAAAAAATCAGTAATTTTGCAATCATTTTATCGGATAAAAACACCAATCCTATTCAATATCTTTAAAATATGGCAAAGAAAGAAGTTACTGTTGAGCAAAAATTAAGAGCATTATATGATTTGCAATTAATTGACTCTAGAGTTGATGAGATTAGAAATGTACGTGGAGAATTACCTCTGGAAGTTGAAGATCTCGAAGACGAAGTAGCCGGATTAAATAAAAGATTAGATAAGCTGAATAACGACCTTGAAACTATTGACGAAGGTATTAAGAGTAAGAAAAATCTTATTGAAGAGGCTAAAGCACTAATCAAAAAATACGGAGAACAACAAAAAAATGTTCGTAATAATCGAGAGTACAACTCTTTAAGTAAAGAAATTGAATTTCAGGAGTTAGAAATTCAATTAGCAGAAAAGCATATCAAGGAGCACAAAGCTCAGATAGTTCAGAAAAATGAAATTATTGCTCAAACTAAGGAAAAGTTGGCCGAGCGTAACGCACACCTTACTCATAAAAAAGGAGAGCTTGATGCAATTTTAGCCGAAACGGAAAAAGAAGAGCAAGCATTAATTGCTAAATCTGAGGATTATCAAATGCAAATTGAAGAACGTTTGATCAGTGCCTATAAAAGAATTAGGAGTAATGTAAAAAACGGTCTTGCCGTTGTTCCCATCGAGCGCGGAGCATCTGGAGGGTCCTTCTTTACTATTCCACCACAGGTACAGATGGAAATAGCTTCTCGTAAAAAGATTATTACCGATGAGCATAGCGGTAGGATTTTGGTAGATCAGGAGTTAGCCAAAGAACAAAAAGAAAAAATGGAAGCTCTTTTTGCTAAACTTTAGCAAGAGATATCATTAAAATATACAGCCTCAGTTTTACTGAGGCTTTTTTGATTCTAAAGTAAATTAACATGAAT
This sequence comes from uncultured Aquimarina sp., assembly GCA_947500845.1. Taxonomy (GTDB): domain Bacteria; phylum Bacteroidota; class Bacteroidia; order Flavobacteriales; family Flavobacteriaceae; genus Aquimarina; species Aquimarina celericrescens. Next base: position 191,313 of record CANMTP010000004.1, read on the forward strand.
CACATTCTAATTATTGGTTTTGTATGGCCCGAACCCAATTCTACTGCTGCTGGAACCAGAATGCTACAGCTTATAAAATTATTTCTTTCCCAGAATTGGAAAGTGACTTTTGCCAGTCCCGCTACAAATAGCGAATATATGATCGATTTTGATGATCTGGGGATTTCAAAGATTAAAATTGAAATCAATGATCCTAGTTTTGATCATTTCATTAAGCAATTACAACCCAATATAATACTGTTTGATCGATTCATGATCGAAGAGCAATTTGGATGGAGAGTATCTAAATATTGTCCAAAAGCCCTGAAAATATTAAATACTGAAGATCTACATAGTCTTCGAAAAACAAGACAAGCATCTTTTAAAAATAATAAAAAATTCAAAATAAAAGATCTTTTGGAAAGCGATTTTACAAAAAGAGAAATTGCCAGTATTTATCGTTGTGATCTTACATTGATCATTTCAGATTTTGAAATGACATTGCTGAAAGATACTTTTAAAATTCCTGAGGATTTGTTGTGTTATATACCATTCTTATTTGATACTATTACTCCCGAAATAAGAAACGAATGGCTGGATCATGAAGAAAGAAACCATTTCATGACTATTGGCAACTTTCGCCATGAACCTAATTGGAACAGCGTTTTATATCTTAAGCAAACTATCTGGCCATTAATTAGGCAAGAACTTCCGGAAACAGAACTTCATATTTATGGCGCTTATCCCACACCAAAGGCAATTCAATTACACAACGAAAAAGAAGGGTTTCTTATTAAAGGCCATGCCAAGAATACTAAAGAAGTAATATCGCAAGCCCGAATTTGCTTAGCTCCTTTAAGATTTGGTGCAGGAATCAAAGGAAAACTTGTAGACGCTATGCTTTATGGCACTCCAAGCGTAACAACTTCTATCGGTATCGAAGGTATGCTAGATGAAGATACGGATTGGAACGGTTTTGTTGCAGACGACCCTTCAAAATTTGCCAAAGCCGCTATAAAACTATATAAAGACAAAAATCTTTGGCGACAATCTCAACAAAATGGAATAGAAATCATTAATACGCGTTTTCAAAAAGAAAAATTTGCTCCTTTGCTTATTGACATGATCAATATAAGGTTATTGAATCTTGAAAAGTATCGTACTCAAAATTTTATAGGAAATATGCTTCAATATCATACTTTGAGAAGTACCGAATTTATGTCGAGATGGATTGAAGAGAAAACGAAGACTAATGCCCCAAAAGATTAACAAAGATTTGTTCAACACCAAAAATCACACCTATAATTAAAGCAACAATAAGTGCTGTTTTCCATCTTTCGGTGATAATAAAAGTAGTTGGTTCTTTTTTTACATAGGTAAGTCTCTGAATTGCTGTTTTAAATTTGTCTTTATTGAAATATAAAATAAGAAGCAACAAAAGAAAATATAGGATCGCACTGGCTAGGGCACCATACTTATCAAAAAAAATCATATCAAAAACAATGATGTTAGTCAAAATAGGTATTAAAATAAGGACTCCCAAAAGTTTAGTTTTTTCAAAAAGCAACAGAAATGCCCCTAGAAGCTGTGAAATTCCTATAAATAAAATGTATCCGTAAGAATAGCCCATGAAACTCCAGGCCAGATCAAAACCACTCAATTCCATTAAAGGAGTGTTAGCAATTTCATCTGGCAAATGTCCTCTACGATAAAATTGACCTCCTAGCAGTTTACCAGACCCATAGATAAACAATAGGAAGAAAACGTGCCATCTTGCTGCTAGTTCTAAGTAATGAGAAATTTTTGCGTTCATTTCGCTTATGATTTTACTTTAGGACGAAAGAACAAAGGTTTTGGTTACACCAATGCTGTGATAAATTTCATTTTTATAAAACAAAAAAAGCTCTTCCATAAATGGAAAAGCTTATATATCGTAAAGAACTGCTACTTATTTATAAAGCGGCTACGTGCTTAGCTAACTGAGATTTAAGGTTAGCAGCTTTATTCTTATGTATAACGTTATTCTTTGCTAATTTATCAAGCATAGAAACAACAGTTGGAAACAGAGTTTCTGCTTCTTTCTTATCAGCTTCACGCAACTTTTTAATAGCATTACGCGTAGTTTTATGCTGGTATCTGTTTCTAAGACGCTTTGTCTCGTTACTTCTAATTCTTTTTAATGCTGACTTATGATTTGCCATCTCTCTACTATTAAATTTCTTACTATAACATTTGTAGCCCGTAGGGGAATCGAACCCCTCTTACCAGGATGAAAACCTGGCGTCCTAGCCGATAGACGAACGGGCCATTTTTTCCTTTTCAAGGATTGCAAATTTATAGCTTTCACTTTAAATGTGCAACCAATTATCAATATTCGTAGCCCGTAGGGGAATCGAACCCCTCTTACCAGGATGAAAACCTGGCGTCCTAGCCGATAGACGAACGGGCCATAGTTATTTGTCTAATTGCGGATGCAAAAATACAACTATTTTTTAATGGCGCAAGTGTTATTTTATTTTTTTCTAAACTTAATATGCCTTAGCAAATAATACCCGAATTTTTGAAGGCTTTCCACTATAAACACAGCTCCCTTCCTCCTCTTTTGCATCAAAAGGAATACATCGTATCGTTGCTTTGGTAAGTTCTTTTATCTTCTGTTCTGTTTCCTCGGTTCCATCCCAATGCGCAGAGATAAATCCTCCTTTGCCTTCTAACACTTCTTTAAACTCATCGAAAGTATTTACTTCTGTTATATGTTCATCTCTAAATTGCTTAGCTTTTTGATATAAACTCTCTTGAATTTCTTTTAACAAAGATTCAATGGTTTCGACTACATCACTCTTTGCTACAAATTGTTTTGTTAAGGTGTCCCTACGAGCTAATTCTACAGTTCCTTTTTCTAAATCTTTAGGACCAATTGCAATTCGCAAAGGAACTCCCTGCAATTCATATTGGGCAAACTTAGCTCCTGGTCTATGCGTATCGCGATTGTCATACTTTACAGAAATACCTTTCTTTCTTAAATCTGCAACCAGTTCTTGAGCTACTTCAGATATTTGATTTAATTGATCTTCTCCTTTGTATATAGGTACAATGACTACTTGTATTGGTGCCAAATTTGGAGGCAAAACTAATCCGTTATCATCACTATGGGTCATAATTAACGCCCCCATAAGTCTTGTCGAAACCCCCCACGAAGTTGCCCATACATAGTATAATTTCCCTTCTTTAGAAGTGAACTTTACATCGAAAGCTTTAGCAAAGTTTTGACCTAAGAAATGTGATGTCCCTGCTTGCAAGGCTTTTCCATCTTGCATCAGAGCTTCAATACAATAGGTATCTTCTGCACCTGCAAATCGTTCACTCTCTGTTTTTCTACCCTTTATAACAGGTATAGCCATAAAATTCTCAACAAAATCTGCGTAAATATTATTCATCTGTTCAGTTTCGGCTATTGCTTCTGCTCTGGTCTCATGGGCTGTATGACCTTCTTGCCATAGAAATTCAGCCGTTCTAAGAAATAATCGAGTTCTCATTTCCCATCGCACCACATTAGCCCATTGATTCACCAAAATTGGTAAATCCCGGTATGACTGTATCCAACCTTTATAGGTATTCCAGATAATTGCTTCGGAAGTTGGACGAACAATAAGTTCTTCTTCTAATCTAGCGTTTGGATCAACAATCAACTTTGAAGCATCTTCAGGATCTGTTTTTAATCTATAGTGAGTGACTACAGCACACTCTTTCGCAAATCCTTCAGCATTTTTCTCCTCTGCCTCAAAAAGACTTTTGGGAACAAACAAAGGAAAATATGCGTTCTGATGACCGGTTTCCTTAAATTTCCGGTCTAATTCTGCTTGAATTTTTTCCCAAATAGCATATCCGTAAGGTTTAATGACCATACAACCTCTAACTGCCGAATTCTCAGCAAGATCGGCTTTAACGACTAATTCATTATACCATTTTGAATAATCTTCACTACGTTTTGTTAAATTCTTACTCATAAATTGCTATTTGGCACAAATGTTGTGACTTTGTTAAATATAATTTTGTTAGCGCAAAACTAACTAAATTTGTAATGTTCAACAATAAAATAAGAAGATATGCGTCCTAAAAATTATTTTCAAAGAAATGGTGTCGCCATAGTTTTACTTATGGTTAGCGCACTACTGTTGACGTCTTGTAGTTCATATGAATATGTACCTTATAATGATGGTATTTATGGCCAACAAACAACTGGTCAAAGAAATATAGAAAGACAACCTGATAACAATAATGCCCAGAAAAAAACTAATTATTATTCAAGCTACTTTTCTGAAAAATCATCACAAATAGACAATGTAATCGAGCAAAATGAAGTTTTTACTGATGTAGATTCTTATGCCAGTGAAGATTATGATAGTGCAGATACCACAGCAGTAGCCTTAAACTATGAAGTTGGGCAACCAACATGGGGAAGCAATCCTACTGAAGTTAATGTAAATATATTTGACAACGGCTGGAATAACTGGGGCCCAGGATGGGGACTCGGCTGGGGATGGAATGCCGGATGGGGATGGAATGGATGGTATGGCCCAGGATGGGGACTTGGCTGGGGATGGAATGGATGGTATGGCCCTGGATGGGGACTTGGCTGGGGTTGGAACGCAGGCTGGGGATGGAATGCAGGCTGGGGATGGGGTAATCCATGGTTTGGTAGAGGTTTTTATGGTCATCACTATGGATTTAACCGAGGTTATCGAGGTTATTATGGCAGAAATAGATATGTTGCCTATAATGGTGGAAGAAACTCTTATGCTGCAAGAAGTCGAAACGGAGTTTACAACAATTCAAGGTATAATACAAGATCTCGCAGTTCTACATATTCTGGGAATAGACAAGGATATATAAATCGCCGAAGAATATCAGCAGACGGAAGCAGAAGCAGAAGTTCTGGCTACTCAAACGGTTCCTACAATTCGAGGTCCAGATCCTCTTCTGCAAACAGAAGTGGCTCTAACAGGTATTCTGGCCCTGCTACAAGAGCAAGAAGTGGCTCTTCAAGTCGAAGCCAAGGGTATTCTCCTAGCTCCTCTTCCAGAAGTAGAGGGTCTTCAGGTTATTCGAGGGGAAGCTCATCTCGTAGTAGCGGGTATTCACGTTCTGGCGGAAGATCATCATCAAGAAGCAGTGGCAGTAGAGGCGGTAGCAGAGGAAGAGGCAGAGGATAAACCAAAACCTGATAATTATCAGCTAACTTTCCCGAATATCTTTCTAACTTTAATGATATTCTGTAATTCTAAAGTTTAAACACTTAATGGAATTAACATTATTAAAATAATCATTGTCCTTGAGAAATAATGATTATTTTAATCATGTTAGGTTCTATAGATAAAAAAACAAATTAAACACATGAAAAAGCTATTCTTAGTCATAGGTGCATTATCTATGTCTTTTTTGAACGCTCAAGATATTACAGATGCCTTGCGCTATTCACAACAAGACATTATGGGAACTGCAAGATTTCGAGGAATGAGCGGTGCTTTTGGAGCACTTGGAGGTGATTTATCAGCGTTACAAATTAATCCCGCAGGATCAGCTGTTTTTTTAAATTCTTATGGCTCTATGACACTTTCCTCAACCTCTATTGATAATGACTCAAATTACAATGATGACATTTTTTTCAATGGATTTAATAATAATAGTTCGTCAAATTTAAATTTTAATCAATTTGGCGCTATTTTTATATATGATAACTTCAACGAAGAATCTTCAGGAATTAATAGAATTTCACTTGGTTTGACTTATGATCAGACCGCAGACAATGCAGATGAACTATTATCTTTTGGACAAAGCAGAAACTCAATCGATAGTTTTTTTCTTGAGGAAGCCCAAGGAGTTCCGTTAAATCTGATAACTAGAAGAGCTGGCGAAAGTGTAAATGAGCTCTATACATTTTTGGGCGAAACAGAAGGATATGATGTGCAACAAGTTTTTTTGGGTCATGAAACATTTATAATAGAAGCCGATGATTTGGACAACCCTAATAATACTTCTTATTTTTCGAATATCGCACCCGGTAGATTTGATCAAGAATATTACTACGAAAGCACAGGTATTAATGGAAAGTTTACACTTAATTTAGGCGCCCAAATAAATCAGGATTTTTACTTCGGATTTAACCTCAACTCTCACTTCATAAGTTATGACAGACTTACTGAATTCTTTGAAGAAAACAATAATACCGGAAGCAACATAAACCAAGTTCTATTTACCAATAGACTATCTACAAGTGGAGCAGGATTTTCTGCACAAGTTGGTGGTATTGCCAAAGTATCTCAAATGCTTCGTCTGGGAGCTTCTTATGAATCTCCAACCTGGCACTATATCGAAGAAGAAACCACACAGCGACTGGAAACATTCAGCAATGCAGATGGGAGAGCAATTGTAAACCCTAACGTTATAAACATTTTCCCTGAATACGAATTACGAACCCCTGCTAGCTATACAGGAAGTATAGCTATTCTATTTAGCCAACGTGGATTGATAAGCCTAGACTATTCATATAAAGACTACTCATCTATCAAACTTAGTTCTGATTTTGGAAATGATTTCTCTGATCTAAACGCAGATATTGACACTAATTTACATGGAGCATCGGTTGTGCGAATTGGTAGTGAATGGAGGAATGGAAACTGGAGTGTTCGGGGAGGATATAGTTTTGAAGAAAGTCCTTATAAAAATGATTTTATTCTTGGTGATAAAAATGGCTTCTCTGTAGGAGCTGGTTATAGTTTTGAAAAATTCAGATTTGATGTTGCCTATGATTATGTTGAGCAACGACGTGTAGAGCGCTTTTTTCCTAACTCGAGTTTTAACAATTTCGCTGTGGTTGATTCGTACAGAGATACCCTAACATTTACACTAGGAATGAACTTTTAACACGAATTTTATAAAAGAGACTGTTTAAGAAAGAGGACTCAAAAAACCTCATTACTTAAATTTGATATATTACTTCGCTATGATGGGAATTACAACTTTTTCAGAAAGCTTCTTTTTTATTTTATTTTTCTTTTGATTATCTAATAAGTGAAAAACTACCGGCAAAAACCCTTCTTCTCATATTAGGATCTCTAGGTTCATTAAATTCAACTCTAAACCAGTAATCAGAAGAAGGCATATTTCTTCCATTGTAAGTACCGTCCCAACCAGCACCTCCCGGTCTTAATTGCTTTAATAATTTACCATATCGATCAAAAATATAAATCAAAGCAGTAGGTTGATCTTCAATATTAATCAAACTCCAGGTATCATGAAATCCATCTCCATTTGGAGTAAAATACTTTGGATAACCCAATATCATAAAAATTTCTGAGGTTCTTTCACTCGCGGGACAATCTCTATATCGAGATACAATGCGATAATCTCCGGGAGGGACATTATCAAATACCGGTGAAGACTGATAAGGTCTGTACTCAATAAATCCATTACCCAAATCTCTTTCTAATCTGTGTTCGAAATCAGTAAATCCTAATGCCTGAATATCTATAGGAGTTGTGGCAATTTCGGCAGTGACTGTATAGCTTCCCGCAAAGGATTCTTCTGCAATATTAGGGGTGATTGCGATTTCAATAGCAGACACATCTACCACGTTTAAATCATCCCTTCCAACTTCTACTGTTCCTGCGGTATCCGAATAACCAATTAATTCATAAACGCCTTGTACACCTACTTCCAGAACCGGCGTATCAGTTTGACCTCCTATATTGGTAAAACTGTTAGGGTCAGATCCTAAAGGTCTTGTCCTCCATTGATATGTGATCGCACCAGGAAAACGCCCCTCTATCGAAACAGGAAATTCGCCACAAGTAGCAATATCCTGCCCTACTCCAGGCTCTAAAATGCTACAATCGGTAGTACCTGCATTATCCTCCTCCAAATTGGTTTGTTGTAATTGTATTACACCAGATTCATCAGAAAAGTTAGTGATTAAAATGAAATAATATTCTCCTGATTGAGCATTAGGTATAGTAAAGGTTTCTATAAAGATATTCTCTTCAGGAGTTCTTGCAAAACTACAGTCTACAATAGCTGTATTGTCAAGGCCTAGTGGGCCTGTAGTATAAAAATCTGGATCGTCTACATTATTTACACATTCTTCAGGCCGAAGATTTTCTCCGTCGCCATTAAGATCACAACCTCGGGGCAAGTCGTCTTCACAATTAATAAAAGAAGTCGTAAAGGGTCCCCAAGCAATAAAATCAACATCCAATTGCCGCTCCCCTCTATCTAAATTGCTATTGCCATTTCCATCAACCCACTGCTGAATATCAAAGATTAATTCTCCTGCTTCATCAATCCTTAGAAAATACCATGAAGAATTACGTGTACTATCTAAACAACCCAAACCTTGAAAACTTATGTCTTCACCAGTAATATTCGGAAATGTTAATTCTTGTGCTGCATCAGAACAGAAGGGTTGTGAAGTCCTACAAGCTACATCAAAGTCTAACTGAGCAAACATCGAAGTTGAGCTGATGCACATGAGAAACAAGAATAATGAAATCTGAGGAAGTATTTTTGCCATTTTCATATAACGTTAAAATTTATATTTTTCTTGTGTAGGTCTAGATTAGGGCTCTAAATATACAGAACTTCTTTAAGAAAACAGATATATCCAATTGTTTAACATTGCTTTTACCAAGTAAAACAACAAAATCGTATCTTTGCAACCCATATAACGAGAGTATTATATAATTATTTCTCGTTATAATCCAAAAAGGAAGTAGAGTGAGATAAATTTAAAACCATTTTTTTAGATTCATCTCACTTTATTATTCTTCTTGGGATTTTGATTAATTATAAAAAATTGAAGTGTGAAAATTGACAAGGCCCTTGAAGCTATTGAAGCGCTAGGTGATAATCATGTAGCAACTAGCGCTACCACTCCTCTTAGAGAAGATGCCTTTAAACTTAGTGATAAAGAAAAAATTGCTTTGATTAAAGAAGACGTAAAGCATATTATGGAAACCCTAGGGTTGGATCTTACAGATGACAGCTTAAAGGGAACCCCACAACGCGTTGCAAAAATGTTTGTGAACGAAATCTTTTCTGGTCTTCATCCGCAACGAAAACCAGATGCATCAACTTTCAAGAATCACTATAAATACGGTGAAATGCTGGTAGAGAAAAACATTACGGTTTATTCTACTTGTGAGCATCATTTACTTCCAATTGTTGGGAGAGCACATGTTGCATATATCTCTAATGGTACTGTGGTAGGATTATCGAAAATGAATCGTATTGTTGATTATTATGCAAAAAGACCACAAGTACAAGAACGTATGACGATGCAAATTGTTCAAGATCTTCAAGTAGTCCTGGGGACAAAGGATGTTGCTTGTGTAATAGATGCAAAACATTTGTGCGTAAATTCAAGAGGGATTAGAGATATAGAAAGCAGCACAGTTACCAGTGAATTTGGAGGAAAATTTAAAGAAAAGTCTTTAAGAAGAGAATTCCTGGATTATATTAAATTAGACACTACATTTTAATCCGATTTTTATACATTACTTAGCATTAATTAAAATTATGACCACAGCTCCTTTGTACAAAACTCAAGAACTAAAAATTTATAATTCGCTTTCAGGAGAAAAAGAGATGTTCAAACCTATTACCGAAGGAAACATAGGAATGTATGTCTGTGGCCCTACTGTATACAGTAATGTACACTTAGGAAACTGCCGAACATTTATTTCTTTCGATATGGTATTTAGGTATTTAAAACATCTGGGATACAAAGTGAGGTATGTAAGGAATATTACAGATGCCGGGCATCTGGAGAATGATGCAGATGAAGGAGAAGACAAAGTAGCAAAGAAAGCTCGTCTGGAACAGCTCGAACCGATGGAAATTGTACAACGCTATACCTTGGATTTCCATAGTGTAATGTCTAAGTTTAATGCAATTTCGCCGAGTATAGAACCCACAGCTACGGGCCACATTGTAGAGCAGATCGAAATCATAAAAACCATCATTGACAATGGTTTTGCCTATATATCCAATGGGTCAGTTTATTTTGATGTTCAAAAATTTAATGAAACCAATCATTATGGCAAGCTAAGTGGTCGTAACCTGGAGGATATGATTGCCAATACCAGAGAACTTACGGCGCAGAGTGATAAGAAAAATCCACAAGATTTTGCATTGTGGAAAAAAGCAGAACCCCAGCACATTATGCGATGGCCATCACCTTGGAGCGATGGTTTCCCGGGCTGGCATTTAGAATGTACTGTAATGAGTACAAAATACCTTGGTGAACAATTTGATATTCATGGAGGTGGTATGGATTTAAAATTCCCTCACCACGAGTGTGAAATTGCTCAAGGAGAAGCTGCCTGTGGTCAAACTCCTGTTAACTATTGGATGCACGCAAATATGCTTACTTTGAATGGAAAGAAAATGTCTAAATCTACAGGAAATACTATATCGCCAATGGAGTTATTTACTGGAGATAATGAATTTCTAGGAAAACCTTTTGATGCCACGATCGTCCGTTTTTTCATGATGCAGGCTCACTACAGAAGCATCTTAGACTTTTCTAATGATGCGCTAGAAGCTTCAGAAAAAGGATTCTATAGATTAATGGATGCGATGCAAACTGTAGAACTCTTAAAAACAGATCAAAAAACCGAAGGTTTTGATGCTCAAAAATGGAAATCAGAATGTTATCATGCAATGAATGATGATTTTAATACACCAATTTTGATTGCCAAGCTGTTTGATGCTGTTAAATTCATTAATACGGTAAAAGAACAAAAAGCATCTATTTCTAACAAAGATTTAGAGGAACTTCGTCATACTATGTTTGGTTTTGTTTTTGATGTTTTAGGACTAGTAAATATTAATGAAGCTGCTTCTGATACAAGTGATAAACTTTCAGGAACAGTGGAACTATTAATTAAGCTTAGAGCAGAGGCCAGGGCCAACAAGGATTTTGCAACAAGCGATAAAATTAGAGACGAACTTCTTGCCATAGGCATACAATTAAAAGACAGCCGTGAAGGCACTACTTTTTCTTTGAATTAATATATTTTGACTTTTAGATCAAGCATAAGGCGAGTATTGATATTTCCATTTATCGTTTTGGTAAAACTATATCAGAATTTGATTTCGCCATTAACACCAGCGACGTGCAGATATCAACCCACCTGCTCGCATTATACGATTGAGGCATTGCAAAAACATGGATTATTCAAAGGGGGTTTGCTTTCTATAAAAAGAATTTTTAGTTGCCACCCATGGGGTGGTAGTGGTTATGATCCTGTTCCTGGAAATGAAAATGAAAAAACAAATCAATAGGACAACTATGTAAATATTTGGGTTAAATCGTGATTCAGCTTTCCATAAGCTCATTTCTGATATAAATACCTATATTTACCTTCGAAAAATAAAACTCATTCATGATATTCTCAAAAATAATCTGGAACCCTATTGAAGGGATTGATCTTGGCTTTTTTGTTATTCGTTTCTACAGTTTAATGTTTGTGGTTGCCTTCTCCTTAGGTTGGTATCTAATGAAAAAAATCTACATCCGTGAGAATATATCCATGGAAAAACTGGATTCAATTTTTATTTATGCTGTGGTTGCAACACTTATCGGAGCTCGTTTGGGCCATGTTTTCTTTTATGATTGGGATTATTATAAAAACAATCTTTTGGAAATTCTCTTGCCCATTAGATTTAGTCCAAAATTTGAGTTCATTGGTTTTCAGGGACTCGCAAGTCACGGTGCCGCTATCGGAGTCATTGTAGCCATGTATTACTACTCTAAAAATATAATCAATAAACACATTCTTTGGGTATTGGATAGGATTGTGATTCCTGTTGCCTTTGGAGCAATTTTTGTAAGGTTAGGAAACTTTTTTAATTCTGAAATCATTGGAAATGAATCGGGAGATTCTCCTTTCGGGGTCAAATTTGTTAGAGATGGATTGCGAAAATCTGAAGTTGTAAAAGAAACCGGAATAACTAATGTAAATGATGCTTATGCCGCAATAGTAGAAAACCCCCAGTTTTCTAATCTGTTAGACTCTGTACCCTATAGGCATCCTGCACAACTATACGAAGCATTTGGATATATTTTTGTTGCTGTCATTTTATGGCTGATTTATTGGAAAACAGATAAAAGAAAAAATCGAGGTTTTTTATTTGGAGCCTTTTTAATTCTACTTTGGACAGTAAGATTTATCGTAGAATATGTAAAGAAAAGGCAAGGTGGTTTTGAGGATTCTCTTGGGGATATTCTTTCTACCGGTCAATGGCTTAGTATCCCTTTCATTATTGCCGGAATTTACTTTGTTGTTAGGTCTTATAAGCGTAAAGAGATTTCTTAAACCAACCAATTACATAAATTTCATTAAAGTGTTAAAACTAATCATTTTCTTAGAAAATGAAGGAATTTGTTATTTTCCGAAAAAAATTCCGAAAAATTAAAACAACACTTAGCACATGCTGCCTCGTAAATTGCAAGGTAAGTTTCTCTTTGTGCTCTATTGATTTCATTATTGACTGTAAAGAAAAAATTATACTTACGTTTTTTTAAATTTTAAGAAAAATTGATAACAATTATAAATATGATAAGTATTCTATAACTACGTATTAACGATTTTTCCTGTTAATATTTAATACCTTAGACAGTATAATCATTTTTAAAAACAGAACAACTATGAGATTACAACAATCTATACTTGCAGTTTTGCTTTTATGTTTCACTTTAGGAACATATGCACAAAAAGACGTAAAAGAAGAAAAAGATCTTCATGAAAGAGCAATGAAGGTAAAACAAAAAATGATCGAAAAAGATCCAACTCTAGTAACATTATTCGATACTGCTAAGGGTTATGCAATTTTTCCATCTATCGGTGAGGGAGGGTTCATCATAGGAGGTGCATCTGGTAACGGTGTGGTTTATGATGACAATACTTATATTGGAACAGCTAACTTAAAACAGATAGATGTTGGATTACAAGCGGGAGGAAAAACATACGGGGAAGTAATCTTCTTCGAAAGCGAAAAAGCTTTAGAAAAATTTAAAAATAATAAATTTGAATTGTCAGCAGAAATATCTGCCACCTTAATCAAAAAAGGCACTGCTAAAAAGACAAAATTTAAAAACGATGTTTTGGTTTTTGTTTTACCGAAAAAAGGACTTATGGCAGACGCTTCGATTGGCGCACAACGGTTTACTTTTGAAAAAAAATCAGACACTAGAGTAAGTGATTTTTAAAAAAAATGTAAAAAAACCGAATCAAGATTTGATTCGGTTTTTTTGTTTAACACTTACGAAGCATCAAAATACCTCGTTAGATTCTTTTAGTTTCTCAGTATTTTCCACAAGTTGAAGTTCATCAATAATCTTTTGGATATCGCCATCTATGATATTACCCAAATCATATAACGTAAGGCCAATTCTATGATCGGTCACACGTCCTTGCGGGTAGTTGTAGGTTCTAATTTTAGCAGAACGGTCTCCAGATGACACCATACTTTTCCGTTTCTCAGAATCGGCAGCTTGTTTTTTAGCCAATTCTAGTTCGTATAATCTAGAACGTAACACTTTTAATGCTTTTTCAAGGTTTTTATGTGATGATTTTTGATCTTGACAACTTACAATCATTCCAGTAGGCTCGTGGTGTAGCTTTATCGCAGAATACGTCGTATTTACCGATTGTCCTCCAGGACCGGTAGAAGTGGTTCTTTCTATCCTTACCTCTGCCATATCGAGTTCTACGTCAAACTCTTCAGCTTCGGGTAAAACCATTACTGTCGCGGCACTGGTATGTACTCGACCCTGTGTTTCAGTTTGTGGTACGCGTTGTACACGATGTACACCCGCTTCAAACTTCATCGTTCCATAAGCATCTTCGCCATTAACCTCAAAGATAATTTCCTTATATCCTCCACTAGTACCCTCATTAAGATCCACTACACTTGTACTCCATCCTTTACTTTCGCAATATTTTGTGTACATTCTAAACAAATCTCCTGCAAAAATACTTGCTTCATCCCCTCCGGTACCGGCACGTATTTCTACCACGCAATTCTTAGCATCTTCAGGATCTTTAGGCACCAGCATAAATCGAATCTTTTCTTCGAGATCTGGCAGCTCTTCTTTTGCTTCTTCAAGTTGCATCTTGGCCATTTCTACCATTTCGGCATCACTCCCATCGGCTATAATCTCTTCTGCTTCTTTTAAATTATCTGTAATCTCTATGTAACGATCCCGCTCATCCATAATGGCTCTGAGATCCTTGTACTCCTTATTAAGCTTAATGTATTTTTTTTGATCAGCAATAATATCAGGTTGGATGATCAAATCGCTCACCTCGTCAAATCGTTGCTTTACAATATTTAATTTATCAATCATAGTAGTATCCTTCCTAATCTGTAGAATTTACAAAAGTACGCTTTTTTGTCCAAAGCTCATACCGCTTATCCGCATTCTGCATTTCATTTTTTAGAATAAAAAGCATAAGCATAATTTTTTTGAAGCCATAACTATGTGTTAGGACAGCATAGTCGCGGATATCCAAAACTCGACTTGATTAGACGCAAATAGGTCAGAATTATGACATAATTCTAATGATAGGTATAAGTCCCAAATTCACTTTTGATCGTAAGCTTTTTTTCTTTAGAGGCCTCTACTCTACCCACGATCTGTGCATCTACATCAAAACTTTTTGAAATTGTAATAATCTCATCGGCAATTTTTGGGGAAACATATAGTTCCATTCGATGACCCATATTAAAAACCTGATACATTTCTTTCCAATTTGTGCCAGAGTTTTCCTGAATTAGTTTAAATAAGGGTGGTACATCAAATAAATTATCTTTTATAATATGCAAACTATCTATAAAATGCAAAATTTTGGTTTGTGCGCCTCCACTGCAATGCACCATTCCATGAATACTTTTACGATCATATTTGGATAAAATCTTTTTAATAATAGGGGCATAGGTTCTTGTAGGTGACAGCACCAATTTACCGGCATCTATTGGAGCGTCTTTTACTGCATCGGTAAGTTTTGTCTTACCAGAATACACAAGATCTGAAGGAACTGATGGATCAAAACTTTCTGGATATTTTTCTACTAAAATTTTACTAAATACATCGTGACGCGCAGACGTTAAACCATTACTTCCCATTCCGCCATTGTATTCTTTTTCGTAGCTGGCTTGACCAAAAGATGCTAATCCTACTATTACATCACCCGGTTGTATGTTTGCATTATCGATGACATCTTTTCTTTTCATGCGGGCGGTCACAGTAGAATCTACAATGATTGTGCGTACCAGATCGCCAACATCTGCAGTTTCACCCCCTGTTGAATGAATTTGAACTCCAAAAGATTTTAATTCTTCAAGTAATTCTTCGGTACCATTTATGATCGCCGAAATAACTTCGCCAGGGATCAGATTTTTATTTCTCCCGATGGTTGAAGACAACATTATGTTATCTGTAGCCCCAACGCACAATAAATCATCAATATTCATGATCAAGGCATCTTGTGCGATTCCTTTCCATACAGAAATATCTCCTGTTTCTTTCCAGTACATATATGCCAAAGAAGATTTTGTTCCTGCACCATCGGCGTGCATAATGAGACAATACTTTTCATCATTAGTAAGGTAGTCAGGAACAATTTTGCAAAACGCTTTCGGAAAAAGCCCTTTATCTATATTCTTTATTGCGCTATGCACATCCTCTTTGGATGCAGAAACCCCACGTTGCGCATAGCGTTTACTTACTTCTTGACTCATTGTAAATGGAAATTAAAGTGCAAAGATAGTTGAAATTCAGAATTTCGAATTCAGAATTTCAAATTATTCTTACTCCCAGTCGGGCATCATAGCATTCTCTAGCAATCCTACTCTCTCTTGTAAATCGGAAAGCAAAACTGTTTGAATGTTTCTGGGTGAAATTTCATCATTAGAAGTATTTACATAAATAATACTTGCCTCATTAGGAGCAAAACGTACGTCTAAATCATTGGTTCCTGATGGTTTATTCACCGAGATATCTACAGTAGGATCTCCACTAAAATTATGAATAAACATGCGAGAATCTAACCTGCGGTATGTAGTATTCTCGGATCCCGAAACATCTCGAGTATATAATAATTGAGAGCCATCTACAGATAAGTTAATACCCCCTGCAGCACCAGCTACTCCAGATAAGATAGTATTTTGAACAACGCCCGAGGTATTGATTGTGAATATTTCTACAGAGTATCCATCTAGATCATTTGTTTTTATGGCAATGATTCCGGTATTCTCGTTCTTATCTACTTCGGTGATCAGATTGCCATTGGTAGTTTGATATACCAGACTTAAACCGCTTCCGGTCGTATTTATTGAATATAATTTATCCTGATTAGGAAATAATAATTTAGATCCGTTAGCATCCCAAGAAAAATCAACTTCTTCTAAATTAAATCCAGACACTCCAACCTGAGAAGTAACTTGCCTAACATCTGATCCATCTTCGTTCATCATAAATAAATGCGTTTGCGAACCGACCGATTGTAAAAATGCAATCTTTCCTGTGGTTGGATTTCTCCTTGGTCTAAAACTATTTTTTGAAATAGAAGTTAGGGCTATCTCTGTCCCTCCACTCTCGTCTGCAGAATAAATGACACTATTCCCCTCTACTAATCGGGTAAAAACAATTCTATTATTAGGAGGGTTAGTTGTTGTAAATGCAAAAGTTGTACTATTAACCGGATCATTAATCTCATCGTTTGAACTTACTTGCCAAAAATATTTTGTTCTATATGAAAGACCAGTAATCGTAAAGGTTGTATCGGCTATGTTCTCAAATACTTCTACCGTAGCATTATCCTCATTTCTTAAACTAACCGTAAATAAAAGTGTATCGTCATCGGGATCATCTGCGCTCCAAACCAATTGCAAATCTACCGGAAGGTCTTCTGTATTATCTGCTGGTGAAATAAGAGTGGCCGCATCTGGAGGTCGATTACCAGCACTTTCTATATCCATTTCAAAAACTACTGCTAATTCGATATCTGCAATAATGGTAATACCTTCAAAAACCGCCAGTAGTCCTTCTTTTTGTGCAGATAATGAATAATCACCAGCGGGTACATTTTCTAAGAGATAAAACCCTTCGGCATTCGTAAAAACTGTACTAGATCCTGGATTGGTCGATATTTTTACGTTTTCTAAAGGCTCATTAGTCCCCACCTTCACTACTCTTCCTTTTACAGACCCCAAACCTTCTAAATCAATTGTATCCTCACTACAAGAAATAGTAACTAACACTGTTAAAACACTTACTACTTTAATGATAAATCCTTTCATTTATTTATGCGTATTTTTTTAAAGTCATACTTCGACATAGCTCTATACAAGAATTGAATTTGCCTAAAACAATTTTGGTCAGATCCACTTCATTGCGGCTTATCTGCCACGTTTTAATTTTAGTTTCCGCTTTATAAACGGAATAAATTTGATTATACCCAAATATCTTAGGCTATTCTAATTCTATATTACCCTCTTGGTTTTAAATTTTCTTTTCTAATTTTTCGATTTCTCTCCCTAAGTTCTTTAAGCTTTACATCGTCCTCCTTCTTTTTCTTTCTTTCTTTTTTGTTCATTTTAATTGGATTGTCGAAATACCAATTAAGTCCAAAAGAAAAATTAAAATACTGGTCATCTCTCTTTCCTTGCGATATGTTATCTAATTTATCGCCTAAAATGACATTGTGAGTAGCATTAATTGATAGTCCGATATTATTAGAAACCAAATATTCCAGTCCTCCGCCATACTGAAATTTAAAAAATGTTCTATCAAAATCATCGGTATTTACATTTCCCATTCCACCAAAAAAGAATGGTGACAATTTTTCAAAAGGTAAAAGTGTTACTTCTGCATTGAGATCAATAGCATTAAACCCCTCTGAAAATGCATTTTGATTAGTAAGCTCAAATTTATTAATGCTGGCATTAACATTTAGAAAAGGATTAAAATAATATCTAGCTCCTGCTCTTACAGAATATGATAATTCAGGACTATTGTAATCTCCATTAATTAATGCTGTTCCTCCTTTGATAAAAATAGATTTTTTACCTCTTCTTTCCTTAAAATAGCGTTCGTATAATGCCGTATTATGAGCTTCGTCTTGTTCTGCCTTATAATTTGTAATTATGTCATTTACAGTTTGCGTATCTGAATTTGCTGTCCATAATTTATCTTCGATCCCTTCTATAATTAAAGATTCTACTGCCTTCTCTATAGCTTCTGATACTGCCATTTGAGTGGGTTCATTCTTTGTAAATCCAGTTTCAGCCTCGAGTAACCTCCTGAAAGTAACATATCTAAAGAAATTGGCATCAAGTGCTTGTGATAGTATAGTTTTAGACACATAAACAGTCTTTAGAATCTTACCACTTGAGGTTGATACGGCTCTTAAATAAACCGTAATTCTGTCTTGCCTATATTGAGTTGATGCTCCTACTCCAAAGTATCTTGCGCCTAAACCTCCTGTAATTATATTCGTGTCATAAGATACAATCCCTCCTTCAAGAATAATTCCTGCATATAGCAAAGGTGGTAATTGTGGTTCATCAGGGTTTTTATTTTTTCTATATTCTTTTCTGGTGGAACGGATAATGTTACGTTCATTAAGCAGGTTGCTCAAATTTTCTCTTTCGATTGGCACAAACCATTTTGAGTCTTCTAAGGCTTTAATCAGGATTGTTGTAGCCCCTTGGGTAACTGCCGTGCTAAACGTGCTACCGGTTTCTGTGGGTTTATATTGGCCTGTTTGATCTCGAAATTTATACACTCCTACCACCACTGGCTCTATCGGCTTTGGAAAATCTCTCAAGGTTTTGGTAACTTTTGTACTCTCGCCCATTCTTGCATTTTCTACAACAATTGGCTGATTGAAGTATGCTCCACATCCTGATAATAAAAGTGCGCAAGAAATTATTGCAATTACTTTATAAAATTTATAGTGCATTAAAAATTAATTAGGAATTATTACTTGGGATTGATCTCCTGTACTTGTATCCAAAATATTGATGACCAAGCCTTCTCCCGAGGGAAAGATTTCTATAAATAAAGTACCAAAACTAAAAGTTCCTTCGGTAAGACCATCTTGTCCAAATTGTTCATTAAATAAGGATCTTGATATCTGATTAAGTAATTGATTATTGAGGTTTTCAGTGAACCTCTCCAAATCAGATTGCTGGTTTCTGCCAGCATCTTCATCATCTGTAAAGGTATTCTGAGCTTCTGCAGAACTCAAAAGCCACTGATAGTTAAAAGTATCACCTCCAAACGCTGGGTTTACCGGTCGGTATACTAAATCTTGCCCGAAAGAAAAGGTACAGATCGAGAAGGTGAAAAATAGTGGTATAAGTATAGATTTCATTCTTATTATTCTTAATATTGGAAAATATCGTTTTTCTGCTTTTTAAGATCCTTAAAATATTTAAACACTTTCCTAACTGCAATTTTCGACATTTGTTCTAAATATTCCAAATCGGGTTTGCTAATAAATTGATGAATAACATTGTCTTCTATCTTGACTTGAAGTATAGTGGTGCGTCCAAAACTTAATGTCTCATATACACCAACTATTTTGTTACCATTTATTTGATTAAGAGAATAAGAATTATAAAAAAACTCATAAAAGTCTCTGCCAGGTTTTGTTTTTGTTTCTTCTATAACAATACCTTTCAACTCTACACCATCGTCAGATGTATCTTCTGCCTCAACTTTTTCTGCTTCTCTGTGTACTTCTTCGTTAAATGCAAAACGGTCTTTTGCTATTATTTTTTCGTCCTCGTAAATAAGTAAGAGTACCACAATTTTGTTGGGATCGTTGCTACTCATAGTCCCGCTGGAAAGCTCTTTGGTTTCATTTGCCTCTAGAGTAAACCTTTCTTCTTGACTATTTTTTGAAATATTACTTTGAGCATCTGTTCTGAAAACGGTTAGTATATACCTTAAACTCTTATAGACTTCTGTAGTATTGGTAGCAGTGGCAACCGCAGTAATGGTTTCATCTACTTTTTCTGCTTTAATCTTTGCTATTACCTCAGTATTTGTGTGCTGGGCAATTGAAACCTGAAAAACCAATAAGAGAAGTATTAAAAGTTTCGGTTTCATTAGTCCATTATATATTTTTCAATTGTAAGATAGTTTTAATAGTATCGAAGCACTATTGAATATTTTTCTTTAAAATATTAAAAACTCCTAACAATTATAGTTCGAGCTTCTCCTGTCATTTTAAATTTTAAATTTTTTGAAAGCTCATTAGTTCCAAAACGTTCAAAAATCAAATTATCTCCTTCTTGAATTAGCTCTAAACTAGTAGATGCATTTGGATTGAAAGAAAAATCGTATACGATATTATTATTACCTGTTTGAGTGATTAATTTTTCAATCTCTCTTGCTGATTCTTCTATTTCCACTTTATTTTCATTTCCATTCTGAAAAATATTAATATCTGATGACTCTGCTACGATGTTAGATATAACAGAATTATTAGCTCCTATTTGTTGGATAAAAACTGTATTTGTTCCCGTGACGATAGGCGAAAAATCTTGTCTTCCCAGAAACTCAATATTGTTTATTTGTGACAGTGTGATAAATTTATCCTGATCTGTAACTAAGATCTCATTTTCCTTATTCACATCCTGGGCAAATGATATTGTGGTACAGAATATTAAAAATGTGAAAGCCCTCATGTACATATTGGTATCCTTTTTTCAATTCTAAAAAAATCAAGAATAGAGTCATGCCCTTATTTTTAATATAAGCATAACTCTATTCAATATATAAAATTTTAATCAATCTTTGCGATTAAAATCCATTTTGATTTACTACCGCAGAGTTATTAGTTCCTGCTTGAATTATAGTACTAGTATTAAGATCTCCTAACTGAGTAACAAAAGTACTATTATTAACGCCAGTTTGAATATCCTGTGCGAAGTTACCATTTCCAAATTGGAAGATATCACTTGTATTTGTTGTTCCTAGTTGATCAGAAACTGCGATATTCTCATCTCCAAATTGAAATTGAAGTACTAGATTACTCTCTCCATCTTGTACAGATTCAGCAATATTACCATTTCCAAACTGAAATTGATCTGCAACATTTTCTCCTCCAAAAGTAAGAAGGTTTTGCGTCGCAACTGCGGCATTTCCAATTCCTGTTTGTTCTTGAATGATCGTATTATTATCCTCTTCATGTCTTGCAAAAGCGTCATTGCCTTCACCAGTTTGAGTTTGCTCTATAAGACCTCCTCTGGAAGTAAAGAAAAATCCTCCTTGTACCGCTTCTGCATTATTACCCATACCGGATTGTGTTTGAACCGCAATATTATCTGTTCCCGACTGTGTTACATCAGCGAAGTTTTCATCACCACTCTGAAACTGGTCTGAAACATTATTGCTTCCATTTTGAGATGCGATAGCAGTATTCCCGTTACCTAATTGAATTTGGATTGCGAAGTTATCCCCTCCAAAAGATCCTAGGTTTTGTGCAGCACTTGCACGGTTTGCATCTCCTAATTGCCCTTGAAGTATCGTGTTATTATCTTCTTCATGATTTGCAAACGCATCATTTTCATTTCCAATTTGTATTTGCTGCACTTCTCCACCTCGAGAGTCAAAAAAACTGCTTCCCTGTAAAGAAGTTGCCGTGTTTCCTCCTCCTTGTTGATCCTGGATTAAAACGTTATTAGTCCCCCACTGCTCTGCTGTTGCAAGATTGGCATCACCCACTTGTATTTGCTGAGCTTCATTAAAATCTCCGATTTGAGCAATAGAAGAAGTATTGAAAGCCCCTTCTTGACTACTGTCACTGAAATTAAAAATCCCTTCCTGTAAAGCAGTAGCAGAGTTTTCATCCCCAACTTGCGCCTGGAATGCTGTGTTTAGAATACCTTCTTGAGAAATTGTTGCTGTGTTCCCATTTCCCTCTTGAAGTTGATCAGCCAAATTTCCCCCTCCAGAAAAAGCTAAATTCTGAGTTGCTGTAGCTGAGTTTCCATCGCCAACCTGCATCTGATAAATTTGATTTAAGTCCTCCTCATGTTGAGCAGTAGCAGTATTTTTGTTTCCGATTTGGGTTTGTTCTACAACACCATTTCTAGAAGCAAATAAAGTACTCCCCTGATTTGCTGTTGCCGTATTGGCCATCCCCTCTTGTACTGTTGTAGAAGAATTTGTATCACCTACTTGGATGATATCAGCAACGTTATCCTCCCCCGTTTGAGTAACATTACTTGTGTTCGATTGTGCAAACATCACTGTAGCACTTAATAAAGTTGCTAGACTAAGAATTACTTTTTTCATACGTAATATAAATTAAAATGATTAATGAGTTTACTAATTTAAAATCTGCATAAGCCCTTTATAAAGAACTAGAAGAATCTAATCTTTATAATCTGAATAAGTAAAAAATTTTGTTTGGGGGACTCTAAGGGGTAATGTCGAAAAAGTTACTTTTGGACATTGACAAATTTATGAAAATATTAAGGCTATTTTTACGAATTTTTTAACTATTCGATGAAATACATAAAAAAAAAGTCATAAAAAGAGATTTCTATGACTTTTAAAAGGTTTGCGAAAAACGGGTTTTAGATAAAAAACCCTTAACCAAAATACAACGTAAGTTAATTCTTACCTATCTGGTAAACAGAAGCTCACGATATTTAGTCAATGG
Organism: uncultured Aquimarina sp.; assembly: GCA_947500845.1. GTDB lineage: Bacteria > Bacteroidota > Bacteroidia > Flavobacteriales > Flavobacteriaceae > Aquimarina > Aquimarina celericrescens. Next base: position 214,037 of record CANMTP010000004.1, read on the forward strand.
CCATAGTTCATCATCTACTAATAGTTCTAATTTATCACAACTGTATCTAATTTCATCAAACAGAGGTTTTACCTTATTACAATAATCTGCTGCCTTTTTCTCTAAATCTGTTAATTTGTTTGCTTTTCTGCGTTGATCTGTCATCTCATTAACTTTGGTATTAATTTTACCGATATGTCCTGATATTTCTTCAATAATTTCCATTTGTTCCTTTGCATACTTTTTAAAATCGCTATCGTAAAGCTCTTTAAGACCAGAAACATTATTGATGAGCATGTTTTGGTATCGTATTGCCGTAGGGATGACATGATTACGTGCGATATCCCCTAACACTCGTCCTTCTATTTGGATACGCATTACATATTCTTCTATTTCTATTTCATAACGGGCCTTGGCTTCAATTTCATTCATGACTCCCATCTCTTCAAAAAGGTTAATATTTTTGGCAGAGACTTTTGCCTTTAATGCTTCAGGAGTAGTTTTATTATTACTTAACCCCCTTTTTTTAGCTTCTTTTTCCCAATCTGCACTATAGCCGTTTCCTTCGAAAAGAATATTTTTAGATTGCTTAATATACTCTCGCAATACATTAAAAATAGCTTCATCTTTTTTTAATCCTTTTTCATCAATTAAAACATCAACTTCTTTTTTAAAGTCAACCAATTGCTTAGCCACTATCGTGTTAAGGATAGTCATTGGGTTTGCACAGTTAGCTTTTGAGCCTACAGCTCTAAATTCAAATTTATTTCCTGTAAACGCAAATGGAGAAGTTCTGTTTCTGTCTGTATTATCCAATAAAATTTCGGGTATTTTACCTACTACATTAAGTTTGAGATCGGTCTTTTCTTTTGGTGACAATTTACCGTCGGTTACCCCTTCCAACTCTTTTAATACAGCAGTTAACTGCTCCCCTATAAACACCGACATAATTGCAGGAGGAGCTTCGTTGGCTCCTAATCGGTGATCATTACTGGCAGAAGCAATACCTGCCCTCATTAATTCTTCATTTTCATTAATAGCCTTTATAGTATTAATAAAAAATGTCAAAAACTGCAGATTACTCATTGGTGTTTTTCCCGGGCCAAGCAAATTAACCCCGGTATTCGTGCTTAGAGACCAATTATTATGTTTCCCCGACCCATTAACTCCTGCAAAAGGCTTTTCGTGTAATAAAACTCTAAGCTTATGCCTATCCGCAACTTTATCCATAATATCCATCAAAAGAGAATTATGATCCACTGCTAGATTAGTCTCTTCATAGATAGGTGCTAATTCAAATTGATTAGGGGCAACCTCATTATGCCTTGTTTTTACAGGAATTCCTAGCTTCATACATTCAACTTCCAAATCCATCATAAAATTCAAAGCTCGGGTTGGAATGCTACCAAAATAGTGATCATCCAACTGTTGACCTTTTGCTGAAGAGTGACCAAGCAGTGTTCTACCAGTCATCACGATATCAGGCCTAGATTGTACCAATGCATGATCTATTAAAAAATACTCTTGTTCCCATCCTAAAGAAGCATTAACCTTTTTTACATTTTTGTCGAAATACTTAGATACCGCTGTTGCTGCATGATCAATGGCCTGTAGCGCTCTTAACAAAGGCGTTTTATAGTCCAGCGCTTCTCCTGTATATGCGACAAACACGGTTGGTATACATAGTGTAGTACCATAAATAAAAGCAGGCGAGGTAGGGTCCCAAGCAGTATAACCCCTGGCTTCAAATGTATTTCTGATACCACCGTGAGGAAACGAAGACGCATCTGGCTCTTGTTGTACCAACTGCCCCCCGCCAAATTTTTCTATAGCTTGTCCATTACCAATCGTTTCGAAAAAGGCGTCATGCTTTTCTGCTGTTGCTCCTGTTAATGGTTGAAACCAATGTGTATAATGTGTTACTCCTTTGGACAACGCCCAATCTTTCATCGCTGACGCTATTTGATCAGCAATTCTACGGTCAATTTTAGAACCATTTTCTATGGCATCGATCACGCTACTATACGCATCTTTGGTTAAAGATTGCAGCATTGTGGTATGGTTGAATACATTTTCACCAAATAAAGTAGAACGGCGTTCTGTTTCAGTAACTACTACAGAGCTACGATTTAATGTTTCTTTTAGGGCTTGAAATCTAAGTGTTGACATAATTGAGTGAGTTTTACCGCAAAGATAAAATAAGTTTCTATTGTTAATATGAAAAATATACACTTTTAAAATTGAATATTTTCAAAAATACCCCCATAAAAAGTAGGGTGTTAATAAAAATGATTATAACTTCAACTTAAATACCCCTATTTTTTTTGCATATATAGAAAGATGAATTAATTTTGACTCCTTTAAGAGTTCAATTTATAAAGTGTTAATTATGAGTAAAGCTAAATTAGAGTACATTTGGCTAGATGGTTACAAACCAACTGCTAATCTAAGAAGTAAAACAAAAATTGAAGAAGATTTTAGCGGAAAGCTAGAAGATTGTCCGATTTGGTCTTTCGATGGTAGTTCTACAAAACAAGCTGAAGGTGGATCTTCAGACTGTTTATTAAAACCTGTAGCTATATATCCTGATCCTACAAGAAGAAATGGATATTTGGTAATGACTGAAGTTTTAAATGCAGATGGAACACCGCACGAATCTAATGCAAGAGCCACTATTGATGACAATGATAATGACTTTTGGTTTGGCTTTGAACAAGAGTACTTTATTATGGACAAGAACACTCAGCTGCCATTAGGATTTCCTGTAGGCGGTTATCCTGGTCCACAAGGTATGTATTATTGTTCTGTTGGAGGAAGAAATACGCATGGTAGAAGTTTTGTAGAAGAACATGCTGATCTTTGTATTGATGCAGGGCTTAATTTTGAAGGTATTAATCAGGAGGTTGCTAGTGGACAATGGGAATTCCAGTTGTTTGCAAAAGGAGCCAAGAAAGCAGGAGATGAAATTTGGATTGCTCGTTATTTATTAGACCGCCTTACCGAAAAATACGGATACTACATAGAGTATCATCCAAAACCTATAAAAGGAGATTGGAATGGTTCTGGTATGCATGCAAACTTCTCTAACTCGGTATTGAGAACTTGTGGTTCTAAGGAAATATATGAGACAATTTGTGAGGCATTCAGACCAGTCACCAAAGAACACATCTCTGTTTATGGAGAATTTAATGATCAAAGGTTAACAGGTGAGCACGAAACGCAATCTATTAATGAATTCTCATATGGAGTTTCGGATAGAGGTGCTTCGATTAGAATTCCTATCATTACCGTAGAAAACGGATGGAAAGGATGGTTAGAAGATCGTCGCCCTGCATCTAATGGTGATCCCTACAAAATTGCCGCAAGAATAGTTAAGACTGTTAAAACAGCAGATGTTGAAGCCATGTTAGCATAAGATAAAAAGCAACTATCTATCATAAAGGTTAAACGCAAAAAACCTCTGAAAAATTTTTCAGAGGTTTTTTTATTCTTTGGTGTTTGAATTTTATTTTACAAAAACCAAAGCTATGAAAATACAATACGCTAGAAAAATTAATACCCCTTTTGGTCGTCCCAAAACCATTCTTTTGGGAACAAACGCTAATGGAAGCAAAATTATGGCAAAACCAAGCATCCAATAGATATTAACACTCATTAAAGCCTCATCTTTAACTGCGATAGGCTGAATTAATGATGTAATCCCCAAGACTGATGCGATATTAAAGATATTTGATCCTATAAGATTTCCTAAAGAGATTGCCTTTTCTTGTTTGAGTGCTGCTATCACAGAGGCCGCCAACTCAGGTACACTTGTACCTACTGCAATTAAAGTGACAGCTATCACTCCCTCACTTACCCCTAATTTTAGGGCTATATTCTCAGCTCCACTTACCAATAATTCTGATCCAAAATAAAGTGCAACTCCTCCAATCAATAACCAAATCAATATTTTGAAGTTGGAGGTCTTTTGCAGAGAATCATCGACCTCTTCGAGCATAGCATCAGAAAATTTTCTAGCACGTCTAATTAATAAAAAAAGATACACCAATAATGACGAAATCAAAATAAGCCCTTCAATCTGACTTAAAACTCCATCATTTCCCAGAAGCAGATATAATGCAAATGATAGTATTACCATTACTGGCCAATTAAACTTATAAAAATCCTTATCGATTGCTAATGGTCCTATGATCGCGGTAATTCCCAATACTAATCCGATATTCGCTATGTTAGATCCAACAACATTTCCTAAGGATATATCAGATAATCCGCCTAAAGCAGCCTGAATACTTACTAATAACTCTGGTGCAGAGGTCGCAAAAGAAACAACAGTTAAACCAATAACCATTTTTGAAAGCTTGAGTCTAAAAGATAACGCGACCGAAGATCTAACCAAAAACTCCCCTCCTACTACAAGAAGAACAAGCCCAATTAATACGTAAAGTATACTTACTACCATAGCACAATATTTGATTGCGAAGATAAAATAAGTATCTGTTAGTTCTATAAATACAAAGCGTATTTTTATAAGGTTTTATGCAAAATTTAGCTTACAAAACTATAAAAATAGTTAAATAACTAAAAAAATAGTTGTGAAACTACAAATTTAGTTATAGATTTGATCATAATTAATTAAATTTCTAATGGAAAAACTAACAAATAAAGAAGAAGAAATAATGCATGCCGTATGGGAGTTAGAAAGAGCTTTTGCAAAAGAGGTACAAGCAAGATTAGGGAACACCTTACATTATAATACGGTTTCTACAATAATCAGAAACCTCGAAGACAAGGGATATGTTGGACATCAAGTTTTTGGTAAAACACATCAATACTTTCCTATTGTCACCAAAGAAGAATATAGGAATCATTTTGTAAGTAAAGCAATGACACAATACTTTAATAACTCGTATAAGAATATGGTATCTTTTTTTGCAAAAGAAGAAAAAATTACCGCTGAAGAGTTACGTGAAATTCTGAAAGTAATAGAGCAAAAAGAGTAAATCATGGAAACAATATTAATTTATCTATTTAAATCAAGTGTAGTCCTTACTATATTTTATGTTACATATTACTTTTTACTTAGAAAAGATACTTTTTTTAATATTAACAGACATTTTTTATTAATAGGGGTTATTGTTTCATTATTGCTTCCTTTTTTAGAATTTACTACTGTTAAGTTCATTGAATCTCCTAACTTTTATATTGCAGAATCAAATCCATCTAAAATCATAAATACTACTCAAGAATCATGGGATTGGTGGCTTATTGGTGGTATAGTATACTGTATTGGACTATTATTATTTGCCATACGTTTTGTTATCCAACTGCTATCCCTAAAAAAATTAGTTACGGGTAACTTAACCAAAAAACGGGGGAATTATAATTTAATAGAAGTTACCGAAGATATTGCCCCTTTTTCATTCTTTGGTTTCATAGTATATAATCCAACTCTACATTCAAAAAAAGAACTAAACATGATTCTTGAACATGAAAAGATTCATGTGACTCAGTATCATACCATCGATATCCTAATAATTAACCTTCTTATGATTTTTCAATGGATCAATCCCTTTGTTTGGCTTTATAAAAAAAGCTTAGAGCAAAACCTTGAATTTATTGCAGATCGTGAAGCAATTAACCATTTACAGTCTAAGAAAGAGTACCAATTAACTTTAGTAAGTGTTACATCAAAAAATTACGCTGCTATTGCCAATAATTTTTATCATTCATTAATCAAAAAACGAATCGTTATGTTAAACAAGCAAACTTCTCAGAACAAAAAATTGTGGAGAATCATCTTAATTCTGCCATTATTAAGTCTATTTCTATGGGGCTTTAATACCAAAGAAATAGTCAAGATCCAGCAAGATCATATTATTAATTCTACCACTTTAGAAAAAGCTTCTTCCAAAAAGGATAAAGAAAAGGTAGTTAAATTTATGATCAATAAGAATTCTTCAAAACAGGATTTTAACAACATCAAAAAAACATTAAAGAATGATTTTAATGTAGATATTAAGTTCTCTAATATTGAAAGAAACAATAATAAAGAAATCACTGGAATTAAAGTTGCGATCACTTCCTCAGGGAGTAGCACGAATTATGCAGTAAAGGATAAGAATCCCATTAGTGCGTTTATTATTTCATATCATAGTAAAACAGACAGTATTCATATAGGTGCTTCAGAAAGTGATCATAATTTTGTTATGATAAATTCAAAAAAGCATGGTAAGAACAAAATTCTTGAAATTCACACTGATAACGAAGATGAGGAACATAATTTTACCTTTTCGGGAACAGGAAAAGATAAAATCGTTATAATAAAGGACAAAGATGGAAAAGTAATAACCGAAGATATTCATGGTGATTCTGAAGAAATTTTCGAAATCCGTAAAAAAGATGACAATACTTTTGCTGTGATCACTGGAAATGATGGTAAGGACCCTTTATATTTTATAGATGGAAAAGAAGCTACCAAAGAGAAAATGGAGAAACTGGATTCTGATGATATAGAAAGTGTTAATGTCTTTAAAGGTAAAAATGCTATCAAAAAATATGGTAAAAAAGCTGAAAATGGAGTGATTGAAATCTTCACCAAAGAGAATTAACTTTACTCAGACATAAATCATAATAAACTCGCTTTATGTAAGCGAGTTTTTGTTATTTTCGTGTTATGGAAAAACGATTATTTTCAGTTCTAGCAAAAATCAACAAGGCGATCCTTCCCAGCTTTACAAAAAGACGTTTAGATCTAAGTAAAGCTTCCAAACTACAATTGCTAATCTTTGGCTGGAGACTATATGTGACCAAAAAGGCCTTAGGCTAACTCCAAATTTTTCACAAACATTTTGCAACACATACTAGCTTTTTTCGTACTTAAGACGAAGTATTATATCATTTAATAAATAACCTTAAAATATTTAGTATGAAAAAATGGATTATTCTGGGAATAAGCATACTAGGTACGCTTTCCCTAATGGCATTTACCGATACCCTACATGAACAGATAGCAATAAGTGATTCACAATCTGATGAGATTACTGCAATAATCAACAAAGACACAACCGAAAAAGAACTGGAAGATCTACAAACTTTCTTTGCTGAAAACGGGATCGAATTAATCATTAAAAAAATCGAATACAACAATAAGAATGAGCTAACCAGTTTAAGTATCATTCTTAAGAAAGGAAATTCTAAGAGCCAATATTCTTCTTCATCAAACACTCCAATCTCTGAAATTGAGTTAGGCTTTAAAAATGATAATTTATATATCAACAATTCTGGAATTTTTGATATTGCAGCATGGAGAAATCAATCAGGTTTTACTTATCCTCAAATCGATATGGATAGCCTGATGAAAAAACACAACTTTGCATTTAATTTTGATTTTGATTTTGACAAAGACAATGATTCTTTGTTCTTTAAAGGTAATTTCGATGTTCAAAAACTAAAAGACCAAATCATGAAGTCTTTTACTTTTGAAGAAGATGAAGATGGTAATTTCATTTTTAATGGACAACAGTTCCCTCCTTTTCAGAATAATAAACGCAAAAAGTTCAGCTTTATTGACAACCCCGATATCGAGAAGCTAATTATTATAGACGGAAAAGAAACCGATTTTGAAACCTTAGATAATCTAGCAAAAACAGATAAGCTTGACGAGGTTGATTTTCTTAAGCCCGAAACTGCTGTTAGTGTTTATGGAAATAAAGCAAAAGATGGTGCCATTATCGCTACCACCAAAAAATAGTAGTTTTTATAAAGTTTGATTTGGGCCTTCATTTCATGAAGGCTTTTTTTCTTCATATGTTACCAACGCAGAAACTGGTGCATTTAATCTATTTCTGCCATTCAAAAAATCAAGTTCCATAATAAAATTACACTGCACGACAATTCCGCCCAGGTCTTCTACCAACTCGCATACAGCATCTGCAGTACCTCCTGTCGCGAGTACATCATCATGAATAAGAACGTGCTCTCCTTTTTTGATAGCATCGATATGAATCTCGAGCGTATCATGGCCATACTCAAGTCCATAATCCTTTGATTTTACCTGGTATGGAAGCTTTCCCTTTTTACGAACCGGTACAAATCCTGCTCCCAAACGTTCTGCAATCATAGCTCCGATTATAAAGCCTCTGGATTCGATACCAATTACTTTGTCAACCTTCATATTTTTAGGAGAAAGCTCGGCTAACATATTAGCGCACCCTACCAAAGCATCATGATTTGATAGTAATGGAGTGATATCTTTAAATAGAATTCCGGGTTTTGGAAAATCTGCTATATCTCGTATGTAGTCTTCTAAGTTCATGATATGCTTTGATTATGGTTCAAATATACCATAGAATATCGAACTGGTATTGATTCTTAAATCAAAAAATATTTAGCTAAAATATGCTTGGGCAGTTAGATAAAAACAATTATATTTGCACCCGCAATAGCAAAAAAAGGCCTCGTAGCATAACTGAATAGTGCACTTGATTACGGCTCAAGAGGTTGCAGGTTTGAATCCTGCCGAGGTCACTTTTAAAACTCACGAAGAGTTTCAAAACCCTGCAAATCATAAAATTTGCAGGGTTTGTTGGTTTTAGAGCTATCATGTAAAATGAATCGATTTGATATTTCTGAAAATGTTTTAAAGAATAGTTGATTTGACTTTCGTCTCTAATAATTGTTTAATTAAAAGGCGACAACTATGCGTACTTCAAACACTTTTTCAATCCTATTTTGGATTAATCTTTCACGTGCTAAAAATAACCTTGCGACGGTTTATACATGAATCACTGTAAATGGCAAAAGAGCAACAATAAGCCTAAAACAAAAAGCTGATGTTGGAAATTGGGATTCTAAACGGCAAAGATCCAAAGGGAATAAAGAATCATCTCGAAGACTAAATCTATACCTCGACCAAGTACACTCGCAACTGATTCAATTCTACCACGAATTAAAATTTAAAAAACAGTTGATAACATCAGATTTACTAAAAGCGATGTATTTAGAGGAAGATGAAAGCTCCAAAACACTAGAAGAGTTAATTACCTATCACAGCAATAAGATTCAGAATACTCTAGCCCCAGGTTCTATTCGAAATTTTAACATCACAGAGAATTACATCAAACGATTTTTGCTCAAAAAGAAAAAGACTACTAACATCTATTTAAAAGAACTTAACTATAAGTTTCTGTGTAATTTTGAAAACTTTCTTGCCAACTACTGGCCAGTAGGTTACCCCCGAGGTATGAGCCACAATACAATAATGAAACATATCAACGACTTCGTAAAATAGTAACCCTAGCTTATCATATGGAATAGATTGAAAGAGCGCGAGTTTCTTTCAGAAACTGAGCTCGAAAAACTCGAGAACCACATTTTTAATAGTGACAGATTGGACAGAGTGCGTGACCTTTTCGTATTCAGCTGTTATACTGGTATCAGCTATGTCAACATTATGGCGTTAACTGCAGACAATGTTATGAAAGGTATCGACGGCGGTAACTGGATAATAACTAAACGTCAAAAAACTAAAAATTCTGTAAAAGTGCCATTGCTTGGCAAAGCCGAAGAAATCATCGAGAAATACAGCGACCATCCAATGACAGCTGTAACCTCATCACTACTTCCCATAATTATAAACGAGAAACTGAACGCCTATCTCAAAGAGATAGCTAACCACGTAGTCATAAAAAAGAACCTGACATTTCGTATGGCTCACCATACCTTTGCAACTACGATTACACTTTCCAACGGCGTTCCCATAGAAACAGTTTCAAAGCTTTTGGGACATACAAAGATTGCTACTACTCAAATCTATGCTCGAGTGTTGGAACACAAAGTAAGTAATGATATGAACGCTTTAAAGCAGACATTGTCTAACAAAAGTGAATCTGAAAATGATTGGAAACGCACATCTATCTAGCTATTGTTTTGTGTGCTTACATCAAAAATATTTGAAATAAAGGTATTCAACCAAATAGTTAAACCCTTAGTTTACTTTTATATTTTTAATTAGTTTTACACATTATGAAAAAGACAGCAAAGAAAGACACCGAGGTTGAAATCCTAAAATCAGCTAAAAAAATCTTTATAGAAAAAGGCTACGACGGTGCCCGTATGCAAGAAATCGCAGATGAAGCAAATATCAATAAGGCAATGTTGCATTACTATTTTAGAAGTAAAGATGCCCTATTTGGTAAAATAATGGAAGAGGCCGTCGAGGTAATGGTTTCTAATATGTTCCCAGCTTTTCAATATTATGGTACTATTATGGACAAGATGGAACGACTTGTAAACAACTATATAGATACGATGAGCAAAAACACACATATACCTCTTTTTTTGCTTAGTGAGATGTCTAGAGGTCAAGAAGCGTTTCAATCAAAATTAAAATCTAAGATGATTGAAAATGGTATTTTACCAGATTTTATAAGTCAATTAATTAATGAACAAGAAAGAGGCATTCTAAAACCTTTACCACCACATCACTTTATACTTACTGTAATGTCATTAATTACGTTTCCGTTTATCGCAAAATCCATATTCATTTCTATGCTAGACCTTCCAGAGCAAGACTTTATGGCTATGATGCAAGAACGAAAAGCCATTGTCATAGATATTCTAAAAAATTCCTTCCTGCTTAAATAATTGTTAAATTAACCAGTTGGTTAATTATTTCTTTTACTTTTGTACCAACCATTTGGTTAAACTATTTATTCAACAAAATAAATGAAATCAACGAAAGTCATAGGAATACTATTTTTATTCTGTAGTATCAATAGTCTTTATGCTCAAGAAGACATAGGAAATTCAATCACGCTCAAGCAGGCATATCAATGGGCAAACAGGAACTACCCACTTATTAAAGATGCCAATCTTATTGACCAGATTGAAGCTGTCAATTTAGACATCATCAAAAAAGAAGGCCTGCCGTCATTAAGTGTTAATGGCAGGGCGCAGTACCAATCTGAGAATATTGAACTGGCTACAGGAAACATGGTACTCGCAGCGCCTTTGGAGACCTGGAACGCATCTGTAAATGTTGATTATGATTTATATGATGGTGGCATTAAAAAAGCACAAAAAGATATTGAAATTGCTTCGGCTAACGTAAATCGTAAGTCGTTAGAGGTACAATTAAGAAATCTTAAAGACCGTGTAAATACACTGGTATTTGCAATTGCGCTTTCGCGAAAGCAAGAACAAATTCTACAAACGTCCATTGATGATATCGATGTAAATATCAAAACACTACAATCTGGATTTGAAAACGGCACCGTATTAGAATCTGAAGTATCCAAGCTCAAAGTAAGACGACTAGAACTAAACACAGACCTCATAAAAACAAAAGGGAATGTAAGCACCTACATTACTTTATTAGAACAATTAACTGGCAAGACGCTTCCCAAAGATGTGCAATTTATCACCCCTACTGAGTTAGTGTCCTCTTCTGCGTTAGCAATTAACAGGCCCGAAGAGGAACTTTATGACAGTCAGAGGTCTCTTATTGCTGCTCAGGAAGCGTCCATTGCCGCCAGTACAATGCCAAAAATTTCACTCTTTGCCGAAGGTGGCGTAGGTAGCCCAAATCCTTTAAACTTTGCAGATTTTAATACTGCGCCTTATGCGCTGGCTGGTGTGAAATTAAATTGGAATGTTATCAATTTTGGCAAAAGCAAAAAAGAGCGTGAAAAACTCAAAATAGAGCAAGACCAAATCGAGGTAGACCGAGAAACCTTTCTTTTTGATTTAAATAATGACATCAAAGAGTATCTCGAACAGATGGAGACCATTCGTCTTCAAATTGAAAACAATCAGGAGATTGTTGCACTTCAAACAGATATATTGAATCAATCTCGAGTTCAGCTCGATAATGGTATCATTAATTCTAGCGAATATATCACACAACTCAATGCAAAGTTGAACGCCGAAAATCAGTTAGAACTAAATCGCGTAGAGCTTCAACAAATAAATATTAACTACTTAACCTTGATAGGACAACTTTAAACAATACAAAATGAGAATATTATATTTTATCTGTGCTTTAGGATTTTTATTGACGTCTTGCGGAGATGATGAAAAATCTGATGCCTATGGAAACTTTGAAGCCACTTTGGTCACTGTAAGCGCCAAAGGAAGCGGCGAACTACTACAATTTAAAGTGGAAGAAGGCGACCGCATTGAAGCTGGTCAGCACTTAGGACTTATAGATACCACACAATTGTATCTAGAAAAAGTACGACTACAAGCACAGCTTAATGCACTCGGTCAGCGCACCCAAGAAGCTGGGCCAGAAATTGCCATCCTGCAAGCAGATTTGAAAAACTTGCAGCGCGAGCGTGACCGTACACAACGCTTATTTGAACAGAAAGCAGCCACTCAGCAGCAACTTGATGATTATGAGGGTCGCATCAAAGTGGTAAAACAACAAATTGCATCTACACGCAGGTCTGTGGGCGTTGCCAATAGAGGTGTACTTTCTGAAAGTGAACCACTAAAAGCGCAAATCAAACTCATAGAAAAACAAATAAACGATTGTAAAATTATCAATCCACTAATGGGTACGGTTTTGACCACCTTTGCAGAACCGAATGAATTGGTAAACAACGGCTCGCCATTGTACAAAGTAGCCAATCTTGAAAGCTTAAAACTAAAGGCCTATACGAGCGCTACGCTGTTGCAGAACGTGAAGCTCAATGATAAAGTGACCGTTCTGGTAGATAAAGGCGAGGACGATTACAAAACACTAGACGGCACCATCACTTGGATAGCGAGCGAAGCTGAGTTTACCCCTAAAACCATCGAAACCAAAGAAGAACGTGTCAACCTGGTATATGCCATCGAAGTGAGTGTTAAAAACGATGGATATTTGAAAATAGGGATGCCAGGCGAGGTAAATTTTAATACCAACACCACCGAATAATGGAGGCAATTACGGTAGAACATATCTCAAAATCCTATGGCGATATCAAGGCGCTGAAAGACATCAATTTCAATGTGAAATCTGGTGAGCTTTTTGGGCTTATCGGTCCCGATGGTGCTGGTAAATCTACCCTATTCAGAATTTTGACCACCTTGCTTGTAGCTGATAGTGGAAATGCCAGTGTCGTAGGTCACGATGTGGTAAAAGAATACAAAGACATACGTAAAAAAGTAGGCTATATGCCAGGCAAATTCTCGTTGTATCAAGACTTGAGTATAGAAGAAAACCTGTCCTTTTTTGCCACCATTTTTGGCACGACCATCGAAGAGAACTACGATTTAGTAAAAGATATCTACGTACAAATAGAACCCTTTAAAAAACGCTTGGCGGGCAAACTATCTGGTGGGATGAAACAAAAATTGGCACTTTGTTGCGCCCTGATTCACAAACCAGAAGTGCTGTTTTTAGATGAGCCCACCACAGGTGTCGATGCCGTAAGTAGAAAGGAATTTTGGGATATGCTCAAAAACCTTAAGGAAAAAGGCATTGCCATACTCGTAAGCACACCGTATATGGATGAAGCCAGTTTGTGCGACAGGATTGCCCTGATACAAGAAGGAAGCATTCTATCCATCGATGCGCCAGAGAAAATGATTTCCGCTTTCGCAAAACCGTTATATGCCATTAAAACAAATGATATTTATGAAACGCTGCTTTTTCTACGAAAACAATCTTATACAGAAAGCGCATTGCCCTTTGGCGAGTATATTCATTTGATTACCAAAGAACCAATGGATGAAAACGGAATCAAAAATCATATCAAGCTTGAAAACATTCAGGTAGAAGAAGTAAAAGCCATAAGAGCAACCATTGAAGATATATTTCTGGATTTATCAAAAACTGAAGAAACACTTAACACAGCAAACTAAAATGAACAATAGCACAACAAAATCTAAGTGGCGTTTTATATGGATTCTTCCGATACTGGCGCTAAGCATCTCGGCTTTTCTAAAGGTTTTTAAAGTCAAGTTTATGCTTGAGAATATGGCAAATGCAGGGATGGGTCATATGACGTCCTATTTGGGATACGTATCTTTAGCTTGCGTCGCTACTTTTCTTTTTCCAAAAACTAGATTGTTGGGCTTTTTGTTGCTCACTGCCTATATCGGAGGAATAATCGCTTCACACCTAATAGCCCAGGATGGAAATTTTATCGGTGTCATTCTACAAACGCTGTTATGGATAGGTGCTTATTTTGAGTTTAAAGAAATGGTTAAAGTAAATAGAATACTATCTAACGATGTCTAAAGCAAAAGTCATAACGGTTCAGGATTTAACCAAAAAGTTTGGTGATTTTACTGCGGTAGATGCTATCACGTTTGATGTGTATGAGGGCGAAATTTTCGGTTTCTTAGGTGCCAATGGTGCAGGTAAGACCACTGCGATGAAAATGCTTAACGGGTTGAGCAAACCGACCTCTGGTAGTGGCACTGTAGCTGGGCTGGACGTCATTAAACAAACGGAAAAAATTAAAGAACGCATTGGGTATATGTCTCAAAAGTTCAGCCTTTATGAAGACTTATCTGTTGTTGAAAACATTCAGTTTTATGGTGGTGTGTATGGGCTTTCGCGAAAGCGTATCAAAGAAAAAACCGAAGAGATTTTAACCGAACTCAACTTACAGGACGTAGCAAAAAAACTGGTAAAGTCCTTACCGCTTGGCTGGAAACAGCGTCTGGCCTTTGCCATATCAATGGTACACGACCCAGCCATCGTATTTATGGATGAGCCCACAGGTGGCGTAGACCCGAAGGTACGCAGGCAGTTTTGGGAAGCCATTTATGAAGCGTCTAAAAAAGGCCGAACCATTTTTGTCACTACTCACTATATGGACGAGGCCGAATATTGCGACCGCGTATCGATAATGGTCGATGGAAAAATCGAGGCGCTGGACACGCCTGACAAGCTCAAGGAACAGTTCAACGCAAAGACAATGGACGAGGTATTTTTAAAATTGGTTAGAAACTAAAAAAAAGATTATGATAAACAAGATTAGTAAAGTATTTATGGGAGGTCTTGAGGTCATTGAAAAAAAGCTCAAAGGCAAAACCGGTTTTATACAACCTGGACCGTATGCACGTAAAAGTTTTGATTTCCTAGGTGCCGGCGGCATGAATATTCCAGCAGACAATGATGAGAAAAAGGATTTTTTCTTTAAAGTCTTACCTATGATGGCGCAGTCTATGTTCGGCAATTATCATATGACCAAATCTTTGACGATGGACCCGAAAAAACCGAGAACCATAGCCAGCCCGACCTTGCTTGCCGATATTGAGACCTTTTGCAAAGCGCATAAAGTGAGTATGATAGGCTATACAAAATTGAATCCCGATTATATTTTTGACCATACGGCGGTAAAGTACGACAATGTTATTGTACTGGCGCAGGAGATGAACGAACAGCGCATTATGGAAGCCCCGAGTATGAACACCGAGGTAATGATACAAGAGACCTATAAAGATGTAGGTGGCACGGCCAATAAATTGGCACGTTTTCTAAGGCTTAAAAAGTATGGCGCCCACGCTTCCCATTCCGTCAGGGGCAATGTCATCTTGCCACCTGTGGCACAGGATGGCGGTTTGGGATACGTAGGCAGAAATGGGGTATTACTGACCGAAAAATTGGGTCCCAGGGTACGTTTAGCGGCTGTAATGACCAGTATAGAAAATTTGCCTTTCGCCGATAAGGAAAATAATCCGCATCAATGGATACGCAATTTTTGTGATATGTGTGGTCGATGCATAAAAAAATGCCCACCAAAGGCACTATATGAAAAAGCAGTAGAGCGCGAAGGTGGTGCGCTTACGCACGTAGATAACAAATTATGCTACCCTTATTTCCATAAAAATTATGGTTGTGGGGTATGTTTAAAAGTCTGCCCCTTCAGCCGAAGTGATTTTAGGGTCTATAAAAAAGCATTTGAGCGTAACCAACGTAAAGTGGCAAAAAGAAATAAACATTCAGAAAAACAAAATAATAATTAACGATTATGAAACAGATTATCATCCTAATATTGACCCTTGTAACGCTTTCTAGCTTTACGCCAGCAACAGAAAAAGAAATGGTAGAAAACGGTTCCATTAACGTAACTATAAATGGCATTGAAGGTGATGAAGGCCAAGTCGTCTTTATGCTATTTACCAGTGGTGATGGTTTCCCGAAGGAAGTCGATAAGGCTTACAAAAAAGGAGTCGTCAAAGAGTTTAGCACATCTGCGACCTACACCTTTAAAGATATTCCTTATGGCAAATATGCGATTGCAGTTTTTCACGATGAAGATAGCAACGGTGAGATTAAAACTAATTTCATGGGCTTCCCAAAAGAGCCCGTAGGGGCGTCCAATATGACTAAAATGGGAAAACCAAGCTTCAACAAGTCTGCGATTGAGCTGAACAAAGAAAGTACTTCCATCTCGATGGAATTTATAATGTAAACCAAGAAACGATGTTTAAAGTCTTTAAAGCCTTTGTTCGCAAGGAATTCTACCACATCCTAAGGGATAAGCGCACCTTGCTTATCCTTTTTGGGATGCCAGTGGCGCAAGTATTGATTTTTGGATTTGCTGTGACCAATGAGTTTAACAATACAAAAATCGATGTGCTTGATTATGCCAAGGATACCACCAGCGAGCAACTTATCAACCATATGCAAAGTTCTGGAAATTTTGTATTGAATGCGATGCTTACCTCAGAACAAGAAATGGAAGATGGCTTTAAGGCAGGTACTTCTAAAATAATCGTGGTTATCCCAGAGAATTTTGGCGAGGATTTTTATGCGAACCAAACACTCACGATACAGGTCATAACAGATGGTAGTGACCCCAATAATGCCAACACGCTGGTGCAGTACGTTACGCAGATGGTTAATAGTTTTAAAAAGGAGAAAACAGCAGGCGAAGCGCCACCGTTTCAAATACAGACTGAGACGCGTATGTTGTACAATCCGCAACTGGCAAGTGCTTACAATTTCGTGCCTGGTACCGTTGCGCTCATCTTACTTATTATTTGCGCAATGCTCACGTCACTCACCATTGCCAAAGAAAAGGAAACAGGCACAATGGAAGTACTATTGGTATCGCCCTTGCCACCTTTTATGATTATTCTGGGCAAAGTAACGCCTTATGCGATACTGTCTTTTGGCATAGCCTTACTGGTGTTATTGATAGGAAATGTAGTTTTCAGCGTTCCAGTAATGGGGAGTTTTGGGCTTTTGATGTTAATGTGCCTCTTGTACGTGATAACAGCGCTATCTCTGGGTACGCTTATTTCAACAAAATCTGATACCCAGCAAAAAGCGATGATGACCTCATTGATGAGTTTAATGATGCCATCGATGCTACTCTCTGGATTTTTATTTCCTATGTCCAGTATGCCCTTGATATTACAATACATAGGTCATATAATCCCTGCAAAATATTTTATAGATATTCTTAAAGGCGTGATGCTACGCGGCGTAGGTGCAGACTTTATTATTTTGGAAATAGGTGTTTTAATGTTGATGACGGTCGTACTTCTCTTCTTTACCTGGCGGAGTTTTAAGATACGGTTGGAATAAGATGATGGATAATTACGCTTTCGCGAAAGCGCGTTGTCTTCAAAAAATAGAAAAAAACAAATGCATAGAATAAAATACCTCATACAAAAAGAATTTAGGCAAATCGTCAGGGACAAAACCATACTGGCGATGATGACCGTATTGCCCATTGTACAGCTCATCCTTTTGTCCAACGCAGCTTCAAACGAAGTAAAAGATGTGCGCTTGACCATAGTGGATAAAGACCAATCAGCAATTTCACAGGAAATGACCAATAAGGTAGGCGCTAACGATTGGTTTACCTTGGTTGGCACTACATTCAGCGAAGATGAGGCTTTCGGTTATATGCAGTCTGATGAGACCGACATTATCCTAGAGATTCCAGCCGATTTTGAAAAGCAGTTCTATCGTGGCGAGGCACCACAATTGCAAATGCTCATCAATGCCATAAATGGACAACAAGCTACTGTAGGCTCAGGTTATCTTTCGGCAATTATCGCAGATGTCAATCAAGATATCTTGGTTAACGAACCTGTACTTTTCAATACAAAAAACAGGCAACAAACCGCCACGGTTATCTCAAACAACTGGTACAATACCGAGTTAAAGTACCCGCACTTTATGGCGCCAGGCATTCTAGCAGAGCTTACGGCATTGCTCATCATCATCTTGTCGGCAATGAACGTGGTTAAAGAACGTGAAGTAGGTACCATTGAACAAATAAATGTAACACCCATTAAAAAATGGGAATTCATCGTAGGTAAACTCGTTCCCTTTTTATGTGTAGGTTTGGTGTTACTTACAATGGGATTATTAACGAGCAAAATTGTTTTTGACATCCCTATTAGAGGAAGTTTACCGCTGGTGTTTGCTTATGGTATCGTAAACATTGTATGTGTCTTGGGGCTTGGACTATTAATATCAAACTTTGCTAATACCCAGCAGCAAGCAATTTTCGTAGCTTTCTTTTTTGTAATGATATTCATTTTAATGTGTGGATTATTTACACCAATAGAAAGTATGCCTAAATGGGCCCAAACGCTTACCATACCCAATCCATTGGCACATTTTATCTCTGTAACACGAAAGGTGTTGCTCAAGGGAAGTGGCTTTTATGATATACGCTGGGAGTTTATATATACGGGAATTTTAGCAGTAATCTTTAACGCAGCTGCGGTATGGACATACAGAAAGCAAGTATAATTTACGGTGTCAATTTTAAAGAACATAAACAGGCAATGGCTTACTGAACACATACTATTAATACTTCTGTTTGTAGGTGGTGCCAACTTGTTCATCTTTATAAAGACGTCAGGAGTTGAAGAAGTGTGGTTTTCTTTTAGTCCGGAGCGTGCTGTGGATATCTCAAAAGCCTATGTAAGGGTAAGTATTAGTGGTGCGGTAATCGCGCTTTTCATACTGTTATATGAAAGTTATCTTCATCCTTACGTTACCAGAAACTTTTCTTTTTTGAAAAAACTTATTGTCTGGCAGGCAGATACCGCCATAATCATTACGTTACCCATCGTTGTAGTATTTACCATTGCTGAGATGATTGATGAAGGATACGCTTTCGCGAAAGCGATATCAAACACATTCAATTTTTTGTTATCCGGGTTATTTATATCCTACTTCATCTACTATTACACATTGAGCAGTCTTATCAGTTTTTTAAGACGATTGCGAAAGACTTTTGGTCAGTATGTATTCTACAATTACATCACCGGTAAATATGCACAACCTATTGAGGAGGATAGGTTGTTTATGTTTATAGACCTCAATGATTCTACACGTATTGCAGAAGAAATAGGCCACGTAAAATACAGCCGTTTGCTCAACAGGTGTTTTGACGATATTATCCTCTCATTAAAGCGATTTAAGTATGATATTTATCAATTTGTAGGCGATGAAATGGTCTTGACCTGGCTTACCAAAGATGATAACGATGGTAAGGCTATAAAGATGTTTGAGTGTATCAAAGAACAACTCAAACTATTTGAAGAGGTAAATAAATTTTCCTTTGGAGTACAGCCTACGTTTAAAACTGCAGTAAGTAGCGGTATGGTTACCGCAACGCTGGTAGGCGATAAATCTAAAAATGTGGCGTATCACGGCGATGTGCTTAACACCACAGCGCGTTTACTTGGGCTGTGCAAGTCATACAAACAAGATATACTGTTTACTCAATTCTACCTCAAAAGGTTAACCAAGCCATTATTGCTTAAACCACAACATATTGACACCTTGAAACTCAGAGGCAAATCAAATAACACCAAAGTCTATGCGTTTAAAAAAACGAAATAAGAAAATATTGCTATCGCTATTATGTGTGTTTAGCATATCAACCATTGTTTGTGGTCAAGAGAATACTGTTCAGGTTGATAGTACCAATTACGAACGTTATGTAAAAAGTATGCCAAGCTTCTCGATGTTTGGCGACAATTATTTTATTACAGGGACGTCAACAAATCAAGAAATATCTAGCGAAAGCAGTGATGCGAAGTTTCAGCTTGGATTTAGACAACGCCTTACCGATATTGACTTGCCGTGGGATACATTCTTGTACTTTACCTATAGACAAAAAGCATTTTGGGATATTTATAGAGATAGCTTTCCGTTTAGGGAAACCAATTATAATCCTGCGATAGGTGTCGCAAAGCTATTTGTAGATGAAAATGGAGTCACGGATGGACTTTGGTTTACATTTGAACACGAGTCCAATGGTAGAGATGAAGAAAACTCAAGAAGTTGGAACTTCTTATCGCTTCAATACTTTAAGCTCATTGGTGACAAGTGGTTGTATAGAGTTAAAATGTGGTTACCCATTGGCAGTTTAGAAGACAATCCAGACATCACGGATTTTAGAGGCTATTTTGAAGCTGGCGCTACTTATAGCTCCAGCAAGAACTTTTATTTTGATGCAGACCTGCGCCAGGCGTTTCATAATGGGTGGAGAGGTAATATAAAATTGGGTGCAAGTATAAAGATTTCAAAAACGAGTAACCAGTTTTTATACATACAATATTTCGGTGGTTACTCTGAAGACCTTATCGATTATAACCAAGATGTAAGCAATTTACGCTTAGGCATTGCCTTTAAAGACCTTTTCTTCAATTTTAAAAACAGAAATTAACAATTAAAAATAAATGCTATGAAAAAGAACTTAATAACAACAGTATTGGTGGTACTAATCACACAATTAGGCTTTGCCCAAGACATTGATGGTAAAAAAGAGGTTTTAGGATTTGGTATAAATGGTGGGGTCACAATAGGCAATTATAGCGATAGTTATATCAGTAATATAGGATTAGATTTCTACTATTTACGGAATATTACAGGAAGGTTTTATGCAGGTGCAACAGTGGGATTTACTAATTATTTTGGTAGTTCAGAAACCATACAAGGGGCAACTATAGAGAACAACGACTTGCAGTTTATTCCTGTTGCTGTAAGCTTACGATTTAATCGATTTAAAAACTTCTTAATAGGTACAGATGTCGGTTATGCAATAGGGACAAGTGAAGGCAATGATGGTGGTTTTTATGCGTCGCCAAGAATATCTTATGTGTTGCAGGACAAATGGGTGTTGTATGCTGGATATCGTTCCATATCTTTAGATGATGCCTTAGGTTCTATTCAGTTTGGGTTAGGTTTTACGTTTTGATTATTCACAGTGCTTTGAATTCGTTTTGTTCTCAGACACAAATACAAATCTCTACATATTAATGTTTTAAAAAGATTATCAAGAATACTCTAATCAAAACTATCACTAATATAGCACCAAGAAAACTTACTATTGAAGAATTAAGAGGTTTTAAAATTTAGAATCTTTAAGTGAAAAAACAGGAGACGTAACAGAAACATTGTCTAAATCTTCAATGATAAGCTATAAAAAAATAAACTAATTAGAGAAAATGAAGAAGAAGGTTAAAGAACCTAATTGTTGTTAATATTTTTAATCGGAAATTAAAGATTAATTACTTTAAATACAGTTAGTCACCCAAAACAAGACTCAAACCTGTAAACTTCGGGTTGTGAGAATAATTCTTTGGTGACTTAAATCTCTAAAAACTAGTGTTTTGTAAATTTTGGAATATGCAAATTCCTACACTTTATAGTATATGAACATAAATCGTACTAAAATTTAAAGGATATACTTTACTTCAAGTTTATTTAATGTATGTAAGCTAAAAAACTAAGAAAGCTTTATGACTTGAAAAAGTCAAATTATACGATATGGTACAATTTGACTTTTCAAAACTAAAATTTATTACAACTTTCTATTTTTGATCAGGCTTTACTTCTGCTGCTTTCTCTTCGTCTTCTTTCATCATTTTTTGATCTTCTTCGGTAACGCGTTGATGTTCAGAAGCTATCTTTTGATGCTCTTTCTCCATGTTTTCGTGTTCACTTGTCATAGATTCATGTTCGGTTTTCATTTGTTCTAAAGTGATTTCTCCCGAAGCATGTTTGGTTTCTAATTCGGCATGTTTTTCTATTAGTGCTTTGTGTGCCTCAATAAGTTCACCATGCTTGGCTAATATTGCGGTGTGATTCTTCTCGGTTAATAAGTGAATAGAATCATTCTCAATATTTTTATGAGCTGATACCATTTGCTGATGATCATCTTTCATGGTATTGTGTTCATTTACCATGGCTTCATGAGAAGCTTCCATTTCTTGATGCTTTTCTACCATAGCTTTGTGCTCGGGAGCTTCTGCTGGGTTTTGTTTACAGGAAACAAAGAAAAGAATTGTAGCAATTGCTGTTAATTTACTAAGTGTTTTCATGATTTTGGTTAATTGGTTTACGTTTCAAATGTATAAAACTAATATTTTGATAGATTATTTTAAATATCTCTTTATAAAATCTCTAATGACTAAAAAATTACTACTTTCGATAAAGTAATGGAGTTTGAATGCTGTACCATGGAAATCAAAAAATCAAGAAATACTGAAAAGCAAAATCTTGTTAAGAAAACCCTTTCTGAAACAGAACATGCTATGTCTGCTGAAGATATTATGGATGCAATACCTATAAAAGTAAACAAAACAACTATTTACAGGATTTTAGATCGATTTGTTGAGAAAGGAGATGTTCATTTCGTAACTGGTAAAAATGGTAAAGCGTATTATGCTCTTTGTAATAGCTGTGGGACCTCTCATAAAATTCATAATCATATCCATTTTGAATGTCAAGTATGTAAAGAGGTAACTTGTCAACCCAATACACTACATATCCCAAGCTTAGAAGGATTTACTATACAAGAAACACAGTTTTTAGTTATCGGTATTTGTAATAAATGTAAAAAGTAAGAGAAACCACCTGTTCTTCAACAAGTGGTTTCGTAACTACACGTTCCCAACGTAAGTAAAATGATAAGTCTTTTTATCTTACTGCAATGGGATAATTTTCTCCTCGATTGCTTACAGAACCAGAAGTTCTTGGACCGTTCTGTCTCGCATGCATAATACCTGCAACGTGTGGAGAGGCCATTGAAGTACCGCTTAATGTTGCATATCCACCATTTAAATACGTACTTGTTACACTACTACCAGTAGCAATAACATCAATCGGGTTCATATTGAAATTGGAAAAGGATGAAAACCCAAGGTTACAAGTCATGGAAGCTACTGTATATATATTTGTACCATTAACACAAGCAGGTTGATAACTCGAAGCATTAGCACTACTATTACCCGCGGCAATAGCAATACGAGTTCCTGTGCTAGTTAAATTTAATAAAGCACTACGGTAAGAAGAGTTATTAGCACACCCAGTTCCAAAAAAACCACCTAGACTTAGATTAGCTACATCTCCCGCAATAGCATTAGCAGCTACGTGATCAATCCCATTAAGTATTGTTTGAGTACTACTACCACCACTACATCCAAAAACTCTTACTGATACTACACTTGCTCCTGCAGAAACTCCAACAACACCAACACTATTATTGATTGCCGCTGCCGTACCTGCCACATGAGTTCCATGTCCATTACAGTCGTTGGGAGAACCTCCAACAAAAGTTCTTGAATATCTTGAATCTGTGACTACATTTAAATCTGGATGATCTAAATCGATACCGCTATCGATAACCCAAATCCATTGATCTCTTCCCGCACCATTTGCTGCTCCTCCAGCTCTGGTGATTCCACAAGGCGTTTGTTGTGACATTTTTGCAGAACCATCAGCTTGGAATACTTCTTCTACCTGAAACTTTGGTAATTTTATCTCTCTATTATATTCAATAGAAGCCACGTTAGGATCTTTGGAAAGTTTCTGAAATTCATCATCTTCCAACTTTAAAGCCATACCAGAAATAGCTGTAGTATAATAGCTCATAACTTTAGATTGATCTACGTCTGAATTGAATAAAATTTTATTCATCTTTTGGATAGAAACTTCAGAAATTTCTCTCACCGATTTGGCTTTTGCAGCTCTGCTGGTAAAGGCAGATTTCGCTAGAGCTTTCGAAGTGGGTTGTATCTCTGAATCTTTGAAAATCACAATATACTGTCCTGGAATTATTTTACCTTCTGTACTAGTTGGTTGTACGATTGATTCATTAACTTCTTCTGAGACTTTATCATCCTGACATGATGAGATCATAAATCCCGAAAGTAATGCCCCTAAAGCAATTTTACTTAATCTTTTCATAATTATTTAAATTTGTGTTAGAATCCAAATGTATAAATTCAAATGAAAAAAGCATTATGGTAAAACCGTAGCCTAATTGGTTGATTAACAAAAATTAAGAGGAATAACCACAACTAAAAATGAATTTATTGCAACTATGTTGCTTTAATAAAAGTAGCTCATTACTATAATTTTGCACGAAAATTCTTTCATGATTTATATGTAGGAAAATGACGATCTAGTATTTGATAAAAATTAACATTTTTTAAGGTCAATTAACTTAATTTTAACCAAAGTATCATATTCGGTTACCTTGAAATGTTTGATCGTTTTCGTAGTTTCTTTAAACAAAAGAGGAATTCTTATCAATATCTTAAGATTTAAGAATCGAATTTATTACTATATTGGTCAAATGAGAATGCATATTTGTAAAAATCTGATTTCTTTCTTTTTCCTTTCATCTCTTCTATTTCTTAGAATCGCTGATGCTCATGCTTTTTCTCATTTTTCTGATGATAATGACCAAATAGATTGTGAATTATGTGATATTATAACTACATCAAACCAATTTACACCAATATTTGAGGGATCATTTATTGCAGAAAAACCAAAACATTGTGAGGGTTTCCAGGTTATACAAACTAACTTTTGTTATGAAACATCACAATATAGTATTACACTACCTAAAAGTGTTTATAACAAACCTCCTCCTTCAAAAGCTTAGTATTGCTGATTTTTATTAGGACCATCTACTATAGTTCTACAGCTTGTTTTACTGCTGATTTATAGTTTTGAAAAGTTTATAAACTCATTTGACTGCTTTTAGTATAAAAGACAAAACAGTTTATCTACATCCAACGATCATTCATTTTTAAATGATCTGCAGGTTATAAAATATTACCTAATTCAAATAAATCATATTGCGATACACTTCCGAACGATTAAGATTTTATAGATCGGCATACCGCGAATAATGCTTTTCATTTATATATAATTAATTCAGTTAACATGATTACTATACAAAACCTTACAAAAAAATATAACGGTCAAATAGCTCTTGATCAGTTAAACCTTAAAGTAAATAAAGGAGAAATTTATTGTTTACTTGGGGCCAATGGAGCTGGCAAAACTACAACAATCAATCTTTTATTAGGGTTTATTGAACCGACTTCAGGTAGTGCTTTGATCAATAACCTAAATGTATTTGAGAAAGCAAAAGAAACCAAAAAATTTCTGGCTTACATCCCTGAAAATCTAATGCTGTATCCTAGCCTTACTGCTATTGAAAATTTAGACTACTTTTCAGGTATTGCGGGTAAAAGACTTTCTAAGGAAAGTCTAATATCTTTTTTGAAAGAAGCGGGACTTCAGGAAAATGCTTTCGAAAATAGAATAACCGCTTTTTCAAAAGGAATGAGACAAAAAGTAGGCATTGCCATTGCTCTTGCCAAAGACGCCAGGGTTTTACTATTAGACGAACCTACCTCAGGGCTTGACCCAAAAGCTAGTAACGAATTTGGGCAACTCCTTCATAATCTTTCACAAAAAGGAGTAGCTACATTGATGGCTACACATGATTTATTTAGAGCAAAAGAGGTCGCTACACACATCGGGATCATGAAAGACGGTCAGCTAAAAGAAGAGTTTATTGCTAGTGATATTTCTTTGCATGGTTTAGAAAAAACGTATTTGAGTACTATGAACTACAAAGAAGTTGAGTTATGACCAGAAAAACATTCTTTAAAGAAAGCAAAGAGCTTTTTCGTGACGGTAGAGTACGTATAACCATGATTATCGTAGCATTGTTAATGGGAGTATCCATATGGATTAGCGCTCGGCAATATCAAAATATAAATGAACAATACAAAGTGGCCAAAACCTCAGAAAGAGTTATTTGGGATAGTCAGGGTGAGAAAAACCCTCATTCTGCAGCCCACTACGGCACTTATGCCTTTAAACCCAAGTAT
Organism: uncultured Aquimarina sp.; assembly: GCA_947500845.1. Taxonomy (GTDB): domain Bacteria; phylum Bacteroidota; class Bacteroidia; order Flavobacteriales; family Flavobacteriaceae; genus Aquimarina; species Aquimarina celericrescens. The sequence continues at coordinate 240,131 of CANMTP010000004.1, forward strand.
CCATTATCTTTAGTAGATCAAGGAGTAGATAAATATGCCGGGACTTCTATTTTTTTAGAAGCGCACAAACGTAATGAAGCACAATTCAGTGCTGCATCAGACCAAACTGGCCTTGCCCGTTTTGGAGACTTAACTCCAGATTTTATGCTTTTATTCATGATGCCCCTGATTATTATTCTTTTAGGATATAATAGCTTTACTAAAGAAAACGAAATGGGAACACTAACCTTGCTTAAAAGCCAAGGCATTTCTTCATGGAAATGGGTATTAGGCAAATGGGCGGCACTTTTTCTTCCTATTTTAATCTTGACTACTGCATTATTCATGGTGGCTGGTTTAATCTTATCAAATCTAAAAGACTTCGGTGTTTTCGATTGGAGTTCATTATTATGGATGTACCTTATTTATACTACGTACTACATTATTTTTGTCAACCTCATATTGTTTATTTCTGCTAAAACAAAAAAATCTGGAATTTCTCTAGTAGTATCATTATCACTATGGATTTTATCATGTTTAGCTATTCCTAAAGCTGCCAGTAATATTGCTGAAGAAAGATATCCATACCCTACCCGACAAGAGTTTGCCGCAAACGTTTTGAAAGACAAAAAGCAAGGTCTAGATGGTCATAACCCCTGGAGTAAAGAAGCCAAGTTGTTAAAAGAAAATGTGTTAGCCGAACATGGAGTAGATAGTTTACATAAGCTTCCTTTTAATTTTGATGCATATCGTATGCAAAAAGGAGAAGAACATGAAGCTGAAATTTATTTTAAACATTATAATTATCTTAAAGATCAGTTTGCAAAACAATCCAAGGTTTATAAAGGAATGGCAGTGTTTTCACCTTATTTACCAACTCGTTTTATGAGTATGGCAATTGCTCATACTGATTACGGAACGCATTGGGATTTTTCAGACGCAGCGGAAAATTATCGGATCGCCACCCAAAAATTTCTGAATGATGATTTTGCTGAGAATTCAGCTTACGGTAACTGGGGATATAGAGCCGATGCTAATTTTTGGAAACAGCTTCCTGCTTTTAAATATTCACCACCTAAACTAGACACAATACTTTCTCAAAATTTCTCTAATCTCTCTATTTTGAGCTACTGGCTTATAGGTTCTTTTGCTTTACTACTATTCATTAAAAAAATGTAAACCACCATGTTCTCATATAATTTTAGATACGAATTAAAACTACTTCTAAGAAGTAAATGGATACAATTATTAAGTATTATTTTATTGTTGTTATTTGGATTTTCAGGGTATAACGGAAAAGAAAAAGTAGCAAAACGAAAAGCTGATATCGTTGCTGCAAAAAATGAAGTAAAAGAAAATGACGAAATGATGCTTCGATTACTGGATTCAATCGAAAAAGGTATGGAAGTTAGTGCTTCAAGATGGACTATACCTACCAATCCCATGGTAGTTGGGAACTATAATCCCCGTGTAGCTGCCATGGAACCGCAATCAATGGCATTTATAGCAACAGGACAGGCAGATCTTTTTACACATTATGTGAAACCGAAAGTCACCGGAGATGATTTTGCACTAAACTTCACTGAGATGACAAGTCCTGTTCAGTTGTTATTTGGTAGTTTTGATTTATCATTTGTCATTATATATTTACTTCCCCTAATTATTATCGCTTTCTCTTATAATGTACTTTCTTCAGAAAAAGAAAGTGGTTCGTTACGATTACTCGCTTCTCAACCTATTAGAATTCAAAATTGGGTATTACAAAAGCTCTCCCTTCGCTTCTTTTGGTTATCTGTACTTGTGATCATAGCACTGCTAATTACCTTATCGATTTTAGGAATAACATGGTTTTCAACGTTTATATCATTCTTAATATTAATCGGGTTTATATTAACATATATGCTTTTCTGGTTTGCTTTTGCCTTTTTGGTTAATCTTGGGGCTGGGAACTCTGCAAAAAATGCAATTTCACTATTGGGATTGTGGGTGCTTTTTGTTTTACTAGTTCCGTCTACGTTAAATCAACTAAGTACTACATTATATCCAATGCCTTCTAGAACTTTAATGATAAATGAAATGAGAGGGTTAAAAGCTGAAGTGGCCAAAAAACAGGATAAAATTCTCGATAATTTTCTAAGAGACCATCCCGAATATGCGATAAATGACACCACACAAACACGTGGGTTTTACCATCGGTATATGGCCTCTCAACAATTAGTCAAGGAAGAACTGAAACCAGTGTTTATGGCTTATGAAAACCAGCTGCAAAAACAACAGGCATGGGTAGAAAGATTAAAATGGGTATCACCAGCGATCACAATACAAGAATCACTAAACAAAATGGCGGGAACCTCCACAGGAGACTACGAGCATTTTCGAAAGCAAGTTGTTGTTTTTGCCGAAACCTGGCGGAGCTTTTTAACTCCTTTTCTTTACAACAATCAGAATTTCACACAAAATAATTATCATGACCTCCCGCAATTTGAATTCCAGCCTAAATCAGTAACAGAACAACCTAAGATTTTGGGAATTCTATTGTTTATAGCCTTATCGCTTTTTAGTATTGGATTTATCTCTTCAGAAAAAGTGAAGAGAAAAAGTATGTTAAAACTATTGTGATATGCGGTATTGTCTAATTATATTCATCCTTATGTTTACCTTAACCCTTGTTGCTCAAAAACGAGAGGTAGATAATTTTCCTCCTCCCGAAATACCTTTACAAATTAAAGCGAATAGAGTTACAGGAAAAATAACTATTGATGGCAAATTAAATGAAACTGATTGGCAAAATGCTAAAGTAGTTACTGATTTTTTCAGAGTTGAACCCGTTCAAGGAGGTGCGATTAAAAATTCCACTACGGTTAGGGTGCTTTATGACAACAGATTCCTTTACTTTGGGATATTTGCATCAGATTCACTTGGAAAAAAGGGTTTACGTATACAAGATCTTAGGCGTGACTTCAATAATGGAGAAAATGATGTGTTTGGTATCCAAATAGACGCGCAGAATACGAAACAATATGCTGCCTCTTTCCAAACTACGCCTTATGGAAACCAATTGGACCTTCAAAGTTTTAATGACAACAACACCGATAGGGATTGGAATGCACTTTGGACTGTAAGAACGCAGCGAACGGATGAAGGGTACTATGCAGAATTTGCTATTCCCTTTAAATCTATACGCTATGATAAACCTGTTAACGGTATCCCAGTTGAATGGGGTATCACCTTTTACCGATTAGCACGAAAAGATTTTGAAAAAACAGTTTTTCCTGCTATTCCGCAATCGTTTTCACAAAATAGAATGGTTTATGCGGCCAAACTTACAGGTTTAGAAGTACCTCCACCTTCAGCTAATATTCGTATTGAACCCTATGCTTTGTATCAATATGACCAGAATAAAGCCAGTAATATTATTACAGATAAATTAAGCGAACCCAAAATTGGAGGTGATGTAAAATGGGCAATTAACCCAAACGCTGTGTTGGATGTTACGATTAATACCGATTTCGCACAGGCAGATGTTGATAGAGCTGTAAACAACCTAGAGCGCTTTAACATTTTCTTTCCTGAAAGACGCCAATTCTTTTTAGAAAACTCTGGTATATGGGCAGGAGGAGGTAACTCTCAAATCCGGCCTTTTTTTAGTAGGACTATAGGTCTAGAAAATACTTTTAATGCTGCGCCCGCTCCTCTAGGTGTTGGAGCTCGTTTTACAGATAGAAATGAAAATCGAACCATAGCCGCACTTGTGGTTCGTCAAAGAGATACTGATAATAGCCCCGCCAGTACATTTGGAGTATCACGATATACCCAAAACTATGGTAAAGAAAATAATGTAGGAGCCATGGTTACCTATCGATTAGATGATTCTTCTGAAGATTTAGGAGTTTCTTCACAAAATAATACTACGGTTTCTATTGATGGGTTTATTCGCCCTAAAAGTGAAATTACGCTTTCGTATTTGTTATCCACCTCATTGGATAGTGAAACCGGTGATACTGGTTATGCCGGAAGAGTATTTGCCGGAGCACGAACCAACAAATATTATCTAGGATATGTCAACACGTTTGTAAGCCATGCATATTCTCCTGATATGGGATTTGTATTTCAAAAAGATGTGGTGTATCACAGTCCCGGAGGATATGCTATTGTACGACCAAAAGGGTTGCCTTTTGTAAGAAGGTGGGATCCCGGGGCTTTTTTTAATTATTATCATGATTTTGAAGACTTTGGTAACTTTCAACAAGCAAGCATTTACATTTTTCCTATTTATACGTGGTTTAAAGATAATAGCTTTGTTGAAGCTTCTTTCACTCCCACCTGGCAAAATATTAATTTTAATTTTGCACCATTAGGTCTTGAAATTGAAGAGGGAGAATATCATTATACCAGGTTTTTATTAAGATATAATACAGATCAATCTAAAAAGTTATCGGGATCCTTTCGATACGATTTCGGAAATTTTTACAACGGCACACGTACCACAGTGATTGCCGGATTACGATATGCTCCCATCCCTCATATGGCTTTCTCTGCAGATTATGAGCATAATAATATTGATAGTGTAGGGATTTTACAAGAAGATTTAAACACTGATTTATATACTGCCAGCGTTAGACTCGCATTAAATCCCAGAGTACAATTATCTACCTTCTATCAATATAATAGTTTTGACGAACAAGGTCGTTGGAATGTTCGTTTTAGTTGGGAATATATGCCTTTATCATTTATCTATCTTGTGTTTAATGATACGCAAACAGACGTTTTCGATCCGGTACAACGAAGTACACAATTTATTAGTAAAATCACTTTTTTAAAACAGTTTTAATATGCTTTATCGTACCATTTTATCCATTTTATGCTACACTTTTATAATCTCATGCCATAAACAAACAAGGGTGCCTGAAGAACCTTCGGTCATTGACCGAGAAAAAATTGATGCAGTTTTCCGGAAAGATGTATCCAAAGTATTATTAGACCATTTATATGTAGTTGTAGATAGCATTACCTATGCTAGATTAACAAAGGATAACAAATGGAAAGATATGTATGCTTCATTGGATCTGGGGCTTCCAGATTTTGCTCCGGTTGATAATTGTGCCACTACATGTTATTTGCGTGGGCACCAACATTACATTGAAATATTAGGCCCGAAAAACAAATACAATGAACCCATAGGAAAAAGCGGTATTGGTTTTTCTTTAAAAAACAACCATGAACATTTTCATTTGGGGGTTAAACCGAAATTAAAAGCGGCTAAAGACTCGTTTCTTTACGCTACGGAAACTGTAAATATGCCAATAGGGGATAACGAAAATTTATGGTTTAAAGCCTTCTATACACCAAGCCCTGGTACAGCTTTGCACACTTGGTATGGTTTTTATAACCCTGCTTTTTTAGATAGCCTTTACAAAAAAAACCATACTTCGTATGAGCGTGAAGCCTTTCTTAAACCTACCTACGCAGATCAAAAACTTTTCAACGGAATTAAAGAAATTCACCTAAACTGCACCATAAATGATTACCGTCGCATAGTTCAAGAACTAAGATATTTAGGCTGCAAACTTTTAGATAGAAATGGTGATACACTTACTATAGCTGGTGGGGATGTTAAAATTAATATAGCCCCTTCAAGTAAAATTGAATATAGTAAAATTACCAAGATAGTTTGTCGATTAAACAATAAAGACCATAGCATTACTCAACTAGGAAACATAACTATTACCAATCAAGGTACCAAGTCTATTTGGGACTTTGAAGAATTACATAAAAATAACCGTTAAGAATTTAACACTAATTAAAATTAAAACAAAATGAACAGAAACCCACACCATCTAATTATTGCTTTATCCCTGATATTTTTTATCACTACCGCGTGTAAACAAGAGAAAAAAGCGGCTAGCGAAGAGGAAAGCGTAACCGACAATGTCGAAAAAGAAGAAGAAATTACTAAACCAACAATTACACTAGAAAAATTAGAAGATTCTCCATTGTATGCTGATGCTGCTCTTGTTTTCGATACCCCTGAGGACATCAAAGTAGAAAAGTCAGGAGAAATAGAGTTTTCTTTTAAAGTTGAAAATTACGAATTAGGTGCCCAAACAAAAGGTCCAAATGCTCAGAAACTGGCTAACTCTGGAAAAGGGCAGCATATACATTTCATTTTGAATAATCAACCTTACTCTGCTCATTATGAACCAAAGTTTAAAAAGGAAGTTCCTGAAGGAGTACATCATTTGGTTGCTTTTTTAAGTCGCTCGTTTCATGAATCTGTAAAAAATGAAAATTCTGTAGTTGTTCGAAAACTTATCATTGGGGACAAGCCTGAAGATACTTTTGGTCTGGAAATGAAAGCGCCTACACTTATCTACAGCAGACCAAAGGGTGAATATGCTGGGAAAGACGCAGAACAAATATTATTGGACTTTTTTGTACTCAACACAACTCTTTCAGAAAGCGGTCATAAGGTTCGAGCTACTATTAATGGTAAAGAATTTATTATTACAGAATGGGCTCCACAAGTAATCAAAGGACTACCAATAGGAGAAGTTATGATTCAACTAGAATTACTTGATGAAAACGGGGCGCTAATTCCTGGACCTTTTAACAATGTAACTCGAACCGTAACATTAAAAGAGTAAATTTTTAAATAAAATATTCATGTCAATAAAAAAATTGCCTGTAACTGTATTAAGTGGATTTCTTGGTGCAGGAAAAACAACACTTTTAAATCATATTTTACATAACAAAGAAGGACTCAAAGTTGCCGTTATCGTTAATGATATGAGTGAAGTTAACATCGACGCACAACTTGTTGAAAATGAAAATACACTTTCTCGAACCGAGGAGAAATTGGTAGAGATGTCTAATGGTTGTATTTGCTGTACTTTAAGGGAAGATCTCATGATTGAAGTAGAAAAGCTGGCTAAAGAACAACGTTTTGATTATCTGATTATTGAAAGTACAGGAATTTCAGAACCCATACCTGTGGCGCAAACCTTTAGTTTTGCCAGCGAAGATGGACAATTGGATTTAAGTCGATTTAGCTATGTTGATACCATGGTTACCGTTGTGGATGCCTATAATTTTCTAAAGGATTTTTCCAGCCCAAAATATTTGACCGATAGAAATCTTACCAATATCGAAGGAGATGACCGTACCATTGTTAACTTGCTAACCGATCAGGTAGAGTTTGCAAACGTGATTTTGTTAAATAAAGTTGATTTGGTTACCGAATCCGAATTAAGAAATCTATATGATATTATCCATAAGCTAAATCCAAATGCTCGTGTAATCCCTACTCAAAATTCTCAAGTTGCGCTGCATGAAGTAATAGATACAGGTTTATTTGATTTTGAGGAGGCTGAAGCCTCGGCAGGGTGGATTCAGGAACTTGAAAACGAACACATCCCCGAAACTGAAGAGTACGGAATAGGTTCTTTTGTGTATAGAAGGCGTAAGCCCTTTCACCCTGAACGGTTTTTAGATTTCGCCACACAACACTTTCCATCAAATATTATTCGTAGCAAAGGATTATTCTGGCTTGCTTCGCGACCCGACCAGGCCCTTATTTGGGGTTCTGCCGGGGGATCACTCAAAACAGATTCAGCAGGGGTTTGGTGGGCTTCTATGCCTTTTAGTGAAAGAATAGGTTATGCCTCTTTTGTTAACAATCAAGAAATGATTGAATCTGAGTGGGATGTTACTTTTGGAGACCGTAAAACTGAGTTGGTATTTATAGGACAAAATATCGATGTGAATATGGTAACTCAACAACTGGATGACTGCTTGCTCACCGAATCAGAAGTTGAACAATGGGAAAAAGGACAGTTTTCTAAAAATGATCATTGGCCCGTTCCTAATTATCAAGAGCCATCAATGTAATGGATGTAAAATTGAAAAATTTGTACTGCTAAATAATAATCCGGTTGGTCTGCAAACTAACCGGATTTATTTTTACCTAAATTATAGTATTACAAGCACTATTCTTAAACAATAATAGTGTGACCACTTGAAGTTTTATTTTTTTGACTGTCAAAATAAAAATCTATTCTTCCTAAATACAGACCATAGCATCCAACCTGGTTCACAAGTACATTTTTATCTTTCCTATTCTTTACAATAGTTGGTTTTTTAAGAAAAGTGTGGGTATGTCCTCCAATAATAAGATCGATGTCTTCAGTAGCTTTAGCAAGACTAAGGTCACCAACTTGATTTGGCTCGTTTTTGTAATCATACCCCAAATGTGACAAACATATAACCAGATCACACTGTTCTTCTTCCTTTAATATTCTGCTCATATCTTGAGCAACCTCTATAGGATTTAGGTACTTGGTTTCTTTATATAGTTCTTTTAGCACGAGTCCTAGCAATTGTATTCCTAAACCAAATATTCCGATTTTAATACCGTCCTTGATTAATATTTCGTAAGGTTTTACAAAGCTGTCCATAACTGTATTAGTGAAATCATAATTGGCAGAAACAAATTTAAATTTGGCATGCGGAAGTTGCGCATATAACCCTTCAATACCATTATCAAAATCATGATTTCCAATAGTTGCTACATCATACTTAAGCATGCTCATCAACTTGAATTCTAGTTCTCCTCCATAAAAATTAAAATAAGGAGTCCCCTGAAAAATATCTCCGGCATCAAGCAGTAACGTATTGGGATTCTCTTGTCTTATCTTTTCAATAACTGCAGCTCTTCTAGCGACACCTCCCTTGTTTGAATTTCTACCCTCTTCGGGACCAAAGGGATCTATATGACTATGCACATCGTTGGTATGTAAAATTGTTATTTTTTTTGTTTTTCCGGAAAAGGATGATAAGCCTAGCCCTCCTAAACTAACTAATGCCGTTGATGCTGCGGTTTGTTTTACAAATTCTCTTCGTTTCATTTCGATTTTTAGTTAGTTTATTTGTGTAAATCGATCATCTACTATTGGGGTAATGGTATCGACCTTTCTAAAATAATCAATCATGGCATTTCGGATCTTGTAGTTTAATGTATATGATTTCCCTCCTTGTTTAAAAAAATACATCTCGCTGCCACCGTTATATAAATAATCGTTTGTTGCCACAAAATATGTCTCTTCATCTTTAATTTCTTTATTATTGATTAAGGCTTTGGTTATATCAAAATTGGCATCAACAGTTAGTTTTAATCCCGAAAAAGGATGCGCTTGTTGTGATTTTTGCAAATATTCAATTAGTTTCTTGATATGATTACCTTTCATTTCGACCACTACAATACTGTTTTCAAAAGGCATAATCTGATAAGCGGTGCGTGCAGTAACATTTCCTTTTGGAATGGATGCTCGAATTCCTCCATAGTTAAGCAGCACCATATTGATCGTATTTTCTGTTCTAGATCTAAAAATTGGATTGGCTTGTTCTAAAACAATGTCAGCCATTAAATTCCCAATTGCAGTATTTAATTTTCCATCTCTTTTCGAATATGTTTCGGGTGCATAAGCCAAAACACTGTCTAAATTTTTTCTTATATTTTCTCTATATGGCTTAATAAAACTCTCAATATCAGAATTACCAGAGATACTTTCGTTTATTTCAATTCTTGTACCTTCAATCTTTACAAGATGCTTCTCTTTTTTGCAAGATGAAAGAAGCATTAGAAATATGAGTAAAGGGAAAAATGTATCAATTCTTTTTTTCATATAAGTTAATATGATTTGTTAGACAATATCTTCAGCCTTAAATGTATTACAAAAGTTACTCAAATAATATTATACTTTACTGTACCAATCTACCTGTAGCCTCTTTTAATATATAATTACAGTGATCTACATCATCTACGTTAAGCTCCAGAACACCTGTAATCTCTAAAATTTGATCCATTTTAAACTTTGGCCTTTGTTTAAAAACAACTTCAACAACACTTTCTGGACCCGCTCCTCCACAAAAAAAGCAGGAAGATCTAGGATTTTGAGAAATCAAATAAAATTCGTCTTCTTCAATCGAAAAATCTAAAAAGTAACCTTTAATACGAATCCGAGCACCTTGATATGATTGTATAATTGGCCCAAATTTAGGTTTTAAAAAGATGTCATTATACTTTGCACTATACACATTATAAAATTTTACATCGGCTAAATCATTCCATGTCAATTTTTCTTGAGAAAACAGACCTAATGAGTTCAGTATAAAAAACAGGACTAAGAAAACTATTTTATGCATCAGATATTGTTTTAGAAACGTTTAACTTAAATAAAGACAATGAGGCCAAAATTGCTGCCAATAAGGTTGTTAGAATCACTAATATCAATATGATTAACTCCTTAGTAGTAGGAAGGCTAAATACAAAATGATAACCGTATACATCTTCAGTAAAAATTGAAAAGAACCTTATACTTATTCTTCCTAGAAACCACCCCACGGTAGCTCCTAATAAGGATAAGAAAAGTGCCTCCAAAAAAACCAATTTTATCAACTGAAAAGTATTGGCACCATAGGTACGTAAAAGAGCCAGCTCTTGTTTTCTTTCTCTTACGGTTTTTATTAAGTTTATAAATATACTTAGCCCCGCTACCAGTAATATTGCAATGGCAATACCATTTATTGTTTGAAATCCTATTCCTAAAAATCCCATTAATCGCTTGATTTCAAATTTTGGGAGTGCTGCTTGCATAGTAGTTTCGTCATTAATAAATCTTGACATTTGCAAAGCTCCTAAGGGGTTTCTAAATTTTACTAACAAAGAAGTTATTTCGCGTTCTTCTCCGGATTGATCTTTATGATTACTATGCTCATCAACATGCTCTCCCTTATGCTCTTCTTCTTGGTGGTGTGGCTCATCATTATGTTCGTGTACTTCCCAAATACTTTCAAGATTCGTAATAATAAGGTGATCAATAATTGTACTTGTTGGTTTTAATATTCCCGTAATGATAAAAGGTTTTTCATTATGGGTTTCTAATCCCTTTTCGGCTAAGCCGTGGGAGCTCAAAAAGGTATCCCCGACTTGTAGATTATCTTTTTTTGATACACCACTTCCAATAACTACTTCGAATGGTTTTTCATATAACCTTCCTTCTTGTAAACTTGCTTCGTATTTAGTCAAATACTCATTGGTTGTACCCAAAATCCGAATTCCTTTATAATTATCTCCATAAGAAACAGGTATCATTTCTTTAACCATAGGATTTTTGGCAATACTTATGGCTTTTTTTAATGATATATTACCCGTAGGGTTATCGATATGCAAAACCGAAGATAATACAAGTTGCAAAGGGCTTCCTTTTGCACCAATAACCATATCAAATGGCTTAATATTACTTTCTAAATGATGGTTAAGCTGATTTCTTACTTGCAAGACAAAAGTCGCCAACGAAATACTAAGCATTAACAACAAAATGCTCAGCAAAGTATTCAAAGGTTTAGAAATCAAATTCTTGTATGCCAGGTATAACAATTTCTATAAAATTATGTGATTATTAAAATGTGATTTAACTCTTTGATCATGAGTTATGATCACCAAATTACTTTTGCAGATCTGAGCCTCTTTTTTCAATAGAGAAATTACCTTTAAACAATTACCATCATCTAAGTTTGATGTAGGTTCATCTGCTAATATAACTTTAGGTTTATGTATAACTCCTAAGGCGATAGAAAGTCGCTGTTGTTGTCCCTCGCTTAGCTGATATACCTTTTTGTTTTGAAGATCTGAGAGTCCTAGATGCATGATTAATTCTTCTCTGCGATAACGATCAATTTTCTTTTTGGAAAATCGCTCACGTAGGGTTAAATTCTCGAGCAAGGTTAAAGATTTAATGAAATATGTTTTTTGAAATATTAATCCTATATGTTGTCCTCTAAAATAATCAAGTTGTCTTCTTGTAAGTCTGTTCAGGCAGTTATTTGCAATAAAAATGTCTCCTGCTTTAGGTGGTAAAAGCCCAGCCAAAAGATGTAACAGTGTAGTTTTGCCCACACCCGAAGGCCCTAAGATTACTATATCTTTTTTTGAAGGTAAATCAATATCCGGAAAGCTAAAGATATTATTCTTTGTATTCTGATATGTAAACCGCAGGGATGTCGTTCGGATCATAAAATTATTTTGGTCAAAAATAAAGAAATATTATTAACGCTACAAAGTTGCATTAATAAAATAATACTATCTTTGTAGACTTAAACAAATACATTTTCTTGTGAACATACCTCTCGTACGTAATAACTCGGATACTTTGGGAATAATAGCCAGTAGTTTATGTTTAGTACATTGCTTAGTAACTCCTTTTTTGTTTTTAGCTCATACAGGATTGATAATTTCTGAGGGAACACATCCTATTTGGTGGAAATCTTTAGATTTTATTTTTTTAGGACTATCTTTTATGGCAATTCGAAGATCTTCTAAAACCACCTCAAAACCAAAAATGAAATATGCTTTTTGGAAAAGTTGGTTGCTATTATTCGTTATTGTGATTAATGAAAAACTATCCATGTTTCCTATACCCGAAGAAACAATTTACTTAGCATCTTCTTTATTGGTGGTTTTACATGTCTACAATCTGAAATATTGCCAATGCGAACAAGAATGTTGCAAACCCTAGATGTAACTATGAAAACAACCAAAGAAGAAGTAGAATTTATCGGAGACGCACATATTTCTAATACTGTAGAGACTCCTTTACGAAGTGACGCTTTCGAAAAATCAGATGGTGATAAAATCAAAAATATACAGTATCATTTTTCAGAAATCATGAAAGAGCTAGGGCTTGATCTTACAGATGATAGTCTCTCTGGAACTCCCTATAGAGTAGCTAAAATGTATGTAAAGGAACTTTTTTATGGTTTAAATCCTAAAAACCGTCCGAAAACTTCCGTTTTTGAGAATAGATATGGCTATAAGAAGATAGTAGTAGAGCAAAACATAAATATTGATTCTTCCTGTGAGCATCATTTTCTACCTATTGTAGGTACTGCTCATGTAGGGTATATTCCTAACGAAAAAGTAATTGGACTGTCCAAAATTAATAGATTAGTAGATTATTATGCGCATCGCCCACAAGTACAAGAAAGACTTTGTTTACAAATATTAAAAGACCTACAGCAGACTTTAAACACGGAAGATGTAATTGTAGTAGTAAATGCAAAACATTTATGTGTTTCTTCTAGGGGGATTCAAGATAAAACTAGTTTTACTACTACACTAGAATATGGAGGCAAATTTACAGCGACCACTTTTCGTAATGAGTTTTTAAGAATCATTGAAAAAAATGAAGGGTAATCCTTTCTTCATTCATATTGCCACCATATAATCTTGATCATTAAACCTTAAAAGTTTTACATGAAAGGTTTAAAATTCTATTAAAACACAAAATTACAAATCATTATTTCCGAAATTCATTTAATGTATCAACTCATACTTACTCTTATATCATTACTCTTTTATTTACAGCGACATTCCTTGTTCCCAGAGTGGCAAATTTGTATGCTTTGAGCCATTATTCACCAATTAAATTAAATGCTCCTTTAGTCAAAAACTGTACATTTGACCCGAAAATATCTGGATTTTCAATTTTAGAATATCCATCATAAGTTGCCATTACATTTACTTCTTGTTGCTTAAAGTAATAGATATCTTCTTCTTTTTTATCTAAAATCAGTACTGAAGAAACATCATCTACTGTTACCAATGCTTCACTAGGCAATGCTTTGGCTAAAGTGGAATCTGTAATAATTGAAGCCTCAACAAACATACCCGTTAAGAAATTATTGTGGGATTCATCCTCCAAATGAGCATGAACTTTGATCGTTCTATTATTTTCAATTGCTGTTCCAACAAGATATACTTGAGCCTTATAGGTTTCTAAAGAAGCTTCAGGAATTTTGAAGCTAATTTTTTGACCTTTTTTCACGTTCATGATATCTTTCTCGAAAACAGAAAGTTCTAAATGAATATGGTCATTATCAACAATTTCTAATATGGCCGTTGCTGGCGAAACATAAGATCCCTTAGTAACGTTGACCTTTGTGATGCTACCAGATATAGGCGCATAAATAGTTGTTACTGAACTGAAATTACCTGTCTCAACTTCAACCGGTGATATATTGAGCATTCTCAATTGTTTAGCTAAACTAGTTTGTCTTGCAATTGCCATTTTATATGTGCTTTCTGCTTTTAGAAGACTTTTTTGCGAAGTGATATTTTCTGCTTGCATTGTCTGCTGTCTGTCGTATTCAGCCTTCAGGTAAGCAAGTTGTTCTTTTACTTCCAAATACTCTTGCTGCATGATAACAAACTCAGGATTTTCAATCGTTATTAAAACTTGTCCTTTGTATACTTTATCACCTATAAGCAATGGTAATTTTTTGATGTATCCTCCTACTTGAGCACTAACAACTGCTCTATTCTCTGGTGGGACGTCTATCATTCCGTTTACATTAATGACTATAGGAAATAGTTTTTCTTCCAAAATTCCTAACGTCATATTACTTTGCTCGAATTGTGCTTCAGTAACCTGAATTCGATGATCAATTACCCCTGTTACAGTCTCTTTTGATTGATTATTCTTCTCCCCACAATTCCATAGTGAGAGCAGAATACCAAGAATGAATATGATATGTATAGTACGTTTCATAATGATGTGTTTATAGCGTAAGGTAATTAATTGAAATAATGGTTTGATTGTACTCATTGAGTTTATCCAGATAATCAAGTTTTATCTCATAAGCACTCTCAAGACTTTGAATGTATTGATAAAAATTGATCTCACCATTTCTGAAACTGCCGTTTGCTGTTTTTAAAATTTCTTCAGAAAGGATTGCGCCTTCTTGCTCATAATAGTTTAAGGCTTTTTGAAGTTGAGCTAGCTGTATAGTAAGCCTATTGAGTTTTGCATTTAACTGAATTTTGTATTCATCAGATTCGGCTACCGCAATATCTTCGGCAATTCTGGCAGCTTTGATTCGCGAAGACTGCCCTCCAAATAAAATAGGGATTTTTAATCCTAATTGGTACCCATAAAGATTTTCATTAAGTTGAGCGTTGGTACCTCGAAAATACTCCAAACTTATATCTGGGAGTAACTGCTGCTTTTCAAATCCCCGTTCCGATTGCAGTAAAGAAATCTTATTCTGATAGCGCTTTATCTCAGGACTCTCACTCACATTCAATGCCTGTAAGGGCAACTTAACCATATTAGAATCTCTAATCTGGATACTATCTTGAGTTTGGACTACTTTCTTTAGATTGCTATAGGTCATTGCAACCTCATTTTTGGCTTGGTCGTATTTTAATTGAATCTGTTTTTGCTTAGAAGCTGCTGTGATCTTCTCCAGATAATTGGTTTCCCCTAGCTCAAATCTTCTTGCTGCAATTTTAGCGAAGTCTGAATATAAACTATCTAACTTCTTGTAGACAACCTCCTTCCCTCTGGCAATCTTATATTCATAGTAACTGGCAGTTACTTGTCTCTGTATTTCTTTTTTCTGAATTTCATAAGAACTCAAAACAACCCTAGAACGCTGTTTATTTAATTTCTTCTGAGAGAAATATACGGTGGGAAAGCGGAAATCTTGTTGAACTCCAAAAACACGTATAGGTCTATCGTTCAAGGCCAGGTTATTCTCATCAAAATGATAATATATTTGTGTCTTGTCAAAATTAAAAGCACTATTTATTAAAACATCTGATTGTTCGACCTGCAACTCATTTACCTTAAGGCCAGCATTGTTTTCTATAGCTTGAGAAATGAGTTCATTTAATTGCAGATCAGTTGTTTGTTGTCCAAAACCACTGAACGAACATAAAAACAAAAGAATTGTTATTACTTTTCCAGAGTTAGTTTGGGTAGGAACTCGTTTTGAATCATGTTGCCTATTAAAAATGATGTACAATACTGGTAAAACTACTAATGTTAAAAGTGTAGCCGTGACCAATCCACCAATAACTACCGTTGCTAATGGTCTTTGTACTTCTGCACCTGCGTTGGTAGAAATTGCCATAGGCAAAAAGCCTAAAGCTGCTGCAGACGCGGTGAGTATCACAGCTCTTAACCTATCTTTAGTACCTTGTTTGATTAAAGCTTCCATACTTTCAAATCCCTGATGTTTCAGCTCTTTAAAATGTTCTATAAGTACAATACCGTTTAATACAGCAATTCCGAAAAGTGCAATAAAACCAATCCCTGCAGAAATACTGAAAGGCATGTCACGAATCCAAAGTAATAATACACCTCCTACTGCAGCTAAAGGAATTGCAGAATAAATTAATAATGCTTCTTTCACTGATTTAAATGCGAAGTACAATAAAATAAATATCATAATTAATGCAATCGGTACTGCTATCATTAATCTTGACTTGGCACTTTGTAAATTTTCAAACTGACCACCATAAGTAATAGAATAACCTACTGGTAGTTTAACATTTTCATTGATAATACGTTGTACATCGTTTACTACCGATTGTAAGTCACGATTACGAACGTTAATACCCACAACGATTCTTCTCCTGGTATTGTCGCGAGATATTTTTGCTGCTCCTTTTTGATAGGTGATATCAGCCAGTTCACTTAATGGAATTTTTTCACCTATAGGTGAATCAACATATAGATTTTTAAGGTTTTCTATATCTCGACGTTTTTCTTTATCCAATCGAACCACAAGATCAAAACGTTTTTCTCCTTCAAAAACACTACCTACCGTTCGACCGGCAAATCCCATAGAGATCATATCATTCAACTCCTGAATATTGAGTCCGTAACGCGCAACTTTCGTTCTATTATACTTTACATTCATCTCTGGCAGTCCAGCTATTTTTTCTACAGAAATATCTGCTGCGCCGGGAACCTTCTCTATGAGTTTACCAATTTCGTTGCCTTTCTTGGCAAGAATATCCAGATCTTCACCAAAAATCTTGATGGCGATATCGGCACGTACCCCTGTAATCAACTCATTAAATCGCATCTCTATAGGTTGGGTAAACTCAACTTCCATTCCCGGAATAACAGTTAATGCTTCTTTAAACTTATCTGCCAGTTCATCTTTTGACGAAGCAGATATCCACTCATTTTTAGGTTTCAAGATGATAATGACATCGCTGTCTTCCATGGACATAGGGTCTGTGGGAACTTCAGCAGCGCCTATACGGGTAACCACTTGTTTAACTTCCGGAAATTCTTTTAATAGTATTTTTTCAATTTCAGTAGTGATCTCGACTGTATTACTTAATGAGGTTCCCGTTTTTAAAATGGGTTGGATTACGAAATCACCTTCATCTAATGTTGGAACGAATTCTGCACCCATATAAGCATATACATAGGCAGATACAGCTAAAAGTCCAACAGCGATTCCCAGTACCAACTTCTTCCTTCGTAAAGCCCAATTAATGGTTGGTTCGTATATCTTATTGAGCCATTTCATTAATACTACTGAAATATTCTTATCTCCAGATTTAGATGGTTTAAGGTACAAAGAAGCAACTACCGGAACGTAGGTAAAACAAAGAAGCATTGCTCCAATAAGAGCAAAACTGAAGGTGAGTGCCATAGGTTTGAACATCTTTCCTTCAACACCACTTAGAGATAAAATGGGTATGAATACGATAAGGATGATAAGCTGTCCAAAGATGGCAGAGTTCATCATTTTTGAGGCTCCAGTAAACGTGATTTTGTCCTTTAACTTTTGCCTTTCCTCTTTCGTAAAAGCTTCAATCTGATCTTTCTTCTGCGTAATCTGAAAAGCGATAAATTCTACTATAATCACAGCACCGTCGATAATAATTCCGAAGTCAATAGCACCCAAACTCATTAGGTTGGCATCAACTCCAAAGATGTACATTAAAGACAGTGCAAACAACAAACATAGTGGAATAACCGAAGCGACAACCAGACCTGAACGGAAGTTGCCCAAAAGCAATACTACCACAAAAATAACGATAAGACACCCTAAGATCAAGTTTTCTGTTACCGTGAATGTAGTTTTTGCGATGAGTTCACTTCGGTCTAAGAAAGGATTGATATAAACTCCCTCAGGCAGTGATTTTGAGATAGAGGCAACACGCTCTTTTACAGCTTTGATTACTTTTTTGGAGTTTGCATTTTTGAGCATCATTACTTGACCCAAAACTTTTTCACCTTCACCATTTCCTGTAATCGCACCAAACCGGATGGCGTTTCCGAAACCCACATTAGCGACATCTTTTATATATATAGGGATGCCATTATCGTTCTTAACAACAATATTCTCGATATCTTCTAAAGATGACACTAACCCCTCGCCTCTTATAAAAAAGGCTTGATCTACTTTTTCAATATAGCCACCTCCTGAAACACTGTTATTCATTTCTAATGCATGAAAAACATCATGAGCCCTTATGTTCATTGCGTTGAGTTTTTCGGTACTAATAGCTACTTCGTATTGTTTTAGAAAACCACCCCAGGTATTTACTTCGACTACACCGGGTATCCCTGATAGCTGTCGTTTCACAATCCAATCTTGGATCGTTCGTAAGTCTTCTGCAGTATACTTTTCTCTATACTCAGGTTTAACATCGAGAATGTATTGATAAATTTCGCCTAATCCTGTGGTAATTGGTCCCATTTCTGGTGCCCCAAATCCTTTGGGAATTTTATCGGAAGCAGATTTGATCTTTTCTGCAATTAACTGTCTGGGTAAAAAAGTACCCATATCATCATCAAAAACAATGGTCACTACAGATAATCCAAATTTAGAAACAGAACGAATTTCTTGTACCCCTGGTAAATTTGCCATCTCCAATTCTACAGGATAGGTGATGAACTGCTCCATATCCCGAGTTGATAGATTACGAGAGGTAGTAATCACTTGTACCTGATTATTAGTTACATCGGGCACGGCACCAAAAGGAATTTGTGATAATGAGTACAATCCAAACCCTATAATAAAGACGATAAATAATAGAACAATAAATTTGTTCTTAATACTAAAATTGATAATATATGATAACATAACACATAGTAAGATAAATTAGATTACATCAGCGAATAAACGAGGATGTTACAGATAAAATTTGTGAAATGAATTATGCTTGCCGCGGTGGCTGAAATATTCCTGATAAATAACAATTATAATCGGGAGACTGATAAAAGAAGGTATTGGTAGCGCGTTTCTGTTCTTCTATGTTGTGATAATCTCGGCTTTGGTGATTGTCAATCAAAGCTAAAAAAGAACTTGCATGTCCTCCTTGATGTTGAAACGGAAGCTGTTCATGATCCTCTTTTTCCTCTTGATGTTCTTTTTGGTGATCTTCTTTTAACTCTCCATAATGTTTAGAAATGAAAACAAAAAAGTTATCTCCATATTTTTGTGCGTGATATTTGGCGTGTTCCATCAACTCATCCAATTGTACCAAATCATCAAAACCAACGTTGAAGCTTTGGGCGAGTACTAAACCAGAGATTAATATAGATATTAGCTTTGAAATCATCTTATTAGTATAAAGATAATCTATTTAATTAATATTCTGCTGGAGTTTGATTAATTCTTAATTATTCTAAATTGAAGAAACCCTATTTATTAAATTATGGACAATCAGGAATTAATATGTTTGGTAAGTGGAAAGGTGTTAGTATTTGGTACTTGAAGGATCCGACTATGAGGTATAACGAATTGAAAAAAAAGATAACTACTATTTCAGAAAAAGTATTAATAAAAGAATTAAGACCCTTGGAATCTGATGGTATTGTATCTAGAAAAGTCTATCCCGAGGTTCCGCCCGTAGTAGAATATTCTTTAACACCATATGGTGAAAAATTGATTCCTATATTCGAATTAATCAGTACGTGGGGAAATAAGCATGTAGAACTTTACGGTACTTTGAAGGAATAACAAGGTTGTTTTTAATCCTAACAATTATTATTTTTAGATCAAATTGACTTTTTTATTTCCTTTTTTATTTACTCTTTTACCAAATCGATACACTGTTGAATACCTATAGATATTTTCTTCTTCCAAAGTATTATATCCAAGGACAATATCCTTAAAAATCCCATTTCTATCAGGGACAAGTAGTGACACCAATCGCTGGGCAAAAACAGGTAAAAGTTCTCTACAGACCATTCTTGATAGAAAGCACGAATAATCCAACTGGTTTTTTGTTAATTTCTTTTTCGAAATCAATGAAGCTGATGCCAGATTTAGTTTTTAATACTTACACCTTAACAACTATTGATTATTGTTTTTGGTAGACTCGAATATAATCGACTTCTAATGCTTGTGGAAGCTTTTTATCATCAATATCAAACCCAGGCCAGTTACCCCCTATCGCAAAATTGATAATAAAGAAAAAAGGTTGGTTAAACGGCCAATTTTCATATGTTTTATGCTCAGGAGCATAACTATAATAATTCAGGTCATCTATAAAGAACCGAATTTTTTCTTCATCCCATTCCACTGCGTACCGATGAAAATCTGTTGAAGCTGTATTTACTTTCAAACCTCCAGAGTAATTGTGATTTCCGCTAGCCATTTTTGTGTGCACTGTTCCATGCACAATATTTTGCATTTTACCTACGTGTTCCATAACATCAATCTCTCCACAGGTAGGCCAACCCACTTCTTTTATATTATTGCCTAACATCCATAATGCGGGCCAGGTACCATTTCCTGTTGGTAATTTTGCTCTAAATTCTATTTTTCCGTACTGAAACTCACGTTTTCCCATAGAATTGATCCTTCCTGATATGTATTTATCACTTTCTTTACTTGCGGTAATTATTAAATTTCCGTCTTTAACCTCAATCGTTCTTTTTTTTACATATTCTTGCAATTCATTATTTACCCATCCTGGTTTCGCTTCTTTTATGTTCCAATTTAAGGTATCAAGAGAACTTCCGTTGAATTCATCAGACCAAACTAGTTTCCATGAACTTTCAACCGATCTCTTTATTCGCTCCTTTACAAATTGAGCAAGTAATGGATATCCTGCTTCGGTCATATTATGCCCGTAGCCTTGTAATTCGTAAATCTTAACATCTTTATGACCGATATTCTTCATCATTGTTTCAAAATAGAGATTCTCTTCATATCTACCCGGCAATTCAAGGTCTCGATCACCTGTGATTAAAAGAAACGGCGGGGCTTCCTTTCGTATGTGATACAAAGGTGCAAACTCATCAACAATGGGCTGGTTTCTTGATACATTATTTTCAGCTCTAACAGTAAAATGGGTTATGGTATGTCCACTAAAAGGGATTACTCCAGCAATTTTATCCGCATCAATGTCGTAAGCTCCAAGCCATTTTTTATCTAAAGAAACCATACTTGTCAAATATCCACCCGCAGAATGCCCCGAGACGAAAATCTGATCAGGATCTCCCCCATAACGTTGAATATTCTTAAACACCCAAGATACTGCTGCCGCTGCATCTTCTATATATTGGGGTTTTTTGGCTTTGGGATACAAACGATACTCTACAGAAACAACAGCAAATCCTTGATTCATTAGGCGTTGTGGAATATATTTTTCTCCTCCCACTAATCCTCCACCGTGAATCCAAACAATAGTAGGAAATTTTTTTATTTGAGTTGGATAGTATAAATCCAATATACATCTTTCTTTTGTATAATTATCCAACTTTTTCTTTATGCCATCATAATATTGGATATTATTTTCCAACTGATATAATGATGTTTCCTGCGAAATTAGGAATTGAAAAAAGAGGAAACCAAAAATCGTTAACTGAATGGTTTTCATTAATTAGTTTTCTATATAATTTGGATTAGCCTCGGGAAACTTAGCTTCTAATTCTAAAAGCATTTTCTTCATATTGCCCTTTAGCGCTTCAAGTTTTTCTGTCGAGACTTCTGATAAATCATTACTTTCAGATACATCTTTTTTCAAATTATATAACTCATAACGATCATCCTCATAAAAGTGAATTACCTTCCAATCCCCTTCTCGATAAGCCGTCGAAGGTTTTCCATGTTGTGGACTATAATGAGGCAGATGCCATAACAAACCTCTTGGTAAAATTGAATCATTCTTAAATAACGGAAGCAAACTTAGCCCGTCCTGAGTCCTTTCCTCAATTCCTGTAATATTCATAAATGTATTATAGAAGTCTTGTGCTATTACCGGAGTAGTATTTATCTGATTAGGTAAGATCATTTTTGGCCAACGGACTATTAGGGGTTCTCTGATTCCACCTTCGTATACATATCCTTTACCTTCTCGAAGCATTCCATTGTCTGTAGGCGGTGTATGTTGTGCAAAAGCAGGAACTTCACGAACTGATAATCCACCATTGTCAGAGGTAAAAAGTACTAATGTATTTTCAGCTAAATTGAGTTCTTTAAGTTTTTTCAGGATTCTACCCACATTTTGATCGATGGACTCTACCATAGCAGCGTAGTGAATATTGGGCATTGTGGTTTCTGAAGTATCTACTCCTCTTTTCTTCCTATATTTTTCTACTAAATCCGGTTTCGCTTCTATAGGTACGTGTGGTGAATAATAATTGAGACTTATAAAGAATGTAGAATCTTTCTGCTGGTTGATATATTCAATTGCCTTATCCGTAAGCACATCGGTAAGATAATCTCCTTCTTTTGAAGAATTTTGAAGTTCGGGCTTTTCTCCTTTATTGAAAAAGGGATAAAAGAAACTTTTAGGTAGACCATTCCAAGCTCCTGCAATATTGACATCAAATCCTCGATGATCCGGAGTGAACTTCCCTCCTCCCAAATGCCATTTACCTATAAACGCAGTTTTATAATCCTTGGCTTTTAATGCTTCGGCAATAGTTTTGTATTCTAAATTTAATCGTTGAGCGATCGGGGGTGTTTTTAGTTTTTGGTTTGGACCAGGAGGATGATTTCCGTGTATATGCTCTGTAATATTTACCCTAATTGGATGTAATCCTGTCATTAGACTTGCCCTTGAGGGACTACAAAGAGGTGCAGCAGCATAAGCATCTGTAAATTTAATCCCTTCTTTAGCCAGTTGATCCAAATTAGGTGTTTCAATAAAATTATTGCCATAACTACTTAGATCATACCATCCCAAATCATCGGCTACAATCATAATGATGTTAGGGTTTGCACCTTTTTGTTCATCTTCTTTGAAAGTCTTATCTGATTTACAGGATCCTACAAAAAGTGTTACTAAAATGAACCACAAGATTGTATTCACAAAGTTTCTATTTATTATCATAACGCTCTATTTGTTTTCTAAAAATAAATGTATCTATAATAAAGTTTATGATCATCATGCACTTACCTGCAATTTCACCAACCAGCAAGGTACAGGACACTTTTGATTCTAAAAAACTTCAATTTTATACAGGTTAACATCAAATTATACTAAATATCATGAATTATAGGCTCGTTATATTTTCATTATGCTCCTTTATTTCCTTTTCACAAACCATCTATATTGATAATACAGTACCTCGAGTAGATGAAAAAGGACAAATTGTTGATGCTCACGATGGACGTCTTATCCAGTTTGGTGATACTTTTTATTGGTACGGTACTTCTTATGGAACCACTAATGGGTTTACTACGCAAAATCATTATAGATGTTATAGTTCTAAAGACATGACGAACTGGAAATATGAAGGTAAATTACTGGATACACAACCTGAAGGAGTCTATTACAGGCCACATGTTATCTACAATAAAAAAAACAAAAAATATATACTCTGGTATAATTGGTACCCAAAGCTTTGGGAAGGACAGTTTGGAGTGGCAACCAGTGATACGCCGCATGGGCCTTTTAAAATTGTAAATGATAATGTTAAGATGTACCGATCTGATGTTGGTTTAGGCGATTTTGGTCTTTTTGTAGATGATGATGGAAAGGGGTATATAAGCTATAACACTATACAAAATCATCAAGTATCTGTAGAAAAATTGAGCGATGACTATTTATCTTCTACTTTAGAAAATGGAGGCATTATTGCTAAACATATGGAAGCCGGAACCATGTTCAAAAAAGAAGATAAATATTACTTACTTACCGATTACACCTGTTGTTTCTGCAATTATGGATCAGGTGCCCGAGTATACATTTCTGAAAACCCTCTTAATGGATATCAACTAACAACAAATATCAATAGACACCCCGGCAGATACTCCGGGGTGTTAAATGATGACATAAAAAGAGGAACGTCATATGAAACCCTATCTAAAAAGAAGGAAGGATACGAGTCTTTGGAAGTTCTTTTTAGTGGAACACAAGAAATTAACAAACTATCCCTACATATTTTTACCGGAAATCGTCCTGAGAATTGTGGTGATGTAAATAATCCTAAAGTACACCCCGATATTGTTTCTCCAAAATTTGAAATTTTTGAATGGAAATATAACAATTGGAAAAAGATTTCTATTAAAAACAAAGAAGTTGAAAAATCTGCTTTAAAAGAGCAAATCACAATGGAATTTCTAACCAGTACCTCTGACCGTTTCAAGATTGTCCCCATAGAAAATGACAATAATATATATGTTAATGAAGTTGAAACATTTAATGAAGAGACCCTTACCAATTTGAGAGGAAGTTTTTTTATTACGGGACCCAATATCCCTCAGAAACCAATAGTTCCCGCTCAGCAATCTTATGTAATGAAACTTACTACAACCGAGGGAGAAAAGTATATATGGATCGGAGATCTTTGGGGTTCTGCCTCTGATAATAGTAAAGGACACGACTATCAATATTGGAGTGCTCCTTTAGAATTTCATATAAACGGAACGATAAAACCTATGAAATGGGTAGATCAGTGGTCTGTTAAGTTAAAGAAATAAGAACTACGTCTAACTCTTGTTTAGACTAGTTGATTTCCTATTCCGATGATGATCGTGGAAATAATCAATATAGCTAACCCGAAGGTCAATACCAGGGCAACTTTTTTGCTCACACCTTTCCATTCTTTGGTGATCAGCCCCCACATTGTACTAAAAATGATTATAAAAGCCATATGTAAAGTCCAACTGACAAAATCATGCTCACTCATTTGCGTAGATCCCATACCATAGAACATAAATTGACAATACCAGGTCGTACCCGCAATGGCAGCAAAAAGGTAATTTATCTTCAAGGGTGTTTTCTGGTTGCTATAATCTCTATAACTCTTCTTTTTAATATTCAAATAGGCACACCAAATAAAATTAGAAGTAAATCCTCCAGCAAGTATTACAATAAATACCGGTCCATTTTGCCACAATAACGGAGCGCTATTTTGAAGCGCTAATTCAGAGATGGGGCGTCCAGCGGCTATTCCAAAGGCAAAACAAGCACTAAGAATACCGGCAAACAGCGCAACAATAATTCCTTTTTTAAGATTAAATTCTTTTACCCCATCTTGTTTTTCTTCATCAGATAATTCTCTATCCTTTAGAATACCAGCTCTTCCGCAAATAATAATTCCTAGTAAACAAACTCCTATTCCTATCAAAACTATCTGACCTGAAGTGGTTTGCAGCAAACTGTCAAATTTTCCTTCATAAATGGGAGGTATCAAAGTTCCAAAAGCTGCAGTAAGACCAAGTGCCAGTGCCATTCCCAGGGACATCCCCAAATATCGCATGGTCATTCCAAAAGTTAATCCTCCGATTCCCCAGAGTACTCCAAAAAAATAAGTCCAGAAAAGAGATTGAAATTCAGCTTTATACAAAATAGTTATCGTCTCGGGTACTGTGAGTAACGAAACCACCCATGGAATTATGAGCCAGGCAAAAAAACCATTAATCAACCAACCACTTTCCCATGACCACTTTCTGATTTTCTTGATTGGAAGATAGAAGGATCCTGCTGCAAAACCGCCGATAGCATGAAAAACTATACCTATTACAGAATTTATCATAGAATTGCAAAGTTTTTACTAATATTTATTATTCTTGTATCTCTAACAAATACTGATATGTTTGATTTCCAGTAAATCAGCAATTTTTTTAATGGTAGAAGCTGTATGTCCAATTCCTATAGCACAGTGATGCGATGGACCAGCCATAGACCATTGGTTAATGAAATCTCTTATCGATATAGAAAACTTATAACGAGAGTTTGTGTTCCCGATTTGTAGCGTCGGGCCTTCTACAGACTCACCTTCTGCCGTAAGCAAATAAATTTCGCCTGAACTGTTTTGGCAAACAGACAGTAATGTAACGGGGCCATTGGTTACTTTCATCTGTATGGATAATCCTTTTCCTGGTTTACCATGATAAACAGGTAATGGTACCAACCCTACTTTTCCCAGGGCTATTTTAAAGTGTGCCGGCCCATCGTGGCCTAATAAAATAATGTCATCTTTAAAATCCATTGCATAAAATTCTGAAAACGAACCTCCACAACCTAATGTATCCATAATCTTCATGGCCTGAACGTTTTTTATCTCACATTCTCCAGCCACAGGAATATTTTTTCCGGTAAGTAAGGTAAATCCAGGGATTAATGAAGTAACAATATTTTCGTAAGTGGGGTCTCCATCTCCTTCATAATAATAAGCCAATGATCCCAACTTAAATTTTTCAACCAACGTATCTAATGCTACAGATGTTTGAGCTGCTCTTTGTAATTCTTTGTTGTCACATTCGTGAGAAACTTCAAATAGTTCTTTAAACTCTTTTATTTTATTCAGAATCTCTTTTTCAGATACATTATCCCTTATGTTTTTTAGTGTTCCGAACTCGATAAGTTCAAAATGATTTCCAAAAGTAGCTGCCTGTTGGGTAAGATCACTGTATACATCCAGCATTCCATTATAATAATGTCCTAAAACACCAACCCGATTGTTATTCATGATTTTAATAACCTCCAAGGCCTTCATAAATTCTCGTATCTCATTCCAAACATATTCTTCGTCCAGATAACCCGAAATCAAATGAAACTTAATATTCGCTCTATTAAAAACACTGGCAAGTTCTGGAGCCACACAGCTTTGGCAATGTGCTAGCCATTCGCCCGTCATTTTACCTCTGTCCCCAATTGTATTGAATTTTTTATAATCTATCGCTTTTACAGGTTGAAGATTAAGTACGATCAATGGCACTTTAGTTTTTTGGACTACGGGTAAGACATTATGCGAAAGCGCATAGGTAGAAATGAAAAGAAAAATACAATCTACGTTTTCTCTGTTAAATAATTCTGCACAATTATTCGCTTTAAACGGATCATCTACCATTCCGGCATCGACAACCTCAACCTCAAAATCTGCAATTTTTCCAGCAATTTTTTTCTGATAACCTACAAGGCGATCCTGTAACCCTTCAAATTGATCCCAATAGGTATATAATCCTATTCCGAATAGTCCAATTTTAATCATGAAAACTTAGCATTAAATTTTATCTTATTACTTTTTTAAAATTGTATTCTTATTATCAAAGGTCATTACTATAGATGCAGCTATATTGATTCTAAGCAATTAAATCAGTAGGCTATTATTTCGTAAAAGCCAGATGAGACTTCAAAAAGTTTATACCCCTCTTCTTCAGTATAAATTACCTTTTCACCATTCATCTTTATCTTATTATATTTTGAAGGAATGTAGACTAATGCTTTTGAATTTTCAGGCACATTGATATCCAGCATATATGTTTCTTCATTTTTCAATTCTACTTTGATATCTCCTTTAATACTGGGTACCGTAGCTTTGATATGCTTTAGAAATCCGGGTTGTGGTTTTACCTGAAAGGTTTCATAACCAGGTGACGTAGGAGCTATTCCTGCTGCATATTGATACAATAGTGTTAATCCACCACCACTCCAGGCATGGTTGGTGGTTCCTCCCCCAAAGCCTTCTGCCCCAATGCCCCAACCTTCCCACAAAGTGGAGTATGTTGTATCGAGTACCATTTTGGAAAAACGCTCTTTCATACGTTCTAAAGCATAATCAGGGTACCCCATTTGATATAGTGCCTCTAACACATATTTTTCCATATAGGGACTAGCGTATTTTTGGGTTTGTAATAGGTTATAAATTGCGTCATATTTATCCGGATCAGCTAAACCAGCCACTACAGCTAATCCCTGTGAACGATCATCGGTTTTTCCCTTATTTTTATCTGAGCGGTAGTGATCTCCCTTCCAAAATACTTTATTGAATGCTTTTTTAAAGCTTACCATTTGTTTTCGTACACTATCGGCTTCTTTCTGTTTCCCTAATGCTTCCACCATTTTTGCGTATCCCTTCAGAGCTAGATAATATTGGGTATTCATTAGTGTTGGGACATCCCGATTAGTTCCCCAATCCCCCCAGGTCCAACCACCTTTACGTACTGTTATTGTACCATCTTCCTTAATTTTCCATAGGGAAAGATATTTTTTTACAGGATGGTATACTTTTTTTATGGTTTCAAGATCACCTGTGTTTAAATAATAATTCCAAAAACCATAATAACCAACGCTCATAAGCATCTGCCCAGGAAGTTCCTTATCCCAATTTCCTGTGGGGATAGGAGAAAAAATTGTGCTATCCTTACGTTGCCAGTTCATTAATTCTAACATCCCCTTTTTCATTAAATCGTCAGCCGATCGATCCAAAGCATAAAATGCTTCACCACTTTCCAGCACCACATCACCCCACCATTGGGCACGTTCACGGCCGGGTGTATCCATATAATTATCCCGCATCGTTACATATAAAGTACGAACTGCTTTTTTGCACATTCGATTGTAGAAATCATCATCCACCTGAATACTACCATAAAATTCAGTATCATAACCGGTTTCACGATATTTCAAATCAAGAACTTCAACTCCTTCCGGAATTATATAATACATAATATGCCCGTTGATCCAACCCAGAGATTCGTATTGCTGCTCTCCATCTTTTGTGATATATTCTGCCCGCATATTATATTCAGAACCTCCTTTGTAATTATCGGTGAGCATGGTAATTTTTCTACCGGCTTTGGTTTTGACTTTTAAGTAAGGTGTAACTTGGGCGTTATACGGAAGTTTACATTTTATAGTATCGCCTTTACTCACAAAAGGAAAACTGATTGCATTCTCATAGCTTTTTAATCCATAATCTTTCCAAGAAAGAATAGGTCGTTTTGCCAATTGATTCCACGGAGGACATTCGCCCTGGCAAATGATATTGGCTGAAGGCCACTTGGAATCATCAAAATCAGATCGTATCCAGTTGGGTATATCTTTTATCGCATTAAAAACAATATTGGATTCTGGCAATCGCCAATTAGGTTGCGGATTTTCACTTTCTGGAATATATGCTGGATGTCTTATTGCTTTCCAGGAATCATTAGTTTGTAGTATTAAGCTTTCTCCCTGATACAGTTCTGCAATCAATCCGGCTTTGCCACTTGATTTGTGGCTCATTCCTTCCTTACCGAAATACCACACCAGTATGGCAATCGTATTTTCTCCATCCTGCAAGGCTTGAGTCAGTTCTACTTTATCGTAATAGGTGTCGTTGGAAGTTGGACCTCGTTTTAAACCGCCTTCAAACACTACTAGCTCCCCATTAATCCATAACCAATATTTGGAATCTACAGCCAACCTTAGAACCGTTGAAATAGTATCTTTTTTATGCTGAAATGATTTTCTGAAAGCAAGCCATGCGTTTTTTTCGGGCAACGGACTTTGAGTGGTAATCCAGTTAGCTTGCCAGTCATCCTTAACTATTGTTTGAGAAATATTTAACTGAGTATTTTCTCCCTTACACGATGCTATAAGCAAAAACAGAAATATGGAATACCATTTCATGAAGTACTAAAATTACAAGATCTTAATGCAATTTATACAATTAAGTATATAAAACTGTCTTGTTCTATCCTGACAGCGTCTATTTTATGATTTGTAAACGAAAAGAATATTGGTACTCTTTTGCCGAAACTCTAAAAGGCTCGTGAGGCCTCGCATCTATACTCCAGGTATTATCACCTCCTACTCCCATTTGCTTGTGGTCAATATTTAACGTAATCGTATTACCGAATTCGAGTTCTTCAATGCGATTGGCATTTTCGATTTGTGCTTGGGTAAACGGCCAGACACTGAAGCTTAGTGGTTGTCTAATACTTTCAATCTGAAGTCCTTTACCTTCAGAATTAGTTAGCTTAGCCCGATATACATCTGTTTTATTACTACTTTCTTGTGGACGAACATAATAGGTAAAATTATTTTTTACAGATTCTGAATATCTTCCTAAGAGTGCCCCGGTTTTCTTATCGGCATAACTTTCCAGTGGACCTCTACCAAACCATTGTAATTGATCATATTGAGCAGGTACCAGAAGCTGCCACCCTACCCTCGGGATATTGGGAAGATTCGATGATGGTTCTAAGTGATAATCTAGTTGCATCGAACCATTAGCATAAATGGTATACTTTTGAGTAACCAACGATTCGGTTTCTCCTAATTTATGTTTTGTTTTTACGCTAACAGTATTCTCTTTTTTCTGGGAAGAAATACTAATTAGCGTCTGTTTTTCCGAAGCATCCTTCCAGATTTTCTGGCGTTTCATAATCCCTGAAGCCAAGTCGTTATCTGTTGGAGCTCTCCAAAAGTTAGGTTTTGGGGGGATACTGATGAAATTTTCTCCTTTCGAAGCATATTTGATGAGTGTTCCATTTTTTTTATCAAAAACAACCTCAACATCCCTGACAGTTAATTTAATCTCAGTATTCGTTTCTTTGAGTTCGGGAGTAGGTCCATCTAAGGCTATGTCTTTTTTAGGAATATATTTCAACAAAAATTGTTCTGCTCCTATTTCAAACCCTTTTTGAGCCCATGGCATATCTTTTTTTAGCACAAAGGCCATTTTTATATGATATCGAAGTCCTGGTTTTGTTTCGATTTCAGGAAGAGCTATCTGAAAAGTACCTTTCGTTTGTGGAGGAATATCAAGAGGTGCGCTTATTCCTGTGTGAATAACCTTTCCATCTTCAGTAATTTCCCAGTTGATATCATATTCATCCAAATTAGTACGAAAATGACGATTAAAGACTTTGAATTTTCCTTTACTGATACTATCTTTTTGAATTTTTACTCTTTGCCAAACATACTTGGCTTGCCATCCTCCTGATTTGATCTTTCCATCGGCAGCGATTAATCCTTTTTGTACTGGATTTAAATCTGCCTGTTCCTGTTTAAAATCCAATCCATGCTTCCATAACCTTTTTCCATCTTTGCCGTGCTTGGTTATCAATTGGTCTCTCCAATCCCAAACAAAACCTCCAACAAACCGTGGATAGTTTCGAATTGCTTTCCAATAGGTTTCCATATCTCCGGTAGAATTTCCCTGAGAATGGGCATATTCACACCAGATTACGGGTCTTTTATCGTCAGACTTTGTAGCCAGGTCAATCATGTCTTCAGTCAACCGATACATTCGACTTATAATATCTGTATATACTCTATCCTTGGGTTCGGGTTTTGGCCAATTGTATCCGTAAATATTTTGTGCTCCTTCGGCATGAATGGGTCTGGTGGGGTCGAATTCTTTGATCCAGGCAGAAAGAGCAGCATGATTAGGGCCAAAACCTGATTCATTTCCTAATGACCAACTAATAATGCTAGGATAGTTTTTGTTTCGCTCTGCCATCCGGATTCCACGTTCTAAAAAAGCAGTATGCCACTCAGGAAGATTACTAAATAAGGACCCATGGCCATGGCTTTCGATATTAGCCTCATCCATTACATAAATCCCATACTCATCACAAAGCTCATACCAATACGGAGGGTTAGGGTAATGAGAAGATCTTGATGCATTTACATTTAACTGTTTCATTAATTTTGCATCCCGTCGCATCGTCTCTTTGGTAACTGCCTTTCCGGTATGGGCATCCCAATCATGACGATTGACTCCGTATAGCAAAACCGGCACTCCATTCACCTTAAATTGCCCATCACTAATATCTATTTCTCTAAATCCAATTTTAGTGCTTCGAGCTTCTACAAGCTTGCCTTTTTGATCTTTTAAAGAAAGTACAAGGGTATACAGATTGGGGTATTCTGCAGACCACTTTTTAGGACTTACAATTTTGGCTTGCATCAAGTTTTCAAAAGGCCGGTTTCCTATTTCGGGATGGTATTCATTTACTATTTGATCTACGGTAATCTCTAGGGGCTTTTCTAAAATCAACTTAGTATCTGTATCAAAAAGCTCAGCTTCTACTTTCCAACCTTTTGTATCAACTTTTTCAAAAAGTTTAATTTCAGGGCGAATTTGTAGGAAGGCATCCTTATAATCCTTATCCAAATCAGTTCGTACTGCGAAATCATAAATCTGAACCTTTGGAGCAGCCTCCAGATACACTTCTCTGGTAATACCACTCATGCGCCAATGATCTTGGTCTTCGATATAACTACCATCGCTCCATTGCGAAACCTGAAAAGCAATCATATTATTTTTTAGCTTTAGAAAAGGAGTAATATCAAATTCTGCGGGCAGCCTATTATCTTCACTATATCCTACAAATTGGCCATTCACCCAAACCGAAAGACATGAAGAAGCAGCACCCACATGTAAGGTGATCTGCATATTTTTCCAGTCTTTTGGAATTTCTATACTTTTTCTATACAGTCCAGTTGGATTATAATCTTTGGGTATATGAGGTTGTTTTACTCCTTTCTTTTCCCATATTTGATGTGTAAGTCTATGCCAAGGTTTTCCATAGCCTTCTAACTCCCAATTAGAAGGCACCGGAATAGTTTTCCATTGACTATCTGGAAAAGAAGATTCATAAAACTTTTGTGGAACCTTTGAAGGATTTTCTAGGAACTGAAATTTCCAGTTTCCGTTTATTATTTTTTTTCTTGGAGACTGATCGCGATCAGCTTGAATGGCAAGTTGTTTATTAGGATAGGAAATCGAAGTTGCCCGAGCCGGTAATTTATTAACCTGAACTACCAATGGATTTTGCCAATCGGGGAGCGGTTGTGCATTTAGATTTTGTAGTACCCAAATAGAGATGAGAAATGTGAAACAGAAACGTTTATAACTTCTTGCACTCCTATCCATGTCTTTGAAACTGTTTTATGCTTACCTAATTTTTAAAATTCAATGCGGTTAAACCTATCTTTATCAATATGCTTGTGGTTAATTGGGGTACAAATTGACTAACTCAAACTATCGATAGGTTTAACCTACATTGCTACTTAAAAAACAATTCAAACTAAAATCAAACTCATATTATACGATATTCTATTCCCATCCAGGGGTTTGTTCAAAACCAAATTCTTCAACTTGTCCCAGAGGAATTCCTAATAGCGTTCTTATATTGGTGTACGCCTGTGAGGAAACAGTAACTTTTTCAGCTTTTTGTTCTACTCCGTGGGCTCTCATTACCTCATCAGCTTTACCGGTTCTGACCAAATCGAACCACCTATGATTTTCAAATGCTAACTCTCTTCTACGTTCATCAGCAATGGTTTGTTCTAAATCTGCTAATTCTGCAGCACTTAGGCTAGGATCTGGTAATGCTGCTCTTTGACGTATTCGTTCTAAAATAACGACCGGATCCCCACCTCCTACTTCTTGATAACATTCGGCCAGCATTAATAGGGCATCTGCATATCTAAACATTGGGAAATTCACGTTTTGTGTATTATCCCCTAGTGCCTCAAACCCAAAATTAAACTTACTCATCCAAGGTTCGACAGATATCCCATCATCATAAAAAGATATGTTATGGAGAAAACGGGCATCCTGGGGGTCATATAAACTAATCAAATTTTGTGTTGGTTGGTTCTGTCCTGCCCTTGATCCGGCTGGCCCATTTTCTCCTAAAATATCTCGACCACTATTGAAAGGAACAAAGCGGGAAACGAAATTTGAACCCTGACCAAGATCAAAAGAATATTGAATTTCAAAAACGCTTTCGCTATGGTTTTTATTGGCTGGATCAAAAACACTCGAATACGTAGGCTGAAGACTGTATCCCTGCATCTGTTCGAGTAGATCTCGAGCTAGTATAAAATCTTCTGTTGTACCTAGAGTCATATGCATCTTTGCTTTTAACATCAAAGCGGCACCTCTAGTTGCTCTTCCAGACTCTGTTTCTCCTTTATTGGGCAATACACCTATGGCTTCTTGTACATCTGCTAAAATATTTTCATAAACCTGAGCTACTGGAACTCTTTCCAGAAATTCATCAGATAAAATTTCTTCAGGAGAGTTTCCTGCTGAAGTCACAAAAGGAACATCTCCATAAAGTCGAGCTAAGTTAAAATAAAACCAACTACGTAAAAACAAAATTTCACCACGGCGAATGTCTCGATTCTCTTCATTTATAAAATCTACACGATCTATATTTTCTAAAGCAAAATTACATCTTGATATTCCTGAATAGGCACTATTCCAATACTCACTTAAATTAGTATTTGCAGATAGCATCACAAACTCATCAACCTCTTCGTTGGCAAGCCCACCCCTGTCGTTGGGATTATACTGAAACGAACTATTATCCGATCGGTTTTCACCAAAACGCCAATGCGGACCGTTCATCAACCCTCTATTGGTATTATAAATAGCTGTTACAGCTTCATTTAACTGATCTTCATTTTCGAAAAAGCCTTGCGGTGTTTGGAAGGTTTCCGGAGTTTCATCAAGAAAATCGTCACACCCCAGTAAGGCCAATAAACTTATAAAATATAATATTCTAATTTTCATCTTTTTTATTTTTAAAATGTAACGTTAACACCTAGCGTAAAAGTTCTGGAAATAGGATATGCCCCATAATTTACATTTCTAACCAAAGCCGTATCTCCAGAACGATTTATTTCTGGATTTCCATTTTCATATTCTGAGAATAAAAATGCATTTTGAATACTAGTGTATATTCTTGCACTTTTGAAAATATTATCTATCAAATCTCCTTTTAAAGTATATCCAAGAGTGATATTTCTTACCCATAGATAATCTGCGTCGTCTACAGATAAGGAATTAGGTAGACGAAATCTAGCTCTACTATTATTGCTCGCTGTACCTGGAATGGTTGCTGTGTTAGGATCCTGACCCGGTCTCCAACGTTCTAACTGTCTTGTATCTACATTAAAAACCCCGTCTTGATTTCCGTTATACTGATTAGTTCCGTTAAAGACCTGTTGCCCTTGTGATCCTGCAAAAACAATATTTAAATCTAAATTTTTATATCTAAAGTTATGTACCATACCATAATTGAAGTCTGCATTTGGATTACCAATAATTACATAATCTTCCTGATCTCCAAGTTCACCATCTCCATCTCCATCTTCATACTTAAGAGAACCTTCAACAGCACCTGGATATTTAGGAACATTAGGATCATCTATTTCTGCCTGGGTAAATAAACCGGTCACATTAAAGCCTCGATACAAACCTACTTCTTCTCCTACTTTTGTTTCTGTAAAAGCTCGGGCAATAGTACCTCTTCTTATAAACCCTGATTCTGCTCCAAGCTCTAAAACCTTACTTCTATTTCTTGTAAAGTTAAAATTGGCGTCCCATTGAAAATTGTTGCCGTTAAGAATATTTTTGAGACTTAATTCTATTTCAACTCCCCTATTTTGGATACTACCTAAGTTCGTTTCGATTGTACTAAAACCAGAGGTTCTAGGTAATGGCAATCCTTCTATAAAACCTTCTGTTTCAATATCATAATAATCAGCGGTTAAATATACTTTATCATTGAATAAACCTAGGTCAACACC
Organism: uncultured Aquimarina sp.; assembly: GCA_947500845.1. Lineage (GTDB taxonomy): Bacteria > Bacteroidota > Bacteroidia > Flavobacteriales > Flavobacteriaceae > Aquimarina > Aquimarina celericrescens. The sequence goes on from CANMTP010000004.1 coordinate 275,700, forward strand.
AAAATTAAGTTCTTTTGATTCCTCCCAAGTTAACAGAGTGTTAGGTAGTGCAGTTACAGCACTACCTGGTGCAAACCCACCATCAAAAATATAATCTGGCCTGGGGTCTGTAGGTCTTTGAGGATTAATTCTTCCCTGAGCAGTAAAATTCCCTAAATTTGCATTATTACCGGTTATACCGTAACCACCTTCGAACTTTAGTTCTGAAATTACATTTTTAATTCCTGAAAAGAAGGGTTCATTGGAAACCCGCCAAGACGCTGCAAATGCAGGGAAATTACCATATCTATTTCCTTCACCAAATTTGGAAGACCCATCTCGTCTTATCGTTCCCGTGATAAAATATCGATCCTTAAAAGAATAATCTAATCTTCCTATTAAAGATACCAAAGAATTTTCCTCCGCTTGTCCCCTACCTGTAAAATTGTTAACATTTTCGGGATCAGTATTATTTGAATCAGGTATTATAATCGATTCATCAACAATGTTAACTGCGTTAATTATCGTATTATCCCCTCTTCTATTTTCCATATTAAAACCTATTAGAGCATCTATTCTATGATCTTCTGCTATTCTGGTATAATACCTTAGCGTATTTTCCCATATCCAATTGAAATTAGTTAACTCACTTATAGAAGCTCTTGCCTGCCTTGTTCCCGATAGATTAGGAGTTAAAGCCCGATCACCAGGAAAATCTGATGGTGTAAAGACTCTGTTTCTTCGATCTATATATTGTATAGATCCTACTGTCCTAACAGTTAACCCTTTGAACAACTCAAGTTCTCCATACAATGAAGTCAATAACTGATTTGTCCTTCTTTCATCAAGACGTCCTTCTAGAAGATAGACAGGGTTTACATTGTAAAAATCGATAATATCACCCTGTGCAACGTTGGTTAGTGTGCCATCTTCTCTAAATACAGGGGCTGAAGGATCTGTCCATCGGGATAAAGGTACCGCAGAAAAAATATCGAAATTATTACTTCCTGCATCGGTTCTTCCTCCCGTTGCAATCGTCTGGGTAGGAGCAAAGTTCACCCCAAATTTAAACCTCTCAGATAAATCTATATCAATATTAGCTCTTAAGCTATATCGTTTAAAATTTGTGTTTATAAGTGTTCCATCCTGATTGGTATAATTGGTAGAGATGTTATATCGCACATTATCAGACCCACCATTTACCCCAATTCTGTACTCTGTTAAGGGGGCACTCCTGGTGATTTCATCAAACCAGTTGGTTCCTTCTCCTAGTGGGCCCAAGTCAGTCAATCGATTAAGTTCATTTCTCTCTCTAGGTCCTAAAACTCCAATTGCAAACTCACGATCTTCAAAAAATTCGATTCTAAATTGACGAAGTTGCTCAGCATTTAATACATCAGGCTCTTCAAACTCGGGTATCGTCTGAAATCCTGTAGAGGTACTAAAGGTAATTACAGGTTTACCTCTTTTTCCTTTCTTTGTAGTAATTACAACCACTCCATTAGAGGCTCTGGAACCATAAATCGCTTTTGAAGAGGCATCTTTTAGAATAGTTATCGACTCAATAGATCCTGGATCTATGGCACTTAAAATAAAATTATCTCTTTGACTATTTACATTGCCCAAAGGAACACCGTCTAAAACATACAATGGTGCATTATTACCCCCTGTGGAAGCAACACCTCTTATTAAGACCTCAGGCCCTCCTCCCGGTGCACCATTCTGTCTTAATTGCACTCCTGATACTTGTCCGGATAACGATTGCTCTAATGTAGTAATAGGGAATTCTGCTATATTTTCTCCCTGTATCGTTGAAACAGCTCCTGTTAATTCAGCTCTCCTTCTTTCTCCATATCCAATCACCACAACTTGTTCCAGAGACGTAGATTCTTCTTGTAAGGTAACATTTATAGTATTCCTACTACCCACCGTGATCTCCTGTGTAACAAATCCAACATAAGAAAACACTAATACACTGGTGTCATTAGGTACTTCAATGGAGTAATTCCCATCAAAATCTGTTGATGCACCTGTTTGAGTACCTTTTACTAATACATTTACACCGGGTATTGGCAATCCATCGGTTGATGTAATTGTTCCTGTTATTGTCCTTTGTATTTCAAAAGCTACTTTCTCTTCTGCAAAAGATATCAGTGTACAACTGACAAAAAAAAGGAGAAAACATTTTTGAAGTAGATTAAGTTTGTTTTTTTTCATATCAACTCTCGAATTCTGGAATTATAAATATTCTATAATTCCTGGTTAGAAAATGTCTTTGTTATAATATATCCCTTAAAAAATTATCATAATGCTGATAATTTAAACAATATTAACATAGAACACGAAAAATAGCATCCTGCACTATCCTGTGTTTGTTAAGTTATTGTTAACAGATATAAAGAATTAAAAAGAGAACACCTGTATAGTACCCTTTACTTTTGAGATTAGTTTGGAGTTTTTTTTTATGCGGAAATAAGGATAAAAACAAGCTTTCTATATAGCACCATAATCATATTTTTATTGAGTTTCGAACAGCAAATCAGATTTCTTACTTAGCTATCTGTTTTACTTGAAGATATTTTTCTTGTAAACTCTGCTGTAGCTCCCAATGTTCCGAAATATTGATTAGATTCTGTATTTCTTTGGGGTCTTTAGACAAATCATATAATTCTTCGAAAATGACCTCTTCGGTATTTTCATTCGAGAAATATTTCATATACTTTTTGTCGTTCCAAACCACCCCTTCTGTGCTTGGAATATAATACCGATCTGAAGATTGCCATAAATGCTCGTAGAAAAAAGCATCGCGCCAATCTGTTTCAGGGTCATCGATCAGTGCTGTAAGATCTTTTCCCTGCATAATTTTCGGAGTAGTAACATTTGCCATGGATAAAATGGTAGGCGCTATATCAATATTCAATACTTTCTTATTAATTGTTTTACCCTTTGATGACTCTCTGGGATCATAGATGATCATGGGGATCCTAATGGACGGCTCACTTCCATACCATTTACCGGCCAAACCATATTCGCCCAGATAAAAACCATTATCACTACTAAAAATAATTACTGTATTATTATCCTGACCGGTTTCTTTTAGCTTCTCTAGAATTCTACCTACAACTACATCAACCCCATGAATTAATTGATAATATTTCTTAATAGACTCTTGTTGCATTTCAGGAGTGGCAAAACGTGTTTTCCATCTATTACGGGCCACATTATTGGTAGTAAAAGACGAAGGAAAATGATCAAAATATTCAGGAATAGAAGTCACGGGAATGCTTGCTGTGATATCACTATACAAAGTATCAGAGGCAGCATCTGGCAAAAAATACCCCGGATCTCCTTCTACATGAGGCGCTTTAAAACTGATAGATAGACAAAAAGGTGTATCTGCGTCTTTTTGCATTTCCAAAAATTCGTTAGCCTGTTGTCCTATTTTTTGGGTCAGGTGAATTGGATTTCCATTTTCATCCTGTTGATTAAACGAGCCTTGACCACTAAAACCTTGCCAGTAATCGTACTGATCTATTGGAAGTTGATTGCCCACACCGTATTTACCTATAAACGCAGTTGTATAGCCTGAATTTCGCAACAATATGGGATATGTATTATTAAGTTGCTCTTCAGTAAAATTTTTGCTAAATCCCCATATTTGATGTCTCCTGGCGTATTGGCCAGATAAAATACTGGCTCTACTTACTGCACAAATTGAAGTAGTTACGTAGGCATTCTTAAAATATACACCTTGTTGTGCAAGCGCATCAATATTAGGAGTTTTCAAAGTAGTATTACCTGCATAACTCAATGCATCCCAGCGTTGATCATCAGTTAGTAAAAAAATGATGTTTGGCCGTTCTAATAGGCGGTTTGAAGAATCAGGTTTCTCAGTATTATAATTTTTGTAAGATGTAAGTATAGCAACAAAAATAATATTGAAAATCACTTTTTTCCACAATGACATATTTCTTGAATTTTTAATGGTTAAAGTCCAATGCAGTCAGATCTATCTATATCGAGTAAGGGATATATTTCGACATTTCTAACCAGAAAGATTTTACCCGCATTGGACAAATCAATTATCAAGCTATTCAACTTAAATACTATACATTAAATTATCATTCCCATCCTGGAGTTTGTTCCAAACCAAATTCAACAACTTCGGCATCTGGTATACCGATTAATGATCTTATATCCTGATATGCCCCTGCTGTTATCGTCAATCCATCAGCAACCTGTTGAGCTCCGTGAGCAGTCATCACCTCTACAAGTTTTCCTGTTCTTAACAGATCGAAGTAACGATGCCCTTCAAACGCCAATTCTCTTCTTCGTTCATTGGCAATGGTTTGCTCCAAATCTGCTAATTCTGCAGCACTTAATGTGGGGTCTGGTAATTCTGCCCTGGTACGAATTTGTTCAATAATGGCAACCGGATCGCCTCCACCAGCTTGCTCATAACATTCTGCCAACATTAACAAGGCATCTGCATAACGATACATTTGCCAGTTAATATTTTGCTGATTTAACCCATCTCCTACAAAGGGAAAGGCAAACTTGCTTGCCCATTGGTATTCAATACCAGTATCTTCATCTACATACGTTGAAATATTATGATTTTTTCTTGTGTCATTGTTATCGTACAGATCTATTAATTCTTGAGTAGGCTGAAATTGATTTCCATCGGCACTTGGATTCGCTCCCTGTCCCAAAATGTCCTGCCCACTCACTGAGGGTACAAAGGTCGAAAAGAAATTAGCACCTTGGTTTAAACTAGTGCTATATTGAATTTCAAAAATACCTTCTGAATGGTTTCTGGTAAAGAAAACGTCTTCATAATTAGATAATAAAGAATATCCCAGAGTGGTAATTTCCTCTAATAAAGACCTTGCTTCCGCATATTGTTGCCTGGCCATATGAATTTTCGCTTTTAGCATTAAGGCAGCTCCTTTTGTAGCTCTTCCCGGGTCATCGGTCGTTATTGGTAACAAATCAATAGCTTGTTGAGCATCTTGTAGGCTGCCGGTATAAATTTCATCTACCGGATCTCTTTCTAAAAACTCTTCGGATAATATTTGATCGGGAGTTTCACCAGGGCGGGTAACGTAGGGAACATCCCCAAAAACCCTTACAAGATTAAAATAAAAAAGTGTTCTTAAAAACAAAGCTTCTCCTTTTCTTGCATCTTTTGTTTCAGGATCGTTAAAGGATGCTTCATCAATACTAGCCAAAACGAAATTTATTCTGGTTATGCCACTGTAATGTGTGTTCCAATATGATGAAATATTTGGATTGGTTGAAAACATTGTAAATTCATTGAGTTCTTTTGCTGCCAGTGCACCATTATTAGCTAACTCGATATTTGTATTGTCAGACCGGCTTTCGCCAAATCTAAGCTGTAACTTCCCTTCTCCATTGTATAACGATCTATTCACATTATAAACTGCGGCCAATCCTTGATCAATTTCACTTTCGTTCTGAAAGAAACCAGGAGGTGTTCTAAATGCCCGAGGGTTTTCTTCGAGGAAATCTTCACACCCGGTCAGAAAAATTATTACTACTAATAGTTTTATAATATTTTTCATAATATCTATATTATTAAGATTATAATTTCAAAAAGATATATCAAATCCAAAACTTACCGTTCTTGCTACCGGATAAGCTCCATTATCTACATTTCTCACCGCAGCATTATCTGTAGAACGATTAACAGTAGGGCTTCCATACTCATATTCTGTAAACAGAAATGGGTTTTGCGCGCTAATATATATTCTCGCACTTCTAAACATATCTTTAAACAGGTTTCCTTTTAACCTATACCCCAGGGTAATATTTCTGATCCATAGATAATCGGCTCCCTGAACCCACAGGGAATTGGGGGATCTAAAAAAAGTACGACTACGGAAACTACCAGTTCCCGGTATGATTGTGGTGGAGGGATCATCACCAGGCCTGTATCGATCCAAGAGTCTGCGATCTATATTAAACTGACCATCATCCTGATTCCATAAATATTGATTTTGAGCCAAAAATACATCCTGACCAACAGCACCATCCCCGGTTATGCTTAAATCAATACTTTTGTAATTAATACGAGTGGAAAATCCAAAAATGAAATCCGGATTGGGATCACCTATGATAGTAAGATCATTCGGTCTAAGTACACCATCAGCTTGATCTGGTATTCCATCTCCATCGGTATCAATGGTGGGAATGTCTTCAAATTTTAAAGAACCTACAACAGCTCCGGGATATTTGGCAATGTCGGGGTTATCCAAATCCTCCTGTGTAAATAGGCCAGTTACGTTAAAACCTCTAAACAGGCCCAGAGGCTGTCCCTCTCTTATCTCGGTAATATTGATCCCTTGACCGTCTACTACACTTACTACACTATTTACAGGGAAAAAGAAACCGGAATCCTGAGGTATATCAATTACTTCATTTTTATTGGTGGTATAATTAAAACTCATTGTCCAATTGAAATCAGTTTTATCAATAATGCGGGCTGTTAGCTCTAGTTCATATCCTTTGTTTTGAATTTCTCCCTGATTTGCTATTACACCATCAAATCCACTAACGCCTGGTAAATTTTGGGGAAATAAGAAATCAATTGATCGGGTATCATAATAATCTGCACTGACTACTATTCTATTCTGAAAAAGACCTAAATCTATTCCAAAGTTAGTTTCTCTTGTTTCTTCCCAACCTACAATAAGATTAGGCAATACCGATACTGCTGCTCCTGGTGCATTCGAATCACCAAATGCGTAATCTACATTGAAGGTGGGGCTTTGAATACCTACCCTTCCTTGATATCTATAGTTACCTATATTACTATTGTTACCACTGATACCATACCCTCCTTCAAGTTTCAATTCTGAAATTACACTTCTTAAAGGTTCGAAAAAAGATTCATTCGATACTCTCCAAGCAGCGCCAAAAGCTGGAAAATTACCATATCGATTATCTTCACCAAATTTAGATGACCCATCTCTACGTATAGTAGTTGTAAGAAAGTATCGATCATCAAAATTATAATCCAAACGGCCGATTAAAGAAGTCAAAGCCTGCCCTTCATAGTTAGAACTTCCTGTAAAATCTTCGGGATCTTGTGAATTACCTGAACTAGGTAATTGTACTTCTGCATCTACCAGTTCATCAGAATTAATACTAGTGGTGGTTGTCTCTCTTCTTTCTGCTGTAAATCCTGCAAGAAGTTTTAGATCATGTCTTTGATTACTCCCAAAACGTTTAGAATAATTTAGGGTATTTTCAAGCACCCAATTCAGCGCACTTAATTCAAAAACACCTGCGATATCTCTTTGTTGACCAAGGGGATTAGCAAATATTGTACGCCCTGGTAATCGAGCAGGCGTAAAGCCCGTATTTCTTCTGTCGATTTTCTGTAAAGACCCATATGTTTTAGCTTTTAATCCAGGTAATAACTCCAACTCCAGAAAAGTTCCTATTCTAATAAGATCAGATCTTCTTTCGGCTTCTCTCTCTAAGAGAGCTGTAACGGGATTTGCGTTTCTTGACCTAAACAGAGATACCCCCTCAGTTACCCCCGTTAGCCTACCATCTACATCAAATAAAGGAGCTGAGGGATCAGTCCAATTGGCAAGTGCTAAAGCACTATAGAAACTAGAGTTTTCTGCTCCTGAGACTACTCCGCCACCTGTTGCAGTAGATCTGGTAGGAGCAAAGTTTAATCCCCATTTTAAATGCTTAGTAATATCGGTATCAAAATTAAAATTTAACGAATACCTTTTAAAACTGGTGTTAAGCACAGTACCTTCACGATCCTGATATGCTATAGAGCCACCGTACCTGCTTCGCTCCCCACCTCCTGAAGCACTTATATTATAATTCTTTACAATGGCATCCCTTGTAATTAAATCGAACCAGTCATTTCCTGTTTCCAATTCTCTGGCAGCTAGTGCTGCGTTAATATTATCTCGTGCTGTAAGTTGACGCCCTCCTAGTGCAAAACCTGCAGCCTCTTGATCCTCTAAAACTTCTAGCGTATAATTAGCCAATTCTTTAGCAGTTAAAACATCAGGAGATTCATATTCTGGTATGGATTGTATACCCACATTTGTGCCGAAACTTATCATTGGAGCTGTGTTCTTTTTACCCTTTTTAGTGGTAATAATTATAACCCCATTAGAAGCTCTGGATCCATAAATTGCTTTGGATGCAGCATCCTTCAGTACGCTTATAGATTCAATATCTGCAGGGTTTAATGAGTTTAATATATAATTATCTTGTTGATCTCCAGCATTAGTACCCAAGGGAAAACCATCTATCACATATAATGGATTATTATTACCAAAAGTCGAAACCCCCCGAATAGTTAATTGCGGCCCGCCATCAGGGGCTCCATTTTCTCTAAATTGCACTCCGGAAACCTGTCCAATTAATGCTTGTTCAAAAGTAGCTACTTGGTGATTTTCAATGTTTTCTGCCTGTACCGTCGAAACAGCCCCTATCAATTCTGTTCGTTTTTGTTGACCATATCCAATTACTACAATTTGTTCTAAGGAAGTGGCTTCTTCAATCATGGTTACATTGATCGTTTTTCTTGCTCTTACCATAATTTCTTGGATTACGAATCCCACATATGAAAATATTAATGTCGCTTTGTCACTGGGTACCTGGATTGAGTAATTACCGTCGAAATCTGTTGAAGCGCCAATTTGAGTTCCTTTTACCAAAACATTTACTCCTGGTAATAGAACTCCGTCCTGATTTACAACGGTTCCATTAACTGAACGCTGAGAAGTGCTTACTTTTTTTTGCACTTTGTGTTCTCTTAGTTTAACAGAAATAGTATTTCCGCTTACCATATAACTGAGCCCTACCTTTGTAGAAAGGATTTGCATAGTTTCCTTGATACTAATTCTATTTCTTTTGATGGTTAATCTTTCTTTTAGTAATCCAATCTCGCTGGAATACACAAAAGTAAAACTAGATTGGCTTTCTATTTCTTTAAAGAAATCAATCACATTTTTGTCTTCAATCGAGAGATTTAAAAAAGTATTTTCAAGATTTTGTGAAAAAACTTTATGAGCCATCACCATACTACTGGAAAATAAATAGGCAATTAGTATCAAAATAAGTTTCTTTCGACTTTTTTTTATGACTATTGTATTCATAATCTTACATTTCTAAGGTGTTTGTTGATTATTATTTTGTTCTTCAATTTGACCGCCTTTCATTTCTTACCATTACCCATACAAGGCCCACTCAATTCAATAGATTTTTCAGAATACGTATAATTGACCCCATTAATAAATCGCATGCTCTTTAAGAGTTCAGAAAGATTACTTCCTAAATATTTACCACTTATCTCACAGTTGGCATCTGTTTTAGAGGTAACTACAACTTCGATATTAAATCTTCTTTCTAATTTTTTGGCGATATCTGAGAGGTTAGAATGGTCGAACACTAAGTATCCATGAATCCATGACACTTGGTTTTCTGATTCTACGTTGGTTTTTTTAAAGGTGTTTTGCTTTGTATTAAACACTACTTTTTCATCAGGGAGGATATTAATGGCAACAGTACTGTTTCTGGTAGACGAAACATTTACTTTACCTTCGCTAACTATGACTTTAGGAGAAGTTTCTTCAAAATTATTTACACTGAATTTAGTCCCTAATACCTTCGTACTGATACTACCCGAGGTCACTATAAATGGTTGCTCTTGGTTCTTTGTTACCTCAAAGAAACCTTCCCCTTTTAAAATTACATTACGTTGATCAAGATTTTTAAAACTGTTAGGATACTGCAACGTACTGCCAGAGTTAAGATATACTACAGATGAATCTTCTAGCACAATTCTAAGCTGTTCACCATATTTTGATTCTGCAATGGTATAGTCTGGAGTGGGTTCTGTTAATGTAAGATAGAAGGTTAAAACTCCGGTAGTAATTAATGCCACAATAACAGCGGCTACGCTTCTTGGTATCCATCGTTTTTTCTTAGGAACAATGTTCTCCTGTATGCTCTTGTAAATTTTGTTCTTAAGGTAGAAATCTTTTTTTACCTCTTTGGGAGAAATACCATCTTCTTGAAGTTTAGTGAAGAACTTCTCTACAATTTCTTTCTCTTCGGCAGTACAGGAATTTTTGTAGTACTTTTTAAGTAAGTTATTTATATTTTTATGTGCGCTCATTTTGGATACTTTTTATAGCTAAGTACCCGAAGCGTTGAAAACACCTACTCAAAATATTGCTTTAACAAAAAATTAACTTTACTAAAAAAAAATAACAAAAAGTATATAGAGATGATTTGGTAATGCGTTTCTTAATAGTCTAAGTGCTTTATTCATATGATTTTCTACTGTACTCACTGAAATACCGAGTTCTGAGGCGATCTGTTTATTTGATTTTTTTTCAATCTTGCTGTATCGAAATACCTCTTGGCATTTCTCAGGCAATAAGCTGATTTGTTGATACACCTCTTTTAATACCTCATTTTTACTATTTCTTTTTTCCTCGAGCAGAATTTTGGGTTCTGTAGCTAAGTAGCTAAGATCTACAGCGTAATTGAATCGTTTTTGTTTTGCCAACGATTTTGCACATTGATTTTTAACCGATTGGTAGAGATACGCTTTGGTATGAAGGATTCTGATCTGATGGGCTCTGTTCCAAAAATCTACAAAAACATTTTGGACACAGTCTTCTACAGATTGTTTGTTTTTTAAAATATTATATGCAAAAGCATACAGACCATTCCAATGCTCATCAAAGAGTTGTCTAAATTCTTCTTGGGATGGTGAGTTAAATTCTTTCAAAATGTAAGACGAAATTTAATTTAAAAGAGCCTAGGATGCCATTTGCTATTAATTAATGTATGATAACTAGACTTTATTTTATTTCATAAAAACCGAAAGGTAAGAGGGATAGGCTTCTAATCAATTTATGAAAATCATCTCTGATTTAACACGCAAACCAATACATTAATTAAAAAAACTCTGATTTCCCTTATTTCTTAAAACTTGATTAATATTTGATTTTTTAACTAAAAAAATCAAATATTAATCAAGAATATTGTTTTTAATTATGATATTCACAATATTAATAGCGGTATAGAGAAAAACTATCCTGTACTGTACTGGTTTTATTAATTTTTGGTTGAGAAATATACACTACCCTAAGCCTTTCCCTAATACAGAAATATTAGAATAGCCATCTGTCCCCTTTTGTCGTAAATATTAAAAGGTAGAAAAAATTACTACAAATGTTTTGTTTATAATAGCGAACTGTTTTATAAAGTTCAATTAATAATTTAAACGTATGGTTTTAGTTTCATTCATTTACAATTGAAATTTTGAGAGAATTAACTGAATACCGTCCGGCAGAAAACGTTATAGAATCCAAAGCTGACTGGTATTCTTCTGAGGCAATTAAAACACCATTATTTTCCTCGTCAGTAGTTGTTATCGCATACCCCTTAATTTTGAGATTATTTGCAAAAATTGAAACTTCCTTTGTGTCTTGACTATAGTTTGAAAAATGTACAAAAACAGTGTCCTGTCCCTTTTTCCTGAATGCTATAATCTCTGAGTTCGGGTTATTTCCAGTTTCATGAGTTATTACATGAGATGAATCAGGTTGAGCAGAAGTTAGTTGTTTAAAGGCATAATAATGTTTATAAGGTACAGGTTCTGGAGCAGCCCAAGGAACACTAAGTAGTCCACCGGGATGAAACTCGTTTGGATAGTTATTCTCAAAATACCACCAGGAACTTACACCATTTCTAACCGCAGTACAGAACAAATTTGATAAAGATAGTACAGCCTTAAGGGGCCTATCTGCAGTAACGAATCCGAGGGCATCTCCTTTTAGGGCATGTGTTTCAGACTGATAAACGGGTTTTTCTCCAGCTTCGTTTTTAATAAGCCTGAATACTTGCTCATTCGCTCCATTAATATATTGATGTACTGCGACGATATCTATTTGATCCCATACATCAGGATGTTCCCTTTTAAAGAACTGGATATAATCAAGACCTCCGTTGGGTGATATGGTACTGGGTCCCATGATTAGTGGAACCGGCATATTTGTTGTATTTATTGCAGGATCGTTCAACATCTCTTTAAATTTAGGAACGGCATATTTGAAAATACGAGCTACCGCTTCTTTGGTATCCCCATTGAGTCCATAATGATATTTCCGAAATTTGCGATCCAAATCGGGTTCATTTACTACATTCAATATTTCTGTGGACACTCCGCGATCATGAAATCCTTTAAAGAGTTCAAAAAACCAATTGGCTAAACGATTATAAATCTCTGGATCTTCAGTATCCAAAACCTGCAATGGCTCACCATCGACAATTTGTTCTACCATTAAATCGTCTGGAAATTTATTCCCAACCAGTGAAAACTCAATTTCGGGACGATATCTTTTGGCCGCTTTAATATAATTAGCCCTCCGGTCGAAATACGGAGGATCATCGCTGGGATAAATTTGGATATAATCCTGAAGATATTTCATATTACAATCCTTTACCATCAGCTGAATGGCCTTGTCTTGAGCAACCTCATTCATGCTGTAATGATGTCCCATGAATAAACCTATAGAGACTCCTCCTCCTATAAATTGATGTTGGTAATCTTCGGTATTCAGGGTGATTTTTTGTTTTTCTATTACTACCTCATCAGGTTCTTCTGTGATGATTTCTTCAGGGTCGTCTGAACTACACCCTATCAAACTTGATATGAGACAAAATAATAGTACCTTAGTTATTAGTATTTTCATTTTTTTCATTTTTTAGTTAGCTTAAGATCTACATACCAACACCTTTTAATTCAGGAACGATCATAAAATCTGTTCAATGTAACTCGATCATAATGGTAGAGGTCGATTATGAGAATGTATATGCTAATTTAAGATTGAATATATTCGAAATTATAGGTAATTGCATCCTGTACTATGCTGCTTTGATCAAATTTCTATTAAGAATTAAGAGAAGGTGTCTACGTTAAAAAACTAGGAGGAGTCTTAAAAATAGATAAAGTGAAATATGACAATAAAATGAACTGAAGAGGGCTGAGCGAGTTATCAGAACTAAGACCGCTGCACTACATTATAGCCAAGAAACTAAAACTTCTATCTTGGCTCTTGGTTATAGCCTATTCGTTTCCTGTAAGCTTTGAACCGCTATACGCTGCGCACGAGCTTTGGGAAATTCTATTAGATTTTAAAGCTAAAAAAATTAGTACTATGATTTACATCGACTTGCGATCAATAAATCTAAAATCATTTTTAATCTGTTCTTTGCGGTTTTCAAGAATCATTTTGGCTGCAGAAACACCCATTTGTTTAAAATCTGTTCCAATTACGGTAATCCCAAGTAATTCTTTGAGTGGCGTATCATTGTAGGAAACAATACCTATTTCTTTCCCTAATTGCAGTGTACTTTCTCTTACTTGTTTTACCAGGTCTACTAAGTCGGTTTCTTTGATTGTAATGTAAACATCTCCCGCTCTAAGCTCCATACCCTCATAGATATCATCCAAAACCTCGAAATCAAATGAATATGCCACACAAAATTTTCTGAAGCCATGTAAAATTTCTCTTGGATAAGGATATACCGATTTATCCGGATATACCAGAATTAGCTTGTCATACCTTTTTAATTTATCCACTCCTACTGTTAATGCTTCAAAAATATCAGTTTCAAAATCTTGATATACTTGAATTATGTCTTCTTTAATGAAATCAATCTTATTATCCAGTAATACTAATTTATTTTCGGGAATTCGCTCGATCGCCTGCATTACCTTTTCTGTATATCCTATATGTTGAAGTTTTTCATTCTTGAAATGTGACATGATCACATAATAATCATAGTGCCCTTGGTACCTGTCCATCAATTTCAAAAATAAAGTTTCATCACAGTGATAAATATGTAAATCTAAATGGGCATTTGTTCCAATAGCATTCAAGAATGAATTATAAATGCTCATTTTATAAGAACTAAGCTTATTAATCAGGAAAAGAATATTAACCTTATTTATTAGATCTGTTTTCGCTACATAAAATCCTTTTCCTTTAACTGACTCTATTATTTTACGCTCCTTAAGAAGATTATATGCTTTCTCTACAGTATCTCTAGATAAATAAAACTCTTCACTTATTTCGTTGATAGATGGGATTTTCTGTCCAACATTCAGATTTCCTCTCGAGATATCATCTATAATCGAGTCTACAATCTGTTTATACTTGGGTTTTCTGGATTCATGATCAATCCTTATGTTTACCAAAAGGTTCATTTTTATGTTTTAGGGGTAATATTAAGTAACTATTTCTTTTGAAAAATAAATAAAAAATTATGAATTGTATTCATAATCAAATATTTTTTGTTATAAATTATGAGAATATTCTGAAAAACACTTTTGTATGATACAGTATACTACAGGATGGAGAATAATTAGGCTACCTCTATTTTCGTGGAGACTCAAGTCAAAAATTATTTTTAGTTAGCCATCAATTAAACCATAATACTATGGGAATAGTAAAAAAGTCGTTTGACTACGTGGATTACCTCTGGGACCATTCTAAAGCCGCAAAGCTCGAAGGAGATGAGGTTGCTCTTTTTTTATACAGATCCAACACTTTGGGTGCGGATTTAAGAATCACTAATTACGGCGGTGGTAATACAAGCTGTAAAACTATAGAAAAAGATCCCCTGACCAATGAAAATGTAGAAGTGATGTGGGTTAAAGGATCAGGTGGGGACATTGGTACACTTTCCAGAAACGGAATTGCCGGGTTATACACAGAAAGGCTTAGAAACTTAAAAAAAGTATATCGAGGTATTGAACATGAAGATGAAATGGTGGCTTTGTTTAATCATTGCATATACGATTTAAATAGTAAAGCTCCATCAATTGATACGCCTTTGCACGGGTTATTACCCTTTAAACATATTGATCATCTCCATCCTGATGCAGTCATTGCTATTGCTGCGGCAAAGGATGGAGAAAAAATCACCAAAGAGATCTGGGGGGACACTATGGGTTGGGTTCCCTGGCAAAGACCAGGTTTTGATCTTGGCCTTCAATTAGAGAAATGTCTCGAAGAAAATCCAGGTATAAGAGGTATTGTATTAGGAAATCATGGATTATTCACCTGGGGAGATACTTCGTATGAATGCTATATTAACAGTCTGGAAGTTATAGAGATGGCTTCATCCTATATTGAAAAAAAAGTCAATGAAAATGGCGATGTTTTTGGTGGACAAAAAATAAAAAGTCTCCCTCCAAGTAAACGAAAAGAACAAGCATCAGCACTTGCTCCTTTATTAAGAGGCCTATGTTCTAGCGAAAATACTATGATCGGTCATTTTACCGATGATGATCGGGTTTTAACCTACGCCAATAGTAATGATCTTGAAAAATTAGCTCCTATGGGAACTTCTTGTCCAGATCATTTTTTGAGAACCAAAATCAAACCTCTCGTACTTACATTAAAATCAGACGAAGATGTATCGAATTCCCAAGCGATATTGAAGAAATTAAAAACAAAATTCGAAAACTACAGAGACGACTATAAGCAATATTATGAAAATTGTAAGCATGAAGATAGTCCGCCGATGCGAGACCCAAATCCAGTGGTAATTATCTACCCTGGTGTGGGGATGTTTACTTTTGCCAAAAACAAACAAACAGCAAGAGTGGCAAGCGAATTTTATATAAATGCCATCAATGTAATGTGTGGTGCAGAAGCAATTTCTGAATATACTGCTCTGCCTCGGCAAGAAGCTTTTAATATAGAGTACTGGTTACTAGAGGAAGCTAAACTTCAGCGTATGCCCAAAGAAAAACCTTTATCCAGAAAGGTAGCCATCATTACGGGAGCCGCAGGTGGAATAGGTAAAGCGATTGCAGATAAATTAATAGCCGAAGGTGCCAATGTTATCATTACAGATTTGCAAGAAGAAACCCTAAAAAATGCTTCAATGTCCTTCACAAAAGATGAAGCTCTAACCACAATTTGTGATGTAACAGATTCTAATTCTATAGAAAAAGCATATAAAGAAGGCTGCTTAGCATTTGGAGGTATTGATATTATAATTCACTCTGCAGGTTTAGCTATCTCAAAGCCGTTAGAAGAAACTACTTTAGCCGACTGGAATTTGTTGCAAAGTGTCTTGGTGAAAGGGCAATTTCTTATGGTTCAAAAAGGTGTCGAAATTATCAAACTACAAGGATTAGGTGGGGACATCATAAACATAGCCAGTAAAAATGGTTTAGTCTCAGGACCAAACAATGTAGGGTATGGAACAGCAAAAGCAGCTCAACAACACATGACCAGGCTTTTGGCAGCAGAACTAGGTCCACAAAAAATAAAAGTGAATACAGTTAATCCTGATGGTGTTATCATTGGCAGTAAAATATGGGAAGGAAAATGGGCAGAAGGAAGGGCCAAAGCTTACGGAATATCGGTGGAAGATTTACCAAAACATTACGCAAAACGTAACTTACTTAATGAAATTATACTTCCAGAAGATATTGCAAATGCCGTTTTTGCTTTATTAGCTATCTTGGATAAAAGTACTGGTAACACAATCAATGTAGATGGAGGTATGCCTAATGCCTTTGTTCGCTAATACTCATATCTCTAATGACAATCGATAAACAACAAATATCTGATCTTAATAAAAGTGTAGAAACTAAACACCTCATACAACTGGACTTTATAGCAAATCAGCTCCAACATAAAGGTATTGACGGGCAACATATAATTAAAAAGCTAAAAGATTTTCAGGTTGCTATACCAAGTTGGGCACTAGGTGCAGGGGGAACTCGTTTCGGAAGATTTTCTTTTGGAGGTGAACCAAGCACTTTGGAACAAAAATTGGACGATATAGGTCTACTCCATACATTAACCAACGCTGCGGGAGCAGTTTCTCTGCATATTCCATGGGATATTCCTCAAAATTATCAAGCTATTAAAGATAAAGCAGCACAACATAATATTATCTTTGATGCGGTAAACTCTAATACTTTTCAAGATCAATCCAACGCTAAAGAAAGTTATAAGTTTGGCTCTTTATGCAACAGTAATAAAGCTGTTAGAGAGCAAGCCATTCAACATAATATTGATGTTATCAACATTGGAGAGAAATTAGGATCAAAGAGTCTCACAGTGTGGTTAGCAGACGGTTCAAGTTTTCCCGGGCAGCATAATTTTCAAGAAACTCTAAAAAACACGCAAGATAGTCTTAAGACAATTTACAAATCACTTCCAAAGGATTGGAAACTATTTATCGAATACAAACCTTACGAACCCAATTTTTATAGTACAGTGATCCAGGATTGGGGAACTTCATATATACTCGCTAATGAATGCGGAGAGAGAGCATACACTCTTGTAGATTTAGGTCATCATTTACCTAACACAAATATCGAACAGATTGTTGCTACACTATTATATAAAGGCAAGCTAGGAGGATTTCATTTTAACGATAGTAAATACGGTGATGACGATCTCACTGTAGGTTCTATAAAACCATACGCGTTGTTTTTAATATTTAATGAACTAGTCTATGGAATAGAAAATAATCCTAAGAATCCGGATTTGGCTTGGATGATTGATGCCAGTCATAATATTAAAGATCCTTTAGAAGATCTAATTCAATCCCTAGAAGCCATAATGATAGCGTATGCTCAAGCACTGTTGGTAAACCAAAAACAACTGAAAGAAGCTCAGGCAGCTCAAGATATTGTTGCCTGCCAAGAAATCTTACAAGAAGCTTATCGAACAGATGTCCGGCCTTTGGTAAGAGAATCCAGAGTGCAAATGAATACTGCCATTGATCCTTTGGCAGTTTATAGATCTTTGAAAATAAGAGAAACATTGATTAAAGAACGTGGTAAAAACTCTACCGCTTCAGGTTTGTAAAAATGAAAAAGGTAATCGCAGTATTTGATATCGGTAAAACGAATAAGAAGTTTTTTCTCTTTGACAGCGATTACAAAGAGGTGTATAAAGAATACACCAAATTTGAAGAGATTAAAGATGAAGACGGATTTCCTACCGAAAATCTACTTGCTTTGCAACAGTGGCTTAAAGATTTGTTTGACAGAATACTTTCTGCAAAGGAATATGATATCCAGGCCATAAATTTTTCAACATATGGAGCGAGCTTGGTACATCTCGACAAAAAGGGGAATGTGTTAACACCTTTATATAATTATTTAAAACCATTACCCAAAGAAATTGCGACTGCTTTCTATCAGGATCATGGCGATCCATTAACTATAGCTAAAGAAACCGCTTCTCCTACTGCCGAAATGCTTAATTCGGGAATGCAATTGTATTGGTTAAAACATACCAGACCGGGATTATTCTCTAGAATTAGATATTCTCTTCATTTTCCGCAATACCTGTCCTTTTTATTTACAGGAATTCCGGTAAGTGAATTTACCAGTATTGGTTGTCATACAGCGTTGTGGGATTATAAAAAGGATACGTATCACCAATGGGTCATAAATCAAGGAATTGACACCAAATTTCCTTTCATAATTTCCACTCAGACCAGTTTCAACATGATCTATAATGACAAAAGAATTAAAATAGGTGTAGGAATCCACGATAGCTCATCTGCATTAATACCTTATTTACTAGGAGAAAAAAAACCTTTTATTCTTATTTCTACTGGAACCTGGAGTATTACTTTAAATCCTTTCAATAATGAGTCATTATCAAAAAAAGACATACAAAACAACTGTCTGAACTATTTAAGAATTGATGGAAGGACAGTACGTGCTACCCGATTCTTTATGGGGCAGGAATATACGGTGCAAATAAAGAAACTATGTAATTACTTCAATAAAGATAAAGATTATCATAAAACCATAGGTTTTGACATCAACTTATATCTCAAACTAATAGATCAAAAGAAAAGATACTTTAGATTTGAGGAAATACGCATCGACAGAGATCATAAAGTTTCAGAAACTGATTTATCCGCATTTTCTTCTTTTAATATCGCTTTTCACCAACTTATGATCGAGCTGGTAGATATCCAAGTACAAACTACAAGGTTAGCTATTGGTAAGAGTAAAATCAAAAAAATTTATATCGATGGTGGATTTACAGATAATGAAATTTTTATCAAGCTGGTCGCCCTACACTTTAAAAAATATAAAGTCCGAACCACCAAATCACCATTAGGTTCGGCTCTAGGCGCTGCTATGGTAATTTCTGATCATAAACTCAATTCAAGATTCTTGAAAGATAATTATCAAATGAAAAAATTACAACCACCAGTATTGCAACCTTTATAATTGATATACTACAGTATGAAATGGAAATACAACACAAAATATCCTGCAATTGATGATCTGAGAAGTAAAGCAAAAAAACGGATTCCAAAGTTCGCTTTTGAATATTTAGATGGTGGTTGTAATGAAGATGTAAATCTTTCCAGAAATCGTTCTGACATACAAAAAGTTGAACTCAGACCCAACTACTTAAGCAAACATACTGGCTCTGATATGAAAACCGAGTTATTCGGCAAAACATATGATGCCCCGTTTGGTGTTGCACCAATAGGTTTGCAAGGATTAATGTGGCCCAATGCTCCAGAGATTCTGGCAAAAGCCGCATTTGATCATAATATCCCATTTGTGTTAAGTACTGTTACCACTAGTAGCATAGAACGTATTAGCAAAATTACCGAAGGTAACGCATGGTTTCAACTATATCATCCTACTGAAGATAGACTGAGAGATGATATAATTAAAAGGGCTGCTTCTGCAGAATGTCCAGTATTAGTCTTACTATGTGATGTCCCTACTTTTGGGTTCAGGCCCAGAGATATTAGAAACGGCTTGGCAATGCCTCCTAATATGTCAATTAAAAATATTCTGCAAATTTTAAGCAAACCTAACTGGGCATTACAGACTTTGATTCAGGGACAGCCTAATTTTGAAACTCTAAAACCCTATATGCCCAAAAATTTGAATCTTAGTGCTCTTGGCCAGTTTATGGATATAACCTTTAGCGGAAGACTAAATGAAGAAAAAATTGCTCCTATACGGGATATGTGGAAAGGCAAAATAGTGCTTAAGGGAGTCGCCAGCGAAGCTGATACCGAAAAGGCCATTAAATTGGGATTAGACGGAATCATTGTTTCCAATCATGGTGGACGGCAATTAGATGCGGGTCAATCCACCATAAAACCGCTTGGAAAGATTGCACAAAAATATGGCGATAAAATCACTGTAATGATGGATAGCGGTCTAAGGTCTGGTCCTGACATTGCACGAGCTATGGCAAGTGGTGCTCAATTTACATTTATGGGTCGATCATTTATGTATGGAGTATCGGCCCTTGGTAAGGAAGGTGGAAATCACACCATTTCACTCATTAAAACACAATTACAACAGGTCATGGAGCAAATCTGTTGTGAGTATACAGAAGATTTCCCTAATCATTTGATAACATAGTTTACGATAAAGCATGAGTCAGTTTAATATTGAAGAAGAAATAGAAGAGATCGCCGGTGGTGAATTCGAAAGAGAGCCTGTACCCCAAAGTAGTCGGAAAGGCTGGAAAAGTTTCTTAGGCATGTATGCCGGAGAACATGCCGCAGGAACCGAATTTATGATCGGACCCCTATTTTTGACGGCAGGAGTAAGCGCATTTGATCTCATCATAGGCTTACTAATAGGTAACTTGCTAGCCGTATTGAGTTGGCGATTTCTTACCGCAGAAGTTGCAGTTAACAATAGGTTCACACTTTATTATCATTTAGAAAAAATATGTGGTAAAAATTTGGTAACCACATACAACTTAGCTAATGGTATTTTATTTTGTTTTCTTGCCGGAGCGATGATTACAGTATCTGCCACAGCTGTAGGTGTTCCATTTGATATGGAAATGCCGAAACTTACAGATACCATGCCAAATGGGATTACTTGGATCATCATTGTCATCATTATTGGTACGGTAATTTCTTTAATTGCCGCCAGAGGATATGATACAGTATCTAAAGCCGCTAACTGGATGTCACCAGTAATCGTATTGGCATTTATAGCTTGCGGAATTGTCGCTCTAAATCAATTAGGTGTAAAAAATTTTGATAGTTTCTGGAACATCTGGGGAGAAGGATCAGCACCATTTCCCGGACAAACAAAATTTACCTTCTGGCACGTAGTGATATGGTCTTGGTTTTGTAATGCTGCAATGCATATCGGAATGTCTGACCTTTCCGTATTTAGGTTTGCCAAATCACCATCATCAGGCTGGACAACAGCCGCAGGAATGTACGTTGGTCACTACATGGCCTGGATAGCTGCAGCTTTATTATATGCTGTATATCTCAAAACACCAGAAGCTCAGGCTTTTTTAAATAACGGAGAAGCACCACCCGTTGCACCGGGGCCCCTGGCTAATAATGCTATTGGAATATTTGGGATCATCGCGGTTATATTAGCAGGATGGACAACAGCTAACCCTACTATCTATAGAGCTGGATTAGCGTTTCAGGCAATTATCCCAAAGGTTTCTACATTTTGGGTTACTATCATTGCAGGATCTATTGCTACTCTAGCTGGTATTTTTCCGGCCTTCGCAATGAAATTATTAGGATTTGTGGCATTATATGGTTTTATTCTGGCTCCAATAGGAGCGATTATTGTTTTTGAACATTTCTTCGGAAAAAAAATAGGAATCATTCCCTTTTATGCGGAAACAAAAAAGATCAATTTTAATATTTCAGTTTTAATGGCATGGGTAATTAGCTTTGGAGTATTCTATTTTATATCGAAGCAGTTTGACGTATTTTTATCTTTTGTAATTTTGCCAGCTTGGTTGAGCTGTGGGATTTTATACCTGGTTTTTAGCAAGATGCTTCAAAAGTAAACTACCTAGGGCAAGCCCACTAGGCATCGGTTGGAAATTAATTTTTATTTCGCAGCAAGCCATAGAGCATTTAAACCTCGATTATCGAGTAAAACCCTGAATTTATTGTAGCTTATAATGAATATCTGATACACCCTTCAACATTCGAACAGCCTGCTCTGGAGTAATATCCCTTTGGGGATTTGCAAACATCTCATATCCAACCATAAACTTTTTAACTGTTGCGGATCTTAAAAGTGGTGGATAAAAACTCATATGTAAGTGCCACTCTGGATGTATTTTACCGTCTGTCGGAGCTTGATGAATTCCTGCTGAGTATGGAAAAGAAACTTCAAATAGATTATCATACATTACCGTCAACTTTTTATAGGCATCTGCAAAAGCGGTTCTTTCATCTTCTGTTAACCCAAGAATACTGCTAGCATGCCTTTTACTAACGATCATAGCTTCAAAAGGCCAAACTGCCCAGAAAGGAACAAGCCCAACAAAATCTTCATTTTCAAAAAGGATTCTTTCTTTCTTTTCTAACTCTCTTTCTACATAATCGAGTAACAATGACCTTTTATTCTTTTCATAATACTTTTGAAACTCGACACCTTTCTTTTTAGGTTCTTCGGGAATAGATTCTTGTGCCCAAATTTGACCGTGGGGATGGGGATTAGAACATCCCATGATTGCACCCTTATTTTCAAAAATTTGAACATAATTAATGAAGTCTAGCTTTCCTATCTCTTTATATTCAAGGACCCAAAGGTCTATTACCTTTCTAATTGCCTCGATATTCATCTCGGGTATGGTCATATGGTGATCCGGAGAAAAGCAAATGACTTTACATAATCCCTGCTCGCTTTTTGCCATAAATAGATCATCTTCATTTATACTTCCTTCGGGAATATCAGGTTGTAATGCCGAAAAATCATTAGTGAATGAGTAAACGTCTTTGTACTTAGGATTTATTTCTCCATTGGCCCTGGCGTTTCCAGGACATAAATAACAGGTAGGATCAAATTTCGGTCTTGTGGTCTCAACTGTTTTTTCTACTTGTCCTTGCCAGGGGCGTTTTGACCGATGTGGTGAGACCTGAATCCATTCTCCTGTCAAAGGATTATATCGTCTATGCGAATGTTCTTTAAGACTAAATTGATCCATAAAATTCATGGTTAATTAGATGAGTTCCATTTTCTAGTTCTACCTCGTAACATTCTAGGGCTATATTATATTTCTTATCATACTCTCGAGTGAGTTCTTTTACTAAATTTTCTTTTGCAGATCTTTCAACAAGGTTAATAGTGCATCCTCCAAAACCTCCGCCCATCATACGAGAACCTAAAACAGCTGAATTATTTTTCACTAAATCCACCAAAAAATCTAATTCTTCACAGCTTACCTCATACTTTTTAGACAACCCTTGATGAGACTCAAATAATAATGCTCCTAATGGTTTAAGCTTATTTTGTTTCAGTAATTTACTTGCTTCTACTACTCTTTGATTTTCCTCGATAATATAGGAACAACGATTATACAAAGTATTTGATAATCTATATCTCAAAGTATCCAGCATTTCAAGAGTAACATCTCTAAGACTTTCTATTAGAGGATACTTCTCTTTAAGTATTTGTACTCCTCTTTCACATTCTTCTCTACGCTGATTATAGGACGATTCTGCCAGGGAATGTTTCACTTTTGAATTGCATAAGAGGATCTGATATTCTTCAAAGTTTGAAGGAAAGTACTCATATTCCAAGGATCTGCAATCTAATTGAATTGTATGATCCTTTTTGCCCATTATACTGGCAAATTGATCCATGATCCCACAACGAACACCTACAAAATTATGTTCTGCAGTTTGGCCTATCCTGGCAATTTGGATTTTTTTAAGTTTGACATTAAATAGATTATTTAATGCTACCCCTACCCCACATTCTAACGCAGCCGAAGAAGAAAGCCCGGAACCAATGGGAATATCACCTCCAAAAGCCATATCAAAACCAGAGGATAAAGGCTTAATTTTTTGAATTTCGTTTACAACGCCCAGAATATAATTAGCCCACCCTGTCGAAACTGCTTCTAATTTTTTTAATTCAACCTCAACAGTCTCATCAAAATCATAAGAAAACAATCTCATACGGTTATTCTTATTTTTTGCAAATGCTATGTAGATTCCTTTATCTATAGCTGCCGGCATAACAAAACCATCATTATAGTCTGTATGTTCGCCAATAAGGTTAATTCTTCCTGGTGAAAAAACAAACTGAGGAGTTTGAGTAAACTTTTCTTCAAAAATACGTTTAAGATGTACTCCGAGGTTTTTTGAATATTGCATTAAATTTTAATTCTAAAAAAAACTAAAGTACCTAAAAAAAAATAGTTCAAATCAAGTAAAATGTATTTTATTTCAACAGGACACTACGGGACAGGCCTGAGATTGTTTTTCTATATTTTGACATATAAATTTTTAAAATTAAATTACATGCGAATCCTTTTTCTCGTTATATTGGTTATTTTTAACTATTGCGTTATCCAAGGGCAACAGCTTACCACATCCTATAAGCACTATGAAGATCCCTTGATTACTTCTATTAACAGATTACCATCTAAAGCAACTTCCATTTCTTATGAGATAGAAAAAGCAGCCTTTAAAGCCAGGCGAAAAGATTCTAAACGACGCCTATCCCTTAATGGAAGCTGGAAGTTTTCCTGGGCTACTGTTCCTGAAGAAGCTCCAAAAGGGTTTTATGCTAAAAGCTATGACGATTCCAATTGGAAAACAATTTCGGTTCCTTCAAATTGGGAACTACATGGATACGGAACTGCTATTTATACAAACATTAGATACCCCTTCTCTCCTGTAAACCCACCTTATGTTCCTGATGATGATAATCCAACTGGGAGTTACAGAACTACTTTTGAAGTACCTGAACACTGGAAAGACATGCAAATCACATTACAATTTGGCGGAGTAAGCTCTGCTTTTTATGTATGGATCAATGGTCAAAAATTAGGATATGGTCAAGATAGTATGCTTCCATCAGAATTTGATATCACTCCTTATTTACAAGAAGGTGAAAATCATTTAGCTGTACAGGTATACCGATGGAGTGATGGTGTGTATTTAGAAGATCAGGATCATTGGCGATTAAGTGGTATACATAGGGATGTATTTATTACTGCATCGCCTAAAGTACAATTATATGATTTTTTTGTAAAAACAGATTTAGATAAAAACTATAAAGATGCTCTTTTAAAAATTAGACCTAAAATTAAAGTTTATGATAATCAAAAAATAGAAGGTTGGAAATTAGAAGCCCAATTATTCGATGTTGAAGGTAATGCTATATTAAAAAAACCTTTAGAAAAGAATCTGAAAGATATTGTATATGAATATTATAATCAAAGAGGAAAACCAAAATTCGCAATCCTCGAGGCAAATGTAGAAAACCCCAGAAAATGGAGTGCAGAGAAACCTAATTTGTATACTTTGATATTTTATGTAAAAGATGACAAAGGTAAAATTAAAGAATATCGAAGTATCAAAATAGGTTTCAGAAAAGTAGAAATTAAAGATGGAGAACTCTTTATCAATGGTATGTCTACGCTATTGTATGGAGTGAATCGGCACGATCATGATCCGGTAAAGGGAAAAGTAGTAAGCGAAGAATTGATGTTAGAAGATATCAAAACCATGAAACAGTTTAACATTAATGCCGTTCGCACCTCACACTACCCCAACGATCCCCGATGGTATGAATTATGCGATGAGTACGGAATCTATGTAATGGATGAAGCTAATCTTGAAACACATCAGCTTGGCGGATATTTAAGTAATCGATCAGAGTGGGCCAGTGCTCATATAGAACGAGCGACCAGAATGGTAGAAAGAGATAAAAACCATCCATCAGTTATCTTTTGGTCCTTGGGCAATGAATCAGGTTCGGGGCCCAACCATCAGGCGATGTCTGGGTGGATTAAAAATTATGATGATACAAGATACGTTCATTATGAAGGTGCCCAAACTTTGAATCATGAAGGAAAAGAATTCCTTAAAGACCCGACATATGTCGATATGATAAGCAGGATGTATATGCCTATTGAACCCATGATAGACATGGCGAACCTAGAAGATGATCATCGTGCGGTAATCTGGTGCGAATATGCACATTCCATGGGGAATTCTACAGGTAACTTATTTAAATTTTGGGATGCCATCAGATCTAATAAGCGAATGATCGGTGGATATATTTGGGACTGGGTGGACCAGGGATTGCTTCAAAAAACAGAAAACGGGGTAGCTTACTATGCTTATGGAGGAGATATGGGGGATACCAAGATCAATGACAAAAACTTTTGTTTGAATGGAATTGTTAACCCTGATAGAAGTCCGCAACCAGCTTTATGGGAAGTAAAAAAGATATTTCAACCTATAAAAATAGAAGCTATTGACCTGAAAAAAGGTAAAGTTAAAATTAAAAACAGGCATAACTTTACCAATCTGAATGAATTTGAATTGTTTTGGGAAGTACAAGAAGATGGGAAAACAATTCAAAATGGAACTATTTCTGATCTGAATATTAATGCAAAAGAAAGTCAAGAATTGATATTGCCAATTGCAACACCAAAATTAAAAAAAGGAGCTGAGTATTTTCTAAAAGTTGCTTTCAAATTAAATAACCAAAAATCTTGGGCTCCAAAAGGAAATGAGGCGGCCTGGGAACAGTTTAAACTGCCGTACCTGTTGCCTTTACCATCCTATGATTATCAATCTACTTCTGACATCATAATGACAAAAGAAACCAACAAGATTAGCTTTTCATCTCAGGACTTTTCAGTTATCTTCAATGAAAAATCTGGTGAATTAATATCGTACTTCTACAAAAACACGCCTATTATTACCGGAGCTCTGACTCCTAACTTTTGGAGACCAACTACTGATAATGATCGCGGAGGAGGTAGAACGCCAAAAACTTTAGCAATCTGGAAAGAAGCTTCCAAAAACAAAAAACTATTATCTTTCAAAGTTGACACGTCAAAAAGTAATAAACATCAAGTAATTTCTAACTATTCTCTGATTGACAATAAAGTTGAATTGATTTTAAAGTATACTATATTTGGAGATGGAACTATTTCAATTCAAAATAAGTTTATTATTAAAAACCATGAGTTACCAATGCTACCTAAGTATGGAATGATGGTCCAACTTTCTAATGAATTTGACACGTTCCAATGGTTGGGTAAAGGACCCCACGAAAATTATAATGATAGAAACAATGGAGCAGCTGTAGGGTTATTTAAGGAGTCTGTTTCAAATGATTATCATTCATATATCAGACCTCAAGAAAGTGGTAATAAAACGGATGTCCGATGGTTTACAGTATCAAATAATGAAGGAAAAGGCCTGTATATAGCTGGGGTTAATTCAAACCTTAGTGTAAGTGCATTACCCTATACTTTGGAAGATATTGACAATGCTTTACATACCTATGACCTTAAAAAAACAGATTTTATAACATTGAACATAGACTATTTGCAAATGGGAGTTGGTGGCGATGATAGTTGGTCGAAAAATGCACTTCCTCATGAAGAATTTAGAGTTCCTGCTAAAAATTACCAATATAGTTATATCTTAAAACCTGTAGACAATATTGAAATTACCAAACGTTTTGAGCTACCGGAAATAGTAAAATAATTTTCTGATTTCATGATGACAAAAATCAAGTTTTTAATATTTTTTGTATTGTTGATCTCTGTAATTATTGGATGCAAGAACAAAAGAAAAGAGCATCTAATTGTTACAGAGCACAATTCAGAAATTAAACTCATTACTTCGTTTCCTCCATACATAAACATTCCACCAGGAATGGTATGGATTCCCGGTAAGCAATTTATGCAGGGTGCCCTCTCTAATGATTCTTTGGCTATGTTGCATGAGAAACCACATCATCCTGTAGCGGTAGATGGTTTTTTTATTGATATTACAGAAGTTACCAATGCACAGTTCAAAGAATTTGTACAAGAAACCGCGTACAATACCCTAGCAGAAAGAAAAGTCGATTGGGATGAGATGAAAAAAGAGTTACCCCCTGGAACTCCAAAACCTAATGATTCAATATTACAACCAGGATCCTTAATTTTTAGAAAGCCCCAATCTAAAATATTAAATATGTATAATTATTCTCAGTGGTGGGAATGGAAAGTTGGAGCTAACTGGAAACATCCTAATGGCCCTAACAGTACCATTGACGGTAAAGATGACTACCCCGTAGTGCATATTGCATATGAAGATGCACTAGCCTATTGCAAATGGGCCAATCGCAGACTTCCCACAGAAGCCGAGTGGGAATTAGCTTCCAGAGGAAAAGAAATTGAGTCTATTTACACTTGGGGTAATTCTGATACTTCCTTACACCAAAAAGCAAATACCTGGAATGGAACTTTTCCAAATTTAAATACCAAAAAAGATGGGTTTGAAAGTATTGCACCGGTGCAATCTTTTTCTCCTAATTCCATGGGATTATATGATATGGCAGGTAACGTCTGGGAGTGGACACAGGACTGGTATAACACCAATTATTACAATGAATTATCCAAAAAAGGTGTAACATTAAATCCACTTGGACCTGAACTACCATATAATCCAAATAATGCTTTGGCCCAAGAAAAAGTAATAAAAGGAGGTTCTTTCTTATGCAATAAGTCCTATTGTGCAAGTTATAGAAATTCAGCTAGAATGGCTAATAGTATAGACTCTTCTTCAGAACATCTTGGTTTTAGAACGGTTGTAACTATTAATATGATAAAGAATCCAATTGAAAAATGAAATAGTGATCATTGAAATCCTAGCTATTTTATTTTACTAGTTTCATAAATTTTTGACACAGCAAATAGATTTTAAAGTAACTACCAAAAACGTAATTTTTCAGGATTTGAATTTCTAAATACTTCTAACATCAAAGACTTTCAGGATTCAAGGCCAGACTATTAAACAACTTGGCTTTGGTGGTGAAAAATTTATTTTCAACTTCAATTTCCTTTAATCTTGCATCGATCAAGCTTCGTTCTCTAGAATTAATTAAGAATAAAGAACTTTCTCCAAAACTAAACTTACGCTCTTCTGCGGTAAGTAAAGATTGGTAGTCTTTTACGATATTTTCAATAAGCTCATTTTGATTTACAAAAGATTCAAGTTCGGCGTAAATTGCAGTTATCTTATTTCTGATTTGTAGTTGAGTGGTTTCAAACTCAAATTGAGCATCCTGTACTTTAAATTTAGCTAACTTAAGATCTCCCCGTTCTTTTCTTAGAAAAAGTGGAAAGCGAAAAGTAATACCTCCCTTATACTCTGCTGTGTTAAATGATCTGGCCGTTTCTGGAGTCTCTGTCAGGAAATTATACTCCAAGTCAATTCTAGGTAATAATTTATTGGCCTTTAATTTTCTATCTACTTCTAACCCCTCTATTTTATAATTTAATGATCTAAGTTTAGGATGGTTTTCTAAAGTGAAACTATCCAAAGGTCTTCCCATTATCTCTAAGGTGCTATCAATATCGTTTTCAACATTTTGATCAGGAACCACATTTGGCTGTAACTCTACCGGAATATTACCCTCGAGCCATAGAAAATTAGATAGCTCCAGAGTTTTATTCATTAATTTTACCTTGGCCTGTTCTAAGCTAAGCGCTCTATTTTGAAAGGCAATCTTGGCTTCTACAGTGTCAATTGTTGCTCTGTCTCCTGCCAGAGCACTTCTTTTGATTCCTTCGAAGCGTATTTTTGCATTATCCAAAAAGTTACGATATATCTCTTTTTCGTTGAATGCTCTTAACCAATCAAAATATGCCAGTGATGCGTCATACAAAATTTGGTTTACTAACAAATCTCTATCTGCTTTGGTTTGTTCTCTAAAAAACTTGGCTTTACGCAATGTTGCCATTCGATCATTAATAAACAGTCCTTGTGCGACGGGCACAGATACTCCTGCACTAAATAGGCCATCATCTGGTACAAAATTTTGAGGATTTAAGAAATCTCCATCGTTTTGCTCGAATCCTCCTTTAAATTCAATACCGTACCATGTAGGAATCTTAAAAGTAGCATTTAAAAGATCATAATACTCTGAACCTTTGAACTTTTTTCGATCATAATCGACTTCCATTTTTGGATCGAAACCACCACGAGCTTTCATCAAATTGGCCTGCCCTATATCTATATTTAGTTCTGCCTGTTTAGCCACTGGATGATATTTTTTCACATAACCCAAGTACTCTCTAAAATTAAGTACTAGGTTATCTTCTTGTTGAGCGGTGATTGAGGTTACCAAAAAAAACAGGGAATACACTACGTATTTCATCATGCTATTTCTTTTCTGATTTGGCCATTTTTTCATTCGTGACAGGCTGATAATAATTGGGTGGGAAACCATTTAATTGTCTCCATAATTCGAACCAAATAGGTACATCTTCTAATAATGCGATGGTTCGTGCTCCAGATCCAACCTGTATTTCTGGCCACTCATGATCATTTTCATCGGGTGCAATCAGCACTCTATATTTACCATTGTCACTTATAAACCTCTCTATAGCTACAATTTTACCCCCATAAGTACCATAAGATACATTGGGCCAACCACTAAACACAATAGCAGGCCAGCCATCAAATTGTATCCTTACTTCTTCGCCAACATGAATTAATGGAAGATCAATAGGTTTTACATAGGTCTCCACAGCTAACTCATAGTCTGATGGCATAATGCTTACTAATTGGTCACCTTCTTTAAAAGTTTCACCTACCCCAGCTCGTAATGCTTTATTAATAAATCCACTTTGAGGAGCTTTAATATAATACATATCGTTACGCATAGAGTAGTTAGTATATTCATTTTCTAACTTGGTTACCTGTGCTTCAGCATCAAACTGATTGGACTGTGCTGTATATTTATCACTTCTTGATTTTGCTATTTTATCAGCATATTCTGCTTTTACCCTATTAATTTCGACCTTTGCATTTAACACTTCATTCTTACTTGCCAAAAGCTTATTTTCCTGAGAAATCAATTTTGCCTGTGTTTCCTGAAGTTTTAAACGTTTTTCTTCGACATCAGTTACTGCTTTTAATCCTTCCTTCTCGAGCTGTTGCGTTCGATCAAACTGTCGCTGTGCTATGCTGATATTTGTTTTGGCAGCTTCGAGATCAATACTATCGCTTTGTACTTTCAGCTTTGATTGTAATAATTTATTTTCAGCCTGTTGTAATTTCAACTTCCTTTCATTGATCAAAGCTTCGGCCTGGGTATTTAAAGCTTTTACTTTTTCGCCATAAGATTCGACAGACATCGATTTTGCTTTAATCTGCTGACCTGTACGCTCTACAAGATTGGGATCAAAATACTCATTTTTTACCTCAGAAATGAATAAAATAGTATCTCCTTTCTGAACAAAATCACCCTCTTGTACATACCAAGTTTCTATTCGACCCGGAATAGGAGATTGAATCGTTTGAGGACGGTGATCTGGTTTTAATGTAGTTAAATACCCATTACCCGAGATATTTTGAGTCCAGGGAAGAAATAAAATAATCACTACACTTACAGCAAAAATCTTTAAAAAGCGATTAAAGTACTTATAATGCTTTCTATGAAAAACTTTTTGCACAGCATTATAGCCTGAAAGATCTACCTTTTTATTTAATGTATTTTGAGAAATATTCAACATATACAATTATTTTTCACTTATGATTTTTCCGTTTTCAATATTAATAATTCTACCACATCGTTTAGTCCATTTCGGGTTTTGACTTACCACAACCAGTGCCCATGGATTAGATGCATCGGTAAGAAAATCCATAATTCTATTTACTTCCTGATCATCAAATTGATCTAATGGATCTTTGAGAATTAATAACTTGGGTTTTCTTACTATACTACGTGCCAAAACAATTTTTTTGGATACCGTATAAGATATTTGTTTTCCTTCTGGATACAGTATAGTTTTTAAACCTTTTGGTTGTTCTTTTACAAATTGTGTTAGTCCCACCTTGTCTAAAGCCCAGTATACATCATCATGTGATACAGATTCATCACCAAATGTTATATTCTCCAAGAGTGTACCCTCAAAAGGAGACTCTTCTGTTAGTGATTGCCCCAGATGTGCCCTATAATAATTTAAATTTACCCCCCTTAACTCTACATCATTCACATAAATATTCCCAGATGTAGGCTCTACAAGTCCCGCAATAAGACGAAGTAATGTTGTTTTTCCTGAACCACTAGGCCCCTGAATCAATATCGTACATTTAGGAGTTATGGTAAGAGATACAGTATCTAATATTTTCTTATTATGTTCGGGTGTTAGATATACAACATTTGAAAGCTCTACTGTATATCCGTTCTCTTCTTTAAATGGTTTTTCTCCATCTTGAGGCTCTAAGTCCTTATCTACCACCTGACCCAATTTTTCCATGGAGGTTAATACATCATAAAAAGACTCTAATCCCAAAATAAGTTTTTCGACCGATGCTATTACTAATACAATAATAATTTCTGCAGCTACAAACTGACCAATATTCATTTCCTGATTAAGTACTAAAATCCCCCCTATTAGAAGAAGTCCGGCTGTAACCAAAACTTTAAATCCAATCATCTGGATGAATTGTAATACTAAAATTTTGAAATGACTTTCACGGGCATCCAGATATTCGCTTACCAGAGCGTCGTTTTTGCTAAGAGCGTGATTTGTTTTTCCTGAAAGTTTAAAACTTACTATTGTTCTAGCTACTTCCTGAATCCAGTGGGCCACTTTATATTTACTCTTTGATTCTTTAAGACTGGTTTCTAAACCACGCTTTGCAGTATATTTAAAAACGATATAAACTAATAATAACAACAGTATACCATATATAATAAAGAAAGGATGATAAAAAGAGAGTAGCATCAATCCGAAAATAATCTGTATCAAAGCAGCCGGAAAATCAATCAGGATTTTAGCCAGTCCCTTTTGAGCCGTAAGCGTATCAAAAAAACGATTAGCCAATTCTGGTGGATAATAATTTCTTAGTTCACTCATTTTAATTTTTGGAAAACGATATGCAAACTCAAAAGAGGCTCGGGTAAATATTTTCTGCTGAACATTTTCAATAATCCTAATTTGCATCAATTGAAGTAAACCTACAAAAAGAACTCCTACTGTTACCAGAATAACTAAAATGATCCATGAGGTACTCATTTGAGCACCTTGTATTAAATTAATAATCGCTTGAATACCTAAAGGAAGCGATAGATTAACCAATCCCGCAAATATTGCATAATAAAAGGTTTGTAGAATATCTTTTTTATCCAGCTGTAAAAGTCCTATTAACCTTTGCCAGGCTGTCAAAATGTTCTTGGCCATAAATTTATTTCTTTAGAGAATGAAACACTAGGTCTGTAAAATATTTAGTTGGGGTGATTTTATGATCACAATTCGTTAACGATGGAAAGTGTTCCTTCAGAAAATGCTGATGTAATGCGCCCTCTATGACTGTACTTGCAAGACTTGCTGGATAAGGATACTTACCATCAACTTCTATTATCATATCCCTGATTCTAGTTGCCAATCGTTTATAAATTGAGAAATAACCTTCTTTATTTTCTTCATCAACTTCTTTGGTTAAATAGGATTTAGAATATTCATTAATCACAATCTTATTTAAAAGTACTTCATTGATATGAGAAAAAGAAGAATCTTCTTCTATGGACCTCGTTATAATTTCTAGGCCCTTTCTTAATTTATCTTTAGAATCGGGAATACTATTGGTAGCAAAAACCAATTGATACTCTAGCCATCCCCAATACCAACAAGTTAAATACAGCAACAGTTTGTGTTTATTCTCAAAATATCGATATATGGAGCTTTCATTAGAACCTATTTTTTCACCAAGCTTTTTAAATGTAAAACTTTCGAAGCCTTTTTCCTGAATCATAAGAATACTATGCTCTATGATGCGTTTACCCAGTGCTGAGGATTCGGGATCTTTGATATAAATTTTATCATTAATTCTAACTTTTAAGTCCTGAAGTAAAAATTTCATTTTAATTTATTCTTTTTAATTATCTAATTCACAAATGAATAGAAAGAAAACATCAAAAATTTCACAGTTTTTAGTTTGAAATTGAAATATTCATTACAAAAATAAAAGTAATACTATTAACAGCTAACAGATTAACTTTTATTTAACCAATCTGTTTTTGATTAAAGATTTTGAATTATTATTTTTATAAAAATTTGCCTTTATACTAACAATAAAACAAAACCACTATGAAAAAAATATTGTTTTTTACGTTATTATCATTTTTGACCCTGGAAGTACAGAGTAATACAAATCCAACTCAAAATACTGTAGAAGTTGGAGACGTATTGATCATTGGAAAGCCTTCGGCACAGAAATATCAACATATTAAATTTCCGAAAACCAATTTTATTATTAAAAAAGGAGGCATCCCTAATTATAAAGCATTAATTGGAAATAATGTTACCGTTACCAACATCGAGAAAAAGGAAAATGGCTCAACAATGATTACTTTGAAAAAAGTAGATGGAAAAAAATTCTTTAATACGTTAACAGTGGTCAAAGCTAATTTTGATAAAGCGTTAGAAAGAAAAGAGATTATTTTATCTAATTAGATTATACAAAAAACCCATCTCGAATAGCTCGAGATGGGTATAAAAGTTCAAAGCCTAAAATTTATTAATAGATATTTTGTAACGCAGTAATATCTCCATTACTAAATTCTCCATCTTCTCCGCTATCAAAACAAGAAATCATGATTGAGTTAGAGTCTATATTACTTCCTCCCCATTGATTTCCACTTTGAGTTCCTGGAATTAAGATAGCTCCAAAACTACTTGCACCTTCATTGGATCCATCACATCTTCTTCTGGCATAATCAGTATGTCTGAAACCAACTGCATGACCCATTTCGTGAGTCATAACGTGTTCATTTACATTGTTGCTAAAACCATCCATACCAGCGAATATTTGGATGAATTTTCCAGGTCTTCCACCACTAGGGAATTCTGCCTGACCTCCTGCATTAGAACCACCTGCGTTATATACTACCATATCTGCATTAGTCGTATTTGCAAAACGTAAATTGAAAGTCAAAGACATTCCATTAATTCTATTGTAATTATTAACCGCCCACTGTAAACCAGTTCTCATTTTGCTCGTTAAAGCAAAACCACTACCAGTATATCCAACAACGTCGATAGTACGGCCTTGACTCACTAGGTTTGTAGTTCTATACTGCTTATTTCCATCTGAATCTGACTCTAAGGCTTGGTCAACCAAATCATCAAGAGCAATAAACATATCTCTGTATCCTTTTGAACCAGCTGCAATACCTTTTTTAGAAGTTCCATCAGGATAGTTAACTGTAGAATACACTGCGCTATTAGGATTAATTCCTGCATTCAATAGGGCAATTTGATGTTCTTTTGATAAATCCACAGATGTCTCTGGAGCTACATCATTAGAAACATCACTTTTTTGACAAGATGTAGCCATACCAGCTACGATAGCGCATAACGCTAAAATTTTGATTTTTTTCATTTTTAATAAGTTGAGTTTGTGTAATCACTATTTTTAGATCGAGTAGTTTATGCCCGATCTTACAGTTTGTATAAAAAAGCTTTGAACTTTTTCAATTTTACGGTTTGAAGATATGATATTTTTTTTTAAATATCAGTTAATTTCTTGAACTATTCTTCAGGAATACGGTAAAACCGTAAGATTATCTTAAAGAAAATAATGTTTTTTAAATTTTTAAATAATCATAAAATCGATTAAATGCACTTGTACAATGATCAATATTCCTATTAACAAACTGTTAATATATACCCTTATGAAGAAATCGTTCGGAATAGAGAAAATGAAAAGTAATACTATTATGCGAAAGTTTTTTCTTACAATTCATAAAGTTTCAGTTCTTATCCTTTTGAGAAAAATAATTTTTAACTATTTAACGTGAGTTCGGTTTAAGGCTTACCCAATTCTTTGTAGGTTATCTATATTGATATTTGGTTTAGTTGGGTAA
>CANMTP010000005.1 GCA_947500845.1 uncultured Aquimarina sp.
GACCATTGTCCAAAACTTGATTCGAAACTCTCACTAAATGGAAAAGAAGCAACATCACCTGTACAATCTCCACTTGGAGGTGGCGGTGGCGTGCCTAATCCCATAGCATCCCAAAAGGCAGGTATGGTTGCTCGCTCCCCAGAATTGGAACCTCCCGATCCAGAACAGCCTCCATAGGCATGAACTCCTACTGCGTTTCCTGTCGCTGCATCTATAATTGGGCTTCCAGAATTACCCCCGGTGGTATCTGTTCTATACCGTACAAAAGTATTATCTGCAGAAGATAAAGGTCCTGTATGTGTTTGTTGAGTTTGATTATCAATCCCTGTATCGGTTCCAAAACCAGTAATGGTGATATTACCGCTAGGAGCATCTTGTACCACATTAAAAGATTTACCTTGTGCCTCGATAGGTGTTAAACCTGTTTGCCAATTCGCACTTGCGGTAAAGACTCCCCAATCATTGGCTTGACTGGGACTACTTGGATATGGAGAAACGAAATTACCAATTGGGTATTGGTCCTCTGGTCCCGGATGCACAATATTTCTATCAGGATTTGATTTCGGAACATTAAATTCTATTACCTGAGCACTACTACCTACACAGTGTCCAGCAGTTACCAATTTACCATTGGTAATAATCCAACCAGTGCAACCGATAGGGACCATTCTACCGATAGCAGCATCATTTGAGTCTATTCTGTCGTCGTTTGACCCGCATTGTGACTTTATCGTAGGATCTAATTCACCTACGCCTAATTCTCTAATATTCAATCCAACGGCGCTTTCACCAGGGGCTATGTTTAATTGTATTATTACTTTATCGCCATTAAAATAAGCACTGGAATTATTCCAGTTTTTAATAGTTTGGGAAGTTAGAACTTGAGTGGCACCATCTAATACTGAAGTAATGGTTAACGTACTTCTTTGGCCAAGATTTACATCTTTAAAAAATAAACGTAACCAAGTAGCATCTTTTTCAGAAATGGTTTCGGTAATAATCTGTGAACTATTACTTTTTTGTATTCCAGATTTTAAATTCAGATCATATTTTGTATAATGTCTTTTTAACTCGTTTTGAGCTAAAGCAACATGAGTACAAATTAAGAAAACCATGCTAATTAGGACTCTTAATTTTCGCAGATTAAGCGGTTTGTTAAAATAAGTTGTGTTTGTGTTATGTAAATTCATACGAATAAGAATTAGTTATTATTGGTTAGACATTAAATTTAACATTAATAAATATTGCTGTAATTTCGTAATTACAGCAAAATTGTCTTCCAATTCATCCGTGACTAAGTAGTTTGCTTAATTCGGACTCCAATTTTTATCCTAATTCTTGTTTCCACTAGTAAAAGAAGTAGCTATGATAGAAGTATTTTAACTTCTTCAATGTACAAGATAAAAAAAGAAAAACAACTCTTCAAAAAAAGTTTAACAATGTGTATTTAAAGTGAGTATATTAATCTCTATTTTTACCACCTAGCAAGAACAATTATGATCCCACAAGATACTATAGTAGCATTAGCCACTCCATCAGGAGCAGGTGCCATAGCAGTAATTCGTGTTTCCGGGAAAGACGCGATTGCTATATGCACTCCCTTATTTAGATCAGTAAGTGGAAAGGAGCTTGATAAACAGAAAAGTCATACAATACATCTTGGACATATTGTAGATGGAAAACGAGTATTGGATGAAGTATTGATATCTATTTTTAAGGGAACTAATTCATATACAGGCGAACCTACTATTGAAATTTCTTGTCATGGTTCTATTTATATTCAACAAGAAATTATTCAACTTTTACTACGTAAAGGATGCAGAATGGCAGATGCTGGTGAGTTTACTTTGCGCGCCTTCTTAAATGGAAAATTGGATCTTTCTCAGGCAGAAGCGGTGGCCGACTTGATAGCCTCAGATTCTGAAGCATCTCATCAAATTGCTATGCAGCAAATGCGTGGAGGGTTTTCTAATGAAATAAAAATGCTACGAGACGAGTTACTTAACTTCGCCTCATTAATTGAATTAGAGCTTGATTTTGCAGAAGAGGATGTAGAGTTCGCAGATCGCACTCAGTTTAAAGAATTAATCAATAGAATTACCAAGGTTTTAAAACGTTTGATCGACTCTTTTGCCGTTGGAAATGTGATCAAGAATGGAATCCCGGTCGCTATTGTAGGCGAACCTAATGTTGGTAAATCTACATTACTTAACGCTCTTCTCAATGAAGAAAGAGCCATTGTATCCGATATAGCCGGAACCACACGAGATACGATTGAAGATGAAATTAATATTGGTGGAATAGGGTTTAGGTTTATTGATACTGCTGGAATACGAGATACTAAAGATGTAGTTGAAAGTATAGGTATACAGAAGACTTTTGAAAAAATGGAGCAAGCCCAGGTAGTGATCTATTTGGTTGACAGTTCACAATTAACAGCTAATAGTTTGCAAGTACTAAAAACTGAAATCGGTAAAATAAAAAATAAATACCCGCAAAAACCGTTGATTATTGTTGCCAACAAGGTTGACAAGCTAAGCCATGATCAAATCGCAAATTTGACCTCTGAAATTGAGAATATCCATCTACTTTCTGCAAAAACCGGTTTGGGAGTTGAAGAACTACAAAACAAACTTCTGGAGTTTGTAAATACTGGAGCATTGCGTAACAATGAAACGATTGTAACCAATACCAGGCATTATGACGCACTTCTCAAAGCCCTTGAGGAAATTCAAAAAGTACAATACGGACTAGATACAGGACTATCAGGAGATTTAATGGCTATTGATATTCGACAGGCATTATACCATTTTGGTGAGATCACTGGTGAAATATCCTGTGATGATCTTTTGGGAAATATCTTTGCTAATTTCTGTATCGGGAAGTAGTTTTTCTCAATTTTAGTATACTTCTTGCCTTTGCTAAATATTCTCTAATAAAAGAGGCTATAGTATATTATTTTAGCTCGTAGGTACTTAAATTATTTTTAAAAACAGCGTTAGCAATATTCCCTGCCCCTTGGAAGCGAACTCTTAGCCCATAAATGGGATTAGATGCTTCTGTTGGTATAGTATAAATAATTTGATTATTGACTAGAACAGAGAGTACATTGTTTTTTGATATTAATTCAACGGTTTGCCAGTTAGATAGGTCTATTCCAAAATTTGATAAGTCATTATTTTTTCCGCGTATTTCTACAGAAGGAACGTACATGTATAAATTAGCAATACAACCTAACAACGAAAATGGAATAATAATAGCATCTCCTTCCAATAATATTAGTAATTCAGTATTTTGACAAATATTTACTCCTCCTATGGATTCATTTTTCAGGTTTGCTTTAAAATTAAAATTATCTGCGTATAAACCTTCGAACTCTTTAACATAACTCAATACCGTCCAAACTTCTTCGGTCTCTGGAACTATGTTATAAGCTTTAAGTAAGTCTTTGGATATACTTAAACTATCCTTATACCTGAATTCAGAATCGTTAAGATATTGCGGTATAGTTTTCCTATCAATTGCTGCAATCCAACCTTTGGAGGGTATAAGTAAAGGTTTTTCTTTGACTACCTTATCATTTACAACTAGTTTTGCTTCATAATAACCAGGATAATAATAAATACTGGTATGGATTGAATCATTTTGGTTTACTTGAGTCCTTCTTTTGGTATTCCAACTTTGTTGAATCTGCAAGACATCTTCAGAAGAGGTGTTTTTACTTTCGTATCTAAACACTACTGAAGATGGGAGGTTATTCCCAACTTTATCAATAGAGAAATTAAATTCCTTTGCATCAAGCGTTCTCTTAGATGATCCGTTTTTAGAAAGTAACCAGACAACCAGGCTCAATGCTAGTATGGATATCACTGAGAGAAAAATTTTCCTAAGTGCAATGGTTCTTTTTTTGTTTGATATGACGGACATAATTTCTTTTTCAGAGTTCTGTAATTGCTGAAGTACGGAATCTCTAAAATCGTTGTAGCCCCCATATTGAGCTAAAATATTTAAGGTGCTAATACTGGGTTTAGAATCATAGTTAACCTTTCCCCATAGCCGTTTTAAGGTTAGTGAACTAATTTTTTCCCCAGTCTTTTCTTGAATAGAATCACTCAGCCACTCAAAATCATATCCATTCCAAGTATTGCCATTACCTCTACCGATTTGATTCTCGATAATTTTCAATAGTCGATTTATGTTCTCTCTCGTTCTATCCATAAGTAATTGAAAACCTGATGTTTTCTAAGATTGAATGTTTTTGAATCAAATTGATACTCATTTGAATTTTAGTATTAACGCTTTTCGTGCAATTTCATTCTATCAAATAAATGTTTTGTTAATGCCTTAAGAACCTAACAAAAATTATAAAATTATTATGTAGTACCATTAAACATTATTACTCAATACAATTACGGTTTCATTGACCCTTTTTATGATTCTTGAGTAGCAAAACGGAATAGAATAATAAAGAGTATACATTTTTAAAAATTAAAAAGAATAAAACGGCTAAGCATAATAATACATAAGATATTTCTAGGCTGATATCCAAAAATAGATATTTCGATACATATGCTGAATAAGCCTGAAATTAAACCCTCATCGATTAAACAAAGATAAGATGAAAAAAGAAATTTTGAGATTTATAACAAATTTTATAGTTCTAATCCTAATGGGATGTTCAAGTAAAATAATACCGTTAACCAATGCTAATTTAGATGTTAGAAATCGGGATATTGTGTCGGTTAATAGGGACGTCAACACTCTGATATTAAATAACAAAATAGGAGATGGAATCGCAATAATCAAAGATTTGAAATTCGATGAAGGTATTATTGAAGTAGAGTTAAAAGGAGAGAATAATCCACAAAAAAGCTTTGTGGGTATTGCATTTAACATTCAAAACGATTCTATATACGAAGCGGTTTATTTTAGACCTTTCAACTTTCAATCTAATGAGAAAGTAAGAAGAGAACATTCCGTCCAGTATATCTCTAAACCAGAATTTGAATGGCGATTTTTGAGAACCAACTATAAAGGGCAATTTGAGAGTGAATACCCACGCCAACCATCGCCAGATGAATGGTTTAAAGTAAGAGTGAAAATTGATGGTAAAAAAGTATTCGTTTATGACCAAGAAACTAAGGTAGAATTACTCTCGATTGAACGATTAACAAAACAAATCTCTAACAGAATAGGACTCTGGACAGGTTATAATTCTAAAGGTGAGTTTAGAAATTTAAAAATAAAGAAGTTGAAAACGAAGTACTAACAATAATGTATAGAAGACCCTACAGAGATGCTACATTGCATGTAAACTTCGTTAGCCTGAATTCAGCCTTGTTAAGATTAATGTTAGTATAAAAAGATATAACGATGCTAAAAGCCAAAAACTTTGTAATAGCTTCATTTTTACCAATAGTTTGCGCTGCTCAAATATTATTTGAAGATAATTTTGAAGGAAATCTTTCTGGATGGGAATTAAATAATACCGCATCGTTGGAAATACTCGATTCTCAAAACCCCAAACAAGGAAAGGCGCTAATATTAAGACCTAAT
This sequence comes from uncultured Aquimarina sp., assembly GCA_947500845.1. Classification (GTDB taxonomy): domain Bacteria; phylum Bacteroidota; class Bacteroidia; order Flavobacteriales; family Flavobacteriaceae; genus Aquimarina; species Aquimarina celericrescens. The sequence continues at coordinate 5,557 of CANMTP010000005.1, forward strand.
AGTAATGTTTCGGCATTAATCAAAAATTCTGATCAATGGGGTTCTATAAGAGTAGAAGGCAAAATGTTGTTTCCAACAGATGAGCATAATTATTTAGGATTCATTTACAATTATCAAAAAACAACCCAAAGAGAAGACTTTGGTCTGTTGTATGTTAAAGGAAATGGAAGTTATATAAGAGCAAATCCATGTAGAGATGGTAATGTTTCTCGACTTTTATACGAAGAGTACAAAACTAATCTAGCAGAAGATCAGGCTATTAAAATTGGGACGTGGCACTCGTTTAAAATGGAAGTTGTCAATGAAACCTGCCATTTATACGTTAATGACATGCAGAGACCTAAAATAACCTTCGACCACTTTGAGCTAAAATCAGGTAAAATAGGATTTCAACCCAGAGTTACAGGTGGAGCTGTCTGGATTGACGATATTAAAGTAACCTCAATTAAACAGCTTAATTATAAAGGCGAAAATATTCCAACTATTAAGTACGAACCAGATTCGTTAATCACAAAATGGGAAGTATTTGGACCTTTAACAAAGCCCTATTCAGCAATTGAACAAACTGCAAATTACAATGATGTTTCAATGGAGATAGATGAAAAAAAAAGTATGTGGGAAAATTTTGAAACGGATGCAAGAGGTGCGTTAATCGCAGGTAGAATCACTGAATATCAAGGAGAAAACACGGTTGCCTATTTTCGTACGTTGTTAATTGCCGAAGAAGATAAAACGGTGACATTGCACTTTACAACTACAGATGAGTTGGCCCTATATTTAAATGGAAAAGACGCGGGAAGAGTTTACCGAGATGGCTATGTTTCGAAAGACAATGACTGGAATGCCTGGTACGATTTCTACAAAAATCCTGAACATAAAGGCAGGAAGAAAAGAATTTCTCTAAAGCAAGGAAAAAATCAATTAATAATTAGGGTTAGGAATGGACAGTTTGCTTCAGGAGGCTTCTTTATTTACATGGAGAGGTAACTCGTGATATGTTTAATAATTTGGATGACCAAATAGTCAAAAAAGTCATGAGATCAAAGAAGAATACCATTCATCATTTAGAAAAAATCGGAGCAATAGCTGGAATTCTCTCCATTATATTTTACTTACTAGCAGTCCTACCGTTTATTCCGGATTACCTAAGTAGATTGTTAGGGTTCACTTTTCCATTATTTTGGATTATTGCTTTTAGGGGACTTTATAGTTTTTTAAAAAAAGAGTATCACACGTCAACACTTGAAATAGCTTATTTATTTGGAATCATTGGAGCGGCAATTGCTTGTTCATTTATTGTGGTTCAACAAGCAAATTTTATATGGCATGCCACTGCAATGGAAGCAACACATTCTGAAGAAGCAAAATCATTGTTAAAAGCATCTTTCAAAGGTGCAAACAGAGTGCAAGCAGGATTGGATGTTACTTTCGATATTTTCATTAGTATATCTTGGTTCCTTTTCGGAATTAACATTGCAAAAAGTTCTTATTTTAATAAGCTATTGGGATGGACTGGTTGCCTGATTTCAGCGAGTCTTTTGACCTTAAATATGGTAACTTTCCCTACAGCACCAGCAGAAGCTGATCTTATAGACTTGGGTCCATTCTTGGGTTTATGGGCTTTGATCGTTTTTATTTGGTTTACCCGAATCTTATTTAAAAATAAAAATAGTACTAATGGATACTAAACACCAATGATGTAAAAAGAATAAAAAACTAATTACTTATGAACAAAAGACAATTTATAAAAACTATTGGCACTACTGCGGCTCTTACAATCTTAAATCCATTAACAGCTTTAAGTTTTTCAGAACAACCTAAAATTAGTAATGATAAAAAAGTATTGATTCTTGGTGGTAGAGGTTTTATCGGCCCTACTATTGTCAAATCATTTTTAGATGGTGGTTACGAAGTGACCTTGTTAAACAGAAATAAAACAAATACGCATCTTTTTGAAAACTTACCCTTAATAATTTGTGATCGCGAAAAAGAAAATAAGGCTGGTTTGAAAGAAATTGATAAAAAATACAAAGATAAATTCTGGAATGTGGTAATAGATACGTGGCAAAAATCACCAAAGGCTGTTTCAGATTTTTTAGAGGAGTTTAAAGATAGTATTGGTCATTACCACTATATCTCGAGTGTTTCTGTTTACGATAAATGGGACAAAAAATTCATAAAGGAAGACGAGCCTTTAAATCCTTTGCCTCAACTCCCTAAATCTATAGCTGAAGGAATGGAGCATCGTTACGCGCTTCGTAAAACGTTTGCAGAAGAAATTATAAGAACACGAATAGATAATTATACGATATATAGATCTCACGGGATGAGAGATTACAGAAGTGTTGACCCTAACAATATAATTGACGAGCCATTTTGGCCGATACGCTTCTACAGAGGAGGAGAAATTTTACTGCCTGATGTAAAAAATCATCATATCCAAGCAGTTGATGTCCAAAGTATGGTGAGTTTCATTCTCCATTGTTCTAACAAGAAAACTTTTGGAGAGTTTAATATTGCTTTTCAACCAACACCCTTTAAAGATTATGTGTCAAGTTTAATACATGCTACTCAAAAACCAACAAGAATGCATTGGATTGATGGTGAATTCTTAATAGAAAATGGACTTATTCCCTATAAAATCGTTCCTTTTTGGAAACCTCATCCAGAAGGGTCGTATTATTTTAATGTGCAAAAGGCAATCGAAGCTGGTTTTGTGCATAGACCTTTGGTAGATATGATAAAAGATCAGATAGAGGGTTATAAACATAGATATCCGAAAAATGATATCAAATTTGGTGAACAGCCTGATGGTAGGGTAAAATGTTATTCATTAGATCAGGAGAAAGAAATAATCAAAAAATGGAAGTTGAAAAATAGAAATTGATTACAAATTTCATAGTAAGACATATCATCTAGCGTCACTTGAGATAGAAGGAAATACTCTTACAGAAGAGCAGATTACTGCTCTATTAGATAATAAAAGAGTCCTAGCTCCTCAAAAAGATATTTTAGAAATACAGAATGCTATAAAAGTTTATGAACTATTACAAGAACTTAATCCACATAAACTAAATGATCTATGTAAAGCACATAGGTGTTTAGTGAATGGATTAATTGATACAGCTGGAAAACTTAGAACAAAAAACGTAGGTATTGTAAAGGGATCAGAAGTTGCTCATATTGCTCCAGGAGGAAATATGGTAAAAGGTTTACTGGGCGATCTATTTGATTATATCAAAAACGAAAATGATCTCATACTTATAAAAAGCTGCGTATTTCACTACGAGTTAGAATTCATTCACCCTTTTATTGATGGAAATGGTAGAATGGGTAGATTATGGCAAACTTTAATATTGATACAACAATATCCTGCACTTGAATATCTCCCTGTAGAAACGCTAATCAAAAATAAACAAGAAGAATACTATAACGTATTAGCCATATCCGATAAATCTGGAAACTCAACCCCATTTATAGAATTCATGCTGGCTATCATTCTTGAAGCTTTAAAAGAGTATTACCATCTCAAAATAAATCTGTTACCAAAGATGATCGAATTTCTATTTTTAGAGATAAAATGAAAAAAGAGGATTTCGGAAGAAAAGAATATTTAAAAAACTTTAAAAATATCTCTCAGGCAACAGCACGTAGAGATTTAAATTGAATTGTTTCGGAACGTATTCTTTCTAAGACTGGAGATAAAAGAAATACAAAATATCATTTTATTAATTGAGGTTAAGTCAAATAAAACCTTACCAAAAGAAAAGAAAATCTAGCACCTCCATTTCACACCCAACTCCTTTACCTCTCTATCCACAAGGGTTTGCTACTTATTGTATCGGAAAATAGTTTTTCCTTTCTTTGGCAGATTACTCTTAAAGAAAACAAGACCATCTACAAAGTACTTTATAAGGAATATATATATTCATGTACTGTATGTAACGAAAAATTATACTTTACAATATAGTAGAAGCTTCTCTACAAAATACATGTTAAAGCTTAGGCATTATTATTCTAGTATTCGTTGGAGATTATTCGATTAGTTTTTGTTTTTGTTTTTGTTTTTTTTAATAACTTAAAAGATAATGATCATATTATTTGGGTATAATTTGAAAATCTTAAATTATTTCACTTTAAAAAAGATTTTTTATTCCCAAAAGTTTTAAAAACAGGATCAGTACAGCCGGATAACTGCCGAGTACTGATCCCGTAAACCTATGCTGGGATAATACAAGTATTCATTTCCAAAAAAGAATTGAAAATTTATTGAAGTCAACTATCTATGCAATAAAGCCCTCTATAGCCATTAGGATGTACCCTAAATTATGTTCCAATAGGATCCAAACTTTCTTTTCTAATGAGTCTCAAAATGGATTCGGTATCTTCTAAGAACGATTTTACTTTTTTATCAGCAATTTCAGCAACTATGATTTGTCCTATTTCATTTTTTACATCAGTATAGATCCCAAGTCGTTTCATACCTTCACATTGTTGGATATTATCATCGGTAGGTGTTAAATAATGAACTACGTTGGATTTATATCTGTTAATTAAAAAAATATGTAACAACGTCATTAAACGTTTTTTTCTGAGTGACGTTTTGAAGATATTCTGATCCCGTACAGAGAGTATATACTTCTGATTTCGATCTGTTACCGAAGTAAACACTACATTGGCTACCTTTTCTTTATCTGCAATTAAAGACAACTCCATAATAGTCGAAGCAGGAATATGAGGCTTCAATTGTACCTCGAAATCGTTGGTAATCTTATAATATGCTTTCCACTCTGCAATCCAGGCTGATAATACTTTGGTAGGAAGTTCTGTATGGGTTAAATGCTGGAACTGTGTTGAACCTTTACCCATAGCTTTTGTTGTTGCTGTTCTACCCGAAGAAGCCGCCAGTGCACTATCCAAACGAGGGCCTCCTACATGAGTCTGTGGTGTCTTATATGGCGAATCCAGTAATCTGAATTTACGTTGTACTTTTGCCAAAGCTACCATTCCTTCTGTCATTAATGAATTCGCAAACTCATCTGCTGCCAAACCGTCTATTTGATGTCCTCCGTAGGTAATAAAATTGAAAACAAATCCCATTTTACCTAATTCCGCAGGGAAATTAGCCATTTCCTCTTCTGTCATTCCTGTGGTATCCCAATTAAAAGAAGGTGACAAATTATAAGCCAACATTTTATCTGGAAATACTTCATGAATAGCATCGGCAAACTTTTTAGCATCTGCCAAATCTGCAGTTTTTGTTTCCATCCACAAAATATCTGCATAGGGTGCCACAGCTAACGAACGAGCAACAGCAAAAGGAATCCCTCCTTTAGCCTGGTAATATCCCTCTGGTGTACGAGCCATTTCACAATCCCAGGACATATCTAATCCTAATTCCTGGGCTTTTTGATACATTTGTGAAAAGGAAGCAGCACCTGAAAATTTAAACCATTCGTCTTTGGTCATTTCAAATTTTGACCCTTCTTCAACTCCTAAATCGATTAGATTGGCCACTGCCATACCTAGGGTTTGAATCCCAGCGGAAGACTCCCATATTTTAGCAAAATGACCTAGAACTGTATCATAGGCAGGTTCAAATTCTGAAGCGGATTCACTTAATAATTTTGTTTTATATTCTTCTATCACTTCAACAATATCAGTAGACTCTAACCACTGTGTAGCTCTTTCTATGTCTGCAACAGAAGTATTATATAACAAATGTCCTTTAATATCCTCTGCTCCCAGATCATGCAAGTATTTTTGTAATGCCAGGAATGCTATTTTATAAGAAGGAACACCTGTTGTCTTAGTAGCACCAAGCACAAATGGGTGATCTCGTTCATCAGAGATGCTCTCTAGTAGTGAAGCAGCTTCTGCATCGGTTCTTGCAACAATAATACCGGGAACCCGCATGATATCCAATTGAAAACGTGCAGCGTTCAACCTTTTGATTTGCTCGTCGCAAGGCACCAATACCTTACCACCCTGGTGTCCACATTTTTTTGTACCCGGCTTTTGATCTTCGATATGATACCCTGTTACGCCTGCTTCTACAAAACGCCTGATCAAATTTCTTACATGTGCATCCCCACCATGGCCCGTATCTGCATCTGCAATGATAAACGGCCTGAAGTCAAACTCTTTTTGTGCTGTACGCTCCTTTTCTGTCATTTTGAATCGCTGAAAAGCTTGATTTCTATCTGCCGTTACCAATGCCCTTACAATGCCAGCTGCCTCATTAGGTACCTGACTTAGCGGATAACTTGCCAAATCTGCTCCCGGATCCTCATCCATTGAGCCTTTAGCAGAAGTAGCCCAGCCACCCAGATAAATACCTTCAATACCAGAACGTTTCATCATTACCGCCTGGCTGGCCGTATACGGACCAAAAGTGGTAATCTGCGTTTTGTTCGCGTAATGCTCTCTAAGCCTGTTAAAGAAACCTACCGCTGCATTCTTTGCTATGGAGTAGTCATTAGTAATGGTTCCTTGTTGCTCTGTTACTTGCCTGGCAGCATAAAGCCTTTTAATACCTTTAAAACGGGGTGATCCAAAATAAGATTTCACGGCTTCAATGGAATCTTGCATCCTAATTTGTTCATTTTTCATAATTTTGTGTTTTAATTTTGATACTAAATCCCATAGGAGTGTTGTCGCATTCGTGGGATTTTTTATTTTAAATATATTGATAAGCTGGTAGTGTGAGAAACTCTTCAAAATCTTCACTAATCACCAACTCATTAAATAAATCAAATGCTAACTGAAACTTAGTTTCTGCGAGTTTTTCTGTCCCTACTTCCCGCTTTATTTTGTTTACCTCATCTTCAAAAATTTCCTGATACAATTTTTTATCAAGACTTCTTCCATCTTCAAGTGTAGTATTTATTTTTAACCAGTGCCAAACTTGAGCTCTTGAAATTTCAGCGGTTGCAGCATCTTCCATTAAATTATACAGTGCTACAGCACCATTGCCCCGAAGCCATGCTTCTATATATAGAATCCCTACATTTATATTCTTTCTTATACCTGCTTCTGTAATTGTACCTTTCGGGATTTCTACCAAATCAGCCTCGGAAATAGAAATATCATCCCGCAACACATGTTTCTGGTTAGGTGTGGGCATGTAGGTGTCAAATTCATTCATAGCTACCTCAACCAATGCAGGATGTGCTACCCAGGTACCATCATGACCGCTTTTGGCCTCACGTTCTTTGTCTCTTCTTACTTTTTCCAATGCTGCAGCATTTGCTTCAGGATCATTTTTAATAGGAATTTGCGCAGCCATTCCACCCATAGCATGAATGCCACGTTTATGACAGCGCTGGATTACTAATGTAGAGTAGGCCGCCATAAAAGGTGTTGCCATAGTTACCTGATCACGATTTGGGACGACAAACCCCGGGTGATTTCTAAATTTTTTGATATAGGAAAAAATATAATCCCACCGACCGCAATTAAGCCCAACAATATGATCCTTGAGTTCATAAATAAACTCATCAAGTTGAAAACTGGCAGTAATAGTTTCAATTAGAATGGTGGCTTTGAAAGTTCCATGAGCGACATCGAGATACTGCTCTGCAAAAGTAAAAACTTCATCCCACCAGCGTGCTTCAAGATAGTGTTCTAATTTAGGTAGATAAAAATAAGGAGCTGTACCATTGCCTAGGAGTACTTGGGTATTATGAAAAACATACAAACCAAAATCCACCAAACTTCCTGACGCTTCTTTGCCGTTAATCAAGATATGACGCTCATTAAGATGTAATCCCCTGGGACGAACTAGTAAAACTGCGGTTTCTTTATTCAACTTATAGGATTTCCCGCGTTGTTTATCCTGGAGGGTGATGGTTTTATTATTGGCATCAATCAAGTTTTGCTGTCCCTGAATAGTATTATCCCAGCTAGGTGAATTACTATCTTCAAAATCAGCCATAAAGGTCTTAGCTCCAGAATTGAGTGCGTTAATCACCATTTTTCTATCTACTGAGCCGGTTATTTCTACACGCCTATCCTGCAAATCAGCCGGGGTTGGAGCTGCCTGCCACTCTCCTTCCCTAATAGATACAGTTTCTTCTGGGAAAGTAGGAAAAGCACCATCATCAAATGTAAGCTGGGCTGCTTTTCTACTTTCTAATAATTCAAATCTTTTACTTTCAAATTTCTCATGAAGGGTTACGAGAAATGTAAGGGCACTTTGGGTTAGAATCTCAGGATAAAAGTTCGAAACATTACCTGAGTATTCAATTTTTTTTGTGATTTCATCAATATTTTTCATGGCTAACTCATTATATACCATAATATTAATAAAATAATTTTTCAAAAAAAAGCGAACGTTCGCTAAATTTTAAATCTACAGAAAAAATAACAGATTTAACAAATATCAAGGGAATAATTTGGAGAATCCATAAAAAGCTGTACTATAAAAATGATACTATATAAGAATTCTTTGGAATAGCAAGCTTATTTAAATCAACTATGAATTTTCTATTAACCTATCATTCTTTATCGACTTCTAAAACCATCTTGATTCGAACTAATCATTCTACTCTAGAACATTGTTGATTTTTACTTGTTACTTTGCAACCATAACTCTGCCTCTTTTGTATACCAATTTGGAGAGAAGTTCTTGGCATTTACAATTCTTTCAAAATACTTCTTTGCTTGTTCTATACTCCCCGATTTATCATAAAAACTTCCCAAATAATAGTTAGCATACGGATTATCAGGATCTGTTTGTAGTAAATTTTTACCAATGATTTCGATTTGCACATCAAAATCATTGAACTCACCTATTTCTCTATGGAAAGCAACTTCTTTTAAGAACATCAGGTTATGCAGTAAAGAAAGGTCTCCATATTCTTGATAATTCGGATAATCCTTAAACACTTTTTTCAATATTCTTTTGCTGCTTTCCATTTCTTTTAAGTCAAGACGGGACATAAAAGAAGCAGCTAGTGCTTGTGCTAACATTTTTTCTCTTTTAAAGGTTGAAATCTTTGAGTCTTGCTGAAGGGTTTCTTCACTTTCAAATAAAGACAAATTGTCATAGCCGAGTGCTATATTTTTAAGAAAACTTATCGCAAATAATGAGGAAGAAATGTTACCGTAAATCAGCCTTGCAGGATCACTCATCAAATTATTATTGGCCAATAAAATCAGCGTAAGATTATCTTCTGGTATTTTAAGATAGAGGGATGAATAGCAATCATATTGGCCATAAGCCCATATCAACTTTTTATTTTCAAAATCTTGACTAAAAATTCCGTAACCATAAGGCAAACCAGGTTTGAAGGATGTGAACATCTTGTTTTTTGAAGCCTTAGAGACAAGGGTATTGTTGTCTAACGCACTATCTAGTTTAGAAAGATCCCTGGCTGTCGATATAATTCCAGCTGAGGCAGAAAAACCATAATCTATAAAACCGTCTTGAATACCTTCTTTCAAAAGATATGGTTTTGCAATTTTTATTCCCTTTAATTGTGTAGAGTCCTGCAACAGGAAAGTATGCTTTAGAGATAGTTTGTTTATAATTTTTTCCTCAATATACTGTTTAAACGAAATTGATGAAGCTTTTTCTATAACCTTGGTTAATATCCCAAAACGCGTGCTATAATAAAAGTTTTCCCCGGGTCTGCCTTGAGAGGTATGAGATAGAACATGTGCTAAATTGATCGAATCATCGAATTGAAGATCAGGAAAATACTTGGATAAAGGTTTGTCTAACGATAGTTCTCCTTCTTCTACATGCTTCATCATAGCAATTCCCGTAAATACTTTTGTTAATGATGCGATAGGAAAAACCGTACTAGCATCAACAGGTACAGTATTTTTGACATCACTTTTACCCAAGTACTCCTCATAGATAATTTGACCATCTTTCTTAACAAGAACTGCCATCCCCGGAATTTTAAAGTACTCCTTAAGCTCGATCAATTCTTGACCAAATTTTTCCAAATTCTGACTGTCTTTATCATTCTTTTTATTAGAGTTACACCCATTCAAAATGATTAACATACAAATCATACAAACTGGTAATTGTGGTATTTTAAACATAATATCAAGTTAACGTTTTTTGATTGAGACTATACATTATTTAGCATTGAGCACTTCAATTCCTTTGAACACCTTCGTTTGGTCTCCTTCCAGATCATTAGCTACATCTCTAAAGAACATTTGTCGATCATCAGAATAATTAAGATCATAATCTACTGGCACTCCTGTGTTTTCATAGCATTTCCCCCTAGCATCTACATATACTTCGTTTGATGTAGTAAAATACCATCCGTTAGGCAAGCGTTTTTCTAAAGCATCAGAAGTAGCCCCTTGTGTATGTGAGCCTATTCTTTTTATATGTTCTAGTTCTAAGGCAGCCATCGTTGCCATTTCTGCAGCACTTCCCGTTTGTTGAGAAGTGAGAAGATATACAGGTTTTAGGTAAGGTCGACTTGAAGCTTCAAGGTAAATTGGAATAGGTTGTGTATATCCTTTTCCGGTTCTTGTTTTTTTGGTCGCAATTAACCTTTTCTTGTTATTAAATCTTTTCATTACTTCTAAGGCTACAGCATCCTGACCCCCACCATTAAATCGTATGTCCAAAATTATTACGTCGGTATCCCACAAATCAAGGATTATCTGATCCATTACTTTAGCCACTCCTGCACGTTCCTTTTTAATATATTCTCCTTCATTCATTTTGGCAAAAGTGTCTACATAAGCATCAACATATCCTTTTTCTTCAATTTCTTCTTTTGACAGTTGCAAATCTGCAAACAACCACATGGCTTTCAATTGAATGTACCCGATATTATCACGTGTCCTACCCCAACTCACTAGCCCGCTATCCTTCGTCATATTTTCTTCCAAATATACATCAGCCACCATTTGCGCTATTTGGAAATCTCCATACTCTGGTACCGTATCCATTTCTCGCGAGTGCGCGTCTAACTTCTCTGCCTCTTGATACACCTCATCGGTAGGTTCGACATAACCATGATTATCATTTAATGCATCGATAAGTTCTTCAAATATCATATATAATTCTACTGCTGTGGTCTGTGTAGATACGTTTCGTTTTGTTCTTGTATATAGGCTTTCCCATTCAATTTTATTAAGCTCGAAGTAGGCGTAATGATTCCTAATAGTATTTACAAATACTTCAAAATTGTACTCTGGATCATTTCTCTTGTCTTCTGAAAGTTTCTGAAAACATAGCTCAGGCAATTGTTTCACTCTGGTATATGAATATAAACCAGTTCCCTTGGTAATAATTAAGGTGTCATTTTGAAGATGCATTCTTGTATCAAATAGAGAAATATCACCTTTTTGGGCTGGTAGGCAAGATATGTCTGTATGGTCATAAAAAGCATAATTTATAGAATCCAATACCAAATATTTTCCGTACCCGACTGATTTCCATGAGCCATACAAGGGATTAGAAGTTTCTTTATGACATCCAACGAACAATAATGTAATCAGGATATGAAATAAAATAGATATTCTAATTTTCATTGTCATTTTGTTTTAAAGATGAAATAAAAATTACACTGTTACAGTAATTTGATTTTTATCTAATTATTGCCAGAGATGATTTCTTCTATAATTTTAATACCATAACTCTGCACTTCACTGGTAACCTGACTATTTGCAAAAAGAGCTATTGCTAGTTTTTTTGAAGGACATATTATGGCTATACTTCCGCTACCATAAGTGCCTCCGTTATGAAAATACACCTGCTCTCCGGCTAATTCATATATGCCCCAGCTCAGTCCAAGATGTTTTAGATTATTATCTGTGAACTGAGGTTCAAAAAGTAGCTGCTGAATTTGTTTTTGAGCTTTAGTTTTCGGATTAGCCAAACTGTTGAGATAAACTAACATATCTGGCATGGTCGTCTTAATACCTCCTGCAGCCTTGGCATCGCTTAATTCAATTAAAGGAACTTGCAACCCTTTTTGGTGTGGCATAGCAATTCGATGTACTTTATCCTGGGGTACCTCCAGATAAAGATCTTTTAATTGCAATGGATCGGAAATCATTTTTTGTAATAATTCTTGGTAAGATAAACTGGTTTTCTTTTGCAAAACAAATGAAAGTATTGATAGTCCAACATTAGAATATCTGTAGGTGCCGAAATTGTTTAAACTATCAATCTTAGCGAGTTTTTCATAAATAAATTCTTTTGTAAGTAAATCAAACTGACTTTCTGGATTAAAACGTTGGTCCTTTTGTAAAACCTGCCAGTCATCGGTGCCTGTTAACGGAATTCCAGAGGTATGAGTGGCTAAATTTTTTAACAAAATAGGTTCAAAAACTTTTTTGTTCGCAAGACTCGAGAACAAGTAATCGGTGAGATGATCATCTTTATGTATTATTCCTTTAACCTGCATAGAAGCCAATATATACGATGTAAAAGTTTTGGTAATAGAACCTATCTCAAAAATCGTTCGATCATCGATATCCATATTATCTGGATGATACTTGCCTCCATAATAAAAGTCTTTCAGAGAATCTTTATGTATAATTCCTACTGCTAATCCATAATTGGTAGAATCCTTGAAAAAAGACTTAGAGAGTTTTTCCAATAATTGTTCTTGAGCAATTGAAGAAAGGATAACGCAAGTAAGTAAAGTAAAAGTCAAATATATCCTCAAAATTTAGTTTTTTAAATATGTATGAATTGGTATTACCCTAAAATTTGTATTATTATGCAAGAGTTCTTGAAGTACCCCGACATGGGTTTGACCTGTTATCATTAAAATTCTTTTTCCGCCATTATCCTGTTGAGTATTTAGAATATTGGAATAAATTTTTAGGTTACGTTCATAAAGCAGGGAGATAAACTCTGCCCCTATATAATTTTTATCAATCGAAGTTGAATCTACTTTATCATAGTTCACAAATTCGCCATTTTTAACATAAGCAGGAATATTGAATAATAGCCTGTACGATTTAGCTAAATTCTCCGGTGTATTCATGAGTAGTAAAGTTTCTAGTAAAGAGGCTTTTCCTTGTATAAAATCTCGCACTGTACTTCTTCCAAGTTGCTGAAAATCTTGTAAAGCCATTTGATATTTCTCTATGTTTTTTCCAGAACTCAAAAGACTTTGTGAAGTACTTGCATAATAATTTACACATAATGGAGCTGGTAGATCCAATTCTTTAGCGAGTTGAAAGGCCAATTGATAAACCTCGCCAGAACCATTTCTAAGGTCTCTTAATTGTAGTTTATCGACTTTATATAACTGATAAATGCTATCTATCGAATTTTGAAATTTAGGCTCTCTTTCAATATATATTCGGTCTGGTTGATATAATTTGAGTCTAGAAAGTATCTTTTGTATATCAGATTGACGATCCTTTTCGAAGAAATTGGTATTTGAATTTTCGGGATTATGCACCTGATCAAAGTGAAATGTTCCTAAAAAGGATATTTCTACCATAGGTACATCTTGCGCATAACTACAAATACTTACTGCTAATAAGAATAAAAAAATGATTTTTTTCATGATTACTTTATGACCAAAAAAACAATGAAATATCCACATCTTATACCCGATTTGGACAAATTAATACTCCGTTTCAATTATTTCAAATACTGAGAAGGAAGAAACCCATGGATTTTCCTAAATGCATTTGAAAAATGACTCATATTCTGATATCCCATTTTATACCCTACTTCGGCAATAGTATACTTTCGACTTCCTAGTAGTTCTAAAGCTTTATTCATACGCCGTTCTGTAATTTGTTTGGACACACTTTTTCCGTAAACTGCTTTGCAAAGCTTTTGTAATTTACTTTCACTATATCCGATTTCATTAGCTAATCTTTGAACGCTCAAATCACTATCGAGATGATGATCAACAAATTGCATTAATTCGAACAAGTTAGAAATATCTGTATAGTTGGATGCAGTATAGCCCAAATTTTCTTCTCTATTTTTAAGTTGATTAAAGAAAAGTGATAGCAACTCAATAGTCTTTCCATGCAGATAGCTTTGTCTAAAACTCGCATTTCTATTTGAATTAAAAATTGTAACGAGTAAAGTCATTAGTTCACTGTTTAAATGCTCATACATAAAAAATGGCTCTGCGGTTATAATTTTATGTAAAATCTCTTCAATATCAGATGAAAAGAAGTCTTCTAACCATTCTTTATCGATGATTATATGGAATTGTTCATTGTAAAATCCTGGAGAAAATGAAGCAAATGATTGCACTTCTGAAGATGCAAAATAAGCCCCATGAATTAGCCCGTTATTAGTTTGAGAAGAATCAGAGTTGTTGGCTACATTTAAAGTTGCGTTACCGGTAATATGAAAATCCAAGACTAACAATCGATCATCTACTGTTCCAGTCCTTGATACTCTAATAGGTAGTTTAGGTTGAAATTTACTAATCTGTATTGATAATCCTGTATTGAGCTGATAAAACTCTACACTTCCTATCAATTCATGCTGAAGATCGTAAATTGAATTTTCTATAGATATCCCAAAAGTATTGGCGACTGCTTGGGCGATAAATGGGGTATGTGCAATGCGATATGCTACTTCTTTCATATAAATTTACTGAGTCTTTTGCGTATCTAGTCTAAAGATAACAAGAAATACTATGCTAATATGAAGATATTTGACATACAAAACTCCTATGCGTTACGTAAAAATGGATTTAGAGTATTAAAAATTGGTTTAGGGTAATTATGAACTTCTCATAGATAGCCACATGAATGCGATTTTTTATTGTATTAAAAAATAAAGATGATAAATGATTTTGAAGTACAACTAAATTTAAACCATAAAAAAAAGAGTTGTTTTACAACCCTTTTTTTCAATTTCTGTATTTGAGAGACTATCTATATTTTTGAAGTTCTTCGTGTATATTTATGGGTAAAAAATTATGGCGATGTTCATTATCTTCACCATTAGAAGCAGCGTACAACTTCCTGAAAAAATCTACTGCGCCAACAGAGTAGTTTATTTTTTCGATCCATTGGTTAAAGTAATCCTCTTTTCTATCGGTAGTGGCATATTCGAATACTTTAGATTTTAATTTTTCTAAACCTACATCTGTAAAGACCGGTCGTGTTGGAAACATTTTACGATCTTTTTCCTTTATTTCTAAAAAATTAGTAATCCACTGCACATCAGAATCGTATTGTTCGATAAGTTTATCTTCTAAAGAGTGGTACATCTCTTCTTCAAAAACAATCCTGAGAGTACTTCTTTTACCGATCATGTCTGCAACTTTAAAGGTAACGCTTCCACCACTTGGTAAATGATATTGCCCATCACTGTTACTGTCTTCTAGGACCACTGTAAAAGGAATTCCATTGATACTGTTGACGGCAAATTCTTGTTCACTTATAGATTGAAGAGAGATTTGGTCATTTTGTGCTTGCGCACTTACAAAAAAGCATAAATTTACAAGTATCAATAATGACTTTTTTGCATTCTTAACATTTATTCCACGCATAATAATAGGTTATTTTAGGGATTCAAAATTATAACTTCATAAATTATTTTCAAAGCTTTGTTTGTTCTGATTTATCATTGTTTTAAAATTTAATATTTTAAAGTCCTTTCTGGGGCATTTTTTCTCAAAACAATAGCCGATAACACATTAAATATCACTTAATTCGTCAGATTGTATAAAGACAAAAAATATGCCAGAAGTTCATAAAAGCTTCTGCTATGAGCGTATCTCATTTAAAAGTAATAGATCGATGAAGATTTGACATGCAATATATTGGCAGGTCATCGGTAAAAGAAGACTACTTAATCGAATTCAAGGTCTCTCTCATAAATTCATATAATGAGAACATTTCTTTTTTACCTGCATCTCTTCCTAAGCGACCTGCAAAATAAAGAACAAACCATGTGATAAAAAGAAAAACCATTGCTATAATTGGGTAGATATAGGGCTCACCTAAACTCATATTTACGTATATCCAAATTCCTGCTCCTATGAATATTATAGCTACTATAAAATGTAAGAACATAAAAAACGTCCAAACTGTTGGACTGGGCCCAAAAAGTCCCTTAAGCTTCGGTTTATTACCTTCAACATCATAAATCTCCAGATGAAGTTGTGGTGACCAAAAGTGTTGTTCTTTCTTTGGAATTCGTATAAAAACATGATGATCTATGCGACTTACTTTAAAATTTTTACAGGTTTTACCCTTACTTTCAAAAGCTTCGAGTACTTTTTCTGACGGAATGTTCAAGTCCTGAAAAAACCTTGGCCGTAATACGATATCTTTCGAGATTTCCATACACCAAATTTAAAAATCAATTTTAATATTTTTTTTACTGTTTATTACTGATTTTTATCAGTTTTTGAACATCCTGAAGTATTTTAATATCATAAATACAGAACTTTATCACATCTAGATTGCTATTCATTGCTGTAAATGTTAATTAATAATAAACAAGTAATAAAAAGAGCACAAAAAAAGTCACCCCCCGTTATCAATTCATAATATAGCCCTAAAGTTTCGTAAATTTAAGTTTTGAATTATGCCTATATGAGAGCAACGTGCTTAATTTTTATTCTTCATTTGACTTTTATATTTCCTGCGTCTGCTCAGGATGTTTCTTCTACAGTAACAAAAACATATAGAGATTACTTTGAACTACCCAGAGAAAGTGTTTTTTTACATCTCAATAAAAACATTTTTTTTAAAGGAGAAAATCTTTGGTTTACAGGATATGTATACCATACAAAAACAGGGCTCCCCTTTTTGAAAACTACTAATCTTTATTTTGGTATTTATAATAGTAATGGAAAGCTTCTGACCAAAAAGTTATTCTACGTCGACAATGGCGTAGCATTTGGGACGTTATCCTTGGATTCAAGTTTTGGTTCGGGAGAACTTATCATAAAAGCATACACCAATTGGATGAAAAATTTTAAAGAAGATAATGCTTTCTTCCAAAAAATTTATGTTCTTGATAATACAGTCATCACCACACAAAATGCTAAAAAAAAATATGCACTGCATATTTTGCCCGAAGGAGGAAATTTGGTTTCAGAAGTTTTGAACACCGTTGGCTTTAGAATTGAAAGCCCAGATGTCACAAGAAAAATTATACGACGTGGTTTCATCGTTACTGAAAATAATGAAGTTATACTCAAGAATATTAAATGTAATAATGATGGTATCGGAAAATTTTCTATACGTCCAAGTCAAAATCAGCGCTACTATTTAAAGATCGAACTTGTCAATGGAGATAGCATTACAAAAATACTCCCAGAACCTAAGGAAACAGGAATTACTATATCGATAAATAACTTATTTGAGGATAAGGTTTTTGTAGCCTTACGAACCAATTCAAGAACTTTTTCAAAAATACAGGGTAATAATTTTTATTTGGCAATACATAGAGACGGAATGATCAAAGCTCATGAATTTGTGTTTGATAAAACCGAAAAAACTATTTCGTTCTCTAAAAAAAAACTATTTACAGGTACAAATATTATGACCCTTTTCGACAACCAATTAAACCCTTTACTTGAAAGACTAATTTTTAATGAACGTAACTTGGATTTTCTAAAAATAGAGCCTAATACAGAAGTCCTTGACAAAACAAACGATTCTGTAAAAGTTAGAATTAGTCTTAACCATCAAAATATAAAGTCGGGATCTTTGAGTGTGTCTGTGCTCCCAGAAGAAACCTTGGCCAATCCAGAAAAATCAATTATTTCCTCGTTTCTTTTACAACCTTATTTCAAGAATAAAGTGACCAACTCTTCGTCTTTTTTTCAAAACATTAATCGATCTACATTGAATAATTTGGATTTGTTATTTCTTACACTTGGCTGGAGCCGATATGAATGGAAAAATATATTTGAAGAGACTCCAAATAGAAAATTTGATTTTCAAAGAGGTATTACTATCAAAGGCCAAGTGCTTACTCCGGCTGAAAACAAAAAAGATCAAGTAATTATGTTTCAACCCAGCTTGGGCAGCGTATTAAATGCTAATCTTGCAGAAAATAAAAAATTCGAGTTTAGCAACAAATATATTCTTAAAGGAGAAACATTAAATATTGGTATTACTAATGGAAAAGCTTTAAAAAAAGACCCTAATATCCTATTAGACTTTTTCCCTAAAATTGAACAAGACTCTATCTCATCTTCTGATTTAAATCTCGATATCACAACCTTCGTGAAACCGAAAGAACTTAATAGTTATGATGAAATAATTAGAACCGAAAACACTATAAATCTTGATAGTGTTATTATTCAAAAAAAAATAGTGCCTGAACTTACAAAAAACAAAAAATTAATTGGTGGTACTATTGAAGGAAAAAAAATTAATGAAACTGATATAAAGAAACATAGAAAATTGTCTAATCTAATAAAACGTCTTGGTTTTAAGGTTAGATCAAATTCGGCAAACAGTTCCTTCTGGATATTACCAAAAACTAGGGTAGATGATCCTCCCATTATTATTCTGGATGATTTTCGAGTTGATAACAACCTGACCGATTATTCTCTCGACAATATCGATGAGATTTATTATGAGAATTTTGGAACACATGGAAGTGGTGGAGGAACAGTTTATATCTATAGAAAATACGGTGAGGATTTCTTAGAAACCAAAAAAAGACTAGTTAAAAAAATGGCTAGTGAAGGATTTGAAAGACCCGTCGATTATTACAATCCAAAATTTGGAACTTTTGTGAACAAATCTTTTCTTAATTATGGGCATATTCATTGGGAACCCAAGCTTTCCTTTAGTAATAACAAAGAAGTTACTATTACTTTTCCTTACTATGGATTAAAGGGTGTAAAACTATTTATAGAAGGGATGACAGAAAACGGAAAGCTCATCTCTTCAATTAATCAAGTAAATTTTGATTGATCCAAGCTAAATAAACAGAAGTTTACATGGTATTCTTTTGTTTATTGTATTTTTGAACAGCTGTATCAAGAAACCCCTTGCATAGTAAGCAAAGTAGTAGACCAAACTATAACCGAAGATAAGAATATCCCCACAGTATTAGCGATAAAAGCCTTTCTTCTTTTAATCTTAAATAAATACGTTGCTATGCTTCCTGCATATACACCAGTTCCCGGAAGCGGAATCATCACAAAAAGCAAAAGTCCCCAAAAACCATATTTCTTAATCTTGTCGCCAGAACCTGTCTTGGCTCTTCTAGCGACAAATATGGCAGATTTCTTATAGAAATTCCACCTTAATAAATAGGTGTTAATTTTTTCTAAGAAGAAAATCATTAAAGGAAAGACCAATAAATTGGCAATAAAACAGACAACAAATACTAAGTAGATGTTCACACCATTAAACATTCCATAAGGGATTCCAACCTTGGCTTCTCCAAATGGAGAGATACTCCAAAGAATGGCAATAATTATTTCTTTAATCACTAACTTACTTTTTTTTTTGAGAATGCAAAGTTAAGGTTATAAATGATTTACATCATATTTTTAATCATAAAAAACCATTAAAATATCCTTCCTCCTGTATATTAAGATCATTTTTTAGTACGAGATATAAGTACAATTTGTTGGAAATGATCACTTTTAGTTGCTTGCTATTTTAGGTTCTAACCATAAGTATCCCATACATAATAAAAATGTTATAAAAAATAAAGTGAGGTTAACAGGTTTTGACGGATATGTTTTATGTCTGGTTTTATCATAAAATCCATCAAATTGCCTTTTATTTTCTCTCACTTTTTTATACTCTGCTAATGATTGCCAATGTATAGTATCAGTAACAAAATAATTGAAAACGACTGTAGTATCTTGTCTTACAGAAAGCGTGTTCCATCCAGAATTATAGGGATACGTTATTCCTCTCCATAGATTGTTAACATCTATATGCTGCTGTAATGAAACCCTGTAAGTTTGATTTGCTTCTATTTCTGGTTTCTCTATCGAAGTTCGTAAGTTGAACTCAAAAGGATGATCTTTATATGTAATTATTGTATTTGATTCCCATTGGATGGAAGAAACTTCTCTCCCACTCAACTTACCAATAATTTCTGACCATATTTGTTGGTAAGCTGTTGTTTCTCCTTTCAACAACAATTCATACGTATTTTCTAGTACTGTCGATCCAATTCTACCTTTACCGACACGTTTGTAAGCAGAGATGATATTGTTTTGACGATCATTATGAATAGACTGAATCGGAAATTCATTCTTAAATACATAAGCATACTTAGATATCTTAGATTTTGGTTTTTCTTTGAAAATAACTTCTGTCTTTTTATCAGGAACAAAATTAAAAGACGCAATTTCCAATGATGATTGATAAAAACGATCATTAGGTTGAATAAATACTCCCAGTCCGTTTTCTCTCATAGAATTTTCTATATTGCTTAAAGACCTTTTTCCAAGATTTATAAATAAGGTGGTATCAATGATCAATAGGTCATAAGGCTTCAAACTCTTTTTAGAAAAATTTCCAATAGCATTTTTTTCCGTATTAAAGTATTCAAACTTGAATCTGCCTTTTGTGATCTGGCTTTTTATCGATACTTGATGCCCTTTTTCGGCTAAGTAATTTTTGAGATATTTGGTTTCAAAAGTTGGAAATCCATTAACTATTAATATTTTTAAAGGCATTGGATTTTCTACTACTATTGGAACTGGATCACTAGATACTACTGTTCCCAAAGAATCTTTCTCTACAAGCGAAAAAAGATATTTACCCTTTACATTTGGTTTGACTTGTAGCTGAAATTTGTACTCGTCTGCAGCATTTAAAATGACAGAATCTATTGCTAATCCGCCAGGCCCCTGAAGGATAAGTTTTTTGCCTTTTTCTGGTTTATTATAAAGTCCTTTAAAAACTACATCTTGACCAATCTTATTTTTAAAATTATAAGTAAACCTGGTAATACCGGAAGGCTCACGTTTAGCCAAATATTTTACATTCCTTTCATCTAACTGCCAAAAGTCGAAAGGTTCTATACCATATCCTAATAAAAAAACTGAATCGATCGCGGCCTGATTATCAAAAATAGGATCGTTGGCTTTATATGTAATCAGTTTTAATTTTTTATGAACTTTTCGAAGACTATCTAGTTGATTATCATCATATCCCTTGGTGAGTAGTGCGATATTTGCAGTTCCTTTACGAACAGAGATCGCAGGGCGTAATGCTATTAACACTAGTGAAGCAATAGCCAAAAAAGATACGATCACTTTAACCCAAAATTTAAGCGTACCAAATTGATGGAATTCCTTCCATATAAATATTGCGAAAAGTATAAACCCACCTATACTGATCAGCCAGAACATGTGATTATTTAAAAAAGTTAAGGTTTCAATCATGAATCTCGAGCTCTTTTAGTAATAATTCATTAATCTCACTTGCCACTTTCTCTTTTTTAATGGGATTGGGATTGCCTTCAGGAAGTACTGCAAATAATTCTTTTTGTACTTCTATTAAAGTCGAGCTAGGTATTTCTTTTATCTCTGTAATCTGTTTTAATTGTTGTAATGTTTTGAGATATTTTCCCGGGGCTTCAATAGCCTTTATAGCTAATTCATTTCCGGCTTGTTCAAAAAGATTTCTGTCACTTTCTGAAAGGATTTGTTTGTTCGCTACTAATTGTTCCAGTCGCAAAGTTGCCTGTCTTATGAATGGATATAATGCAGGTTGGGCTAACTCCTCCTCTTTCCTGAAATTTTTTACCTTTTTAATCTTACCTGTAAGTCTTTTGTTTTCTTTAATAGGTGGAGGATCAAAACCAATACGATGTACATAAATGCGTGCGCTGTTTTTAATTTCCTGAATAAGTTTAAGAGCTTTGTACTGATAAGGCAAGGATTTTTCGGGTTGATAAAGTCTTAAATATAATTCTGAATCCCACATTTGATTTAAAGCTTGCCGTAATTTACTTTTTAATGACTGGGTAAAGAGTGTAGATTCTTCAGGGTCGTCATGATTGTGTAAATATTCATGTAAGGGATCTTCCTTCTCCCCGCCCTCGCCCTCCCCTTCTTCTGCTACCAGATTATGCTCATTTTCGGTATCATGTTTATGGGTATATTCTGCCAAGGGATCTTCGTCATCATGCTGTTCTTCCTCGTCGTGCATTTCTGAGCTTTCTTGTTGAGCCGGGCCAAATTCTGATTCGTCACCCATGAATTCGGCGTATTTAATACGTAACATCTTTTGATCAAAACCCAACTCATTACTTTTAAACTTGAATTCCTGAGATAAAAGTTTGGGCTTGTCTTTAATAAGTTTTTCTGTATCAATAATCAATTGACGCTGGCTTCTAAAATAATCCGGTATTAAGTCTACTCCCATAGTCCCTTCTACTGCAAACTGATCTGAAACTGTGTCTTTAACTACTGCAAAAAAAGTTTCGCTTCTTGACTTGTTTGGTTTGGGTCTTTTTTGATCAAAAACTTCAATATAAAAATACAATTCATCGCCGGGTTCCATTTTCATCTGATCCAGGTTAATCGTTTTTGAAAGGTTTTGTCTTTTGCCTCCTACAACTACTCCGGTATCAAAATTTAACTTTTCTTCCCTAAATTTTACTGACTCGCCTGAGCCTTTACTTACTGTAGCAATAATATAGGCACTTGCCACCCCAAAATCATCGGTAATTGAAGCGTTAAAAGCTAGATTTTTACTGTCCTTGAAAGAAAAAGAAGTAAACTGTTTGATTTCTTTGATTTCTATTTCGGGGGCTTGGTCTTTGATTACTTCAATTGAATACAATTGCGATACATACGAAGCGCCGTCACTATTAATAAATTTGAAATTATAAAAACCCGTTGATTTTGCTTTTGAGGTACTTACATACGCACTATCAACCGGTTGCATAGGATAATGATTCCCCATACTTTCCATAGTTACACTTTCGATAGCTGAATTGAATTTTATATGCCAAGATAACTCTGACCCTTCCAACACTTTAATATTCATTTCTGAAGTTTGAAAAGATGGTGTATTGGTATACTTAGGATATTGAATCGTTACGTGCTGACTTTCTACTTTGGGAGGTTTGGTTTTTATCTGAGTTGAGTCTGTAGGCACAAAAACTATCTGTTCTGATACCATATTTGGTTGTTGAATCTTTTGAGAAGGTCTCATTAGATCAAATTGACTTATAACAAATCCAATGACCACAAATAATCCCATAACCACTACTCCTCTGATCGAATGACCTGGAGGCTTTAAAGTTTTCAGCCTTGCATTCAACTCTGTGGTTATCTTATGCTGTTGAAGTTTTGCTATATCAGATAAATTCTCTTCCGGAATTAATAAAAGGCCTGTGCTATATTCTGCATCGTGTAGATGTTGGTCGATGTATGTACTTACTTTTTGCAGGTTAAGAGCATAAGGCTTAATAATAAAAGCGATTATTCCTGCAGCTACTACAAAAACAACTATTGAAAATAGAATTATTTGAAATACAAAATAAGTAAAAATCGCAAGTCCCAGGGCATACATTATCACTTCTATCCAAAGTTTTAATCGCCAATGCCTTTTGAATCGAGTTACTACTCTGTTTCCTGGTACACTCATTGATTTCTCAATTTTGCAGTAATGCGTTCTATCATAAATAATATAGCCAATAAACCCCAAAACCATTTAGAAATATCCAAAATAGAAAAATTCCTTGTATCAACCTTAGGTTTGATATATACAGGAAGTAATTCTTCTAAGGCAACAATTCGTTTATCATATTTTGTAATTTCTTCCTTTATGTCGTTTTGAAAATCTAATATTCTCAATAGTTGTTCAGAAAAATGTTCTTCTATAATATTTTCTGAAGTAAGTGATTTTGTAATATAAAAAACTCTTTTTGTAGATCCTTGCTTTATTATTCGAGAAGCTAGCTCGTCTGGTTGATAGGCTAATACCTTTGCCGAAGTCTGCGGAATTGAATCTGTGCTTAACCAAACCACCATATCGAAACGTTCGATATCTACCGTATCAATATTCTTTGCACTTTGCACTTCGATAGGGGTTTTGAGAAATTTTGAAATGACATTCAATGTTTTATTAATATATGTCGCCTCATTAGCCAAACTTTCCTGATAGTTCAAAAGTATATTGACCGGCTTTTCTAGAGTAATAGCCAGGCTTTCTTGTTTTTCATCTACATTGAAAAGCAAACTGTCCTTAGTTGAGTTAAGTGTATAACCATTATTATTTACAGCGATTACTTCTTTTTTAAAAGTTACATGTTGCTGATCACTGGATAGAGAAAGCAAGTTTACTCCATTTTCTTTTTGTATGGCCTTTAGCTCTTTTCTTACTTTATTTCCCGGATTTATGGCCACCCAAGAGATCTTTTTGCTCATTTTAGGTCTCGAACCCCGTAGCCCAGAAAGAAATCCATTGGTAAAAACCACAATACTATCGGTATTCAATGCTTCCATTTCTTGAATTAGCTGCCAATAATATGATAACTTATGATGGTTGTCTTTATCTAAATCTTCTTCTTCCAATTCTGGTAAATCAACTTGTAGAAGTCTTAATGAAGGTCCTTTTTCAAGCGTATCTATAATAGTGCGTATCCTTTCATTATTTAATAAAGCGGGTTCAACTATATACGTAATCGGAATCGCATCTACTTTCTTCTTTATTCTTGGTGCCGCAATGATAATTACAAGTATAGTGATAAGTAACATTCTTAAAAGCAATAAGAACCATTCATTAAGCTGAATAGTTCTGGATTTCTGAGAATCTGTTTCGTTAAGCAGTTTGATGCTTCCGACCTTAATTGTTCTACCCTCTTTCTTACTCCAAAGATGTATTGCTACGGGTACGATTAACCCAAGCATTGCCCATAAGTATGTCGGATTAAGAAAAAACATATTAAATGAGTTTATTTCGTTTTTTAAGAAAGAATTGTAAAGCTGCTCCTATATTTTCATCTAGTCTGAATAGGTGATATCCTATATCATTAGCCAATAAAGTATTTTTAGCCTTTTTCATCATTTCTTCTAGTGCAAAAAGATATTCTTTTTTTGCTGCTTTTGCATCTACCTGAAGTCTAGCTCCGGTTTCTAAATCTTCAAAAGTTACGGTTCCCTCATAATTAAAATCCAATTCATTTTTACCCATAAGGTGTAACACGACAACTTCATTTCTAGGTGTTTTTAATCGCTTAACAAAAGAGATGATCTCTTCATCCTGTTCATATAAATCAGTGACAAAAAAAATCAATTCTTTATGGCTTCGATCATAAAGATGCTTAGACGTTTCAGGATTGACAGGCCATTTTCCTTTATTTTCAATAGCAATAAGACCTTCTAATAACCTATTATAGTGCTGTTTTTGTACCTTCGGATACATGTTATATAACTGTTGATCGTTAAGTGCAAAAAGTCCCACCGCATCTCCTTGATTTTTAGACAAATATGCTAAACATGCAATTAAAACCCTGGCAAAATCCATCTTGGATATGTTTTCTTCTGTATGAAGCATCGATTTGCTGGAATCCAAAATAAATTTTACCGCAATGTTAGTTTCTATTTCTGATTGCTTGATATAATACCTTCCAGATCTGGCTAACATTTTCCAATCTAATAGTCGCAAGTCATCACCAGGCTCGTAGTTACGGTATTGATTAAACTCCATACCAGATCCTACATTATTACTATGATGCAGTCCTGATAAATATCCATCTACTATCACACGAGCTATGAGTGCCAACCCCGATACGGTTTTGATTAGCTCTGGTTTAAGTAACCGATGATACTCTTCTCGTTTCACTTATTTAAAATAAAACCTTATTAAAATAGTGTCTTTATAAGCTGACATGTCACATCATCAGCGGTAATACCTTCAGATTCTGCTCTAAAGTTCACAATAATTCTATGTCGCAACACAGGAAGTGCTACATGTCTTATATCTTCAGGAGTTACAGATAAACGTCCTTTAATTAAGGCTCTAGCCTTGGCTGTCAATATCATGGCTTGCCCTGCCCTTGGCCCTGCTCCCCAATTCACCCATTCTTTCACATAAGAATCTGAAGTAGTTTCGGGACGTGTAGCTCTGATCAATTTACTCACTAATGAGATCAGATCATCACTAATTGGTACTTCTCTTACCAAATCTTGTAAACGTAGTATATCCTCTTCGCTAATCACTTTAAATAACATTGTCTGTTTCGTTCCCGTCGTATTTTTTAAAACTGTTGTTTCTTCAGATTCTGTTGGGTATCCAATCTTAATGTACAATAGAAATCGATCTTGTTGTGCTTCAGGAAGAATAAAGGTTCCTGACTGCTCAATGGGATTTTGAGTTGCCAGAATAAAAAATGGCCTGTCAAGGGTATAAGTTTTACCTGAATAAGTAACTTCAAATTCCTGCATCGCCTCTAGTAAAGCTGCCTGAGTTTTAGGAGGTGTTCGATTGATTTCGTCTGCTAAAATGATATTGGCAAAGATTGGGCCTTTATTAAATTTAAAAAACTTTTTACCGGTACTATGATCCTCTTCTAATATTTCGGTTCCAATAATATCTGAAGGCATTAGATCCGGGGTAAACTGTATCCTTTTAAATTTTAGATCAATAGCTTGAGCCAGTGTTCGAATCATTAAGGTTTTTGCTAGTCCGGGAACACCTTCCAAAAGTGCATGTCCTCCTGCAAGAAATGTAATAAGCAATTGCTCTACAGTCTCTTCTTGCCCTATAATTACCTTTCCTATTTCTTTCTTTAAGGTTACTAGTTTTTCAGTAAGTATATTTATCTCCTCTTCTATACTTGCTAAGTCTTTATTCATAGTTCTATTTTTATGATGTCAATGCATACATCACTATATTTATCCCAAAGCGGGTGTTATCAATTTTATACCATCGTTTGTTTCTAAAATCATAATCCCACTCACAACCATAGTCTTTATTACTGAAAAGAACTCCAATTCTACCATTAATTTCGATCGCTTTCAAGTAATCATGTACGATATCGTCTCCCCACCCATTAAGCTCTTGTGATGTTGTAGGCGGACCATCGTCAAATTCAAAAAAGATGTTATAAATCTCATGATTATTTGGAATCTTTTTTAGTTCACCAGGACCAAAAATCTCTTCCATTTGGCGTTCAAATGATTTAGAAAACAGACCGTCAATGTCGTGATTGCAATCATCGGCAAAGACGAAACCTCCATTCTCGACATATTTTTTAAAATTCTCTCTTTCTTTTCTGGTAAACTGTACTAGTTTATGACCCGATATATAACAAAAAGGGCTTTTAAAGACATCATCACTGCTTAAAGGAATAATTTTTTCCTGTGTATCTACTTCAAGTGTAGTATACTCAACGAGAGAATTTAAAAGATTAGAAGGCATTCTTTGATCCACATCCCAATCCCCTGACTCATATTGTAACCTTGTAAAGAAGAATTTGTTTGCCAATGAATTCGTTTTATATTCCCTTAAATTATGTGTTTCTTTCTTAAAGCGACACTAAAATTCATCCGAACTTCCAAAGAAAAATACTGGTTATATGAAGTATCAAATATAACCAGTAATTGTTATCAATTTTCTTAATTATACCGCATCAGATAAACTGGTAAATGTAAAATCTCTTACCTTCATATAAGGTACCAGATTACCATTAATTCTTACTTGTTTACCAAGAGTTTCCAGATTATTAAGCATAATTATTGGACTTTCATTAAATCTAAAGTTTTTTACCGGATGTTTAATTTTCCCATTTTCGATGTAAAAGGTCCCATCCCTTGTAAGACCTGTATACAGAAGTGTTTGAGGATCTACAGTTCTGATATACCATAACCTGGTAACCAGAATTCCTTTTTTGGTATCCTTAATAAGATCTTCAAGAGAAGCATCTCCTCCCTGCATTATAAATCCGTTAGGGAAAGGCACAGGATCTACACCTTTTTGATCTGCCCAATAGCGACTATAGGCAAGGTTTTTAACCTTTCCATTCTCTATCCAAGTGGTTTTTTTGAGAGGCTGCCCTTGACCATTCCATGTACCTGTAGGAACTTCTGGATGTAAAGGATCTGACCAGATATTCACACGTTCGTCAACAATCTTTTCGCCCATCTTGGTTCCTCCTCCTTCTTTAGACATAAAACTTCGCCCTTCATCTGCAGTACGAGCATTAAATGCACGAGCCATATTGCCTAATAGTCCAACAGAGGCTGCTGGTTCTAAGATTACAGTATATTTACCAGGTTCTATTGCCTTGGCTTCTTTAGATAGTATAGCCTTATCTATTGCTACTTTTGAAGCTTCAGCGGCATCAAACTTGCTAACGTCATTGAAGTCTCTTGAAACCCATCCAGAACCAGTACCATCGTTACTTCTCATAGTGACGGTAAAATTCATATCTGTAGATCTATTGTATGCAAAAAGTCCGTTTGAATTTAGCATAGCACTAAATCCCGAAGAGTCATCAAAAAATCCTGCTGCAGTAATATCTTTGGCTGCAGCTGGTTCTATACTATTACTGGCTACATTAGCACGATACTCCGGAGTAATCTCAGCTGTACCTTTGTTGAAGGTAATAGATTCATCATACTTTTGCGGACCTAAAGGAGCCATAAACTCAGGATTCTCTGGAGAAAGTTTTGCCAGCTCTTCTGATCGCTTAACTACTTTCTTTAAAGATTCGTCATCAAACTCATCGATAGTAGCGGTACCTGATTTTTTTCCAAAATTTGATTGTACCACCAAAGTTTGATTAGATCTGTGTCCTGCGGTAGACACTGTATTTCTTGCATAGCGGATATTACCGCTTTCACTTCCACTCAAATTAACTTCGCAAGCATCTGCTGTAGAAAAGCTTAATGCCTTTTCCATGATTTGTCTTGCTTCTTCTTTTGAATATATTGCCATGATATTTTTAATATTTTGTAGTGAAACAGTATTTTAAATAGCTCTACCTGTGTTGATCACGTTTACGTTATTAAACTTGGTCGTAGAACTTCCGTGAGATACAGCACTTATCTGAGAAGGCTGTCCTTTTCCATCGAAGAATGATCCGAAAAGCCTGTAATCGCTCTCATCACAAATCTTTGTGCACGAATTCCAAAATTCCTGAGTGTTGGATTGATAAGCAACGTCATCTAACATTCCTACAATCTTGCCATCCTTTATCTCATAAAACACGGTTCCTCCAAACTGAAAGTTGTATCGTTGTTGATCAATAGAATAAGAACCTCTACCGGCAATATAAATTCCTTTTTCTACATCTTTAATCATATCATTAATAGAATATTTCTCTTTGCCTGGCTCTAAAGAAACATTAGGCATACGCTGAAACTGTACATCGTTCCAGCTTTGAGAATAACAACATCCATGAGATTCATTTTGATCAATCATATGCACTTGATCGCGAATGGCTTGATAATTCGTTAAGATTCCGTTACGAACTAAATCCCATTGTTTGGTTTTTACTCCTTCATCATCATAACCTACTGCTCCTAAAGATCCAATTTGGGTTTTATCTGCAACCAGATTTACGATATCACTTCCATATTTGAAATTTTTAGATTTCCACTTGTCTAACGTTGCAAAACTAGTACCTGCATAATTGGCCTCATAACCCAGTACTCTATCTAATTCTAATGGATGTCCTACAGATTCATGAATAGTCAATCCTAAATGATTAGGTTCGAGAACAAGATCGTATTTACCAGCCTCTACTGATTTAGCAGTAAGTCGCTCCTTAGCCTGTTTTGCAGCTACGGTAGCATCTTCTACCATATCATAACTGTTTCTATATAGATTTAGTCCTTCAGGTCCTTGTAGCTTCTCTGACGCTAATCCATCCATATATTCATATCCCATTCCCATAGGTGCACTCATAGCCTGACGAGATTTAAATTTATTTGAAGCTCTATCAATAGCGGTAACTGTAAAAGTCGGCCAGATACGATGAACATCTTGATCTATATATGACCCTTCTGTTGAAGCAAAATACTTTTGCTCATTCACCATGAACAATGCCGAATTCACAAAATTTGCTCCACTCTTCAACGCAGCAGCATTAGCAGAAAGTAATAAATCGACTTTCTCTGAAACCGGTACTTCTTTAAAATCTTTCTTGATAGGGGTTTTCCAGGTTACTTCTCCATATGATTGCACAGGAGCTAATTTTACTGGAACTTTTTGAATTTTTGAATTAGCCTTTGCTATGGCTACAGCTTGCTCGGTTGCTTTTTTAATGCCCTTTTCGGTAACATTATTTGTGGACGCAAAACCCCATGTACCATTAGCAATGACTCTAATTCCTATACCAAAAGATTCGGTGTTTACAACATTTTGCACCTTATCTTCTCTTGTAAATACATACTGATTTAAATATCTGCCAATTCTGGCATCAGCATATGATGCTCCTAAATTTTTTGCGGTATTTAATGCCATATCCGCTAAACTTTTTTTGATCGCTACATCCATTCCTGGATGGAGTAACGCCTCTACAGGAATGTCATTTCCTAGTAATAAGGATGGCATCATCAATGCACCTGATCCTAATCCTGCATACTTAACAAAGTCTCTTCGTTTCATATAAGCCTCATTTTTGATTGAATGAAAATTTATTTGTTTGTTTTTTATCCGAAATAGTCCGCTACGAAGTATTTATAAATACTACAAGCAATTCTATGCAGGTAGTAGAAATCAATTTAACAAGCGTATTAGTTTGGATTAGGACTAAAAGTAGAAAAATTATACCAAATAACCATATTGTCATAGTTATCGTAAAAACCTGTATACCCATACTATATTCTATAATGAGAAAACTTACAGAATCTATTAATTATCTCATTATCAAATTATTAATTTTAAAAAAAGAAAGGCTAGTATTATAGATAAGCTAAAAATGACCAGATCACTTTTGCAAAACATCACACAGAAATACTTGTAAAGTTTTGTTAAACTTTTTATTCATTCCTCTAAAATATAAAGATCTCATATTTACCCATATTAAAATAAACTTCAAGTAATTTTTATTTAAAGGTAATGAACGTATTCCTTTTTTTTAAGACCCTATAACATCTCAGGTTTTGTGTATTTAGTCAATAAATCAATTTGCAAAATCATACTAAATATAAATTAATTTAATGATTTATATAATTTATATAAATGAAAATATATAAAAAACTCTTCTCAATTTTGTCGAAAATAATAAAAGATGAAATTGTACAGATCCATTATCAAGAAGAATAAGAGAACTAACTCCAAGACAACTTTTTCTGCTATTGTCGGAATAGGTATTGTAAGTACTTTTCTAATATTGTCCTATTTAAACAATCATTTATTTATGGACAAACTAATAGTATCTGCCTTTATTTTGGCTTGTATTTTAGGATTGAAAATTTTAAATGAATCAAACTTTAAATAATTATTAAAATGGAAGTAATGACTAAAACACAACAACACGTTAAACTTATCGAAGGAACATTTACACCTTCTGAAGCTGCTGACATCTTAATTTCAATGATCAGTAAAAAAATAAACTTTCACAAGCTTCAAAGACTAAGTGCTCTAGAACAATATTGTGATGATAATACCGTACATCTTGACGACCGTATAGAACAATTAAAAAGAGCAGAAGAAGAAACAAAAGCATTGATTATAAATGCTAGAAATGAAGGATATCAATTAAAAATAAACGGATCTGTCGAGATTGAATTAATCAAAAACGATTAATTGTTTCATTAATCGACAGCTAATAATTTTTGATTACGTACCCTTAAAGCAATATATGGATTTACATTTATTGATTGACAATCTTACTAACCCTGCTCTCCTTTTTTTCTTTTTAGGAATCGTTTCGGTAAGATTTAAAAGTGATTTAGAAATACCCCCTAACTCCTCCAAATTCATATCACTTTATCTTCTTTTATCAATTGGTTTTAAAGGAGGACAAGAATTATCCCACAGTGACTTAGACCTTGAAATTGTATGGTCACTGTTATTTGGTATTCTGTTAGCATTAGTGGTTCCGATTTATTCCTATTTTATATTACGAAGAAAATTCAGCGTCTATAACGCCGGAGCAATAGCGGCGGCCTACGGATCTGTAAGTGCAGTTACTTTTGTTACTGCAATTTCTTTTCTGGAAATCGAACAAATAGAATTTGGTGGACATATGGTGGCAGTCATGGCATTGATGGAAGCTCCTTCTATTATGGTAGGAGTACTTCTAATGTCCATCTATAATAAGGATAAAAACGATAAGATACCTATGAGCAAAGTTGTGAAACATTCTTTAACTAATGGTAGCGTCTTACTAATTTTAGGAAGTCTTATAATAGGTTTTATGGCTAGTGAACAACAAGCTGAAGGCATCAAACCTTTTACAACTGATATTTTTAAAGGATTTCTCGCTGTATTTTTATTAGATATGGGAATTACAAGTGGTAAAAAACTTTCTGCTTTTCTTAAGAAAGGATGGTTTGCTTTACTATTTGCTATAATTATTCCTTTGGTCAATGGCTCTATAGTTTCTTTTCTAAGTGCGACTTTTACAGATAATGTGGGAAACCGCTTTCTTTTTGCCATCTTAGCGGCCAGTGCTTCTTATATTGCTGTTCCCGCAGCTATGAGAATAGCTGCTCCAAAAGCAAATCCGGGATTGTATTTACCCATGGCATTAGCAATAACATTTCCATTTAATATAACCCTTGGAATGCCTTTTTACCTCTATCTCATACAAATGTTTTAATGTAGCACTATAATCGTCAAATAATTCTCACTATTCATAATTATGAAAATTGGTATACAGAGGAGTCCTAAAAATTTATATAAATTTTAAATTATAAAAGTACTCTAAGGTATGAAATTTGAAGATAAACATTGTGTGATGTACAGACATACATCACACAATGTTTACGAATAATCGGCCCAAACCCCAACTGAAATGCCTCTCTTCAAAAAGAATACCCCAAACTCTTTAATCAAATGTGATTACTTGTATAGGATCGTTGTTTCTAAACTTCCGGTCTTCAACAGAATTAATTATTGTGAATCTTTATTATATAGAACAAAAAATGATTTGCATGATTCTACATGCTTAATTAAAAAAAGAAGACTTAAAAAACTACTACATGCCACAGAGAAAGAACTAAAGAGATTAAATAAAAGTCGCGTTGATTAGTTTTGTTCGTAGCCTTCAAAGTTGTTTTTCATAATCGTTTCTTTTTCTACCTCTAGATATTCTAAAAATGCATTTGCAGCAAGAGAAAACTTTTTATTCTTTAACCAAATAAGATTCCAATTTGATTTTATAGGAAATCCTTTAACTGGGATAATCTGCAAACGACCAGCACTCAATTCATTACGTATCCCAATCAATGGCATAATAGAGTATCCCAGTCCAGCAAGGACAGCTTGTTTTACAGCTTCGTTAGAAGTAAGCTCCATTTTCTTTCTCACGGGCAGACTATTCTTTTCGATAAACTTTTCCATAGTATGTCTGGTACCCGACCCAGGTTCGCGGTAAATTAATGGCAATTTTGTGAATATAGATTTATCATACATCTTCTTTTTAAACTTTTCCTTTGTATTGCCTACAAGATATAATTGATTTTCCATTAATTCGGTCTTTTCAATTTGTAAATTGGTGGGCAACACAGATACTAGAGAAAAATCCACATTGTTTTTTTCAAGGCTTTGTATAACTTTGGCTTTATTGGTTACATCAAGGATTAAATCGATTCCCTCATGTTTTTTGATGAAATCAGATAAAAAATAGGGCATAACATATTTCCCTGTAGAAACTACAGAAATCTTCAGCACTCCAGACAATTGTCCCTGATAAGCCATGGTTTTATAGTTGATCTCCTTTACTTCTTCTAAAATCCTTTCTGCAGCAACAGCGATTTCCTTCCCAAAATCTGTGATATATAATTTTCTACCGATTACCTCTGTTAGGGGAATTGGAAATTGATCCTGAAAATTTCTCAATTGTATCGATACTGCCGGTTGTGTGAGATGTAATTCTTCAGAAGCCTTCGTAATGCTTTGTTTCTCTGCTATCTTTAAAAAGATCTGTAGTTGATGTAAAGTATAATGCATAATATTTATTTATGTAAATCATAATAAAGATAAATAAAAATATATGAATATTCTTTAATAGATTTATAAAAAAAGTAATAGTTCAACTTAAATCGCACACAAATGAAAACAAAAATTTTCTTATTAATTGGGGTACTTTTATTATTCACAAACTGTGCTGTCATTAGACCAGGAGAAGCAGGTGTTAAACAAACACTCGGTAAGTTTTCGGATAAGGTCTCTACGCAGGGTACTATATTTTATAACCCTTTTACGAGTAAGGTCATAAAAGAATCCACACAGACCAATAACATTAAGCTTATACTGAGTTTACCAAGTAAGGAAGGGTTAAGCGTGAACTCAGAAATTTCAATTTTATATCGCTTACAACTAGATAAAATTCCCTCTGTGCTAGAAAATTTAGGTCAAGGATATGAGTCAATCATCACTAGCGTTTTTAGATCTGCGTCTTCAGACGTATGCGCACAATTTTTTGCCAAAGACATGCACTCAGGAATGCGGGCCAAAATAGAAGAAGAGATCAAAATGAAAATGAAAGAAAACCTCGAAAAACAAGCAGATGGCATCGAGTTAATTGCAGTTTTAATGAAAAGTATTCAATTACCTAGGGGTCTGGCCAATTCTATAGAACGAAAATTACAGGCAGAACAAGATGCAATGCGAATGGAATTTGTTATCCAACAGGCAAGATTAGAGGCCGATAGGAAAATAATTGATGCAGAAGGAGAACGGGATGCTCAAAAAATATTAGCCGAAGGGTTAACCGAAGAGATCATCAAAATAAGAAGCATAGAGGCATTTAATAAATTATCAAAATCTCAAAATAGCAAAGTGATCATCACCGATGGTAAAACCCCATTATTGATCGAAACCGATGAGTAAATACAAGTGTTAATCTAAAATTTTTAATTATGGAATTATTAATAGAACAAGCCAAAAAATTTCAAAGAAAGAAAATATCACACATGAGTACTAGCGATAGAGTTTCTGCTTCTAGAGAAGCTAAAGAGCTGGTTCTTAAAATCAATGAAATATACAAGAAAAATAAAGATCCCAAACTTATGGAAATTATGAAATCTATCACCATTAAAAAACGTAAAATTGAAAAGCGACTAAAGGGATTGATTAGCACCCTACAGCATTTATGAATTTTATCAATTCAAATTAAACCATATGTAAAGATACTATTTTGACCAAAAGATGTAGACTTAGATACTGCGGTCAAAAAATTCTTTACTTGCGGATTTGCACTAAAAATAGTAGCTATCTTATACCATATAGAAACAGGAAAAGTAGCGTTTCTGGATTAGATAATTCAAATTTATTTAAAACTAGAAATTTAAAATAACAATAAAAAAACAAACGTATGAAAACCATTTTCGAATACACCAATGTAACAGCAAGCGACCGATTAGAATCATTTACAATTAAAAAAATGAAAAAAATCTTTGATCAATATCCATTCGTGATACGTGGAGACGTATTCTTCAAAAAGGAAAACAAAAATAATGAAAAAGGTCATGTATGCGGGATACGACTAAGTGCGCCCGGACCACGTTTGTATGCTTCATCAGATGAAAAAAACTTCGAAAATGCTATAAGTAACACAATTGATGATTTAAAGGATCAACTTCAAAAACGGAAAATGAAACTCTATAAATCTGCATAATATTTATAAAATCTTCAATAAAACCCTATTTACATGATATTCAATATCAGTTTTTATGTAAATAGGGTTGTGTATATTAGAATGTTTTCAAAATAATGAGTTTTTAGTGCATTATTACATCTTCAATCATAAACCTATTTTATTTAAGGAATAGTTAATTGTTTTGTTAAAACAAAAATAAACTTCTTATATTTAACTGCTATTATTCAAAAGCTAACATTTCGCATTTATAAAGTCATTGTTAAATGGCTTATGGCTTAACTTAAAAGTCAGAGAGTACCCGAATTTAATCATTGAGCCACACTATGTTTATTTTCAGACAGTTATTAGTACGGTAAAATGTTAAAAAAAACCATCTTACATGAAAACAATCTCTATTTGTTTAATCCTTATATGCTCTGTACTATTTAGTAATTGTACAGAACAAAAAAAATCAAACAATGAATCTATATCCATAGGTAAAAAGAAGGAAAAACCAATATCAACAAAAGAAGATCCTACAGTACCTGTAATGCTTGACAATAAAGGTATAGGCCCCATAACTTCAATTACTTTTGAAAGTGAGATTGATCAAAATCTGGCGAACAAAGGGGCTGAGTTATTTAAGTCTAAATGTACAGCGTGTCATAAGGTAAAACAAAGATTTATTGGACCACCCATGGTCGGGATTTACGAAAAGCGAAGCCCAGAATGGGTGATGAATATGATCATGAACCCTACCGAGATGCTGGAGAAAGACCCTGTTGCTAAGACTTTGCTAAAAAAATACAATAATACCATCATGATCAATCAAAATATACCTGAAGAAGAAGCGCGGGCAATGGTAGAATGGTTCAGAACCTTAGAATAATAGAAATCACTCAAAAATCGATAAAAATACATGAAAAAAGAACCGCAATACGATGCTATAGTCGTAGGAACAGGAATAAGTGGTGGCTGGGCAGCCAAAGAACTTTGTGAAAAAGGGTTGAAAACACTAGTTTTAGAACGTGGACGAATGATACGTCATATCGAAGACTACACAACTATGAATGATGATCCCTGGGATGCTGAGTTCAAAGGTCAACCTACCAGAGAAGAAGTGGCCGAACAAGAAAAACAACATCGTACCGGATATGTAACCGCCAAAGAACATCGCCACTTTTTTGTAAATGACCTGAAACACCCCTATAATGAAACGAAACGTTTTGACTGGATTAGAGGATATCACGTTGGTGGAAGATCATTAATGTGGGGGCGTCAAAGTTATCGATTAAGTGATATCGATTTTGAAGCAAATAAAAAAGAAGGAATTGCAGTTGATTGGCCTATTCGTTATAAGGACATCGCCCCCTGGTACGATAAAGTCGAAGATTTTATTGGAGTGAGTGGTGAAAAATTAGAACTGGAACAACTACCCGACGGACAATTTCTACCACCCATGGAGCTTAATTGTGTAGAGGAGCATTTAAAATCAAATATTGCAAAAAATTATGAAGATCGATTACTAACCATTGGAAGAACAGCACACATTACGGGTACAAAAACTTTCGAAGGCCGTATGAATTGCCAGTATCGAAATCGCTGTATGCGAGGCTGTCCTTTTGGTGCTTACTTTAGTAGTAACTCATCGACCTTGCCTGCTGCAGAACGAACGGGTAACATGACATTACGTCCCAACTCTATTGTTCATCAGGTAATTTATGATGATGAAACAGGCAAAGCTACTGGTGTAAAAGTAATTGATGCCGAAACCAAAGAAACGTTCGAGTTCACTGCTAAGGTTATTTTTCTATGTGCATCTGCTATTGCCTCGGCAAGTATCCTAATGCAATCAAAATCCGACCGTTTTCCAAACGGAATGGGGAATGATAGCAATGAATTAGGTCATAATATCATGGATCATCATTTTAAAGCCGGTGCTATTGCCACTTTTGATGGTTTTGAAGATAAATATTATAAAGGACGAAGGCCTAATGGTTTATACATTCCCCGTTTCAGAAATATTGGTGGTGAAACCGATCAAAAAACGTTTAAACGAGGATATGGGTATCAAGGAGGAGCTTCTCGAAGCGACTGGAGAGAAACCATAGCAGAATTAGGGTATGGGGCAGCATTAAAAGAGAGTATTTTAAAACCCGGGAAATGGAGAATAGGACTAATGGGCTTTGGTGAATGTTTACCCTATCATGAAAACAAGATGACATTGGATTATGAGAAACTAGACGAGTGGGGACTGCCTACCATAACTTTTGATGCCGAGTTTAAGGAAAATGAACTCGCAATGCGCAAAGATATGGTTACACAAGCAATGGAAATGCTTAAAAAATCTGGTTTTAAAGATATTGAACCCTGGGATGACATCGGCGCTCCTGGACTAGGTATTCATGAAATGGGAACGGCACGAATGGGTAAAGATCCCAAAACATCTGTATTAAATGAAAACAATCAGATTCATGCAGTACCCAATGTTTATGTGACCGATGGTTCTTTTATGACTTCTGCAAGTTGTGTAAATCCTTCTCTTACCTATATGGCATTTACTGCCAGAGCTGCAGAACATGCTGCCAAACAAATTCAAACAAACGCCTAATTCTATACCTATGATAAACAGACGACAAGCCCTAAAAAACATCGGATTATCAGTCGGATATATAGCTGCGACTCCAACGATTCTCAGCGTACTACAGAGTTGTACAAGTGATATAAAACTGAACTGGGTTCCGCAATTACTTTCAGAGGATGAAGCAAAAATATTAGACCAACTCGTGGATTTAATCATCCCAGAAACAGATATTCCTGGTGCAAAATCTCTTAATGTTCCCATGTTTATAGATAAATATATGAATGAGGTTGCCAAAAAAGAAGAAGCAGGAATGTTCAAAAGATCAGCAGGTCTTGTTTTAGAAGAACTAGGTGTAAACGAAGACAGGCCGGTTAAAAAAATAAAGATCGAAGAATATGACACATTGTTATCAAAATATCTTAAATCCACAAAAGAGCAACAAGAAACCTATACTAGAGAAATAGCGCAAATTAAAAGCCTGAAAGATTTCGAAAGTTTATCTAATGAAGTTAGTATTTTTTCATTTCTGAGTGCGGTAAGAGATTTATCTATTTGGGGATTTAAAACAAGTGAAGAAATCGGAGAAAATGTATTGGCCTATGCTCCCGTACCTGGTGAACAAATTGGATGCGACTCTCTGGAAAAACTAACTGGCGGCAAAGCCTGGTCACTATAAACCTTTAATTCAAATCATGCGAAAAATCATCATATCAGTTCTTATCATCGCTCTTTTCTTAAGTTCCTGTAAAAATAATACTACTGAAAAATCTGAAACTGAAACAGAAGAATCAACTGCTGAAAAAACCGAAAAAGAAACCAAGCCATTTTTCAAACTTTCACTAGCTCAGTGGTCGCTTCATCAAGCTATACTTTCTGGAGAAATGAACCCCATGGACTTTGCTCAAAAAGCCAAAGAACTTGGTTTTGAAGGTGTAGAGTATGTTAATCATCTCTATAAAAAAGAATTAGAAAAGGATCCAGATCCAAAAAAAGCTATGCAGGTACTTCTGGAGTCTTTAAAAG
The DNA here is from genome assembly GCA_947500845.1 of uncultured Aquimarina sp. Lineage (GTDB taxonomy): Bacteria > Bacteroidota > Bacteroidia > Flavobacteriales > Flavobacteriaceae > Aquimarina > Aquimarina celericrescens. The sequence goes on from CANMTP010000005.1 coordinate 44,796, forward strand.
CAAAAAGTCAAGAGCACAACATTCAAAACCTAATTATTATGGTGGACGGCGAAGGTGATCTGGCTGTTACAGATGAAAAAAAACGAAATCAAGCAGTAGAAAATCATAAAAAATGGGTTGATGCCGCTCAATTTTTAGGATGTCACTCGATACGTGTTAATCTCTTCGGTACAAATGATCAGAAACAATGGGTTGATGCATCGGTTGATGGTTTAAGTAAACTATCAGCATATGCTGCTCCTAAGAATGTAAATATTATAGTAGAAAATCATGGATATCTTTCTTCAAATGCTTCCTTATTAATAGCAGTTATGCAAAAGGTAAATCAACCAAATTGTGGTACACTACCTGATTTTGGAAATTTCTGTCTGGAAAGAGAAGGAGGTGCTCGTTGGGATGGAAAATGTATTAAAGAATACCCAAAATATCAAGGTGTAGAAGAAATGATGCCTTATGCTAAAGCCGTAAGTGCAAAATCTTATGATTTTGACGTAGACGGAAATGAGACTACTATTGACTATAGAAAAATGCTGGAAATCATTAAAAAATCAGGGTATCATGGTTTTATTGGTGTAGAGTACGAAGGAAAACAACTCAATGAAATTGAAGGTATTAAAGCTACTCGTGATTTATTATTAAATGCAGCAAAACAACTTAACTAACCCATATCCTTTTATGAAAACCACAACTCAGGTACAATTGTCTTTAATGATGTTTTTAGAATTTTTCATTTGGGGAGGTTGGTTTGTAACTTTGGGCATATATCTACCAAATACCTTAAAAACTACCGGGGGTGAAACTGCGATGGCCTACTCTACCCAATCATGGGGAGCAATTATCGCACCTTTTATTATCGGACTCATAGCAGATCGTTTTTTTAATGCTGAACGAATATTAGGTATATTACATCTCATCGGAGCATTTTTAATGTACCAAATGGCAAATGCTACCGACTTTCGGATATTCTATCCTTATGTATTAAGCTACATGATTGCTTATATGCCAACATTAGCCTTAGTAAACTCTGTATCATTTAATCAAATGAATGACCCTGCTAAACAATTTTCATTTGTACGTGTATTTGGTACCATTGGCTGGATCGTAGCTGGTTTGGTGATAAGTTATGCTTTTCATTGGGATTCTGAAGCAGGAGTTGCCGGGGGAATGCTAAAAAATACATTTCTAATGACATCTGTAGCATCATTAGCACTTGGGGTATTTAGTTTTACATTACCTAAAACACCCCCAAAGGTCAGTAGAGATCAAAAGATTAGTATTTCTGATATTTTGGGGTTAGATGCATTAAAGCTTTTAAAGGATAGAAACTTTTTGTTCTTTTTCCTTGCTTCCATATTAATATGTATTCCCTTAGCTTTTTATTATCAACATGCAGGTCAATTTTTAGGTGAAATTGGAGTGTCAAATCCGGCCGCGAAGATGACTATTGGCCAAGCTTCTGAAGTGATTTTTATGTTGCTCCTCCCCTTTTTCTTTAAAAAGTTTGGTTTCAAAAAAACACTTTTGGTAGGTATGCTTGCCTGGACACTACGATATTTGCTATTTGCTTATGGAAATTCGGGCGAATTAGCTTTCATGCTGATTATCGGCATTGCATTGCATGGTATCTGTTATGATTTCTTTTTTGTATCAGGACAAATATATACCGATAGCAAAGCAGGAGAAAAATTTAAAAGTGCCGCACAAGGATTAATTACTTTAGCTACTTATGGACTAGGGATGTTAATCGGTTTTTATGTTGCCGGTAAAATAACAGATGCGAATTTGATTTCAGAAGGACAACATGATTGGAATCATATTTGGATTTTTCCTGCAATTTTTGCAGCAGTAGTACTACTACTTTTTGCAATTTTCTTCAAAAATGAAAAAATAGAATATAAAAAATAAAAATATGACCCGACTGAAAATGGGAATGGTAGGTGGAGGAATTGGTTCTTTCATCGGAGACGTACATAGAAAAGCTGCCAGTATCGACGGAATGATCGATTTGGTATGTGGTGCATTTTCAAGTAGTGAAGAGAAAAGTATCGCTTCAGCGGAAGCGTTGGGTATTCCAAAAAACAGAGCATATGGTAGCTTTGAACAAATGATCGAAGCAGAAGCACAACTACCCGAAGCAGAACGTATGGATTTTGTTGCGATTGTAACCCCTAATCACATGCATTTTCCTCCCGCGAAAATGGCTCTCGAACAAGGATTTCATGTAATTTGTGACAAACCGGTCACATTAACTTTGGATGAAGCCATAGCACTGGAAAAAATAGTGCAATCTACAGGAAAAATTTTTACGTTAACGCACAACTATACTGGATACCCCATGGTAAAACAGGCAAAGGCCATGATTGCCAAAGGAGATTTAGGAACTATTCGCAAGATCAATGTACAGTATTTGCAAGGTTGGTTAGCAACTTCGCTTGAAAAAACCGGCCAGAAACAGGCCGCATGGCGAGTTGATCCAAAAAAATCCGGAATTGGTGGTGCATTAGGAGATATAGGAACCCATGCAGAAAATTTAGCTGAATATATCACTGGACTCCGGATTGAAGAATTGGCGGCAGATGTTACTGCATTTGGAGAAGGAAGAATACTTGATGACGACGGTAATGTTTTACTTCGTTTTGAGAATGGTGCCAAGGGAACCATGACATTTTCACAAATTGCGACCGGTGAAGAAAATAACTTAGGTATCAGAATTTATGGAACTAAAGGAAGTGTAGCATGGTATCAAGAAAACCCTAATGAATTGGTAGTTCGTTGGCTCGACAAACCCAAACAAATATTTACCCCCGGAGGAAACGGCGGATATCCTGAAGCTTCAGAGTATACGAGAATTCCCGCTGGCCACCCGGAAGGATATCTTGAAGCTTTTGCGACGATATATAGAAGCTTTGCAAAAGAAGTGAATCAAATAAAAGCAGGAAAAAGCCCTTCAACTTCGGCTGATTTCCCAACAATAAAAGATGGTGTTAGAGGAATGAAATTTATTTATGCAGCTGTAGAAAGTAGTAAAAACAACGCTACTTGGATAAAAATTTAATAATAAAGTACCAAAGGTTTCCTCTCCCTTGAGGGAGAGGATTAAGGTGAGGGTGTTCTAAGAAAATCTCCTCATCCTAACCTTCTCCCAGGAGAAGGGACTTCAAGCTATAAAAAAACTAATTGCATGAAAACAATCAAAGGCCCGGCCGTATTTCTAGCTCAATTTATGGATGATAACGCTCCGTTTAATTCTTTAGATGGATTATGCAAATGGGCATCTGACTTGGGTTATAAAGGTATTCAAATTCCTACTTGGGAAACCAGATTGATAGATTTGGACAAGGCTGCCGAGAGTCAAACATACTGCGATGAATTAAAAGGTAAAATTGCCGATTATGGATTAGAAATAACCGAATTATCAACGCATTTGCAGGGGCAATTAGTCGCTGTGCATCCTGCTTATGATATCATGTTCGATAATTTTGCACCAGATGATTGTAAAAATAATCCAAAAAAGCGAACAGAATGGGCAGTGCGACAAGTAATGAATGCTGCCCAGGCCAGTCAAAGGTTAGGAATTAACGTTCATGCAACATTTTCTGGAGCTTTACTTTGGCATACGATGCACCCATGGCCACAGAGACCGACAGGTTTAGTAAAAATGGGATTTGAAGAACTCGCTAAACGATGGTTGCCTATTCTTAATCATTTTGATACTCATGGAGTCGATGTATGCTATGAAATTCATCCGGGGGAAGATCTGCATGATGGTGTGACTTTTGAACGTTTTTTGGAAGCCACCAATAATCATAAACGAGTAAACATCTTATATGATCCGAGCCATTTTGTGCTGCAACAATTAGATTATATCGAATATATTGATCACTATCACGAGTTTATTAAAGCTTTTCATGTGAAGGATTCTGAATTTAATCCTACCGGAAAAAAGGGTGCTTTTGGAGGATATAGTGATTGGATCGATAGAGCCGGAAGATATCGTTCTCCGGGTGATGGACAAGTAGATTTTAAGACTATATTTTCTAAACTTACCCAGTACGGTTGCGATGTATGGGCGGTGATGGAATGGGAATGTTGTATAAAATCACCCGAACAAGGAGCCAAAGAAGGTGCCCCATTTATAAAAAATCATATTATTGAGGCTACAGAAAAAGCTTTTGATGATTTTGCCGGAGCAGATATTGATAAAGAACAACTAAAGAAAATTTTAGGACTGTAACTAACTAAAAACCAATAATCAGAATGAAGAAATTAAATTATCTTTTTTGTCTAATCATGATCACTTTTTCATGTAAACAAAAAATTGAAACCACTAAAGTTGAAAAAGAAGAGGTTACAAAAGATATACAATCAGAAAAAGAGATTACGGATCCAACAGCAACTGAAGTTTGGGAACCAGAACCAAAGGTAGTCTCATTTCATAATAACAATGTACCTTCTGATGCAATTGTATTGTTTGATGGATCGGATTTGGAGGCTTGGGTTTCTTCAAAAGATAGCATATCTCCTGCTAATTGGACAATAAACCCTGATAAAATGATGGTAGTGAAGCCAGGATCCGGAGATATCCAAACGAAGCAGAATTTTGGTAGTATTCAATTACATCTGGAATGGAGTGCCCCCGATATTATAGAAGGTGAAGGACAGGGTCGAGGAAATAGCGGAGTTTTCTTTCAAAACAAATACGAAGTACAAATTCTGGATAGTTATCAGAATAGAACGTACGCAAACGGGCAAGCTACCTCAATTTACAAACAGCATATTCCGTTAGCTAATGCTACCAAAGCTCCTGATCAATGGCAAACATATGATATTATTTTTCATCAACCAGAATTTGATGGCGAAGGCAATAAAACTAAATCTGGAACTTTTACTGTTATTCATAATGGAGTGCTGGTACAAGACCATGTTGAAATTCTAGGTACTACCGAGTATATTAGCCCTCCCAAAAATCCTGCCCATGGTAAAGGGCCAATTAAACTACAAGATCACGGTAATTTAGTACAGTATCGTAATATTTGGGTGAGGGAGTTATAAATGGAATGGTCTCAAAAAAATATTTGGATTATGGTGATTGCAGCTGCAATCACCATAATTGGATTAATCACCGGGTGGTACCTTTTTATTTTCATGGTCTTTCCTTTAGGATTTCTTTTTAAGAAAAAGCAGTAATATTCCTTATTCCTGTAAGAATTTCGCTACGACCTCGGCAATATCTTTTTGTTTTGTTTTCACATCCATTCCAAATAAAAATTCGTATAAGCGTTTATCGTTCACCGATTTTTTAAGAGAAAGATCAGTATTTCTATTATAAATTTCGTCCCACTCCCTACGTACAGCAGCCCAAAACTTTTGATTTTCTTTCCACCAGGTTTTGGCTAACGTACATTTCTCATCTTCGACTTTGGTATAAATATTATATCCCTTTTCTTTTGCCAATAAAACATCTTCTTGTCCGTCTTTTCTAATCACTTTATCATTATCCTGTTCATGTACCCATCCATAATTGGTGATTTCTTGCTTATTACCACGTACCATCACATTGTAATCACTACGCTTGGTATACTCACGCCTTGGTAATGGAGCATCGGTTTTATTCTCCCAATAGTGACGACCATCAACGTGCACCCAAGTCGCTGATCCCGAATATCTTGGACTATCGTCTACCTGGTACACTTTTTGAGTCCATTGTCCCTTAACTTGTTCCGGTTTAAGAGAAGTATGTTTCCACAAATTGTCTTTAAAATAATGATGTACATCTGTATTTTCATATAACCAATCTTGCCGCCAATGTTTTACAATCATAGAATCTCTTACAATTAATAAATGTTGAATCGATAATTTATCGTCTTCGTCAACAATTAATTCTGCCCATTCGAGACCGCCCGAGACATAATCCTTTGATTTGTCATATCCCTCTTTTGGAGAAAAAGTTTCAGAATATTTAAAGGTCACTTCATAACAACCACACATAGATTTAATCGCTTTGATGTCCTTTTGCTTCTTATCTCCTTGGGCATTTATGGCCGATGAAGCAAGCAATAAAAGAAGAATACTAAAGTTTTTCATTTTCATTTTTAAGATGATTTATAGGTTAAAAATTGGTTCAAAAATAATTAAATTTATTTAGATTTAATAAAAATAAGATTTATATATTTGTCGGCATACACAATTATTTAGAATTAATATAAATAATATGCTGCGACTTTTCTATGGTTTTTTGCTCCTAAAATGTACCTTACATGGCCAGTCTTCGATTCAAGAAAGAGTTTCAGATTCTATCTCAGCCCAAAATCTAGAAGAAGTAATTATTAGCGCCACCAGGACCAAAAGGCAACTTTCTTCCCTACCCTTACCTGTCACTTTGGTTTCTGATGATATTATAAAACGGTCAGGAACTATAAGAGTCGATGAAATTCTTAATGAACAAACCGGTATGATAACTGTGGCAGATGAAAGTGGCTTTGAAGGCATACAAATCCAGGGAATCAGTTCAGAATATATTATGATCTTGATTGACGGAGTTCCTCTTATTGGAAGAAATGCTGGAAGTTTTGATTTGAGCCGTCTCGCTATAGGAAACATCAAACAAATAGAAGTTGTTAAAGGGCCTTCTTCCAGTTTATTCGGTTCAGAAGCACTGGGTGGAGTAATTAATATTATCACAACAAATCCTAAATCAGAGAAGTTTAGTGGTCAACTTTCGCATCGAATAGCAACTTTCAATAATCAAAATACGAATATCGGTTTCAATCAAAAGGTAAATAATTTTACATATTCACTTTTTGCCGACCGTTTAAGTACGGATAACTTTGACTTGGCCCCTGACCTTGAAGGACAAACTAATGCACCATTCGAAAATTACACCTTTACCGGAAGATTTACTTTCGATTTATCAGAACAGTTCGGCATTTTTGCTTCAGCTCGATATTTTAATCAGGAGTTCGTCATAAGCCCTAGCAACAGCGAAGAAACCGATTTAAATCTTCATCTAAGGCTGGATCATAATCCTTCAGAAAAGACAAGTCTTCAGTATGAATTTTATTATACCAATTATACTACTTCTGAACAATTCATTGATTCTACTACTAATGAGTTAGAATTTGAGAATGATTTTGACCAAACTCTGTTTAGGCCTGAAATTCGTTTCAATTATACTGTAAAGAACAATAACACTATATCGCTAGGAGCTGGTTATAACTTTGAAACTTTAGAACGTACACTATTTGCTAATGATATTTCGTTTGATTCTCAATACATTTTCGCACAGTATGATACAAAACCTATTAACAAACTTAATGTTATTTTAGGAGCACGTTTTGACAACCATAGCGAATACGACTCGCGATTCAGTCCTAAAATTTCTGCTAGATATGATATATCTCCAAACTTTTCGATCAAAGGATCAGTGGGTAGTGGTTTTAAAGCTCCAGATTTCAGGCAATTATATCTTGACTTCACCAACACTGCTGGCGGTGGCTATACTGTTTTTGGTAAAGAAGTGGAAGTAGCGGGATTAGAACGTTTAGAAGAGAATGGCGAGATTTTGAGACTTGAAGTAGATCCTTCGGACCTAGGTGAGCCCTTGAGAGCAGAAACTTCGGTAGGATATAATGCGGGTTTCGTTTATAAGAAAGGAGTCTTGACATCGGAAATAAATTTCTTTAGAAATGATTTTAAAGACCTTATTGATACACGAATACTCGCAATTAAAACCAATGGTGCGAGTGTTTTTGGATACCAAAATTTCAATCGAGTATATACTCAAGGAATCGAAGTCGACCTTTCCCTTAAACCTTTTAAAGATCTTTTAATCTCCGGAGGGTATCAATTATTATATGCCTATGATAAAGATAAAGAAGACAAAATAGAAGATGGTACTGTTTTTGCCAGGGATCCGGAAACATCACAAACCTTTAGATTATCCATGTCTGATTATTTTGGCCTAATAAACAGATCCAGACATACTGCCAACCTTAAGGTATTCTATGAAATCTCAAAATGGAATGCCAATGCAAACTTACGTGTAATTTATCGCAGCAGGTTTGGACTTGCCGACCGTAATGGAAATGCCATTTTGGATGAATTTGATGATTCCTTTGTAGATGGATATACTATTGTAAATCTCGCTTTACAAAAAACCTTTTTTAAAAGTTATCAACTTCAAGCAGGGATAAACAATCTTTTTGATTTTAAAGGTAGAAATCCTATTGCTTCTACAGAAAATGGTGAGGTACTCGTTAACCCTGGTATTCAGGTATTTGCTAAGATTAATTATAAATTCTAATATAAAACTCAAAACAATGAAAAAGCTATCAATTTTATTTTTATTATTTGGATTCATTAGTGTGTCTTGTAGTGACAATGATGATAATGATCCTATTCTGGATCCTGTGGAATCTGAACAGATGACCAATTTACCAGCACCTTTAACTAGTAATTTTGGAGAACCGGATGCTGGCCCTTTTACCAAATTTGACTTTGAAACTGGACAGATTACGGAAAACGAGACCGAATGGGATATTGCTTTTCGGGGATTGGCTATAGCAGTAAACGGAGGTACTAGTACAGGTACAAACGGAGAGCCTGAACGGACTGGAGATGCAGCCGCAGCATTGGTAATTGGCAGCACATTTAATGAAGTAACTACGGCCGAAGGCCTTACATTTGAACAAGATAGCTTCATGGGATATGCCATCGTAAAAGAAAGTGATTCAGGATGGTATAATTATAATACTGATACTAATGTAGTCAGCGCAATTCCTGGACGTGTATTAATATTTCGTACCCGAGATGGCAAATACGCCAAAGTAGAAATTCTGAGCTATTATAAAGATAATCCAGCCGAGATTACATCAGAGATTGCATTTACAGATTTTAGGTATTATACCTTTAATTATGTATATAATCCCAATGAAGGAGGATTAGATTTTTAAACAAAACTTTAACTCAAAACCTTAAATCATGAAAACCAACAAATTATTCACCGCATTGTTGCTGATTGTAACTGTTTTTCTTTCTCAAAAGATAATTAGCCAAACTACGGTTACAATCAACAACATGCAATATATTGACGGAACACCTATTAGTAATGGAGGAACTATTGATATCATATCAGGAAACACCGCGAGGGTTCAATTTGTAATCGAAGTAAACAACCCTAATGGATTACAGGGAAGCCTTAAAGTATTTACTAAGAGATCTTCATCTTCATCTTCTTCTCCGTCCCAGCAAGGCGGTACTGAAACAATATTTAATTTTAATACATTTTACACCTCATCAAAGGATATCACATTAAGTGCCAGCAATTTTAACAGTTCCGGTGGTTCTTTATATGCAGAATTTGAAACCAGCAGTAGTATTAAATATACAAGTAACAATTTCCCCATAACAGTAACCGCCCAACCTGATCCGGCGATCACAAATAATACAATTTCCGGCAACCAAACCATTACTGAAGGGCAAACGGCTTCTACACTGACAGGAAGTACTCCAAACGGGGGCAATGGAAGCTATTCATATCAATGGCAAAGGAGAACCACAGGTAGCTGGAATAATATATCTGGAGCCAATTCTAGGAACTATGCTCCAGGATCACTTACTACCACTACAGAATATAGAAGAATAGTCTCTTCAGGAAACGCTGCAAGTAATACTAGTAATTCTGTTACGGTAACGGTAACACCTTTACCAGCGATTGGAAATAATTCCTTTTCTTTTGATGGAAACAACACTTTAGTAGGTAGTACCCCAACTGGAGGAAACGGTACTTATACATATGAATGGAGAGCTACCTGTGAATGTACGGTAGGAGGTAATTATTATTTTCAACCTATTGCCGGGGCAACGGGAAAAAATTATGTCATTCCACAATCTGTTCTTAATGGACCAAATAGAAATCTTATTTATTATTCGAGAATTGTAAGATCAAGTAATAAAACAGACACCTTTGGTGAGCAAACTATTTTGGGACCTTTAAGAAATAATACTATATCTTTTAATGGGTCTACTATGGTTGGTAGTACTCCTCAAGGGGGTACTGGTGTTTACATTTATGAGTGGGAAATTTCAAATTTTGTAGTTAATAATGAAGTTCTGCCAGGAGAAAATGATAAAGATTTATTTGTATATCCAATCCAAATCGATAATCCCAACGGAAATGGTTACTTTAGAAGAACCGTTAAATCGGGTTTTGAGGTTAGTAAAACATCTTATGTTGAAGCCTGTATTACTACTTGTCCGAATAACAGAAGTATTGATTCCAAAAATGTCCTCGAAAGCACCCATAAAGTATATCCAAATCCTTTATCGGATTCTGAACTATACTTTGAGACAAATTATAAGAATGATACTATAATCGAAATTTTTATCAAATCGATCCAAAGTGGAAAGGAAATATCAATTTATGAAGGTTTAGTCAAAGCAGGAAAACAAGTCTTGACTTTTGACCAAACATCAGAACTGAACAAAGGGCTATATATTTATACAATTAAAACATCAACAAATATAGAATCAGGTAAAATTGTAATAGAATAAATAATGAACAAAATAATCAATATTATTTTTATTATTCTGCGCTTAGGACTAGGCGGAATGATGCTTTACGGAGGAATTCAGAAATTTGAAAACCCTAATCCAACTCCGCTAGAAGTTGTAGAGAAAGCACAAAAATTTCAGGAACCTGATCAAGAAAATACCTTACAAAAGATTTTGTATATCAACGGAATGAAACAGACCGGTTATTTTTGGCAAATTTTAGGAATATGCGAATTACTATTTGGTTTACTACTGGTGATACAAGGCACTAGCCTGATAGGTGCATTATTTTTGTTGCCCATAACGCTGCATATTTTCCTGTTTCATTTATTTTTAGAATCTGATGAAATTGGAGAGCTATTAGCAACAGGAGGATATTTAACAGTGAATATTTTGTTAGTGACCAAAGAATACAAAAAATGGAAAGACCTACTTTGGATCTCTTTCAAATAAGTCCAAAAAGAATAGCTGAAAGCCAAAATCATTAGCATAAGAAACTAATGATTTTGGCTTTAATTATTATCAATAAAATTCTAAGTTTTCTCACCTACTCAAAATTTCTAAAATATTTGTGCTATTTCATCGATACTGTGACCCGCTTAAGGATAGAAAATTGAGTACTTTATTCGATCATACCTGACTTATTCAGTTGGTCAATCTGATAACAATCAAAAATAAATGTAACTTTGGGGATAAACAGACGACTTATATACTACTTGAATAGTCTGAAAGGGATCAATGCTTGAAAAAATAAAAAATAGGTGTAAAACCAAATCTTTGCGATATGCATATTTCAATCATACCAATGATATTCCTGTAAAGGATTGGAATAGGGTAAATCGGAATAATTCAATTTTTTTATCACTCGATTACCTAAAAGCTTTGGAGAATACTATTTCCGAGGCTATAAAATCTAAATATATCTTGTTTTATGATAAGGAGGTTCCGGTAGCATTAGCCATTGCACAGCTCATAAAATTTAATCCTGCAGCGTTAGAAATTCAGGAATTCCCTTGTAAAATTAATGATACCATAAAAAATACGTTACTCAAAAACCTTGAAGTTAAAGCATTGGTATGTGGAAATATCTTTTCTTGTGGCGAACATGGCTTTATATACGATGCTAAACGTCTAGATGCTAAGCAGGCGTTTGAAAATTTATCGAATGCTTTGTTCCAAATTAGAAAATCTGAAAATTCTAACAAACCCTCTTTTATATTACTTAAAGAATTTTGGCCAGAATCTTTCGAAACTAGTGATTATATAAAGGAATATGATTTTAAAGAGTTTAAAATCGATGTTAATATGGTGCTACCCATTCACGCTAGCTGGGATACTTTTGAGGATTATCTGACAAGTATGCGTACAAAATTTAGAACACGAGCTAAAAAAGTGTTTCAAAAATCTGAAAAGATTATAGTACAGGATTTTACCCCTGAGGATATTAAAACATATCAAGAAGAAATCAACAAACTCTATTTATCGGTCATTGAAAAAGCAGATTTTAAGATTGGAAAATTAAATGCTTCTACTTTTAGGCATCTAAAACAAAAACTAGGTGAATTATTTATTTTTAAGGGATATTTCATTGATAAGAGGTTGGTAGGGTTTACTTCATCTTTTATGCTAAGCGATGCCATAGAGGCAAATCACATTGGTATTGATTATAGTTTTAACAAAAAACATGCTATTTATCAAAAAATGCTATATGATTATGTTGACCTGGCCATTACCAAAAAAGTAAAAGCACTTAGATTGGGAAGAACTGCAGAAATTATTAAAAGTAGTGTTGGTGCCAAACCAGTAGAAATGAAACTATATGTTCGTCATGGAAATTCTATTTCTAACACACTTCTAAAACCATTGGTAGAATTAATTTCTCCAAGTGAATATGAAGTTAGAAACCCTTTCAAACTTCAATTAGATTAGTGATATGGATTCGTTAACCCAAATTGTATTAGGAGCTGCCGTTGGAGAAGCGGTTCTAGGAAAAAAAGTAGGTAACAAAGCTATGCTATGGGGAGCAGTAGCCGGAACCATTCCCGATCTTGATGTAATATCAAAACTTTTTGTAGATACAGTGACGGCAAATGAATTACATCGAGGATTTTCACATTCTATTCTGTTTAGCATTTTGGCTGCACCACTATTGGGTTGGTTGATTTCAAAATTATATAAAAACAAAGAAGCAGATTGGAAAGACTGGACCAAGTTGATATTTCTAGGGCTTTTCACGCATCCTATTTTAGACGCATTCACAACCTGGGGAACCCAGTTATTCTGGCCATTAGACTATAAAATAGCCATTAATAATATTTTTGTAGTAGATCCATTATATACAGTTCCTTTTTTAGTATTTGTTATTATAGCCATGTTTTACAAGCGAACACATCCAAAAAGAAAAAGATATAATAGATATGGATTATATGTAAGTAGCTCGTATCTCTTAATCACCTTGATGCTACAACAAAGTGCAAAAGCAAATTTTTCGACTAGTTTAGAGAATCAACATATACAATACAATGAAATACAAACTCGTCCTACACCATTAAATAGTGTTTTATGGACGGCCAATATTGAAACTCAAGATTCTTTCTTAATAGGATATTACTCACTATTAGATGAAGATGATCGTATTGACTTTTCTGAATTTCCTAAAAATCATCATTTATTAGCCGGTATGAAAGAAGATCCCCTTATTCCTCGACTCATAAAATTAACAGAAGGCTGGTATACTATCGAAAAAACTAATAATAAAATTTTTTTTAATGATCTTCGCTTTGGATTATTAGGTATAGGTCCTGAGGCAAATCGCTTTGTGTTTAGTTATGAGTTATATTATGATAACAATGGAGAACTGATGGCAAAAGAACGTGAACGAGATATGGATGATGCCTCTCCACTATTAAAAAAACTGTTCAACAGAGTACTTGGAAATAAATCATAACAAAGCTGAATTCTTCCTTTGTTACCTTAGAATTCAGCTTTGCCTAATATTTTATCCCCTTTACCATTATACAAAATGGCATATAACTCCACCCATTAATGCCAGGCATACAGTCCAATATCCAACATTTACTGCAATATATTTAAAGCCTTTTCTTTCAAAAAGAGCATTCGTCCCTAATACAGGAAGCACAAAGAATAAGCCTACTACTGCTCCATGCAATACGCCATGACCAAAACTTCTATGATTTTGTCCATAAGTTTCCATGTATTGCTGAGAAAACTCATAGGTTTCAGAACCTACTTCATTCCAGGCCGGATCTGCCATAATACTAGAAAAAAAACCATATTGATGTATCACCATTCCCGTGAGCATAGCTGCCAAAAAGAAACTAAAAATATAACTTAGGATAAAGATCAAGACCATATTGCCTCCTTTTAAATCTTCTGCTGTAAATCCGCATGCATTCATCCATGCGGTTCCAAAAACTTTAGGGTTATACCAAATAAATCCCAAAATCATAGGGACCAATGCCGCAAGGGCAGTAATCAAAAAATTAAATTCCATATTGATTAGTATTAAAGGTTGTTATACCAAATATAAGTAAAATCGGTTTTATCAATAGTACCAAACAAGATATAATAGCCTGAAAGCCAGTACAATCAAAAGGATTCCGGTTATTCTAAAGAATAGAATCAGGCGTTTTGGGGAAATGAATTTCTTTAATTTTTCAGACAAAAATACCTTTAATACATCTGTAGTAAATATACCCATCAATACAGCAAAAATAAAGACTAATAAAGATTCAGTACTGGAATATTTATGCTTACCATAGTTATAAACCCCTATCCAAACCGCAAATACAAATGGATTAAAAAAATTAACACTGAATCCCTTTAAAAAAAAGACTTTAAGACTTCGTGAATTTATAGTAACATTGGTATCAATTATGATCTTTTTAAGTAAATAACTAATGCCTAAACCAAAAATAATTATACTACCGATACCCCCAATCAAAAATTCATTTTTTTCAATACTAATAAAAGAAGAGAACCCATAATAACATAGACCTACACAAATAAAATCACTGAAGATGATACCCAAAGCTACCGCTAATCCTGCTTTTTTGCCATATTGAAGACTGCTATTCAATAATAAAAAGAATACAGGACCAATGAATATAATCATTCCTAAGCCAATACCATATCCTTCTAAAAATGACATTAAAACGTAAATACCTATTAAATACTGGTAAATATAGAGTAATTTCAAGCTGTAAGAGATTTTCTAATGGATAATTCGAATTAAAAAAATGACAAATCTCATTCCGTTCATATCGACTTTTATCTAAATTAGTACCATGAAGAATACTATTGCCGAAAGAATTTTTGATTTTCTAAAAGACTTCCCTCCTTTTGATGTTCTTCAGAAAGAAGAACTCTACACAATATCAAAAAATGTTAAAGTAGTGTACTTACAAAAAGAGCAATATATCTTTAAAACTGACGAAAACATTCATGATCATTTTTATGTGGTAAAAGATGGTGCTGTAGGTATTTTTAGAGAAGAAGATCATACCCTGGTGGACGAGTGCGATGAAGGTGATATTTTTGGTCTACGAGCTTTGATCAGAAAGGATAATTATATTTTAAGTGCCAAGGCTATCGAGGAAAGTATTTTGTACAGCATATCGTCAGAGTTACTTGAAAAAGTAATTCATACCAATGCTCAGGCAAATAAGTACTTATTGGCAAGCTTTGTCGCTAACATACGAAATCCCTATTCTGGTGAAAGTATAGACTCTTTATTTACGCAAACAGAAGATCTTCAAAAAAACACTTCTAACTTAACCGAGGTACAGTCTGCTCAATATTCGAAGAATCCCATCACTTGTAGCTTAAATACCTCTATAAAAGAGGCCGCACAGACTATGAGTTCAAATCGTATTGGTTCTATTGTTATTACCAAAGAAGAAAAACCCTTAGGGATTATTACCGATAAAGATTTACGAAATAAAATTGCGACAGGACAATTTCCTATTGAAGATACTGTAAAAAACATCATGTCTGCGCCAGTAATTACATACCCAAAAAATATTACAGTTGCCGAAGCGCAAATAGCTATGCTGCAGCATAGCATATCTCATTTATGTATTACCGAGAACGGAACCCTGAACGCCAAACTTGTAGGTATTCTATCTGAACATGATATCGTGGTAATTCACGGTAACAACCCTTCCGTTCTCATTAAGGAGGTAAAACGCTCTAAGACCGCCAAAGATCTTAAATATATTCGTGAGAAAGCGCAACAACTACTTGAAGGCTATATTACACAAAATGTCCCGATCTTTTTTATTGCTAAAGTCATTTCGGCAATTAATACTACTATTACACAAAAAGCTATAACGTTATCCATAGAAGAAATGGATACCCCTCCACCAACAAAATATAGCTGGTTAGCCTTAGGAAGTCAAGGCAGAAGAGAACAATTACTATTAACAGATCAGGATAACGCATTAGTATTTGAAAATGTACCCGAAGAGAAATACTTTCAAACAAAAAATTACTTTCTTTCACTTTCTGATAAAGTTACTCATAAACTGAATACCATTGGTTTCGAATTTTGTCCTGCAAAGATGATGGCTAGCAATCCGCAATGGTGTTTGTCTCTAGACGAATGGAAAGAGCAGTTTAATAACTGGATTACGAAACCCGATGCCGATAAAATAATGCTGTGTACTATCTTTTTTGATTATAATCTGGTATTTGGCAATAAAGAATTAGTAAATGAAATGTCTGAAAGTATTTTTAACGCTATCAATACCTATGAGATCTTTCTAAATTTCTTGGGATTAAATGCCTTAAAGAATCCTCCTCCACTTAGCTTTTTTAGACAGTTTTTGGTAGAGCACAGTGGAGAACACAAAGACCAATTTGATATCAAAGCTCGGGCACTCATGCCCCTGGTAGATGCGGCACGTTTACTGATTCTTTCTCATAACATTAAAGATTTCAATAATACGGTTTTACGATACGAAAAATTAGCCGAAGTCGAGCCTCAAAACAAAGATCTATATGTTTCATGCATAGATGCTTTTAAAATATTACTTCAGTTTAGAACTCAGCAAGGATTACGACATGGTAATTCAGGAAGGTTTATTGATCTTAACACCTTAAATAAAACAGATCGACTTAAACTTAAAGGATGTTTTAAACCTATAAAAAACATACAGGAATTAATACAGGTACGTTTCAACTTATCACAACTATTATAAATATGTTTACCTGGTTCAAGCAAAAAAACTATCCTGATTTTTGGAAGAAATATCAAGAACATTTCAAGAACAAAGAAGAACATGATCTAAATACCGCTCGTTTTGTCGTCTTTGATACCGAAACTACTGGTCTCGATATAAAAAAAGATCGGATTTTATCGATTGGCGCTATTGCGGTGACTGGGAATACGATGGATGTAGCCGATAGTCTGGAAATATACCTCAAACAAGACCTGTTCAATTCAAAAACAGTAGCCATTCATGGGATTCTAAAAGAAGGTAATATCATAAAATCTGAAGAAAAAGAAGCCTTAGTGCAATTTTTGGATTATATAAAAAACGCTATTCTGGTTGCACATCATGCAGCTTTTGATGTTACAATGATTAACGAATGTTTGGCAAGACAAAACTTACCAAAACTAAAAAATAAAGTATTAGACACAGGTACACTATTCAAGAAAACAACGCTTTGCACTTCAAAAGACAAATTATATGCTTTGGATGAGTTGTGCACCCTATTTGATATTAACAAACATGATCGACATACGGCTTCTGGCGATGCTTTCATTACAGGAATTGTTTTTTTAAAAATCTTGGCACAACTTTCAGCAACAAGAAAAACAACCCTAAAAAGCCTGTTTTATAATCCAAATCGAAGAGGATTATTATAAAACTGTCAACGAACTCATAATTAATTTGCATTTACCACAAGAAATTATTCTCTTTAGTGTAAAATTTTACAAGAAAAATAAATAATCGGGATGAGTGACAAATACAAGGTTAGGGTAAATGAGACTTTTGAGTTTGATCTTACCAATGAAAATATTTCGAAAATTGATGCATTACGCACTTCAAAAAACCAATATCATGTGCTTTTAGAGGCCAAATCATACCACACTGAAATAGTCGAAACAGACTTCAATAACAAAAAATACACGGTAAAAGTAAATGGTAATAGCTACCAGGTTACCATTGCCAACGAGCTTGATATGCAAATCGCCGCAATGGGATTTTCTGTTGGGTCTTCAAAACAAGTAAGTGCGATCAAGGCCCCAATGCCAGGTTTGTTGCTAGACATTCATGTAGAAGTGGATCAAGAGGTGAAAGAGAATGATCCAATATTGATCCTCGAAGCCATGAAAATGGAAAATGTTATCCTTTCGCCAAGAGATGGAGTCATCAAATCTATTACAGCTAGCAAAGGTGATGCCGTAGATAAAGGACAAATGTTAATTGAATTCGCATAAGCCCATTAGGGATATTAAATAGGACAAACAGTTCTAATAGAATATACTATGAAAAAAATATTAGTTGCCAACAGAGGTGAAATTGCTATACGAGTAATGACCACCGCACAAAAAATGGGTATAAAAACAGTGGCGGTCTATTCTACTGTTGACAGAAATGCTCCTCATATAAAATTTGCAGACGAAGCAGTATGTATAGGTGAAGCACCCTCTAGTCAATCCTATTTGTTAGGTTCAAAAATTATTGAAGTTGCTAAAAGATTGAATGTAGACGCTATCCACCCGGGATATGGATTTTTAAGTGAGAATGCCGATTTTGCCGAGGCTGTAGAAAAAAATGATCTCATATTTATAGGGCCAAAATCTAAGGCTATTAAAGTGATGGGTAGCAAACTTGCCGCCAAAGATGCTGTAAAAGCGTATAATATTCCTATGGTGCCTGGTATCGACAAAGCGATTACCGATGTAGATAAAGCCAAAACCATTGCGAGAGATATTGGATTTCCTATCTTGATTAAAGCCTCTGCAGGTGGCGGTGGTAAAGGCATGCGTGTCGTAGAAAAAGAAGAAGATCTGGAATCACAAATGCAACGTGCTATAAGTGAAGCAATCTCGGCCTTTGGTGATGGTTCGGTGTTTATAGAAAAATATGTAGGTTCACCACGTCATATAGAAATACAAGTTATGGCAGACAGTCACGGAAATACCATTCACCTTTTCGAAAGAGAATGTAGTGTACAGCGTCGTCATCAAAAAGTAGTTGAAGAAGCACCATCGGCAGTATTGACTCCCAAGTTGCGAGAGGAAATGGGCCAGGCAGCCATAAAAGTAGCCAAAGCCTGTGACTACATAGGCGCAGGAACCGTTGAATTTTTGTTAGACGAAAATCATAATTTCTATTTTCTTGAAATGAATACTCGTTTGCAGGTAGAACATCCCGTAACCGAACTTATTTCTGGAGTAGACCTGGTTGAACTTCAAATAAGAGTAGCAAGAGGAGAAGTGTTACCCATACAACAAGAAGACTTGAAGATCAATGGTCACGCATTAGAACTTCGCGTGTATGCCGAAGATCCCCTAAATGACTTTTTACCAAGTGTTGGGCATTTAGATACTTATCAAATACCTGTCGGAGAAGGAATTCGTGTTGACAATGGTTTTGAAGAAGGCATGGATATCCCAATTTATTATGATCCTATGCTTGCCAAGCTAATTACCTATGGTAAAACCCGAGAAGAAGCTATTCAACTTATGATTAAAGCTATTGGTGAGTATCAAGTTGAAGGGGTACAGACTACCCTACCCTTCGGAAAATTTGTATGTGAGCATGAGGCTTTCAGATCAGGAAACTTTGATACACATTTTGTAAAGAAATACTATTCTGCAGAAAAAATACAAGCTGCAACTGCCGAAGAAGCAAGAATTGCTGCACTAATTGCCCTAAAACATTACCAAAAAGATCAAAAAAAATTAAGACTACCGATTTGAAGGCTTTAGGTTCTAGGTAGTAGGCTGTAGACTTCGAAAAGTGGCAGTGGATAAAAGGTATTTGAGTAGTAGGTAATTGAAGAACAATAAACTAACAATTAAATGGATTCACAAATAAAAACATTACAAGAAAAAATAGATCAGGCAAAGTTAGGTGGTGGTGAACATCGAATTGCAAAACAACATGAAAAGAAAAAACTAACAGCCCGTGAGCGTGTAGCTTATGTATTGGATGAAGGTTCTTTTGAAGAGATAGGAATTCTTGTTACCCATCGAACCACAGATTTTGAAATGGATAAAGAAATCTATTATGGCGATGGAGTTGTTACAGGTTACGGAACCATCGAAGGCAGGTTAGTTTATATTTATGCCCAGGATTTTACAGTGTTTGGAGGTGCGCTATCTGAAACTCATGCTGAAAAGATTTGCAAGATCATGGACATGGCCGTTAAAATTGGAGCTCCTATTATTGGGCTTAATGATTCTGGTGGCGCAAGAATACAAGAAGGTGTTCGTTCTTTGGGTGGCTATGCCGATATTTTTCATAGAAATGTGCAGGCTTCTGGAGTTATTCCTCAGATATCTGCGATTATGGGACCCTGTGCCGGTGGTGCGGTATACTCTCCAGCCATGACTGATTTTACATTGATGGTTGAAGAAACCAGTTATATGTTTGTTACCGGACCTAACGTAGTTAAAACTGTAACCAATGAAGAAGTAACCTCTGAAGAATTGGGTGGAGCAAGCACGCACTCTACTAAATCCGGGGTAGCCCATGTGACTTCTAGCAATGATGTTGAATGTCTCGAAGATGTAAAGAAACTTTTAAGTTATCTACCGCAAAGTAATGCCGAATATCCACACAAATTGCCTTATTCCACAGATGAAGAAGTACGGGAACAACTCTCCAATGTTATTCCTGACAATCCTAATAAACCTTATGATATGCATGAGGTGATTGGTGGCATTATTGATGAGGATTCGTTCTATGAGATCCATAAGGATTATGCAGAGAATATTATAGTAGGTTTTGCGCGTCTTGGTGGAAGAAGTATTGGAATCGTTGCCAATCAACCTATGTTTCTGGCAGGAGTGTTGGATGTAAATAGTTCTAAAAAAGCCGCCCGATTTACTCGTTTTTGCGATTGCTTTAATATCCCGTTGTTAGTGTTGGTAGATGTTCCCGGTTTCTTACCCGGAACCGATCAGGAATGGAATGGTATTATCGTTCACGGTGCCAAATTATTATATGCACTTAGCGAAGCCACAGTACCTAAAGTAACCGTGATCACTCGTAAAGCCTATGGGGGTGCTTATGATGTTATGAATTCAAAACATATTGGGGCCGATCTTAATTATGCCTGGCCAACGGCTGAAATTGCAGTAATGGGGGCCAAAGGAGCCAGTGAGATCATCTTTAGGAAAGAAATACAAGCAGCAGATGATCCCGCAGCCAAACTAACCGAAAAAGAAACAGAATATGCCGACAAATTTGCCAATCCCTATCGTGCAGCACAACGCGGATTTATAGACGAAGTCATCTTACCCGAAAATACAAGACGTAAACTTTTAAAAGCATTTAGTATGCTTGAAGATAAAGTGGTAGATCAACCTAAACGTAAACATGGGAATATTCCTTTGTAGTAAAGCTTTTATGATTACATAAATCTTATTCTTTTTTAAACTTGCGCAACACGTATTATCGACGTAATGTGTTATTTTTTAATGGAATTGAAATTCCAAGTGCAAATGCTCCGGTATACTGTTCTACAGTAGGTTGGAAGTAATAGGTCAAACCTAAGTCAAAGTTATTATTACGTCCTAACTCTAACCCGAAAGAAAAAGGTATGTGATAGATAAATCCGTTCTTACTAATATTGGTAAAAGCTGTAAAAGTTCTAAATTCTCCAAACGATCCGCCTAAACCGATTTCCATGTATGGTGCCACCCATGGAATAGGTGCCCTTATCCTTCCTTTTCCACCAATCAGAAAAGCTTTGGATGTTGCTTTTTCATTCGTTGGATTGTCATTAATATCTTTTCCGTTAGAACTTGTCAGGATCAAACCTGCATATGGCTTCAGTTCAAACCAGGATGTGATCCTCATTACGTATTCACCTTGTAGAAAAAATCCATCATCGGCAATTTCATCAACACTATCATAGGGTGTACTCAGCCCATATCCAATTTGAGCAGTAATAGATCTTTCTTTTACAAATTGTGCTGGTAATTGATTCGAGGTCAAAAATGTTATAAGTAGAAAAAGTAGGTTTTTCATAATATACTTTATATATTTATTTGAGATCAGTTGTTAATTTAAACCAATTTGATGAATATAAACCTAATAAAAATCTTTTGAATTTTCATAAACGCGTCCAGACCAAAAATTAAATTTGGGGTATTGAAATCAAATGTTATTTATATTCATGCTGCTTTGATTCCTATTTAATTACATTTATTAATCACACTATTTTCGATATTACCAAGTATTATTTTTTTACATTAAATTTTTTTGTCTCCACACTTGTTTCAATCTCCCACTACTCTTCCCTAACTACTCGTCATAATAAATTCCTATTTTTGTTAAAAAAGCGCTCGAAATACTTTCAGATAAGCCAGATTACTTACAAGGTGAACAATATCAATATAATTTAATATTACGATTCCTAAAAAAATAGTATAAACTAGTCTTAACCATGCCATGAGCAATGAGAGGTCTTGGTGTATTGGTTTGAGAAAAGCATGAAGTAACCATGCTACTAAAATATCACAAAAAAGGACAATTAAAAGTCCAAAAAATCCCAATACGGAATTGCATTGCGTTTGTTCGAATATTGCTTACTGTTCGATTTGTATTTCCTATTTCAATAAGTTTGTCAAAAACAAAATAATCAGAAATAATCCATGATAACGTCATGATGAGTAATCCTAAACCCTAGACTAATACAGCTTTTTTTAATGGCATATTCTTCATGGTACAACGTATTTAACTTCTCAATAACGCACATGGGTTAGTATAAAATGCGTTTAATGGCGTTTATTTTTTGTTATAAGCTTTTTGTCACACCAATACCAGAGCGCATCTTCACTTCCAAGTTCATAGGGAGCAAATTTATCGAATTCCATCCCAACTTTTTCCATCACTCTCATCGATGCCTTATTTTCATTCATTGCAATTGCAACTATCTTTCCTAATTTGAGCGAATCAAATCCGTAATTTAAAATTGCACGAGATGCCTCCGTTGCTATACCTAATCCCCAATATTCAGGCATGAATCTATAACCAAGATCAATTTCATCAAATTCTGGCAAATATGCCAATCCTGCCCAACCGACAAATTGCTTTCCACTTTTTAATAGTGTAGCCCATCTACCAAATCCATATTTTTTATAGTCAATAATTCTTTTCTCTATCATCTCTTCTATTTCTTCTACAGATTTTACCACAGGTTCTCCCGTATATTTTTGTACCGCTGGATCAGAATGCAATTTAAATAGTGCCTCTTTATCATCAAAAGTAATTTCTCTTAATAATAATCTTTCTGTCTCGATTAAAATTTTCATTTTATTGCTTCTAAGAATTGTATAATAACAATTGCCATTATTTCTAGTACATAAAAATACTTAAAAGTATTTGTATTTGTTTGCCATTGCTCCTGTTATACCTCTCAAAAAAAGGTAGAGCAGATTGAGAATTTCCGCAATCCAAGTAAACAACCTCGGGACTTCCAAGCATGTTTCTTGATTGCCTTCCAGAAATCAGGCAAACAAATGTATATATCTATCTGCCATTGAATCCAATCTAAAAAAGTACTTTTAATTCAACAGAAACACTGTACATAGTCAGGCAGGGGTGCCGGGTTTTGTGTATTTTACCATTAAAATCGTTTCTAAGGCCTTAAACAAACTGTTTAGAACAACTTTATCTTCTTAAAATACTATAATATGACCCATACAAATCATCGCTTACATCTAAGATGTGGAATCGGATTATTACTTTTTAAGTACCTGTACAAGAGTTCCTGTTGTTGTACAACGTATTTTTTTTATGCTGTCAGTCCTTTTTATGTTCTTGTTCAGTATAATTATGATTCCCGCTAATCATTTTATTTTCGTCATACATTGCATTTGACATCCCAAGCATAATGGCAGTAATTATTAATATAATTTTTCTTTTTATCCAATTAAAAATTTGTTTGGATTTCTCCAAATTTGTTTTATTCTTTCGTTTATACATTTTAGTAATGATAAATTATTTAGACATTTGTTTTATCATTTTATGCAGTAAAGCATATTCGCATAGAAAGCAAAATCTGTTCTAGGCTATGTATAAACTTGTATATTGATTGCTGGATACGTATTTTTTATGTAAGAAAACGTGCAGAGCTATTATTGAACTTATTCTTTGATACCGATCAATTTGCACATCAAAGATTCTTGTAATTTTAGCACTATAAAAATCTCGTAGGTTGAGATATGTAATGAGCGTAAAAAATATATTTTTTGATAGAAGCTGTCTGCCGTAAACATATAATTCCGAATATTTATGCCTAAATTCCTTTCGGGTATTGACATCTGAAACTTGATGATAGTTTGAAGAATTGATTTGAGAATATAGAGCACATTCGTTAACCGTCAGACCAAAAATCAGAAGGAAGGAAATCAGATATTTTATATACTTTTTCAAATTATTGATTCAAATTATCAATTTCGGGCAACATATTGACCAACAATTATAGAATAGCAGTTGCTATTATTTCCATTGTATAAAAATACTTAAAACATTTGTATCTCTCTACCAATGCTCCTATAATACATCTAAAAATTTGCAAACCAGATTGAGAACTTCTACGGTCCAAGTAAACTACCTCAGGACTAGAAAGTGTGTTTTTGTTGATAGCGCTTTAGAGATTGGCAAACGAGCGTACGTATTTATCCGTTATTACTTACCAGCTTAGCATATGTTTGACATTTACCAGAAACACTGTACATAGTCAGGCAGGGTGCCTGGTTTTGTGTATTTTCTCATTAAAACCCCGTCTAAGGCCTTAAATAAGCTGTTTAGAACAACTTTATCTTCTTAAAATATTACAATACGACTTATACAAATCATTGCTTAAACCGAAGATGTGGAATCCGATAGTTATTTTTTAAGGACTTGTACAACAGTTACCGTTATTAGCCCCCGTTCTTATTCTGACTCTATTCTATATTTTGAAGGTGTCAATCCTGTTTTCTTTTTGCATTTAGTACAAATGATGTTTTCATCTGCTTTACCATAATTTTAATCTATAACAAAAATTCCTACTTACTCTTCTAAATTAAATGTGTTCTTGAGATTGTCGTTATTGATTATTTTTTCCACAATATTTTCCGTTTTCTGTGAAATTTTAAATGGATGTTCTTTGTATAGTTTGGCATAGATATCATCAATAGTCATTAATGTTTCTTCCAAATTTCTTTCTGAAAAATCTATGATCCTTTTCTGATAATTACTCTGCCATTTTAAGTCCTCAGGATTTACCCAACCATTTGCAATAAATCCTTTGGTTTTTTTTGGGCATCGACAGGGATTATTTGTGTTTACCAGTCCACATTTATTGTGCATCCATTGATAAAGATCATTTCTTGCTCTGGATAACTTTTTTCTAAAGTTTGCCTGACTTATATTGAAGATTTCACTACCTAAATTATGGTCTATTTCAAAAAGTTCACCTACAATATAAATGAGCCTTTGCTCTCTGTCAAGACACATTAACATTCCCGCCATACAAGAAACTTTACTTTCTTCGATCTCTTGTTGCATTTCTTTTTCTTCTGCCTGTGTCAGTTGGATTTCTGGTGTTTCTCTTATATAATCGAAAAATACATCGAAACTGGTTACCAAGGTTTCGTATTTCTGTTTTTTGGTGTTAAGAAAATGGTTGAACGTAATTCTATAAAGCCACGTCCTAAATCTTCCTTTTGTGCTATCGTATTGAGAAAGGTTAGTCACCAATTTTATTAGTATTTCCTGCGTAATATCCTCTGCATCAGCAATATTATTCACCATTTTTAAGGCAATATTGAAAATATATTGTTGGTGATTTTCAATCAGTTTACTCAAACTATTTCGATTGCCATTTACGGCCAAATGAATCAGTTCCAAATCTTTTTGGTCTGAATAACTGTTTTGGCCGAATGGATTTACAGTTCTCATAACTTAAATATCGTTATTTTATAGTTAATTCCACCAAATTGATAAAAGCCATTTGCCTGACCATCTTTTTCAAACTTAAAATAAAGATCGCCTTGGTAAATATTTCCACTATCTGCCACTGTTTTCCAACCACCTTCATACCTTTTACTTTTAAGGTTAAGCAAAAGTGTCATTTCTCCATTTCTTTTTTCACCTTCAGAATTATATGCGTACTCAATGTGTAAAGCACCTTTATCAGATAGGGTTGCATTTGGAATTGTTGCGATTCCTGCCGACTGAATATCCATTTGGTAGGTTTTGTGATCTAAAACAAACGTTTTGACAAAATCATTTTGTTCCATTTTATGCTGAGCTTTAAGATTATTACTATTCAAAAGTGTAATTGATGTTATAATTAGAAAGATTACTTTTTTCATTTTGATATGGTTTCAAGTCCATTGGCACCTGCTTGATACAAATCCTTAATAGCTTGTGCTACCATTGGGAATTGACTTTCGTCTTCAATATCAAAATCAATATTCCAAATTAGTTCTGTACCACCATTTTTTGTAAGTACTTTCATCGTTCCTACAACGTTGTGAATTGGTAGCAAGGGCTGTTCGTCTATCACGTATTGAAACATTTTATTGGCATTGTCAATTATTAAAATAGTTTCTTTCAAATCGCCTTGTTCAGTAGTACAAATCCTTTTGTTTCCTTCAAAACTACAAGAAGTAATTATCGGTAGCCATTCATTTACACCTGAGGCTTTACTTATTATTGTCCAAACCTTTTCAGGGTTTGCATTCAATTTGTGAGATGTTTCGATAGTTTTTTTCATGTTTTTAGTTTTTTGGGTTTTCATAAGGAATGGCTTTGGCTTGAAGTGCCTTTTTTTCTTTGCTGTCTATTGTGCACTTTCCTGCGAAGTAGCACATAATGCAACGTGCAGATAGGACTGTTCCAAATTGGGCGATTGCAAAAACAACTAATACAATAGACACCGGTACATTAGTTTTGAAAAAGTAAATCGTTCCAACAATAGCAAGAATTCCCACAGTGGTTCGAATAGTTCGGTCTTGCCAGCCAATGTTTCTATTGTAGGAATATGTAATTCCTTTAATAAATTTGTTCATATAGTTTCATTTTATATCTCCTTTAAGAGGTATTTATTATGAAACAATGAAAGTTCTGATGTGTGACAAGTATGGTAGTTAATTTTTATATGCGTAATGAGATTACTATGAACAAAACGCCAAATATAGGAATCGGAACAAGGCAATTACGTCTAGATTAATCTGTCTGCTATTGCTTACAGGCTTAGCATATGTTTGAAATTTACCAGAAACATATCGCAAGGTCAGGCAGGAGTGCCAGGTTTCGTGTATTTTATCATTAAAACCTTTTCTAAGGCTTCAAACAAGCAGTTTAGAACATAGTTATATATTTAGGATACTACAATATTGCAAATAAACGAAGGGTGTTAGATCATCGATTTCCTACCTAATCTTACCCTTTTTAGAGGCTTGTGTAACGGTTACTATGATTAACTGTAGTTTTTTTTATTCACAATCTGATTGAGTTTTTTTATTTTTCCATTGAATCCAATATTCCTGTAACCCTTCTTGTGTTTTTTTAATTTCACTAATATCTAAATTATGCCCTTCCATAGTTACTGATTCAAGTTCTTTTTTTCGTCTGTTTAGTGCTGGTGTATGATTCCAACCTCCAACGTGATCAAAGGATGTATACCCATCACATTTTGACTCAACAGAAGAGAACGGTATAAAAAGGTAATAAATTACTTTTCCACTTCCCATCCCTTTCGTTGTCATTTTAATCGAGGAAAAATCTACTTTTTTATATTTATTGTCGTGATAAAGCTCTTTTAATTTATTTCCTACAGCTTGACTCATTTTATTTGAAAATTGATGAGCAATATCATTACCATTTATAAATTCGGCACCTGTGTATGTACCGCTACAACCGTTTTCGGTGCATTCTATTTCATTTTCTTTTTGAGTTTGTATCTCAATAGATTTCTTTTTTTGCTTATAGCAATTTATACAAAATAGACCAATTAAATACATATAAATAAGTGATTTCATATTTTGAGTTGCTACAGTTAACGTCTAATTTGAAATATGTTTTAATGCATTTTTAGCATTGTTATACCCCAGTAGTAGACACTTATTTTTTCTCAATATCAGTCGTTAAAGTCCTAATATCATTTATAATTCGAAAAATTTCATCCTTATCCGTGCCATCATAAATTCCTCGTATCTGTTTTTTCTTATCCACTAATATAAAGTTGGGAGTATGAATAAAGTCTTGTAGCCCGCCATCACCTTTTTCTACAACTGCAAAATAACTTTTTCTCGCTAATTCATAAATATGCTTTTTATTTCCAGTTGTAATATTCCATTTAGTATCTATTACTCCCTTGTCGGTGGCATACTTTCTTAACACAGCAATACTATCAATATCAGGTGTGACTGACAATGATAAAAACATAATGTTATCATTATCTAAGAATATTTTCTGAAGTTCACCCATATTAGTAGTCATTATAGGGCAAATACTTGGACAACGAGTGAAAAAGAAATCGACTATATAAATTTTATTATGATAATCTTTTTGAGTTACAATTTTTCCGTTTTGATTTATCAATTCAAAATCTAATACAGTATGGTTTTTACTTGTTTTTTGTAAGCTTATATCTACTAATTTTGGATTAAAATCTGAAGGATTATAAACTGGCAATTCATTTTTCGTTGTTCTATGACAAGATATTGAGTAACAAATAACGAAGACAATGAGAATACTACTATAGGGTTTACCTAAGCTCATATTAAATGGTATTCTGTTCTAGAAATGCTTTGGCCACTTTGATTTCTTTTCTATCGCTGTCTATTTTCTCAGTTAGTTTTAGCAGTGCTTCAAAATAAATAGCTGATTTTTTCATATTACCAGATTGTTTTGCTGCAATGGCAGCTCCGTAGAGACCGTTGAATCTGTTTGGACGTCTTACGAGGTTTAGCTCATAGGCTGCTAATGCTTCCTGCGGTTTATTTAAGGCTAAAAGCATATCTGCCAAAAGTTCATCTGCTGGTAAAATTTCACCTGGAGTTACAGGATGTTTGGAGGTTAAACTTTCCATTTCAGCTGCGGTATTCATTAAAGTGATGGCTTCTTCGTTATTCCCTTTTTTTAATTGAATCCATGCTTCTATTGTTTTAATTTGGATAGCTACCTGATTGGCTTTATAGGTGTCGTCTACTATGACCAGCTCTTTCTCAAAAGAACGTAGGAAATTAAGGTCTTTATGTACAAATTCTAGATTATTTGTATGAATGTTGCCCAATGCTCTTGCAAAATGTAGTAATGATTTTTGCCAAGGGAATTTCTGCCACTCTAATCCTGCAATTCGAGGTAACTCTAAAGTTCCTGCCTCTTCCCAATTTTTGTTTTCCACGGCTATACGTGCAGGAATAGCTGCTGCAGTGTAAGCAATTTTAAAGTTAGGCGGAAAGATTTCTTTAAAAGATTTAAGGTACTCGTATTGTTGATAAGCGAGTTTATTATTTCCTGTTTGCAGATAGGCATAAACTAAATATCCCATGGCGTGTACTTCTTCGTCCCAATGTGCTCCAGGTGAAACGCTTTCTGCATAACAAATTGCTGATTCAGCAGAATTAAGATTAGTGCCAATTGATTCGTCCCAAAGTCCCAAACGTGTAAATATATGTGACGGCATATGTAGGGCGTGTGCAGAATTTGGAGCAATATCTGCATAGCGTCTAGCTGTATTCAGTCCCAGCTTGGCTAATTCTGGATAATCGTAGGAATGAATGATATAGTGTGCAATGCCCGGATGATTCGGTTCTTTTCTGAACAAATCCTCTAAAATTTGTCCAGCCTCACGTTGTTTTGAATAGGTTTTGTCTGAGGCTACTGCTGATGCTCGAAGGGCCAAAGCATAGAATACGGCTACTTCGGTATCCTCGCTATTTTCTTCATACATGTCTTTCATTTTTTGGGCATAAGCAAGCTTTCGACTTTGGTCATCAGCTGATTCCCAGTTCTTATAGAAAGCACCTATGGCGTCTAAATATTGTTTCGATTTTTTTGATTTGGGCAGTTTTTCAGCTACTGCAATAAGTTTTACTCCTTTTTCTAAAACGGATTTCTCAGGTGGTGCCCATAACCCGTGATAAATACTCATTGCTACACCCCAATATGCCATGGCACATTCAGGGTCTTTATCTATTACTTTTGCAAATGCTTTTTCAGCTTCAATATATTCAAAGGAATGAAGCAAAGAAATAGCAAGGTTGAATGTTTCTCTTGTTTCATAACTACAGGATTCTGAAAAGTTGACATCTCCAAACTCACCATTACCACACAATTGGAGTTCACCTCTCAGTAGATTTAATGATGATAAATCTGCATTTGGCTTGTTGTTTTTACATGAAGAAATTAAAAAAATGACAATAGCCCCTAGACTTAGCAAAGTACTTATAGAATATTTCATTCTACAAGGTACTGAATTAATTTTTAAGGGTTTGTGCTATGTTTGCTAACCTTAAATATATGAATTCGAGCAAGGTAAACACACCTGAACCATTTGATTTATCCCTGCTTACCTTCGGACGGCAGGCAGGTGTGCATTTTTATTTCTTGCCTGCCTGCCATCCGAAGGTAGGCAGGTTTAATTTATAAAAGCTTGTACTCAGCTTGACAGGGTATCTAGCGCCACAGCAAAAAGGAAATAAACTTTCGATCTAGCACTAAACTTTTGCTCTGATTTCATAGCCATTGTTGCCAGTAGTTTTATAATTTTTAAATATTACTTTTTTTAAATATAATATCGATATCCAGCATAATCCATTCACTTGTCCTAAAATCATAATATTCTTTGGAGATAGACATTTCTAAATGGTTACTATCAATTACATTTAGATCACTTATAAGGGTTACATTTTTATTATTTTCAATATTATCTATATAGGATTCTTCAACATAACTTTTGTTTTCGAGTGAAAAGGAATTATTTTCATATTGATATTTAGTTCCAAAACCATAATCTAAGAATTCAACACTGCCTTCAGGACTACTAGGATATTGAAAAGTTATCCATGTTTTTGGAAAGAAGAATGAGATTATACTTGATTTAATTTCTAAATCATGAAGTCCAAAAGAATTTATTTCATTTGTAAGTTCCTTAGAAGAAATATAGTCATTATTTAAGTCAACGGCGACGTTTGATTTAAATGATATAATTTCATAATTTCCTGTATATTTTTCATACTCCTTATTTAAAGAGTCATCACTATTACAATTAATTAGTGTTAAACTAAGTAGAATTATCAAATGAGTTTTAAATAGGTTTCTTTTTATCATTTTTTTGTTTTTAAATTACTGGCAACAATTGTATATGTGTAAAAGTAAATACATTTTAAGTTTAGCAATGGTTATTATTTCCATTATAAAAATACTTAAAAATATTTGGATCTCTATGTCATTGCTCCTATAACACATCTAAATAAATGACCCCAGGGTGCGTATGCATATTTGTGTTGATTGCGCTTTAGAGATCGGGTAAACGAGTGTATGTATTTATCTGCCATTGCTTACCAGCCGGAAAAATTAAAATTTACTGGGAATACTGTTCAAACTCAGACTGGGGTGCTATTTGCAAACTAATTTTATGATTAAATCAATTTTAAGACCTGTAATAAGACGTTTAGAACAACTTTATACCCATACAATATTACAATATCACCAACACAAATCATCGCTTACATTGAAGATGTAGAATCGGATTATTACTCTTTAAGGACTTATGTAACAGTTATCGTTGTTGGCATTAGTGTTTTTTATTTTTGTTCGAACGAAATCACATAAAATAATTCGTTCAGATTAATTGCTATTTCGTTTTTCGCTTTCCATTTTTCAAATCCGTCAAAATCAAATTCATGATTTTCGGGAACAATCATTACCATCGAAAACTCTTTCATTATAAACTCGTCTAGAAATCCAGAGTCAATCAAGGAATTTAGTTGACTAAGATAATTTTGAGTGTATTCTGATTTTTTGAAATCATATTTTTTTTCAAATGCTATTAATTCGTCAAAAGAAGCTAACTGTAATTCAAGATAATGTCCTGGAAACCCAGATGCCCTTTCTTTTTCAGGGATATTGTCCATTACCCATTCTAATTTTTTTAAGGCACTACTCATTACGGAACCTAACATAATCGAATCTCTAAAAGCAGTTTTTCCATAATAAATGCTTGCTTTGGAGTGAAGTCTTTTCTGTTCCGTCAATTGAGAAGGATCAAAAGTTTCAAGAGTTGATTGCTCCAAGTTTGAAATTTGGGTAGAGTCTTTTTCTTCTGTGGTCAATCGTAATTTGAAAAACCAAGTTCCACATTCGTAAACTGATAAATTTGAATTTTCTCGATTTTTAGATTTAAAATCCGCTTTAAATCCGTTGCAGTCGTATTTTTTTCCACTGAATTTAACAGGATATTGAGTCGCTCCTAATTCATTGTAGTTTAAATTTGCTACCGATTGCATTGAGGTCAGATATTCAGTTCTCAATCGGTTTTCGGTTCCATCTCCGGCAGGATAGATGTAGATGTTTAATTTCCCTTTCGGTTCGCTATTTTTCTCGTAGGTCGCTCCAATATTTTTCTTTTTCTTGTCGAAAGCATAGACTTCAGTCAATTCAAATCCGTTCTCTAAAGTTTTTGGAAATTCTGTTTTTGAAAATTTATGTTCATAAACATCTTTAAATTGTATTTTCTTGGGTTTTGTAAATTCTTGTGCTTGACAATTCAATCCGATTAAGATTACGATAGCTATAATTATCCTTTTCATCATTATTTTTTTCAACATTACTGGCAACGTTTATTTGTATTGTAAGTACCCCTAAACTAGTTATTAGTCATAGGACACGTTGTTGCCAGCAATTTTTATTTTCGTGTTTCGTTCAATTTTGATAAGTACCATTTTTTTGTAGAATAACGACCTTCGTTTTCCAATTCAGGTATATTGTCAGATTCTATAAATTTATATTTCAGAACGCTATATTTATAATTATCATCTTGATATGCTATTTCAATAATTGAATCGTTGAGAACTTTTCCTTTATACCACCAAACCATTGTTTTTATTAGTCTTTTAGTTTCTCCGTAATTCTCGATAATAATTGAGTCATTTTTAATTTTCCACCAATCTAGTTCGGCTTTGATTGATTTTTTATTTTTAATTAAATTTTGTAATTCAGCATAGTTCATAGAAACACTGTAGCCTTTAACATTAAAGACAAGAATGTTTGTCGAGTAATCAATATTTTCCGAATCACGTACTTGAGCATAAAATCCATCAGTTCTGAATTTTATATCAGAATTTTGATAAAGAGGCTCTTTATAAGTATTATATAGATTCTTTTGTATATACCAAGGACCTGTTCCGCAACCATAAAGTGCTAAAGTAAGAAAAAAGAGTATTTTTCGAATTGGTTTATTCATTTTGCATTTCGGTTTGCCCAAATTACTGGCAATATTAAATATATGAATCGGAGCAAGACAAACACACCTGAACCAATTGATCTATCCCTGCCTACCTGCGGACGGCAGGTTTAATTTATAAAAGCTTGTACTCAGCTTGACTGGGTATCTAGCGCCATTGCAAAAAGGAAATTATCTTCTGATCTAGCCTTAAACTTTGCTTTGATTTTATATATGATATTAGGATTTGTTTTTATAATCTTTAATTATTGAATCATCCCATATTTGTACCTCGATATATCGATCATACTTCATTTTTTCTTCAGATTCCCATAGCTGTTTTGAAGGTAAACCATATTCATTTATCAAGTTATCCAATTCATTTAATAAAAAAACCTTTCCATTACATTCTTTTCGATAAGTATTAAGTTTAGGTTCATCATAAAATTGAAAAGAAATCATACTATCGGGATATGTAAAGCTGATGTGTTCAGTATGAAAGTCAGACAAAGGTATTTTTATAAAACTTGGGTTAACATACCAAGATTTAGCCCATTCACATTCTCCTAATGTGAAGTAAAAAGGGTCATTTCGATTAGGTTTTCCTCCCTTTAAAGTAAACTGTTCCTTAATTCGCTTTTCCAAAGCAAATCTTAATTCGATGTAATTATTGGGTCTTTTACTATTCCATCCCTCAGATATTTGGTTTTGGATTTTTATAGCATTGTCAAATCCAAGTTCAGTAATATTCTGGAATGGTCCTTTTTCAAGTTCATAGTAGTGATACAGAAATCTCGGGATTGTCATTTATTTTAATATTTATAAATCCTAACAATTGTATATGTGTAAAAGTAAACATATTTTAAATACAGCAATTGCTATAATTTCCATTATAAAAATACTTAAAACATTTGTATCTCTCTTTCATCGCTCCTATAATACATCTAAAAATTGGTAAGCCAGATTGAGAATTTCTATATCTAAATAAATGACCCCACGGTGCGCAGGCATATTTGTGTTGATTGCGCTTTAGAGATCGGGCAAACGAGTGTATCTATTTATCTGCTATTGCTTACCCGCTGGGAAAAATTTTAAAATTTACTGGGAATACTATGCAAAGTCAAACAGGAGTGTTACTTTCATGTATTTTATCATTGAAATCCTTTTTAAGGCATCAAATAAGTCATTTAAAACATAGTTACTTACTCAAGATAATATAATATTGCTCACAAAAGTAGGGCTTAGATCATCGATTTTTTAAGCAATATTATTCTTTTAAGGGCATGTGCAACGGTTACCGGTGTTACCTGCTGGCTTTATTCCTTTAATTGTTTCAATCTGTCAATTGCATTTTGGTTTTCAGGATTTAATTCCAACGACTTTTTAAAGTTAGAAATAGCATTTTTAAAATCCTTATTGTACAAATAGCTTTCAGCTAAACTATCATATAGATTTGCTGATTTTGGATATATATGTAAAGCTAACAAAAAGACATTAACACCTTGTTTTATCGTTTTACGATTAAATGACAATCGTAAACCTAATGTGTTTAGCATGCCTTCTTGAAGCTCCAGTTTTGGATGTTTCGCTATAACTTTTTTATATAACGGAATTAAATCTTGATAGCCTTGATTGAGTGCTATATCGTTAAAATCTTTATAATCGAATTCCTTTGTATCTTTTTGTTTCATTTTTTTTGAAATCAAAGTTTCAGAAAAACCATTTTGATAAGGGCTATTTTCAATGAATTCCTTCGCAGAGTTGTCATTTTCTAAAGTCGCATTTAGAAACTGTAAGGTATGTTCCGAAAGTAGTTTATAGGAAGCCATAATTTTAATATCACTTTTGTCTTGTCTCTTATCTCTGGTGGCGAATAAAATACCAATAGAACCGAAATAGGAATGTGTTAGGTCGTGAAATTTGTAACTGTAAACATTACTATATTGCAAAGAGTCATATAGTTGAAATTTATAATTCAATTCGGCAGGGATTTTATCGCTAGTCAAAACTTCTTCTGGAATTTCTTTTTGAGCAAAATGTATATATGGAATAGTAAACTTATCTAAATTAAAATAAGGTGATTTTTCCAAGACAGTGTAATTGTATCTTTCAGCCCCATCTAAACTCACTATTGAGCTTACATTCTTATTTTTCATAACCGTTATAGCATTGGATAGTCCTCCAAAACTAAATCCCATAAGTGCTATCTTATCAAAATCTATACTTTCATACTTATAAATTTCTTTTAAGAGAAATTCTACATCTCTGGATTGTGTTTCCATATCTTTTGTGGTTGCCCCTTCTAACCATCTTGTATCTGTTCCTCTTGATGGACTTGATATCACTACGAAACCATTACTTGCTAAATATTCGAATAATGCAAAATTTTCAATTGATGAGGATTGATAGCTTGGTGCATAAACTACTACAGGGAATTTCCCTTCTAAAAATTTGGCATTTGAAAAAGCATTTACTTTTTCAGACAAATGGGCTCTATTTTGAGGTGTATCCCCTAAGTCAGAAAACCAATCTAGTAAAAATTCATTTGGTAAGTTTTTCCATTCTTCCTCTTCTTTTAAAATCTCTAAATAATCCAAAACAGCTAACTGCTTGGAATTATTATTTTCAATTGTTGCAGGATACCAAATGCTAATAGGAATTGGTCTATTTACAAATTGATTGTTGAATTCATTATGTATTCTGTAGATTCTTGTACTATCGATAGCAGTATAATGTTTAAACCCTACTTTATGTTTTCCGCTATTTAGATTTATTTCTTTTAACGATGTCTGTCCATAAGATACCGTGGCTAGGATGATACAGATTATCAATATTGCTACTCGCATAGTTTTTGAATAAGTGTTCACATTAAAGATGCAATAGTTTGATGATTGTTACAGGCCTTTTTTTAGCTTGGAGGTAACGTCTCTTGTATAGTGCCTTTGTATCTCATAGGGTGCATATGCACTATACAATTTGTTAGTAAATGTTATTTTAATAAATCAACAAAAGGATTGTTTGTATATAACTCACTATCAATAGCAAAATAATTTCTATTGGCGAGTATTTTACCTTTTGTAGATAAAGAATCAATTTTAATAAAACGTATATCAGAGATATATCCTACAAATTCTAAGTTTCCATAATCCTTGTAATCAAATTCTATAATGTTCTTATCAGTTTTAATCTCTTTAAATTTCATTGAATCATTGATTTTCTGTAAATAAAGAAAAGTCACACTTCTTGAATAAACTTTTTCTTTAGCAATACTATCAGCAGGCGAGAAAAAACTAATTCTACCTTTTAAAATAGAATCACCTTTCAGTTCCTCAACGTTTAGTTCATAAAATTTGCTTTTTGAGCTATCTAGAATTCCTTTTTCATAAAATCTCCATTCATTCCAAAAGGTGTCTTTTTTCTTAGATACATACCCTTGATATTCCTCAGTCGTATCATTTTCGTTAGTATAAGCTATGTTTATTTTTCGATATAACTTTGTAGTATCTAACTCTATTTTATTTTGTTCAGAATCAGTTATTTGAGAAGTCTTTTTTTTGCAAGAAATAAATAAAATAAATATTAGGAGATATATTATTTGGGTTTCTTTCATTTTGAATATTTGCTAACAATTGCATATGTTTAAAAGTAAACATATTTTAAATGTAGCAATTGTTATAATTTTTGTTATAAAAATACTTAAAACATTTGTATCTCTCTACCAGTGCTCCTATAATACATCCAAATAAATGACCCCAGGTACGTATGCATATTTGTATTGATAGCGTTTTAGAGATCGAGCAAACGAGTATGCGTATTTATCTGCCATTGCTTACCCGCTGGAAAAAATTTTAAAATTTACCATTAATACTGTGCAAAGTCAAAAAGGGGTATTACTTTCATGTATTTTATCGTTGAAATCCTTTTTAAGGTATCAAATAAGGCGTTTAGAACATTGTTAGATACTTAAGATAAATATAATATTGCTCACAAAAAACAGGGCCTAGATCATCGATTTTTTAAGCAATATTATTCTTTTAAGGACCTGTGCAACGGTTACCATTGTTACCCACAGTTACTTTTCCGAAATGCTCATCACTTCTTCTAATAATGGTGGCAATCCGCTTGGGTTTATATTGTAGTTATTCCAAAAGCTCAAAACACAACTTATATAATTATCCCGAACTTTTTCTGAAATGTAATAAATTGTTAAATTCTTTCCGCCTGACATTGATACTAAAATAGAAGTAACTCCAGTAAAATCATAATATACTTTTTTTGCTTTGGTCGGTACATCTTCAAAAATAATACCCACGTCTTTTTCCGAGATTACTTTTCCGCCATTTTTTATTTTCGTCGCTTTAAGCTGGTTTTGAATTAATAAATCGGCACTTTCTTTTGTTTTATGAACAGACCAATTCATTTGTCCGTAATAAGGGCATTGAATATTATTTATATTCATCCAATTACAGTTGCCTCCTAATTCAATTTCCCGACCTGCAAAATTTATGTTATCGGTTTTTATCGAGCTGAAACAAGTTTTTGGGATTTTATCGGCTAATATCAAATCAATCATTTTCCTCTCAAACTCTGGATTATCTGAATTATAATAACCAAACCAAAAGATTGAAATTCGATTGTCATTGTTTTTAACGAAGTAATTTACACTAACTGAAACCAAGTCATTTTCGAACTCCTCTCGTTTGACCACTTTGTAATTCTCAAAATTTAATTGTTTGTCACTTTCTATAACATCTTTCTTCTTTATTCTGTTTTTTCGATAAGCCTTCTTAAGATTTTTATCATTGAATTCGGAAGATATATTTTGGCTGGTAAAATCTATTCCATCAACATTATAAAATGTTGTTCCACTATTGTGTATTGCTCGAAGTCTATCGAACAGCTCTTCGTTCTGCCCAAAACTTGTTTGGCAAACGATAAATAATATAAAAATTGCAATCTTTTTTTTCATTTATTCTGCGATTGTAAAAGTGTAAATTGGTTTTCCTTTATTATTAATTCCTTTTGCCCAATTTTCAGATTTATATGGGTCATTCATTTTTATTCCGTTGACTGGAAAAATAGTGAACTTGTTAAACCATTTTTGAGGGTTTTCAGTATCCTTTTCATATCCAACTTGCCTTGTCAAAATACTATCTTTGGGCAAAACAGTAAATGCATTATTCATTTCAAACGGTTCTGCAGAACTGCGTTTTATTACAGATACCTGAAAATTAATTGGTTTTTCTGAATTGTTTTTAACGTAAAATGTTGTTGGATATTTTTTACTTTCGGGAAATGGGATTAGAATACCACAACTTGTCATAAATACCGAAATTAAAATTATAGCAATGTTTTTTTCATAATGTTCGTTAAGATACATAGTTTACACAAGTTAAAGATTAGGTGTTTACATTAAATTAGTTTCTAACTTTGTAGATTGATGTTTGTTTCTTCATTGTTTTTCATCAAAGTACCCTAAAAATACATTTCTATAATAGGCTTTCCAAATACCATTTTCTAGTTCTTCGACACCTACATATTTTCCTTTTAAAGCTGCTGTTAAGTATACCCAATTTATCTAAAATATAAGCCGGATTGAGAATTTCTATATCTAAATAAATGACCCCAGGGTGCGTATGCATATTTGTGTTGATTGCGCTTTAGAGATCGGGTAAACGAGTGTATGTATTTATCTGCCATTACTTACCAGCCGGAAAAATTAAAATTTACTGGGAATACTGTTCAAACTCAGACTGGCGTGCTATTTGCATATATTTTAATGTTGAAATCAATTTTAAGACCTGTAATAAGGCGTTTAGAACAACTTTATATCTATACCATATTATAAATATCACCAACATCAATCATCGCTTACATTGGAGATGTGGAATCGGATATTTACTTTTTAAGGATATGTGCAAGAGTTACTGGTGTTAGCTATTGGCTTTGTGTACATTATTTGCTCAATGCTTTAATTATTCGTTCTTCGTTTATTACAATATCACGGAATAAAACGTGCGGAAACTCTGTGTATTTTGATGTTTTAAAAGCCTCTAAAATATTCGATAGAGTAGAAGCTGTCATAAGTGATAAATTCATTTCTGTGTCCATTTCGCAATCAGTTACAAAATCATCGCTAAACTCTGGTGCGACAAGTAGAATTTTGACAATTCGCAAGTCATTTTTAAGAGCCACGTTTTGATAAGACTTTAATTGTCTTGAAACTGTACTGAATTTATTATAACCTCTTTCTTTAATTGTTTTACATTCTACAATAATTATTTCATTGTTGTCAAGGTTTAAAAGAATATCCATCATATCCTTTTTGGTGTTTAGCTTGTTTTTGAAAGTGTCATCAACATTAAACCCTAAACCTTTGAAAATAACTTTGGTCAACTCCTCAAATTTTAAACCCAATTCACTTTCTTTTACTGTAATTCCGTTTTCTTTTAACAAGTTGAGATTTCGATAAGCAACATTCTCGAAATTCTCTAAATATAAATTCTCAACATCTTTGTAATGTTCAAGAATATTTAAAATATCATCGCCACGTTGCTTAATTCCATTGTCTTTGATGAACTTTGCTAAATCTAGCTTAACTATTAAGTCTAAAATATCTCTTGGTTTGATATTGTAATCAAGCAAAAAGTCCGCTTTTAAAACATACTCTTCTTGTAATTCAAATTGTTCTTTAATCTGTTCGTTCAATTTTGGAAGAGATTGGTTCAATTCAGATAGTAATTTATCAAAACCGTCTAAAGAAATACCAACTTTTTCGTCACGCTCAACATTTTCGAAGTGTTCAATTAGACTACTAATTTTGTCTTCTAAAACACTTCCCTTAAGGTTTGAAATATTTAAGCCTTTTTCGCAAAGTTCATTTAGAGTCTTTTTCTTTTCTGTTAACGTACTTCCCGGTTTATAAATATCTTCCAAAAGTAGATTTGTAAAAGAAACTCCTTCTTTGATTATTTCCTCGATTTTTTGAGAATAAGTGAGTTTTCTGTCAATATTATGTTCTCGACAAATTTGGTTGATTATTGGTTCTCTTAAAAGTTTTAAAGTTCTACGATAGAATTTTTCCGCTACTTCTTTTTCTCTTACTCTGCGTAACATTCTAACCATCTCGTCCGCTACGTAAATCGTATTTTCTTTATTTGAGAAGAATATGACACCAATATTTTTTAAACCTTTTATAACTTCTTGAATATCTATTTTTTTGATTGGTAAAATTGAGTAGTTAATCAATTTTACTTCTTCTTGGGATAACCCTAATTGCCTTGAAAGTGTCAGAATTATGGATAATTCGTCTGAAGTTATTTTTGCATCTCTGTTGTTCTCAATATCATTATGATATGCTGTGTGCAAACAAGCCTTATAAATTTTGTAATCTCTTTTTCGTGTTGCACTCAATTCTGATTTATCATCGTCAAAATCAGCATTTAGAGTTTTAATCCGGCTTTCCAGATGTTTGATTTCTGTATCGTACAATCTTGAAAACCAATCTTGTTTCATTATGCAATTCCCATCACGAATTATGATGTCGATTAGAATATCTAACTGTGAAGTAATTTCTTGAAACTCACATTTAATATGTTCTTGAAATTCGCCTGCGGTTAAGTCGAATATTTTAGAGATATTTTGATTATCAACAGATTTCAAGCCTTTGTCTGACGAGCTTAAAATCTTGTCGATTGCTTTAGCATTCTTTGGGTCTTTAGATATTATATTGTCAATAATTTTAATAAATGAGTTTTTTTCTATCGAACCAAGTTTATCCAAAATTTTCTCTAATTTCATAATGTTTAATATTTAGTGCTGATGTTGGTTTAGCTTGTGGCTAACATTTGTATAGGTATAAAAAGAAATATAATTTAAGTATGGCAACTGCTATTATTTCCATAATTAAAATACTTAAAAACATTTACCCATACCTCTTTCTACAAAATTCGACAATAACTTTTATAGTTCTTTACGGATTTCCACATTAGGGTTGTATTTTTTGGCGTTGTAAGTGTTTAGTACGTGTATAAAAAGACTACTTCGTCGTACCTCCTCGTAGTGACGGGGTGTTCGTCATTGCGATTCGCCTCGAGCGAAGAAGCAATCTTTTTACTAGGAGTGAGATAGTTTTTTCATAGCAAGCAGACTAATTAGTCATACCTCCTCGTAGTGACGGGGTGGGGTGTTCGTCATTGCGATTCGCCTCGAGCGAAGAAGCAATCTTTTTACTAGGAGTGAGATAGTTTTTTCATAGCAAGCAGACTAC
Organism: uncultured Aquimarina sp.; assembly: GCA_947500845.1. Lineage (GTDB taxonomy): Bacteria > Bacteroidota > Bacteroidia > Flavobacteriales > Flavobacteriaceae > Aquimarina > Aquimarina celericrescens. Next base: position 86,266 of record CANMTP010000005.1, read on the forward strand.
TTAGTCGTACCTCCTCGTAGTGACGGGGTGTACGTCATTGCGATTCGCCTCGAGCGAAGAAGCAATCTTTTTATTAAGAGTAAAATAGTTTTTTCATAGTCAGCAGACTACTTCGTCGTACCTCCTGGTAGTGACGGTATGCTTATCATTGCGATTCGCGGCAAGCGAAGAAGCAATCTTTTTACCAGGAGTGAGATAGTTTTTTCATAGCTGAAAGATTACTTCGTCCTTTCGGTCCTCGTAAAGACGATGTATTCTTTATCGCGAGTGTAGCGAAGCAATCTTAAATAACTTCACATGAATAAAAGCTGCATTCTAGTACTATTTAAGTACTTCCCGTTTATTGCATAATGTTTCCTGTAGCAAACCATAGCTATCCCGTAACCTCAACACCTATTCCCGTTGAACGGGAAGGGATCGTATGCCAACGGGAAAGACAAATCACCCTACGGGGAAGGTCTCAATACCTACGGGAATGGTTCATGTGCTAACGGGAATAGCATATAACCCTACGGGAAGGGTCTAAATACCTACGGGAAAGTATTATATGCTAACGGGAATAGCATATCACCCTACGGGGAGGGTGTGTATCGTAACGGGACTTTGTATAATAAGGCAGTGACGATGATGGGGAGAGTTACGAATATAGTTATACTGACCTATAAAGCCTTTTTCTTTTCTTTAAATAATTCCAGAGCTTCTTTGGATAGCTTATCTTTTGGGATATAGAAGAGATTAGCCCCGGATCTGGCGGCTACAGCATGCCGATCCACATGCAGATAGAACATCGTTTTACTTTCATCGATCTTTTTAATGGTGGTCCAATCCCGTTTTTCGATATCGTTTTTATTTCTATGCTTCAAAATGATTTCATTTTCGGTAAAGGTGACATCTGCATCGAAGCCAATGATAGGTGGCATGATGAAAGCCATCAATATATACAGGAAAAACACAATGCTGCATAGTATCAAAAAATAGATCATCCCCGAAATGAAAATACCTTGATTCTCTAATGGATTGGCATACCCAATTAGTAAAGAGGCTGCCAAATATAAATACATCGATTTCTTAAAGAATTGATAGAACTTACCTTTGAGTGCATATTTAAAATTTACTACTATTCTTATAGTAACCATGATTATTTTGATGTTTTAAGATGATCATCATTCACATAATTTCTTTTCAAGACCTAGCTCCTTGCTAAGTTTCAACCTTCTCACCGATGATTTTTTTGGGTTAGTGCGTAAAAATTTGATAGGTATAGTGGATCCAATAGTTAACCCATTAAAACATGCTTCGCCCGCCACATAAAAACTGTTATTATACATGATGTTTCTATATTCAAAAGTATAGGATATGATATAATGAAGCTCTTCTATATGATCGATGCGATTACCCACCTTTTCTTGATACGAATGATCTTCAATTTCTTTGCGGGTAATTTTGGCAATTGCATAACTGCCATACTTTTTGGTCATTTCCTGTTCATAATAATACAAAAAACTTGAGGGCATCGTATACCAAAAAGCAAAAAGAGACATTCCTGCCATGAGCCCGCCAAAAGCATAAAAGAAAATATAATCTTCGGTTCTTGTACCGATATAGATAAGAAAGCTACCAATACAGATAAATAATAATAAGATAGCCAGAATTCCCGAATGTTTCTTAATCGATCTAATCGAGAAATCTATGTGATCTTTTAACGTTACTTTCATTCAGCACTCCTTACAATTCAACGTTGTAAAGATAATGGGTTTTTGATTTAATCACTATTGGAGATTACCTCTTCTGACGTTAATCCAAAAATTGGTGGAGTTTTTACATTTAATATGCTCAGGTACAAATACAGTTGCCCTCTGTGATGTACTTCATGTTCTACCATGGCTCGTAACCATTTCCAGATGGTAATTTCTATTCCCCCGGGGGTCTTGCATTTTTTGTGAAGATCCTCTGGTGATACTACAGCAAATATTTTGATGGATTCATTATGTATTCGGTCATAATAAGCTATTACTTCCTGAAATCCTTTGGCATATTCGACTCCACAACCTTTATAGAGGCTCGGTTTGGATCGAACCGTTTCGGCATACATATAACGTTCTATATTCGCTAGATGTCGTATGATATCACCAATGGTAAATTTCCCTTCCTGATATGTCCATTCCATCTTATCTTCCGGGATATACTCAAAAAGCTTTCTGGTTCTATTCTTTATTTTTGAATAGTACTCCAGAAAGCTATTGATATCATTAATTTGCATACTATTTAGGATTATAACGCCTCATCTATGATCTGCTGTACCACTTCAGGATTGAGAAGTGTACTGGTGTCTCCAAGATTGCTGGTATCTTTGGAAGCAATCTTACGAAGAATCCTTCTCATAATCTTACCACTTCTTGTTTTAGGTAACCCGGGTACAAACTGAATTTTATCGAGCTTTGCAATGGGCCCTATTCGTTCTGTAATTTGCTGGTTGACCTCTTTGCTTAGGTTATTACGATCACGATACTCTCCGGTTTCTTTAAGAATGATATATCCATACAATGCATTTCCTTTAATATCATGCGGAAAACCAACAATTGCTGATTCTGCTACGGCAGGATGCTCATTAATTGCATCTTCGATTGGTGCTGTCCCCAAATTATGACCAGAAACAATAATCACATCGTCTACCCTACCTGTAATTCTATAATATCCTACTTCATCGCGCAGGGCACCATCGCCAGTAAAGTATTTGTTTTCGAAAGCCGAAAAGTAGGTATCCTTATATCGTTGATGATTACCCCAGATGGTTCTAGCCATCGATGGCCAGGGGAATTTAATACACAAACGTCCATCGACCTGATTTCCTTTGATTTCTTGTCCGTTTTCATCCATTAAAGCAGGTTGAATTCCTGGCATAGGCAAGGTGGCATAGGTAGGTTTGGTAGGTGTAGAATAAGGTATGGGTGAAATCATGATTCCGCCGGTTTCAGTTTGCCACCAGGTATCTACGATAGGTGATTTTTTATCCCCTACATGATCATTATACCAGTGCCATGCTTCTTCATTAATAGGTTCTCCTACGGTGCCTAATACTTTAAGACTGGATAGATCATGATCGGTCACATAATCCAGGTTTTCTTTTGCCAATGCCCTAATGGCCGTTGGTGCGGTATAAAATTGAGTGATCTTGTGCTTTTGCACAATATCCCAGAAACGTCCAAAATCAGGGTATGAAGGTACTCCTTCAAACATTACCGTAGTAGCCCCATTTGCCAAGGGACCATAAACGATATAAGAATGTCCTGTGATCCAGCCGATATCTGCAGTACACCAATAGATATCATTCTCCTGATACTGAAATACATTCTTGAACGTATAGGCAGTGTACACCATATAACCTGCTGTAGTGTGTAACATTCCTTTTGGCATCCCAGTCGAACCAGAGGTATACAAAATAAACAAAGGGTCCTCTGCATCCATTACTTCGGGAACACAATCTTTATATGCTTCATCAAGTAGTGGCTGCAACCAGTGATCTCGACCTTTTTTCATATAAATATCAGATCCTATTCGTTTAGCAACCAGCACTGATTTGATGCCCGGGCAATCTTCTAATGCTTCATCGACAATACCTTTTAAATCGATAGTCTTGGCTCCGCGATATGACCCATCTGAGGTGATTACCATTTTTGCATCACAGTCATTAATTCTTGTTGACAATGCTTTAGCCGAAAAACCAGCAAAAACTACGGAGTGTACTGCTCCTATCCTTGCACAAGCCAATACCGAAATGGCCAATTCTGGAATCATAGGAAGGTAAATACAAACTCGATCCCCCTTTTCTACCCCTTGTTCTTTAAGTACATTAGCAAACTTACAAACGCGCTCATGTAATTGTTTATAGGTAATATGCTGAGCATCTTCTTTGGGGTCATTAGGCTCAAAAAGAATCGCTGTCTTATGTCCCCTGTTACTCAAGTGCCTGTCTATACAGTTTTCTGTGATATTTAATTGTGCACCTTCAAACCATTTTATCTCTGGCTTTGTAAAGTCCCAGCTTAATACGTTGTCCCATTTTTTACGCCACATAAAGTGTTCTTCGGCTACCTCTGCCCAAAACGTTTCTGGATCTCTTACTGATTTTCTATATACCTGATAATATTCTTCAAGATGTTTTATGTGATAATTACTCATTGTTGGTGTATTTAATATATTTTTAATTCTATTTTTTAATTCTTGTTTTTTTTTCCTTTAAAAAGACCAAACCAATTGGGGTTTAACACCTTTAATTTAATTAAAACCCAAAGGATGGTTACAAAGCACAGTCCTATAACAACAGAATTTAAAGGACTTATAGGTGTTTGATTTTCAAGGCTAAATCTTAAGTATAGCGATATAACTACATAAATGCTAATTACAATATCTGAGGCTAAGGGATTCAATCTTAATTTCATGTGTTACTTATTTAGTTTAAACATATGTCGATTGCACACAACATCAAAAAGTTAGTTTAATAATTCGTTTATTTCTAAAACCAATTTCTTTACAGAAAAAGGTTTGGTTATATATTTGTCTGCACCCATTTGCAATCCTTTTTCGATATCTGAAGCTTTATTTTTAGCTGAAAGGAAAACTACTTTTATGCCTTTCAGGCTTTTATTGCTTTTAATTTTCTTTAGGGTTTCATAACCATCTACATTGGGCATCATGATATCTAACAATACTATGTCCGGAATCTTCTCCTTTGCTATATGCAGAGCCTCTCCGCCATCTCGAGCGATATATACTTCGAAGTTCTTTTTTTTGAAGGTATATTCGAGTGACATTACTATGTTAGGTTCATCGTCTACGATTAATATCTTTTTCATACATTAGTTTTTCTTGATTGGGGCTATTACTTTGGTATGGTAAACAAGAAGCGTGCTCCCTTTTTGTATTTCTTATCAATCCAAATTTTTCCATGATGACTCTCTATGATCTTCTTACTTATTGCTAACCCCAAACCACTACCCTGTGGCTTTTTTATATTTTGATGTTTCGCCTGATAAAACTTATCAAAAATGTAGTTTGCATCTTCTGCCGGAATTCCTTTTCCGTTATCCTCGACAACCACCTCTACAGCTTCCTGTTTTTGATGGGCAAGTACAGTTATTGCCCCTTTGTGGGGAGCAGAAAACTTAAGGGCATTAGATAACAGATTGGTAAGTACCTGAAGCATTCTATCCTCGTCATAATTAGCAAAAATAGCTGTACCGTTTTGATGAACAATTGTTACTTTTTTATGGTTAGCCATCTGTGAAATTCCATCGATAGCTTTATCTATAGTTTTATTTATCTGGTTAGTTCGAATTTCTAATTGATCATGACCGCCCGAAAGCTTTTCGAGATCCAGGATATTGTGAATTAATCTTGCCAGACGATCAGAATCATTTACAATATTATCAAGAAACTTGGTTTTAAGTTCAGGAGGCATTTCATGGCCATCAGATAGTACCTCTGAGGCCGCTTTTATGGAAGTAATTGGTGTTTTTAGTTCATGGGCCACGGTGTCCAAAAATTCATCTTTGATACGATCTTGTTCTAACAATTCAGTATTGGCAGTTTTTAATTGTTCTGTGAGTTGGGTAAGTTCTTCTGATTTCTCTTTTAATGCCTTATTTATGGCAATAGTTTCTTTTGATTCTTCCAATATTTTTAGTACTTCAAGAAGACTTACCGGTTCTTCCTTGGCGACACTACCAATTAAAATTCTAGCCGAAGCACTACCGATACTACCCGTAAGTAATTTTTCAGAAAAATTAATAAGCCTGGCATCTGCCATTTCCTCCTCTTTGGAAATACCGTATTTCATATTAAAAAGATGTAATGCTCTTTCTGTTCGTTTTTCACCTAAAAAACGATTAAGCATACTACGTATATCTGAAACATAGGCTTCACCCTTCCAAACGAAGGCTCCGTCTTGTAAATTAGCATAATTACTGCTATTGATAAACATTTCGGCATAATTACGTTCTCTATAATTCCCCTTAGAAAGTAAGGATATAGTAAGAAAGCTACTGGTATTTAAAAACATACTCCAAAAAAAGGAATGTGCCTCTGGACTAAGAAAATCAATCCCCAAGAACGCATAGGGTTTTAACAACTCGATTCCAAATAAGCCCTGTTCAACAAACGAGTTATTTCCTCTTAAGACATTTAGAACAAACGGGAGGATTAATGTATACCCTACCGTCAAAACTCCTATCATCATACCTGTTTTTACGGCTTTGGCAGAACCTCGATTCCAGAAAAGTCCTATAAAAAAAGAAGGCGCAAGCTGTGCAATGATGACAAACGATATTAATCCTATTGAATATAATGACAATTCGTAAGAGAAGTTTACATAAAAGAAGTATGCAATGATAATCAAAGAAAAAATTGATATTCTTCTAATGTTCTTAATATAATTGGTGTTCTTTTCAGGATTTCCCTGAATGAATTTATCTAAAAATCCATAAGGTATTACCAGATTATTGCTGACCATGGTCGATAAAGCCAATGTAGACACTACCACCATAGAAATCACGGCCGAAAAGCCTCCTAGAAATACTGTCATTGCTAGTACAATGTTGTTATTCTGTAGTGGCAAAAGAAGTGTATAATAATCTTGATTTACATCGCCTTGAAAAGAAAGATTTCCGCCCCAAGCAATAAAAATTACAAATACATTGAATAAAAGTAAATATAATGGAAACATCCAAATCGCCTTTTTGAGATAACGTTCTCTATCGTTTTCTACTACTGCAACATGAAATTGTCTAGGCAGTAAAAAAATGGCGAAAAATGAAAGCATTATAATAAACATCCAATTGAAACCTGATTCTAATCCGTTGAATGAAGTGATTTTCTCAAAGTTATCAAGTTGCGAAGCCTGCTGATAAATATCTGAAGTTCCGTCAAATAAGAAAAATGTCACATAAATACCTGCAACTAGGAAAAATACCAATTTAAGTATCGACTCTACTGCAACGGTTGTCATAATCCCCTTTCTTCGTTGTGACGCATCTGTTGCCTGCGTCCCAAAAAAGGCCACAAAAATTGCAAGAAGTACCGCAATATAGAAAGTGGAATCATCTAATATTGTAGTTGAAACATAACTAGTTTCATCAGTAATAATCTCAAAGGTTTCAGAAATAGCTTTTAATTGTAGCGAAATATAAGGCACAATAGCAAACACACAAATTACTGTGACAAGAGCTCCTAGAAATCGATTGTTTCCATAGCGTAAGGATATAAAATCGGCGATGCTGGATATTTTATGCTGCTTTGAAACGCGTATAATTTTACGCATGACCAAAATCCAAAGTGGTAAAGAAATAACCGGTCCTAAATAAATGGTCAAAAAACTGATACCAGATTGAGAAGCTATACCCACACTACCATAATATGTCCAGGCAGAACAGTATACCGCTAATGATAAAACATATATATAAGGGTTATTAACCCATTTGCTTTTTGAGTTTTTTTCTGCCCAAAAGGCAATCAAAAATAAAAAAGCCAAATAGACAATAATGACAGATATCAAAAGATAATTATTCATAGTGTCTATGTAGTATGATAAATGAAATGATTATAGCCAATATCCAAATCAGGAAAATAAAAAAATAGATCATCGGAAACCCAAAAATTTCGCCAGAATGATCAAAAATCAATACCAATGGGACATTCCATAGTAAAAACAACACCAGGGAAAGAACAATAAGCTTCTGTTGATGTCTTTTTTTCATTTTAGAACAATTAACCTTATAAAGTTAGGAAAAAAACGGTGCTATACTATGGTATAACACCGTATTCTTCTAAATTAAAAATCAGTGTGAAGATGCTTCTCCCGCTCCACTCGGTATTCTAATGTGTTCTACAATATCTTGCACTTCTTCTGGTGGTGCAGCGGTCATTCTGGAAATGACTACAGAAACCACAACATTAACAATCATGGCAATCGTACCAAAACCTTCAGGAGATGTGCCAAACCACCATTCTTCTTTCGGTCTTGGTTCCATCACCCCTATTAATCCTGTTTTGTATCTAATCATGTAAAATAACATGAGGGTAATTCCTACGATCATTCCCCAAACTGCTCCTTGCCTGTTCATTCTTTTATCAAAAATACCAAGGATAATTGCCGGGAAGAACGATGCAGCAGCCAATCCAAAAGCCAATGCGACGACCGCAGCTACAAAACCAGGCGGATAGATACCGAACAGTCCTGCAACAATAATCGCAAACAAAATACTGATACGTGCAGCCCAAAGCTCTCCTTTTTCAGAAATATCGGGTTTGATTTGTTTTTTGATCAAGTCATGAGAAATAGAGGTTGAAATTACCAGCAATAATCCTGCAGCAGTTGATAAGGCAGCAGCCAGACCTCCCGCCGCCACCAAGGCAATTACCCAATTTGGTAAATTGGCGATTTCGGGATTGGCAAGTACCATAATATCTCTATCTACGTATAACTCATTTGCGGAGTCATTGGCGTTAGAAACCAAACGTTCATTATATTGCCCTCGTTCTCCGGTATATTTTGGTTTTCCGTCTGTGGCACTACCATTTACATATTGAATTTTACCATCACCATTTTTATCAGACCAGGCAATTAACCCTGTATTTTCCCAATTCTTGAACCATTCTGGTACCGCTTTATATTCAGTATTGCTAACCGTTTCAATCAAATTTGTTCTTGCAAAAACTGCGATTGCCGGTGCCGTAGTATACAGTATTGCAATAAACAACAGTGCCAAACCAGCAGATTTACGGGCATCTTTTACTTTAGGTACCGTAAAAAAACGTACAATCACGTGAGGTAATCCAGCTGTACCCACCATAAGAGCTAATGTAATTGCAAAAACATCCCAGGTTGATTTTGATCCATCTGTATATTCATTAAATCCGAGTTGAGTGTGTAATGTATCCAACTTTTCCAACAAATAAGTTCCATCTTCAACAGTACCCCCCATTCCTATTTGTGGAATGATATTACCAGTCATTTGCATTGAAATAAAAAATGCCGGAACCATAAAGGCAAAGATCAAAACACAATACTGAGCAACCTGCGTATACGTGATTCCTTTCATTCCTCCTAAAAAGGCAAAAACCAATACTACTGCCATTCCTATGACCACTCCAAGGGTAATATCCACTTGCAAGAATTGGGAAAATACGATTCCTACGCCTCTCATTTGACCTGCTACATAGGTAAATGAAACTATCAACGCGCAAATAACTGCAACTGTTCGGGCTGTGTTCGAATAGTATCGGTCTCCAATAAAGTCAGGCACAGTAAACTTTCCGAACTTTCTGAGATAAGGAGCCAGCAAAAGTGCTAATAAAACATATCCTCCGGTCCATCCCATCAAAAATACAGAACCATCATACCCCATAAACGAGATTAAACCTGCCATCGAGATAAATGATGCAGCACTCATCCAATCGGCTGCTGTAGCCATACCGTTTGCCAATGGAGAAACTCCACCGCCGGCTACATAAAATTCTTTTGTAGAACCTGCTCTAGCCCATATGGCTATCCCAAAATAAAGGGTAAACGTAATCCCTACTAATATCCATGTCCATACTTGAACGCTCATAATAATATATTTTTTTGGTTAGTATTAAGATTACTCATCGTAACCATATTTTTTATCCAGTTTATTCATCAATCGTACATACACAAAAATGAGTATTACGAAAACATAAATAGAACCTTGTTGAGCAAACCAGAATCCTAATTTGAATCCTCCTAATCGAATGTTATTTAATGCATCTTTAAACAATATTCCTGCTCCATAAGAAACCAGGAACCAAATTATTAATAGAATTACCAGGTACTTTAGGTTTTCTTTCCAGTAAGCGACTGCTTTTTGTTTATCTGTCATAAGTTTAATTTTATAAGTAAATCATAGCCTGAAGGGTAACAAAACTCTGTGCATCGTTATCTCCGTATTTTGTATTCAAATATTCTAATGTTATTTTAGAATTATGCCCGCTGAAATATGCATTCGCTCCTACTCCAAAGGTCGTAGCATTATCATCTATTGCATCAATCGATCTGGTGTTAAACGACGCATAAGGTTGAAACTTAGTTTTCTTGTTGTCATTTGGAATCACATATCCTACATGACCGTAAATCATAGCACCTGTCTCGTAGGTTTGTCCTAAGGTAAAATTTTCTCCGTAGTCATTATTTTGATAGGTAGCGTAGGCCGTAATAGCAGAACCGTTTTCACCTAAAGGAGCATCATAGAAAGCATCGACCGCAAATATTGCCACGTCTTCGCCTTCTAGTTCTCCGGTTGAGTTAGCGATTACACTCCCGTTTGGATGAAAGAAGAATCCAGCGCCTACATTGAAAATCCTCTTACCACCTATGTATGATCCTACTTTATATGGCAAAAAGTTAGATTCCTGGTCGAGGAAATTATAATCAAAATATCCTGCAAAGTTCTTTCCAGCATCTTTGGATCCTAATAATCTTCTACCTGCGTAAACAGCAGATTCACCAGCTATTGGTGCGGCGACAGTTTCTTGAAGGTTGTTAGTCCCAGATTCGTTCACCGAAACACGATATTGTAATTTACCAAAGGCTCCTTTGGCAAAAATTCCTATATGACGAGCAAACTGGTCTGACAGTCCAATAGTTGCCCAGGACTGGCGATTATTATCTAAAGTCATGATGTTAAGTGTGCTTTGGTTATTAAGACGAGAGATCCCATTCCAGTAATGGAGGCCGCCTCCAACCACATGGTTTTCGCCAATACTATATTGTACCCAAACATCGTGAAAGAACAATTGAGACTCCTCGCCAAATCCTAGAGGACTTTGGTTATTACCATTCAAACTGTTTAATCCGAAATGTGTAAGAATTAAAAAATCCTTGTTGATCTGTGCATACGTAAGAATTCGAGCCCTTCGAATGCTCATACTGGTATTACTAACATCGTCTGGTACCTCATCCTGATATCGTGCCCAGAATTGTGCCCATGAAATGATCCTAAAGTATTTTGATCCCTCTTCGTTGAGTTTCACTTTTAGTCCACCAGTATAATCTGGTGACCCTTGTGAATACGTAAACTGTAAGGTAAAAAAAGTTAAACCGAACAGTAGAATTAGTTGTTTTCTCATAGAGTTTTAAAAAATTAAGATTAGTATTAATTTGATACTGTGTGCACTACTAATCTCTTAAAAAGTATGAGTTAACAAAAAACTAATATACTTATTTGTTAATTTAATATATCTAATCTCTAAAACGTTCCCATTTTATGAGCATAAACTTATCACCAAGCTCAGTAACCACAACACCTGCTCCTGACAAATTGTTAACATTTTGAAAATAATTAGATAATTCTGAAGCGCTTAAAATTTTATAAGTAGGATGATAATTGGCGTTATAAGGTCTTTTTATGTTGTACTTTTTTACCCAGTTCATAATACTTACATGAGAAATGCCCAAAATTCGTTCTATTTCTCGATACGTTAACCCTTCTAAGTATAACTGTAACGCTTTATTAACATAGTAATCGTCAATTTTTTTTCCAATCTTATTTACAGAAAAAAAATAACTACACGATTTACACTTAAATCGCTGTCTGTTATTCACTATTCCACTCTTTATATATTTAGCTGAACCGCAATTAGGGCATGTTTCAATTTCCATGTATATGTATTTAGCATAAATATATTAATTTAGCAATAAAATTTTCAAGTAAATATTATTTTTTATGAATAAATAACAAGTAAATTCTTAAAAATTTATTGTATTCATTGGTTTTAAGCTATACTAAAAACACTGTCCAAGACGTTTTCTTGTCATGAAATCTTGATATAATCCGATAGTTTTAGTAGCTTTTCCGCTTTAAAAAAATGATTACGCCCCCATGAATAATAAAAAACTTACCCAATACGCTATTTATGCAGTTGCTGTTCTTTGTGCAGCTTTAATTAATGAACACATTATAAAATATGTCAAAAAACACATTGAACAAGATGGATATCTTTTGGTGATCATTGACATGGCTATTGTGGTACTCATATTCGCTCCTGCATTTGCCTTGGTAACCAAATACACTAAAAAACTCTCCCAAGCGTACTTAAAAACTTCAAAAAGATTCTCGAGCACTAGTAAAAATGGTACTCTTTTTGGTTTTACGGTTGCAATTTTTGTACTTTTTATTCTATATGCAAGTCTTAGACATAATATCAATGTAGTTGATGATCTTAAAAAACTAGTTCCTTAAATTATCAAACATCACAGATCGTAATACCTTCTTGTAAAGCTCTTAGTTTATTATCATAAGTTGGAATAAATTCCTGAGCCACATACCCTTTGAAACCTGTATCAACAATTGCCTTCATAATTGCAGGATAATTGAGCTCCTGATTGTCGTTTATTTCATTTCTCCCGGGAACACCTCCAGTATGGTAATGTGCAAAGTAATCCTTATACTTTCTAATGGTAGCGATAATATCGCCTTCCATAATCTGCATATGGTAGATATCATAAAGTAGTCTAAAATTTGGAGATCCAATCTTATCGACTAAAGCCACACCCCAAGGAGTGTGATCACATTGATAATCCTTATGATCTACTTTACTATTTAGCAATTCCATAATTAGAGTGACGTCCTTTTTCTCTGCATGTTTTACTAATGGATACAATCCTTTTGCACATTGCTCCCATCCTTCTTCATCTGACATACCATTACGATTCCCAGAGAATACAATAACTTGCTTTATCCCGGCGTGTGAAGCCTTGGAAACAAGTTCAAGATACTGTTGTTGCAATTTTTGATGATTCTTAGGATCATTAAATCCATGGGAGATACTGGCAAAGGAATCGGTAGCCAATGAACACTTCAAACCTGAATCCTGAACAATTTTCCACTCCTCTGGTTTTAATAGATCTATTGCTTTCAACCCTATCTCTTTTCCTTTTCGAGCGAATTCTTGCAATGGAATTTTTTGATAACACCATCTACATGCAGAATGATTAATATTACCTTTTAAGGTAACCATTGGTCTATCGATAAATTTTTCTTTCTCATTTCTTAAATTGCTTGCTAAAATTTGCCCAGTCAAACTAAGGGCTCCAATTCCTACCGATACATCCCTTAATGCTTGTCTACGACTAATTTTCTTTGCTGCCATGTTGAAAATGATTATTTCATTGAATTAAATACACCATAATAAATATAACTCAATTCTAATAAACGCCTTAGTTATCATTGATGAATTTTTGAACCTCCTCCAGAGTGAAATCAGGATTAGCTCCATTACTCCCTGCTACCATTGCACCAATGACGCAGGCATAATCAAGTGCCGCCTGGGGATTCCTTCCACTAAGCAATTCTGAAATCAAGGTAGCCAAAAAAGAATCGCCTGCTCCTACAGTATCCACAACTTTTACTTTATACCCCACATTGTAGTAAAAAGTATTGTTATAAAATAAAGTAGCTCCCTTTGCACCTTTAGTAATACAAATTTGATTTGTATCTGTATATTCAGAGATTGTTTTAACCTGGTCTTCAAGCACATTTTTAGCGATATCAAAATGAGTACAAATTTCCTCTAACTCTTCATCATTTAGTTTTATAAAATCAGCTTTTTGCATTAATTCTAAAAGAAGCGTTGCATTATAATTTGGCGGTCTAAGATTTATGTCTAATACTTTAAACCGGGCGCTATCTAATAGTTTGAGCAATGTATTTCTGGAAACTTCATTTCTACTAGCCAAACTTCCATAAATTATGGCATCAGACTGCTGCACTTCATTTGAGATCTTTTCAGAATACTCTATAAAATCCCAGGCGACGGGTCCGCTTATTTCATAAGTAGCGGTATTTTCATGATCCAGTGTTACCAGAACTTCTCCGGTTTTATACTTCTTATCTACCTGAAAGGTATGCGTAGGTAACTCTCTATCCTCTACATAGGCTTTGATATCGTTGCCCAAATCATCGTTTCCGATTTTAGTAATAATTGAAGAATCAACCCCTATACTTTTGAGTCGTAAAGCCACATTAAGTGGTGCTCCTCCTATTTTTTTATGTTCTGGAAATATATCCCAAAGTACTTCTCCGAAACAGGTGATTTTCATTTTTGTGATTCTTTATGATAAATATAGGTTTTTATGTGTAAATAGCTTTAGCGTTATTCCTAACCTCTTGGTGAACTATTTTGAACTTTTATTTTTCCTCACCCAGAACTGCCAAAAATGGCAGTTCTGACCTCTCCAAAGGAAAGGTAAACCTGAAACTCCAGAGCAGAGCCTCCAAAAATTTCTTAGAATAAAAAAACATCCTATTTATTGTATCTCAAAACTTCATAATGAAATTTTAATGCATAATCCAAGATTAAAAAAATAAGGTAACCTTCCTCCAAAATACCTTAGGCTACTTCAATTGTACTAAAAATATATATCGGGACTGTAAACAGCATTCAGGTGCAACCGTTTATGCTCACAGAAATCCAGAGGGCATTCAAGTTGTACAGAAATACCTGCCAGGTTTTCTGAGAGGATTTCCAGTTTACCATAATAATTCTAAATACTATAAGTTTCGTACGGTTGACAAAAAACAATCCCCAGCGGTTAACAACTCCGCTGAGGATCTAGGCTGAAGCCAAAAAAATTAAACTAACTCAACTTACACTCAATTAAACTTGCTTCAGCTTTTCTTAGATATTTTTAAATTTCCAGCTTCTTTTTGACTGATCCCGCAACGAGTTCGGGATTTAATTCGGCTATTTACTTTCAATTCGCTTTCGCTCCTGAAAGCAAAGTCTCATTAAACTTGCTTCAGCTTTTCTTCTATATTTTCAAGACATAGATTATTAATACTTCCTATGTGACTGTGCTTTGTGTTTTTTTCGGGTTTATAATTCGAATTTTCGATATCCTTTCCAATTTTTAAGTAGGCATCTCTAAACGACATCCCATTCATCACCAGAGTATTCAAAGTGTCTACACTGAACAAATAATCATACTTTTCATCTTCTAAAATATTTTCGTTTACTGTAACATTTTTTAGCGCGTACATTGCCATTTCTAAAGACGCTTTCAAATCCTGGATAGCAGATACGATACCTTCTTTAAGTAATTGTAAATCTCTATGGTAGCCGCTTGGTAAGTTGTTGGTCAATAAAGTAAGTTCATATGGTAGTGCTTGAATCTTATTACATTTTGCTCTAATTAATTCGAAAACATCCGGATTTTTTTTATGCGGCATAATACTCGATCCCGTGGTAAACTCTGATGGAATACTCATAAAGTCAAAATTCTGACTCATATACAAACAAACATCCATGGCCAACTTTGAGAGTGTACCAGCAACACTACTCATTGCAAAAGCAGTAGATTTTTCAGATTTCCCCCGACTCATCTGTGCTGCAACTACATTATATTTTAAAGTTTTGAAACCTAGTTCTTTTGTAGTAAATTCTCGATCTATTGGAAAAGAACTACCATATCCTGCTGCACTGCCCAATGGATTCTGATCTACAACTTCTAAAGCTGCATTCACAAAATATAAATCATCTATGAAGCTTTCTGCATAGGCTGAAAACCACAAACCAAATGATGATGGCATTGCAATTTGCAAATGCGTATAGCCTGGTAATAAAACGTCTTTGTATTTCTTTGCTGAAATTAATAAATCTTTTGACAAATCTTTGACTAAGGATTTAATCTGGTATAATTCGTCTTTCAAATACAAATGCATCGCGACTAGCACCTGGTCATTGCGCGATCTAGCCGTATGAATACGTTTGCCTGCATCCCCAATTCTTTTGGTCAACTCAAATTCGATTTTTGAATGAACATCTTCGAACTTATCTTCAATGATAAACGTGCCGTTTTCAATTTCGTTCTTCAAGTTGCTCAATTCTTTCTTAATACTTGATATATCTTCATTAGAAAGAAGGTTTATTTTATGTAGCATTAATGCATGCGCTAATGTCGCTTTCACATCGTACTTAGCAAGTACCAAATCCAATTGCCTGTCTTTACCTACGGTAAACATGTCTATCTTTTGATCGGTTGGTAAACCTTTATCCCAAAGTTTCATTATCTTATTATTTATTATCTATTTATACTTCAAACTATTCCTTCTAAAATCTTTATATACAATACTATTCCTTCTTTAATCTCATTAATATAAATAAACTCATTTGCCGAGTGTGATCTGATAGAATCCCCAGGTCCCAGTTTTAAAGAGGGGCAACTTAAAACCGATTGATCAGATAATGTTGGTGAACCGTAAGTGGTTCTGCCCAGGTCCACTCCTGATTTTACAATAGGATGTTCTACCGGAATAGAAGAAGAGCCTAAATCCAAGGATCTTGGTTTTACATTAACATTTTTGGGCATTGCTTTCTTGACTATTTCTAATACCTCTTCATTTTTATATTTATCATTGACCCTTATATCTACGACCAGATCACAATGTGAAGGGATAACATTATGCTGATTTCCTGCATTCACCTGGGTTATGGTCATTTTTACCTCACCTAGAGTGTCTGATTCTTTTTTAAATTGATAATTTTTAAACCATTCTATAATATCTAGTGCATTATATATCGAATTATCGTCATTTGGGTGTGCAGCATGACTTGATGTTCCATTTACTGAAACGTCTAATACTAAGAGTCCTTTTTCTGCCACGGCTAATTGCATTAAAGTAGGCTCACCTACAATTGCAAATTCGATATTTTCAAAATATTTTAATACACTTTTTAATCCTAGTGGACCGCTATTCTCTTCTTCTGCTGAAGCAACAATTACAAAATTGTACTTTAAGTCTTCTTGATGATAAAAATGGGTAAATGTTGCCATGAGTGAAACTAAGCAGCCTCCTGCATCATTACTTCCCAAACCAAATAATTTACCATCTTGTACAAAAGCTTTAAAAGGATCATTGGTGTAATTGCCGTTTGGTTTTACAGTATCGTGATGAGAATTTAATAAAATAGTGGGTTTGGATTCATGAAAATGTTTGTTGTAGGCCCATATATTATTATTCTCCCTCTTAAAAGGAATTGCGTATTGCTTAAACCAATTCTCGATCAGCTGCGCCGTTTTGTCCTCTTGTGATGAAAAAGATGGTGTCTCAATCAGTCGTTGTAAAAGCCCAATAGCTTTATTTGTAAGTTGTTCTATCATTTTTATAAACTCAACGTTGTATGTTTGGTGGTTTGATCTTTAATAAATTCTGCATTTGCGATATGTACTTCACTTACTTTTTTTTGTAGTGCGTCAAAACAATTCTGGAGCTTCGGAAGCATGCCGTCTGCGATTATTTTGGCCTCAATCAATCTGTTATATTTTTCTAAATTAATGTGTTCTATTACAGAATCTTTATCATCTATGTCTTCTAAAACTCCTTTAAGTTCAAAACAATAGAATAGAGAAACTTCATAATGGCCTCCCATTGCTGAGGCAATTTCAGAAGCTATAGTATCTGCATTGGTGTTCAATAATTGTCCGTTACCATCATGAGTTACTGCACAAAACACCGGGGTTATTCCCAACTCCAAAAACTCTTTTATGGTATCAGCATTTACATTGATCACGTCACCTACATATCCATAATCAATAAACTGTACTGGTCTTTTTTCTGCCAAAATCACATTAGCATCTGATCCCGTAAGACCTAAGGCATTACAATTGTGTTTTTGTAAACTCGCTACTATTTTCTTATTCAACAACCCGGCATAAGTCTTTACTACTATTTCAAGATTCTCTACTGAAGTTATTCTTCGTCCATCGATCATTTCTGTCCTTACCCCCAACCTCTTAGCGAGATTTGTAGCAGATTTCCCTCCGCCATGCACCAGAATTTTTGGTTGTTTAATTTTAGCGAAATCAGATAAGAAAGAATTCAAGGAATCTTGATTTTCTATTATATTTCCTCCTATTTTGGCTACTAATAATTTTCTTTTCTTCATAAAACTGAACTATAAATTCATAATGCCAACCCGCCAGCTGGCCCATTCACTAAAAATGTCTTGCAGACATTTTCTTAACGTTCGGTCCTCCCCTATTTTGGCTACTAATATTTGTTGTTGTTTCATTTCTTTCTAAATTACCCCCTCATCTTAAGAGCATGTTTTAAAATTCAAAAACCAGATCATTACGAAAAATTTTAATTTTGAAGTAATCTGTTGATCAATAACTTAAATTGAACAGATTCCTTCGTTTCACTCGGAATGACGATTCTTAGACAGTTTCATTGTTGATAAATAGATATTTACGTTATTATTTACTTTCCAATATTTTCTTCAATACAAGCTGGGCAGCATATGTTCTATTATTTGCTTGCTCTATAACTATTGAATTTTCCTTATCAAGTACTACATCATCAACAACAACATTTCTTCTAACCGGCAAACAATGCATAAACTTTGCATTATTGGTTTGCTGCATTTTTTCTTCAGTAATTTTCCAACTTTTATCCTCACTCACTTTACCGTAATCTTCATAGGAACTCCAATTTTTTACGTATATAAAATCCGCGTCCTTAAATGCATTTTTCTGGTTGTAATCAATAGACACTCCTTTCGTAATTTCACTGGCTAACTCAAATCCAACAGGGTGAGTAATTACGAAATCTGCTTCCATACGTTGCATCATCTCTACAAAAGAATTAGCAACGGCCTGGGGTAAAGCTTTAGGATGCGGTGCCCATGATAATACAACCTTTGGTTTATTTTTCTTTTTATGTTCGATAATTGTTATGGCATCGGTTAATGCCTGCAAAGGATGGCCTGTAGCGCTTTCCATATTAATAACCGGTATAGTAGCATACTTTATGAAGCTTTGTAATACTTTTTCGTTATAATCGTCTTCTCTGTTTTTTAATTTTGCAAAAGCACGAATTGCCAATACATCGCAGTATTGAGAAACGACCTGAGCCGCTTCTTTTACATGCTCTGAGTTTCCCTGGTCCATGACTGCACCATCATCATATTCTAGTGACCATCCTTCGCCTGTAAAATTCATTACAATCACATTCATTCCAAGATTCGTAGCTGCTTTCTGGGTACTTAAACGCGTACGAAGGCTAGGGTTAAAAAAAAGAAGTCCAATTGTTTTATCTGTACCCAATGTTTTATTTGCTAATGGATTTTTCTTCAATTCAATTGCCTCATTAACCCAGTTTTCTATAGAATCTATATCTTTTATGGAAAAATAATTCTTCATTTTAAGTTTATTTTCTCTTTTTTATTTTCTCTACTAATTCTTGTAAATGAAATTTTATTTTCAATTGCTTTTATCAAAAAATTATCTGTAAGTCCGTTTACAATCCAAGTCTCTATTGCTTCCTTTTGTGCTATTTGAGCTGCTTCAATCTTTGATTTCATTCCGCCGGTACCATGAGAAGAAATTAAAGGCGCTACTTCATTTTCAAGCAATTTAATATCTGCTACTTCCTGAATAGTCTGATACGTATCATTCTCTACAGATTCTTTGGTACAAATTCCATCTGTATTTGTGGCAATTACCAGTAAATCTACATGTAATAATGCTGCTGTTAGGCCAGCTAACTTATCATTATCCCCAAATTGAATTTCGTCTGTAGCCACCGTATCATTTTCGTTTATAATGGGTATGTAATTATTGGCAACCAGCACATTAATAGTATTTACGATATTCTTTTTAGATTGCTCTCTTTCAAAATCAGAATATGAGAGTAAACACTGTGAGGTTAATAAACCAAGATCTCTGAAGCTTTCTTGAAATATTCTCATCAAATGAGGCTGACCAATAGATGCGAGTGCCTGTTTTACATTAATTTCTTTTCCAGTACTTTCTAAATTAACAAACTGCTTTGCGACAGCTATGGCTCCTGAACTAACAATGACAAAATCATAAATATCTTGTAGCGCCACTATTTGTCTACCAATATCTTCGATCTTACCCCTAGAGATCTGGTCGGTTCCCTTTGTCAGGGTGTTAGATCCTATCTTTAGAACAATCCTTTTCTTATCTGATTTGCCCGTCGCCATATATATACCATTTATTAGTCACCAAATGTTGTAGTCCTATTGGACCTCTCTGGTGTAATTTATCTGTGCTTATTGCTAACTCTCCTCCTAATCCAAGCTGAAATCCATCTGTAAACCTGGTAGATGCATTGTGATACACTGCTGCACAGTCTACTGATGACATGAACGATTCAGCCTCCTTTTTGTTTCTTGTAATAATTGCTGCAGAATGTCCTCCACTGTACTGATTAATTTTTGTAATTGCATCAACATTACTTTCGGTTTCCCCCAATACAATTTTATAATCTAAAAATTCTTCGTACCAAACAGAATCAGCTTTGATTTGTTTTACTTCCTCATACTTTGACAATGATTCATCACCGAGGATCTCTACGTTATAATTTTTAAGGGTGGTGATCAAGTTTCTCACAAAATCCTCTTTATTGGGAAGGTTTTTGTCAATCAACACCTTATCTATCGCATTACAAGCAGAGATTTTATCTGTTTTTCCGTTAATGATATTATCCAATGCCAAACCTCTATCAGCTTCTTTATGAACATATACAAAGTTGTTTCCTCTTCCGCTAGCGATTACAGGGCACGTAGCATGGGTTTTTACAAAATCAATTAATTTCTCTCCTCCTCGCGGCACTATCAAATCTACTTTTTGAGTTGGTTTTTCGAGAAATGCCTGAGTCTCTGTCCTATTATAATTCAGGTATTGTATCCATTTAGTAGTTATATTGTTTTCAGAAAGTGCCTGATGCCAAAGCTTGACGATTTCCAAATTAGAATGAAGAGATTCTTTACCTCCTTTAAGTAAAATCTTATTTCCAGATTTAAAAGCTATTCCTGCTGCCTCTATGGTAACATCTGGCCTGGACTCATAAATAATTAATATGGTGCCAAAAGATGCAGTTTTATTAGTCACTCTCAATCCGTTATCATGTACAAACCTAAATCTTTCTACTCCAACCGGATCATCCTGTTCTGTTAGTTGCTGAAGGGAAGAGATCATTCCTTTAATCTTGTTTTGATCTACTTCTAACCGATCGTACACCGCCTTGTCATTACCCGAGTATGCGTCAAGGTCTTTCTGGTTAGCATTGATGATCAACTCGCTCTTTTGATGTACAAGAGTAGCCATGTTGTGCAGTACTGAATTTCTCTGTTCTAAACTCAATTGTATACTCATAATCCTACTTTTTGGCTCTTTAAGACACTTTGCAATGCTTTTATAAATTGATCTATTTCCTTCTTTCCTATAGTAAGTGGTGGAAGTATCCTGAGCAGTTTTTTATTCATAGCGCCTCCTGTAAAAATATGTTGATCACAAATGAGCTTCCTTCTTAATTCGGCTACTTCAAAATCAAATTCTAAACCGAGCATTAGCCCTCTTCCTTTTATTTTTTTTAGTCCGGGAAGACCATGGATCTGCGATAAAAAGTAATCCCCTGTTAACCTTGCATTATCGATCAAGTTTTCAGTTTCAATGACTTCCAGTACTGATAATGCTGCTGCACATGCCAGATGGTTTCCACCAAAGGTAGTTCCCAACAATCCGTAGCTTGGTTCTATGTGTGGAGCAATCATAATGCCTCCTACCGGGAAGCCGTTACCCATACCTTTTGCTATAGCAATAATATCGGGGGTGATACCATGATATTGATGTGCAAAGAATTTCCCTGTTCTTCCGTATCCTGCTTGGACTTCATCCAAAATCAAAACCGCTTTAAACTCCCGACATAGCTGCTCTACTTCTTGAAAAAAGGCTGTTGTACCTTCATCTAATCCGCCCACACCTTGGATAGGTTCTATAATCAAAGCACATACATCTTCTTTTGCCAATTCTGCTTTTACTAATTCTATCTGGTTTAGTGGTAAGAAGGTTACATTTTGCTGCTTGTTGAGTGGTGCATTGATTCTTGGATTATCTGTAACTGCTACTGCTGCAGAGGTTCTACCATGAAAGGCATTATTGAACGCAATAATTCTTGATTTTTCTGTATAAAACGAAGCTAGCTTTAATGCATTCTCATTGGCTTCAGCTCCTGAATTGCATAAAAACAATTGATAATCATTGTATCCTGAGAGTTCCCCAAGCTTTTGGGCCAATTGATTTTGCAAACTATTTTCAACCGCATTAGAATAAAACCCTATTTTATCTACTTGTTCTTTTAAACTTTTCACATAATGAGGATGTGAATGACCAATCGAAATCACCGCATGACCACCGTATAAGTCCAGGTATTCTGTTCCGTTTTTATCAATCACAGTGCTGCCGTAAGCCTTTACAGGCTCTACCTTATATAATGGATATACATCAAATAATTTCATAATATTTATAATTAAAATTCTGACTAAAAAGCCCTCACCCCAACCCTTACCCGGAGGTAGAGGGAGTTATTTTATAGTGTTTATTTTTTCATAAGACGCCATAACTCCTTTTATTACCGAAGAACTTAGCCCCCGATGTTCCATTTCATTCAGGCCAGCTATGGTACACCCTTGCGGAGTAGTGACCTTATCTATCTCTCGCTCGGGATGTGTTCCATTTTCTGCGACCAAGGTTGCTGCGCCGATTGCGGTTTGCACAGCTATAATTTGAGCCTCATGAGGATGAAATCCCATCTGTATGCCACCTTGAATCATTGCCCTCAGAAATCTTAAAAAGAATGCAACCCCACTCGCACCCAAAACAGTTGCTGCTTGCATTAATCGCTCTTCAATTACTAATGTTTCTCCTATAGTATTAAACATTTTTTCTACAAAGGCGAGTTCTTCTGTCACTTCATCACTTACTGAAATACACGTCATAGACAACTTTTTTGCCGCACCAGTATTAGGCATTACTCGTATTACGGTATTGTTGGGTACGACCTCATTTATCTCTGCGATTGATCTACCTGTTACTGTAGAAATTAATTTCTGATCACTAGTAACTATATCTTTAATTTCTTGTAAAACAGCATCTAGTTGTCTTGGTTGTACACAAAGGATGACCCATTTTACATCTCTTATTGAGGTTTTAATATCCTGTGATGTAGAAACGCCAAGTTTTTCTGCTACCTCTTTTAGATTATGCTTGGATTTATCAACTACTGTAATATTTTTTGCGTCAAATAAATCACTATTTGCCAGTCCGGAAATAATTGATTTACCTAAGTTTCCTCCTCCTATGATTGTTAATTTGTTCATTTTGTCTTCTATTTTGTCAGTTTGAGCCTGTCAAAGACCCACTATATTTACATTTTTGAGGTATCCTTTGACAACCGCAGTAGGCTACTATGTTAAAAAGCACTCGCTTTTAATTTTAACCCTGTTTTTTCTTCTAAACCAAACATTAAATTCATATTCTGTATCGCCTGACCCGAAGCTCCTTTGATCAAATTATCAAGTATCGATGTGATAATAAGCATTCCATTGTTTTTACAGATATGAAGGATACACTTATTGGTATTTATAACTTGCTTAAGATGTATTTCCTCATCAGAGATTACGGTAAATTCAGCATCCTTGTAAAAATTTTTATACAATTGAACCGCCTTCTTTTCATCCTCATTATACTTCGTATATATAGTAGCATAAATTCCTTTACTGAAATTACCTCTATTTGGAACAAAGAAAACAGGAGTTTCGAAATCATTTTGCAGTGCTGTAATACTCTGTTCAATCTCTCCTAAATGTTGATGGGTAAACACCTTATAACTTGAAAAATTATTATCCCTCCAACTGAAGTGGGTCGTTGCACCTGGTACTACTCCCGCACCGGTACTTCCCGTAGTAGCGTTAACATGTATAGCGTTTGTGAGCTGTCCTGTTGAAGCCAAAGGCAATAATGCAAGTTGAATTGCGGTAGCAAAACATCCAGGATTTGCAATATTTTTAGCTGTTTTTATTTTTTCCTTCTGTAATTCGGGTAAACCGTATACAAAATCTCTATTCAAGAAACTTTGATCGTTTTTTAATCTAAAATCATTTCCCAGGTCTATTACTTTGGTAGTTTCTGAAAGGTCATGATTTTTCAAAAAAGTCTTTGATCTTCCATGGCCCAGGCATAAAAACAATACATCAACATTTGGATGTATCTTGTCAGTAAACTTCATGTCAATTTCTCCGAGTAAGTCCGGATGCTGTTTATGTATGGGGATTCCCGCATTGGTAGTGCTATATACAAAATCTAAATGCACCTGGGGATGATGAACAAGTAACCTCAACAACTCTCCAGCTGTATATCCTGATCCTCCTATGATTCCTACGTTTATCATGATTCAGTTGAATTTACGTTGTGATATATCTTATTAGCATTACCATAAATTTTAATAAAACCTTTAGCATCATCGGCTGTCCATGAGTTGTTCATCTCTCCATATTGTCCAAAATCAGATTTCATCATATCAAAATCAGACTCTATACCTTCCAAAGTAAAATGGTATGGCTTTAATTTGACTTTTACTGATCCTGTTACCGATTTTTGAGAGTCTTCCATAAAAACCTCGATGTTTCTCATTACCGGATCCAAATAATTGCCTTCATGCAATAGCATACCGTACCAATTTGCTAATTGTTCTTTCCAGTATTGCTGCCACTTGGTGAGCACATGTTTTTCTAATAGATGGTGGGCCTTGATGATGATGATGGGTGCTGCTGCCTCAAAGCCTACCCTTCCTTTGATACCAATAATAGTATCTCCTACATGAATATCTCGACCTATAGCAAAAGCACTTGCTATTTCGTCCAGTTTTTGAATGTTTTTTACGGGATTTTCTACAACTCCGTTTACTCCTACCAATTCCCCTCTCTCAAAATCGAGTATGATGGTCTCTTCTTTTTCATTTTGAAGTTGACTGGGGTATGCTTCTTCTGGTAATGAATCATGGGAAGTCAAGGTTTCTTTACCGCCGACACTTGTTCCCCAAATTCCTTTGTTGATCGAATATTGAGCTTTTTCCCAACTATAATGCACACCGTAATTTTCTAGGTATTCCACTTCTGCCTGGCGGGAAAGTTTAAGATCTCTAATCGGTGTGATAATCTCAATCTCCGGGGCTAATGTTTGAAAAATCACATCAAATCTGATTTGATCATTACCTGCTCCTGTACTACCATGTGCAATGTATTTTGCCCCTACTTTCTTGGCATAGTTGATCACCTCGATAGCCTGAAAAATTCGCTCTGCACTTACTGAAAGAGGATATGTATTATTTTTTAGTACATTACCAAAAATTAAGTACTTGATTGCCTTTTGATAAAACTCATCTAATATGGTTTTATTGACGTGATCTGCACTCCCTAATTCATAAGCTCTCTTTTCTGTTTCTTGTAATTCTTTTTCAGAAAATCCACCGGTATTTACCAATATGGTATGAACTTCCAGATTCATTTCATGAATGAGGTATTTTACACAGTATGAA
The DNA here is from genome assembly GCA_947500845.1 of uncultured Aquimarina sp. GTDB lineage: Bacteria > Bacteroidota > Bacteroidia > Flavobacteriales > Flavobacteriaceae > Aquimarina > Aquimarina celericrescens. The sequence continues at coordinate 111,675 of CANMTP010000005.1, forward strand.
GTATCTAAACCTCCACTATATGCCAATACTACTTTTTCCATAATAACAATTGTTTATTGCTTGTGAGCATTGTCTGCTTAATATTCTTTAATCTTTTTAATATTTTCTTATTGAACCACTTTTCCTTTTTCTTTAATTTTTTTGCGGGATCATACAGCATCCCTGTACAAAGACACATTTTATATTCTTTCGCCGTTAGAATATCAAAATTTGTACATGTTTTACAACCAGCCCAGAATTTAGGATCATCGGTGAGTTCTGAAAAGGTAACAGGTTTGTATCCAAGATCCGAGTTAATTTTCATTACTGCCAATCCCGTTGTAATACCAAATACCTTTGATGCCGGATACTTTTTCAAAGAGTAATTGAAGGTGAACTCCTTAATCTCTTTTGCTAAACCTTGATTTCTAAAGTCGGGATGTACTATTAATCCAGAATGTGCAACATATTTTTCATGACCCCAGACTTCGATGTAGCAAAAACCAGCGAATCGACCTTGAGACAGGGCAATTATTGCATTTCTGTTCTCCATTTTGGTACAGATGTACTCTGGTGTACGCTTAGCAATACCTGTTCCTCTAACTTTTGCAGAGTCTGATATAACCTCACAAATTTCTTGTGCATATTTAAAGTGACTTTCGTCAGCGATTATAATATCTACCTGTTTCATAAACGTAATTCCGTCTATCAAATAATTATGATTAAAACTTTAGGATTAAGATTCCAAAAAGAAATTCTAGTTGTATACCTGTTTGCAGAAAAGCAATTAATTAGCTTTACTATTTACAATAACAAACATAGAAAATGGAATGTATCTCTCGGGGAAGCAGGACGCACCTACTTCAAAAGAAAATTAGACCCCCTAGGGGCGACGAAAACGACGTGCTGGTATAACTACGTTACTTGATTTGTTCAAAGATTGAACTCTAATTTCTGAATAAATAAAATTTGCCGTTTTCATAATAGTAACTCTAAATCGTCGGCCGTAGCCCCTTTCGTTAACTAGATAGTACAATATTACACAAAAAAATAATCTGTTTCATCATATAAGGGTTGATTTTTGTATTTTTTTTCATATTGTTTCTTTTTTCTAAATTAAATGATAAATTCTTATTGAATTCAACGAAAAGAGGTAAATACTCTAAAGAGCACCTTTCTGAATTAATCACGTCAATTTTTTTTCTTAGTGTTTTAACATAGTTTTTGTAGTACTTTTCATTACTCTTTTCATCAAAAAAGTATCATCATACATGATTTGATCTAGTTAAGAACCCAATACATCTTTGAAAAGCTAATAAATAGTTTACAATACCGAAATATTCTCTTAATCGATTGATTTTCCCGGCTTCTTTTTAACAAACTGTTTTCATTTTTACATTCATGAAGCAGTTAATTTTATAGGAAATAGAAAAAATATGAGAATTTGGGGCTTACTTCCATGTTTTTTACTATGCAATAGCATTCATGGACAATTTGCAGTAGAAGAAAACGATGTGGTATTATTAAAAAAAATTATTTACGAGTATTTCGACGATAGTCATTTCGATCAAAAAACAAATATAGAGAATACTTATAATGTTGAGGAAGATCATTTCTTAAGGGAAACTCCAGAAATTGTTTATGAGAGAATCAACATTCTTTACGATCGAAGGGATCCAGACCATATTCTGTATGAGCATTACGAAAAGTTAGAACGAATTGTAAGACGAACTGATTATTAAATTGTATTAAAAATCTGAACATAAGTAAAAAGGCGACCTAGGTAGATCGCCTTTCTCAAAATAATCTAAAATTTGTATTACTTTCCTCCGAAAGTAAATAATAATCCAATATTAAATGAAATATCATTTACAGAAGCCTCTCCCGTTTTACCCGCACTTAGATACGCCGCATTCATATTAAGCACTCCGTACTTAAATCCTAAAGCAGGACGAAATGCAAAGTTAGATGTGCTTGCTGCCAGCTCTGCTGAAGAACCATCTACTTCAATAGCTCCAATCGATGCAAGACCTAAACCAAGACTACCGTAAGGTCTAAATCCCGATTCGGTAAAATAATAGCGTCCGTTTACCATATAAGTACCTACAGCAACGTTTCCTATCGATCCGCTAACTCCAGCTTCGTCAAAATCTGCTCCAACCAGAAAATCTCCTGTATAAAGGAAAGAGACATCAATATTCTCTGTAACGCCATATCCAAGTTCAAAATGCGCAGAAATACCACCGTCTGTAAAGTCAGCAACATCTCCTGATGGTACTGCATAACCAACACCAAAACCAAGTTTAACCTGGGCATTTGTAGCCGTTAATCCTAATAAAGCGACTGCAGTAAAAAGTAATAATTTTTTCATAATAGATTTTAGGTTTTTATCGTTAAAGTGTACGAATATATCGATAAAAAACATTAATTAACAAATTTTTATGTAAAAAAATTATGGTTAAACCGTAATTAACTGATATTTAACTAATTAAAGAAGAGGCCCCTTAAAGGGTAAAAGATTGATATTAATCAATAATTGCTGACAAAACTATTTAAACTTGGTCCATGTAGTTATACTAAAAACTGAAACAAATCTGGTTTATCATTAAGATAGTCACCGAAGAAATTAAGTGCTTTCATTCTTGAGATTAAAGGCTCGAGGTCTTTTTTATCTTTTAATTCTATTCCTACTACTGCAGGGCCATTTTCTCTACTTGACTTTTTAGAGTATTCAAAATGAGTGATATCGTCATTAGGACCTAACACTTCTCCCACAAATTGCTTTAGTGCCCCTGCCCGTTGCGGAAAACGAACGATGAAATAATGTTTCAAATCTGCATACAACAAAGCTCTCTCTTTGATCTCTGCCGTACGAGTGATATCGTTATTACTACCACTTACTATACAAACTACATTTTTACCTTTGATCTTTTCCTTATAAAACTCTAAAGCAGCCAGGGTTAAAGCTCCCGCCGGCTCTACTACTATGGCATCTCTATTATACAAATCAAGTATTGTCTGACACACTAGTCCTTCGGGAACAGTATACATATCTGATAAATATTCTTTGCAAATTTCAAAATTGAGATCCCCTACTTTTTGTACAGCAGCCCCATCGATAAATTTATCAATATCAAAAATTTCGGTGTTTTTATTTTTTTTAATAGAAGTAAGCATAGAAGGAGCTCCTTCGGGTTCAATACCAATAATTTTTGTTTTAGGCGATAAAGCTTTTAAAGCACCACACAATCCAGAAGCTAAACCACCACCACCTATCGCTACAAAAACATAATCAATAGGGACGTCTGCCTGTTTGAATATTTCGAGACCGATTGTGCCCTGACCTTCTATGGTTTTAGGGTCTTCAAAAGGGTGAACAAATGTTTTTCCTTCAGACTCACACATTTTCATTGCTGCTCTTGAAGAATCATCAAAAGTATCTCCCTCTAAAACGATATGAACGTGATCCCCTCCAAACATTTGCGTTTGAGCCACTTTTTGTTTAGGAGTCACCGAAGGCATATAAATTGTACCCTTGATGCCCAAATGATTACACGCAAAAGCCACGCCCTGCGCATGATTACCTGCACTGGCACAAACTACTCCTTTTTTTAATTCCTCTTTGGTAAGTGAACTTATCTTATTAAAAGCACCACGTATTTTGTACGAACGAACACGCTGAAGATCCTCTCTTTTGAGTAAGATATTAGCATCATATCTTCTAGAATACCGGATGCTATTCATCAATGGAGTTACCATAGCCACTTCTTTTATAGCAGAAGCCGCTTTCTGAATATCTTCTAATTCAGGAAAATAGGTGGTCGTAGCGGTACTCATAATTGCATTATCGTATTCGTTAATTCTTTGTTAGCCTAGATCCATCAAAGCTCACACAATACACATCTCAAAACTTTAACAGATCCGGCTTAACAAAATTTATTTCGTTTTTATATTTCTCAAAATCAACTACCTCGGGGCAAGTCCACAAGGCATCCAGCGGAAACACCTTTTTTTAATTACGGGAGGGCAAGCCCGGGGAAATTTAACTCCACGATGTAGATTAAACTATGGGCGTCATCGCCGTCATCGAAGCTCTTAATCTTGCTCCCACCGTTTCTATAGGATGATTTCTTAATGCAGCATTTACTTCAATCAATTTTGCATTATCAACCCCATTATCTTTTCCTTGACTAAAAGCTTTGCCAATAACATTGGTATCCATTTTTTTCATAAAATCTGCCAATAAAGGTTTACAGGCATGATCGAATAAATAACAGCCATACTCTGCCGTATCAGAGATCACGCGATTCATTTCAAACAACTTCTTGCGTGCAATAGTATTCGCAATAAGTGGTGTCTCGTGTAATGACTCATAATATGCTGATTCTTCAATAATTCCAGATTCTGTCATTGCTTCAAAAGCCAGTTCCACCCCAGCTCTAACCAAAGCCACCATCAAAACACCATGATCATAAAATTCCTGTTCTGAAATTTCAACGTTACCGGCAGGAGTTTTTTCAAATGCGGTTTCTCCAGTCGCAGCTCTCCATGACAATAGGTTTTTATCATCATTGGCCCAGTCTTGCATCATTGTTTTGGAAAAGTGACCGGTCATAATATCATCCATATGTTTCTGAAATAATGGCCGCATGATATTCTTTAACTCTTCAGATAATTCATAAGCCCTTATTTTTGAAGGATTTGATAAACGATCCATCATATTAGTGATTCCCCCGTACTTCATCCCTTCGGTAATGGTTTCCCAACCATATTGGATCAATTTCGAAGCGTATCCGGGATCAATTCCTTTTTCAATCATTTTATCAAAACATAAAATAGATCCTGTTTGCAGCAAACCACATAGTATGGTTTGCTCTCCCATGAGATCAGACTTTACTTCGGCTACAAAAGAAGACTCTAACACCCCTGCTCTATGACCACCTGTTGCCACAGCATAAGCTTTGGCTTGATCTAACCCATGGCCGTTAGGGTCATTTTCAGGATGTACCGCGATTAAAGTAGGCACGCCAAAACCTCTCTTAAACTCTTCTCTCACCTCAGATCCCGGACATTTGGGCGCAACCATGATTACCGTAAGATCATCTCTTACCTTCATTCCCTCTTCTACAATATTGAATCCATGAGAATAGGATAATGTAGCGCCCTTTTTCATCAATGGCATCACTGTATTCACTACCTGAGTATGTTGCTTATCGGGTGTAAGATTAATCACTACATCTGCATCAGGAATCAACTCTTCATAAGTACCTACATTAAAACCATTATCGGTAGCATTTTTATAGGATTGTCTTTTTTCTTTTATAGCTGCATCACGTAAAGCATATGAGATATCAAGTCCAGAATCTCTCATATTTAATCCTTGATTAAGGCCCTGAGCACCACATCCTACAATTACAATTTTTTTCCCTTTTAAGGCGTCAACACCTGCCGAAAATTCCTCGGCATCCATAAATCTACATTTTCCTAATTGCGTTAATTTATCTCTTAACGATAGCGTATTAAAATAATTTGCCATTTCCTTTTTTTAATTTGTTAGTATTTCCTGTTTGGAAATCTGGTTTAATTTTGATTTTTAGTTGTTGTTTTATGGTGTTCCCTTCGACTGCACTTCGACAAGCTCCGTGTGACACCTCAGGGTCGGGCTATTCGCTATATCTTTTATTTTTTGACCTATTCGAGAATCTCAGGAGTCAAAAAAATAAAAGGATGTCGCTACTATCCCTGCCTAACGTCAGGCAGGCCTTACACGGTTTCTGTTGCAAATTTTTCGAGAATTGTGGATATATGCATTTTATCCTTGGTCACTGCTATCCGACCTGATCTGGTAAATTGCATTAATCCATAGGGTTCTAACTTATGATATAAAGCATCAACCTCTCTGCGCCTTCCGGTTTTTTCTAATACAAAAAACTCTGGAGTCACGGTTACTATGTTTGCGTTGCTATTCTTTATAACATTTTGAATTTGACGCTCTTCAAAAAGCAATTTTGAAGCTACTTTGAACAATGCAGTTTCCTGGTAAATAATATCTTCTTCCTTGTGATAAAAAGCTCTAATCACCTCTATCTGTTTTTCAATTTGTCCCACAATCTTCTTTACCTGTTCTTCTGTTACTTTTACAGCGATTGTAAATCGAAAAACATCTTTGATTTCAGACTGAGAAGCCGTCATACTATCCAAATTAATATGACGCTTTAAAAAAATTGCAGATATCCTGTTAAGCAATCCTATATTATTTTCGGTGTATACCGATATTGTGAAATTCTCTTTTTCCATTATTTTAAGTTATATGGATTCCAGCCTACGCCGGAATGACAAATTCTTATTATTCAAGTCTTATATCAGAAACCGATGCCCCCGTTGGTATCATGGGGAATACATTATTTTCTTTTTCAACACATACTTCCAGAAAATAAGGTTCTTTGGAAGCAATCATTTCTGCAATCGCCTCTTGCAAATCTTCTCGTTTAGCTACTCTTTTTGCTTGTATGTGGTATCCTTTTGCGATGGTTACAAAATCAGGATTCACCATTTCTGTAGAAGCATAACGTTTATCAAAAAATAACTGTTGCCATTGGCGTACCATTCCTAAAAAATCATTATTAAGCACCACAATTTTCACAGGGACCCTGGTCTGAAATATAGTTCCCAATTCCTGTATGGTCATTTGGTATCCACCATCACCAATGATCGCTACTACTTCACGCTCTGGAGCTCCCATTTTGGCACCAATTGCGGCTGGTAATGCAAAGCCCATTGTGCCCAAACCACCAGAAGTGACATTACTTTTAGACTTATTAAATTCCGCATATCGACAGGCAATCATTTGATGTTGTCCTACATCAGATACAATTACTGCATCTCCCTTCGTTTCTTCATTAATACCTCTAAGAACTTCTCCCATAGATAAGCCTTCTTTGATAGGATGTAATTCTTCTTTGATTACTTTATCAAATTCTATTGCATCATGATCTTTGAATTCTTGCACCCATGCTTCATAAGCATCAGATTTCACTAAAGGAAGTATCTGATTAAGTGTATTCTTGACATTGCCCATTACCGCCACATCTGCCTTAACATTCTTATTCACCTCTGCAGGATCGATTTCAAAATGAATAATTTTTGCCTGTTTTGCATAGGTTTGTAAATTTCCTGTAACGCGATCATCAAACCGCATTCCTACAGCTAATAGCAAATCACATTCGTTTGTTAACTTATTTGGTCCGTAATTTCCATGCATTCCCACCATACCCACATTAAGTGGATGAGAAGTTGGCAACGCCGAAAGTCCAAGTATTGTCCATGCGGCTGGAATTCCGGACTTTTCTACAAAGCGTTTCAATTCTTCTTCTGCTTCACCTAAAATTACTCCCTGTCCAAAAACAATCATAGGTTTTTTAGCTTTGTTGATCAATACTACAGCTTCTTCTAAACTTTTTGGATCAGTTTCTGGCACTGGTACATAACTTCTTATACCTTTACATTTCGAATACTTAAAATCTAGTTCTCCAAACTGCGCATCTTTGGTAATATCTATTAAAACGGGACCCGGGCGCCCAGAACGTGCTATATAAAATGCTTTAGCCAATATGGTGGGGATATCTTCCGCTTTAGTAACTTGATGATTCCATTTTGTAATTGGCGTTGAGATCCCAATAATATCAGTTTCCTGAAATGCATCAGAACCTAATAAATGTGAGCCAACCTGACCTGTTATACAAACCATAGGTGTAGAGTCAATTTGAGCATCTGCAATCCCTGTAACGAAATTAGTAGCCCCAGGACCTGAAGTTGCTATCGCAACACCAACTTTACCGCTTGTACGTGCGTATCCCTGAGCCGCATGCGTAGCGCCTTGCTCATGTCGAGTGAGTACGTGATGCAATTGATCCCTAAATTTATACAACTCATCATACACCGGCATAATGGCACCTCCAGGATATCCATAAACCAGGTCTACACCCTCTGCCAAAAGACATCGGATTACAGCTTCTGCTCCGGTGATTTTTGTCATCACTGCTTTTGTTTCCTTTTTTTCGGTTTGCGTTTGTGTTTCCATACGCTTTTTTTAGAAATTCAGACATCTAAAAATTAGATGTTAGATTTTATTAAATTCCTGGCTACATTTCGACAAGCTTAATGCATCGTGCAGGAATGATAATCGTTGAAATCAATGCTAAGCATTGAAGTTCTACTAAAATTCATCAGTTACACATCCGTTAGATGCCGATGATACTGTTTTAGCATATTTGTACAACACTCCTCTATCAAACTTAAGTGCCGGCTGTATCCATTCTGTTTTTCTCTTCTCTATTTCAGCTTGATCAATATCGACAACGATTGAATTTGTTTCTGCATCGATAGTAATTATATCTCCATCTTCTACGAGGCCAATCAATCCACCTTCTTGAGCTTCTGGAGTGATATGCCCTACTACAAATCCGTGTGTTCCTCCAGAAAACCTTCCATCAGTAATCAGAGCCACATCTTTACCTAAGCCGGCTCCCATAATTGCAGCAGTAGGCTTGAGCATTTCTGGCATTCCCGGACCACCTTTAGGTCCCTCATATCGTATGACGACCACGTCTCCCTTTTGCACTTTCCCATCTTTAATACCGTCATTTGCTGCATATTCGCCATCAAATACTTTCGCTTTTCCTTGAAAACGCAATCCCTCTTTACCTGTTATTTTTGCAACACAACCCTCTTTGGCCAAGTTTCCGAATAGTATTCTTAAATGACCGGTTTGCTTAATAGGATTCTCAAGGGGTTTTATGACGTCCTGACCCTCAGTAAGATCTGGAACATCTAATAGATTTTCTGCCAATGTTTTTCCGGTAACAGTTAAACAATCTCCATGGAGCAGGCCCTTCTTTAATAAATATTTTAATACCGCAGGAATTCCTCCCACTTCGTGTACATCTTCCATCAAATATTTCCCGCTAGGCTTTAGATCTGCAAGAAAAGGAGTTTCATCACTAATTCTTTGAAAATCGGTCAACGTGAATTCTACATCTGCAGCTCTTGCAATTGCCAAGAAATGTAATACCGCATTGGTAGAACCACCAAGAATGGTAACCAATCGTATTGCATTTTCTAAAGACTTTTTGGTAACTATATCTTTAGGCTTAATATCTTTTTCTAAAAGTAATCGCATGGCTCGTCCTGCTGCTATACTTTCGTCTTCTTTGTTTTTACTTATTGCAGGATTCGATGAATTATAGGGTAATGCCATCCCTAAAGCCTCGATAGCAGATGCCATCGTATTTGCAGTATACATTCCGCCACAGGCCCCAGCACCGGGACACGCTTTTTCTATAACGCTTTTATATTCTTTTTGTGTAATCGTACCCGCCACTTTTTCACCCCAAGCCTCAAAAGCAGAAACGACGTCTAATTTTCTTCCTTCATGACATCCAGATGCGATAGTTCCGCCATACACCAAAATAGAAGGACGATTTAATCGCAGCATTGCCATTAAAGCACCCGGCATATTTTTGTCACAGCCAACAACCGTAACCATTCCGTCATACGACATGGCTTGTACTACAGTTTCCATAGAATCGGCAATAACATCTCTTGATGGAAGTGAAAAACGCATTCCCGGAGTACCCATAGAAATCCCATCACTTACTCCTATTGTATTAAATATCAATCCAACAACTTCCTCTTCCTGAGTTCCTTTTTTTACCAATTTAGCCAAATCGTTAAGGTGCATATTACAGGGATTGCCTTCATAACCTGTACTAGCGATTCCAACCAAGGGTTTGTTGAAATCTTCATCGGTAAGCCCTATAGCGTGTAACATTGCCTGAGCTGCCGGTTGTGTATCATCTTGAGTAACTTGTTTACTGTATTTATTTATACTCATTCGTTCTGAATATATATTTTTATTGAACTCATTTTTACTCGATAATCGAGATTTGAATGCTCCGGTGGCTTCCCGCGAAATCAAAATTAATTTCAAAGCGATGCCTCAAGGGCTTGCCCGGGGTAGTTTACTTTTTGTTATTGACCAAAAACAAATTCATTAATTATTTAAAATTTTAACTATTATTTTGAGATATCAACAATTAAAAATCATAGTCTAGGATAAAATTATTTTGTTGTGTTTAAAAGTTTGAATATTATTCAGCCTTCTTACAACATCCAATACTACTTTAAAAAATTTTAATTATTGATTTACAAACACTTACGATCATTTTATTTACAATCACTATTTGTTAATTTTTCTAAAACATTCACTTTTTGTGTAAAAAAATCCCTTCAAAAACTTGAAGGGATTCATTCATAAAGATTATATCAATATCCCTTCTTTATGGTGAGCTAATCACCACAATACTAATGACATTGATAATTATGTTTTTAAATCTACTCATGTTTAGTCTAACAAAAAAAGATCCCTTTGTAGAAACAAAGGGACCTTTTATATCTTGTGATCAAAAATATCCCTTTATTGACGTGAAATAATCACTTCAAAAGTAATGACATTTATGATATTTGTATTTGTTGTATTCATTTATGAATCCGAATATAGAAAAAATTACTCATTCAGCACAGTTATTGTTAAAAACTTTTCGCATAATAAGTAGATCCAGTCCTTCGGCAGGATGATTTCAACCAACTATTTTGAATGCGCTATTCTAGCTTTTCAAAATAGGGCTTCAATCAATTTTAACAAGGTTGTGCCTTATACAATGGATAACCAACCCCACTCTTGTTTTTACTTCCAGTTTTTTGAAAACCGCCTCTCGATAATTTTCTATCGTCTTTGGACTTAGTCCCATTTCTCCTGCAATATCTTTATAGGTAAGTTCTGTACATGCATACTTTAGGAACTTCCACTCCCTCTCTGTTAATTTTTCATGAAGATTTCGCGTGGGTTCTCCATCTTCTGCATGACGTAATGCACTTTCTATTTTGCCCGAGTAATAAAACCCCTGCTCGATGACCATTTTCATGGCAAATTCAAAATTTTCAGGATGGATATCTTTAAGCAAATATCCTTTTGCCCCCCCCCTAAGCATTTTGATAATGGTATCCTCATCATCTTCCATAGTTAACGCCAATACCTTTTGCTCTGGTCGATGCTCTTTTAGCCATTGCATGGTTTGTATCCCATCCATCACGGGCATTTTTACATCTAGCAAAATGAGGTCCGGCACCTTACGCTTATGCATGTAATATTGTGTGAGTTCTTTTCCATTTTTTAAAATAGCCAGGACTTCGTATTCTTCGAGTTTAGAAATTAAGCTTTCTAGTGATTGTGCAAATAGCAGATGGTCATCAACGATGACAATAGTTTTTTTCTTCATCATGTACCCTTTATAATCAAACTTTATTTTTTACCGGATAGGATAATACTATCGAAACTCCTTTTCCGGGAGCTGATTGGTAATCAAAATTCGCCTTTACCAATGCAGCACGACTTTTCATATTCAACAATCCTGAATTGGCCTGTACCGATTTCATGTCAAATCCAACACCATCGTCCTCTACTTTTATATTCAACCTATCGGGAGCATATGCTAATGCTACATGTAGATGAGATGCCTCTGCATGCTTAATTGTATTAGAAAAAAATTCCTGAATAATGCGATACAAAATAATCTCATCTTTTGGGTTGATATGAAATTCTTCTCCGGTAACAAAAAGCTCTGTTTTTAAAAAACGTAATTTTTCGAATCTTTCTAACTCTACCTGTATGGATTTCTCCAGACCTATATTATGAATTACTTCATTATTTAAAGTTTTGGATAAATTACGAATTTCCTGAAGACTATCCCCTACCAATTTACGAACCTCCTGCAAGGATTCTGATGCGGTGTCATCGATGGTAGTGCCCATAATGTTAATTTGCATTACGGCAGTAGACAATAGTTGCCCAATATTATCGTGTAGCTCCCAGCTTACATTTTTAAGGGCCTGTTCTTGTATTTCGATACGGGATTTAAAGATTTCGTCTTCGAAACGTTGCTCTGCTTTTAACTTGTCGAAAAGTAATTTGTTTTTTCGACGTTGGAAAGCAACAAAAAATATAATACCGAAAACTACAAAGAAAAGAATAATTACAGTAAAATATATTATGAGTAAGATTTGTTCTTTCTCGAGCATATTATAAAACCTATTATATAACAAGTATACATAAAAATATTAGTCAAAGTAAGAGTTATGTAATGAATCTTAACAAATAATGGATTATCCTGTTCAATAAAATATTGACTATAAATGAATAATGGTGTTACAGAAATATGAAAAATCAATGACCCGAAGGCAACATAAAAGACTAATGATCTTTTAAAATATAATATTTCGTCACTTTGCAAAACTTCATAAAAGTAATAGAGAATTGAAGCTAGTAATAAGAAAGACCCAAATACTGTAGAATAAGCAGAAAGGTTAACGAAAAAAACCTTGGAGAAAATTAAATTTACAATGGCTGAAATTACATAAAAAATTAAAACCCATCTGATTAATTTCTTAACCCTATTAGAACCTATGTATAGATAAAAAAAGGTCACATAAAAAGTATAATTAACTATTGCGAAGGAGTTATAGAGCCAGTGATTTTCTCTTAAAGTCTCTGGTAGAAATAATAAAGAATCAGGATCAGATATATTTATAAAAAAACCCACCATTTCAATTAAAAAAGTTAGAAATAGAAAAAAAACGAAATATCGAGATACATTATCGCGATATTTCGTTTTTAAGTAAAATAATCCTACTGCGAATGCTACAAGCTCGAACAATAGAGGTAAGTCGTATATAACAAAAAAGTTATTCAACCTGCTAATAAATTACTGGTGGCCGACCACTTTGGCTGAAATTCAATGGTTCTAACGTATAATTATTAGGAGCACTATCGTCATCTTTACCCAAACCTCCAGCAGGAGCTCCTGTGGGTGCTAAAAATAATGTAGAATATCCTCTGTTCATTTTACATTTTTCTTTTGGATATGCTCCAAAATAAATTCGTATTCCAGGATTATCGATACCTTGTTTTCTGGACTGTTTTTTTACATATTTCAGATATTCCTGAAGTTCCTCTACACTCCACCAAAACTCTCTCGTATCCTGAAAGCCAATACATTTATCAATTTCAGGAGTACGGGTATCACACCATGCCTTCTGTAATTCTTTTGCCTCCTCTTTACTAATACATTTTTCGGGTCGTTTTTTTCCCATAACATTTCACTTTTTTAGGTTAACTAGCGCTAATATTACCAAAAAACAAGGTGCTACACAAATATGAAGACCCTTTTCGATTCCATTTTACGGCAAAACCGTATATTTAATTAATTGATTATCAAAGATTTGAATATTATTCCAAATTTTTGAAAAAATTAACAAAAGGGGATTTTCCCCCTGTAACACATGGGGGTTTTCCCCCTGGTCGAATTTTATGTTATTTTTCTTACAACTATTCTTCGAAATCATCACTTAATCTAAATCGAAATTTTTCCTGAGCTCTTTTTTGAGCTATCACATTGATCGACTCTTTACTTAATTGCAAAATCCTAGGATATCCACCTGTGGTTTGACAATCACGCATCAAAACAATAAATTTACCCGAAGGGGTCAACTGGACCGTACCTGGGAGTACGGGAGAAGTTAACATAGAAGGAAGACTGTTTGGTAATACCTCTTCTAATTGAATAGCCATACGATTGGCGGCACCTGATATTGTAAAATATGAATTAAATAATAGGTCTCTTTGTTTATGATTCAAGTTGTCAAATTCGGGACCTTTATACACCACCAACTTATTAGTATCTTTAAAAGGTGAATGAGAAGATACAGTAGAAAACTGCTCGGTAAATGTATTAACCGTTGTATAGTTGATTTCATCATCTTTCCATAATATATCTTTGGGCGTAACCTCTTTAAAGAAAGATCGACTATTCAACATACTTTTTGACTGAAACCCATGTTTGATTCCTACATATCCGTATTTTAAATTCTTACAAAATTTCATTGTCAACATATCCATAGCATTTACTCTAATCTGACGATTCATCAAAACTTTTTCACTATTCAAAAAACAATCTGTAGCAGCTCCTGTAACACATATAATTGTCGGTTCATCAAATTGTAAAACAGGAGGTTGAAAAACCCATTCGATGCAGGCATCATTCTGATGGTTTCCTAAAAGAGCATTTGCTAAATAATAAGAATTTTGATCCATTGCCCCACTAAAAGGAACTCCGTATTCTGCGAAACCAAAACGTCCCTCATCCTGAATTGTTGAAAACAAACCTGGTGCTATAATTTTTACTTTCCCCATCATAAACACATCGGTTCTGGAAAATAATTTTCGTTCAAAACTGCAGCACTTATATCGTTATATTTCTTTTCTGATATCGACATAAATTGCACATTATCATTGGGTATGATATGAGATGGACCATCAAGATTTGCATCAAAAAAATTGAGTGGACATTTACCAATTACATGCCATCCGCCTGGGCTGTCTAAAGGATATATTCCTGTTTGATTTCCACCAATAGCAACTGAGCCTTTTTTAACTTCTAAAGACGGAGTGCTTTTTCTAGGTAAAAATAATCTATCATTTAAACCACCTAGATAACAAAACCCAGGTAAAAAACCCAAAAAATAAACTTTATATATCACAGCAGTATGTAAGGAAATTACCTCATCTACAGTAAGTGATTTTGCTTTTGAGAATGACTTCAAATCAGGCGCAAGAGTAGGAGAATAACAAACGGGTATTTCCCATAGTCTACTTTTTATTTCTTTTGATTCAAAACTATTAGAATAGAGTGATTTTAATACCGAAACGGCCTCATAGACGTTTTCTATAGTAGATTCATAATAAATTAATATCGAGTTATATGCAGTAATTATTTCAACAATTTCTTTAATACCTTCATTTTCGATTATTTTTTTATAAAAAAGTAAATCCTGCAATATATTTTCATCTATTTTTGATGGCCATTCGATCAAAATTGCGTTTTCTGAGTATCTTTTGTATTTTAACTTGTACTTCATAAACTACTTAAAATTCAAATTTATATCAGAAAATTTTTGATCCAAGTACCTTAAAATAGCAACAGATTTTGGATTGTCCCCATGCACACAAATTGTATCAAAAACAATCGTGAGCTCCTTCCCTTTTTTTGTTTTTACTTTACCTTCAGAAAGCATTTTAAAAACATGATCAAAAACCTCTTCCGGATCTGTGATCACGGCATCATTTTCGGAACGTGAAACTAATGTCAAATCTTCATTGTAATTACGATCGGCAAAAGCTTCATATTTCACATCTAATCTGCCATCACAAAGATAAGATAATGTTGAGTCTTTTGCCGTGACTATATACAAACTTTTATCGACATTTAATACAGCATCAATAACTGCCAAAGCTACCTCCTTACTTTTAATCGCATCATTATAAAGTGCTCCATGCGGTTTAACATGATGTAATTTACCTCCTAATTTTTCAGTATAATATTTTACTAATTGAATTTGACCGGTAATGGTTTTTACCAAATTTTCATACTTCATTTTTACACTAAGCCTTCCAAAGTTTTCTCTATCGGGATACGAAGGATGTGCTCCTATCTTTACTTTGTACTTAAGGGCCAAATTGATCGTATCTTGAATTACTTGTTCATTTCCTGCATGGCTTCCGCAAGAAATATTACACCAGGAAATATAAGGCATAATTTGAGCATCGAAGCCTGCCTCTTCTCCAACATCTACATTAAGAATTATTTTATTCATATTCCTACATATGAAGTGATTTATTCTTACAAGTTAAGTATTACTTTCCAAATACTTCTGGCTCCAAGAAAAATTGTGACCAAGAGTATCATAATTCCTATGACGTTTTGGATACGTGAATTGGTATATCTGCCTAATAATTTCTTCTTGTTCATCACCCATAAAAGAAAGCCGGCAATAATTGGTAATAAAAGTCCATTGGCAACTTGAGCAAATTGAATGATCTCTATTGGTTTTATGCCTAGTGAGGAGAATACTACTCCGAGTAAAAGAATAAACATCCACACTGCCCTGAATTTTTTACTTTTTAAGCCTCCTTGCCATCCCATGCATCCTTTTACCACATAAGCAGTTGCTAATGGTGCGGTAATTGCAGATGTAATACCGGCAGCAAAAAGCCCTAGAGAGAGCACATATTTTGCTCTTGCGCCGAAAACAGGTTCCAAACTTTTTGCCAGGTTTGCCGCACTGTTTACTTCGATATTCTGTATAGCTGCTCCTGCGATAATAATAGCCATAGACATCAATCCTCCTATTGCTATAGCAATGATAGTATCTCTCTGAGCCAAAGGCAATTCTTCTGGGGTATTCCACTTTTCTTTTACCAAAGAAGCATGAAGAAATAAATTATAAGGAACAACGGTAGTTCCTATTAATCCTATAACCATAAAAAGTTTATCTGATTCAATATGAGGAACAAAACCTTTAATCACCATAGCTAGATCAGGTTTGGTAACTATTGCCGTTACTATAAAAGCAATACTCATACATAAGACAATTAGAACCAGACTACGTTCTAATATTTTATAACTACCTATGTACAAAATAAGAAAAGCGAAAAAGCCAATAATTACACTTACATAATTAATCGTAAGTTCCCCAACATTTATATTTGGAGTATCAATGATGGTTGATAATCCAAGTACTCCTCCACTTATGTTGCCTGCCTCATAGGCAGCATTTCCAATAAAAATTGCCGATATAACTAGGGTAACAAGAACAAACCGAACTATTTTATTTTCAAATTGAGAGGTCAACACCTCACTTAATCCATTTTGAGTTACGACTCCTAGACGTGCTGACATTTCTTGCAAAACCATACAAGCAATAATTGATAGTGCCAATGCCCATAACAGTGTAAAACCGAATTGCACTCCCGCCAAAGTGCATACAGTTACTGTACCCGGACCTATAAATGCTGCAGTAACTAGTGTGCCAGGACCAATACTAGAAAGCCATTTTTTCATAAGAATACATGTGTATTCTTAAAAATATTGATTTCTTATAGGACAGTCGACGGAATGTTAATAAGAACAGGAAATAGTTCATAAATTCTGAATAAATATAGAAATACTGCACCACCATCAATGATAAAGCTAATACAAGTAAATGGCTCAGCTGTTTTTATAACAGTATAAAGGTCTAAAAAAATATCTAATTAGTTAATCCGTAACACTAAGGGGAGTCAAAATGCATTTAAAGTGGCATTATAAATTTTACCCCAACCACCCATCTCGATCAAGGCTTCTATATTGTATCGCTTCAGATATATGATCTCCATTTATATTTTTTGAGCTTTCAAGATCTGCGATGGTTCGTGAAACTTTTAGAATTCGGTCATATGCTCTGGCAGAAAGATTTAAGCGTTCCATTGCAGTTTTAAGCAATTTTTTTGAATCTGAATCCAGTTTACAAAACTCACGTAACTGTTTTACACCCATTTGCGCATTGTAATGTAAATTTGACATCTCAGAAAATCTTTTAGTTTGAATATCTCTAGCTGCTATAACTCTTTTTCTAATTTCAACACTGGATTCGCCCCTTCTTTCTTCGCTTAGCTTATCGAAAGGAACTGGTGTGACCTCGACATGAATATCTATTCTATCCAATAACGGACCGGAGATCTTACTTAGATAGCGTTGCATCTCTGCCGGTGACGACGTAACAGGAGCATCCGGATCATTAAAGTATCCTCCAGGACTGGGGTTCATACTAGCTACCAGCATAAAACTTGAAGGATAAGTAACCGTAAACTTAGCTCTAGAAATAGTCACCTCCCTGTCTTCAAGAGGTTGACGCATTACCTCCAAAACTTCTCTTTTAAATTCTGGTAATTCATCTAGAAACAATACCCCATTGTGAGATAATGAAATTTCGCCTGGTTGAGGATAACTCCCTCCCCCTACCAATGCTACATTGGATATCGTGTGATGAGGACTCCTAAATGGTCGTTGTGCCATAAGTCCAATATTATCTTTAATACGTCCTACCACACTATGTATTTTGGTAGTTTCAAGTGCTTCTTGCAGCGACATAGGTGGTAAAATACTAGGTAATCTTTTACTAAGCATTGTTTTTCCACTTCCCGGAGGACCAACCAAGATTATGTTGTGCCCGCCAGCTGCAGCGATTTCCATACAGCGTTTTATACTTTCTTGTCCCTTTACATCAGCAAAATCAAACTCGGGATTGTCAAGTGCTGCATAAAACTCTTCTCTAGTATCTACCCTAGTTTTTTCTAATTTGTTTTTACCATCAAAATAGTCTATAACTTCTTTGATGTTTTCTACCCCGAATACTTCAAGATTATCAACAATAGCCGCTTCTTTTGCATTTTGTTTTGGAAGAATAAAACCTTTAAAACCCTCTTCACGTGCTTTAATGGCGATTGGTAACGCTCCTTTAATAGGCTGCAAGCTCCCATCTAAGGACAATTCGCCCATAATCAGATATTCAGAAACCTTTTCTCTTTTAATCTGTGAACTAGCCGCCAGAATTCCAAGTGCTAGCGTGAGATCGTATGCAGAACCTTCTTTTCTCAGATCTGCAGGTGCCATATTAATTGTAATTTTCTTTCCCGGTAGTTTATACCCATTATTCTGTAAAGCAGCCGCTATTCTATAACTACTCTCTTTGATAGCATTATCAGGCAATCCAACAAGATGATATCCAATTCCTTTATCAATATTAACCTCGACCGTTATAGTTGTTGCTTCAACACCAAAGACAGCGCTCCCAAAAACTTTAATTAGCATATTTAAAATTTTGTCTATGCGCAAAAATAGGTCTGGCGAGTTTCATTTTTTGAAACTCAGTTTTTGTTTGCCATATTTTAAGAAAAAAACCTGAAAATATTTAATATTTTCAGGTTCATAAGATCAGACCTATAACTATATCACGTATGAAAGATGTTAAAAGCTTAGGCCCTACTTTTCTGCATAAATTACATAACAAACAATTTATACAACTACTTCTTCCTTCATTTGAAACAGTTTTTCGTTCAAAAATCTTAAAGTGGGTATTTTATCTTTGGTATCCACCAAAATTGAAATATTATTATTACTCCCCCCGTAGGAAACCATCCTCACCGGAATGTAATTTAATATCTCAAAAAGTTTATATGAGTTTTTATCATTAATAACTGATTCTCCCACGATACAAATAATACTATGATCTGGTTCGACCGTTATCTCTGCATATTTTTCTATTTCATTTACAATTTTATCCAGGTTTGCAGTATTATCAATAGTAAGTGATATTGCTATTTCAGAGGTAGTAATCATATCTATAGAGGTCTGAAAATTATCAAAAACCTCAAAAATCCTTCTTAGATAACCATGAGCCATTAACATCCTATTAGATTTGATTTTTATTGCGGTAATTCCATCTTTTGCCGAAATTGCTTTAAGACCTTTTTTATGGGTTTTATTAGATATTACAGTTCCTGATGCTTCGGGGTCAAAAGTGTTCTTCAAGAGTACAGGAATGTTTTTATCAACAACGGGAGACACTGTTTGAGGATGAAGAATTTTAGCCCCAAAATAAGCAAGTTCTGCAGCTTCATTATAGGTTAGATGAGCGATAGGCTGTGTTTTATCAACATATCTTGGATCATTATTGTGCAGACCACTTATATCTGTCCAGATCTGTATCTCTGAAGCATTTAAAGCTGAACCAATTATAGTGGCTGTATAGTCACTACCCCCTCTCTTTAAATGACTTATTCGACCATCACTATCCCTACATATAAAACCTTGGGTTATACATATTGAAGACTGAATACTCTTTTCCAAAACTTTTTCTAGTTTACTCTGAACCTTTTCTATGTTAGGATTTTCTACGGAATCGACATACATAAACTCTTTTGCATCCAACAGTACATTGGTTACGCCGATAAAGTTGAGATAGCCTGAAAAAATATAAGTAAGAAGAGTTTCTCCATAAGTAATAATCCTAGAGTTAATGACCTCAGAATATTCCTGGCTAGATACATCAAACATTTCAGTGATTATAGCAGACAGCCCCTTTTTAAGAGCGTTTCTGGTTTCCTGATCTCCTATTAAAGCATCGATAACGTCAATGTGTTTATTTTCAAGTCTATTCAGATTTCTGGTTATAGCCTCAGTATCGTTAAATTTAATATTCTCTACCAGACGGACCAGTTGATCTGTTACCCCAGACATCGCAGAGCATACCACAATTTTATTCTCCTGATCAGAAATAAGAATTTCCTTAACCTTATTTAGATTTTCAACAGATCCAACCGACGTTCCCCCAAACTTTAAAATTTTCATTAATCTCTTTTTTTAAATTGTTTTAACAGTACATAATTAGTTAATTATATACAAATAATAAATATTTTAAACCAAATTTTATAAATTTGAACTTTATGTTAAATATATAACAATGAAAACTATCACTGACTGTGTGCACAATATCTTAAGGCATCAACCTTTTTTAGAAGATGCTTTATCTCGAGATATTATCAATTTCAGTTCTTTGGCCATAGACTTAAGGCCACAGGTAGAAAAAATTATGAGAAAACCCGTGAAACCAGGTTCTATAGTCATGGCTCTAAGGCGCTATCACCCGAAGCGAATTAAACATATAGACAATCTTAGAAATTTAGGGGATATTGTTGTGAGATCGGGAATAACGGAATATACCTTTCTAAATTCAAATACGATATTAACTAGTCAATCTAACTTATTAAATAGTGTAAAAAATGAAACCAAAGCCTACTTTACCTATTCAAGTAATTTTCAGGAAAGTAATATATTGGTAACTTCATCTCTTAAAGATATTGTAGAAAAGCACTTTAAGAATGAAACATGTATATCTGTTGCAGATAATCTATCCTCTATGTCGATTGCACTACCAGAAGATAACTCTAAAGTGATTGGTTTATATTTTTACATTTTTAGACTACTAGCCTATGAAGGAATTCCTGTTTTCGAAGTCATATCCACTTCTAACTATTTTACATTATTTCTGGAAAAAGAGCATGTAAATCAAGCTTTTTTACTCATGAATGAAATCAAGGAAAATCGATAATAATGAATAATAAAAAAACCTGCATTAGTGCAGGTTTTTTTACTATTGTTTTCGCTGATATTACCATATTTGCACTCTCTTCTCTGGAGCCAAATACATTTTATCACCTTCTTTAATGTCGAACGCATCATAAAACGCCTGGACATTTAACAATGGTTGAATAGCTCTCGTTGTACCAGGAGAGTGTGGATCTGTTTTGATTTGAGTTCTTAACGCATCCTCTCTAATTTTTGTTCTCCATACAGTAGCCCATGACATAAAGAAACGTTGCTCAGGTGTGAATCCATCAATATTTTCTGGTCTTCCATTCTCGGCTAAATGTAATTGTAACCCATCATAAGCACCTAATACGCCTCCTAGATCTCCTATGTTTTCACCTAAGGTAAATTTCCCGTTAATGAATACACTATCTAGCACCTCAATATTACTGTATTGTTCTGCTAAAGCGTTTCCTCTTTCGGTAAAAGCTTTTAGATCATCTTCTGACCACCAGTTTTTAAGATTTCCATTGGCATCAAAACGAGCTCCACTATCATCAAATGCATGTGAGATTTCATGACCTATTACAGCACCAATACCTCCGTAGTTGACAGCTTCATCGGCAGTATAATTATAGAATGGGGGTTGTAAGATGGCTGCAGGGAATACAATTTCGTTATTCAGTGGATTGAAATATGCATTCACTGTTTGTGGAGACATTCCCCATTTTGTCTTATCCACAGGCTCACCTATATCGTCATAATTCTGGTCTTGTGCCCATTTACTAACAGCAGCCATATTTTCGAAATAAGTTTTATCGGCAGACACTTCCATTTCAGAATAATCTTCCCACTTATCTGGGTATCCTATTTTAACCGTGAACTTGTTGAGTTTCTCTATAGCTTTAGTTTTGGTTTCTTCGCCCATCCAATCCAATTTTTGGATTCTTGCCTTATACGCTTCAATTACATTGGCGATCATTTTCTCTGCCTTGGCTTTTGCTTCAGGTGGAAATTTTTCATCGACATACAACTGTCCCAAGGCTTCTCCTACAGTTCCATTCACCGTAGCTAGAGCTCGTTCTTTTGCAGGACGTTGTTCTTTTTGTCCTCTTAAATATTTACTATAGAACTCCCAGTTCGCACGCTCAATATCGGTAGTTAGTCGATTAGCTGCACTATTAAAAGTATCCCATCTCACCAAAGTTTTGATATCTTCGATTGGAGTGTTTTTTAAGAAACCATCTAGTGCTTTTGTGTATCTTAATTGAGCAACTATTATAGTATCAAACTTTTTTTCAATACCAAGATCTGTGATTAATTTATTGAAGTCAATTGTTGAAAGCATCTTATCAGCTTCAGCAATCGTTCTAGGATTATTATAGTTACGCGCATCTCTTCTTTCCACCTTATTCAATCGAGGTTCAGCAAGTTGAGTCTCTAATTCAAGAATTTTATCCGCAGCAGCCGAGGCATCCGATTCTGAATCTCCTAACTTTTGCAACATTCTTATAATGTGTTTCTTATATTCCTCACGAATTTCTTTAGATTTTTCATCTTGGTCCAAATAATAGTCCCTCTCTGGCAGTCCCAATCCGTTAGCGCCAAGATAAACAGCGTTCATCGAACTGTTATTTAAATCTGCTTGTACTCCTATACCCATAAATGGTGAAGAAACTGAAGGATTTTTGGCTAAAACTGTTTGTAAGTCTGTAAGATTCTCAATCGACTCAATATCATTGAGAGCATCTTCTAAAGGTTTAATTCCTGCTTCATTTCTAGCAACGCTATCTAGTTTTGTATCGAAGATAGCGAGGGCCTTTGCCTGATCAGTTTCGGCTCCGTATTTTCCGCTTTCTTTAGCATTTGCTAGGATTTCTAGCACATCATTATCGGTCGATTTACGAAGCACTCCAAATCCCCCCCATCTTGTACGATCTGCGGGGATCTCTGTATTCTTCATCCAGGTACCATTTACATAATTATAGAAATCTTCTTTTGGACTAACGCTTTTGTCCATATTATCCAATACTATTCCTGGAATTTTTTCTACCTCAGCAACATCTTTACTCTCTTTTGTTTCCTTTTTACAGCTTACAAAAGCAAGAACAAACGCAGCTAAAAAAAATACATTTTTCATTTTTATATTCATTCTGTTATTAAATTGAGATTAGTTATTAGCAATTTGACGCAAATATTAAGAATTTGTTACGCAAAAAGTGCGTAAATTAAATAAAATGAAAGATGTATACCATTCAAAAATAAATTTTTAACGAAAAAATATGATATTCAAATCTTAAATTCCTAGAAACAAAAACGTTACACTTAATACTATTTTTTACTTAATTCATAAAATATTCGATTTTAAAATTATCTATGTTAAATTCGATTTCTAGGTACAAGTAATATAGAGAAAAGTTAAACAATCAGGTATATCTATTTTATGGTCAAAAACGATTTGTAAAAACACCTAAATCAATTATTAAATTGTTGAGCGTATTACAATAACTTAACTGTTATATATTATTTTAAGTTCTTAGCAATGTCTACCATAAGTACGACTATATGAATACTACAAATACAGAGACTAAAATTTGGAAGTTACTTATTAAGTATTAAAAATCAATTTAATAACGTATTTCAAACTCTTTTTTGTTAATGAAATCTAAAAATTTAACATTCGTTCAATTACTAGTGTTTACAAGGGGTGAGTGATACTTTGCAAGTAATATTATATCAAAAAATCAATAATACGCGCCTAAAATGTAAACTTTTAACATAAAATATTGTATATTGTCGTTGATTTAATGTTTTACAGCGAAAAAATATCATTTTATGTAGGTTTTTACTTACTTTTTAAAACTAAGGTTTAACCCCGAAAAACCAGACTTTATGAAAACACTTTTACCCATTTTAGCCTTGTTTTTAACAAGCACCACATTTGCAAATACAAAAATTGACATTTCTTACAAACTTATGTACGTTACAGAAAATACTGTGATCGATGGTTTGGACGAAAATACTGAAGAAGGTGTTATTTTTATTACCGAAAGTCTTCACCTGGAGGCAGGAGCTCGAATAAAAATAAGAAATGCCTGTTTAATAATTTTAGGTGACCTATCAGGTTCTGGTATAATAGACATAGATTCGACTGCTACTGTTACTCTTGAAGGAGAGAAACAAGGAAGAGTAACTTTTATCAATAGATTCTTAGCTGATGACACTTGCCAACAAAGCACTGATCAAAAAAGCTTTAAACATATCATAGAGGTGCCACAAGGTCTTAAGTATAGCCTATACTCTATGGATGGTAGATTATTAGATAAAGGTGAGATTGATGATTACATTCATTATCTAAATGATCCAAAAACATATTTAATAAAAATAGAAGGATACAAATTGAAAAAATACATTTTCAAAGGTTAAGTCATAGTCTCAGAAAGTAAGGTGTAGCATCCACGATAAAATTTTATCGTGGATTTTTTTAAGACTTCTTTTAAGGCTGGTATTCTAAAAAAAAGTATATTTAACTTCCAAAAACCCCCCTGACTAAAACCCAATTACCTCCAATTTTAAAGTACTAATTGAAGTAAAACACTCAATCAAAGTCACTAATTATGATGAGAGAATCATGGTTTAAATCTGAGGCGGCTAAATATACTTTCTATGGAATTATATTTGGATTAATATTTCCTATTCTTGCCACATCTATTGATATTAATAAGCTTGGACTTAAGTTTACATGGGAATCTGTAATTTTCGTTCAACAAAATTATCCTGTTCATTACATTATAGATACTGCTCCTTTATTTTTGGGATTGTTTGCTATGTTTGGTGGTCGCAATCTAGATAAATTAAAAGAAAAAAATCAACAAATACTTAAAGCTTCACAATTCAAACATGATTTTCTAGCTAATATGAGTCATGAAATCCGAACTCCAATGGTGGGTGTCATTGGTATGATCGATTTACTATTTAGAAACACTAAGCTAGACGGTATTCAAAAGGAATATGTAAGCACCATCCAGAAATCTTCTTATAATTTGTTAGAGATCCTAAATCAAATTTTAGACCTTTCCAAAATGGAGTCCGGAAAATTTAAGCTCTCTCCTACTACTATCAATTTTAAAGACACTATACATCAGAACATAGATCTTTTTCTTGCCACTGCAAAAGCAAAGGATATCAACCTAATTTTAACATATTCTGAAGAATTACCAGAAAATATGATTGCCGATAGTCATCGCCTATCTCAAGTCATTTCAAATCTTATCGGCAATGCTATTAAATTTACAGATAAAGGATCTATTCATATTAGCGCTTCACTTATATCAAAAAACAACAATACGTTGATAATAAAAGTAGAAGTTATCGATTCTGGAATAGGTATAAGCAAAGAAGATCAGGAACAGTTATTTAATCGCTATAGCCAATTTCATGAAGCTTCAATTCATTCAGGCATAGGAAGCGGTTTGGGCTTGGCAATCTGTAAAAAACTGGTTCCATTAATGCAGGGAAAATTAGGTGTACAAAGTCAGCTTGGAAAAGGAAGTAATTTTTGGTTCACCTTTGAGGCAAAAACCTCAAATGCAGTAATAACAAAAGAAGATAAGAGCTATGTCGATATTAAGAATCATAAATATAACCTACATGTTTTACTGGTAGAAGATTCTGATACCAATATATTGGTATCTAAACAAATTTTAAAGTACTTAGGCTGTACGGTGGATGTTGCCAAAAATGGAAAAAATGCAGTAGAGCTTTTTAAGGAAGATACTTATGATTTAATCCTGATGGATATTAATCTACCTGGATTAAACGGCGTACAGACATGTGATCTTATTAGAAGAAACTACGCCAAAGTTCCGCCTATTATTGCTCTTACTTCAAATGCATTGCCGGGCGATGCAGAAAGATTTATAGGCAAGGGACTGGATGATTATATTACTAAGCCTTTTACAACTGAAATTTTAAACATCAAACTAAAGAATTGGTTCGGTGATCATTACGATTATCATTAGTTTTTCATGATCACCAAACCAATGGTTTTAAAGTATTAACAAAATACTTCTAATTAATTTTATTATCTTGTATGTTACGATTATAGGTTCGTAAATAGAATTTAAAACTAAACACTAAAGCCATGAACCAAAAAAGTACATTTTTCTATAAAAAGCGACTGATCCCTTTACTGTTCATCATCTTGACTTGTGGATATTCTACTCATATACAAGCAATAACATTTTTACAGGAAATTGACACCCAGGATCCTACAAATTACAATGAATTTAAAGGATCAGTTTTAGATAGTGAAAGCAATAGACCTCTTGTATCTGCAACTATTTCAGTAAACAACACCAATATTTCTACTGTTACCAATGATGAAGGAAAGTTCTTGTTAAAAGTTCCAAAAGATGTAGCAAATAATAAAATAACGATATCTCATCTTGGTTATAGAGATAAAATTATTGAACTTTCTGAATTTAAAGGAAAATCAATGAAAATTAAACTTGATTTGTCTATAATAGAATTATCAGAAGTAAGTATTGACCCCAGAGATCCAGAAGCCCTTATTCGTGCTGTCATGAAGAAAAAGGGAACTAATTATCTTAGTGATAATACAATCATGACTGCTTTCTATAGAGAAACCATAAAAAGAAGAAGAAGTTACGTTTCTCTATCCGAGGCTGTCGTCGATGTGTATAAAAACCCTTATTCTTCTGGAAAAACAGATATTATCAAGCTATTTAAGGCCAGAAAAAGCGCAGATTATAAAAAGCTAGATACCTTAACCGTAAAACTTCAGGGCGGACCTACGAGTACATTATATATCGATGTAATGAAAAACCCTGATATTCTTTTTTCAGATGATTTGATTAAAAGATACTTATTCAGTTTCGATAATTCAACCAAAATTAATGATCGTAACATTTATGTATTGAATTTCAAACAACGTCCTACTATAGAAGAGCCAATGTATTATGGAAAATTATATATAGATGCTGAAACGCTTGCGATGACCAAAGCAATTTTTAGCCTGAACACAGAAAACAGAGAAGAAGTAAGCAAAATGTTTGTTAGAAAAAAACCACGAAATGCTAAAGTTTATCCTACTGAGGCCACCTACAATATTGACTATCGCGAAAAAGATGGGAAATGGTATTATGGATACGGAAGAATAGATTTGACCATAAAAATAAACTGGAAAAAGAAATTATTTAATTCAGTATATAAGTTAAATGTAGAAATGGCAGTTACAGATTGGAAGAAAAACTTAGATAATGAAACCCTGAAGCCAAGAGATCGATTAAAATCTTCCGTTGTTATTGCTGATGAAGCTTCTGGATTCTCAGATCCAAAATTTTGGGGAGAGTATAATGTTATAGAACCGGAGAAATCAATTGAGTCGGCTATAAAGAAAATTCAAAAACAACTTAGAAAGTTAAATTAACAAATAAAATCACGTAATATAAAAAAGAACATGTCTTGTAACATGTTCTTTTTTTTAAACTTATTTTAACGCTTCAGTAATGTATTAATTTGCTAATTTTATATCGGGAAATACAAAAAGATTGCAACAGCTACCACCCAAAAACGTTATTCAATTAAGAATACACAATTGCAAAAATTTTATATTGAAGAAAATAACATCCATTGTGCTTTTTTTGGTAATCACCAATATACTTAATGCACAGAAGTTTTTAGATTCTTTGGCCGCAAGAAAGGATTTCGAAGTCTTTGAAAATATACTAAAAAACGGGCACCCAAGTCTTTATGAATATATTAAACAAGATTCTTTGGATTATCTTTTCGAGGAAACAAAAAATTCTATCACCAATGATATCTCTGATATAGGTTTGTATAAGAAAATGCTTAAAATAACCGATCAAGTAAGAGACGGTCATCTTCTTCTCTTTGCTCCTAATACCATAAAAACAGAGCAATATTATTTCCCTCTTATTCTTAAAATCATTAACACCAGTTTTTATACTGATACTGATGATTTTGAAATCCCTATCGGGTCTAAGATTACCAAAATAAATGACCATGAGACCTTTAAAATTCTTGAAAGCTTAAAAAAATATACCGCTACAGACGGTCATAACCTTACAAGAAAATATAGGGATATAGAGCTGAAGTTTGGATTATTTTATGCGTATGAATATGGATTAACCAAACAGTTTAAGATAGAATACACAGAACCAGACGGAACCAAAAAATCTGTTGACCTGAAAGCAGAGCCCTTTGTTACTGTAAAATTGAGAAACACCAAAAGAAATTCGTATTTCGCAAAATTTCATCAACAAAAAAATGAGTTTGATTTTTTCAATGAATTCATAAATACGAAAGATCCTTTTGTTTATTACAAAGAAGAGATCAGCACAGCTGTTTTGGTAGTCAATTCTTTTGGAATTGATATCAGAAGATTTAAATCTAATCTAGTAAAGATTTTTAAAGAGTTAAAGAAAAAGAAGATTAAACATCTAATTATTGACATCCGCAATAACGATGGTGGTTTTAGACCAAATTCTGTTCACTTGTATTCGTTTATAGCCAAAAAACCATTTAAACAAATAGTTAGTGAGTATTCAATTTCTTTATCAGTACCCGAAAAAGAATATGCAATTAGAACATTTCTTAATGAAAAGCAATTTTTAACTGATAAATTTAATAATCATCCTGTTTATGATGGATGGAAACTTACTTTTGATGATCTCGAGGCTATTATGGTTCCCGATCAAAATAGATTTAAGGGAAAAGTATATGTGTTAACTGGCGGAACTACTTTCTCTGCGGCTTCTTCTTTCGCTTTGAATGCAAAAAACGATGATGATACTATGATAGTTGGCCAAGAAACCGGTGGAGGATATTACTTTTTTAGTGGACAGTTTCCTGTATATTATGAGTTACCAAACTCCAAAATTATAATGGTAATGTCTATGGTAAAAGTTGAAAATTATATAAAAGATAAAACTATTCAGGTTGGATCCGGAGTTCCTCCTGATAAATACATCAACCTTTCAGTAGAAGATTTGATTGAAGGCAAAGACCCTCTGCTAGATTATATTTTTAGACTTATACAAGGCTAGAAAAAGTATCAACTGAAACTTTTCGTATGTCAGGCTATGTAAGTATTCACACTAGTAATGAGTTTACATGAATTATGCAACATTTGCTTAAACCTTAGAGCTAAGTTCTCGTCATCAAACTTCATAGCCTCACTAATGCTATTAGATAATACAAGTTCACCAATAAGATATTCAACAAAATAATTTTGATCTTCTGTTAAAAGCACATATTCTGTCATATTTCAGATTTATAGTAAGAGCAAAAGATTGATGATTAAAAGTGATAAAAATAAATTTTAATTCATCACATAAAAACAATGAATAGAATACTTTTACACAGAAGTATTAACAATCCCGTCTTTGATTAAATAGGTATAATTTTTGATAACATAAACACACTAATCAACTCTTATGAAAAAACATAGGTTAATTGTACTTATTATAGTCTTAATAATAAACACACTTTCATGCACGAACTCAAAAGAAAAACGATACATATTGCCAGAAAATGCAACCGAATTATTGGCAACTACATCCGGAAAAACCTGGAAACTTGCATGGCGCTATAATGATGGCACGCGAATGAATATGGCAGGCTGCTTTCTTTCTTATAAAATTACTTATAAATCCAATTTGACATTTAAAGATAATAATGGCGAACAAGAAAATTGTGGTGACTCTCTGATAGGAAATTGGGAAATGGTCACTTATAATAATGGAAAATCTTATTTAAAATGGACAAGTAATCAATTACCAGAAGTCATGAATATTAAAAATCATTCGAAGTATTTCAAGATTCTCAAGCTTGATAAAGACACTCTAAAATTACAATACAGGCACAAACAATTTTCATCTGAAAGTACTATCGTTGATACTTTTGTAACTGATGATATATTGGTAAAAGACCGGGATTTTCATCGATGAATGCATTTTTTAAAATACAAAAACCGACGATGAATTAATCATGGTCGGAAAATGCAACAATAAGTTGTACTGAAATGTATCTAACTGATGTTTGTTAACTATAATGTGTTTTAACTTTACGTAATAAGCCAATTTCTATATACTCAGAAATCTTATCAGATTTTCCAATTTTCTCGGTTTCTATTGGTATCCAACCATCGATTTTGATCATATCATTTGGGTTACTACTAAAAAACATTTCATATTCGTAGTTCATCGAACCATTTTTGGCAAAAGTATTGTTCGTAGTATTTTTCAATTTTTCTGTTATTCTTTTTCTAACAATTTCGATTTTGGATGATAAATCCAAGGTTTCTGTATCCCTATGTACTTCAACATCCAAAAACTCTGCGATTGACGCCATAATTACTTCATCTAAATTCATATGCATAAAATTTGGTTACTATTAAATGTTTAAAAAACATAACTATTTGAATTTTGAACACTTTTTACAAAAAAGGTATTTTATCTAAAAATTAGTATTCATAAAGATTATACCCTTATTTTTTAAGCAAATCTATATATAAAGTATTAAAAATTAAAAGTAAACCCTTTTGAAAATAGGGTATCCACAAAAATTTATGTTTTATTAAAAAATCAATTGCATAAATTATTTATTTAGTAATTCAACGTTTAAAAAATGAGTATAAAACAGAGATCAGCCCTCCCCGTTGAAAGAAAATCTTTGCATTTTGAAGTATTAATTTAGATTGAGGTCTGAATTTACATTATTGCCATGCATATTGGTTGTTGCATTCAACTAAGTTTATATAATAGAAAATCTATCGTAACGCTGACTTATAGCAAATACCACTACTTTTTAAGTTTAAAGGATACTATGTTAAAAAAAATAATGAAATAAACCTATATTCATTACTTCTTAAAGCCAAATTATATATTTACCATGCATAAATCGTATTGAAATGCACTAACTTTGTTAGTATACCAAATCATTTACTTTTATGCCAACTCATAAATTATCTGAAGCCTATTCGTTGTTTGATAAAGCAAACGCACAAGATCCAAATACAGAAGAAGTACACGGATCACTTGTACCCAAGGAATTAATTTACGGGCAACGAATGACACAGATTTTAGAAAAGTTTGAACCAAAAGCTTCAGAATCATTAAAATTAGCAGCCCGATCTCAACACATTTGCCGTTGGGAGATTCCCAGAGATAACTATCCAATGGATAGAGTGGGATATCTTAAATGGAGAGAAGAGCTTAAAAAATTTCATGCAATAAAAGCTTCAAAAATTCTTCAAGAAGTGGGTTATGAGTCTGAAGTGATCAATAGAGTTACTTTTTTACTTCAGAAAAAAAAATTAAAAAAAGATGAAGAGACACAAACACTCGAAGACGTAATATGCCTGGTTTTTCTTAAATATTACTTTGAAGAATTTTCAGAAAAACATACCGATGAAAAAGTTATTGATATTTTGCAAAAAACCTGGCGCAAAATGTCAGAAAAGGGTCATAAAGCTGCCCTAGAACTTTCGTATTCTAAAAAAGTATTAGATTTGGTTCAACGAGCTTTATCATAATATGATTGAAAAAACAAAATCTTCAGGTCATCAAACTTTTGGACACCTAAGTTAAATCCATTATTTTGTAAGTGATGCTATGGGCAGATTCAACGAAGAAGTTTAGGCTCTAATTTACTAATAAATTGATTTGCGAATTACATTTTTTTTGAACTACTATTTATCGACACTATCCAAGGTGAAGAAACCAGAGTAATGCTAAATCATACGATGCCAAAAACCAGGTTTTAAACGTTATTTACTTTTTTTTTTATAACCTCATTACGATAGTAATCAATAATTCCATCAATAGGTCTTCTAACAATGTTTCCTACTGTTAAATGGTAAGGCCACACGGCGGCTCTAATGATATCCTCACTAAAATGAGCTATAGATCCAATAAAGTGAATAGGTACATTTTGTGCTTCTGGAAAGCATAATACTCGATTCTCAACAAATTCCTGAATTCCTTCGGTTACAATTTTATAAAAGTATCCGTTACGCTCACTGGTAAAAATAAACTCTGCAAAGGTAGCCAGATATGTATTTGGATTATCCTTTTTATATAAATTCTCTTTTATCGCATCTGAAGAAAGATCAAAACGCTTCTCAAACTCTGAAGCAACCTCTGGAGGCATTCTCTTATAGTAATAATCTCGAATCAATCTTTTTCCGAAATAATTTCCGCTAGCCTCGTCCATGAGGATATATCCCAGAGAATCTACTGACATATGAATATCATCCCCGTCAAAATAACAACTATTAGAACCGGTACCTAAAATACAAACAATACCCGGTTCGGTCGTAGCCGCATAAACTGCCGCCACCATATCCTCTTTAACTATAACTTCGGTTGCATTTACAAAAAAATCTTGTAATACCTTTTTGAGCATCGCCGCAGGCTTTTTAGTGCCACAACCCGCCCCATAGAAATTAACTTTATCAATTTTCTCTCGATAAGAGGTTAATTCGTCGTTGGTTCTAATTCTTTCTTCAAGTAAAGATTTTTCAAACACAGCAGGATTTAAGCCTTCTGTACGGGTTTTAAAAACGATTTCTCCAGACTCGTCAAGAAGAATCCAATCGCATTTAGTAGAACCTCCGTCGGTTAATAAGATCATTTCAAAGTTTGTTTGTTATTAGCAAAGAGAAAAATAGTATTCAAAAACTAAATAAATTGTCAAATGGAGCGTAGTCGACATGTATTTGTAGCTGTGATAAATATCTCTCGACTACGCTCTATAAGACAGTAAATTAAATCATATAATAATAAAAGATTTTTAAAGATTACCTACTAAAGTTGATAAATCAACTAACTTAGTAGAGTATCCATATTCATTATCATACCAAGAGATAAGCTTGAAGAAATTATCATTAAGCGCTATTCCTGCGTTAGCATCAAAAACAGAAGTTTGCGATTCTCCTACAAAATCCTGAGACACAACATCTTCTTCTGTATACCCTAAAATACCCTTTAACTCGTTCTCTGATGCTTTTTTAACTACAGCTTTAAGCTCATCATATGATACTGACTTTTTGGTTTTTACAGTAAGATCTACTACAGAAACATCTGCTGTTGGCACTCTAAACGCCATACCCGTTAACTTTCCTTTTAACGAAGGAATCACTTTGGTTACTGCTACTGCTGCACCTGTGGTTGAAGGAATAATATTATTTAATGCACTACGCCCTAATCTATAGTTCTTTTTTGATGGTGAATCTACCACTGCTTGCGTAGCAGTTCCTGCATGTACTGTAGTCATCAATCCCTCTTCAATACCAAAATTATCATCAATTACTTTGGCCAAAGGAGCTAAACAGTTTGTAGTACAAGAAGCATTAGAAACAATAGTATCCGAAGCTTTTACGTCATTATGATTAACTCCCATCACAAACATCGGAGCATCTTTAGATGGAGCTGAAATCACTACTTTCTTTGTTCCGGCTTTTAAGTGTGCATCAGCAGTATCCAATGTAGTAAAAATACCTGTACAATCCATCACAACATCTACACCCACTGCATCCCATTTAAGATCTTCGGGGTTACGTTCTGCAGTTACACGAATCTCTTTACCATTTACGACAAGATTTCCATTTTTAACTTCAATAGTACCATCAAATCTACCATGTACAGAATCATATTCTAATAAATAAGCTAAGTGCTCTACATCTAATAAATCATTAATTGCCACTATCTCTATATTATGGCGCTTAGAAGCTATTCTAAAGGCGATTCTTCCTATTCTACCGAAACCGTTAATTCCAATTTTTAACGTACTCATATCTCAAAATTTAGTTATTTAATTTAAAATGTGATTATATACATAAAATCATACCGAAGTTATATCGGCAACTTTTATTAATACATCATGTTTATGTAATCGTTTATCCAATGCTTCTTTAAGCGGAACAATTGTTACGCTCTTATGTACTATACCAATCATTACTTCACTTTTACCTTCTAACAAAGCCTCTACTGCACCTACGCCAAGTTTACTGGCTAGTACTCTATCATAACAGCTTGGTGCCCCTCCTCTTTGAATGTGCCCCAAAACCGACACTCGTACTTCATAATCGTCAAGATGCTCCTCGACATACTCTCCTAATTCAAAAATATTCTTTCCTGACTTATCCCCTTCTGCTACAACTATAATACTTGACGTTTTTCCGGTTTTCTTACTTTTTCTAAGCGATTCTATAAGTCTATCAACTCCCATGTCTTCTTCAGGAATTAAAATCTCTTCGGCTCCTGCTCCTATACCTGCATTTAGGGCTATATCCCCGGCATCACGCCCCATTACCTCTATTAGAAATAATCGATTATGAGAGCTTGCAGTATCGCGTATTTTATCTATTGCTTCGACTACTGTATTTAGAGCAGTATCGTAGCCTATGGTGTAATCTGTACCATTAATATCATTATCGATGGTACCTGGGATACCGACTACAGGAAAATTGAATTCTTCTGATAGCTTTAGCGCTCCTGTAAAACTACCATCTCCTCCAATTACTACAAGAGCATCTATACTGTTTTTAACTAAATTAGCATGAGCTTTTTTTCTTCCTTCTTTGGACCGAAATTCTTTTGAACGGGCTGATTTAAGAAACGTCCCTCCCTTATTGATAATATTACGTACAGAGCGAGCATTTAGCTCTTCAATTTCGTTGTGTATTAAGCCTTCGTAGCCTTTAAATACACCAAAACATTTCACGTTATAATAACTACATGCACGAACTACTGCCCGGATCGCAGCATTCATTCCCGGAGCGTCTCCTCCTGAGGTTAATACCGCTATATTTTGTACTTTTTTTGTCATTGCAGCCAAATCTATCGTTATTGATAGTAATAACCTAATTTGATGAAAAACTAAAACGTTTTCGGTTGATAAATTTGGTAATTACGGACAAAAAAGCATTTATTTTAACATATTTTCATTGATTTCGTTAAGATTAGATCAATATCTTAAAGTAACCCTTTTTATATTTTTATACTCCCAAAAATTGCTTAAAAAACAAAAACGACCCATTTTTATAAGTCGCTTTTTTACATTAATGCTTTGTTTTTTAATTATTCTTTAATCAAAATTTTGTACTCCCAAGCTCCAAGACTTTTTGCGTCTTCTGATTTCTCTTCAATTAATTCGCCTGATAAGTGATCTTTATACTTTCCTTCATAATCTGCTGAAAACTTAATCAATTCGTTAGTCATGTTTGCCACAAAAATCACTTCGTTTCCTTCTTTCTCTCGTTTGAAAGCCAAAATTTTATCATCATGTGAAGTTTTAATACGGGCATACGATGCTGCATTCTTACCACCATGAAGAGCAGGATTGTTATTTTTAAGTTTACCTAATTTTTCATACAAAGGAAAAAACTTTCCTTTCTTTTTGATAATGGTGTCTTTTTCAAAAAACAACAGTCTTTTATTCATATCATATTCTTGTCCAGAATAAATCAATGGCATCCCAGGTGTCACATACGAGAGTGCAGCGAACATTTCCCTGGCATCACCCATTCTTTCTCCAACGGTACCATTCCATGAATTCTCGTCATGATTAGAAGTAAAATTCATGAGAATATCGTCTTTGGCATACATGGTATCAATTTGCTTCATTCTTTTATCCCATTCTTCTACATTGGCTTTTCCCTGAGCTATATCGTTCATTTTATGGTGTGTATCCCAACTGTACCCCATATCAAAAGCATTTTTCAACAACTCTGGTTCCCAACCTTCGGCTAACATAATCACTGGTTTTATCTTCTCAATCTCTTCAACAGTATTCTCCCAAAAATCTACTGGTACCATTCCCGCAACATCACAACGGAAACCATCTACTCCTTCTTCTTTTACCCAATAGATCATATCCTGTCTCATCTGCTTACGCATTTCTTGATTATCATAATTAAGATCTGCCACATCTGTCCAATCTGTGCCAACAGTATGGGTTATGTTTCCTTCTTTATCTTTAGTATAATATTCTGGATGCTCCTTCAACCATACATGATCCCACCCTGTATGATTTGCTACCCAATCCAAGATTACATAGATCCCATGGTCATGTGCAGTTTTTACTAATTCCCTAAAATCTTCTATAGTTCCAAACTCAGGGTTTACTTTGGTGTAATCAGATACCGCATAGTAACTTCCTAACGACCCTTTACTTTTAGTTGTTGAAATAGGATAAATTGGCATTAACCAAAGAATTTTAACCCCTAGTTGTTTAAGAACAGGAATATCTTTTGTAAATGCTTTAAAAGATCCTTCTTCAGAATATTGACGAATATTTGCTTCATAGATCACCGCACTTTCCATCGCAGCGTCACTTACAGGAGGAAGCGCGTTATTCGTTTCTTTTTGAATCTCGGTTTGTACTGTACCTACGTTTTCTTCTTTTTGTACTTTTCCACAGGAAAATATAATCCCTATGGTTAGCATGCTTAAAATTATCTTTCTCATGATCATAAAAATGTTTTGTGGTTATTAGTTTATTTTAATTCGAGTATCATCGAAGTTTTTGCCTTAATGGTAAATTCTTCTGTAACATCTACATTAGAATCGGTAATAATATCGGTGCCTGTTTTAAAATTTTTGAGTCCTTCTTTGAAACGAGCAACATCAATTTTTTGATCTTTGCTATTATTATTAATAATCACCATTATACTTTTTTCCTCATTAGATCTAAAGTATACATATACATTATCAAATGGAATAAATTGCAAAAGTTTTCCAGTATGAATCACTGAAGTGTTTTTTCTCCAGTTCAACACTTTTTTGGTAAAAGAATGAAATGCTTCCTGATCATTGGTTCTTCCGTTTTTGATATTTGATGGCAAGAATGCGTTTTGTGCGTCTGCTGACCATCCACCGGGAAAATCTCTTCGAATATCACCATCTCCTTTTTTATTGCGATTTCCCAGCATTCCTATTTCATCACCATAATAAATTTGTGGAATCCCTCGAGTGGTAAAAATCAAGGTCATTGCCATCTTATACTTATCTATATCTCCCTGATATATTTCGTTAATACGATTAGTATCGTGATTCCCGGGAAACACTAAAATATTATTGATATTTGGATATAGAAAATCGTTAGTAAAATTATTGTAAGCTTTGATCATTCCATTATCCCAAGTGTCTTCATCCTCATTAAAAATAACAGTTAAGGCATCATGTAATGTAAAATCCATGACAGAAGGTAAATGAGCATTAAAATTATCAATTGCCCCTATTTTACTATCCTTTTGCCAGTAGGCCATTTGAGCCTGGTCGTGCATCCATACCTCTCCTACAATATTAAAATTAGGATATTCATCCATAATCGCTTTAGTCCATTTTGCAATTCCTTCCTTATCATTATACGAATAGGTATCTACTCGCAAGCCATCTAGATCTGCATATTCTATCCACCAAATGGCATTTTGAGTGATGTAATTAAGAAGTAAGGGATTGCTTTGATTCATATCGGGCATAGTAGTATCAAACCAGCCATTCATACATCCCTTTGCATCTGCTTTTGAAGCATTGATATCAAACTGGGTAGTCATGCGATAATTACTCCTTCTAAATCCTTCGGGCCACTGATGTATCCAATCTTTGGTAGGTAGATCTTTAATCATCCAATGTTTAGAGCCCCAATGGTTGGTTACGTAGTCCATGATCAATTTCATCTCCAACTTATGCATTTCTGAAGCCAGGCGCCTGTAATCCTCGTTGGTGCCATACCTCGGATCTATTTTATACAGGTCGCTCTGGGCATAGGTATGATAAGAATAGACAGGTTCGTTATCCTCGAGCAAAGGGGTACTCCACAATGTTGTAGCTCCAAGATCTTTAAGATAATCCAGGTGATTTATTACACCTTGTATATCGCCTCCGTGGCGACCTCCGGGATTTGATCGATCGGCTTTCTCAACTGTATTGGGGTGTGAATCATTTTTTGGATTTCCGTTCGCAAATCGATCTGGCATAATAAGATAGATCACATCGCTGCTATCAAAACCTTTTCGATTTGCAGAGTTTTCTTTCCTTACCTTAAACTCATAAGGCTGCGAGAATACTACTTTTTCGTTTTCTGTAAAATCTATTGAAATGGTTCCTGGTTTTATTTCCTTAGTGTCTAGGGTTATAAAAATATAGTTTGGATTTTCAGTTTTTGTAACATCCTTAATAACCACACCCTCAATTTGAACATCGAATTTAGAGATATCTTTACCGTAACACATTAACTGAAATTGGTGGTTATGCATACCACTCCACCAAAACGGAGGTTCAACTTTTTCTATTTGAGCATTTGTCAACCCTATGAAAAAGCAAGACATCAATACAATTAGTTTACTTTTCATCTATTTTAAATTTTATATTTGTGTGATTATATCTAGAAACAAACACCCCAAAAACAAGGGCTCTTGGGGTGTTCTTTATTAATTAAATCATAATTTATTTATACTGTGATTAGACTATCTGGAGAGATATTAAACTCTTTTCCATCTACATAAATAATCAACTCCTGATCACCTTCTAGATTGAAAGAAGTACCTTCCTGAGAAACACTAACTTTTAAAATTTGATTTCTAAAGTTCACATTAAAAGTATATCCTTTCCACTCTTTTGGAATTTTGGGTGTAAATGCTAATCTGCCATTTATAATTCTAAGACCTCCAAATCCTTCTACGATACTCATCCAGGTACCGGCCATACTGGTGATATGCAATCCCTCTTCTACTTCTTTGTTATAATCATCAAGATCTAATCTAGAAGTTCTTAAATAAAAAGAGTATGCCTGATCCATTCTATCTAGAGCAGCGGCTTGAATGCTATGAACACAAGGAGAAAGTGAAGATTCATGTACTGTAAATGGTTCATAAAAATCAAAATGACGTGCAAGTTCTTCTTTTGTAAAGTGGTCTTCAAACATGTAAAAACCTTGCAAAGTGTCTGCTTGTTTAATATAGGGCGAACGTAAAATACGATCCCAGCTCCACTTTTGATTGATTGGCCGTTGTGATTTATCTAAATCTGCAACAGTAATCAATTCTTTATCTAAAAACCCATCTTGCTGTAAATATACCTGATGCTTTTCTGAATATGGAAAATACATTTTCTCGGCCACCTCTAACATTGCATCAATTTCTTTTTGAGTCAGGTTAGTTTTTTTTATGATTCTTCTATAATCATTGGTGTATTCAGCCTTTACTTTTTCGATATTTTCAACACAATATTCGATACACCATTTGGCCAAGTAATTAGTATACCAATTATTATTTACATTATTTTCATATTCATTAGGGCCTGTAACTCCAAGAATTACATATTTATCCTTATTTGTGGAGAAAGTAGCCCTTTGGTGCCAAAAACGTGCAACACCGATCATTACCTCCAGACCTTTTTCTGGAATATAGCTATAATCGCCGGTATAACGATGATAATTGTAGATCGCGAAAGTCATTGCGCCATTACGATGTATCTCTTCAAATGTGATCTCCCATTCGTTATGACACTCTTCACCATTCATGGTTACCATAGGATATAATGCGGCTCCATTGGTAAAGCCAAGTTTTTCTGCATTCTCAATTGCTTTTTCAAGATGTTGATAGCGATACGTTAGCAGGTTGCGGGCTACTTCCTGATCTTTGGTGGCCATATAAAATGGAATACAATATGCCTCTGTATCCCAATACGTACTACCGCCATACTTCTCTCCTGTAAATCCTTTAGGGCCTATATTTAATCTAGCATCTTTACCAAGATAAGTTTGATTTAACTGAAAGATATTAAATCGTATTCCTTGTTGAGCTTTTACATCTCCTTCAATAACGATATCTGCCATTTCCCAGATTTTGGACCATGCTTGTTTCTGAAGCTCCAACAATGTATTAAACCCTGACTCTGATGCTTGCTTAAGTACAGTTGTACTAGCCGTTACCAAATCATCTTCTTTATGGTTTAGAGATACAGTATATCCTCCAAACTTAACTAAGGCAGCTGTTTTTGCCTTAGGAACGTGAACTTCATAATTTAATTTAACAGATGTCTCTCTTGTTTCCACCTTTGGGTATACTTCTTCCTTATCACCATCAATAAAAACCTGGTTTAACATTCCCGTACATACATGAAACTCAGTTTTCATGGTTTTTGACAAAATATAAGCTGAATTACGTTTATGTGATACTTCATAAGTATCCCAAAATTTGTCATCCCAATTCGTATCTTCATTAGTGATACCAGAATCTAGATACGGCGTGAATACTATCTCTGCATCATGATTTAAAGGGGTCACTTCGTACTTAATTGCTCCTACTTCGTCAAGATCCAGGCTCAAGAATCGGGTTGATTTGACGAACAATTCAATTCCATTTAGCATGACAATAGTAAAAGAACGTTGATACCAACCCTCTTTCATGTTCAGTTCTCTTCTGAAATTAGATACAGCTTTAGATCTGTATAGATCTAATTTTTCACCGTTTACCTCTACATTTATACCAATCCAATTAGGAGCATTAAGTACTTTTGCAAAATACTCTGGATATCCGTTCTTCCACCAACCTACTTTAGTTTTATCAGGATAATAAACTCCTGCAATATAACTTCCCTGAAAAGTGGGACCAGAATATGTCTCTTCAAAATTAGCTCTTTGCCCCATTGCTCCGTTACCTATACTAAAAAGGCTCTCTGAGGACTTAACTCTATCAACATCAAATCCCTCTTCAATAATCGACCAGTTATCTGGTTTTATATAATCCTGATTCATCTTCTTCTAAACTTTTCTGGCCGAAACCAAATTATTTATAAATTCTTCTTTTATTTCTGTGAAATCTTTAAAAATATAATCTGCTTGATGCAATGTATTTGCATCGCCAATACCTATACTTATCATATTGGCTGTATTTGCCGCTTGAATTCCTGCAACAGAATCTTCAAATACTATACAATTTTCTGGAGAAATATTCAGTTGCCGTGCCCCTACTAGAAATACCTCTGGATCTGGCTTTGCTTTAGAAACATTTGTTCCGTCTACTATAGCATGAAACTTGTCAATCAATTGAACTTTTTCAAGAATTACTCTAGCATTTTTACTCGCAGAACCCAAGGCAATAGCTTGTTTCTTCGAAATAAGGGTATCTAATATTTTTGGGACATCTGGCAAAATTTCAGTGGTATCCATTTTTGAAATGTAGTCAAGATACTCCTCATTTTTTTCACGCATTAACCTGTTAAATTCTTCCTTTGAAATGGTCTTATCCCCCCATTCTAGTATTTTTTCTAAAGACCGTACTCGGCTAACTCCTTTTAACTGTTCATTTTGTGCTGACGAAAAAGAAATCCCTAAACTGTTAGCAAGGTTTTGCCAAGCAAGAAAATGGTACTTTGCGGTATCAACAATGACTCCATCTAAGTCAAATATAAATCCTTTCTTCATTTAATTCTTGTTATTCATTTATTTCTATTGTTGCTCTATCACTAACTATTAACGTTAAAAAACCTGAAACGATCATACTAATTCCTCCAATTATTAAAGCATAGATAGTTTCATTATCAAAAAAAGTGTTCAACAAAAAGCCTAATATAGAAGCTGCAACAATTTGAGGTATTACTATAAAAAAGTTAAATACTCCCATGTAATAACCCATTTTTCTTGGTGGTAATGCACCTGCGAGCATCGCATATGGCATTGATAAAATACTAGCCCAAGCTATACCTATACCAACCATTGATATGATCAATAATTCTGGCGTTTTAAAAATTGTAATAGATAAAAGCCCCAAACCTCCTAGTACCAAGCTGATAAGATGAGTGATTTTTCGACTCGTTAACTTAGCCAACACTGGAAGTAAAAATGCAACCAACGCTGCAACTCCATTATATACTGCAAAGAGAACCGTTACCCAATCTGCCCCATCATTATATAATTGAGAGGTAGTGTCTGTAGAACCATAAATATAACTTGTTACGGCTTGCGTAGTATAGATCCACATGGAAAATAGTGCAAACCAAGAAAAAAATTGAACCAACGCCAATTGCTTCATGGTATTCGGCATATATAAAAGATCAGTCATTATAGTTACAAATCCATTAATTCCTTTTAACTTTCTGAACCATGCGGCAATTAGAAACAATACACCAACAAATAGAACACCTCCTGACAAAATATATAGTTCCTTATCTAACATTAGATAAATAAGAAATGCATTAAGAATAACGCCAAAAACAGTCATTATTGTTCCTGCTTTCATAAGTTTTGCTATTCTATTTATATTTTCCTGAGGAGTAATTTCAACAGTGAATTCGGGTTTATGATCCTCAAAAGCCTCTAATTCTTCTGGAGAATATTCTTTAGAATTAAAAACGGTCCATAAAACGGCTAAAAGAAATACGATAGCCCCAATATAAAAGGACCATTTTACAGAATCGGGTATAACACCTTCCTCTGCAGTATTACTTATACCTAACCAATTAGAAAAAACGTAAGGCAATGCAGAACCGACAACTGCTCCTAATCCAATAAAAAAGCTTTGCATAGCAAAACCTTTGGTTCTTTGGCTTTCAGGGAGATTATCTCCCACAAAAGCCCTAAATGGTTCCATAGAAATGTTTATCGAAGAATCCATAATCCATAAGGTACCAATGGCTACCCATAAAGTTGGTGAATTTGGCATAATGCACAGAGCAATGGACGAAAGTATTGCTCCCACCAAAAAATAAGGTCTTCTTCTTCCTAATTTAGAATGCCAGGTTCTATCACTAAAGTATCCAATGATGGGTTGGACCAATAATCCTGTAATAGGTGCAGCTAACCAAAAAACAGCTAGTTCGTCTACTTTGGCCCCTAAGGTTTCAAAAATCCTTGAAGTGTTCGCGTTCTGCAATGCAAAACCAAATTGAATTCCCAGAAAACCGAAACTCATGTTCCAAATTTCCCAGAAGCTTAATTTACGCTTGTTCATTAAGTGAAATTAAATGATTACACTGATAAGCGCTTGACTTATCAAAACTTATTTTAGTAGAAAGTGAAAATATAAGTTTTGACAAAAAGCAAATATATTATTATTTTTCAATAAGAAAGAATCACTTGTTAGTTTTTTTTGTAGATTGTCGTTGAACCAAACTAGTATCAATTATAACGGTTCTATACTCTTCGGTTGAAGCTTCATCTCCTTCTAGTTTATCGATAAGTAGTTTTGCTGCTCTGATCCCCATATCCTCACCATGTTGACTAATTGTAGTTAGACTTGGGATAAAATGTTTTGAAAGAATCCCATCGGTAAATCCAATAACAGCAATATCATTTGGAACCTTTTTTCCTTGTTGATTTAACACTTTAATCGCGGTGACCGCGAACAATTCATTTACCGCAAAAACAGCATCTATATCTTTGTTCTTAAGAAATTCTGAAATTTCATTTTCACAATTATCAATATCTTCAATTTTAAGAACATATTCTTCCTTTTCTGGAATATCATATGCTCTTAACGCTCTCAAATATCCGTTGGTCCTAAGTTTTCCTACACTTATATAATCTACCGTCGTAAGAATAGCAATCTTTTTACAACCTATGGTAAGTAAATGATTTGTTGCCGTTTGTGCACCTTTTGCATCGTCAATAATAACCTTATCACAAACTACCTCATCTATAATTCTATCAAAAAGTACTACTGGCATACCTTGACTCATCGTTTCCTCTATGTGATGATAATCCTTTTTAAGCTGTGTTTCTTTGGCAACTGATAAAATAAATCCATCCGCGCTGCCACTAGCCAACATTTCCATATTGATCACTTCTTTATCAAATGAATTATTAGAAGAACATATAATTACATTATATCCTTTTTCATTC
Organism: uncultured Aquimarina sp.; assembly: GCA_947500845.1. Lineage (GTDB taxonomy): Bacteria > Bacteroidota > Bacteroidia > Flavobacteriales > Flavobacteriaceae > Aquimarina > Aquimarina celericrescens. The sequence continues at coordinate 155,621 of CANMTP010000005.1, forward strand.
GCTACCTTCTCTACGCCACCTATTACAGTAGTAAAAAAATGATGAACAATTTCTGGAATGATTACACCTATGGTTTTAGTTTTTCTGTTCTTAAGACTTAGTGCAATGTTATTAGGTTTGTAATTATACAATTTGGCGAAGGCCTTCACCTTTTGTCGAGTATCTAAACTTATTTCTACACTGTCTTTCAAAGCTTTGGAGACAGTCGAAATAGAAACATCCAGTTCTTTTGCTATTTGTTTTAACGTAACTTTTTGTTTCATCTTCTCTTTGATTAATAGTTATTGAATTTTTAAAAGAATGATGTTTTTGAAAACTAAAAAAAGATCATTGACCATAATTATCTGGCAACAACGTATTTTGTTCCAACTTATTATTCTACTCCTATTTTTTATCCAAAAGTCAAAATTCTATGCGAAAATATGTCATATGATCACAATTAAACTTAAAATTTTAACGAAATTTTAAAAGTTATTCACACGCAAACGTTTTCGTAAGGTTGTACTGACAATAGTCATGAAGCTTAACACAAATTTTACATTAAATTGGTTCCCAGAAAGTGAAAATATAAGACTTCAAACAATCAAAAACTAATTTAATTTTATGAAAACATTTACTAAAAGCGCATTGTTTTTATTGTGGTTAATACCAATGAGCTTTTTTGCACAGTCAACTATCAGGGGAACAGTGACTGATGCCGGAAGTGGTCAACCAATTCCTGGCGTAAATATCATTGTTAAAGAAACTACAATCGGTACCGCAACCGATTTTGACGGAGTTTACACTCTAAGTAATGTGAACAACGGCGACATTGTTGTATTTTCTTATGTTGGTTTTATACCGCAAGAAGTTACATTTACTGGTCAAGAGACCATTGATGTGGCATTACAAGAAGATGCAGCAGAACTAGAGCAAGTTGTACTAATTGGATATGGTTCGTCTAGAAAGAAAGAGCTAACAGGATCTGTTTCATTAGTAACTTCAGAGGATTTTAACACAGGAAATAATGTAACGGCTGAAAATTTATTTGTAGGACGTGTCGCTGGGGTTAATATTAATACTAATGGAGGGCCGGCAGGAAACTCTCAAATAAGAATTAGAGGAGGAGCCTCTTTGAATGCATCTAATGATGCTCTCATAGTAATCGATGGTTTACCTATCAACGACCCTGGAGATGAAGATAATGGTTCCAGATCTGTATTATCTTCTATTAATCCAAATGATATCGAGTCTTTCTCAATCCTTAAAGATGCTTCTGCAGCGGCGATTTATGGTAATCGTGGTGCTAATGGGGTTATTATTATTACAACCAAAAAGGGTAAAAAAAATCTACAAATTAATTTAGACACACAAACAAGCATTACGACTGCAAATAGAACTGTTGATGTTTTTTCTGCTGATGAATACCGGGCTTTAATTGCTGAAAGATTCCCTGATAGAGTTGGTGATCTAGGAAATGCCAACACAGATTGGCAAGATGAAATATATAGAGATGCTTTTTCTGCTCTCCACAATCTCTCCGTTAGCGGTTCATTACTAGACGTTCTGCCAACTCGGATATCAGTTGGACGAGCAGATCAGGAAGGATTAAGAAAAACTTCAAAGTTTGAAAGAACAAATACTTCTCTTTCTTTAAACCCTAGATTATTTAATAACCATTTAAAAATTGATGTAAACGCAAACTTAAACTTTGAAAAAAATAGATTTGCCGAAGGTGTTGAAAAAGATGCAATCACATTTGACCCTACGCAACCTGTTTTTGACCCTACTTCTCCTTATGGAGGTTTTTTTGAATATCTAAATAACGATGGGTTTGCTCAAGCGAACGTTCAGCGAAATCCTGTGGCAAAATTATTACAAACCAGAAATATTGCTAATGTGAGAAGATATTTTGGAAATGTAAAATTTGATTATCAATTGCATTTCTTGCCCGACTTAAGAGCAGTATTAAATTTGGGTATGGATACTAGTGAGACAAAAAGATTTGAAGAACGTTCCACAGAAAGTGCAAATACATTTAGATCCGAATTTGGAGAGTTTAATGGATTTAAATCTGATACAGATTTTACCTCTGAAAATAGATTGCTCGACGCTTATTTAGTTTATAACAAAAAAATTGGTGGTTTAGATATAGAAACAACAGCGGGTTATTCTTATCAAAAATTCGAAATAGAAGAATTTAAAACTGAAGATCAAAGGGATCCTAATAGATTACCTGAAAGAAATATCGAACCCGACGTGGTTTTGTTGGCTTATTTCGCAAGAGCTAACTTGAAGTTGAGCGACAAATATTTTTTAACCGGATCTATACGTAGAGATGGTACTTCTAGATTTAGTGAAGACAATAGATGGGGATATTTCCCTGCCGCCTCTTTTGGATGGCAAATTAGTGAAGAAAACTTTCTTAAGAATTCATCAACATTAAGTAATTTAAGATTGCGATTAGGGTATGGTATAACAGGACAACAAGATATCGATCAAGCATACGCTTACATAGAACGATATAGAGGAAGTAATCCTAATACCCAATATATACTTAACGGACAGGTAATAAATATTGTTCAAGCTCAGTTTAGAAATGAAGATATAGAATGGGAAAAAATTACTGAGTACAATATCGGTTTGGACTATGGATTTTGGAATGATCGCATTAGTGGTTCTGTAGACGTATTTAGAAAAGAGTCTGATGATCTACTTTCTCAAGCCCCTGTGCCAGATGCCGTTAACTTTTCGAATCAAGGATTTCAAAACATAGGTAGATTTGTTACAGAGGGTATTGAGTTTTCAATTAATACTAATATAATACAAAACGAAAATATAAATTGGAATTTGAGTTATAATGCAACCTATATCAATCAGGAGATTGAAGAATTAGCTTTTGGTCAAGATATTATAGTAGGAGGTATCGATGGAGGTACAGGAAATAATGTCCAAATTCAAAGACAAGGTGAAGCTCCTTTCTCATTTTTTACTTTTGCTCAAGTTTATGACTCAAATGGAAGACCTATTGAAGGAGCGTATGCAGATCTCACTGGAGACGGTGAAGTAAATAATGATGACCGATATGTTGCCGGAAAACCTGCTCCAGATTTCATAATGGGGCTACAATCTAATCTAAATTTTTATAATTTTGACTTCAGTTTTAACTTACGAGCAAGTATTGGTAATGATATTTATAACAATGTGGCCTCTGCAAACGCCCAAACTGGTAATTTGTTCAGAAATGTTTTTAACAATGCTCCAACCTCTTTATTAGATTCTAACTTCGTTAGTACACCTGATGTTATTCTTTCTGATTTTTACGTTGAAGATGCATCTTTTGTAAGAATGGAAAATATTACTTTAGGATATACAATTCGCGATATTATGAAGGGAGTATCTAGTTTACGACTATGGACAGGTGTTCAAAACGCTTTTCTTATTTCAGACTACTCTGGTTTAGATCCAGAAATTCAAAATGATGGTAGGGATCAATCTATATTTCCAAGAGGTCGCACCTTCTTGTTTGGAATCAACTATAAATATTAAAAAACAATTGAAATGAAAATATATAAATCTTTTTTATACGCATTTCTCCTCATTGGGATTTTAAGCTCATGCGAAGGAGATCTTGATATTGAACTCGAAGATGATGATGATTTACTTGCCGAAGATGTTTTCAATCAACCGGGAGGTTACGACAGAGCCATTGCAGGTGTATACGCAAACTTTTCCGTAGTTGGGCTTGATGACCCTGGTACCTCGAATCTTGCAGGGATCGATGCCGGTACTGGTAATTACATCAGAGGACTTTTCAACTTACAAAGCTTATCGTCTGACGAGGTAATTTGGAATTTCGAAAATGATCAAGGTATTCGCCAGATCCAAAGGAATAGTTGGGATGCCAACAATGTAATAGTCTTAGGGTTTTGGGCAAGAGCAACCTTTGAAATTTCATTGGCCAATGAGTTTCTAAGGCAAACAACCAATGAAAAACTTGATCAACGAGGAGTTGATGCCCCAACTAGAGAAAAAGTAATCACTTATAGAGCTGAAGCCAGAGTTCTGAGAGCTTTAGCAAACTATCATTTACTTGACCTTTTCAGAAGAGCACCTTTTGCAACAGAAAATGATCTTGTAGGATTTACAAGAGTTCAAGAAATTTCAGGACAGGATCTGTTTAATTATATCGAAACTGAATTACTTGAAGTAGAAGCAGATCTTCTGGATGTAAATCCAGGTAATGCAGAACAATATGGTAGAGCAACTAAAGGAGTAGCAAAAATGATTCTTGCTAAACTTTACTTGAATGCAGAGATATATCTAGGAGCAGAAAATGGTCGTTTTGCCGATTGTTTACGAGTTTGTGATGAAATAATCAATAGTGGATATAGTCTGACGCCTAATTATTTAAACAATTTTAATGCAGACAACAATACTAACGGAGCTCAAAATGAAATTATTTTCCCAGTTATTGCCGATGGGGTTGCTGTTCGAAATTTTGGTGGTGCTTCTATCATTATGCAAGGACAACAAAATGGAAATGGTGATTTCAAACCAGCTCCGGCGGATTTTGGTGTTATTGGTTTTGGAAACTTATTTAGAGTTAGACAAGAGTTATCCTTAACCTTTGAAGATCCTCTATTTAACAATGACGAGAGAAATACGTTGGTAAAGTTTGACGTACCTGTAGATCCTTCTCCGACTCCTCCAGAAGCCCGAGATATTGTTATAGGACCAGATTTATTGGATACTTCTTCAGGATACTTAATGGCAAAATATTCTAACCTTACTTCGGCTGGAGAGCCCGGTCAAGATCAAACTTTTGTGGATACAGATTTTCCTCTCTTTAGACTCGCCGATGTTTATCTAATGTACGCCGAAGCTCACCTTGAAGGTGGTGGTGGAGATATTACTACAGCTACCAGGTACGTTAATTTATTAAGAGAACGTGCTTTTGGCGATACTTCCGGTAATATAACTGAGGGAGAATTAACGCTGGACTTTATCTTAGATGAACGTGCCAGAGAATTACATTGGGAAGCTCATAGAAGGCAAGATTTAGTTCGATACGGCCTTTACACTGGTGGAGCTTATATCTGGTCTTTCAAAGGAGGTCCCCAAAATGGAACTGCTATCGCAGAGAAGTTTAAGCTATTTCCAGTACCTGCTTCTAGTAGATCAGCCAATCCAAATTTAGGACAAAATGATGGATTCTAATATTTTAACAAAAATTTTAATTTATACAGTCATGAAAAAGATATCAATTTTAATGTTTGCATGTTTGGCATTAGTATGCTTTAATGCATGTGTAGAAGATGATGAACCTACATTCATGGTTCAAGAAAATGAGGCAACAGCACCCACTATCGTTACTGCAAATTCAACAGTAATGTTGAATAAAGATGCAGAGGACAATCAAGCTCTTACCGTAGTATGGAACGATGCAGAATATAATTTTCAAACACCGGTAACCTATAATATTATGGTTGCAGCAGCGGGAACCAACTTTGAAGATGAAATAAATGCTGCATCAACAGTAGAACGCTCTTATACTTGGACAGTAAAAGATTTGAACAATCTTGCAATTAAAGCTGGATTAGAAATTGATAAGGAAGGAGCACTAGAAATTCGTGTAATCTCTTCCTTGGGGAGTAATGGTGGTGTATCCATGGATTCAAATATTTTGGCTATTACGTTAATACCCTATTCAACTGAATTACCTAAGTTATGGCTACCGGGAGGTTATGCACAAGACAGCGGTTATGGAGCAAACTGGGATCCCTCAGATCCATTGACGCCAACTCTTACAGCAGAAAACTTTACCAGCTCAAAATTTGAAGGATATGTTTACTTTGCTAACGACAATTCTAACTTTAAAATCACTCCAACTAATGTTAATTTCGATGGAAATTATGGAGATGTTGATGACTCTGGGACTTCTGGAACTTTATTTCAAGATGATGCAAGTAAAAATATAGTTGTTCCTGTTGCAGGATATTATAGAATAAATGTTGATACTGAGGCACTTACCTATTCACTTACAAAAACAGATTGGGCTGTTACCGGCTCATCTACACCGCTAGGTTTTGCACCTCCCGAAGCGGGTCCAAATCAAGATCATGATCTAACGTATGATCAGGATACTAAAGTATGGTCTATAACCTTAGACCTCACCTCAGGTGAAATAAAATTTAGAGCTAATGATTCTTGGTCATTCAATTATGGAAATGACGATGACGGAGATGGTTCATTAAACGAAGGAGGATCAAATATCGCTGTTGAAACCGGAGGAACATATGTTATTACCTTGGATCTTAGTAATCCAAGAGCATATACCTACTCTCTAACTCCAGTAACAAATTAAACAAAAGTGGTATCCAAGAGGCTGTTTTTATGACAGCCTCTAAACTATAATAAATATGAAAACATTTATAAAACACACTATAAAAAGTACACTTTTTCTTGGTGCCTGTATGGCTGGCTTTTTAAGTTGTTCGGATGATGATGACTCTTCAAACAATCAAGAAGAAATAATTGTTCAGGAGGATTTAAGATTGGATCTTACTGCATTTACCAAAGCTGATGCCGGCGTAATGATGCAGGCATTTTATTGGGATGTAGAACCCATTGGAGGTTGGTATGACGAGGTAAGTTCTAAAATTGAAGATTGGTCGGCATCAGGGGTCAACCGAATCTGGTTACCCGCCCCAGGTAAGGGTGCATCAGGCCAATTCTCTATGGGATATGACCCGATGGACTACTTTGATGTTGGAGAATTTAGTCAACGAGGAGCAGAAAATAAGGAAACTCGCTTTGGTTCAAGACTAGAGTTAGAGAATTTAATACAAAAATCCCATGATCATGGGGTTGAAGTCATTGCTGATATTGTACTGGGTCATAATTCTGGTGGGGGTTTACAGTCGAATCCATTTAGAGGAGGTACCGAAGTATATTCTTTATTTAATGAAGAAAACGGAAACGCTTCCGGTAAATTTAACCGAACTAATGAACATTTTCATCCAAATGATATTCATAGTAACGATGAACAAGCTTTATTCTTTGCTGAAACTGACTTATGCCACGATCAACAATATGTGCAAGATTGGTTATGGGGTCGAGATGATTCTGTAGCAGAATTCTACAAAAACACATTAGGTTTTGATGGATGGCGCTTTGATTATGTAAAAAGTTTTGCTCCTAAATGGGTAAAGGCCTGGAATGATAAGGTAGGAGGATTTTCTGTGGGAGAAAACTTTGATGGTAATCAACAGGTATTGAAAGATTGGGTGGATGCTTCTGGATCTCCTGCCTTCGATTTTGCTTGCTTTTACAGGTTAGAAGAATCATTAGATCGTAACAAAGATCTAACGGCTTTAGGAGAAGAAGGTAATATGCTGCGTAAAATATATCCTGACAAGGCAGTTACTTTTACGGCTAACCACGATACAGAAAAAGATGAAAACGTTAATAATAGCATAAGCTATTCTAATAAGCTTTTGGCTTATTCCTATATGCTGACTCATGATGGCTATCCCACCATTTTCTATCTTGACTATGAAAACGAATCTTTTAAGGACAATATTAAAAACCTTATTTTAATTAATCGTACTATCGCCACAGGGGATATTGAAATTATTGAAGCGAATAAGGACGAATACATTATGAAAAGAAATGGTAACGGTGACAATCCTGGGCTTATCCTATATATGAATATAAGCAACAATACAAAGCAATACGAGATACAAACAAATTGGTCTAATAAAACGCTTGTTGATTATGCAAACAATTCAAAGTTGACTCCTGCTACTAGTGCTGAAGGCAATACGACGATTTACGCTCCTGCTGGAAGTTTTTCGATCTGGTCTATAGGAAAGGAACAATAGATATACAACTATTTATCTAATTAGCCAATAATTTTAAAAGGCTGCCTTTTTAAGGCAGCCTTTTTTTTGAAAAAACGAAATTCTGATAAAGAATAAACTAAAATATAAACTTTCATTGATCAGTTATTTTTTTAATCAAAATTTCTTAATTCAACTTTAATAAAAAAGAATTACTTTTCTTTGTAAAAGATCTTCTGGATTAAGAAGATCTTAATTTTACACAAAATCAATATAATTAAATACGCTTAATGCCTAAATTTCCGTTTTATAATCAAGCCGAATCTAAAGATTGTGGACCAACTTGTATTAAGATAATAGCAAAACACTACGGAAGAGTTCTTAATACCCAAAAACTTCGAACCTTAAGTGAAACTACACGAGAAGGGAGTTCTCTTTTGGGACTTAGTGATGCTGTTGAAGAAATAGGGTTTAGATCTCTGGGTGTAAAGCTTTCTCTTAAAAAATTAGATGAAGTTCCTCTACCCTGTATTGTTCACTGGAATAAGGTACATTATGTAGTAGTTTATAAAATTAAGTATAAGCGTAATGGAGATGCCACTATTTTTGTTTCAGATCCTGCTCATGGCCTCATTACTTATACCAAAGAAGAATTTATAAAAGCCTGGATTGGAAATAATGCAGACGAAAATACAGAAGAAGGTGTTGCACTTTTATTAGAACCTACTCCAAAATTTTACAACGATAATTTAGACGAGGAAGACGAGAAATTTGGGTTTAAATTTATTTCTAAATACATATTTAAGTATAAATCATTCCTGTTCCAATTAGCTCTTGGTTTGGGTGCTGGTAGTTTATTGCAGCTTATTACCCCTTTTCTTACTCAAAGTATAGTGGATGTAGGGATCAAGAATCAAGACATCAATTTTATCTACCTTGTCTTGATTGCTATGCTTTCATTATTTATAGGAAGAACGCTAATCAATGTGCTTAGAAGTTGGATTTTACTTCATTTAAGTACTCGTATTAATATTTCGTTGATTTCAGATTTCTTTATTAAATTAATGAACCTTCCTATCGCCTATTTTGATGTTAAGATGACAGGAGATTTATTACAGAGAATCAATGATCATAAACGAATAGAACAAATATTGACGATGTCCTCATTGAATGTGCTGTTTTCAATGGTTAACCTCATTGTATTCAGTATTGTGTTGATTTACTATAGCATTCCAATCTTTGGTATTTTTGCGATCGGAAGTACATTTTATTTTGCCTGGATCCTTATTTTCTTTAAAAAACGTAAGAAACTGGATTACAAACGCTTTTCTCAAATAAGTGAAGAACAAAGTAAAGTTATTGAGCTTGTTAACGGTATGCAGGAAATCAAGCTGCATAATGCTGAAAAAAGAAAACGATGGAACTGGGAATTTGTTCAAGCCAAACTATTTAAAATATCAATAGAAAATTTAGCCCTTGAACAATATCAAAATGTAGGATCGTCTTTTATCAATGAGCTTAAAAATATATTTATTACCGTTTTTTCTGCAAAACTGGTTATAGACGGTGATATCACACTAGGTATGATGCTTGCCATCACCGCGATTGTGGGTCAACTTAATGCTCCTATAACTCAGCTAATTAATTTTTTAAGAGAGCTACAGGATGCACAAATTTCTTTGGAGCGTTTGGGAGAAATACATAATAAAGAAGACGAAGAGCATGCTGGTGACGAAAAGATCAAAGAAATTCCTGAAAATTCTGGTTTTGAAATAAAAAACCTGGCTTTTAGATATGTTGGATCTGACAAAAAGGTCCTTGAAAATTTGAATTTATCTATCCCTGCCAATAAAATAACAGCAGTAGTTGGTGTTAGCGGAAGTGGAAAAACAACGCTAATGAAACTTTTACTCAAGTTTTATGAACCAGATGAAGGACAAATTTTTATAGGCCCTCATGATTTGCACCATGTATCACAAAAAGCGTGGAGAGATCATTTTGGAGTGGTGATGCAAGAAGGCTATATTTTTAATGATACTATTGCTAATAATATTGCTGTTGGAGAAGATTATGTAGATAAGAAAAAATTGGCGCATGCAGTTGATGTTGCTAATATCAAGGAATTTATAGAATCACTCCCTTTGTCCTACAATACGAAAATCGGTATGGAAGGTGTAGGTCTAAGTACTGGTCAAAAACAACGTTTGTTTATTGCGCGTTCTGTTTACAAAAATCCTAAATTCTTGTTCTTTGACGAGGCAACGTCTGCTCTCGATGCAAACAATGAAAAAGTAATCATGGAGAAACTAGATACTTTTTTCAAGAACAAAACGGTCATGGTGATTGCACACCGTTTAAGTACTGTGAAAAATGCGCATCAGATTGTAGTTTTGGATAAAGGTGAAATCATAGAAGTTGGTAATCATGAAGAACTGATCAAAAAGAAAGGAAGCTATTATAATTTAGTGAAAAATCAATTAGAATTGGGTAAGTGAGATTTTTGATATTAGATATTAGATTTTTGATGTTGGATGATAGATACCAGAAATTAAACACGAGATACTGAATACTGAATACTGAATACTGGAAATTATAAAAACCTTGTTCAACATTCTAATATTATTTTTAATTTTAAAAAATGCCAGAAGCTTTAGACGAAATACAATTAAGAAGTGAAGAGGTACAGGAGATCCTTACCAGAGTGCCGCATTGGATGATTAGGTGGGGTAATTTATTGATTTTGGTGTTGGTTTTGATGTTGTTATTTCTCTCTTGGTTGGTTAAATATCCAGACGTGATACCGGCAGAGGCCATTATCACCACTCAGATTCCTCCACAAAAAGAGTATGCCAAAGTTAGTGGTAAAATCGAAGCAATTTTGGTAGAAGATGGTCAAATAGTTCCAGAGAATACTCCTTTGGCCATTCTAACCAATACAGCTAATTATCAGGATGTATTTACGCTTCAATCTATTATTGATACAATATCAATAAATAGTAAATCGTTCAGTTTTCCAATAAAAGAGATTCCTGTATTGTTTCTTGGAGATATTGAAACGAGCTTTGCTATTTTTGAGAATAGCTATTCAGAATATCTACTGAATAAAGAGCTACGGCCTTTTTCTAATGAAGCACTGGCAAACCAAATATCATTATCAGAATTATACAGAAGACAAGAAAGTTTAAGGGGACAAAAAAGAATTGCAAGAACAGAATTAGATTTCAAGAAAAAAGATTTTGAGCGTCAAAAAAATTTATTTGAAAAAGGTGTTATCTCTGCTCAAGAGTTTGAAAATAAAAAGATTGATCTTTTGCAAGCCGAACGAAATTATGAAAGTAATAATGTTCAGCTGTCACAGATCAATGAAAGCATAAGTGCTGCAACAAAAACATCAAGGGGTACCGAGATCAACCAGCAAAAAGAAGAGGTAAGTTTGCGTAAAAAAGTCTTACAATCTTTTGATCAATTGAAAAAAAGTATCAAAGACTGGGAGCTTCAATTTGTTTTAAAATCAGATATAGAGGGTCGTGTTTCTTTTCTTAATTTCTGGACTCAAAATCAAACGGTTGCTGCAGGAGATTTGGTATTCATCATAATTCCATCAGAAGATTCTTCCTATCTGGCAAAAATTAAAGCTCCTTCTCAAAACTCAGGTAAAATAAAAATTGGTCAGACAGCTAATATTAGATTAGAAAATTTTCCTGATAATGAATTTGGAACGCTAAAGGGAACCGTAAAAAGCATTTCTCTTTTACCAGATAAAGATGGATTATATTTAATAGATGTAGAATTACCCGAAAAACTAATAACAACGTATAACAAAGAAATTCCTTTCAAACAGGAAATGAGAGGTGTAGTAGAAATTATTACAGAAGATCTTCGCCTCATAGAACGTTTCTTCTATCAGTTTAGGACAATAATGGATAAATAAAAAGACCTGATCGATTTTGAAACTTACCAGGTCTTAAAAGATTTCAAAATACAATTAAGATTTAGTAGTCCCTTCTTTACTTTTGATAGCTATCCATTTTTCAACGAGTTCTTCTAATACGTTAAGAGGAACAGCTCCATTTGTCAAAACTACATCGTGAAACTCTCTAATATTAAATTGATCCCCTAACTTTTCCCTTGCATTTTCACGTAGCTCAAGAATTTTGTTCATGCCTATTTTATAGGCAGTTGCCTGGCTTGGCATTACTATATGACGTTCGACCATTTTTACAGCATCACTCTCTGCATTTGGTGTATTATCGGTGTAATATTTAATACCTTCCTCTCGTGTCCATTTTTTTGCATGAATTCCTGTATCCACTACTAATCTACAAGCTCTCCAGAGTTCCATTGCCAACCTTCCAAAATCTGAATAAGGATCATTATACAATCCTATTTCTTTGGGTAAAAGTTCTGTATACAATCCCCAACCTTCTGTATAGGCTGTATACCCAGCAAATTTCCTAAATTCTGGTATATTTTCTAATTCTTGTGCTATAGAACGTTGCATATGATGTCCAGGGATCCCCTCATGGTAGGCCAATGCTTCCATTTGATACTTTGGCATTGCCTTCATATCATACAAATTGGCATAATATCTTCCAGGTCTTGAACCATCTGGCGTTCCCCTTTGATAAAATGCTTTTCCGGCACTTTTCTCCCTAAAGGGCTCTACAGCTTTTACTACAATATCTGCTTTTGGTTTGGTAATAAATAATTCGTCCAATCTAGACTTCATATTATCGATTAGCCCGACTGCTTGTTTTAGATATGCTTCTTGGCCTTCTTCATTATTTGGAAAATAGAACTTTTCATCCTCTTTTAGGTATTTGAAGAAATCCTTTAGAGTACCTTCGTACTTAACTTGTTTCATAATATCTCGCATTTCTTTGTGAATACGGTCTACTTCTTTTAAACCAAGTTCGTGAATTTCATCCGCAGTCATATCGGTAGTGGTGGTTCGCTTCAATGCTACATCATAAAAAGAATTTCCTTTAGGAAATTTCCAACAACCGTCTTCTGTTGTCGCTCTTTGTTGTTGCCCTTCAAGAAAAGAAATGAGATTATCGTAAGCGGGTTTAAAGCTTTCAATCAATGACTTTTCTGCCTGAGAAACAAGTTCGCTTTTATCTTTATCTGATAACTCTAAGGCTGATATTTTTCTTTTGAAGTCATCCAGCAGCGTGCTTTCTTTATTTGATTCATCGAACGGTTGACCTATTATGATATTTTGACAATCTTCCAGGACTTTGGTGAAAACAAACTTTGGAGGAATGATACCGTTCTTTTCTCTAATTTTCATGTTATCAATTAGTTGTTTAAACAATTCTTCCAAACCATCCAATCGAGAAATATAAGCCTCGGCATCGCTTTTATCTTCTACTCTATGCATATTAATCATAAAAGCAGGAACTTGAGCATGCATACCACTCATTTGATTCACCGGATAATTGTAAAACCGATATTGAAAATCTTTGATTTGGTTTTCCAAATCTTGCCACATCAGTTTATAACTTAGCTTTGTCGCCTCATTCAATCTAGAAATATCTACAGAATCTTTTAGGTATGCCAAACGTTGTTTTGTACGTTCTAAATCTTCTACTTCTTTCTTCGAGGATATATCATCCCATTTACCATAATCAGCAGTTTTAATTCCCAGATAGGTTTGTGTCATAGGCGACCTTGATACCTCTTCCTGAAATTGTGTTTCGAACCAATTATTCAATTTATTAGAATACCCTTCTATAGCTTGAGGTGTTCTGGCAACTTTTTTTTCCTCTTCACTACTCTGCTTCTTACAACTAAATGTTATGAAAAGACAAAAGAAAACTAATAAATTCATTTTTATTTTATTCGTCATAGTCTTCATTTAAGTTTGGCTTATTTATTTTAAAATTGAAACTTCTATAGCAGAATCATGATAAATTTTATGAGTTTGCTTAGTAAAATCAGTTGCTGCAGCCTCAAAAATATTGGGAACATACGTTTGAGGGTTTAAATCGATTAAAGGAAACCAAGTACTTTGCACCTGAACTTGAATTTTATGGCCTTTCTTAAAAGTATGATGTACATCTTGTAATTTAATATTTACATCTGTCTTCTGATTTGCAGAAAAAGGTTTTGGTTCACTAAAACTATCTCTAAATCTTCCTCGCATTACTTCGCTTCGAACCATCATATGATAGTTTGCCATTTTTAAATATTTCTGAGTCTCTTCGTTATCTTCAGCATCGTTAGGATAGACATCAATCAGTTTTACTATCCAATCTGCATCTGTACCTGTAGTCGCTACTTTTAATTTTGCCAATACTTCTCCCGACAGTGTTATATCTTCGGTAAGAACAGGGGTTTCAAAAACCAATACATCTGGACGTCGAGCGGCAAATCGTTGGTCATCTGTCATATATTTTCTTGGTGTAAATACCATTTTAATATCCTCTGAATATGGTACCGGTTTCTTAGGGTCACTTATAAACTCTGAAAAATTTTCGCCAGCTGCATCAGACAACTTATCCTCTGCTGTAAGATAAAAAGTCTTTTTCTCTATGTTTTTAGGAGGCCAGTTTTCAAAAGAATTCCATTCTTTTTTGCCTGTATCAAAAATCTGGATTTCAGGTAAACCTGTTTTTCCATCAGCTTCACCTTTTAAGAAATGATTAAAAAACTTGGTCTCTATATTTTTTTGATAATCCAAAGAAAGATCATCTCCAAAATATACATTACCTATAGCTTGACGCTTCTTGTTACGTGCCCAATCACCGTGACTCCATGGTCCAAAAACCATAATATTATAGTTATCACTTCTCTTCTCTATATTTTCATAGGTTTCAAAAGGACCGTATAAATCTTCAGCATCAAACAATCCCCCTACCACCATAACTGCAGGTTTTATATTTTGTAAATGCTGAATAATCCCTCTTTTCTGCCAAAATTCATCATAATTAGGGTGCTCCTTAAGCTGCGTCCAAAAAACATTATCTTCTTTATAATATTTGTCAAGATTACTTAAAGGACCAGCGTCAAGAAAGAATTGATATTGATCTTTACTTTTTAAATCAGGAAAAGTATACCAACTTTCGGTCGTGGGTTTGGTCTTTTCATAACCAAACACCGCAGTCGCTCTCCAATAGCTTAATAAATAAGCTCCGTTGTGATGAAAATCGTCAAAAAAGAAATCTCCTATACAAGCCTGTGGAGATACTGCTTTTAAAGCAGGATGTGAGTCTAATAACGAATACGTTGCATAAAATCCAGGATATGAAATTCCCCAAACTCCGACCTTTCCGTTATTATTATCTACATTTTTAACCAACCAGTCAATTGTATCATAAGTATCACTAGCCTCATCCACCTGTTTTCCTTTTTTATTAGGAATATAAGCTCGCATATTGTCATAAATACCCTCACTCATCCAACGGCCACGAACATCTTGATATACAATTATATTTCCTTCCTTCATCAAAAATTCATTAGGCCCGATTTTAGATCTAAATTGGTCCTCACCATACGGTCTTGAACTGTACGGAGTTCTTTGCATAAGAATGGGATATTTTTTTGAAGTATCCTTGGGAGAATAGATGGTTGTATGTAGTTTAATACCATCCCTCATTTTAATATCAACCTCTTGTTTTGTATACTGAGTTTTTACATCATAGGAATCAGCTACTTGAGTGAATCCCGAAATTAGATAAAAAAGAAAAAAACCTCTAAGAAAGATAATTTTAATTGATTGCATTGGAGTAAATTTAGTTTATCGCTGAAGATAAAAAAATGGTAGTGCCAGCATTGTATTTTTAAGGAGATTTTAACAAACTAACCCTATTCTGATTAAGAAAACCTCAAAAATTAAGCAAAGAAAGTTTATAGAAATAAGAGCTTAATTTGCTTTATTCTGAATACTTCTTGTAATGGTTGTCACTATATTTCTAGGCATTAATCGAACTGAATTGGCCAGAATCGCATTTATGAAACCATGTATCGCTACCGTCTTTCCTTTCATCATTGCTCTATATCCATATTGTGCTACTGTTCTAGAGGAAGGTAGTTTTTTCCCCTTAACTAACTTACTATCCTCCATCGAGGCGACAGCTTGAAAACCGCTCTCTGTTGCTCCCGGACAAAGAGCAGTAACAGTAATATTTTTATCTTTTAATTCGTTCGCTATTGCCTCAGAAAAATGTAGTACATAAGCCTTTGTTGCAAAATACACCGCCATCATAGGTCCGGGTTGAAAGGCTGCCGTAGATGCCACGTTCATGATTTTTCCGCTATTGCGCTTCACCATATCCTGAAGATAAAGTTTCGTGAACTGTGTCAAGGTTGTTATGTTGAGTTCGATCATTTTTTGCTCTTTTTCCCAATCATTCTTGTAGAACATCCCGTAATCCCCAAAACCAGCGTTATTAACTAAAAAATCAATCTGAATCCCTTTTTGATTCGTTTCGTCATACACCTCTTGAGCGGCATTTTTGATCGATAAATCTTTTTCAACTGCCAATACATCTACACCATATTGTTCCTCTAACTCTCTTTGTAGTTCTTCTAATTTGGTTTTATTTCTCGCAACCAAAACTAGGTTATCTCCTTTTGTTGCGTGCACTTTTGCTAATTCTAATCCAATGCCATTTGAAGCACCAGTGATTAAAGCTGTTTTTTTCATTTTTAAATTATATTAGTGAATATTTATTCGTTTAAAAGTTAAAAAAAATCATTGCGTAATACTATCCCAAGCCATTGCAAAACAAATATTCATATCTTTCTTTTTTAGTTTCACCCGTTCTCGAACAACCATCTTTACAATCTCGTGAATGGCTCCCTGTAAATGTGCTTTGATCAATGCTACATCCATTTTTTTTACATAATCATTTTTTTGACCCTCAATTAGAAATTGATTAAGTGGTTCAAAATATGTATTGGTTTTAATGATATTCGCTTCGGTAATGTAACCACTGTAAATGAATTGTTCTACAAAAAGCATCTTTTCAGGGTTTAATAAGCAATATTTAAAATATCCATACCACATTGCCTTAAAAGTCTCGTTAAAAGAACCCTTTACATACTTCGAGTTAATTATGGCGCCGGCCACTTCCTTTTTAGTAACCACAAAAACATCGTTGATAAGCTGTTCTTTACTTTTATAATAAACGTATAAAGTACCTGTAGCTACTCCAGATTTTTTGGCTACTTCTGCCATCTTCAAGCCAGAAAAACCTGTTTTTGTAACTAATTCTATCGTAGCCTTGTGTATGGCATTTATTTTATTTTGATCTTTTGATTTTGGCATTACGTCTTTCTAATACCACAAATATAGGTGAATAAATATTCATTCAATAATAAATGAATATTTATTCATTATAAAATTACAAATAAATCGTACATGATGTTAAATCACTATTTTTTAAAGTTTTTTAAACCGGTTTTTAACCATTTGAGATACTCATTAGTATCTGGCGTATATGCCGTGGTAGTGTTCAGTAAATTCATATCAGAATCAATCAACACGTAATAAGGTTGAGAATTATTCTCAAAATTTAATGTTTGAAATGTCGCCCACTTATCCCCTATGGTGCTAATGTTTTTGACACTGCCATCTGGTTTTAAAAACTTGAATTGTTCTTCCTCAGGCAACTCTTTTCGATCATCCACATACAACGAGATTAGAATGTACTTATTTTTTAAGATATCAATAATCTCGGGATAGCTCCACACTTGTTCTTCCATTTTTCGACAATTCACACATGCCCAGCCTGTAAAATCAATCATAATAGGTTTGTTTTGCAGTTTGGCTGCCCTTACGCCCTCTTCAAAATCTGTATATGCATTAAGTCCTAAAGGCCCATGTGCTTCTTTCTCATACACACTATAAAATAATGGAGGTGGAAAACCACTTAGCAATTTTAAATTGGCGTATGCAGTATTGGTAAGCCCTGGGATCAAATAGATTACAAAGGCTAACGTGAGAATCCCCAACGTTTTTCTTCCTGTGCTTAGTTTCGTGATGGGGCCGTCATGTGGGAACCTTATTTTACCAAAAAGATATAATGTCATGGCAATTCCAATAATGATCCAGATGGCAATAAATATTTCGCGTTTTAATATTCCCCAATGTTCTACAAGATCTGCATTGGATAAAAATTTAAAGGCAAGTGCCAGTTCTATAAATCCTAATACCACCTTTACCGTATTTAACCATCCTCCGCTTTTGGGTAAAGAATTTAACCAATTAGGAAACAGTGCAAACAGTCCAAATGGTAAGGCCAAAGCCAATCCAAAGCCACCCATTCCGAAGCTCAATTGAATAGCGCCACCATCACTACTTAAAGAACCTCCTAAAAGTGATCCTAAAATTGGACCTGTACAGGAAAACGATACCAAAGCCAAGGTAAGTGCCATAAAAAATATGCCTACTACACCCCCAATACTATTTGCCTTGTCATCAAGATTATTGCTCCAGGATGCAGGTAATGTAATCTCAAAATATCCAAAAAATGAAATAGCAAAAACAATAAAGATGATAAAGAAGATAATATTTAATGTAACATTAGTAGAGATATTATTAAGTATTTCTGGATCCAAAGAATCTAACAAGTGAAATGGAATACTTAACAAAAGGTAGATAGCAAAAATAAAGAAACCATAAAGTATGGCATTGAATGTCCCCTTTTTGCGATTCTTAGCACTTTTGGTAAAAAAAGAAACCGTAAGAGGAATCATAGGAAAAACACAAGGTGTTAAAAGTGCAATTAGTCCTCCCAAAAATCCAAGAATAAATATAGTGAGGTAGCTTTTATCTGTTACATCTTCTTTAGGAAAAACATCCCAACCTTTAACCCCAATATCCAGTGCTTTAGATTTGCTGCGATCATTAGCACTGATGCTAGCTACATCGCCCTTATTTTCGGTTGCTTCTCCGGTAAGGTTTAGATCAAATTCTACGATTTCTGGTGCAAGACATTTTTCATCATCACAGACTGAAAAAAATACTTCGGCCTTTACCGTTTTAAGATCTTTGTCTATTAATCTTATTTTTTGAGAAAAAGTAACCTCATCTTCAAAATACTTCACATTCATCTCGAATATATTGTCGTATTTCTCGATGCCTTTTGGCTCAAGAGTTTCTCCAACTAAGCTATACGTCTCATCAGTATTATGAAAAGTAAACTCTGTGGGTGTTGGAGTAATTTCATCTGTTTCTGCTTCGTTTTGCGAATATAAGTGCCAACCTTTGTCCAAAGTGGCCTTGAAATATAATAGGTAAATGCCTTCTGATTCTTTCTCAATACTAGCTTCCCATTGAATTGGATCTAATGTTTGGGCAAAAAATGAATTAGAAAATAAGAAAGTAGTTAATAATATTATGAAATATTTCATCAGGTTATAGTAATCTTTAATAATTGTTTTGTTTGAGGCGTTATTTTAAATCTATTATCTGCCCGGTAGTTTATGATCCAAACAATTTCTTTTTCAGAACATAGGATCCAAACTCTCTCTTTTGCAAGTAACGATAGCTTTTCATCTTTAAAAAATTTACTTAATTTCTTTTTACCTTTCATTCCCAGTGGGTAAAAATAGTCGCCTGCTTTCCATTTTCTTACAGTTAGAGGATACTTTAACTTTTCTTTATCTACATAAATGGTTTTAAAGTCCTTTTGTACTATTTCTGAAACCATTCTAAATTTAATAGCGCCCGGAGGGATCATTATCGTTTGCTCTTCTTCAGAAATAAGATACTCCCTATCAGAAATTACCTCTGCAATGGGGCTTAATAACAAATAATCTCTATCCTTTACCAATCTATGTGTTTCTGAAAATACCTGTTTGCCAGATTGGGCAGTAACGATCTGTTCGATATCATCCCAAGCTGTAAACCCGTAATCTCTTAATAAAAAATACAGACATGTTCTTGGGTTACCATAGTTACGTAGTTTATTAATAGGTATTTTAACAATATCAATTTCTGATGTTATAAACAGCTCTTTTTTTAGGTGAACTAATTGACTTTGAATAAAATCCTTACTTTGCTTTAAATAATCCAGTGTATTCTTAAAATTATGTAAGAATTTGGGATGAATAGCTTTTAGTTCTGTGATCACATCGTGTCTAAGTTTATTACGCAAGTACTTGGTACTTTTGTTACTACTATCTTCTCGCCATTGTATATTCTTTTCTGTAGCAAAGTCTAAAATTTCTTCTCTAGAGAACGGTAAAAGCGGACGAACAAAAATTTCATTAACCTCTGGTATTCCTGTTAATCCGTCTAAACCTGTTCCTCTTGATAGATTTATTAAGAAAGTCTCGAGGTTGTCATCTGCATGATGTGCCGTAAGAACATAATCATATTGAAACTCTAGTGCTAACTCCCTGAACCATTCATACCGCTGCTCTCTGGCGGCCATTTGTATCGATAAGTCATGATCTTTGGCATATTTTTCTGTATCAAAACTTCTTCTAAAAAAAAGTACACTTAATCTTTCTGCCAAGGATTTAACAAATTTCTCATCACCATCACTTTCTTCTCCTCTTAAATTAAAATTACAATGAGCCACCCCAAACTCAAATTTCAGTGAATGGCACATTTCTGTAAGAACAACACTATCTAACCCTCCGCTACATGCAATTAATATTCTACTTCCGGATAAAAAAGAAAAATGAGCGGCAATATGATCCTTAAATTCTTGTAACAACTATATTTCGAATTAGTATTGGTTTTACTTTTTGATTTTTCAAATATACGACTTTGAATTGCTATCACAATTCACAACGAAAAGCATTTTTATACCTGATTTTCAAGTTTTTAACATCAAATCTGGTTTGTTTTCGTTATTTTTAAAGAACAACTCTTAAATCATTCACTAATGGATAAGACACATGAACTGCAGAAATTTTATGGGGCTAATGATCAAAGAGAATTCGGTAAGAAATTATTATCTATAGTTCCGCATTTACATCCTTATGTAAAGCACCGTATTTATATTGCCGAAAGTGTAGGTATCTTGCCTCAAAATATGTATTGCTCTAACGGTATTATAGATGATGCAATCTTAAAACTATATCATGACGATCTTGATATAGAAATTGATACCTTATCATTAGAACTCAAACTTTTTAAGATAGCCGATGAGCTTATCGATGAACTTTACACCAGAGAAGGCTGGCATCAGAACACGATCAGTACCAATCATTTTCTCAAAATGGAACTAGAAAAGCTCGAAGAAAATTTTACAGTTGAGGCTGATAATGAACTCATAATGAAAGAAGAGTTAGATGATATTTGTTATCACCAAAATTCTGAACAAAAACAAAATTTCATCTATGATGACATGGATTCTGATATTATTAAAATTATTGATAATGAGCCTTCATCAAATTCTAGAAAGCAAAAATTATTAGGTAAATTTTATAGTTGGTTGCCTATAGAAACTTCAAAAATTATTGATTTATTCGTTTTCGGAAAATTAAATTTTGAAGAGATTGCAACTATAAAGGAAATCACCTCTCAAGAAGTAAAAGAAATTATTATTGACGTAAGAAAAAGTTTTAGGCGAAACTTGATTTAGTCTAGAAAATTCTTGTCACCTTGTCATTCCAGCGTAGGCTGGAATCCATTTCGTTGGATAATAATTTAACAACTTCAAAATTTATCATCTTTTGATTATTAATTAAGTTAGAACAACTTTGTGTGAACATTTCGTTTTGTAGATTCCAGCCTACGCTGGAATGACAAAAAAGGATTCATCAAAGGTTATAATCCTTCTAACACCTCTCGCATCGCTCTTGCTTTAAGTAGGCATTCTTCGTATTCTTTATCGGGATCTGACTTTGCTGTTATTGCGCCTCCCACAGTATAGGAAATGTATTTTTTTTCAGCGTTGTAGAGAATACTTCGTATCACTACATTGAAATCAAAATCACCGTTCGGAGTAAAATAACCTACAGCTCCACTATATAGTCCTCTTTTGGACTCTTCAAGCTCTTCTATAATTTGCATTGCAGAAATTTTTGGGGCTCCAGTCATACTTCCCATAGGAAAAGTAGTTCTTATAATATCTACAGGAGAAGTACTCTTACTAACTTCTGAAACTACCGTAGAAATCATCTGGTGTACTTGTTTAAAACTATAAACTTTACAAAGCTCTTCAACTTTTACACTTCCTCTCGTTGCGGTTCTAGACAGATCGTTACGCACAAGATCTACAATCATGATATTTTCTGAACGTTCTTTAAGGTCACTTCGTAAATCCGATATAAGCTTTTTATCATTCGACTCTTTATCTGATCGTTTTGATGTTCCTTTGATAGGTTGCGAAATAATCTTCTGTCCTTCTTTTCGGAGGTATCTTTCTGGAGAGGCCGATAATAAAAACAGATCACCCATCTTAAAAAAAGTGGCAAAAGGTGGTCTAGAAATATCATTTAGATGATAATAGGTTTGTAATGGATCAATACAGCTATCTTTTGCAAAAAACTCCTGACAAAAATTAGCTTCATAGATATCACCTCGATGAATATGAGATAGCATCTTTTTCACCTTATCCTTATAAACATCTTTGGTAATGCTTAGGCTTATTTTCACTTTCCCGCATGGCGAATCTTCATTATGCGACAGATCAACGCAGTCTGGAAACGTATGAATTAACTTGAAATCTTCTTCCATTTCATCATCCACCATCCTTAAGTAATGCATCTCGAGAAGATTGTCTTTAAACAGCAATAGTTTTTTAGGCTGAAAAAAATACAAATCTGGAAAATTCAAAGAGTCCGAATTTTTAGACACCAGATTCTCAACATCATTTTTAAGATCATAAGATAAGTACCCAAAGATCCAATCTGCTGTTTTTTCCTGATATTCTTTTAATTTATCAAAAGCTCCATGATAATCTGTCCTTATCGAAGTAAAAGCATCTACAGCCAAAACCGCGTCATAACTTGAATACTGCTGATGATAGTCATTGGAATCTAACCAAACAACATCATCAAACTGTTGCGCCCAAAGTAGTAATTGATTTTTAAATTCTGAGGGGTTTTCAATGGTATATTTCTCTACGCTTCGCACCTTTTCGTTAGATTTGATGCGCAAAAGTACTGAGAACTTGTTTTAATCCCAACGATAGTGTTTCGTTTGTTACCCTATTCGATTCTGAAGAAAAATTTTCATAAAAAGAAGGAAAACTGAAACTTTCTATAATTTCGGCGCCAAAACGCGGTAATACATTTTTGGCATATTCCAAAGAACTCAACCCTCCTCTTTTTCCAGGAGCAGTACTCATGAGTAATACCTTCTTTCCTTCCAAAAAATTACGATCCAAACGAGACAACCAATCCACTATATTCTTGAAAAAGGCACTCCAGCTACCATTATGCTCATTTACTGAAATAATCAATGCATCAGCTTCATAAATTTCTTGTTTTAATCCCATTGCCATTGCCGGAAAACCATTTTTTTCTTCATCCTCGCTATACATCGGCATTTGATAATTAGCTAAAGGAAGAACGGTTATATCATGATCTTTTAGTTCTGAAGCGATATAAGTAACCAATTTATGATTGATTGATGTACTACTGTTAGAACCAGCAAAAGCTAGAATGTTTTTCATTATTGTTATATTAGAAAATCAAAAGTAACTAAAATCAGCATACATTTTAATAGAAAAAACACCTATTGCCTTAGATGGACAATACGTGTTTTCATGCAATATTAAAGACTAAAACTAAAGACTTTTAATTTCCAGAATTAACCAATAGGAATATCAGAGCATAGTGAATAGTCAAAAGGTGTACCACCCTCAACGGTTGGATATGGATCATCCCCTATATCACATTCATCACTACTAATGCAACATACCCAGTCAATTTCGGCTTGACGAAGTAATAAAGAAAATCGTTGTCTTGTCTTTCTGCTACATTCTAGGTAAGCCGATCTATCTTCACCTGTAGGGTCATCAATTGCGTAACACTTCTCCATAGCAATAGTAAAAGGTTCTAGAGTAGCTAACCTAGGTGGGCCGCATACTTCATAAAAGCAATGTACTTCTTCATTAGTATATTCTTTCCCTGTTTTACTTCTACCGGTTTGGTTATATCTAACTTCTAAAAGGGTTTTAAATAACATATTATCAATAACCGAAGCATCCTGACTCAAAAGATCAAAACGTAACGTTAACTTTTCCCATTCTTTATTAAGTAAATCATAAACAGTATTCGTTAGCTCGATATTTTCAAATCCCAAAGCTTTAGCCAATTCGATTTGTTGCATATCGTTTAACTCAGATGCTTCTAAAAGCTCTAGTGCTTTATTGTAATCCGTAATCCGACTTGTTGCAATGGCGGTATTCTCCATGTGTTTTCTAAACAAGGAGTCTTCTTCAAAATTCGCAAAATCTTCAACGATTATTTCATCAGGTTTCTGATCTTCGTCTGATGGGTCACTACTACAGCTAATAAAAGTGATAGACCATAAGAGCAAAATTACTGCGGATTTAAAGTACGTTTTCATTATTAAGAGATTTAAGTGTTATAAATACTACACAAATATACATCGCGACTTTTCCAAAAAAGTTCCAACTTATAAAATGGTACCCCTAAATTTCATTTTTTAAAAGAATGTGTAGTCTCTGCTAAACTGTATTAAGCATAAATCATCGATTGATTCCCGAAATAAGCCTACCTTTGTACCATCAAAAAAAATAATCCATTGACTTTTCAAGATTTAAACATAAGCACTCAACTTCTTAACGCGCTTGATGATTTAGGGTTTGATACTCCTACTCCAATCCAGGAAAAGGCATTTTCGCCGTTAATGTCTGGTAAAGATGTGGTGGGTATTGCCCAAACGGGAACTGGTAAAACGTATGCTTATATGCTACCCATATTACGAATGTTGAAATATTCGGTGCAACAAAATCCAAGGATTTTAGTATTAGTACCCACTAGAGAATTAGTAGTTCAGGTTGTCGATGAAATTGAAAAACTATCAACTTATATCAACATACGGATCGCCGGTGTATATGGCGGAACCAATATCAACACTCAAAAACAAGTAGTTGCTCAGGGTCTTGATATTGTTGTTGCTACGCCCGGACGCCTTTACGATTTGGCGGTAAGCAGAGCTTTACAGCTAAAATCAATTCAGAAACTGGTTATAGATGAAGTCGATGTAATGATGGATCTAGGATTTAGACATCAGCTCATGAACATTTTTGATATCCTTCCGCGACAGCGGCAAAATATCATGTTCTCGGCCACGATGACAGAAGAAGTGGAGCTTCTTATTACCGAAATTTTTATAAATCCCCAAAAAATATCTGTTGCCAAAAGTGGAACGCCGCTAGATAATATTAGACAATTTGGATACAAGGTTCCCAATTTTTATACTAAAGTAAATTTATTAGAGTATCTACTTAACAACGAAGAAGAATTTAAAAAAACATTACTATTTGTAGCCAACAAACGCATGGCTGATCGATTATTTGATCGTTTTGAAAAAACATTTCCTGATCAATGTGCCGTGATACATTCCAACAAGACCCAAAACTACAGATTGCGTAGTATAGAGCAATTTGAAAGCGGCGAGCATCGAATTCTAATTGCTACTGATGTGATGGCCCGGGGATTAGATATTGATAATATTACACATGTAATCAATGTTGACACCCCAGATTATCCAGAAAACTATATGCATCGTATTGGTAGAACAGGTCGAGCTCAAAAAGAAGGAATTTCTTTGGTATTAGTGACCGAAAAAGAACAAGAGTCTCTTGAAGCGATAGAAAACCTGATGGAGATGAAGGTCGAACAGCTTGAATTACCAGATACTGTTGAAACATCAACAGAATTAACTCCAGAGGAACAGCCAAAAATAAAAGAAATCTACAATCCTAATAAACGAGAAGAAGAAGTAGGCCCTGCTTTTCATGAAAAAAAAGAAAAAAACAGCAAGGTAAACCTAGGTGGAAAATATAAGCGAGAAATCAAGAAGAAATATAAAAAGCCTAAAACCAAAGGTGATAAAACATTTAATTTGAAAAATAAAAAGAGAAAGAAATAATAACTATGGATCTAAATCTTGCAGTACTCATAGACGGTGACAATATCCCATCTTCTTATGTAAAAGAAATGATGGAGGAAATTGCGAAATATGGTAACCCCACCATCAAAAGAATCTATGGGGATTGGACCAATCCTAAACTTTCTAAATGGAAAAAAATTCTCTTGGAAAATGCCATCACTCCTATCCAGCAATATGGCTATACCCGGGGGAAAAACGCAACAGACTCTGCGATGATTATTGATGCTATGGATATCCTATATTCAGAAAAAGTGGATGGTTTTTGCCTTGTTTCTAGCGATAGTGATTTTACTCGATTGGCAACAAGATTGAGGGAAGCTGGCATGAAAGTATATGGCATTGGTGAAAAGAAAACACCAGATCCCTTTATTGTTGCTTGCGATAAATTTATTTATCTCGAAATCCTAAAGTACGAAGCTGAAGAAGAGGAATCTGAAACTACCGATGACAAACCAAAAACTAAAATTAGTGTTGATAAAATCACTCAAAAGCAGATAAGGTTAATCGCTTCGACCATTTCAGACTTGGCCGATGATGATGGTTGGGCATTTCTTGGAGATGTTGGTAGTTTATTACAAAAGAAACAACCCAATTTTGATGCGAGAAATTATGGTTTTCAAAAATTGACACCATTAATCAAATCCATCAAAAAATTTGAAATCGAACAACGAGAAACTTCCAAAGGAAGATCTAAGCTTATTTATGTTAGAAATAAAAGATAAAGTAAACTACTCTGGTACAATCCCACAAGGCATCGGTTGGAAATTAATTTTGATTTCGCGGCAAGCCACAGAGCATTTAAATCTCGATTATCAAGTAAAAACAAAGGTTGAGAAGAATACGATTAACCTCTAATTATGGCTTCTATCTTCGCCCATGGGTTTGCAGCATTTGCGTTAGGAAAAAGTTTTTCTAATACAATCATTTCAACAAAGTTCTGGGTTTTGGGTATTTTATGTTCAATGATACCAGATGCAGATATAGTAGGTTTTAAATTTAATATCGCTTACGAAGATTTTTGGGGACACCGAGGTTTTTCTCATTCTTTGATTTTTGCGCTGCTGCTAGGAATTCTTGTGACTTTTGTTTTTTATAATAAACAGTTGTTCTACAAAACCGGAATTTATTTGATCGTCTATTTCACATTTTGCACCGCTTTGCACGGAGTTCTTGATGCTATGACTACAGGCGGATTAGGGATCGCTTTTTTCGCTCCTTTTGACAATACACGATATTTTTTCCCGTGGAGGCCTATTGTAGTTTCTCCTATTGGCGCGAGCAAGTTTTTTAGCATGTGGGGCATTAAAGTATTGTTAAGTGAATTGATTTGGGTAGTAATCCCAGCTAGTATTTATATTTTTGTAGTGCAATATGTCAAAAAAACCAAAAGCCAATTTTAAAAAGACGACTAAATATATTCTAATTCAGCTGTCATATTTTGTTGTGTTGTTTCTTTTTTCTTACCAGGACAGCAACGCTCAAAAAAAAATTAAGGTTTCTGAAAAGCTTCAAATTACCAAAATAAATGAGCGCAGCTATATTCATATTTCATATCTAAATTTAAAAAACGGAGCTTCATTTTCTTGTAATGGTTTCATTTATATAAATAACAACGAAGCATATGTTTTTGATACTCCTGCTAATGATGAGGCAACTTCAGATTTAATAAATTGGCTTCAAAAAGATATAAAAGTAAAAATAAAAGGTGTGATTTTTAATCATTTTCATAAGGATTGTCTGGAAGGAATGGATGTTTTCAAAAAAAATAATATTCCTTGTATTGCCAGCAAAAAAACAGCCAATTATATGCAATTAGGACAATACGATCTGCCCGATCAAGTATTTGAAAATAATCTAGACTTAACATTAGGCAATAAGAACATTTATAATGCTTATTTTGGTGAGGCGCATACCAAGGATAATATCGTATCATATTTTCCTGAAGAACAACTCATTTATGGTGGCTGCATGATCAAAAGTTTGAAAGCTTCAAAAGGAAATCTTTCTGATGCCAATGTAGCTGAATGGTCTAAGACGGTTACTATGATCAAAGAAGCCTATCCTAAAATTGAAATCGTTATCCCAGGTCATGGAGATTTCGGAAACAGTGATCTACTAGATTACACCATTTCATTATTTAAAATTGAAGATTAAAAAATGTCAGAACCTACAGATAAAAAACAAAATAAGAAATCAAAAGTTAGCATAGGGCAAGCCTTTAAAACAATTATTTGGCCAAGAAGAAACTTGGTTTTCATCGGGTTGCTACTTATTGTATTGAGCCGATTAGCTGGTTTGGTACTACCTGTAGCCAGTAAGTATCTCATGGACGATGTTATTGGCAAAAAGGATTATCAAATGCTCAAATGGCTATTAGTTGGTGTTGGGGTAGCCATTTTTGTACAAGCTATTACCTCTTTCCTTCTTACCAGGATACTAAGTGTGCAGGCACAATTTTTAATCTCAGAACTTCGCGCACAGGTACAAAAGAAAGTACTTTCTTTACCAATCAGCTTCTTTGATAACACAAAATCAGGTGCACTAGTATCACGAATCATGAGCGATGTTGAAGGTGTTAGAAACCTTATTGGTACAGGATTAGTACAATTGGTTGGTGGTACAATTACAGCTATTATTTCTTTAATACTATTAATTCGTATAAGCCCGTCGATGACCTTATTTGTGTTAGTCCCAGTATCAGTATTTGGGATTGTTGCTTTAAAAGCTTTCAAATATATCAGACCTATTTTTAGAAAACGAGGAGTGATTAATGCTGAAGTAAAAGGTAGATTGACTGAAACACTTGCCGGAGTGCGAGTCATTAAGGGTTTTAATGCAGAAGCGCAAGAGAATAAAACTTTTGAAGAAGGCGTAGATCGTTTGTTTCAGAATGTAAAAAAGAGCTTAACGGCAACTGCACTGATGACAAGCTCTTCCACTTTTTTGTTAGGTATTGCTTCTACAGGGATCATGGGGATTGGCGGATATAAAATCATGATTGACGAACTTACGATTGGTGATTTTCTTTCTTTTACTTTGTTATTAGGCTTTATGATTGCTCCGATTGTCCAAATGAGTAATATTGGTAGTCAGTTAACAGAAGCTTTGGCTGGTTTGGATCGTACTGAGGAATTGATGAATATGACTCCAGAAGAGGAAATAGCAGAAAGAACTATAGAACTCGGTAATATAAAAGGAGACATCATCTTTGATAATGTTTCCTTTTCTTATGAAGAAGGTAAAGAAGTACTACACCATATTAGTTTTAGAGCTCCATCTGGATCTGTAACCGCTTTAGTTGGTAGTTCGGGCTCAGGTAAATCAACGATAGCAGGATTGGCGGCTACCTTTCTCAACCCTAAATCAGGACTAATTACGGTCGACGGACATGATATTTCTAAAGTCAAATTAAATAGTTATCGCCGTAATCTTGGCGTAGTACTACAAGATGATTTCTTATTTGAAGGAACGATTAAGGAGAATATACTTTTTCCCAGGCCGGATGCTAACAATGATCAATTAGATAAGGCTGTAAAAGCAGCGTATGTAAACGAATTTACGGATCGTTTTGATGATGGACTAGATACATTAATTGGGGAGCGGGGTGTAAAACTATCTGGAGGACAACGACAACGTATTGCTATTGCCAGAGCTATTCTTGCCGATCCGAAAATTATAATTTTGGATGAAGCTACCTCAAACCTTGATACAGAAAGTGAAGCTTTAATACAAAAGAGTTTGGGAGAATTAATGAAAGGAAGAACGACTTTTGTAATCGCTCACCGTTTAAGCACGATTAAAAAAGCAGATCAAATTTTAGTAATCGAATCTGGAAATATTGCAGAGCGTGGTAATCATGACGAGCTTATTGCTGCAGAAGGTCGATATTTTGATTTGTATACCTACCAGGCAAGAATTTAGAAGATCTACTCTACGAATAATCAAGGCTTTATTTGGTTTCAATCTAAATGCGATTTTGGTTATCTTCCCTATTCATTTAATCTTTTAATAAAATCAATATGAGTGCATCAAAAAGAGCAGGAAACGAACCAATAAAGATATATTTAGAAAAAAATAAAAACTATGCGTGGTGTAGTTGTGGATATAGTGAGGATCAACCTTTTTGTAACGGAGCTCACAAAAACGAAGGAGGAGTGCCTATGATATTTTCTGTTAACGAACCAAAAACGGTCTTTTTATGTACTTGTAAGCTTACCAGCACTCCCCCTTATTGTGATGGAACTCATAAAAATTAATAAAAAACGCTGTTTACTTATTCATCAAACATAGTTTTTATTAGTAATCTGGTTTTATTCATTCACAACATCTTCCTTCTGGGTCCATGTGAAAATAATGGTAACAATTCTAGAAATTATGAAAACAAAAAAAGCCAAAGACCGCTGGAAATGCTGATACTTTTAGTCCACTTGCAAAAACATAAGTAGAAATTTTATATAACATTTCATTTTATAAAGCAACTAGCTATAATAATTCTTCATCAATTATTCCTATTTAACAATAATTTATTAAATATTTAATCTTCTCTTTAAAAATTATTTCGTGTTTATTGAGTTTTACTTGTATTAATATAAACTTAAAAAAGCAAATCATGAAAAAATTATTTTTAATTATGCTAATGGCAACCCCATTGTTTTTTATTGGCTGTAGTGATGATGATGACACTACAGAGGTATCCACAACTTATACACTCGCCGAAATTGGTGACTCAGAAGTATCAGGAACTGCAAAATTTGTTAAAATAGATAGTGTTACTACCCGCGTAGAACTACAACTACAAAATACAGTCGCAGACACTATCCATCCAGCTCATATTCACGTAAATGATGCAGTAACTGGAGGAGGGATAGCAATTACCTTAACCAATGTAGATGGAAATACAGGAACAAGTATAACTCCTGATATTACCGCATTAGATGATGATACTCCTATAAACTACGAAGGATTATTAGAATTTGACGGTCATATCAATGTACACTTAGGACCAGGAGATGATCTACAAACTATAGTAGCGCAGGGAGATATTGGGAGTAATATTCAATAAACTTTCTTATCGTATAAGCAAACAAAAAAGCGAACCGTATGGTTCGCTTTTTAAATATTTCATGATTTTATAGCTAAACATGCAACGCTCTATTATCTGTCGCGGCTAATGCTGCTTCTTTAACAGCTTCAGCAAAAGTTGGGTGAGCGTGCGACATACGAGAAATATCTTCTGCAGAGGCCCTAAATTCCATTGCGGTAACTGCCTCAGCAATTAAATCTGCACAACGCGCCCCAATCATGTGAACACCAAGTACCTCATCTGTAGCTTCGTCGGCTAATATTTTTACAAAACCGTCAAGATCTGCACTGGCTCGTGATCTCCCTAATGCTCTAAAAGGAAACTGTCCTGATTTATATTTTACACCTGCTTCTTTAAGCTCTTCTTCGGTTTTACCCACAGCGGCTACCTCTGGCCAGGTATATACCACTCCCGGAATCAGATTATAATCTATATGTGGCTTTTGCCCTGCAATGGTTTCAGCAACAAATGTCCCTTCTTCTTCTGCTTTATGAGCAAGCATAGCTCCTTTTATCACATCACCAATGGCATAAATATTCGAAACATTTGTCTGCAAGTGATCGTTAACCTCAACTTGTCCTCTTTCATTGAGTTGCACTCCTGCAGCCTCTGCGTTCAATCCATCTGTGTAGGGGCGCCTACCCACAGATACCAAACAGTAATCACCTTTAAACTCAACCGGATTTCCTTTCTTATCATCTGCAGTTATCGTAACTTCTTTTGCAGTGGTTTTTAAAGCAGTTACTTTATGTGAAGTATAAAACTTCACTCCCTGTTTTTTCATTACCTTTTGAAGTTCCCTTGATAATGCCATATCCATTCCTGGAATAATTCTATCCATGAATTCTATGACAGAAACATCTGCTCCCAAACGACGATACACCTGTCCTAATTCTAACCCAATTACTCCACCACCAATAATAATCATGTGCTTGGGCACTTCTTTAAGCTTGAGAGCCTCTGTAGAGGTAATCACTCGCTTTTTGTCAATCTTTATAAAAGGTAGCGTTGAAGGTTTAGAACCTGTAGCAATTATAATATTTTTTGCCTCTATCGTTTCTTTTCCGCCATCTGTCTTGGTAATATTTATATGAGTAGCATCCTTAAAAGCTCCAACACCTTCAAAAACATCTATATTGTTTTTCTTCATCAAAAAACTAACCCCATCACATGTCTGATCCACTACGGTTTGCTTACGTGCAATCATTTTTTCCAGATTGATTTTTACATCTCCTGGAATTTCAATTCCATGATCTGCAAAATGCTTTACTGCATGCTCGTAATGATGAGAGGAATCCAATAATGCCTTACTGGGGATACACCCAACATTAAGGCAAGTCCCGCCAAGTGTTGAGTATTTTTCAATTATTGCGGTTTTCATACCTAGCTGTGCGCATCGAATGGCGGCTACATATCCACCAGGTCCAGAGCCAATAATGGCTACATCATATGTACTCATAATAAATTATTATGTTGTGCGTATTAATATACTTTCTATAAATAATTAAAAAGATCCCGTTCTACAACAGGAAACGCAAATGTACAAATGTTTTGCTTCTTACCGAAAGACTCATCTCGTCAAATTTTTATTAAAAAGCAATATTAGTACTACTGAAAAAGTTATACTTTAATCAATGAGAGAATGAATACATGAAAGAATGAGAGAATGAAGCAATTAAAAACAAAAATCTTTACTACTTTGCAGCTTTGATACTTTTTCTCTTTTTATTACTAAATATAAAGACATTTTGATTTAAATATGCGTTATCTATCTTCCCTTTTTTTGCTTGTAGTAATAATTCTATGGAGTTCGTGTCGTAAAGATTTTGAATCGGATCCAAGTACTGGAAATTTACAATTCTCGACCGATACGCTGTTTTTAGATACCATTTTCACCAATATTGGATCTAGCACATACAGTTTTAAAGTATATAATCGCACCGATGATGATTTTACAATCCCTACAATAGGCTTAGAACGAGGTGAAAATTCTAGCTACAGACTAAATGTCGATGGAATAGCAGGAAAAACTTTTGAAAATATTCAGGTATTGGCCAAGGATAGTATTTTTGTTTTTGTGGAAACAACGACAGACATCACAAATCAAACTACGGGTACTGAGTTTCTTTACACAGATCGAATACTTTTTGACAGGGGTGGAAATCAACAAGATATCGATCTTGTTACACTCGTTAAAGATGCTGTATTTTTATTTCCATCGAGAGATGCAATGACTGGTGAGATAGAAACCCTTTTATTGGGCTTAGATGAAGAGAATAATGAAATAAGAATTGAAGGATTCCTTTTGGAAGACAATCAACTTACTTTCACCAACGAGAAACCCTATGTGGTCTATGGATATGCTGCTGTCCCGAGTGGAAAAACACTGACTATCGATGCTGGTGCCAGGATACATTTTCATGCTAATTCTGGGATTATCGTAGCAGAAAATGGAACATTGGAAGTTAACGGGGCTTTGAGTACCGATCCCAAGCTTTTAGAAAATGAAGTGATTTTTGAAGGAGATCGTTTAGAACCTCGTTTTGATGATATACCTGGTCAGTGGGGCACTATCTGGCTTACAGCCGGAAGCACAGGACATGTCATTAACCATACAACTATAAAAAATGCAACAGTTGGTATTCTTATGGATTCTAACGATGGTGGTACCGATCCCACGCTTACCATTTCTAATACGCAAATTTATAATAGTTCTAATGTTGGACTTCTGGCACGTACCGGAAATGTTTTGGGAGAAAACCTGGTGATTAATAATGCTGGTCAAGTATCTCTTAATTGCTCTTTAGGAGGAAAGTATAATTTTAATCATTGTACGTTTACCAACTACTCTAGTATTGGAACAGGTTTCAGAGATTTACCTACCATACTTATAGACAATAATATACCTGTTAGTGAAACAGAAATTGTAGTGGCCGATTTAATTGAAGCTAACTTTACCAACTGTATAATTTATGGCAATCAGGATTTAGAGCTTTTGTTTAGTAAAGTTGAAGGCACTTCCTTCAATTATAATTTCAAAAATTGTTTAATTCGTTTCGAGGATCGAAGTAATAATTTTGTAGACAATCCCCTTTATGATTTTACAAACGCTAGCCTATTCGAAAATGTAATTTTTAATGAAGATCCAGATTTCAAGGCTCCTTTTGACAATATGTTGAATATAAGTGAAAATTCTGCTGCAAATGGCAACGCTTCTAACCCATCCTCTGGATCTGATATTTTGGGAATCCCTAGAAACATAAATGCTCCCGATATTGGTGCGTACGAGAGTTCTTCTTCTCAATAAAGACTTATCTTGAAATAGACAAAAATGGAATCACACCGAAAATACCCTAAGGATCAGATATATTTAAATTAATATGGTTAATGATCAATGGCATCAGATCGATGAGAAATTAAAAAAATTTATAGATGAAAAATTCAACACAAGTAGCGTTAGCTATCGCATGCTCTATATCAGGGGGTATTTTAGCATATTCTATATTCTTTGGAGATGGCGGAGCAGATGGATTGAGTAATTTCTTTACCATCATTATTTTCGGAATTCTCTTTATCGTTTTTGTAATAGGCTTTATCTTTAGCTTAATTAGTGGTTCGGTTTCAAAAAAAACAAAAACTCATGAAATTCTACTTCCACTTTTTATGCCTGTTGCGGGAATTTTAGTTATTGGTGGTGTTTTTTCTATGTTTGAAGAAGAGTACACCGATAGTATTAATAAAAATATTACAATTGAAAAATCTGTAAATTATACCAAAATATTTTCATCATCACTCTTACAACTTGAGTTTTTTCATGTATCTGGGCAGGTTACAGGCAATTCTAATAATACACCAACTGTTGCACCTATAATTCCTAAAGTTATCGATAGTGTTTTAATAATTCCCGAAAATGAAGATGCCTATACTAACATCCCGGATAAGTTGTTTTTTATAAAAAAAGAAGAAAAAAGCACTACAGAACAATACTTGACTGGTGTCATCAACGCTAGTGCCAGGCAAGAAAAGAAATGTACACTTCAAAATGTAGAGGTATCTAAAGAATTTCCTTATTTGGATGTGGAGGTGACAAAGGCTTTTGTATTAGATCCATCTATTTGTTCTTATCTGGATATCCCTATAATACTGCAAAAACTTCACCCAGACGATGATGCGAATTATCGAAAAGTATATTTTATAGATTCACAAAAACATGAAAATAGTATTTTGATCATAGCCATTTATAACGATGCATTAAGCGCAAATGCAAAAATAGAAGACCTAAAAATTAATAATGTAATAAATCGAAACAAGTGGTACAACTCAATAAAATTAATCGAATAAGAGTACATTCAAACGTTATATTATGTCTTCATACCTTTTTACCTCCAAAAGATTAGGCTTCAGAAACTGGAATAGTAATGACATCGAGCCTTTGTTTCAAATCAACAACGACGATGATGTAATGCAATTTTTTCCTTATAAACCATCAAAACAGGAAACCAGAGATTTCATTTATAGAATGCAAGAAATGCAAAAAGAAAAGGGATTTTGCTATTTTGCAGTTGATATTTTAGAACTCAATGAGTTTATTGGATTTATTGGTTTATGTAAACAAACTTATCTAGAAGAATTAACACCTTTTGTTGATATAGGTTGGCGACTAAAAAACAGTATCTGGAACCAGGGTTACGCTACCGAAGGTGCCAAAGCCTGCCTGGATTATGGATTTAACGTAATCAGATTGGAAAAAATTTACTCCGTTGCTCCAGAGATTAACAAAAAATCTGAGCTCATCATGAAAAAAATTGGGATGCAGCGAGTTAAAACTTTTGATCATCCCAAACTCGCCAATTATAAAGAATTAGTATCTTGTGTGTTATATGAAAAGAAACGGTTAATCCGCAACAAATGAGTAGAGTAAAAATTACATCCACAACTATTATCATTTTATGTTTTACCCAGGTGATGATGGCTCAAAGTGAATTAATTCATCAAAAAATAAATCAGGATATGTATGGAAATTTTTCTGAAGCCTTTGCAACGTTGGATTATGATTTATTTGCATCTATTCACAGCCGAGAAATGATACGGGTTTCAGGGAATGGTGGTGAAATAAAAGATTCGAAAACATACCTGGAAGGATACAAAAAAAGATGGGGTGATCCTTCTCAAAAATCAGCTCTAATCGATTTCAGATTGTTAGAAAGAATCACATCTGATTCCTTAGTTTCTGACAGAGGAATTTATAGAGTTACCTATCCAAACAATAGTGGGAAAACAAAATACGCTTATGGTAAGTTTCATGTTTTGTTAAGGCTGGAAGATAACAACTGGAAAATTATTATGGATTACGATTCTGATGAAAATAAAAGTATCGATAAAGAAAGTTTTGAGATTGCCTTCCCCCTTTCGGAATATAAAAAGTATGTGAAAAATTAGGATTATAGCTAGTTTCTAGTATTTTTGAAGCCTCTTACCCACCCTTTTTGAATGCAGATGAAGATTACACAAAAAATTAAAATTATTGGTATCCTTTCTCTGGTATTGCTTAACATAAGCTGTGACCAGATTACCAAGAGCGTTGTACGACAAACTATACAACCTTATGAACGTATTGAGGTCTTTAAGGATAATTTTGTATTAACCAAAGTCGAAAACACAGGAGCCGCTTATAGTCTGGGATCTGATCTAGGGCCTGTTTTAAAAATAATATTACTACAAATCCTGCCTATTTTTGTTTTGATGATGCTATTACGTCTAATCCTTATTAAAACAGATTACTCTAGGGAGACTCTCATAGGCTTTGCTTTTATCATTGGTGGTGGTATTGGCAACTTATTTGATCGCATTGTTTATGGTTCTGTAACTGATTTTTTAATTTTAGATTTAGGCATTATAAAAACCGAAATCTTCAATATGGCAGATGTTTCTATTATGTTTGGCTCTATTTTGATCCTAATTAGTGCTCTTTTCAACACAAAAGATTCATTTTTCAGAAAAAAGCTCAACAACTAACGAATTGTTGCTGAATCAACCTGGTCTTTCTAAACAAAAGGAAAGAAGCCTTAATCACTAAAGCCCTTTTCACTAAAATAAAAAACGCATGACCGAAAAAATCATGCGTTTTAAATTTTAAGCTTTTATACCGTTTTATGCAACAAATAAAGGCTTATCAGCCATCATTGCATTTACTTCGTCTGCGATACCATGTAATGCATCTTCATCTTCTACATGTATTATTACCTTATCAATCAGCTCTACGATATTGATCATGTCTTCTTCTTTTAATCCTCTGGTTGTTACAGCAGCAACACCAATACGAATACCCGAAGTTACAAAGGGTGACTTATCGTCAAAAGGCACCATATTTTTATTAACGGTTATTTCTGCAACACCTAAAGCTTCTTCAGCTTGTTTGCCAGTAACCCCTTTATTTCGCAAATCAATTAACATCATATGGTTATCGGTACCACCAGAGATAACCTCGTAACCCTTCTTCACAAAAGCTTCAGCCATTACGGCAGCATTTTTCTTTACCTGTATAATATAATGTAAAAATTCATCACTTAAAGCCTCTCTAAACGCTATTGCTTTTGCCGCGATGATATGTTCTAAAGGTCCACCTTGATTTCCAGGAAAAACGGCACTATCTAATAAAGAAGACATCATACGTTTTTTGCCGTTTTTGAGAGTAATTCCGAAAGGATTTTCAAAATCTTTACCCATTATAATTAATCCTCCTCTTGGGCCACGCAATGTTTTATGGGTTGTTGTAGTAACTATATGACAATAAGGTACAGGATCAGCAATTACTCCTTTTGCAATCAAACCTGCCGGATGGGCAATATCTGCCAATAGAATAGCACCTACACTGTCAGCAATTTCTCTAAACCTTTTATAATCTATTTCTCTAGAATATGCTGAAGCTCCTGCAATAATTAATTGTGGCTGTTCTGCTGTAGCAATCTCCTGAATTTTATCATAATTTAGTCTTCCTGTCTCCTTCTCTACTCCATAAAACACTGGGTTGTATAATTTACCCGAAAAGTTTACTGGCGAACCATGCGTTAGGTGTCCTCCATGAGAAAGATCAAAACCCAGTATTTTGTCTCCTGGTTTTAGACAGGCATGATACACCGCAGTATTGGCCTGAGATCCAGAATGAGGTTGTACGTTGGCATACTCTGCTCCGAACAATTCTTTTGCACGATCAATAGCTATTTGTTCAATAACATCTACTACTGCACATCCTCCATAATATCTTTTTCCAGGATACCCTTCGGCGTATTTATTGGTTAATACTGATCCGGCTGCCTCCATTACTTGTTCACTTACAAAGTTTTCTGAAGCGATTAATTCTAATCCATTGATCTGGCGTTCTTTTTCGTCCTGGATTAAATCAAAAATTTGTTCGTCGCGTTGCATGTATTCCTAGTTTATTGATAAAGGTGTAAAAATAAGCAATACATTCTTTACATTCGCTTAAACAATCCTTAATAAATATAAACAACTTGTTCACAGTTTGTACCTATTAATTTATTGTAAAAAATCAAAGATGTATGACTTATTTTAAGCCAAAAGTACTACCCAAGGTGCCAAAAACCTTAAACAAACGAATGTAATACCACATCTTATCATTTTTTTAAATATTTTTCACAAAATTAAAAACCTTTAACCGCTCGAAAATTATATATTTGATTTTAGGAATTACCAACAACGTATTAAAAGAATTATAATGCCTATAACCGCAAACTATCCAGACAGAAAAACATGGATTAAAACTCCTCACAATACAGATTTCCCAATTCAAAACATTCCTTTCGGTGTATTTTTGACCAGGGACGACATTATTACTATAGGAACCAGAATTGGTGACACTGCTATTGATTTAGGAGCGCTACATCAACTAGGTTATTTTGAAGGGATTCCGTTAACAGATGATATTTTTTTGCAGGATTCACTAAACGATTTCATTTCAGACGGAAAAAAAACTTGGAGATTAGTACGCAATCGAATTGCTGATATTTTTGATGCAGAAAATGATACGCTTAAAAATAATAAAAAACATCGTCAAGAAATACTTTTTTCTTTAGACGAGATTGAAATGCAACTCCCGGTAAGTGTTGGAGATTATACAGATTTCTATAGTAGTATCGAACACGCTACTAACGTAGGAACCATGTTTAGAGGTAAAGAGAACGCTTTGATGCCAAATTGGTTGCATCTTCCTGTAGGATACCATGGTCGTAGCAGCTCTATAATACCATCTGGTATCCCGGTACATCGACCTCAGGGGCAAAAATTAACCAATGGTGCCACAGAACCTATTTTCGGACCCTCAAGATTAGTGGATTTTGAACTTGAAATGGCTTTTATTACTACAGATGCAAACCAACTTGGCGAACCAATTCCAATAGAAGAGGCCGAGGATTATATTTTCGGTTTGGTTCTATTTAATGATTGGAGTGCCCGAGATATACAAAAATGGGAATATGTACCGCTTGGTCCTTTTTTAGGTAAAAACTTTGCTTCCTCAATATCTCCCTGGATTGTTACTCTTGATGCATTAGAACCTTTTAGAACTGAAGGACCCAAGCCTTTAAAAAAACAACTGCCTTACCTTCAATACGAAGGGAAAAAGAGTTTTGATATTCATCTCCAAGTATCTATTCAACCCAAAAATGCAGAAGAAACGGTGGTATGCAAGAGTAATTTCAAGCATATGTACTGGAATATGGCACAACAACTAGCCCATCATACCATTAACGGTTGCCCTGTAAATTCTGGAGACATGATGGGAAGCGGCACGCTTTCAGGACCTACACCGGATTCTTACGGATCAATGCTTGAATTAAGCTGGAAAGGTGAAAAACCGGTACAGCTAAAATCTGGCGGTAGTCGTAAGTTTATTGAAGATAACGATACTGTAATTATGAGAGGACATTGTGAGAAGGATGGGGTACGCATTGGTTTTGGAGAAGTATCCACCACATTATTACCTGTATTCAAAAAATAAGACTGTTCGCAAACCTTTATAAAACCTCGAAAATTTGATTTCGGGGTTTTTTTATTATCTTTTGGCACTAAAGTTGTTTTTTAGTACCCAAATCAAAATATTATTGACATGAAAAAACTACTACTATTATTTACTATTCTTTCCATTGCTTCTTGTAGTAGCGCAAAGAAAACCGAAAAGGCTCTCAATACCGGAAATTATGATCAGGCCATTAATATTGCCCTGAATAAATTAAAAACTAACAAAACTAAGAAAGGCAAACAATCCTTTATCTTAATGTTAGAAGAAGCCTTTGCAAAAGCAGTCGAACGAGATCTTAATGCAGTCAATTATCTTGAAAAAGAAGGGAATCCGGCAAATCTTGAACGCACATACAACACTTATCTTTCAATGCGAGATAGACAAGAACGTATTAAACCTCTATTACCTCTTTATATTATTGAACAAGGTCGTAATGCCAATTTCTTAATGGATAATTATGATCAGAGAATTTTAAGCACAAAAGATAAGCTTACCAAGTACTTATATGACAATGCTAGATCATTATTGTCTTCTGCGCAAAGAAAAATGGATTATAGAACAGTATACGATAACCTGGTATATCTAAATAAGATTACACCTAACTATAAAAACACAAGAGCTTTAATAGAAGAGGCTCACTTAAAAGGTACCGATTTTGTTAAAGTAACTATGAAAAACAGAACCAATGTTGTTATTCCCAAACGTTTGGAAGCCGATTTACTAAACTTTGGAACTTACGGTTTAGATGACTTATGGACAGTATATCATAGTCAACCCCAAAAAAACATAAAATACGATTACGCCATGGAGGTTGCCTTACGAGAAATAAATATCTCTCCAGAACAAGTGCGTGAACGTCAACTTGAAAGAGAGAAACAAGTGACTGATGGTTGGGAATATTTACTTGATGAAAATGGAGAAGTCGTAAAAGATGAAGAAGGAAATAAAATAAAAGTTGACAAGTTAATCACCGTACGCTGTGAATATTATGAATTTCGACAATTCAAAGCGACCAATGTAGTAGGTAATGTACAGTACAAAAACTTAAGAACTAAGCA
Source organism: uncultured Aquimarina sp. (assembly GCA_947500845.1). Taxonomy (GTDB): domain Bacteria; phylum Bacteroidota; class Bacteroidia; order Flavobacteriales; family Flavobacteriaceae; genus Aquimarina; species Aquimarina celericrescens. The sequence continues at coordinate 196,677 of CANMTP010000005.1, forward strand.
GCTTTTAGAAGCATTTCCTATAGCTAGTGAATATGTATTCGAGCATATTTATGCGAATTATAATGGTGATAAGCGAGCGTTAGACGACGATTTGGTTCGTTATCTGGGGCTTCAAGCGGTGCAGTTCCCTTCTAACGAGCAAATGGTATATGACTCTGGTGAAGACTTAAAAAATAAGATAAAGAATATCATAACCAATTATCGTTTTAGATAAGTGCGATATTATTAGTAACAATTAAGGGAAGTCATTTTTAAAAAATGACTTCCCTTTTCATTTCTTTATTATACAAATTGGTGTAAAACCTGTGGAGTGATCATACTATGTGATGAGTGATGAACCGTTTCTCCGTTTCTAATAATTATAAATTGAGGAGATTCATGAAAAACTTGAAATCTAGTTGCAATCTCAGAAGAAATATCTCTATAATTTAGTAAATCTAGGTAATAAAGATCCACTTGATCATCATTTAAATCAAAACTACTTTCAAAATTACGTAAGACCATTCTACTTATTCCACATCGCGTAGAATGCTTAAAAATCGCTTGAGTTTTTGTTTTAGAAATTTCTTCAATATGACCCAACTGTTCTAGAGAAGTAAGTTCTTGCCATGGTAATGCTTGTTGCTCTTCTTTTGATTCTTTTTCTTCAGACCCAAATAATTTATTGAATATTCCCATTTTTTACTTTACAATTTATTTCTTACAAAATTAATCAAATCATTTTTAAATTGACCTATATCATATATTTGTCGTGGTTTAATTTGTAACTTTACAACACGTCAAAAAGTCAGTAAAAATAGTCAACTTCAAGACATTTTGACTTATTTTTTATATAGGAATGTTATTTGATTCTTTGTTGTTAAACTCAAAATAAATAACTAATGAACTTTAATAATTTTACTATAAAATCACAAGAAGCCATTCAGCAAGCACAACAGCTCGCTCAAGGTTTTGGACATCAGCAAATAGAAAACGAACATATTTTTAAAGCTATTTTCAATGTAGACGAAAATGTACTTCCTTTTTTATTGAAAAAACTGAACGTAAATGTCAAACTCTTACAGCAAGTTTTGGATAGTACATTAGAAAGTTTTCCAAAAGTAAGTGGCGGAGAATTACAGCTATCTCGCGAAGCCGGAAAAGCATTAAATGAAGCAAGTATCATTGCCAAGAAAATGAACGATGAATATGTTTCTATAGAGCACCTGGTCATTGCTATTTTTAAATCTAAAAGTAAAATAGCTCAAATCTTAAAAGATCAGGGAGTAACCGAGAAATATTTGACAGAAGCTATCAAGGAAATCAGAAAAGGAGAACGCGTTACCTCGCAAAGTGCAGAAGAAACATACCAAGCACTAAACAAATATGCCAAAAATCTTAATGAAATGGCAGAAAGCGGTAAGCTTGACCCGGTTATTGGCCGTGACGAGGAAATCAGAAGAGTTTTGCAAATTCTTTCACGTAGGACCAAGAACAATCCAATGCTGGTGGGTGAACCCGGAGTTGGTAAAACTGCCATAGCAGAGGGGCTTGCCCATAGAATTATCGCCGGAGATATTCCAGAGAATCTTAGAAATAAACAAATCTTCTCATTGGATATGGGAGCTTTGATTGCCGGAGCAAAGTTTAAGGGAGAATTCGAGGAACGTCTTAAAGCAGTAGTTAAAGAAGTAACCACTAGTGATGGAGATATAGTCCTCTTTATTGATGAAATTCATACTTTGGTAGGTGCAGGAGGTGGTCAAGGAGCTATGGACGCTGCAAACATTTTGAAACCCGCGTTGGCTCGTGGAGAATTGCGTGCTATCGGGGCGACTACATTAGATGAATATCAGAAATATTTCGAGAAGGATAAAGCACTGGAGAGACGATTTCAAAAAGTTACAGTTGACGAACCTGATACTGAGAGTGCTATTTCGATCCTTCGTGGAATTAAAGAAAAGTACGAAGCACATCACAAAGTACGTATTAAAGATGAAGCTATTATTGCTGCAGTAGAATTATCACAACGATATATTACCAATAGATTTTTACCCGATAAAGCTATTGATCTTATGGATGAAGCTGCATCAAAACTGCGAATGGAAATCAATTCGAAACCAGAAGAACTTGATGTGTTAGATCGTAAGATCATGCAATTAGAAATTGAGATTGAAGCTATAAAAAGAGAGGATGACGAAGTTAAGCTAAAAGCTCTTAATGCAGATCTTGCCAATATTAAAGAAGAACGAAATGAAATCTTTTCTAAATGGCAAAGTGAAAAAGAGGTAGTCGATGCTATTCAAAATACCAAAACAGATATCGAAGAATATAAGCTTGAAGCAGAACGTGCAGAGCGAAACGGTGATTACGGAAAAGTAGCAGAAATCAGATATGGAAAAATTAAGGAATCTCAAGAAAAATTAGAAGAATTACAAAAACAGCTGCAAGAGCAGCAAAGTAGCTCCTCGTTAATAAAAGAAGAAGTTACCAATGACGACATCGCAGAAGTTGTTGCAAAATGGACCGGAATACCGGTGACCAAAATGCTTCAAAGTGAACGTGAAAAACTCTTGGTTCTTGAAAAAGAATTACACAAACGAGTCGTAGGACAACGAGAGGCCATACAGGCAGTTAGTGACGCTGTAAGAAGAAGCCGTGCCGGATTACAAGATCAGAAAAGGCCGATAGGATCTTTTCTATTTCTGGGTACTACCGGTATAGGTAAAACAGAACTAGCAAAGGCACTAGCAGAATATCTTTTTGATAATGAATCTGCCATGACTAGAATAGACATGAGTGAATATCAAGAACGCCATGCTGTAAGCAGGTTGGTAGGAGCACCTCCTGGGTATGTAGGATATGATGAAGGCGGGCAGTTAACCGAAGCTGTAAGAAGAAAACCATACTCTGTAGTATTGCTCGATGAGATCGAAAAAGCCCATCCAGATACCTTTAATATTCTATTACAAGTATTAGATGAAGGCCGATTAACCGACAATAAAGGTAGAACTGCAGATTTTAGAAATACGATTATTATCATGACCAGTAATAAGGGTAGCCATATTATTCAGGATAAATTTGAAACCATAAAAGATATGGATACGGCAATGGAAGCTGCAAAAATAGAGGTGTTGGGATTATTGAAACAATCTGTCCGCCCCGAATTTTTAAATAGAATTGACGATATCGTGATGTTCTCTCCATTAACAAAAGAAAATATCAAAGAAATTGTAAGACTTCAGCTCCAGCATGTTTCTAAAATGTTATCACAACAACATATTACTTTGGATGCTACAGAAGAGGCTGTCGAGTTTTTATCAGAAAGAGGCTTCCAACCAGAATTTGGTGCCCGACCTGTAAAAAGAACTATTCAAAAAGAGGTGTTAAACAAGTTGTCAAAAGAGATTCTGGCAGGAAAAATATCAACAGAGAGTATTATTCTACTTGATGAGTTTGATAACAATTTAGTCTTCAGAAACCAGGAAGATCTGGTATCTGAATAATATAAAAAGCATAAAGCAGTACAAAAAAATCGGGCAATTAGCATTCTGTATGTTAAATTGCCCGATTTTTTTTAATCAATCTTTCTAGATAAGCATATTTTGGAAAACCCTGAACTACGGTTTTACCGTAGTTATCAACAAATGTGTTTGTATAACGGTTAATAACTAAATCTAGAAAAAAAAGAGCTTTTAGTTACATTGCACTTGCAATGAAACCAACCATCATATTACTTCTTCTTACCTATAGCACCTGTTTGAGTCAAAACGAAATAGGAGCCCTTACAGACATTTCTAATAAGTACAAATTGATAAGAGAATTGTTAGGCTCTAATGCATTAAGACAATACCACACAGATTATTCTTGTCAAGAAACTTCAGAGAAGGGCTCGTTAACATTTTATTTTAATGGTAATGAGCTCAAACATATAGTTCACTCTTATGAAAAAGGTCATGTTAAGTTTAGGGACGAGTTTTATATTTGGGATGATGAGTTATTCTTTCACTATGCAATACATAATATCTGGTACAAAGATTATGAGAAAAACAAATATGGGAAGCGAGAAATAGTTGATGTTACGCTTACTTTAGAAGAACGTTTTTATTTTAAAAATCATAGAATTATAAAGTGTCAGTTTAAAGACTTTGAGAACAGAAGTAATACACCGAAAAGAATCAAAACTAATAATATACGAAATAAAAATATTGGATGCGACCAAGCTTCAAAAGCCCTTGAAAAATATATGATTCTACTCAAATATCAAGAAATGAAAGTAGAAGATGCGTGCAATCTGCCCAGAAGTATTACTAACAGGGATGTACAAGATATTATTGCCGGAGATATTTGAATACATGATTTTTTTTAATAAAAATATACCGATTGGTATATTTTTATTATCTTTGTAAGTATAATTTGCCATACAACATGCTTACAAAAGCCAAACAAACCAAAGAGTTTATCATTCAGACCGTAGCGCCAATATTTAACAAGAATGGCTATGCCGCTACCAGTTTAAGCGATATAACTAAAGCTACAGGACTTACCAAAGGAGCCATATATGGTAATTTTAAAAATAAAGAAGATCTAGCCATAGCTGCCTTTACCATGACAGAAAAAAATATGTCGAGACGAATAAGAGATCATCAATCCTTGAGCGATTCTCCTATTGAAAAATTGTTTTTGGTAACAGATTTTTATAGAAATTACTACAACTACACACAAGAAATAGGCGGTTGTCCAGTAATCAATATGTCTATAGATTCAAAACATCAAAATGAGGTATTATTTAAGCATGCACAATTTGCGATAACTAAAATTCAAAATAATTTGACCAAGCTATTAGATAATGCTAAAGAATTAGGTGAAATAAAGATGGAAATCGACTCTACTTTATATGCAAAAAGACTTTACAGCATGATAACGGGAGCCATTTTTATGACACATACTATGAACGATAATAGCTACATATTAGATACAATGGATCTTATTGACTCCTTAATTCATGATAAATTAAAACTATAATTATTTTTTTATCCTTAAATATACCAATTGGTATAAAAATTAAAATACTATGACAACATTACCAAAAGTACTGGAAACTAAAGCAAAAATAAGATTTCAGGATTGCGACCCTTTTAATCATTTAAACAATGCCGCTTATATTAATTATATGATCAATGCAAGAGAAGATCAAATCGACAAATATTATAATCTCGACATATTTGAACTTGCTAAAACCAAAGGAATAAGCTGGGTTGTTGGCTCGAATCAAATCGCTTATCTTAAACCAGCTTTGCTTATGGAAGAGGTACTTATAGATTCTCAACTCATACATTGTACTAAAAATCAGTTACACGTAGAGATCAGAATGTGGAACCATGACAAAACTGAACTTAAGGCTGTTATGTGGAGTACATTTGTACATTTTAATCTATTACAACAAAAACGTTGGAATCACGAAACAGAATTGATGGAATTATTTCAAAAAATAGTAAAACCGATTCCAGCAAAAAGCTTTGAAGAAAGAATTTCACACCTAAAACCACAAAAAGTGTAACATTTTGATTTTTTCAAAGTCTAATATAAATAGACAACCACTTAAAACCAGCCATATGAAATCTTCTGGCGGCATAGACTCCTCTAATAAAAAGAGAAGTTACTATATTTATATAGGATTTTTTATCATAGCTATTCTGTCTATGGTCATAGTGATATGGCAAATGGGCATGCTGGAATAACTAAGGTTTACTTCAAACAACTACTTACTTCATGAAATTTCTTTCAATTTTATTTATATTTTTATTTTCCCTGATAGGTTGTTTTCAAAACGAACTTAAAAAAGAAGAAACTACTACGTACTTTTTTATAAGACATACTGAAAAAGATCTCACTAATCCAAAGAATAAAGATCCTGAACTCACTGAAGAAGGTAAAATACGCGCCCAAAAATGGGCAAAAGTTTTTTCAGAGGTCAAATTAGACTTGGTTTTTTCTACTGATTATACCAGAACTCGCAACACAGCAAAACCAATTGCAGAAAGTCAAAATTTGGAAATCGTATTGTATGATCCGGGAAATCTAAATAATCCTGATTTTCAAGAAAAATCCGAAGGAAAAACCTGTGTCATTGTGGGCCATAGTAACACAACTCCCGACTTTGTAAATAAAATCATAGGAAACAAAAAATACTCATCCATTGATGAAAAAGTTTATGGAAAGTTATTTGTGATCACCATCCAAAATGACAAAATCACTGATCTGGTACTCACTATAGATTAACAGCAGTCTCTTTCTACATAGACAAAGATATCTTTGAGTTCTATTTTGGAAAGCAGCTTAAGTTTTTTCTTTTCAAACAACTCATCAAGAGTATTAAGTGGTGTTTTTAGATTATCAGTTTTATAATTATTGTAGTCTATAAAACGAATACCGTTTACTACTCTGGGATTATATGCTTCCCTAAATCGAATTCCTCCTCCATTTACTTCGTATTTATATGCCAAATAATCTATTGTAAAATCCTCTTTATGGATCCAGTACATAAATTCATCTTCAAAATCGGTCCCTCCTCCATCTTGATCAAAAGTTACCTTAATCTTATAATATGGTTTTTCCCTTATAATACTCTCCCCTACTAATTCTTTATTAACTGCAGGTGCATTAAGACCATATGGTAAATTAGCAAAATAATGCACAGAATTCACTCCGTCACTAATTCTTGTAATCAAAGAATCTGCAACTTTTACTGGACAGTTTTCAATCGTTCTTTTAAAACCCGAATTGCTTATCATGTCATGAATCAATCCCTTTGGGCTATTTGCAAACCTTTCTAATTCATAAATACCCTCATTTCTTTTACTACGATATCTTTTACCCCTAAATGTAAAATCAATAATAGCATTGTCATACCGAGATCCCCCTGCCTTTTCAATAGTTCTATCCACTATTTCCTGTGCTGAAAACTGAATGGATAACAAAGTAAAAGACGAAAAAAATACTACTAAAAACAATAACAAATACCTTTTCATAAAAACTCTCTTTACCAACTAAATTAAACTTTACAACCTTAATTCCTGTGATTTTTTTGTTAAACCCACAAAGATCATTTATTTAGACGATATTGTTTATTTATACTTACCACCAGTAACTTTTTTATATCCCCATAATACATTGTCAAAAATAGCTTTTCTGCTGTTTGTTTTTTAAAGACTTAAAAAATAATTACTTTGCGTATAGTGAAATTCCAAATTTTAAATGTAATGAAATATATATTACTATTCTTAATTTGCTTTACTGCGCAATCAATATTGTCTCAAGACGAGATAGCATATAAAACAGCTATCAGGGCTTTTCAAGAGAATTTTAATGTACAAAACGTTAATGCTGTTTTTAATTTATATACTTCTGAAATGCAGGAAGCAATGACAAAAGAAGGTGTAAAACGTTTTGTAAATGGGTGTTATGAGCAGTTTGGAAAATTAAAAAGCCTAACATTTATTGAAACTACCGAAGGTGTCAACAGCTATATGGCCGAATTTGAGAAAATTAACTTAACAATGGAGTTACAACTTAACGAGAATGGGAAGATTTCGACAATACAATTTCAAGAACCTTGAAAACATTTACAAATACTTAATTCTAGTACAAAGCTTTCTTTCGAGAAAGCTTTGTACTTTTGTAAGCATTTACAGCCAAACATGAATCAGAATAAGATTAACATATTAAATCGAAAAGCTAAGTTTGAATACGAATTTCTTGACAAATACACTGCGGGAATCAAACTGGCAGGAACTGAAATAAAAGCAATTCGGGAAGGAAAAGCTTCTATAGCAGAAAGCTTCTGTGAATTTAATAACGGAGAACTTTTTGTCATTAACATGCATATAGAAGAATATTCTCATGCAACCTATTTTAATCACAATCCAAAAAGTGAACGAAAACTACTTCTCAATAAAAAAGAATTAAAAAAATTAGAGAAAGAAGTAAAAAATAGTGGTCTCACTATTATCCCTACGAGATTATTTATAAATGATCGGGGATTAGCCAAACTTGATATCGTACTAGCCCGAGGTAAGAAAATGTTTGATAAAAGAGAAACCATCAAGGATAGAGATAATAAAAGAGCACTGGATCGTATCAAAAAGAATTTTTAATAAGTATTCATTAAACAGTTGGGCCTTAGTAGGTTTTTTAAATAATTTTCAGTTCTAGATATACCTTTTTATTCCTGTAAAAGTAATCATCGTAAAAACTAATGACTTAACGCTCTTTTTAAATGAATAACCTAATTTTTATTCTCTAAAAGGGGTACAAATCTAAATTCGCCAAACTCTCTCTTTTCAAATTGTGTCTCACTTTTACGAACAAAAAGCGTCATTATCTGAACATCTTCCCCAACAGGTATTACCAGACGTCCGTTTATTTTTAATTGACTCAACAGAGGTTTTGGTACATAAGGAGCTCCGGCAGTAACTAGTATAGAATCGTATGGCGCATGTTCTTTTAGTCCTTTGTATCCATCTCCAAATGACAAATATTTAGGCCTATATCCAAGTTTTGTCAAAAACAATTTGGTTTTTTTGAACAGTTCCTTTTGACGTTCGATACTGTATACTTTGGCACCTAGCTCGCACAAAACAGCAGTCTGATACCCCGAACCTGTTCCTATTTCAAGTACTTTATCCCCATTTTTGATTTGTAGCAATTCACTTTGAAAAGCTACAGTATAGGGTTGAGAGATCGTTTGGTCTGCAGCGATTGGAAAAGCTTTGTCCTGGTAAGCATGATCTTCAAAACCAGAATCCATAAATAAATGCCTTGGTATTTTCTCTATGGCAGATAAAACTGATTCATCTTTAATTCCTTTACCAACTAGAACATTCGCCAATTGTTTTCTTTTTCCTGCATGTCTAAGGGTATCTTTCACTTCTCCAAGATTATTTAGCAGGCTAAAATTACATAAAGATTTCTAAGAATGATAAACTATTGTTTCTTTAAAATTAAAATTTATTAAAGATTCCTTGTTACTGCGGGATACGTTCTGCTAATCATTTTAAAATAAATAAAAATTTAATGTTAGGATTTTCAAAATGGAGTATCACTTAATTTATAAATAATACTATTTTTGTGTAAAATCTTGAATTATGCTCAAAGCCGGAGTACTCGGTGCGGGACACCTTGGTAAAATCCATTTACGTCTTCTAGAACAATCTGAAAATTATAAATTAGTTGGTTTTTATGATGCTAGTAAAACACAAGCCAAAGCTATAGTCGACGAATTCGGTTATCAACTTTTCAATTCGGTCGAAGAATTGATTAATGCAGTAGATGTCGTAGATATTGTAACCCCTACTTTTGCTCATTTTGATGTGGCAAAACAAGCTATAGAAGCAGGCAAACATGTTTTTATTGAGAAACCCATAACCAATACCGTAGCTGAAGCTGAAGAATTAATTGATCTGGCAAAAAGACATAACGTAAAAGGACAGGTGGGACATGTAGAACGTTTTAATCCTGCGTATACTGCAGTTGCAGACAAAATAGACAACCCAATGTTTATTGAAGCACATAGACTTGCAGAGTTTAATCCAAGAGGAACAGATGTACCAGTTGTATTAGATCTTATGATACACGATATCGATGCGATCCTAAGTGTTGTACATTCTAAAGTAAAGCATATAAGTGCAAGTGGCGTTTCGGTGATAAGTGAAACCCCCGATATTGCCAATGCTAGAATAGAATTTGAAAACGGTTGTGTAGCAAATCTTACGGCAAGTAGAATTTCTTTAAAGAACATGAGAAAATCACGATTTTTTCAGCGAGACGCATATATCTCTATAGATTTCTTTGAGAAAAAATGCGAAGTCGTAAAAATGAAAGACGCTCCCGAAAATCCTGATGATTTTGCTATGATATTGCAAAATGCTGAAGGTGTTAAAAAACAGATTTATTTTGACAATCCAAATGTACCCTCTAATAATGCCATATTGGATGAATTAGATACATTTGCAGAAGCAATCAAAAATGACACTACGCCTATTGTTTCTCTGGAACAAGGGAAAAAAGCATTAGAAGTGGCCTTACAAATCATAGATTGCTTTAACACAAGCCGTTGATTTGAACACATACACATAAATACACATACATTAAAAATGAAAAACATTGCAGTTATAGGCGCAGGAACTATGGGAAATGGTATCGCGCATACTTTTGCCCAAAACGGTTTTAAAGTTCAACTAATAGACATCTCTCAGGAATCATTAGAAAAAGGATTGGCAACTATTACCAAGAATCTGGATAGAATGATTACTAAAGAAAAAATCACAGAAGCTGACAAAGAAAGTACGCTGGGTAATATTTCTACATTTACCAGTATTAGAGAAGGTGTTGAATATGCCGGCCTTGTTGTAGAAGCTGCTACCGAAAATGTAACGTTAAAGCTCAAAATCTTTGAAGAATTGAGCGATGCCTGTCCGGAAGATACTATTTTGGCTACAAACACTTCTTCTATATCTATCACACAAATTGCCGCAGTAACCAACAGACCGGAAATGGTGATCGGGATGCATTTTATGAATCCGGTACCGATCATGAAACTGGTAGAGATCATACGAGGGTATAACACTTCGGATGAAGTTACTCATACAATCATGGAAATGTCTAAAACCCTAGGTAAAGTACCAGTTGAAGTTAATGATTATCCAGGATTTGTTGCCAATAGAATTTTAATGCCAATGATTAACGAATCTATTGAGACTTTGTATAATGGTGTTGCAGGAGTAACTGAAATTGACACTGTTATGAAACTAGGTATGGCGCATCCCATGGGGCCATTGCAACTAGCTGATTTTATTGGTCTTGATGTTTGTCTTTCTATCTTAAATGTGATGTATGAAGGTTTTAAAAATCCAAAATATGCTCCTTGTCCCCTATTAGTAAATATGGTAATGGCCGGTAAATTAGGGGTTAAAAGTGGTGAAGGTTTCTATAATTATGATGAAAGTAAGAAAGCTGAAAAAGTAGCAAAGCAATTCATTTAGAGCAGGTTTGGTTTTGCTTCAAATATCATAAATGACATATTCATAAGTTGGAAAGCTAATTGGAATTCAACTTTTTTTATTTAACCATTTGAACTAAACTACCATCATGATCTCTAGAAAAGGATATCTTATTGCCTTTGTATCAGTAACGCTTTTTTTCTCTTGCAAAACCGAAAAAACAAAATTGATAGTAAAAAATCAAGGGTTTCTTATCCAAGGAACTATGACAAATACCCCTGATAGTACATGGATATATTTAGGAACCAACAAAGAAAAAGACTCTACAATAGTCCTAGAAGAAAAGTTTGAATTCTCAGGCGAAGTCGGCGAAACCGAAAACATGTTCATTCATTCTAAGGATTACCAACAAGGTGTTATATTTCTGTGGGTAGAAAACCAAGAAATTAAAATTGATATTGAAAATGGTAATCTCTCTAACGCGATAGTTAATGGAGGGAAAACACAAAAAGAATTCGAAATTCTTAGATCTAATAAAAAAGAATTAGAAAAAGAATATAGTAAAATTATTAAGCCTCTTCAATCACAAGAGGGCTCTATAAAATATTTAGATTCCCTAAGTCGTAGAAGTAGAGAAATATTGAATGCATTTGATGCTATCGATAAAAAATTTATTATTGACTTCCCAGACTCTTACGTTAGTGCTGGCATACTAAATATGAAGAAGACTTCTATAGACAAAAAAGAGTTGTCAGAATTATACAAGGGTTTCTCAGATAAAGTTCAAAATTCTAAAAATGGGAAAGAAATTAACAATTTCCTTTCTCTTCCTCAAAAGCCAAATATAGGGGACAGATATGTTAACTTTGAGTTACCCGACCCGAAAGGTAAACTAATAAAACTATCAGACATAAAAGGTAAATACGTATTAGTAGAATTCTGGGCTTCGTGGTGTGGCCCTTGCAGAAAAGAAAATCCTGCATTAGTAAACACATACAATCATTTCAAAAATAAAGGTTTTGACATCTTAGGAGTATCACTTGATGTAAGAAAGAATGACTGGATTAAAGCTATTGAGACTGATAAATTGCCATGGACTCAAATAAGCGATTTAAAAGCAAATGACTCATATCCCGCACTGGTTTATGGAATTGATCTAATACCCTACAATTTTTTAATCAATGAAGAAGGCGTAATTATTGCAGAGAACCTTAGAGGAAAAAATTTAGACAATAAACTAGAAGAACTATTTAATTAATACTTTTTAAATGGCAAAAATCCATCCGTTTAAAGCGGTTCGTCCAACAAGGGACAAAGTAAGTCTGGTAGCCTCCAGATCTTACCAGAGCTATACGCCTAATGAACGTGATTCTCGTATGGATTACAATCCATACTCTTTCTTGCATATTGTTAATCCCGGATACAAGTATCAAAAAGAAATATCGGGCGAAGAACGCTATAAGCTAGTTCGCAATAGGTACCTTGAGTTTAAAGAAGATGAAATTTTTATTCAAGATGACACCCCTTGTTATTATGTCTATAAAATAGTAAACCGAGAGCAAGAATCTTTTTCGGGAATTATAGCAGCAACAAGTGCAGAGGATTATGAAAATAATGTGATTAAAATACATGAGGACACTCTCCAGGATCGTGAAGTAACCTTCAAAGAATATTTAAAAACTGTAGGTTTTAATGCTGAACCAGTATTACTAACCTATCCAGACAATGAGGTTATTGCCCAAATTATAGCCAAGGTTGTTAAAGTTAGAGCAGAATATGAATTCACCACCACATATCGTGATACTCACTATCTTTGGAAAATAAGTGATCCAAAATCTATTAGTGAGATTAAGGATGCTTTTTCTTCAATGAAAACCATTTACATTGCAGATGGACATCACCGTTCTGCTTCTTCTTACCTTTTGGCAAAAGATCTCAAAGAAGATAATCCTAATCATCAGGGAAACGAGACTTATAATTTTTTTATGAGCTACCTTATTCCTGAATCAGATTTAAGGATTTACGAATTTAATCGATTGATTAGAGACCTTAACGGGTTATCCAAAGAAGAATTCCTAATACAATTAGATGAGTGGTTTCGTATCGAAAATAGGGGGATTGAAGTTTATAAACCTTCAAACCCTCATCATTTTAGCATGTATTTAGAAGGAGAATTTTATTCTTTATACCTTAGAAAAACAAGATATGAGTTTGCCGATGCTCTAGAAGAATTAGATGCTCAAATTCTGTATAAAACAGTATTAGAACCAATTTTAGGAATTCAAAATCTACGAACAGATACTAGAATCGAATATTCACATGGTAAAAATGATATTATTTCTGTAAAAAGCAAGATCGACAGCAATGAATTTAAGGTTGGTTTTGGTTTATTCCCGGCTACTGTAGATCAAATGAAAAGAATTGCTGATCAAGGATTAAGAATGCCTCCAAAAAGTACGTATATAGAACCTAAACTACGAAGCGGAATTACAATCTATGAGTTTTGATCTTAAGAATGATTTTTTAAATATCTTTGCATCTTATGAATGATATTGAAAAAAACCTTCAAAATATTAAAAATTCAATTCCAGAAGATGTCAATCTAGTAGCTGTGTCCAAAACTAAACCTATTTCTATTTTAATGCAAGCCTATAATTCGGGTCAGCGTGAGTTTGGTGAAAACAAAATACAAGAGATGGTCGAAAAGTGGGAGGAGATGCCCAAAGATATTAGTTGGCATATGATTGGTCATGTTCAAACGAATAAAGTGAAGTACATGGCACCGTTTGTAGATCTCATTCATGCCGTAGATAGCATCAAATTATTAAAGGAGATTAATAAACAGGCTAAGAAGCATAACAGGATTATCAATTGTTTGCTACAAATCAAAATTGCCGAAGAAGAAAGTAAATTTGGATTAAGTAAGGAAGATGCGATTATTATACTTGAGTCTGACGAATTAAAGAATCTGGCCAACGTTCGTATTCAAGGCCTTATGGGAATGGCTACTTTTACGGATGATCAACACCAAATCAAAAGTGAATTTGAAACGATTAGCACCTTCTTTAAAGCATTAAAACCTAAATATCCTAACTTAACGACGCTTTCTATTGGGATGAGTGGTGATTATAAAATTGCTATTGATGCCGGAAGCACGATGGTTAGAATTGGAAGTTCTATATTTGGCGCCAGAAATTACAATTAGTATATAAAAGAATTATCTAATTAAAATAACTCTTTAACAACTAGACTTGAAATTAACGGCAAGGAATGTTAGATAACTAAAAAAATTATTAAAATATATACTGTCTACTACAGACTACCCACTACAAGCAAATTATGTATGCAATATTAGATATAGAAACTACCGGCGGAAAGTATAATGAAGAAGGGATTACAGAAATTGCTATTTATAAGTTTGATGGTCACGAAGTTGTAGATCAATTTATAAGTTTAATAAATCCTGAACGTTCTATACAACCATTTGTTGCCAATCTTACGGGAATCAATAACGAAATGCTTCGTAACGCTCCAAAGTTTTATGAAGTTGCCAAAAGAATTGTAGAGATAACTACGGGATGTGTAGTGGTTGCCCATAATGCAAATTTTGATTACAGAATTTTACAAACTGAATTCTCGAGATTAGGATTTGATTATGAAAGACAATCTTTGTGTACAGTAGAACTTTCAAAAAGTCTAATCCCTGATCAACCATCCTATAGTTTGGGAAAACTAGTTCGTAGTTTGGGTATTCCCCTTTCTGATCGACATCGAGCAAATGGCGATGCACTTGCGACAGTAAAATTATTTAAATTTCTACTAACCAGAGATTTAGATAAAAACATCATTATAGAGACTGTTCGAGCTGATCCAAAACGTCAAATTGACGATAAATTATTAAGGCTGATTGAAGAGGCCCCAACCACCACAGGGGTTTACTATATGCATCAGGAAGATGGAAAAATCATCTACATTGGTAAGAGTAAAAATATCAAAAAACGTCTTAACCAGCATTTTACAAGTGACAACAGAAAATCCAGACGAATTCAAACAGAAGTTGCTCGTATTACTTATGAGATTACAGGTAGTGAACTTTTGGCTTTATTAAAAGAAAGTGAAGAGATAAAGCGTAACAGACCAAAATACAATCGCGCTTTAAAAAGATCTAAATTTAACCAAGCTTTATACCAATTTATTGACGATGATGGATTTATTAACCTAAAAGTTTCCAAAGCAGACAGCCGAAAAAGAAGTATAACGACGTTCTCGAATAGACAACAAGCTAAGTCTTATATGCATCGATGGACAGAAGAGTATAGCCTATGTCAGAAATTAATGGGACTGGACACCAGTGCAGGAAATTGTTTTAACTATACGATAAAACAATGTTTTGGTGCTTGTATTTCGACAGAATCTCCTGGAGAATACAATACTAGAGTACAAAAACTAATCAATAATAACTCATTTGATGGTCAGGATATGATTATTATAGACCGGGGTCGAGATGTAGATGAGCAAAGTGTTATTTTGATTGAAGAAGGAAAATTTAAAGGTATTGGATACTTTAATTTAAATCATCAAATAAACAATATTGATATTTTGAGATCTATTATTACTCCAATGCGGCATAATAGAGACGCACAGCATATTATCCAGAGTTATATACGCCAGCACAAAAAGTTAAAGATAATCCCTATTACTAAAGTTTAATTTCTGAGTTTTAGTACTTTTAACTAAAATCAAAAACGTTTGGAGGAAAATTCATATCATAAAACCTGGAAAGATCAACTACATGATATCATCTATGAGGCTGACACCCCCATCGGAAAAATCTTTGATATAACACTTTTGATTCTTATTTTACTAAGTATAATCTTTGTAATGCTTGAGAGTGTGAAAGGATTGCCAATTGATACCTACAGGTTTTTGTATTATGGAGAATGGGTAATTACAATATTCTTTACGTTTGAATATATTGCCCGTATTATTTCAATCAAAAAACCCTCAAGATATATATTTAGCTTTTATGGCCTCATAGATCTTCTATCAACACTACCACTTTATTTATCTTTCTTTATTACGGGAACAAGTGCATTGCTGGCGGTAAGAGCGCTCAGACTACTTCGTGTTTTCAGAATACTAAAGATTTCAAGATATATTGGTGAATCCAACCGATTGATACGAGCTATAAAAGATAGTGGCGCAAAAATATTGGTATTCTTATTTGCGGTATTGGTACTTTGCATCATTATGGGTACTGTGATGTATTTGATTGAAGGAGAGGAAAGTGGATTCAAAAGTATCCCGATTAGCGTATATTGGTGTATTGTCACAATGACTACGGTTGGATATGGTGATATTGCACCTGCCACACCATTGGGTCAATTGATTGCTGCTATGATTATGATTGTAGGTTATGGTATTATTGCCGTTCCCACAGGTATTGTATCTGCAGAATATGCTGCTGAACGTAAATCTAAAAAGGTCAATCTTAATACTCAGGTATGCGCCAATTGCCATTGTTCCGATCATAGGGATGGTGCCAAATTCTGTTATAAATGTGGAGAAGATTTGCACAATGAATAATACTCTCATAGTAATCGTTGGTCCAACGGCTATTGGCAAAACAAGCCTGAGTTTAACATTGGCAAAATACTTTGATTGCGAAATTGTATCAGCAGACAGCAGACAGTTTTATAAAGAAATGAGTATAGGCACCGCTGTCCCCTCTTTGGATGAACTAAAGCAAGTTCGACATCATTTCATTCAACACAAAAGCATTAAAGAGCTATATACTGTTGGGGATTTTGAAAAGGACGCATTAGAGAGACTCAATACCCTATTTACAAACAATACCTATGCAATTCTAGTCGGAGGTTCTGGTTTGTACATCGATGCTGTAACTAAGGGATTAGATAGTTTTCCAGAAGTAGATATAGAGATAAGAGAAAAACTTAAATCTACCTATAAAAATTCTGGGATTGAAAGCTTGCAAAACAAATTGAAAATACTGGATCCAAATTATTATAATCAGGTCGATTTACAAAATACACACCGAGTTATGCGTGCTTTAGAAGTATGTCTTAGCAGTGGTAAACCTTATTCATCTTTTCTTACCACTCCTAAAAAAAATAGACCTTTCGATATCATAAAAATTGGAATTACTGCGGATAGACAAGTAATCTACGACCGAATAAACGAACGAGTCGATATGATGATAGAGAAAGGGTTAGTAAATGAAGTCAAAAATTTATATAAGGACAGATCATTGAATGCTCTAAACACTGTAGGATATAAGGAGATTTTCAATTATCTCGATGGCACCTGGGATTTGAATTTTACCATTTCTGAAATCAAAAAAAACACGAGACGTTTTGCAAAAAGACAACTCACCTGGTT
Organism: uncultured Aquimarina sp.; assembly: GCA_947500845.1. Classification (GTDB taxonomy): domain Bacteria; phylum Bacteroidota; class Bacteroidia; order Flavobacteriales; family Flavobacteriaceae; genus Aquimarina; species Aquimarina celericrescens. The sequence continues at coordinate 214,055 of CANMTP010000005.1, forward strand.
TAGGAAAGATCCAGATATTAAGTGGTTTGATTACAAGGAAGAAGCATTATCTATTGTAAACTACATCAATAAAAAAACACAATGAAAAATTTTCATTGTGTTTTTTTATTCGCTAGTTATTACCGTTACTTTTTCTTAAGACTCTTCATTACGCACTACTAGTCTAAATCCTTCACCATGAATATTAAGTATTTCTACATTTTCATCTTTCTTTAAATACTTTCTCAATTTAGCGATATAAACATCCATACTTCGAGAGGTGAAATAGTTATCATCTCTCCAGATTTTTGTTAATGCTAACTCTCGTGGCATAAGATCATTAAGGTGTAATGCTAGTAAGCGCAATAGTTCATTCTCTTTTGGAGAAAGCTTAATAGGATCTTCTTCTCTAAAAGTCAAAAATCGAAGTTTAGAATTAAGATGAAAACCTCCAATTTTAAATTCAAATTGTTTACTATCTGCAACCGATTCGGTATTCTTGCGTTGCATAATAGCTTGTATTTTCATTAATAGCACCTCGCTGTCGAATGGTTTATTGAGATAGTCATCTGCACCAACTTTATACCCTTTTAATACATCTTCTTTCATCGCCTTAGCAGTTAAAAAAATGATTGGTATTTCCTCATTTTTATCTCTTATCTCTTTTGCCAGTGTAAATCCATCCTTGTAAGGCATCATTACATCTAGAATGCACATATCATAATCATCCTTTTTGAACTTTTCGAAGCCTTCCATACCATTTTTGGCATGCACAACATCATAATCATTCATGACCAGATAATCCTTTAATACTGTTCCAAAGTTTGGATCATCCTCTACAAGCAAAATCTTTTTGTTTTCTGTTTCCATATTTTATGATATTAACGGTAATTTAATTATAAATGTGGAGCCTTTTCCCCTTTCACTCTCCACCCATATTTGACCATGATGATCATCTATGATTCTTTTTACATATGTTAATCCTAGACCATGTCCTTTTACATTGTGCAAATCTCCAGTATGCTCTCTAAAGAACTTTTCGAAGATCTTTTTTTGTGCAACTTTACTCATTCCTATTCCTTGGTCACGAATTTTAAGGATAATACTATTCTTTACATTTTCAGTGTATATGTCAATTTTTGGCTCATTTTCAGAATATTTAATCGCGTTATCCAAAATATTAACTACAACATTAGTCATATGGCTATCATTAGCCAATACAGTAGTTTTAAGAGCACCCAAATGCGTTTTCACATATCCGTCTCTGCTTTCTATAATTAAGGAAACGTGAGTCACAGCATCTTCTATAATATCATGAAGCTCTTGTTTCTCCTTTTTAATGTTAAGTTCGTTCTTCTCAAGCTGGGATATTCTCAACACATTTTCGACCTGAGCGTGCATCCTTTTATTTTCCTCTCTTATCATTTTCATATATCGCTGAACTTTTTCAGGATCACCTCCTATTTTTGGATTTTTTATTGAATCTAGTGCCAGGTTAATAGTGGCAATAGGAGTCTTTAACTCATGGGTCATGTTATTAATAAAATCGGTTTTAATTTGTGATATCTGTCTTTGTTGCAAGAGTTGCGACAAAGCACTGGAGTAGGCAATTACAATAATCAAAGTAAAAATTATTGATAATATGGCCATTCCTTTAATAGTAGAAAGCACATATTGCTTTTTTCCAGTAAAATTGACATAAAGTTGATACTCGCTTACTCCTTCATCATCGACAAAAAGCGGAATTGCGTATGTCGTTGGATAATCCAAACTAAAATCGTCAGAACGTACTTTTGTTGCTAATGCATTACTGTATATAGCATACTCAAAATCTACTTTTATATCTCGTTCTTCGAGTTCTTTTCTAAGCAAATATTCTATTTCCTTTTTTTGAACCCTTCTGTGTATTGGTATAAAACTGGCTATTTCTCCTATAACAATCTCGTAGTCCTTTCTTTGAAGGTCTGTCAATCCTCTTATTCTCTCCAACTTAGACTTAGAACTTTGTTTAGCAATATCAGCCTGAGTCTCCTGTGTCGCAATGTCTACATTACGATTAAGAATATTCCTCAATTTTACCGTATCGATATTAAAGTTTACAAAAGATGAGAATAATTTATAATCCTCATCCAAAATACCATTAGCGTAAGCAAAAGATTTTGTTGTATTATCAATACTTATATCTAATAGCTGACGTATTGTTTTATTATCCGGATCTTCTCCTATGCTATCCAGTATTCCTTGTAATGGAAAAAACATCTCTTCAAATTCTCGATATTGAATCCCGTTGGAAACAGATATCAATATTTGTTTAGCATTAAAAGAAAATTGCTCTTTATTATTCTCAACCGTGTTGTTAATCCAATATCCCTGAACGAAAATAATCCCGATTAATGATAAACTCATGAGGATTATCAGCAATACGAATAACCTTTTATTCATAAATCAAAAGTAAGACTTTAACATTTAGCTACTTTACGGTTTAACCAAATGTTAACAAAATGAAAGATTAAGATTACAAAGCCATTAGGAAGATATTTGAGCATGAATTTTACCTACTTGATTTTCAGCTTCTTTTAGGTCTATGTTATGTATAATAAAATCGGCTAACGGAATTTTTTTAGAATCGTCCCATTGATTATTTGCTCTAGAAAGCACTTGTTTCCGTGTTATTTCATCTCTTTTTAAGACTCTTTGTATTCTTGTTTCCAATGGTGCCAATACAAGAATAGTGTGATCACATTGTTTATATGCGCCATTTTCAAATAGTATTGCTGCTTCTTTTACTACATAATCACCTACCTGCTTGTTCTTCCAGAGATCAAAATGTTTTGCTACTGCAGGGTGAACAATAGCATTCAAACCCTCTAATTTCTTTTTATCGCTAAAAACGATTTCCGCGACATACATCCTATTGAGTTCTCCATTTACATAAGAATTATCTCCTAGTAATTCAATAATTTGTTCTCTTACTAACGGATCAGTATTCATTAACTTTTTAGCTTCTTCATCTGCTATATATACGGCAACCCCAAGTTGGCTAAACATATTTGCAATGGTAGATTTTCCACTACCTATTCCCCCAGTAAGCCCTACAACCTTCATATCTGATCTCTATTTTACAACCACAAATTGGATTTGTTTCTCCTGCAAACGAACATCATGAATAAACGCTGGTTTATTAAGAAGTTCAAGCGTAAGAAAAGAACTTTCCTCAGAAGCTTTAGCATAATCTGCTACTACCATAAAATCTCTCTCACTAATCTCATTATATTTATCCAATCCCACTCTATAAACTACTGTACTCTCTTTGGGAAAAATTTTAATTTCTATTCCTTCAGGAACATTATTTAGTGTAATAGGAATTTTTTGATTTCCTTCTGTAAATTTACTCACCAAAATACTAGCTTCAATCATTTCAGGAGCCACTTTGATATTTGATGGCAAGTCTGTCTTGTCTATGTTCAATTGAGAAACAAAATCCTGGTTAATACCTTCTAGATTTAATAGCTCTGTAAACACCTTTTGGAGGGTATCTACAATTTTTGAAGGTCCACTTACTATTATAGAATCTGGAGTGATCATCAGTCCTTTATCGCTCCCGTATCCAACTGCATACCTAATATCCTCTTTCGCAATCACGGGAACTTTTTTCTCTAAGTTAACATCCAGTTTTAATCTCAGGCTATCTTTTTGTAATGCCAGAATACGTCCTTTAAAATCGAGTTTGTTTTTTAAGATGGCAGACTCTTTATCAACACGAAAATAGTATTGATCCTCTTTGTTTGAAGCTGCATCCACTACATTAAATTCTAAGACGGGTTTCTTCCAGTTATGACTCATTAACCTGAAACCATTTCCGTTGAGCGTCATTCTTAGCGTTTGATCACTTTCTTCATTAAAAATTCTATCTTGAGGAAGGTTTGTATATCTAATCCCTACTTCTACTTCTTGTGTGTAATTTTTTGAAAACTGAATTAATATCCATAAAAGAGAAGTGAATAACAGAAAAAACAAAAAGGTTTTTACATTGCTTTTTTTGAATGAGAAATTCTTTTTTGTTCTACCAGACATATATTCTTACTTTTTGAAAAACAATTTCGGAAATTGTTTTTCCGGGACTTTTTTGAGTAGATGAATATAATAATAAGATTTAAAGAATCCTTTTCCATAACCATAAAATTGTATCAAAACTGCCAAAACAGATTGTATTCCTATGGAAATGTTTTTGAAAGCAGTCGATGCTCCCATAAATATTAAAACAAAATACAGCCCTAAGATGGCCATAAAATACCAGAACCCAAAAACCAAAGTTACTAGTGCAAATGATATATATATGAGAAATAATACAGGAAACCAATAGGTTATTTTGGCCGTTTCTGGATGCCATTTGTTTAAAATCGGACGTACCAATCCAAATTTACTAACTTGTATGTAGAATTTTTTCCATGAAATCCTTCTCTTATGAAATACTTTGGCATCAGGAATTAGAGCAGTCTCATATCCTAATTTCCACAACCGGATAGTAAGATCAGGATCTTCCCCTGGATGAATATCTCCAAAACCTTCAGAAGCATAAAAAGCTTCTTTAGATAATCCCATATTAAAACTTCTGGGCTGAAACTTTCCCATCATACTTTTACGACCTCGAATCCCTCCTGTCGTAAGATACGATGTCATACTATAACTTATTGCCTTTTGAAGATTAGAAAAACTTTCATGTGCATCATCGGGGCCACCATAACAGTGTACAAAGTTTTTATTTAAAAAAACCTCAACCTTTGACAAGTAATTTTGAGGTAAAATCACATCGCTATCGAGGATAATAAAATAATTACCTCTTGCTTTTTTCATACCATAATTGCGAGAATCTCCAGGGCCTGTATTTGGTTTTTGATAATAACTTATAGACAATTGCTCTTTAAAAGCTTCAATAACATGCTCTGAAGTCTCTGATGATCCATCTTCGATAATCACAATTTCATACTCTTTTTTGTAGTCCATCTCTAACATACTTTGCAATAGCTCCTCAATTTCTATTGGTCTATTATATACGGGTACAATAAAAGAAAAGTTTAATCTCATCTACTATTTTATTTTATTATCAGATGATTCAGATAACTATAGAAACACTAATAGCTATTTCATTTTGCAAAGATAACCAAAGAAAAATCCCATTTCATTCAAATGGGATTTTCCTAAGGCATTATAGGTATAAATTATTATTCTTCACCCATAAACTTATCCATAACCATTTGGCTTACTCCCATATTAGAGAAACCACCATCATGATAAAGATTTTGTAATGTTACTTTTTTGGTAAGATCAGAAAATAACGTAATTGTATAATCTGCACATTCTGCTGCAGTAGCATTACCAAGCGGAGACATTTTATCGGCATATTCTATAAATCCATCAAAACCTTTTACACCCTTTCCTGCTGTAGTAGGTGTTGGAGATTGAGAAATAGTATTAACTCGTACTTTTTTATCTCTTCCAAAGAAGTATCCAAAACTACGGCCGATAGACTCCAAATACGCTTTATTATCTGCCATATCGTTATAATCAGGAAATACTCTTTGTGCGGCCATATAAGTTAGCGCGACGATACTCCCCCATTGGTTCATTGCATCCTTTTTGTATAATGTTTGCATGGTTTTATGAAAAGAAAGCGCAGATACATCCCAGCCTTTTTCACTAAAGCTATAATTAAGATCTGTATAATGACGACCCTTCCTAACATTAACGGACATCCCTATAGAATGCAAAACAAAATCAATTTTACCTCCCAAAATCTCCATCGATTTTTCAACAAGGTTCTCAAGGTCCTCTAGTGAAGTAGCATCTGCTGGTATCACCTGAGAATTTGTTTTTTCTGCCAAAGCATTAATAGCCCCCATACGCATGGCTACGGGCGCATTGGTAAGTACAAAACTTCCTCCTTCTTCAAATACACGCTCGGCAGTTTTCCAGGCGATTGAACTTTCATCAAGTGCACCAAAAATGATCCCTCTTTTACCTTTTAATAAATTGTGTGACATTTAGTTGTAAATTAAAGTATAGTTATACAAGGGGTAAAGATAACAAAACGACCTAAACCAAGACTAATCAAATTAGAATTTAGTGTGGCTTTATAAGAGTTTCAATTTCAATTAAGACCATATATAGCTATGATACTTATCGCAGCATGTGATCGTTTCGTGATATTTTTGACAAAAGAGAAAAGCTGAGCAAGTTAACTAATTTCAAAAAAGGGGAAATTACCCCTATCAAATAGGGTCAAAAATTGAGCATTTGAGTCAAAATTTAAACAATTATTAATTGATTATCTCATCAATATAACATACTTTTGACAACAATCCTTTCCCCCATATTTGTTTGATAAAATTCCCCAAACTAATTGAGCAATATCTAAATAGTTTAGTATGATATGCCCCATCCCTTGTCATAAAGGGAATATCTAATAAGAACTTAACTATAGTTAGATTTGAAGATATTATTGTTTCAAACGAAACGGTAACTTTTCGAAAATGGTAGTATTTAATAAATATTGTGAACGTAAATAACTTGTTATTACAAATCTGATGCAGTCAAAAAATTCAGAGTTGTCACAAACATAGACTTATAATTAACGGGGCGTATGAAAATAATTACTTTGAATCTTTTTCCAAGAACAATTATAATAATTGTTTGTATTACTACATTTCTACTTCCCATCCTAAATGCTTATGGATATACACCCAATAGTAGAGATTATCATAGTAACAATGACATTTCTTATGTAAAGGAAAAAAATCTCTCAAAAATCAACTTGAGTTCTAAACATTGGTCTGGAGAGGTTTTAAAACTTGCCAACGATCACAACGATATTACCATTGATTCATTAACTCTTACAAAAAAGCATAACGACCGAAAACTTACTTTGGAAACTACTAAAAGGGCTAATACATTAGACATTACCGTAATAAAAATACAAGACGTAACCGCTGCCGTATCATATAGTAATGGCATATTTGAAGCAATTGCTTCTGGGGTAACTCCAGAATATACATACCAATGGAGCACCTCAACCCAAAATCAAACTACTGCTAGCGCAACTGGACTTACAAATCAGACTCATAATGTTACTCTAACTGAGGCTAGTGGAACACAAAGAAAAAAGAGTGCTGGTATCCTGTATATAAACAATTGTAATATCAAAGCTACCCCTGAAGTGACCAACGTACTATGCACTGGCGAAACGACAGGCATTATTGACCTGTCTATAAGTAACGGAACTCCTCCCTACATTTTTACGTGGAGTAACGGTTTATCTACTGAAGATCTAACTAATGTGGCAGCAGGAACATATTCGGTGACTATTAGCGATGCTAATAATTGTACGATTATAGAATCATTTACGATTACCGAACCTGTCAACCCACTAACACTTTCTGTTACATCCAAACTGAATAGTTTATGTAACGAACCAGGACAGTTAAATGTTTGTGGAAGAGGCGGAACTTCTCCATATTCGTACTCAATAGATGATGGAGTCACTTATCAAACTAGTGGAATATTTAGAGATCTTATTCCGGGACATTATAATGTAACAGTTCGTGATGCTAACGAATGTCAAACTGTTAGGTGTGTACAAATTACAACGAATTGTACCAACGCAATCACAGATATCAATAATACTTTTATAGATACTCCTGTCTCTGGTAATGTACTCACTAATGATGAAGATCTTGAGGGCGATACGCAAACAGTAACTACCACCACCGTTACCACTTCTCAAGGAGTTGATGTAATCATTGTCCCTGATACTGGCATGTATACTTATACCCCACCCCTAGGATTTATAGGTGAGGACACCTTTGAATATACCATTTGTGATGATGGCAGTCCTATTGCTTGTGATTCTGCAACAGTATATATAGAAGTACTTCCAAAACAAAATCCAGAAAATAACCCTCCTATTGCAAATCCTGATACTGCAAATACTGAAATTGATACCCCTGTATCTGGAAATGTATTGGCGAATGATTTCGATCCTGATCAAGATATAATTTCAGTAACCACAACCTCTGTATTGACTTCAGAAGGAGTCTCTGTGATAATTGATTCAAATACCGGAACCTTTATCTATATTCCTCCAGTAGGTTTTATTGGAGAAGATACTTTTGAATATACTATATGCGATAACGGTACTCCAATATTATGTGATACTGCAATTGTAGTAATTACCGTATTTGAGAATCAGGATAATAGCACGTTTGCGAATGATGATGCCTATTTTGTCTCAGAATGTGAAAATCGCTCTGGAAATATATTGGATAATGATTTCGATCCTGAAGGTGATACACAGCTTGTAAATGCGACTCCCATAAACGGTGTAGACAATGGTACTTTGGTTCTTAATACCGATGGAACATTTATCTATACGCCTAATTCTCAGTTCGTAGGCACAGATAGCTTCATCTATTCTATTTGTGATACCGGCAATCCATCAGCATGTGATCAGGCTACAGTATATTTTATTGTTTCAGATGAAACTCCCCCTGACATAACTAACTGTAATGTCGTTAATGAGACCATTGAATGTAATGGAACTGATAATAAGAGTATCGCAGATACATGGAATTCGAATAATATCTTAGAATTAGAATCATGTATTGCAAATGCTTGTGGCACGGATTTTAACGGAACGATAATCTCAGATTATGATTTTGGTAACTTAGTTTCTTCCTGTGGTTTAGGAGGCATCATAGAGGTAACGTATACAATAACAGATGAAAACGACAATAGTACTACATTAATGGCAACACTTACTCTTGCCGATACCACACCTCCTAGTTTAGATAATTGTACGCTTGACGATATGACTTTAGAGTGTTCTGTATTGAATGCAGAAGAAATAGCGAATCAATGGAATGTAGATAATATCATCTTGCTGGAAACTTGTGCTATAGATGAATGCAGTTCAAATACATTGGCGACAGTATCCTCGAATTACAATTTTACAACAATCAATGACGGAATGTTAATCGTTGAATACATCGTCACAGACGAATGCGGAAATTCGAGTTCAATAACCGCCAAACTTACTTTAGAAAACAGGGCTGTTGCAGCTAATGATGTCAGTTTATGTATTGCGAGTGATATAGAATCGCAAATATTTGATTTGTTCGACTTACTTGATGGTGAGATTAATTTTGATGGAACATGGGAAGTAGTATCTGGAAACGCTACGGTTATTGACAATCAGTTTTTTGATCCCCTGTCTATAGAGTTATTTGGTGAAAATGCTTCTGAAACGATCACATTCAGTTATACCGAAGATAATTCAGGTTGCCCTATTTATGTAGAAGCGGAAATTGAGATACATAATCGATGTGCTGTTTTTGCTTGCGGAGATGAAGATATAAAAATTTCAAAAGTCATAACTCCCAACGGAGATCCTTTTAATGAATATTTTGTAGTTGATGGTGTAGAAGATTGTAACTATATCATAGATGTAAAAATTCTTAATCGTTGGGGAGCTATAGTGTATCAATCCGATAATTACCAAAACGATTGGAATGGCACATCACCCAGGGCCTCCCTAGGATCAGCAAATCAAGTACCAACAGGAACTTATTACTATATCGTTACACTAAACAATAGTGGACTTAAACCGTTTAGCGAACCGCTTTACATAGGAACTAAATAACAAATTAATGGCGATTAAAAAGTACAAAATAACAGGATTGATACTGTTTATTAGTTCGATGGGATTCACACAACAGTTACCACAGTTTACTCAATATATGTTTAATACCATATCGATAAATCCAGCCTATGCCGGGAGTCGAGAAACACTAAGCATCGTCGCACTGCACAGAAGCCAGTGGACTGGTATAGATGGAGGACCACAAACTCAAACATTATCGGCACATACTCCTTTGAAAAATGAAAAAGTCGGATTAGGTGTCTCTGTAATTCGCGATGCTCCAGGCTTCGAGAACTATTTATATCTTTATGGTGACTTCTCCTACACCTTAAATCTCAGTGAGAACACAAAATTAGCTTTGGGAGTTAAAGCTGGTGCTACTCATTACAATCTAGATCAAGAGTTTTTAAATGACCCAGCAGTAATAGAAGATCCATTTTTTGGAAACTACGCCAATCGCTGGAATCCCAATATTGGTGCAGGGCTATACTTACACTCAAACAAGTGGTATTTAGGCGCCTCTGCCCCACGGCTTTTAACTATTGATAATAATCGTAGTGAAACACCTGCTGTTGACTATGTGGCACTAGAACGAATTAGCTATTATTTTACAGGAGGATATGTTTTCGACCTTAGTACCAACACTAAATTAAAACCATCTGCTCTTTTAAAAGCTACAAATGGGGCTCCAATCTCAGTAGATTTAAATATAAATCTTCTGTTTTTCGAGAAATTTTGGCTGGGTGGATCTTATAGATATAATGAGGATACTGCATCCGTTGGTGCTTTGGCAGATTTTCAAGTCACCAATCAATTTAGAATTGGTTATGCCTACGAGCATTTTGTTTCCGATTTACGGCCCTATTTAGGTGCAACTCATGAAATCTTGCTCATCTATGAGGTATTTAATGAGCGACGTGTTAAATCTCCCAGATACTTTTAATTATGATCCTAAAAAGCAAAACAATTCTAATTTTACTCTTCTTTTTTAGCCTATCAATTTATGCACAGAAAGTTAAGGTTGCTGATAAATATTATAGAGATTTTGCATACATGAAAGCTGCAGAGCTTTATATAGAGGCTATAGAAAAAGAGGATAGTAGTAAACATGTTCTTACAAGGATTGGGGACTGTTACTACAACAACTCAAATTCTGAAAAAGCATATTTCTGGTTTAATAAAGCGATTCGCAAATATGATAATTTGCATCCTGAGTATATTTATAAATATATACAAACACTGCGAAGCTTAAAAAAGTATGAAGAAGCAAACACTTGGCTGGAAGAGTTCAGGAAGCTCCAAAAAAATGGTGAATACGTAAGAGGCATAGAAAGTGTAAGTCTAGAGAAATTTCAAGAGCTATCGGCTAGTAGAGATAAGCAAATTAGAATAATAAATCTAAATTCAAATACCAATTATTCAGATTTTGGAGGGGTTGAAGTTCATGGCAACTTCTACTTCACATCATCCAGAAAAGATGATAATGCCGCTCGCAAAATGAAAATTTATAAATGGAATGGAGAACCATTTTTGAACATTTACACCTCAAAAATTAGTAGAATTGATTCCATTGTTAATGTTAGCGAAATATCACCATTGGTTTCAGATAACATCAATTTAGCAAATGATCACGAGGGAGCTCTAACTATTACAAAAGATGGCAAAACCTTGTATTTTACCAGAAATAATGTAAACAAAAGAAAGAACACTTCGTATGATAAAGAAGGAACATCTAACCTTAAAATATACCGGGCTAGAATGCAAAACAACCAATGGACAAATATTGAAGAGCTACCTTTTAATGATAAAACATTCTCAACAGGTCATCCAGCCTTAAGTCCTGACGAAAAAACTTTGTTTTTCGTTTCTGATAGAGAAGGTGGATTCGGACAAACAGATATTTATAAAGTAGCTATTCACGACGATGGTTCATTTGGAAATGTGGAGAATTTGGGGGAGAATATTAATACAATAGGCAGAGAGGTGTTTCCATTTGTAGCTAAAGACTCGACGCTTTATTTTTCATCAGACAATCACATCAACCTTGGACTTTTAGACATATTCAAGTCTAATATTTTGAAAAAGGAAGCTAAAGAAAACATTTATATAAACAATATAGGTGCTCCTTATAACAGTGGATATGATGATTTTGCGTTCTTTTTAGATCACAACGATGATTTTGGGTATTTTTCATCTAATAGAACTGGTGGTAAGGGAAGTGATGACATCTATACTTTTGACAGATACGAATGTAAGCAATCTCTAAGCGGTGTCACTTATGACAAACGCACTTCTGATCTGCTGTCTAACGTTACTGTACAACTTATCGATCAAACAGGTAAGATCATTAGTACTACCATATCAAATGAAGACGGACAGTATAATTTTACAGAAATATCATGTTCTAAAACCTACACCGTTCTTGCAACCAAAAAAGATTACAGATCAGATAATAAACAATTTTCGACAACGGCTACCAATGGAACCGAAAATACATTGGATTTGTATCTTACACCGTTAATAATAAATAAAGAAATCGTACTTAACCCTATTTACTTTGATTTTGATAAATATGACATTCGCCCGGATTCGGCTTATGAGCTGGAAAATCTTGTTAATGTAATGAAAGACAACCCCAAAATGATTATTAATATTGAATCACATACAGATAACCGTGGTACGGATCAATATAATATGAAATTATCTGAAAGACGTGCAAATGCTACAAAAAACTACATCTTATCCAGAGGGATCGATCCTTCTAGAATACCCAGTGCCGTAGGATATGGTGAATCGCAATTATTGCACCAATGCAAGCGATGTACTGAAAAAGAACATGAAGAGAATCGACGTTCGATGTTTAAAATAAGTAATGATTACTTGTAGTCACTCAAATTCTGTAGCGTTTGAGATCTTTAGTTTTTCATAAAAATATTAGTAAAATAAAGCACTCCTTCGCTGTTTTGTTCTACCGAAATATCGAAGTTCGTAAAATCTCCTTCTATCGTTCGTCTATGACCATCGCTTTTAAGCCAGGCATCAACTACAGACGCTGCCGATGAGTATCCATAACCTACATTCTCGGCAACTTTACTTGCTCCTGCATTATTAACAAGATAATTTTTTCTTACATGAAAATAATCATGAGACATATTATTTTGTTCTATCATGTATACAGTATGGCTATACGCTTGTGATTTTATCACAGAAGAAGATTGAAGAGAATTTAAACCTAAAGAAATTCTATAATTATTAATTCGTTGCAAAATCTCTATTTCAATAGATTTAACTTCAGGAATAAAAAACTCCTTATCGGTGTAATTTAACTCATCGTCAACATTTTTAGTCGAACAAGAAACAGAAAAAAAAGCTATACACACAATATAGCATAAGAATTTAACAGGTAATTTCATGATTTTGGGGCTTGTAGATTTGGAACTACAACGGTGAAACTACAAAATAATTATCTGCAAAACCTTCAAAAAATGTTAAAATCGGTGAAAAACACACTTTTTATCGATTAAAAATGCATATAATCGATAAAATAAGAGGTTAGAAAATTGTAAATACTACTTTGATTCCAATAACGATCTTGCATGAATCAAGGCAGAATCAGAAATATCCTTACCCCCGATCATTTCTGCTATTTCTTTGACACGCTCTTCTTCGCTTAATAGTTTTAGCTGTGTTATTGTGGTATGATCAATATCTTCTTTATACACCTTATAATGACTTTGACCATTAGCAGCGATCTGTGGTAAGTGTGTAATACTAAAAACCTGCAAATTTTTACTCATAGTCATCATTAGATCGGCCATCTTTTGAGCTATTTCACCAGATACACCAGTATCTATTTCATCAAAAATTATAGTTGGCAGTTGTGCATATCTTGATAAAATAGCTTTAATAGCAATCATAATTCTTGATAATTCTCCTCCAGAAGCTACTTTTTTAAGCGCTCCGTAGGCACCTCCTTTGTTAGCAGAAAATAAAAACTCTAACGTTTCCTTTCCATTAGATAGATATTTTTCTTGTAAATCAAGAGAAGCCTTAAAACTTGCATTAGGCATACCGAGCGCTTTAAGAATATTTTCGAGTTCCTCTACCAACTGTGGCAATGCCTTTTTCCTCTTTTCATGAATTTTTATTGCTAACTCATCTAATTGAGAATGAATCGTTGTTATCTCTACCTTCAGTTTTTCTATATCTTCTGAAAGGGATTCTGTTCTGGACACTTTTTCGTTAAGCTCATTCTTAAGCACAATAAGCTCATCAATATTGGCAGCTTTATGCTTAACTTGTAGATTATGTAATATTTGTAAACGCTGGCTAGTTTGTTCTAATTGATGAGGATCTGCCTCTAGGCTTTCTAACTCATTTACCAAAGACACCTGTATATCATCTAATTCTATATATATACTCTGGATTCTTTCTGAAAGCTCTTTTAATCCGCTTGAATAAGATTCTATTTTAGAAAGATTTGTTTTTATCGTATTTAATTGATCAGATACCCCTATTTCTTCTGTAGAAACTACAGAAATTGATCCAGACAGTCGTTCCTGAATCTCTTCTATGTTATTAAGTTGCTCATAACGTTCTTCTAATTCTGTCAGTTCACCTGGCTGGAGTTTAGCCTCTTCCAATTCTTTTAACAGGAAGGAGTTATATTCGTACTCTTTGGTAAAACTCTCTTGATTTGCAATTAGGATATCTACCTCTTTCTCCTTTTCTTTAAGTAACCGAAGTCCCCTTTTATATGATTTAATCTCTCGATCTGCAGATGCCAATGCATCCAGAACTTCAAATTGAAAATCATTTGTAGTTACCTCTAGCGTTTGATGTTGACTGTGAATATCTATTAACTTTTCACCTAGCGCAGCAAGAGATTGTAGCGTAACAGGAGTGTCATTAATAAAAGCTCTGGATTTTCCTGACGGTAAGATCTCTCTTCTTATGATTGTTTCTTCTTCATAATCTAATTCTTCGTCTTCAAAAAAAGAAGAAAGATTGTATTGGTTGATAGCAAAACTACCTTCAATCACACATTTTTGAGAATTGTCTTTAACACTGCTTAAATCTGCCCTTTTACCCAATAACAAACCCAGTGCACCCAATAGCAATGATTTTCCTGCACCAGTTTCTCCCGTAATCGTAATAAGGCCAGAATCAAAAGATACCTGCAGCTGTTCTATTAACGCAAAGTTTTTTATGGAAAGACCTCTAAGCAAGGGACAGAAAAATTTTATTATTTAAATGGAAGTAAATATACTACAGTTTTAAAAAGATTTAATCTGTTTATCTCTAATTTTTTAAAACTTAATATCCTTCCAGTTATCTGTATAGGTCGGAGCAATCTTGTTAAGCGTCTCAACAGTGTCTGCGATATTGACCGAAGGACCACCAGAAAGAATGCTCGAAACTTCATCTGCCTTAGCATCGAAGAAGACTCGCATTATATAAGAATTAGGCCTTACGTTATGCATTTTTTCAAGAGACTCCATGGCCTGCGTAATTGTTTGTTTTCCTTTTTTTACATTGTTATGCATAACATCCAGGCCTTCTCTGTGATAGATATACATAGCAGATCTATACCCATCAAAGGTACCAGATAACAAATCATCATTTAATCTAAATCTAGACTGGTTTCCATCCTGGGCGTTCCACCCCAAGGCATTACTGCTTTGAGCATTCCCCACTATATTTTTAGCTTCTTCGTAGTATTTTGTTCCGCTATTGAGTTCAAAAGTATCTGCATCAACCCCAAGAATCATATACAGATAAAAAGAGACCACAGAGATAAGATTTGACTCAAAATTATTGGGGTTATAATTTAAAGGCTGAAATTCGAGATAGTTAAAATTGAACTGCTTATCATTCACATTAAAAATGGCAGTCTTATAATTTGATCCATACACAGGACGCGAAGCCTGAACCTGTAGAGTAGCGTTGAAAAAATCATTATCATAACTCGCAATTGTAATGAAAAAACTACAATCAATTCGTTCTTCGGTACGATAATCTGTATCTGTCCATTTTGTATTATTAATAAACTCTGCAAGTGAACGCTCTAATGTTTTAAATACTTGCAAATTAGGATTACCTGTCTGCTCTGCATTCACCAATACCTTAGCATTGAATTCTTGAGAATTTACATTGAAGCACCATGTAAGTACTATTATTAATAAGAATCTATCCATTTTTAAGCAGATTAATTTCGTCGAATATATCTTTAGCTACTTCAGACTTTGTTTTTAAATCAAACGCTTTAGTTTCTAATTTATGATTAATCAAGGTTACTTTATTGGTTTGCCCTTTGAAGCCGGCACCCTCATCGTTAAGAGAATTAAGAACGATCAAATCCAGGTTTTTACTTTTAAGCTTTTTCTGGGCATTTTCCTCTTCATTTTCTGTCTCTAGAGCAAAACCAACCAAGAATTGACTTTTCTTTTCAGACCCCATCCATTTTAGAATATCTGTTGTTCTTTCAAGTTCTATAGAGAAAGCGGCATCCGCTTTTTTAATTTTTTGATTTGATATGTGTTTAGGCCTATAATCTGCAACTGCTGCTGCTGCGATAGCAATATCACAATCAATATAATTGGCAACAACCGCTTTGTACATTTCTTCTGCACTAACTACATTGATCACCTTTATAAGACTATGTTCTATATTTAATGGGGAAGGACCTAATATAAAATTTACACTAGCCCCCAGATTGGCTGCTGCTTTAGCAAGTTCTATTCCCATTCTACCACTAGAATGATTTCCTATGAACCTAACGGGATCAATTGCTTCGTAAGTGGGACCTGCAGTTATCAAGACTTTTTTTCCTCGTAACGGGAGTTTACCCAAAATATCATTTTCTATGAAATTTACAATAGTAGAGGGTTCTGCCATTCTACCTTGGCCTACCAATCCGCTGGCCAGTTCTCCAGACTCAGCAGGTATCATTACATTACCAAATTCCTTTAATTTTGAAAAGGTTTCATGTGTAGAAGGATGATCGTACATGTCTAAATCCATAGCCGGAGCAAAATACACAGGACATTTAGCAGATAGATACGTCGCCAATAACAAATTATCACTGGCTCCAGTCGACATTTTTGATAGGGTATTTGCTGTTGCAGGTGCAATAATCATTATATCTGCCCATATGCCCAGATCAACGTGATTATTCCAAACAGCATTCTCGTCTTCTTCATCAAAAAATGAAGAAAGAACGGGATTCTTTGATAGTGTAGATAATGTGAGCGGAGTGACAAAATCTTTTGCCGCGGGAGTCATTATAACTTGAACTTCTGCTCCAGCCTTTATAAATAATCGTACTAGAGCACCGGTTTTATATGCAGCAATACCAGCGGTAACACCAATTAAAACTTTTTTACCGCTTAAAATAGACATAGATTTATAAGGATTCGGTGTCTGTTTTTGTATTTCTGTAGTAAATTTTGTCTTCTAACCATTCCTGTACAGCTAAGGCATGTGGTTTTGGAAGCCTTTCGTAGAACTTAGATACCTCAATCTGTTCTTTATTTTCGAAAATCTCTTCTAAACTATCATTATAAGTAGCGAATTCATCTAACTTCTCAAGAAGTTCTTTTTTAATATCGGTATTAATTTGAGTAGCTCTTTTTGATATAATCGAAATTGCCTCATAGATATTATCTGTGGGCTGATCAATAAGATTCTTATCAATAGTAGTTGTATTTACCGGCGCATTACTTTTTTTCAAATCCATCTTCTTGGGTATTATCTAATTATATTGTTCTAATCTATTTTGTATATCTGTTCCAATTTCTTCAGCTTTATCGATATACTCTCCTTCGGTTTTATAATATTTCTTGTAGTTGTTATAGTATCCTTGTGCAACTTCTAAACGATCTTTCACCAAGCTTTCGTAACTCCCGATTGCCAAAAGATATTCAGACTCTAATTTATAATATAACACCTTCTCTCTAAAAATAGATCCGGGATAATCTACAAGATAATTGTCAAAGGCAGCTATAGCAACTTTATAATCTTCTCTATGATGATATTGCTTTGCTATTTCATATGCTTTTTTCTCCTTCTTTTCTCTAAGCTCTGACACCAAAGCGTTGGCCTCTTTAAGTTTCTCGCTATCCGGATACGTATTAATATAGTTTTGAAGTTTTTCTATAGCTTTAGTAGTTTCTTCTTGATCAAGCGTATATCTTGGAGACAACTGATAATAACTTTCTGCTCCTTTGTACGATGCTTCCTCTACCCTATCACTTCTTGGATATGATTTTACAAATCTTTCGAACTGATACCCCGCCAAATAATAATCCTCTAATTGATAATACGTATCAGCATAATAGTACATTATTCTTTCTGCCTGGGGCTTTCCTCTGTACTGAGGCACTATTTGTTCAAAAAGACGAAGTGCTTTTTTATATTTAGCTTCTTTATATAGCTCTTCTGCCGCCTTATACTTAACCGCCACATCTTCACTCTTTAACACTTTTTGGTACTCGCTGCAAGACCCTAAGAGTAATACAAAAATAAGTAAATAAAATAATCTCTTCATAAATAAAAAAACATCTGGCAAAAATATATATTTCTGCCGTATTACAAAAACTTTAGCTCATCAATTAATAACTATAAATTTCAGCCTGTGTTGCACAAATATCAACTCATCCACTAGAATTAAGGATCATAACTCTTATCCTCAACATCATCCAAGGTTTTATCAAGTTTATTATGATCAAGAATTGTATATCCATTATCATCATAATAAAATGCCGGAATAAACTTTTCATCATGCCGAATGTTTTTTAAAATATAGGAGTGTGCTTGATGCACTTCCTGGGCAAAAGACTCATCATAATAGCTTATCAATAACAATACTTCCCCATGAAGCTGAGATAATTCTAGTCTATCAAAATCTTTTAATGGACTGGAATCATCTACTGCATGCACAATAGTCCAGGTGGTTGGTAGATAGGTGATTGAGCTTCGTTCAAGTTTCAGGTTATAAAAATTATTAATGTACTTTTCATCATTCCCTTTTTGCGATAATGATAAAGTAGCTTCTATTCTGGGGCGAATCATTATATTAGTGCTTCTACTCATTAACCGAAACATAATACAGTCAATTCCATTATGCTTTCTTAGGATTATACTTTTACTAAATTGGATATTGGCCTTTGGTTTAGAAAATCTTCCATACAATAGTCCGGTTACAAATGAGAAGCTCAATAAACCTATTAATGCCTCAAACGAAGATATCACTCCCAAAAGCATGCCTTTGGGTGCCATTCTTCCGTAACCCACCGTTGTGATGGTTTGAGCTGAAAAGAAAAATGCATTTAAGAAATCTATAAAAATACTTCCAGTTGGTTTTGTAATGCCTGATATCCCAATTGCCAGGTAGATTATTCCAAATAAGGTATTAATCAAGACGTATCCTAGTAACACCCATAAAAAAAATTTGCTCCAAGGTATACTGATTAAATACTCATAGCTTTCAGACAATGAGCTGGGCCTATTGATATGTTTTATGTTAAAAGAACCATCAGGATCAATAAACCGTTTAGCACGTTCATTCGAACTTATTCCAATTCCAGGGTCTTTTACCTTTTTAGCCATAGCTATAGAACCTCAAAAATTCTGGATAAACTCTTTTATTTTTTCTCCTAAGCCTTCTGAAACAGGAATTAGGGGCAATCGAAGATAATCTTGGCAAATCTCTCTGGTTTTTAGAATATTCTTTATTCCTGCTGGATTACCTTCTTCAAAAGCGTAGTCTAGAATTGGTAAGAGTTTATATAGTATTTGAAATGCCTTTTCTGTTTCTCCTGCCAAACCTAATCGAATCATTTCAGAAAATTCTTGAGGAAACCCCTGTCCAATAACACTTATAACACCATCTCCACCCGCGGCTACTGCAGGTAGTGCTAAAGTGTCGTCCCCAGAAATTACAAGAAAACCCTTTGGTTTATCTTTAATAATTTTTAATACTTGGGTAAAATCCCCCACAGCTTCTTTTATACCAATAATATTTTCTAATTGTGCAAGACGCAAAGTAGTTTCTGCAGTCATATTAATGCCAGTACGAGAAGGCACATTATACAGCAAAACTGGAATAGGAACGATATCATTTATCTCTTTATAATGCTGATAAATCCCTTCTTGACTTGGTTTATTATACATAGGAACCACTGACAGTATTGCATCAAAATATGATAAATCGGTTTCTTGAATTTCTTTAAGGATTGCTGCAGTATTATTTCCTCCAATGCCGATCACCAAAGGAAGCCTATTATCATTTACTCTAACAATGTGGTCTACTAGATCTTTTTTTTCCTCTTTTGAAAGTGTAACTGACTCGGCAGTTGTACCCAAAATAACCAGATACTCTATCCCGCCTTTGATACAAAAATTAACCAATGAGGTAACTCCCGTATAATCTATTGAACCATCTTTATTAAATGGAGTAGCTAAAGCTACCCCTGTTCCTCTAAGAAAACTACTCATGTTATATAACCTGTAAAATTTTTAAATATTTCTTAAGTTCTTTAATAAACAGATTAGGATTGTTTACCGTGGCTCCTATAATTAAATCATTGATGCGATGATCAACTTTTGCAAAACCCACCTTAAATTTTGCTTTTGAGGCAGCAGCCACATAGTTTAACTCTATTTTATTCTCTTCATAAAAACTTATTAAAACATCGTAATCTTTGTTTATGAATTCTTGTAAAGCTCCACTCTTCATCACACCTTTTACTCCAAAATTTTTGTCATTATAATAAACCACATTGTTATCATCTTCAATTTCTTTATCTTCTTTATATCCTACTATTTTCAATTTATCAGGAGTAACTCCCAATTCGTTTGCTAGTTTGATCAAAGATGAGATGTTGATATCATAAGAAGCATCAACGAGTACAGCAAGAGTTTTAAGCTTAGAAATAGTTTGTGATGAGACATTTCTTTTCTCTAGATGTGCTTCAACACTTTTTTTTATAGCATTCCTTTTAAGCCCTTTTAAGATCATTTATCAAAAGATTACAAAGCCACAAATGTAGCTATTTTACAAATTAAAAACACTTCAACAACTTCAAGAAAAAGGAAAACGTTGAAAATCAGCATAACTTATCTAAAACTTCATCATTTTTAAAAATACTTTTCTTTCAAAAACTCCTTATTCACCGGTTTCGTTTCCAATAAAAATCTAGTAAAGAAATAAATACCTAGTGTTTCTACGATGTTAATCAGTACAGTAAATATTCTACTATAATAATAAAGTTCATTTATTCCTAAAAGAGCATTGACGACAAGTGTACAACAAGCAGCTACAAATAGAAAAATTGCTTTTTCATATTTATCAGACAAATAGATAAAAAAACTAATGGCAGAAAATAACAACATGCTGATTAACGCTGATATTACTCCAGCCAAAGAGTCTTTAATCTTTGGTAATGCTAACTCTGCAATAGAAAACATTACATAGACTATCAATATTATACTTATCACTACTGGTGGCGAAGTTAATTTGTTTAGTTTAATGTCCTGTTTTGAAATAAATTCCCGTGAAAGGAAAACGCATAAGAGGTAGTAACTCGTTATAAGTATTGCTATTACATCATAATATCGAACAAAATCCAAGGAAACAAAAATATTAGTTATAGCCAAAACCAACAAACTTACAGGAAATAAAAAATTAATTTTCTTGACTGAATTTACATATAATAGAATCAGTGATAAGGGAATCATTGGTTTAAAATATAATAATAACCCCTCATTAAAAAACATTGCCACTATAATGACCACTAAGAAAGAACTATAAAAAAATATGTATGTGAAATTCGGATTTTTCAAATAATGTTTTAATAATTATATTTTTCAATAAATAATAATAGGAGCTATACCATTAGAATTAATGCTCTGTGTTTAAAAATAATTGTCCTTGTGAGGTTCTATATTCTTATTCTTATCTCTTGTTTCAATCAAGAAATTGGTAAAAAAATAAATACCTCCTATTTCTGCAATATTAATTAAAACTGTAAACACCCTATTATAATAAAGCAATTCATTTACCGCCAAAAGGGCATCTACAAATAACGTACAGCACGTGGCTACAAATAAGTAAATCGACTTTTCAAACCTATCTGCTATGTAAATAACAAAACCAATTGCCGAAAATGACAGCATACTTATAACAATACTAATAATATATCCTATAGAATCACTCATCTTTGGCAAAACCATTTGTGTAATAGAAAATATTAGATAGAAAATCAACATAACTCCTATCAAAAGAGGCGGAGAAATAAGTTGCTTTAATTTTAGGTCCTGTTTAGAAACAAACTTCAACAACAAAAACACACAAAATATATAAAAGGCTGTAATTAGTAGAGCTATGACACGAAAGTACTCTACAAAATTAATGTAAACGAAAATATCTGTTATCATAATTGTAATCATAGATAGTATGAACAAAACATTAACTTTTTTTGAACACCTAATGTATACGACAATTAGAGATAATGGCACAATTGGCTTGGTGTACACCAATAAACTTTTATCAAAAAAAATAGCAATACCTATAACTACTATGAAAAAACTATAAAAAAACCAATATGCTATGTCTATTTTTCTCAAAGGAAGGTTAAGCTTTACAATACAGAACTAAATATATACATATTTTGAAGACAAATTTGATTATTTTCTAGAAGTAATCTTTATTGTTTGGTATCAATTTGTGTTGTTCCATAAAAAACTTGATTAGAAAAAACTGTCCAAAAATTTGTAAGACTGTGGTTATAATCGGGAAGATCTCAAGATGTATATAAAACCCATCTAAGGCAGTGATAATGTTAGTTATCAAAAAGCAAGAGGCAGCAATCATTAATGAATAACTAACTACAGTTTTGCTATTTAAATAAATATAATAACAAACCCCTATAAAAAAAGCGAAAAAGAAAATAAGAATAAAAAGTACTGTCTTATGATCTATAATTTGGGGTAGTATGAGCTCTGCTACAGCATATAGAACGTAGCTAATTAACAACATAGATATTACCAACTGAAAAGTAAATACTTTTTTGAGTTGTATTTTTACTATTTGCAAGCTTTTCCAAAGTAAAGTAATATTTAAGAAATAATATGTAGCGAGTAGAATATGTAAAATTTCGAAGTTTCCCAAATAATCATGAAAAAATAGTATCTCACATACCAAAATCAATAATAAACTAAATAAAACAAAATAGTTTTTATGCTCTGCATTTACTACATATAATACACATAATGATAAAATCACGGGTGGCTTAAAATAAATCATCAGATAATTAGCAAAAACCGCAACAAGCAGGGTTAAGAAACTTGTGATATAAAATAGCTGATATGTAAACTTTTGTATCTTCAAACACTGACGCCTTTTACTTTATAAACCTTCAAATTCATCTGATTTAAGTTTTATGGACTCTGTAACCATATAGTTAACTAAAAAAACCATAGCTAAAGGATTACAAATGAGTATCAGAACCTTTAATTCGTAAGATGGTAAATAAAATTGATCAATCAACCACATATAATCTCTGAATGCAAAATTTAACATTGACAAAAAAAACCAAAGTGATTTTTCTGATCTAATATTAACAAAGTGAATCCCTGCTACTACTAGCAAAATATAAAGCAACAATAGATGAATAAAGCCAAGTATGTGTAAATCTCTCATTGTTTCTCTAAGAACCTGATACGCCATAAAAAAAATCACAGTGTATAACAAGCTTCCAAGAATAAGGGTAAAAATATCCCTTTTGTTATAAAGAAATGATTTATGATTGTAATACAAAAAGTAAAACAAAAGAACATACACACTTATTTGCAAAATAATCTGGAATTCTAAGATATTTTTGACGCTAAAAAACGAAATCAACGCTGTTAAAAAGAGAACTAAAAGAACAATAACATGAAATATATTTATTCTTCTGGCACTTCCAAAATATAGTATAATTATAGATGAGATGATAAGTATACCAGAGTAAGTATTTAAAAAAGTATTTTTAAATATAAATCCTAGAACTTGTGCTATTATTAAAAAAGAAATTAAAAGTTTTAGTAGTTTTTCTCCATTCATTAAAATTCATTTGCACCCAAAAATTAATACTGATTAATTTTGAATACTCCCCCGGTTAAACAGATGTGTGATTTTTTCCCTGGGACAATATAGTAAATTTTAAAACAACTAAAAATCACTAAAACTTTCTCTTTTCAGAAATTCTTTTTCAGTTTTAGTGATGTAGGACTGGATATCTTAAACTGAACCAGGAAAAAGACTGCTAATAATTGATAAACAGAATTGATTATCTCAAATTCTATCGAGTGTATGTAAAATCTATTTAGAGCAAAGCAAGAATCACTAATTACGAAATTTAAAACAGCAATCAAAAACCATAATGATTGTGCTGATCTTACATTAACATATTGAAAAACTGCTCCAATAAAAAGCAGGTACAATATAATTATATAGCCTACCCCATAAGGCCTTATTTTGCCCATTGCAGCTTCTGTGACATTGTAAATCTCGTAGGCAATAAAAGTCCATGCTACAAAAAAGATCACTAAATAGACGATATCTGTACTACTATAATCAATAGGTGTATAATTCTTATACAAATAATAAAACAAGATTAAATAGCATATAGCATAACTTAAAAGAACATACATAAAGCTATTATCTATATCAGTTAACAAAAAGATATCCCCTAAAAAACATAGAAGTAATATTATCAAAAATAAGGCGTCTAATTTTTTTGCGCTAAACCAATATAACATTAATAACAAAGGTACTGTTGCAGGTTTTGCATAGAGTTCTAATTCTTCCCATTGCATAGCCTTACTTAAGACACAAAGTCCCCCTGCCAACAATAACAGTATTTTTGTAAGAGTTCTTATTTTCATTTTATTTTATCCAAAAACTCATCTTCACTTAGAATAGGTACTTCCAATTTATTTGCTTTTTCTAATTTACTAGGCCCCATATTAGCACCCGCAACGATATAGGAGGTTTTTGAAGATATTGAGCTAGAAACTTTACCCCCATTATCTTCGATTAGCTTTTTAAGTTCATTACGGGACACTTTTTCAAAAACACCAGATACAACAATAGTTTGCCCCTGGAGCGTATCAGTCTGATTTGCTAATTTTTCTGCAGAAATCTCTAATTGAACTCCATATTGCTGTAACCTGTTAATCAAAATTTTATTTTCTTCAGAAGCAAAAAATTCTATTACGCTCTGGGCTATTTTAATACCGATTTCATCAACATCCACCAACTCCTCTTCATTAGCCGCTACGAGCCCCTGTATCGACTTGTAATGTTTTGCTAATTTTTTTGCAACCGTCTCTCCAACATATCTTATGCCCAGAGCAAACAAAACTCTTTCAAAAGGAATTTCTTTTGATTTTTCAATTCCCTCAATAAGATTCTCTGCACTTTTTTCTGCCATCCGTTCCAAAGGAACCACTTGTTCTTTCTTCAATTCATACAAGTCAGCATAATTATTTATTAATCCTTCGTTCACTAGCAAAGCTACTGTTTCTCCTCCTAAACCTTCTATATCCATAGCTTTACGAGAAATATAATGCTGGATGCGACCAACAATCTGTGGGGTACATCCTTGATAATTAGGACAATAATGCTGTGCTTCTCCTTCTTTGCGAATTAATGGAGTTTCGCATTCTGGACATGCAGTTATATATTGCGTTGGAACAGAATTTTGATCTCTTTTTTGAAAATCTACCCCTATTATTTTAGGAATAATCTCTCCCCCCTTTTCTACAAAAACGGTATCCCCAACTCGTATATCTAACTTTTCAATTTGGTCTGCATTATGCAAAGAAGCTCTTTTTACAGTAGTTCCTGCTAATAACACGGGCTCTAGGTTAGCTACCGGAGTAATTGCACCTGTTCTCCCTACTTGATACGTAATCTCTTTAAGGACTGTGGAGACTTGTTCTGCTTTAAACTTATAGGCCATGGCCCATCTGGGCGCTTTTGCGGTGAAACCCAATTCTTCTTGTTGCTGAAGATCATTTACCTTAATCACAACACCGTCAGTTTCATAAGGTAAATCATGCCGATGTACATCCCAATATTCAATAAATTCAAGAACCTCATCAATTGAGTTTACCATTTTTGATTCTTGAGGAACTTTAAAACCCCATTCCCTTGCTTTTTCCAGATTCTCGAATTGCGTTTTAATTCCTAATCGATCGCCGGTAATACTATAGAGCAAACAATCTAGAGGGCGTTTTGCAGTTTCGCTACTGTCTTGTAATTTCAAACTCCCCGAAGCTGTATTACGAGGATTCGCGTATGGTTCTTCCCCTGCTGCAATTCGTTCTTCATTCATTTTTGCAAAACCCTCGTATGGCAGCACTATCTCTCCTCGAATATCGAACTTTGCAGGAAAATCTCCTTTTAATTTTAAAGGAACAGATCTGATTGTTTTTACATTCGTAGTCACATTATCTCCCTGAATACCATCTCCTCTCGTAACCGCTCTTAGCAATTCTCCATGTTCATAAGTCAAACTAATCGAGGCTCCGTCATATTTAAGCTCGCAAGTGTAAGTAACCCTACCATCAACCAGTTTTTTGATGCGTTTTTCCCAATCCAATAAATCTTCTTTGGAATAAGAATTATCCAAAGAATACATTCGATGTTCATGAACAATAGTTTCAAAACTTTTGGTGATTTCCCCTCCTACTCTAAGTGTTGGTGAATTGGGATCATAAAACTCTGGATACTTTTGTTCTAAAACTTGAAGTTCTTTGAGTTTCATATCAAACTCATAATCACTTATTGTAGGAGCATCGAGTACATAATAATTGTAATTGTGTTGGCGTAAGTCTTCTCTTAATTGATTGATTTGCTCTTCTATATTCATTGTCTAATTTCTCATTTCAAAAATCCACGAAATATGATAAAATATACTTAGGTTCTATCTAATTTTAGCCATTTTGGCACTTGTACTGGTTTAAAAGCTCTCATTTTTTCGAAAAGACGATCAATATTATCATCAACAATGAGCAACTCATAGTTTTCGATTTTTAGAAAACCCCTTCGAACCATATTTTCGAGCAAAGCCAGCAAGCTATCATAAAAGCCGCTAGTATTTAAAAGTCCGATAGGTTTTTGATGTAATCCTAATTGAGACCAGGTGATGATTTCAAAGAGTTCTTCTAGAGTACCAAAACCTCCAGGTAAAGTGATAAAACCATCACTAAGCTCGTGCATTTTCATTTTGCGCTCATGCATAGTATTGGTAATAATTAACTCACTTAGTCCTTGATGAATTAATTCTTTCAGCTTGAGAAACTCAGGAATTACACCTATGACTTTTCCCTTATGAGCAAGTGCTCCCTTAGCTACGTGCCCCATAATGCCAATTCTGGCAGCTCCATACACCAATGCTATTTCCTGTTGTGCCAGTTTTTCCCCTAGAAGGAAAGCTTCAGATATTATAGCAGTGTTGTTCCCTTCACTGCTCCCACAAAATACACAAATTGAATTTAATTTATTCATCCCAAAAATATTATTAATTAAAACGAGCGCGAATCATGCGCTCATTATTATGTAAATCCTTTCGCAATGCCACAGTACTAAAACCTAAAGACTTAATCACCTTATATGTTTCTGAACCCAAATACTGGTTAATTTCAAAATATAAAGATCCCGTTTGAGTTAATCTACCTTTTGCTAATTTGGTAATTTTCTTGTAAAAAATTAAAGGATCATGATCTGAAACAAATAGAGCCTGATGCGGTTCATTATCTAGTACATTAGGCTTTATTTCATCCTTTTCTAATTCTCGCACATAGGGAGGGTTAGAAACAATGATATCAAAATCCTGAAACAAATGCTCACTCGCCAATACATCTTCGTTAATAAATTCAACTTTTACCCCATTTTTTATTGCATTCACTTTTGCTATTTCTATTGCCTGTTCTGAAATATCCATAGCATACACTTTGGCATTCGGTAAATTTTTGGCCAAAGCAATAGCAATACAGCCACTACCAGTACCAATATCTATGATCTTTATAGCTTCCTCTAAATCCTCTTGATCTTTTAAGATCCAATCCACCAGTTCTTCTGTTTCTGGTCTAGGAATTAGTACATTTTTATTAACACTAAAAGATAATCCATAGAAATAGGTATGTCCTATAATATATTGAATCGGTTCCTGATCTAAAAGTCTTGTTTTTGCTTCATCAAACTGAACGATTTCAATTGCTGATACTTCTTTCTCTAAATCCATCGCTACATCAACTCTTCTTAACTCCAAAATTTTTTCAGAAAGCATATAAAAAAAAGACATGATCTCCTCTTCCTCATACGCTTCTGATAAAGACCTTTTAAAATCTATCCTTAAATCTTTTATTTTCAATGTAAACTGTATTTAAACCAAATCTTTTATCATCCATGCTTGGCAACTATAATGACCCGTATCGCCAATTGGTCCTTCTAACTCTGTAAAACCAACTTTTTTATATAATTTTCTTGCAGCTGTCATGTAGGGCATCGTTTCTAAATAGCATTTGGTATACCCGGCTTCTTTCGCAAAATCAAGACATCTTTTTATCATTTTATTTCCTAACCCTTTCCCTCTGGCCATTGGTAAAAAGTACATTTTCTGAAGTTCACAAGTGTCTGGATCTCCATTTTCTAAAGGAGCTATCCCACCACCTCCTAATATTTGATCATTTGCCTCTACCACAAAATAAGATCTTTTTGGCAAGTCATAGGTTTCAAACATCATGTTCAAAGCTTCATCCTCATATGCTGTGCCTACTTTTGGCACCCCCATCTCTACTAAAACTTCTCTAATTACTTGTGCGATAGCTTTATTATCTTCGGGTTCTATTACCCTGATTTTTATTGCTTCCATTATGTTTTTAAGTACTACTTTTGTTGCACCCCACAAATAATAACACAGATGGTTTTTTAGTGAGAATTAAAATACAAAATCAAATTTTTAAAGGAATTTGAAATATACGTCAAATCTAATCAGTAATCAATGAAGAAATTTCTATTATTATCAACAACTTTTCAGTGTTTTACGAGGAAACTTTCTACCAAAAACCAACCCGTTTAATTTATTGAAAAACAAAAACTTATTAATTTACATTTAACTTATAATATCTTTGAAGCAGAAATAGTCTTCAACAATAAAAGATAGGAAAAAAGAAAAATCTTCATATACGTTGACTAGTCATGAAAAATATATAAGACGATGCATTCAACTAGCTAGGAATGGTTTAGGGACTACATATCCCAATCCATTGGTTGGTAGTGTTATTGTTCATGAAAATAAAATTATTGGGGAAGGTTGGCATTATAAATCGGGAGAGCCCCATGCCGAAGTATACGCAATACAATCGGTTAAGAATGAATCTTTATTAAAAGATGCGACCATCTATGTTAGCCTGGAACCTTGTAGCCACTATGGCAAAACTCCTCCTTGTAGTGACCTAATCATCGAAAAAGGCATTAAAAAGGTGGTTATTGGTACGATAGATCCATTTGCCAAAGTATCTGGAACCGGAATTCAGAGATTAATGAATTCCGGTTGCGATGTTATTGTAGGTATTTTAGAAAAGGAATGTCAAGAATTAAATAAGCGATTCTTCACTTTTCATAAAAAAAAGCGACCTTATATAATTCTGAAATGGGCACAAACCAAAAATAACTTTATAGCACCCGATACTACGACTAAAAGAGCTCCGGTTTGGATCACA
The DNA here is from genome assembly GCA_947500845.1 of uncultured Aquimarina sp. Classification (GTDB taxonomy): domain Bacteria; phylum Bacteroidota; class Bacteroidia; order Flavobacteriales; family Flavobacteriaceae; genus Aquimarina; species Aquimarina celericrescens. The sequence goes on from CANMTP010000005.1 coordinate 243,501, forward strand.
ACCAAATACTCCAGACAATTAGTGCATAAATGGCGTGCAGAAGAGCAAGGCATTTTGGTAGGCAATCAAACCGTGATAAAGGACGATCCAAAACTTACCATAAGAGACTGGCAAGGTCAACATCCTGTAAGAGTTATTATTGACAGATCTGGTAGTATTCCAAAAAATTCTGCCGTAATGGATAAAAAAATAAAAACGATAGTCATTACTTCAGAAAAGTTTGAAAAAGACAATACAAAGAACCTTATTTACGAAATCATAGAGCCTAAAACTAAACAAGTCAAACAGATATGCGATATTCTTTATAGGCAAGACATTCAGTCGGTTATTATTGAAGGAGGAACATTCACCATTCAATCATTTATTGACGAAAACATTTGGGACGAAGCCAGAGTTTTTGAAGGAAATACTATTTTTGAAAATGGAGTCAAAGCTCCTGTAATTAAAGGAAATTTAATTTCTGAAGAAAAAATTATGACAGACACTTTAAAAATGTATCAGAATGATTGAAACCATAATTTTTGATTTTGGAGATGTATTTATCAATTTAGACAAATTAGCTACTCCCAGAGAGCTTTCTAAACTAGGTGATTTTAAATGGACGCCCAAAATACAGGAATTGAATAATCTATATGAAATGGGCAAAGTTTCTACCAGTGAATTTCTGAATAATTACCAAAAAATATTTCCTAACGCTTCTCAACAGCAATTAGTTGAAGCCTGGAATGCTATTTTACTTGATTTTCCACAATATCGTTTAGATTTTCTGCAAAATTTGGTTTCAAGTCAAAATTACAAACTTATACTTTTGAGCAATACTAATGAATTGCATATTGATAAGGTTAAGGAAACCATTTCGTTTTATGAAACATTTAGATCATGCTTTGATGCATTTTACTTATCACACGAGATACACTTAAGAAAACCGAACATCGATATTTTTGAATTTGTATTAGAACAACATCAAATTGAGCCTTCTAAAACTATTTTTATTGATGACACTAAAGAAAATACAGATTCGGCAGCACAACTTGGTATTCATGTTTGGAATAATGACCCTAAATCCCAAGATATTACTAATTTGTTTACTTTAAAATCTCATTTATTTTGATCTACCTAATTCTTAGTGTTCTAACCTCTAGCTTAATTTTTATAATTTTCAAGTTGTTCTCTAAATATAATGTGGATACACTACAAGCCATCATTATAAATTATGTTGTAGCATGTATCTCTGGAATTATAGCGTACTCTCAGCCAATACCTATAACTGAAATATCGACACAAGGCTGGTTTTATGGAGCTATGATATTAGGGGTGATTTTTATAACTGTTTTTAACCTAATGGCAATTACTACACAAAGAAATGGACTATCAGTCGCTGCAGTTGCCACTAAAATGAGTTTGGCTATTCCTATTGTATTCGGGGTAGTAGTGTACAACGAAAGTACTGGTTTGTTAAAGATAACAGGAATTCTCATTGCGCTCATAGCCGTCTATTTAACCGCTATGAAAACCGGTGAAGGGATTTCGATAACAAAAAAGAATCTGATTTTTCCATTATTGGTTTTTATTGGAAGTGGTATTATTGACACCAGCCTTAAATATTTTGAAACTCACTTTGTAGCCAAAGACGATGTTCCTATTTTTTCGGCAACTATTTTTGGATTTGCTGCAATTATTGGTCTTTTTACCTTATGCTACAAAAGAATAACAGGAACCTTAAAAATAGCTACAAAAAATATTATAGCGGGGATTGGGTTGGGCATTCCTAATTATTTTTCAATATATTTTCTAATACAGGCACTACGTCATGAGCATATGGATAGTTCAACTGTATTTACCATTAACAATGTAGCGATACTTTTGGTTTCTACTCTTGCAGGGATCTTATTTTTTAAAGAAAGATTAACGCTCAAAAACTGGATAGGCATTGCTCTGGCAGTACTGAGCATTTTATTGGTCGCGTTTTCTATATAATTTGCATGAGTTGGAAATAAAAGACACATACAAAACAATTCAAACCAAAGGAGAAGAAGTCCTTTTCAAAGACCGAAACAGTAAATTTTTTGGATATACTTTTCCTGTTTCTTCTGAAGAAGAAGTAAAAAATATCATTGAAAATCTCAAAAAACGACACCATTCTGCAAGACATTGGTGTTATGCCTGGCAAATAGGGACAGAAAACATTAGATATCGAATTAATGATGACGGAGAACCATCGAATTCTGCAGGACAACCTATCTATGGTCAAATACAATCCTTTGAAGTAACCAATATCTTAATAGTTGTTGTTCGCTATTTTGGAGGTATTAAGCTAGGTGTTGGCGGATTAATCAATGCATATAGAACTACGGCTCAAATGGCGCTTGAGGCATCTAAAATTACACAAAAAACGATTAATCTTGATTATCTCATCTCTTTCGAATATAAGGACATGAATAAAGTTATGCGTATTATAAAAGAAAACAATCTAAATATCACAAAGCAAGAACTTAAGTTAGATTGTAAAATTTACATTTCGGTAAGAAAACAGGTTTCAAACAAAATAAAAGAAGTTTTTTCCCCGTTGTATCAAGTAAAAGTTAAAAAACTAGAGCATTAATAGTTTTTTATTTTTTCAAGTAAATAAGAAGGGCATGCGATAGGTTTTCTCGTTTTACTATCAACAAAGACTAGTGTTGTAGAGGCAACTGTTAATAATTCTTGATGACTATTGAAAATTTCGTAGTCGAAAATAATTTTTACTGTAGGAATTTTCTTCATCGAAGTTTTAACAGTCAATTCATCATCAAAGAAGGCAGATTTCTTAAATTTAAGGTCTAAAGTAAACACAGGAAGCATAATACCATTTTCTTCCATTGATTTATAAGAAATTCCCAAACGGGATAACCAGTCAATTCGTGCCAATTCTAAGTATTGTGCGTAGTTTCCGTGATGGACGATACCCATTTGATCAGTTTCGGAATATCGTACTTTTAATTTAGTTTCTGAAGTGATTGACATGTATTTAATTGAAAGATTATTAACGTTGTTAAAAGTAGTACTATCAAATTATGCGAAAAAAATAATTAAAATTCAACACCTAAAACGTTTTTTTTTTACATTTTTTGTTCACATATTTGTCATGCAAAAACAGTAAGGAGTTTTTCACAATTTCTTTTTAGTAACTTAACAAAAAAGTAAATCTAACCACTCGAATGAATGTAACTGCGCAATCAGTTTGGGATAATTGTTTATCTTTTATAGAAGATAACATTACACCACAAGCTTTTAAAACTTGGTTCGAACCAATCAAAGCTGTAAAACTTACAGATGGCGCGCTTAGTATTCAAGTACCCAGTAAGTTCTTTTATGAATGGTTGGAAGAGCATTATGTAAATCTACTCAAAGTGTCTCTTACTCGTGAGTTAGGAGAAACCGCAAAGTTGGTTTATGTTATTAAAATGGAAAATACGTACGGCAATAAAAAACCGTTTACTGAGAAGATTCCTAGTGCTAATCGTACTGCTGTTAACTCTCAAGAGGTAGATGTACCTATTAAAAGTAAAAATCCAGAATTAAAAAATCCATTCGTTATTCCTGGAATAAGGAATGTTAAAATAGAATCCCAGCTCAATCCCAGTTATAATTTTGAAAATTTTTTAGAAGGAGACTCGAATAGATTAGCCCGTTCTGCTGGAATGGCTGTTGCCAATAAACCAGGGGGAACATCGTTTAATCCATTACTTATTTTTGGAGGGGTCGGACTTGGTAAAACACATCTGGCCCATGCAATTGGGGTGAACATAAAAGATAACTATCCTGAAAAAACAGTGCTGTATATTTCTGCAGAAAAATTCACGCAGCAATATATAGAGTCTGTAAAAAAGAATAATAGAAACGATTTTATCCATTTTTATCAAATTATAGATGTATTAATTGTAGACGACATACAACTATTATCTGGTAAAGCCGGGACGCAAGATGTATTCTTTCATATATTCAACCATTTACACCAAAACGGAAAGCAGGTTATTTTAACCAGTGACAAAGCTCCTGTGGATATGCAGGATATCGAACAGCGATTGCTTTCTCGCTTTAAGTGGGGATTATCCGCAGAGCTACACCAGCCCGATTTTGAAACAAGAGTCTCTATTATTAGAAACAAACTGTATCGTGATGGTGTTGAAATGCCCGAAGAAATAGTAGAATTTCTCGCGAATAATATCAAAACAAATATTCGTGAACTTGAAGGAGCAATTATATCCTTAATCGCACATTCTTCCTTCAACAAAAAAGATATTACGATTGATCTTGCAAAAGCGATAGTTGACAACTATGTAAAGAACACAAAACGTGAAGTTTCAATCGACTATATTCAAAAAGTAGTAAGCGACTATTTTCAAATGGATGTTGAAACACTACAGTCCAAGACACGTAAACGCCATATCGTTCAAGCTCGTCAACTGGCTATGTTTTTTGCAAAAAAGCTCACAAAGGCATCATTAGCCAGTATCGGAACACAGATCGGAAAAAGAGATCATGCCACTGTTCTTCATGCCTGTAAAACGGTAGACAACCTATCTTCTACAGATAAGCAGTTTAGAAAATATGTAGAAGACTTAGGCAAGAAACTCACGCTGTAAAAGCTAAGCAAAATCCTTTACCAAAAATGAAAATTAACATCTTAATGGTATGCCTTGGCAATATCTGTAGATCTCCATTGGCAGAAGGAATTCTAAAATCTAAATTAGACCCTAATAAATACATAGTGGAATCTTGTGGTACAAGCAGTTATCACATTGGTAGCAGACCAGATAAAAGGTCAATTGACATCGCCAACAAACATGGGATCGATATTACAGATCAAAGGGCAGCGCAATTTACTACCAGTCATTTCAAGAAATACGATTATATCTATGCTATGGATAATTCTAATTATCAAAACATTCTAAAGCTTGTCAAGAATAATCATGATAAGAATAAAGTAAAGCTAATTCTTGAAGAACTTCACCCGGATAGCGGCCTAGATGTTCCAGATCCTTATTATGGAGGAGCACAAGGTTTTGAAGATGTTTATCAAATGCTCAATAAAGCTTGTGATATTATCGTTTATAATCTTGAGAGATCGTATTAACTTTTTCAGACTTAAAGTTTTTGTATATTTAAATTTACATATACAAGCTATATTTTAGCAGGTAAGCAAAGAATTAATAGAAAAACTTAACCAAACTAGTATCAAATATACCCTATATGGAGCTTAAACCCCTAGATCCCAAAGGAAAATTATATTTAATCCCTACCAGATTAGGTGATGATGTCCCGTTAGAAGTACTTCCGATATCTATAAAAAAGGTATTAGAACAGGTGAATCACTACATCGTAGAAAATGAAAAACCCGCTCGTAGATTTATAAAAAAGGTAAGTCCCAGTAAATCACAGCGCTCCTTAGTTATTCATACAGTAAACAAATATACAGACGTATCAGAGATACCCGGTTACTTAACCCCATGTCTTAATGGAGAATCTATTGGCTTATTATCTGATGCAGGTTGTCCTGGTATTGCAGATCCCGGAGCAGAAGTGATAAAAATTGCACACGAAAAAGAAATACAGGTCGTCCCATTGGTAGGTCCATCATCTATCCTATTAGCTATGATGAGTAGCGGAATGAATGGTCAAAATTTTACATTTAATGGATATCTTCCTATTGACAAAAATGAAAGAAAATCTACTATAAAACATTTAGAACGAACTTCTTTAGAAAAAAACCAAGCTCAGATCTTTATTGAAACTCCGTATAGGAATGACAAAATGTTCGCTGATTTGAAGTCCATACTACACGCAAACACACGTTTATGTATAGCGTGTGATATTACATTAACTACAGAATTTATTGCCACAAAAACTGTTGAAGAATGGAAGAGAGAAGAAATTGATCTTCATAAAAGACCAACCATATACATAATCCAAAGAGATTGATAAAAACTAAAGCTCTAGCTCTGCTTTTGCTTTTCTGTTAGGCACCACAAAAGAAGTGTCATACCCTCCAAACCTCTTCATATAATATCGGATAGTGGTACCAAATGCATCAGCAAACCCATCAACACCACCACTACGTAAATATCTTTTAACCGCATTTGGCCCTGCTAGATGTGCAGCAGCAAGAACACCAGATTCTGTTACCTCTACCCCATTCATTGTTCTACCGACAAACCATTTTAGGTCTCTTCGTAAAACCCATTTATTTCTAGAAAGGTATGCATAAAATGCTTTTTCTTGAAGTGCAGGATTATTAAGAAAGTCGTTTTTGCTTATTCCTCTAATACCAATTAAATCCAGAGTTCCTTTTCCAAATTGGTACTTTCCCATGTAACCAAATTGATTTACAACTCCATAATCGCCTCTAGACTCTTTAAAAGCAACAGCTTCTTTAAATCCTAAATAAGACTTCCCTAACTCAGGAGAGACAAAGTCGTCATTATCTTCTATTTCATTAAAATTAGGGGCGACGTAGTACAAGTCTAAACCTGCAGTACTGTATGAACTAAAATCAGTCTTTTCTTTCGTTGTAAAACTTAGCAAAAGTATTCCCCCAATTGTAAGTAAAATAGATAATCCTGCTATCCTCTTTATCATATAAAAATTTTCTAAGTAGCCACTAAAAAAATGGTCCCATCTACTTAAATTTTTGCCGTGCAAATATACGGTTTTTTTAAAAACAAATTAGAAAGATGTGTTAAAATAATTATAATGTTGAAAAACAGTTATTTACATAAAAAAAGAAAGGGGAAAAGCCCCTAAAATCGTAAAAAAAACAAAAAAAATAACACTTAAACGTCAGATCGTGTATTTTAACCTAACAAAACTGATTGCATCAATTAAGGAGTAGTTCACAAAAAAACGATAAATTTGTTAATAACTTAGATTCAATTTTGAGTCTTTTACAAAAAAAATCTATTTTTTTCCTACAAAATCAACCCTCAAATATCATCTCTTTATCCCTTGTTTATTAATCCAATTTACATATTGTTTTTTATTCTGATTATGCTGACTAATCGTCTTTGCGAATTTATGGTATCCCATATTCTCGACATTAGCAACAAAGAAGTAATAATCATGTTTTTCATAATTCAGTACCGCATCAATAGAAGATATGTCTGGCATTGTAATTGGTCCAGGTGGTAATTCAGCATATTTATATGTGTTATAAGGACTATCTAATTCTAAATCTTTATATAAAACACGTTTGATAATCGTATCCCAGTCCTTATGGTGTTTTTTTATTGCATATATTACTGTTGGGTCTGCGTCCAATTTCCAGCCATTGGTATATCTATTCATATAGACACCCGCAACCCTTGGCCGTTCATCAACCTTGGATGTTTCTTTTTGTACTATAGATGCCAAAGTGATCACCTGATTTGGAGTTAATCCTATTTCTTTCGCTTTTGCAGTACGTTTATCATTCCAAAAACGATTGTACTCCTTGAACATTCTATCTCTAAACTGGTCTGCAGAGGTATTCCAGAAAAATTCATATTTATTTGGGATGTACATAGAAAGGGCAGTTTCTTCAGAAAAACCTTTATTTTTAAGAAAAGTAGAATCTCTAAACGACTTCACCAAAGAAATACTATCAGCCTCGATCTGGCTTGCAATTCTTCCGGCAAGATTTTCAAGTCTCTCTTGATTATTAAAACTAACATTGATAGGAGTATTTTTACTACGTAAAACACCAATCATATCATTATTATTTAGTCCTTTTTTTAAGATGTAGCGTCCTGCCTTTATATTATTGATATATCCTTTTCTTCTTGCAATTCGATCAAAACTGTAAATATCCTCGACCAAAGGGCTAATCTCTTCTATAAGTTCTGTATATGTGGCATCGGTAGGAATATATACTGTTGCCGTTTCAGTTTCGAAACTAGTATTTGGTGAAAAAATGGCCTGATACACATAATAAGCAAAAATTCCTCCTGTAACTAGGCCTAATAAAGCAATGCCTAATAATATTTTTTTAATGTACATATATTCGTTGATATAAAAGCTCGTCTTTATACGAGTTATTTATTAAATTCCATTCCTTTTTTATTCCCACTTTATTAAAACCACAATTTTCAAACAATTTGATACTTGTGAAATTATCCTCAGATATATTAGCATATAACTGATGTAGCCGAAGATGTGTAAATCCATATTTCATGACTAAATCTAAAGCCTCTGCACCATAACCCTTACCTCTGTTTTCTTTTTCAGCGATAACAATACCAACCCCTGCCCTATTATGTGTTGGATCATAATCAAATAAATCAATAAGCCCTATGGATGCCTCATCATTAGTACAAATAACCAGTCTCAATTGTTTTACCTCGTAAATATCCTGATGGGCATTTTCTAAGTATTGTTTAATCAAAAAACGAGAATATGGTGTATGTGTTGAACTCATCTCCCAAATTTGTTCATCATTTTCTATGACATAAACAAAATCTAAGTCTTCTGGTTCAAGAGCTCTCAGGAAGATATTTTTTCCTTTTAAAGTTAACATTCTATCTCTCCTTTAAAAACCTGTTCTGCAGGACCTATTAAAAAAATATTTTCGTATCCATTTTCACCTTTTGTAAAGGTCACTTTAAGCTCTCCTCCTGGTGTTTGTATACAAACCTGCTCTTTATCGGTTAATTGCATAGCATGCATAGATAGAGCTACCGCTGTAACTCCTGTTCCACAAGACAAGGTTTCATCTTCTACTCCTCTTTCATAAGTTCGTACCGCAAAAGAGTTTCCATTTCTTTTTTCCACAAAGTTCACATTACTCCCCAAATCAAAATAAGGGGCACCATTTCTTATTTCCCTGCCTATATTTTCTACATCAAAACTTGTCAAATCTTCTACCATGGTAACATGATGAGGTGATCCCGTATTTAAAAACAAATGAGAATCGTACTTTTCTATTTCTGAAACATTTTGCATTTGTAGATATACCAATCCATCTTTAATTTCGGCATGATGTTTACCATCTATTGCCGTAAAAATAGCCTTATTCTCTATAACCCCTAGAAAAGCTGCAAAAGCAACCAAACATCGCCCTCCATTACCACACATAGAACTTTCGTTTCCGTCGGCGTTAAAATATACCATGGTAAAATCATCTCTATCATCTTTAGGCAATTCTAACAACATTAAACCATCTGCACCTATGCCAAATTTTCTGTCACAAAGTCTGGCAAACAGTTTGGTATTATTTTTGGATACAATAGATTTTCGATTATCAATGATCACAAAATCATTACCTGTGCCCTGATATTTATAAAAAGTAAGCGTCATTATTATTTAATTACAAAGACAAAGGTACAAAGAATGTAGACATAAAAACGTTGTTAATTGTGAGTTAAATATCTTAAAAAAGTATACTATAATTGTAATTTTAAAAGTAATGTATAGTCTATTTATATAGAACTAATTAAATTAAACAAAAAAAAGAAAAGATGATGAAAAGATTTTTAGGTTTATTAGTCGTAGCTATCCTGGCAGGAGTTATGACATTAGGCGCATATAAATTATTTATTGAACCCGAAACTGTGGTTATACATGAAAGTGAAGCTAAAACAAGCACGATTCCGGTAAATTATGCATCTTTAAATACCGCAGCCGGTACAACTGCTTCGGCAGCGAGTATCGATTTTACGATAGCTGCAGAAAAAACCGTTAATGCAGTAGTACATGTTAAGCAATACGGAGTTACTCGTGCTCCCAGAAATTTAATGGAGTTTTTTAGAAATGGAGGATCTCAAGAACGAAGAATCCAAGGAGCAGGTTCTGGAGTAATTATAACTGAAGATGGCTATATTGTAACCAATAATCATGTAATCGATGGAGCAACAGATCTTGAAGTTACTTTAAACAACAACAAGTCCTACAAAGCCAAAGTAGTGGGTACCGCACCACAATCTGATATTGCTTTAATAAAAATAGAGGCTGATCAAAAGCTATCGTATATTCCATTTGGAGATTCTAACTCGGCCAAAATTGGAGAATGGGTGTTGGCAGTAGGAAACCCCTTTAATTTGACATCAACAGTAACAGCAGGTATTATCAGCGCAAAATCAAGAGATTTAAATGAATATGATAATAATGTTCAATCGTTTATTCAGACCGATGCCGCTATAAATCCAGGAAATAGTGGTGGTGCACTGGTAAATGTAAAGGGCGAATTGATTGGTATCAATACCGCGATTACTTCCCAGACTGGAAGTTATGTAGGATATGCATTTGCCGTGCCTTCCAATAATGCTAAAAAAATAATAGATGATATTATTGAATTTGGAGATGTGCAAAGAGGTATCATTGGTATTACCGGAGGAACCATAAACCCTAAAGCTGTCGAAGAATATGATATCTCAACATCACAAGGAGTCTTTGTTGCCTCTGTTGCTGAAGATAGCGGAGCCAAAAAGGCAGGATTAAAAGAGGGTGATGTTATTAAGGAAATTGATGGTTTACCTATTAGAAAGTTTGCAGATCTTACGGGCTACGTAAATAGTAAAAGACCAAATGACGTAATCAACGTGAGAGTATTAAGAAAAAATCAAGAACTTGTTTTACCTGTTACTTTAACTAAATATGAAATCCAAAACTATAACCTTAATGATGTTGGAGTTGAAGTAGTTAACCCTCCAAAAGGATATTTGAAGAAATTTAATCTAGATCATGGAGTTGTAATTAGCAAAGCACTGAGCTCAAGAATGAAAAGATATAATCTAGAAGGTCTTATTATTAGTGAAATTGATGGAAAAAAAGTGAGAAGCGTCTTAGAAGTTAAGGAAATTATCGAAAGTAAGTATCCAAATGAAGATATTACTATAAGCTTGATCGACAGAGATGGTGATAAACGAGAATTTGTCTTTCAATAATTAAGCAGCAAACCATAAAAAAACAGTATATCCCATTGCTTTAGTAGAGTGATGGGATTTTTTTATGAAAAAAGGTTTCACGAAAACGTTTGAAATATATACTTTTGCACGAAATTTCAAGACTGTAAAAAACACAACAAAATTATGAGCTCTAACGAAGTTTATGAAAAAGAACTCGCTTTTCAAGCAGATAGACGCCGCGCAACGGTAGCATTTATTAAAACTGTAAGCGATTTATGGTACGATAACTCTATCGAGTTGGTACTTTTCAGAAATCAGTTGATTGACAAAAATGTAAGTGAGATTATAAATTTACACGAGTATGCCGGTGAATTTGTACAGAAACCAATATCAATTTTTGACTCTGCCGAAATCGCGCAGGCTATCAAATTGATGGATTTACCACCTTCAAAATTAGATATTGGCAAGCTTACCTATGAATATCACTTATCAAATGACGAATATGGTTCCATCAATCGCTTTGTTCAGGATAAACTTAAAGACGCAAAAAAGGTAAAACCTATCTCTCCTAAAAATGTCGTGCTTTATGGATTTGGAAGAATTGGTCGTCTTGTTGCCAGAGAGCTAATGACCATTACAGGAAAAGGAAGTCAGTTACGACTTAGAGCCATAGTCACTAGAGGAGAAATTACAGAAGAAATTTTGGAAAAAAGAGCTTCTTTATTACGAAACGATTCTGTTCATGGAGATTTTGCAGGAACAGTAGAAACCGATATAAAAAATAATGCTCTTGTCATAAATGGCACTACCGTAAACATTATAAATGCCTCCAACCCTGAGGATATAGATTATACGGCTTATGGAATTAAAGATGCTCTCGTAATCGATAATACAGGCGCTTTTAGAGATGAAGAAGCACTGGGAAGACACTTAAAAGCCAAAGGTGTAGACAAAGTTTTACTTACGGCACCCGGAAAAGGAGTTCCTAATATCGTACATGGGGTAAATCACAAAAAATATGATCCTGATAAAGTAGACATTTTCTCTGCTGCATCTTGTACAACCAATGCCATTACACCTATTTTACAGGCTGTTGATGATAGCTTTGGTGTAGTTAATGGTCATCTTGAAACTATCCATGCTTATACCAATGATCAGAATCTGGTAGACAATATGCATAAAAAATATCGTAGAGGTCGTGCTGCTGCGCTTAATATGGTGATTACAGAGACTGGTGCCGGTAAGGCAGTTTCTAAAGCATTACCAAGCTTTGAAGGAAAATTAACTTCAAATGCAATTCGAGTTCCAGTTCCAAACGGCTCATTGGCAATCCTAAATCTTAATTTAGAAAAGAAAACCTCTAAAGAAAGTATGAATGCAATAATAAAAAAATACGCTTTAGAAGGAAACCTGGTAGAACAAATCAAGTATTCTCTTGATAACGAGTTGGTGTCGAGTGATATAGTAGGATCTTCTGCCCCATCAATATATGATAGTAATGCAACGATTGTTGATGCCAGTGGACACAATGCTATTTTGTATGTATGGTATGATAATGAGTATGGATATAGCCACCAGGTAATACGATTATCAAAATACATTGCCAAAGTAAGACGATTCACATATTATTAATAGAAAAATTTGTAAAACCTGTAAAGCCGCTATTGATAGCGGCTTTTTTTATCTCCTTTATTCAAAGTGTTAATTCTCAATAAATTAACAACATTTTCACCTTCCCTTAAATTCTCTCAAAAAAAACTTTTTAATTATCCACAATATCGTACATTTATTGTCGTTACAGAAGAAATTAGTCCCATACAAATAAAAGAAGTCTTAGAAGAATACAAGTCACACAGTAATACTAAAATTCACTGTTTTGATTGTCAGAGGGATTACCTTTTAGTAGGTATGAGCAACATACAACCATTAAAATAAGAAGAATAATCACATGAAATTACCACAGTATCTATTAGTTTTAATCGCACTATTATCTTTTTCTGCAGGAATATATGGACAAGAAAGCGTATCTGTTGAGCAAGCATTAAAACAAGAGAAGATAGAAGAACAATTTAATATTGTAATTAAAAAATCCGGAAGATATCAGGAATACAAGGTCATTAAACAAGTATGGATAAACAAACTTAAGGCCAATGTAACGGATTCATTAAAGACGCTGGAAGCCAAACTAACCACTACCAATAAGCAAATTGCGGATCAACAAACCACTATAACTGGTCTAGAAGAATCACTAGCTAAAACAAACGGAGATTTAGCTTTGGTGACTCAGGAAAAAGACAGTATGAGTTTTTTCGGAGCTTCAGTTTCTAAATCAAGCTACAAAACCATTATGTGGGTTATCGTAGGAGCGCTTCTCGCACTTTTGGGATTTTTTATTTATAAATTTAAAAATAGTAATACTATAACCATACAGGCCAAAAAAGCTTTGGCTGAGACAGAAGAGGAATTTGAAGATCACAGAAGAAGATCACTTGAACGCGAACAAAAGGTGATGCGTAAACTGCAAGACGAAATAAACAAACAACGCAAGGCTGGAGCCAAGTAACTTCATTTTTTAGATTTTTAATAGATTCTTTTGCATCTTTGCACTCTTTACAGCGAATTTGAATGAGATGCGAATAGATATTATTACTGTTGTACCTGATATACTTAAAAGTCCTTTTGAAGCTTCTATTATGAAGCGATCTATAGAAAAAGGATTAGTAGAAGTACACTTGCATAATTTACGTGATTATACTACAGACAACTACAAACAGGTCGACGATTATCAATTTGGTGGTGGTGCTGGTATGGTGATGATGATAGAACCTATAGATAAATGTATTTCTAAGTTAAAATCAGAAAGAGATTATGATGAAGTTATATACATGACCCCAGACGGAGAAACACTAAACCAGGGTATTGCAAATCAATTATCATTAAAAGGTAATTTAATAATCCTCTGCGGTCATTATAAAGGTGTAGACCAACGCGTGAGAGATCACTTTATAACCAAAGAAATATCTGTGGGCGATTATGTCTTATCTGGTGGCGAGCTAGGAGCCTTAATTCTATGTGACGCCGTCATAAGATTAATCCCGGGAGTTTTAGGAAACGAAACCTCTGCACTAACTGATTCATTTCAAGATAACCTATTAGCCCCACCAATATATACTAGACCGGCAGACTATAAGGGCTGGAAAGTTCCCGAAGTACTGACTTCTGGCAATTTCCCAAAAATTGAAACCTGGAGAGAAGAACAAGCCTATGAGAGAACCCAAAAAAGAAGACCGGATCTATTAGACGATTAAAGCAATTAAAATTCATTTGTAAAACGCTTGCATGTAATCAAATAATCATTATTTTTGCACCCTGATTAAAACAACCTCTGGCGAAAAACGTGAATGTTGCTTTAACAAAACCAAAGAAACTATATAAAATGGAAGATTTAGTAAAATTCGTACAAGACGAATTTGTGACAAAAAAAGAAATTCCTGAATTTTCAGCCGGTGATACAATCACTGTGTATTATGAAATTAAAGAAGGAAGCAAAACACGTACACAGTTCTTTAGAGGAGTTGTAATCCAGAGAAGAGGTTCTGGTGCTACAGAGACTTTTACTATTAGAAAAATGTCTGGAACAATTGGTGTAGAACGTATTTTCCCTTTAAACTTACCTGCTCTTCAAAAAATTGAAGTAAACAAAAGAGGTAAAGTACGTAGAGCACGTATATTCTATTTTAGAGGACTTACCGGTAAAAAAGCACGTATAAAAGAAAAAAGAAGTTAATTTTTATTTCTTATACAAGGTAAAAGGTTGCATTTCTGCAACCTTTTTTTATAAACAAAAGTTAATAACCTAAGTTCATAAAACGTTGATAACTAATATGGTAACAAGTATTGATTAACTAATCAATTTTCATTATCTTTAAATAACAAAATTACAGGTTATAAGAGATGACAAAAGGATTCCTAAACTTTGTAATACACACGATACGTTCTTTGAACAATTAGAAGACCAGTTTGAAATTAAAATAAATATAAAACGAAAGTTATTTTTTTGAGTACATCCTTGAAATCAATTTAAGGGCTTTACTTTGAAATAATTTCAAAATGAAATTCAAAAGAAAAAATTAAGTTTTGACACCTTTTTAATTTTAGATGGCATTAGACTATGTAAGTGAAAAACTGAAGAATTACAATCGTAATTTATACAAATTCAGACACCTCTATTAGTCGTAAGAGTAGTGTATAAATTAATCAAATTATCATTTGAAAAAATTTAAATCTACTCTAAATTGGAAATAATGATTGTATGGTATAAACAACGAAAGTTTTTATTTTATAGCGGGTAAAACAGCTAACATAGTAGATTATTATTTTCGATGAAGCCATATCAAAATATTCTTATATTCTTGATATGGCTTTTTATCTTTATGAATTTGATGAAAATCAAGTTAAAAATTATTCATCTATTATTTATTTCCTTCTTTATTTTAAGAAATTCTAATTACATTCCTTTAACTCAAAACTAACAACACATAGGTTGCATTTACATTACTAGATTTGTATCTTCGCGCACGGAAAATTCTATCTCAAATTGTCAATATGTAGCGACATAGTAAAAATACCATCGGTATTATTTGTTTTAGAAAAATTAAGCGACTAATCATTTCCTTAAAAAATAGAATAATATATTAGGTATCAAAATCCTAAGTCGTAAAAAATCTAGATACCTCTATAAAAAACAAGAAATATGGGAGTTAATACCTCAAAAATTGTTTACACAAGAACCGATGAAGCACCTGCTTTAGCCACCTACTCTTTTTTACCCCTGGTTAGAAAATTTACAAAAGCTGCAAATATCACTATCGAAACAAAAGATATTTCACTTGCCGCTCGGATTCTCGCTAATTTTCCTGAGAAACTAACAGACAAACAAAAACAATCTAATGCTCTTGCAGAACTTGGTGAGCTTGCACAAAAACCAGAGGCAAACATTATTAAACTCCCAAATATAAGTGCTTCTATACCTCAGTTAAAAGCTGCAATCGCAGAATTACAACTTCAGGGATTTGATTTACCAAATTATCCCGAAGAACCAAAAAATGATGCTGAAAAAGAAATCAAAAACAGATACGATAAGATTAAAGGTAGCGCTGTAAATCCTGTTTTGAGAGAAGGTAATTCTGATCGTAGAGCTCCTAAACCGGTAAAGGAATATGCCAGAAAAAATCCTCATTCAATGGGAGCTTGGAGTTCAAATTCTAAAACTCATGTTGCTACGATGTCGAATGGAGATTTTCGCTCAAACGAAAAATCAGTAACAGTATCTGAAGCTGGAGATATTAGAATTGAATTCATCGATAATAATGCAAACACAACAATATTAAAAGAAAAAATAGCATTACTTAAAGGAGAGGTTATCGATGCTACCGTAATGAATAAAAAGGCACTTATCTCCTTTCTAGAGGAACAAGTTGCCGATGCCAAGGCAAAAGATGTGCTGTTTTCATTACATATGAAAGCAACAATGATGAAAGTTTCTGATCCTATTATATTTGGACATGCTGTAGAAGTTTTTTTTAAAGATGTTTTTGAAAAACATGCAACAGTCTTAGAAGAAATTGGTGTAGAAATTAATAATGGTTTTGGAGATCTTATCAATAAACTTAAGAAACTACCTGAAGCGAAAAGGAAAGAAATAGAAGCTGATATACAGAAATGTTATGAGAATGGGCCCAAATTAGCAATGGTCAATTCTGATCTAGGAATTACAAATCTTCATGTACCTAGTGATATTATTATTGATGCTTCTATGCCAGCTATGATTAGAAATTCTGGTCAGATGTGGGATGCAGACGGAAATACACAGGACACCAAGGCTGTTATTCCAGATAGCAGTTATGCTGGTATTTATCAAGAAACTATAGATTTCTGTAAAGAACATGGTGCTTTTGATCCTACTACAATGGGTACAGTGCCTAATGTTGGCTTAATGGCTCAAAAAGCTGAAGAATACGGATCGCATGATAAAACTTTTGAGATAAAAAGTGATGGAATTGTTCGTGTTGCCAATACTACTGGAAACATATTAATAGAACATAATGTAGAAGAAGGCGATATCTGGAGAATGTGCCAGACCAAAGATGCCCCAATTAAAGATTGGGTAAAACTTGCCGTAAATCGAGCAAGAGCCACTAATACTCCTGCTATCTTTTGGCTAGACGAAGATAGAGCACATGATACCGAGTTAATCAAAAAGGTTAACGCATATTTACCAGAACATGATACCAGTGGACTTGATATAAGAATTATGTCTCCTGTAGAAGCTACACGTTTTTCACTAGAAAGAATTAAGGATGGAAAAGATACTATTTCGGTTACTGGAAATGTATTACGTGATTATAATACAGACCTCTTCCCTATTCTAGAATTAGGAACCAGTGCAAAAATGCTTTCTATTGTACCTTTAATGAATGGTGGTGGACTTTTTGAAACCGGTGCCGGTGGTTCTGCTCCAAAACATGTTCAGCAATTTAATAAAGAAGGACACCTGCGTTGGGATTCTCTAGGAGAGTTTTTAGCACTCGCCGTTTCCCTTGAACATCTGGGCGAAACAAATAATAATTCCAAAGCGTTAATAATGGCAGAAGCCTTGGACCAGGCGACAATAAAATTTCTGGATAACAAAAAATCTCCTTCCAGAAAAGTAAATGAGCTTGATAACAGAGGAAGTCATTTTTACCTGGCTTTATACTGGGCTCAAGCACTTGCAGCACAAACTCAGGATGCTGATCTACAAAAAGAGTTTGCTACAGTGGCCAGACAATTAGCTGATAATGAAACTAAGATCATTGACGAGCTAAATAATGCACAAGGGAGTCCAGTAGATATGGGAGGATATTACTGGCCAGATATAAATAGAGTATCAAAGGCAATGCGTCCTAGTGCAACACTAAACGCGATCATAGACGCATAAGATTAAAAAATATCGATAATATCAAACCCGTATGAAATGATCATACGGGTTTTTTTATTCTTCTAAGCTCATGATTTAATAATTAAATAACATGTACTTATTGAAATAGTCCTTAGTTTTGATCGTTACTATGTATGGCCTATAGAATAAGATTGGTAGATAGATTTTAAGAGTTAGTATATTATTTTTTGATAAAAAATAATTGCAATCTAATTTAGACTTACATGTATTATAAAATTCTATACCAGCTATTATAAATTTAAAATATCTTCCTTTTGAAAAAGCATACCTTCATTAGCTTATTAATCACATTTTCAATACCATTCTCAATCTTTGCTCAAGAAAAGTTTACACTAAGTGGAACAGTTTCTGAACAATCCAGTAACGAAACCCTAATCGGTGTCAATATAATCTTTCCTGAAATAGGAAAAGGAGTAGTAACCAATGAATATGGATTTTATTCCATAACCCTACCACAAGGTGTTTATAAGCTCCAAATAAGTTATTTAGGTTTTCGGGACATCACACAAGAAATAGACCTGAGCGAGGATAAAAAAATGAATTTTCAATTGATTGAAGCTTCAGAAATGCTTGATGAAGTAGTGATAACCGAAAAAGCAGAAAAACTAAATATTAAAACCCCCCAGATGAGCCTTAATAAACTAACTGCAGGAACGATCAAGCAAATTCCTGTCGTTCTTGGTGAAGCCGATGTAATAAAATCGATCGTTCTTTTACCTGGCGTTACAAGTGGTGGTGAAGGAGCATCGGGATTCAACGTTCGGGGAGGTGCAGCAGATCAAAATCTAATTTTACTAGACGAGGCTATTATTTTTAACTCTTCTCACTTATTTGGATTCTTCTCTGTATTTAATCCCGATGCAATAAAGGATATAAAACTGTATAAGGGTGGAATACCAGCAAAATATGGAGGTCGAGTATCCTCGGTATTGGATATATATCAGAAAGAAGGAAACAGTAAAAAGTTTAGAATGAGTGGTGGCTTAGGAGCAGTGTCCAGTAGGTTATTGGCAGAAGGGCCTCTTAAAAAAGATCGAGGTGCATTTTTGGTCGGTGGAAGAGCCTCATACGCTCATCTTTTTCTACCTATCATTGATGACGAAAATAACAACGTAGCCTATTTTTATGACTTAAATACAAAACTGAATTATAAGCTCAATGAAAACAATAACTTGTTTCTTTCAGGCTATTTTGGACGTGATGTTTTTGCTATAAGCGAAAGTTTTGAAAACACCTACGGTAATACGGTGTTAAATCTAAGATGGAATCATCTGTTTTCAGATAAGCTGTTCTCTAATCTATCCCTAATATACTCAGATTACTTTTATGGATTGGAACTAGACTTTGTAGGCTTTGAATGGGATTCTGGAATCAGAAATTTCAATATAAAATATGATTTGAACCATTATCTTAGTGATAACTTTCAGCTCAACTACGGAATCAACAATATCTACTATAGGTTCAACCCGGGAGAGATCAGACCCAATAGTGAAGATTCTGGTATTAATCGAGAAAAACTTATCGACAAATATGCAAACGAATTTGGAGCGTATATCGATGCAGAGCATAAGATCTCTAATAATTTGACGCTACAATATGGACTAAGACTAAGTAATTTTATAAGACTAGGGCAAGATGAATTAAATATTTATGAAAATGACAACCCCCTTTTATTTAATGAAGAACTTCAGATTTATGAATCTGCAGAACCTATTGGTACCGAAACTTTTAGCAGAAGTGATCAAATTGAAACCTTTACAAATTTAGAACCCAGAGTTGCTCTCGCGTATGCCTTTAACGATAATACATCGGTAAAAGCAAGTTATAATAGAATGGCTCAATATTTACATCTGCTTTCAAATACTAACTCTCCTACTCCACTTGACGTATGGACCCCTAGTGGTAAATACATAAAACCACAGTTACTTAATCAATATGTGCTTGGATATTTTAAGAGTATAAATGATGGAGAATATTCTTTGGAAACCGAAGTTTTCTATAAGGATATCAAAAATCGTATCGATTATATAGATGGAGCAGATTTAATTGCCAATAATGCCATCGAACAAGATATTCTTAATGGAGAAGCTAGAGCTTATGGTCTAGAATTTTTATTACGCAAAAACGAAGGAAAGTTTAAAGGTTGGCTAGCCTATACCCTATCAAAGTCTGAGCAAAGAACGCCCGGCAGGACAGCTATAGAACCAGGAATTAATAATAATGAATGGTACAATACACCTTTTGACAAAACACATGATATATCATTTAATGGCTCTTATGAGTTAAATCAAAAATGGAAATTTGGTGCTAATTTTGTATTTCAGACAGGGCAACCCACCAACTATCCTTCTGGACAATTTGAATATCAAGGACTAGTAGTACCTGTATTCGATGGATCAAGAAATAGCGAGCGTTTACCAGCGTATCACAGAATAGATGTTTCGGCTACCTTAACTCCGCGAAAAAACAAAACCCGAAAATGGCAAGGAGAATGGGTATTTAGCATTTATAATTTGTATAATCGTAGAAATGCAGCTTCCATTAACTTTACAAGAAATGAAGACACGTTTAGAAACGAAGCTATTAGAACGTCAATTTTTGGAATCATACCTGCCGTAACTTACAATTTTAAATTCTAAGAAAATGAAAAAAATAATTTATATACTCGTCCTGACACTAATATCTTTGAGCTGTGAAGATGTCATCGAGGTAGATGTTCCAACAGGAGAACCAAGACTAGTTATAGATGCATCATTTGAGTATTATCGAAATGAAAATCCAACAACTATTGAAGGAGGAGTAAAACTTACCTTATCAGCTCCTTTTTTTGATAACGAAGTTCCGACAGTAAGTGATGCAACAGTGTTTATCACAAATTTAAATGATAATTCAATTATTACCTTTTCTGAATCTTCAGAACCAGGACTTTTTACACCCGATACCATAGAATTTGTTCCTGAATTTGATACTTCATATCAACTAACAGTTGTTTATGATAATGAAACTTATATCGCTACTGCACAACTTATACCTACCGTTCCTATTGACGATATTATACAAGGTGACGGTACCCTATTTGATGGAGACGAAACAGAAATAATCGTTTTCTTTACTGATAACGGAAATCGTGACGATTTCTACCTTTTTGATTTTGACTTTAACCTTTTCCTTCCAAGTGAGGACCGTTTTTACCAAGGACAAGCATTTAACTTTTCATATTTTTATGAAGATATGGTTGCCGGTCAAGACGTTACCATAAAAATACTTGGAATAGACAAACGTTATTTTGAATATTCAGACTTACTAATACAACAAAGTGATCAAGAAGGAGGAAATCCATTTCAAACACCTCCATCTGTACTTAGAGGCAACATCATTAATATTACAGACCAAGACAACTATCCTTTAGGATATTTTAATCTTTCTGAAGCCAATCGATTTGAGTTTAGTATAGAAGAACGGTAGTATTTAAAAACAGAAGCTAGTATCTTCACCCTAAAAATGAGTATTTTTGGAGCATGAATTTTACCAAAACCACAGAACAAGCCTCAAAATATGATCATCTGGAAAAGATGAATGTTAGTGAGCTGCTTATCAACATTAATAATGAAGATAAAACAGTACCTATCGCTGTCGAAAAATCTATTCCCCAGATCCAGGTTTTAGTAGCTGAAATTGTGAAAAAGCTTAAAAATGGTGGCAGGCTTTTTTATATAGGAGCGGGAACAAGTGGCCGATTAGGAATAGTTGATGCCAGTGAATGTCCGCCAACTTTTGGAGTTTCTCATGACTTGGTAATTGGACTAATTGCCGGTGGAGATCATGCAATTAGAAAAGCAGTAGAATTTGCCGAAGACAGTACCACCCAGGGATGGAAAGATTTAAAGGACCACCATATTTCAGAAAAAGATGTGGTCATTGGCATCGCAGCTTCGGGAACTACTCCTTATGTTATAGGTGCATTAGAGATTTGTAATACAGAAAATATTATTACAGGTTGTATTACTTGCAATGAAGGAAGTCCTTTGGCAAAAACTGCAAAATTTCCTATTGTAGTAACTGTTGGACCCGAATTTGTTACCGGAAGTTCTCGTATGAAAGCAGGAACAGCTCAAAAACTAGTACTAAACATGCTTTCTACCGCGACTATGATCCAATTGGGTAGAGTTAAAGGTAACAAAATGGTAGATATGCAACTTAGTAATAACAAATTAGTTGATCGAGGTACGAGAATGATTATGGAGGAGCTCGATATCGATAGAGAACAAGCTGCAGAATTGTTAAAAAAGTATGGTAGTGTTCGTAATGCAATAGACAACTATGGAACCAAATAGAACCAATAAAGAATTACTTGGTAAAGGAGTGCAACGCATGGCAATCGCGCTTATTTTTATGTTCATTAGTCCTGTGATTATTCACTCTGCTTTCAAAAATCAAGACCATCCATTATATATTCCTATTCTACTTTTGGGATTGACAGGTGCAGGATTTGCCATATTCATGGCTTTCAAAGGCATACGAACCATAATGGAATCGATGTTTGGAAAAAAATAAACCTCACGATTTAAAAACCATTTTTTAAATTCCTTCTCTCTTATTAACCGGCGACGTAGGATTATAGCCAAATCCAGGTATCTTTATTTCTATACCAAGATTATTAAGGATATATCCAATGGTAGCATAATGATGAATAGTGTGGCTGTTGGCATGAGCAAGAATACTTTCAAGGGTATAATTAACAGTTATCTTTCCCTGTCCCATGTTATCTGTAACATGGATGAGATAGTCTGTATTTACATCAACATAAGAAGCTAGCTTTTCCTGGAGATTATGTATTTGATGTTTTGCAGCATCTTTATCTGTAGACAAGATCTCATCACGTTTACGTGTTGTTAAATCAATATTATTAGTATCTAAACCATTAATAATACAATCAAAAAAATCCAAAGTATGTCTAATATGAGAGCCTATACTAGAATAATAAGGTCCTGTAGAGGCGTCTTGATAGGTCTTTGAATCTATCATATCTAAAAGGGTGATAGCATGGTTAAGATTGTTATGGATAGAGGATATGATTTGTCGTTTCATAGGGCATTTAGACGTAATATACATAATTAGCTTACATATTAAATACTTTGAAAATATAAATTTATTTTTTTAGGTGATATTAAAATATTAATTCAATAACAACGTTTTACAAACGACTCAAGTTATAATAAAGTTCTTTTATTACAAAACAGTAAGATATTTATCACCAAAATTAAGGTTTACCCGTAAAAATTAAGATAAAATACGTATTTTATCGATTAATGACGTTTTTTTTTGGATGATACGTAAAAAATATTGTATTATTGTTTCGTGATTTAAAAGCCCCAATAGAATGAAAAAAATTGCATTTATCTTATTCTTATCTTGTTTTATCCCCAAAATCAATGCTCAAAACGTATATGACGATGCATTGACTGCTGCCAGCTATGCATACTCGCATAGTAAAAAAGCACATGGATCGAATAATGTATACCACACTCAGGAATATGCCGATAAAGCTATAGAAGCGTTTGAAAAGGTAGAAAATCTAGCAAACCAGTGTGGTTGTAAAAAGGCAAACGAGACGGCTTACCAAGCCAAAATAGATATGCAAAGCTCATTAGAACAAGATACTTATGAACGAAGCAGATTTTTTGCGAAGCGTGCAAAAGAGTTAGGTTCTAAATTATTAGAAGAATTAACGTTTTGTCAAGCTAATGTTGGTGATTATGCATACAACGAAGAAGCTTCGATTGAAGAGGAGAATGAAATTGCAGAAATTAGTCAAGAAGTATCTAGTAAACAAAAAGAACTAGAAGAAAAACGACGCCAATTAGAAATCGAACAAAGAGAATTAGAGCAGCAAATAGCAGAGCAAAATAGACAGAAAGCTGAATTTGAAGCGAGACGTGCTGCTGAGCTAAAAGAGCAAACGCTAATAAAATCAAAAGCAGAAAATGCATTGAAAAAACTGGAAAATGCATTACAAGAATTAAGTGTAGTACTTAATGAAGAGTCTACATTCGAATCACAAGCAAATTATTCGAGAAGTGAAAACGAATTGAAAAATGAATCTCTTGATGATACAAAAACTTTCTATGTGAATAGAGCTAAAGAACTTACCCAAACGGCTATGCAGCAATTTGCTAGTTTCAACATGGTTGAAAATTAATTAATGCTGAATTTTATTTTGAGCCCCAAAATAAAATTTTTCGAGACGACACCTTGTACAAGGTGTCGTTTTTTTTACTCTCAATGAGCAAAAACAATTATTAGTTTTTACCCTGCTTCGAACCAATGAGCAGATCAATTTAATAATCTAAAGGATTTTCCTTGTTCTTTTGGTAATTTCTTTTCTATTGTAGGTGACATCAAACCTGGGATCTGATATATAAGGCATACGTTCTTGTTTAATAACTTCAATACTTAAAAAGTCAAATTCTGAGACTACTTTTCCTGTAATACGATAGATTCCTTTGCCTCGAAAAGGATATTTTTTAGCTACTGGCGGAAAATGTACGGTATCAATCCACTCTCCTTTCTGATCCAAAAATGTTCCAAAAAACATGCGTTCTCCTTTAGAAGTTCCAGTATTTTTAACAGTAACTAAATATCCATAAATCACAACAATTTTATTTAGATAAATAGCTAAATCGCTAGTTAACAAGCTACTGGTTGGTGTTGTTTGTAATAATATAAAAGGGTTGTAAAGTGTGAAGTTTAACAATTCTAGTTGATCGAAAGCACTTTCCAGATCTGTGATGGTGAATTCAGGTAGTATAAAATCTTTAGTATGCATTCTAAAAAGTTGTTGCTGAAATTCACTGGTAGTAATATGGTTACATTTATAATGTGCTTCCCACAACAAACTTCGTTTATCCTTGCCAAAGGATCTGAAAGCATCTATACGAATAAGAGTATCTAACTGCTCGATAGAAAGTGGTACCCTTTCCATAAAATCATTCAAAGAATTAAATAACCCGTCTACTCTGGCACTCATTATTTTTAACATAGTTCGTTTTTCGAGTCCTTGTAAATGCTGAAAACCTAAATAGATTTCTTTCCCTTTAATTGTAGACTCTACAGAACTGGTGTTAATACAGGGCACATGGATAACTGCACCGCTAATTCGTGCCTCATGTATGTAAGTTTCGACTCGATAAAATCCGCCACCATTATTAATCGTAGCTACCATATATTCCAAAGGATAGTAACATTTCAAATACAAACTCTGATAAGACTCTACAGCATAGGATGCAGAATGTCCTTTTGCAAAGGCATATCCTGCAAAACTTTCTATCTGTCGCCATACTTCAAAGATTACTTCATCGGCCTCTCCACGTTCACGACAATTAGCTATAAACTTATCTCTTACGGCCTGAAACTCATCACGAGATCGATATTTACCACTCATTCCCCTTCGTAATACATCAGCTTCTCCTAAATCAAGTCCTGCATAATGATGCGCTACTTTTATAACGTCTTCTTGATACACCATAACTCCATAAGTATCAGGCATGATATTCCAAAGTACAGGATGTGCTTGTTTTCTTCGTTCTGGATTTTTATGACGTAAAATATATTCTCGCATCATTCCGCTTTTTGCTACTCCCGGACGTATAATAGAACTTGCAGCCACTAGTGTTAAATAATCTCGTACTCCTAACTTTTTTAACAACATACGCATGGCAGGAGATTCTACGTAAAAACAACCAATACATTCAGCCTTTTCGATCATGGCATTAATTTTAGGGTCTTCAAAAAAAGGCTTTGCATTATGAATGTTCGGTAAAGTAACATCAGGATGATTCTTCTTGACGATCGCAACAGCATCTTTTATTTTTCCGAGTCCTCGTTGTCCCAAAATATCGAATTTGTAAAGCCCTACATCTTCAGCAATATGCATATCAAACTGAACGGTAGGAAATCCTTTTGGAGGTAAATGAGTTGCCGAAAAATAATGAATAGGTTTTTCAGAAATAAGAAGCCCTGCTGCATGAATACTTATATAGTTTGGTTTTCCATGTAAGTATTTTGCATACTGAAGTACCAGTTTTGAAAGTTTATCCAACTTTTGGGGATCATATTTCCCTTCACTCAGTTTATCGATTTCATGTTTAGGAAGTCCAAATACCTTTCCTAACTCACGAACAGCTCCACTATGCTTGAAAGTAACATAGGCTCCCAGTAAAGCTGCTTGTCCGTTACGTCCAAAAGCCTCAAAAATAAATCGGGTGACATCTTCTCTATCCCAGCTAGAAAAGTCAATATCAAAATCTGGTGGGCTTGCACGATATAGGTTCATAAACCGCTCAAAATATAAATCTAATTCTATGGGATCTACATCGGTAATTTCTAATAAAAAAGCAACAATACTATTGGCACCACTCCCACGGCCTACGTGATAATAATCTTTCGATTTCGCATACTGAATGATCTTCCAATTAATTAGAAAGAAACTTACAAAGTTTTGTTGTTTAATTAAAGAAAGTTCTTTCGTTAAACGTTGACGTATAGAATCAGTTATTAAATCATAACGCTTTGGTAGACCCGTTTCACAAAGTTCAACAAGCTTTTTATAATCTGTATCTGCGCTATCAAAAACTGTTTTCAAATTTTGATTTTCTCTATCTTTTGAAAAATTGAATGCTATGTTGCACTGTGATAGTAATTGCTTTGTGTTTTCAACAATATGTGGATAATCTTCAAAAGCTTTTTCAATACTTGCCAAAGGGTACATCTTATCGCCAGGTTTGCCCTGTTGTGATTCTGGTAATTTACTCAATAGCATATTAGTATCGATAGCACGTAACAATCGATGTGTATTAAAATCACGTTTATCGCGAAAAGTAACTGGATGGAGTACTACCAATTTATCAGTAAACTCACTAAGTTTCGAAAAACGTAGCTTATTAATATCGGTTAGTCCTACACCAATAAATTCATTAGTCAAAAAACTGGTTTTTTCTAATGCCAGTAATTTCTCAAAAGGATAAATAACCAGGCTATGATTAAAAGGCGGCGCCTGATCAGGAAATGCTTTTTCCCCATGCAAATGTTCAGAAAGAAATTTGTTTAGTTCTAAAAAACCTTGATTATTTTGCGCAAGGCAAACATAACATTGTTGGCCATCATTCCGAAAATCTATTCCAACAATGGGTTTTATGTCAAAAGAAGGAGCTTTTCGTATAAAATTCAAACAAGCAGAAGTGTTATTAATATCGGTTAAAGGAAACTCATTACAGCCATGTCGTTGAGCCATTTCTAACAGCTCGATTTCTGATATAGCACCATAACGCAGACTATAGTATGAGTGGTTATTTAAATACATTTAGATAAAAGTTGTTTATTGGGTTCTGTGTGCTAACACGATAGGCGGTTCCCCATTAAATGGATTTGTAAAATTTCCAATAGTACGCGCTCCATCTCCCATAGTAGCTGCGCGCATGATACTACGATCCCCAAAGCGAATACGTATATCATCCATAGCTTTATAAAGATTAACTGTTTTCTTTTCGTCATCAAATAGGTTAATTTGATAGGTCCCCGAAGTTAAACTGCTATATCTAACTCCTACAAGACGTATCAATAGTCTCCTGCTGAACAAATTCTCAAAAAGCTCTAACACCACTGATATCAAATGATGATCAGCCGATGTATAGGGAATTTTTATTTGTTTGGAATACGTTTGAAAATCAGAATAGCGAATCTTAACAGTCACACAAGAAGTAAGCTTTCCGCCTCGTCTTAGTTGAAAAGCCAAATTCTCTGCCATTGCCATGACTGTAGTTTTGAGTGTATTAATATCTGTAGTGTCCTGTCCATAGGTACGCTCGCTAGAAATAGATTTACGTTCGTGATACTCTACAATAGGAGTGTGATCTATACCATTGGCGCGTTGCCATATGACACGACCATTCTTCCCAAAAACAGAAGTCATCATTTCTACAGGCATTTGCTGGACTGTGCAAACATTTTTAATTCCCATATTGCAAAAGGTACGATACGTTTTCTCGCCTACCATCGGTATTTTTTTGATCGACAATGGGGCTAGAAATGCTTTTTCGTACCCTGTATCAATTTTAAGTTGATTATTGGGTTTGGCTTCATTTGTAGCCACTTTAGAAACTGTTTTATTTACCGAAAGTCCAAAAGAGATTGGTAATCCCGCCTCACGCATGATTTTATTACGTAATTCTGAAGCAAACTTATAACATCCAAAAAAACGATCCATCCCTGTAAGATCTGCATAAAACTCATCTACACTAGATTTTTCTAAAACAGGTACTTCGCTTTGTAAAATCTCGGTTACCTGTTTTGAAAATTTTGTATATGTCCCTGCATTCCCGCGTATATAGATAGCATCAGGACAAAGTTGTCTCGCCATCTTCATAGGCATTCCAGAGTGGACCCCATAAGCTCTGGTCTCGTAACTGGCTGCGCTCACCACTCCCCGATCTCCGGTACCCCCAACAATAACAGGTTTGTTATTTAGCCTGCTATCCAAAAGACGCTCGCAGGATACAAAAAAAGTATCCAGATCGAAGTGTACAATTGTAGTATTCATATTTATTCCCTTTACATATATATAATATTGTTTTCCCCATGTTTGCGTAAATAACCCCTAATGATTTTTGTAGTGTGATACGTATGCTTTTGTAGTGTCAAATAGGCTTCAAAATCATCAAAATGTGACACCTGTTCTGACTGATGAACATAACCAAATCCCTTATAAATTCCGTTTTGTATCATTACAAAACTATGTTCATCTATAGACCTACCCTTTTCCCTTATCAGGTACGTTTCTTTTTGTTTCTTTAAGGACACTAATGCCTGCTGTACTCTCATATTATATAATGCCACAGATTCTTTATCATGGCATATTCCTTTACAATTTTTAATGCGATAATGAGAACAGCGCTCAGATGTACTTTGTAGGCTACAATATCGTGGACATAATTGGTAATCGAAACACAATCGTTCTAGCTGTTCTATGGCATCAGACCGTTTATAAAATACTTCTAGTGAGTGATCTGTGTTTTTTGATCTATCGATCGCAAGTTGTATAACTCCTTTTCTATTGGTGTACTGTATAATTCGATAAGGAGCCACCGGTTTTTTTTGAGCCCTATTGAATTTTGGATAATATTTTTGAATTTTCTCTGCTTCCAGCAATAATGCTATAAGTTCGTTACCTGTTATCTCATAATCTATCGCGTACGTATCCTGACCAAGCGCATACTCCTTATTCTTCTTATCATAAAAGTGACTAATTACCCGTTGTTTTATATTCTTTGCTTTACCTGCATAAATAACTTTTCCTTTTTGATCTTTGAACAGATAGATTCCTGTTTGTTCTGGTAATTCATTAATCAAATTCACATCGAGATGTGGTGGAAGTGTTGCTTCTTTAGAACGAGCATTTAAAAAAGAGTTGATGGTTGTATAGTCTGGATCAAGACTTAAAATACGTTGAAACAAAATCACCGTAGCATCGGTATCTCCTTCGGCACGATGTCGATCGACTAATGGGATATCAAGAGATGAACAAAGCCTACCCAAGCTGTAAGAAAACAACCCTGGTATTAATTTTCTGGAAAGACGCACTGTACATAATTTTTTTCGAGTAAACGTATATCCTAAATTTTTAAATTCACCTCTAACTACATTGTAATCAAAATTGACATTATGAGCGACGAAAACAGCCCCTGTAGTCATCTCGATAATACGCTCTGCAATCTCATGAAATTTAGGAGCATTTCTAACCATATCGTTATCAATACCTGTAAGCCCCGTGATAAAAGGTGGAATATTCTGTTCAGGATTAACTAGAGACGTAAATTTATCTCGAATTTCATTTCCCTGTAGTTGTACAATACATATTTCGGTAATGCGATTACCCAAAATACCTTTTCCAGTAGTTTCGACATCAATAACAGTATATAGTTGGTCTTGCATTACACTTTTGTTAAGAAATACAAAACTAATATAAAAAAATGAATTATAGGAATTATTCCATTATTTTGGAAATATTCCTATACGTTATTTTAGAGATGGATTTATTAGTGTTATTTTTAAAAACGAGGCATAAAAAAACCCTTCATAGTTTTATGAAGGGTTTTTAAGGAAGGCGGTGACCTACTCTCCCACGGATTGCAGT
>CANMTP010000006.1 GCA_947500845.1 uncultured Aquimarina sp.
TGTGCGTTTCATACCTAAAAATACAAACACAACAAATCTTATCAAAAAAAGAAGCTGCCTTTTTAGACAGCCTCTTTTTATGTGATAAAAAATTAAATCTTTTAATTTCCTCCTTGAGTAGCTTTTTTCATTCCGTCTTCGATCATGTTATAAAACTGATCGAGTTTCGGTAATACCACAATTCTTGTACGTCTGTTTTTAGCTTTGTTAGCTGCAGTATCATTATTCGCAACAGGTACATAGTAACTTCTACCAGCCGCTGTCATACGTTTTGGATCTACTTTAAAATCATTTTGTAATACTCTTACTACAGAAGTAGCACGTTTTACACTAAGATCCCAGTTATCTAATAATACTTTGTTTTTGATAGGTACATTATCGGTATGTCCTTCAACTAAGAATTCAATATCTGGCTTGTCGTTTACTACTTTAGCTACTTTTCCCAGGACCTCACGAGCTCTGGCTGAAACATTATAGCTGCCACTCTTGAAAAGAAGCTTGTCTGAAATGGAAACATAAACCACACCTTTTTCAACATTAATTTCTATGTCTTCGTCGGCAAGGTTTCCTAAAGCACCTTTAAGACTGGTTACAAGGGCAAGAGTAACAGAATCTTTTTTGGTAATTGCATCTTGCATTGTCTTTATTTGCAAGTCTTTCTCCTTAATACTTTCTAAAGATTTTTCAAGGTTTTCAGCCTCTTTTGTAGAAAGCGTTGCAAGATTACCCACATTATTTAATAATGCAGAGTTTTGGTTTTTGAGATTCGATACTTGATCCTGTAATACTTTTAATTGTGACGTTGAGCTTGCTTTTTCTTCTAGACAGCTATTCAGTTTAACTGTTGCAGAATTTAGTAAGTCCTCAGTTTCTTTGTGTTTGGCTTCTAGTTCAGAGAATTTCTTCTGTGAAACACAAGAAGATAGTAAAACGGCCATTGAAGCGCCAATAATCATTACTTTTTTCATTAGAAAATTGTTTTAAGTCTTGTTCTGGTTATATAACTCAAAATTATTAAAAATGTGGCGTAATAATAGACCATTAACAATAATTTATTAAATAACCTTATAATTGATTAAAATGTTTATGTTTTAAAATAAAATACTGCCATACAACGGAAAAAATTGAATAATATTTCCCCTGTTGAGAAAGTTTTTTTCTTTTTTTAACGAAATGGTTAAAATTGAGGTAGAAGCCGAAATGCGCCTTAAGTATAGCAATAAAATGAGAAAATTTCCCCGAAGCTAGAAATTTCACTGCTGCTAATCCATCTAAAACCAATCTACTAAGTATTAAAAACCAAACATTGTTTCCGGGTACATTTTTGACCAATAGAAATAGATTGTTCCTAAAATTGAGAAATGTCTTTTTGGGATTCATGGTGTTCAAAGTTGCGCCTCCTAGGTGATATATGGTAGAAGCGCCTGTGTACATAATTTTATATCCTAGGTTTTGGATGCGCCAGCAAAGATCAATTTCTTCTTGGTGGGCAAAGAAATCTTCGTCGAGTTTTCCAACTTCATCAAAAACCTCTTTTCTTATAAACAAACACGCACCACTGGCCCAAAATATTTCAACTGTATCGTCATATTGACCCCGGTCTACTTCAAGGGTGTCAAAAATTCTGCCTCTGCAATAGGGGTAACCAAATTTATCTATGAAACCTCCGGCTGCTCCTGCATACTCAAAATGTGTTTTCCTTTTATAATCTAAAATCTTGGGTTGTATAGCAGCAACATTTTGAGATTCCTGAAAAATTCTCCTAACAGGAACAAGCCAGTCTTTTGTAACCTCTACATCACTATTCAGTAAACAATAAATATCAGCATTAATTTGGGAAAGAGCATCATTATACCCTTTGGCATAGCCATCATTACTTTTGTTTTGGATAATACGAACCTGTGAAAAAGTATCTTTTACATATCCCACAGAATCATCGGTAGAAGCATTATCTGCGACGTAAATAACAGCTTCTTCAGAATATTCTACTACAGAAGGTAAAAACTGCTCCAGTAATGACCTTCCATTCCAATTTAATATAACTACTGCGATATTCACTAATACAAAGTAATGGGTTTTATTTTTTATAGAAGGGGATATCCGCCAGAAAAGTATATCGTTGATCCGTATAGTTCATTTGGCAATAATAATGATTCAGTCCATTGGTTACCATTAAGTATTCTGCATGAAGAGCAAGATTGTATCGAGCAATTTGATCGAATACTTCTTGAGTGATCTTTACAGAATATGATTTACATTCAACAATAAGACGGATCTCGCCATTAGGTTTGAAGATAATAATGTCATATCGCTTATTGAGGTCATTAAGTTTTATAATTTTTTCAATATTAATCAGACTTTCCGGATATTTTTTTTCTTCAATAAGATAATGTATCGTATGTTGTCGCACCCATTCTTCTGGTGTAAGAATGATAAATTTTTTACGTATTCGGTCAAAAATAGAAATTTTATTTTCGCTACTTTTGAACCTGAACTGATATGCCGGAAAATTTAAATTTTGCATTTGCATATCACAAATTTGATGATTTTTTCTGAATGGATGAAGTAAAACAAATTGTTACCGATATAAATAACGGAAATATTAAGCCAATCTATTTTTTAATGGGAGAGGAACCTTATTATATTGATAGAATTTCTGAGTTTATCGATAAAAATGTACTTGCCGAAGAAGAAAAAGGGTTCAATCAAATGGTTTTGTATGGTCGTGATGTAAGTATTGATGATATCGTTGGTAATGCAAAACGTTTTCCGATGATGGCAGAGCGACAGGTAGTTATTGTAAAAGAAGCACAAGATCTGTCAAGAACGATTGAGAAATTAGCTGATTATGCTGAAAACCCTCAACCATCCACGGTTTTGGTCATGTGTTATAAATATAAGAAAATTGATAAGCGAAAAAAGCTTTACAAGATGGTCTCTAAAAATGGAGTCATTTTTGAAAGCAAGAAGTTATACGAAAATCAAGTATCTGATTGGATACGTAGGGTTTTGGGTGGGGTCAAGTATAGTATAGAACCCAAAGCAGCCCAAATGTTGGTTGAATTTTTAGGAACAGATCTAAGCAAAATTAACAATGAGTTAGAAAAGCTTAAATTGATTGTCCCTGCCGGTTCACAAATTACAGCTGACCAGATTGAAGAAAACATAGGTATTAGTAAGGAGTTCAATAATTTTGAATTGCGCAAGGCAATTGGTTCCGGGGATGTGATCAAGGCACATCGAATTATAAATTATTTTGCCCAAAACCCTAAGGATAATCCTTTAGTAGTAACCATCTCATTGTTATACAGTTTTTTTGCTCAGGTTCTACAATATCATGGGATATCTGATAAGTCACAACGCAATGTTGCTAGTTCGTTAAGAATCAATCCTTATTTTGTAAAAGATTATACCGAAGCTGCTCATAATTTTCCTATGAAAAAAGTGAGTAGAATTATCGCGTTACTCCGGGATGCAGATGTAAAAAGCAAAGGAGTGGGTGCTGCTAACCTTCCTCAGGGGGATATTCTCAAGGAACTCTTAGTTAAGATTATGGCATAAGCATTACATTTTATTAGCAATAGTTTAACAGCACTTTCAAATGAACAATCTTATTTTAGGGGATGCGATTTTTTAGCTTTTTCAATAAGAACATCTTTTCTATTTTATTGGTTAATTTTATTGGAATATTGGGGTATAGTATTGTTATTCCAATCCTTATATTTATTGTTACTGACTTAGGTGGAAATGGTTTCATTTATGGTATTTTAGGAGCAACGTACCCATTTTTTCAACTCATTGGGGCACCTATTCTTGGTAAGCTGTCTGATCGATTAGGTAGAAAAAAAGTTCTGATCGTGAGCCAGGCTGGAACATTTATTGCCTGGTCACTATTTCTAATTGCCTTTATATTGCCAGAAACAAAACTGTGGTCTTCTGATTCTGAACTTACAGGAAGTTATATGATGACTTTACCACTGATTCTGATTTTTGTTGCCAGAATTTTTGATGGCTTCACAGGGGGAAATGTTTCTGTAGCGAATGCATATTTATCAGATGTTTCCACAGATAAAGATCGTGATAAAAACTTCGGAATGATGGGAGCATCAACCAGTCTTGGTTTTGTTTTAGGGCCTACGGTTGCAGGACTATTGGCCTCTACTTTTTTGGGAGAGGCATTGCCAATTATCTTGGCTGCATTCATATCATTAATTGCCATTTTTGTAATTTCAACAAAGTTACCAGAGAGTAATCCTTGTGTTGTAGATACCGGTAATGTTGGTTTAAAATCGTTTCGACGGTTTTTTCAGGTAGAACATAAAGAATGTTATGGAGGCTCAACTTCAGAAGGAGATAACTCATCTAATACATTTTGGAAAATACTTAAACTTGATGGTATTCCTTTATTATACGCTATCTATTTTTTCACCTTTTTAGGGTTTAGTTTATTTTATGCGGGATTACCTATATATGCATCCACGATTTTGAATTGGTCTTCTATCGAGCTGGGGATTTTTTTGGCATATTCGAGTGTTATTATGATTCTGGTTCAAGGCCCTTTATTATCATTTTTGTCAGGTAAGGTGTCTAGCAACACTTTTATTGTAATAGGGACTTTTTTATTGGCTACCAGTTTTTACCTCCTCTCGGTTTCAAATGTTTATATAATGTATTTAGCGGTTACATTATTATCCTTAGGTAACGGTCTCATGTGGCCAAGTTTTTTGTCATTATTATCAAAAACCGGGAATCATCAAATGCAGGGAGCCATACAAGGATATGGCAATAGCATGGGAAGCTTTGCCAGTATTTTTGGACTTGTACTCGGGGGTATCCTCTTTGAGAGTATCCAAGTTGCTGTTTTTAAGATTGGAGCAGTAATGTTTTTCATAATTTTACTACTTGTTTTTTTGCACCATTACAGGTCTCAAAATAGGAGTAAAATGTCAATAGCAAGAACAGGATCTTGATTTATTTAATCTGAAGATAATTCCAAAATTAAATTGAATGTAACTATTCGCCGGATTGCCGCTAACACCTTCTTTTAAGACAGCTTGTGTATTAAAACGCGTTTGTTCTGATAAGAACCAATTAATGCCTACTGCAAAATTAGCGGTAATTTTATCTGAAGAATCAAAAAATGTTACTCCTGGTCCGGCTGATAAATATCCTTCATAAATTGCTCTTCTTGCATTTAACCAGAGATTAGTTATGTAATATTTTAGATGTCCATCGAACGCAATTACAGTTACATCTTCTTGTAAAGTTAAACCATTGACTTTTTTTCCTTGGATTTGCTTATTGAAATTAATTCTTCCTTCTAAACCAAAATCATTTTTAAATCGTTTTTCTAAGGAAAGAGAAATAGGTGTTTGGTAGTGGTAGTTATCCTTAAGATCAAATAAATCCTCAATGTTTTCTACCGAGTCATTTATTAGATTTATTCCAACTCCAAAAATCCAGGGGTTCTCAAAATTTCCAGATTGACTTCTTACTTCAAAAGAATTTGAGAGTACTAATATTAAGAAAAATCGAATGTACTTTATAAACATTGACAGTTAGATTATAATAACTATCAAATATATTTTTATAAAAAGAGAGAAATGATCTCAATTAATTTTAATGAGAGTTCATTAGAGAAAATATATTATACTTTTGGATTTGTTGCAAATATAGTAGCTTCAGTAATAAATCCCCGATCATCCATTTCCAAAAGACTGGCAATGGTATGAGCGATTTCTTCTCCTCTGAGCTTGGTTTGTTGCTCTGCTTCTGTATATTGTTTTTGATTTGTGTTAGTATCGACCCGATTGTCTGAAAAATTGGTCATTACCTCACTGGGATTGACCTGCATTACTCGTATATTATGAGGACGAAGTTCATTTCTCCAACTTTCTGTCATACCTCTTAATGCAAACTTAGTAGCTACATAGGGAGAGGCAGTGGGAGAACCTTTTAATGAAGAGGTAGAGCCAATGTTGATAATATTTCCGTAGTCTTGTGCTACAAAATGTTTTGCAGACTCTTTTGCACAAAGCGCAGCACCAAGAATATTAGTTTTAAACTGGTCGGTAAATTTATCTGCTTCTATATCTACAAGTTTGGAGATATAACCATAGCCTGCATTATTAATCAAAACATTAAGACCGTTCATTTTGTTTTTTGCCTCTTGCACCATCTGCTTTACCTGACTCTCCTTAGTTACATCTGTTTTCAAGTAATCAATATCTAATTCTTTTGCTGTTTGTCGAAGTGTAGCCTCATTTCTTCCTGAAATCACTACCTGGGCACCTTTCTCTTTAAGCAATTTGGCAGTAGCTTTTCCTATACCAGAGTTACCACCGGTGATCAATACTTTTGCATCTTTGATGTTCATATTTGTGCAACTTTTTTGGTTAAATATCAAAATTACATTTTGAGTTCTAAATCTTTTGTTAAGTCCTGGTATTATTTTTATGGAATCGGTAAATATGAAAAATCTTTCACCTCTGTCATCACAAAAGAACTTTGTACCTTCGAGATGTTTTCTAATGAGGCTAATTTATTTGAAAGAAAATCCTGATACTGCTCCATATCCTCTGCATATATCTTAATCAAGTAATCAAACATTCCCGCTACATGGTAACATTCTACAACTTCGGGAAATTGCTGAATATCTTTTTCGAACTTTTTAATGAAATCTTTTTGATGTAAATTCAACGTAATGTTACAGAATGCCATTAATTGCAGGCCTATTTTTTTTCTGTTTAAAATAGCTTTGTAGGATTTAATATACCCGTCACGCTCTAGTTTTTTCACTCTTTCAAAAATAGGGGTGGTGGTTAAGTTTAATCGTTCTGCAATCTCTTTGATAGTAATTTTACCATCTTTTTGTAATAAAAGTAAAATTGATCGATCTATTGGATCCATAATATTTTTCTACATTAAAGTTTGTATAGATTCAAATATAGAATTAAATTCTATATATTTATTATTTTTATATTTTTATTCTAAAAATATATGTTTTTGTGGTTTTTAATTCTATGTATCGTATTTTTAAACTATGGAAAAACATAAATTCAACCCCGAGAGTTTAATGATGACTTATGGTTATAAGCCCGAGTTATCTGAAGGAGCTATTAAATGCCCAATATTTCAAACTTCAACATTCGTTTTCAAAACAGCTGAAGAAGGAAAAGCTTTTTTTGAGTTGGCCTATGGTTTGAGAGAAAAATCGCCTAAGGAAGAGTTGGGCCTTATCTATAGTAGAATCAATAACCCCAATCTCGAAATTTTGGAAAACAGGCTATGTCTTTGGGATAAAGCTGATGATTGCGCGGTTTTTGAAAGTGGAATGTCTGCAATAAGTACCGTGTTATTGGAATTTCTGAAACCAGGAGATTTATTGGTGTATAGTAATCCTTTGTATGGAGGTACTGATCATTTTATACATCATTTTTTAGATAAAATAGGCGTACATACCATAGGAGTTATGCCTAACCAAAGTATCGATGAGGTAATTCAAATAATTAAAGATTCAGGCTTGGCAGAAAAACTTGCTATGATTTATTTGGAAACTCCTGCTAATCCTACCAATGATATTGTAGATATAGAAAAGTTCAGTCAATTAGCTAAACAATTCGGCACAAAAGAGAGAAAAGCCCTTGTTGCCGTAGATAATACGTATATGGGGCCACTGTGGCAGCATCCTTTACAATGCGGAGCAGACTTAGTGTTATATTCTGCTACCAAGTACATTGGAGGGCATAGTGATTTGATCGCAGGGGCGGTGTTGGGAAATGCAGAATTAATGTTAAGAGTAAAAACGTTACGTACTTTCTTAGGAAATATGGTAAGTCCGCATACAGCTTGGTTGATGTTAAGGAGTTTAGAAACGTTGAAAGTACGCATGGATCAGCAAACTAAGAATGCAGAAATAATTGCAGATTACCTTAATAGTCATGCTAAAGTAGAAAAAGTGTATTATTTAGGATTGCTAAAAGAAGGGTCAGAAGCTTTTGCTGCTTACCAAAAACAATGCTCTGCTCCTGGAGCAATGGTTTCGTTTGATATTAAAGGAGGAGAAAAAGAAGCCTTTACGTTTTTGAACCATCTTAAATTAATGAAGCTTGCAGTAAGCCTGGGTAGTACCGAAAGTTTGGCCGAGCATCCTAAAACGATGACACATGCCGGAGTTGACGAAGAACAAAGACGACAAATGAACATTACAGACAGATTAGTTAGATTATCAATAGGGGTTGAAAGTGCCAAGGATCTTATCTGGGACCTAGGTCAGGCTCTTGAAGCAGTAGAGATCGACTTGACATTGAAATTAGAAAGAGTATAAAAAGATTTTTAATTACAAGTACAGGAAAGCACGATATTTTGATCGTGCTTTTTTCATTTATCATAGAAAATAACATCTCTTTCAATACCTATATTTATTGGTATGGAGTGGATTACCTATGCAAAATGGGGTTTTTTCCCCATTGCATCGTGTGACTTATCAAAGTACATTTGTATCAGAATTAATCAAAACTCACTACAAACCAAATTAAATATTAGAATCATGAACTTATCAAGTATTAATTTCAGTTTTATTTTAAAATTTGTAAAGGAACTTCCAAAGGCTAGCAGTTTTGCAATCCATAGATAAGGAGTCTAAAAGATCAAATCTAGGTAGCGTCACTTATTTTATATAAAATAGATAGCTATTATTTTTTCATCATAACATTACAAAAGTATAAACAATTTTACACAAACATTATGAAACTCTTTCGAATTAATTTCAGATTTATACAAGAATTTATGCAAGAACTACCAAGAGCTTGTAGTCATGCTATTCATAGATAATAATTGTAATATGTTTGTTGGGGGGCAAAATATTAACAATTTGGGGGTATAAATTAGGTAAGAGAAAATAGAAAATCCGCATTTGTCCAAATGCGGATTTCTAGTGTGCATACTGCTGGTTTTTCAGTTTATTTCGTGTCGCTCGCTATATATTTCTGACTTTTTATCCTTTTTGCTATAAAGGTTTTAAATAAGAAGCTTTTGTACGCCCTGATATAACAAACGTTTATATCATCACTGTCAATCCAAACCTTAACGGTATAGGTCTTTCCACTATCTGCATTGTATATTGTACCTCCAGATAATACTCCGTCCTCATATTTAAGTTCATTTAAAATGTTCATTCCCAATAGAGGTCGATTTCTTAATTCTTCTTGAGGATTTTTATTATCTAAACCATTAAAATTTGATAATGGGTCTGATGCCCGTTTATCAATTTTTCCATAGAAATTTTTACCATTCTGATAGATCTCAATTATTGATCCTCCGGTAATTTCCCATTTTCCGAGATAGCTCTCAGATGTAATGTTTGAAGAGACAAATAGCGTGGATATTGTAAAAAGAACGATAAATTTCATTAACATAATTTTATCAATTATACAGTTTTTATGTTAATAAAGCTAAAAATATACAATAATAATATAAACAAACAAACCTCATAATTTGTTGAAAACTATGAGGTTTGCTCTTATTCTAGATGATAAAAATTAAGAATTATTTTAAGGCACCTACCATGTCTTCTGGTTTAACCCATTGTTCGAACTCTTCTTCATTTACATATCCTAATGCAATGGCTTCTTGTTTCAACGTAGTACCATTTTTGTGAGCCGTATTTGCTATTTCAGCGGCTTTATAGTATCCTATTTTGGTGTTTAACGCAGTCACTAACATCAGAGAATTATTTAGTAATTCTGTAATTCGTTTATAATTGGGCTCAATTCCTTGTGCGCAATGCTCATCAAAAGAAACACAAGCATCACCAATTAACTGAGCACTTTGCAAAAGATTTGCAGCCATTACCGGTTTAAATACATTTAATTCAAAATGTCCCTGCATTCCGCCAACATTAATGGCAACATCATTCCCCAATACCTGCGCACAAACCATAGTTAATGCTTCACACTGTGTAGGGTTTACTTTTCCTGGCATGATTGAACTACCAGGCTCATTGGCCGGAATAATTAATTCACCAATACCGCTTCGAGGTCCAGAAGCGAGCATACGAATATCATTTCCTATTTTATTAAGAGAAACGGCTAGCTGTTTCAATGCGCCGTGAGTTTCAACTAAGGCGTCATGAGCAGCCAGGGCTTCAAATTTATTTTCGGCAGTGATAAATGGTAGGCTTGTAAACTGTGCTATAAATTCTGAAACTCTTTTTGCATATCCTTTCGGAGTATTTAAACCAGTACCTACAGCGGTGCCACCAAGTGCTAATTCTGCGAGATGTGGCAAGGTGTTTTCTAATGCTTTTAGACCGTGATCTAACTGAGAAACGTATCCTGATAATTCTTGTCCTATAGTTAGTGGAGTAGCATCCATGAAATGTGTACGACCTATTTTTACGACATCTTTAAACTCGTCAGATTTTTTCTTTATAGTATCTCTTAGTTGTGTTACGCCTGGAATCGTTACTTCTACAATTTTTTTGTAGGCTGCTATGTGCATTCCAGTGGGGAAAGTATCATTAGATGATTGAGATTTGTTTACATCGTCATTTGGTTGCAGTGTTTTTTCTCCCTCTCCAATAGTTTTACCTGCCAATTGATGTGCCCGGTTCGCAATTACTTCATTTACATTCATATTGCTTTGTGTACCTGAACCTGTCTGCCATATTACGAGCGGAAACTGATCATCATGTTTTCCTTCTAGAATCTCATCACATACCTGGGAAATCAGATCTCTTTTTTCGATAGGTAATGCACCTAACTCACAATTGGTATAGGCGGCAGCTTTCTTCAAATATGCAAAGCCATAAACAATTTCTAACGGCATTGAACCTGCAGCTCCAATCTTAAAATTATTTCTAGAACGTTCGGTTTGTGCGCCCCAGAGTTTATCTGCTGGCACTTTTACCTCGCCCATCGTATCTTTCTCTATTCTATAATTCATTAGTGAGATGATTTGTTTTTTTGAAAGGCAAATTTAAGCATTTGCAGAGCTATTTCTGAATAATCAAGCCACTTTTTACTCAATATTCTAGATTTAAATATTTTGAGACTTTCTCTAAGTTAGTTCGCTTGTATTTTGATGCAAGCAGAGATTCCAAAAATAAATTTATTTTCTTCTATGACATATAAAGAAGACTTATTATCTTTGTCGAAATTGAAAATAAGAATAAAGTTATGTTTGAATTTGATCAGTATCTTGGCTTTTTAGCTTTTTTGACCATTCTTACCATTGGTTTTTGGTTAATGATATTTCTATTAACCTTTGTAGTTCCTTACTGGATCATAGGTGCTAATATTGAGAATTTTAAACTTAGAAGAGAAGCTAAGCGAAAAGCAAAAGAGGAAGCATAACTTGTAAAATATATATAAATAAAAAAAGGAAGTCAAAGGACTTCCTTTTTTTATTTATATAAGTGTCATCATACCTCTGGGTAAAGCAGATATGCTAATAATTTTTTTATGATTCAAATTTTATCATCAAAGTAAATGGATTATAAAATTTCAAGTACTTTTTCGGGAGGTCTTCCTATTACTGCTTTGTTGTTTTTGAGAACTATCGGACGCTCGATGAGCTCCGGATTATTTATCATCACTTCTATGAGTTCTTCATTTGTTAAACTTTTGGTTTTGAAGTTTTCTTTCCAGATAGCTTCATTTTTTCGAACCAAATCACTTGGTGAAATACTTAAAAGATTGATTATCTCGCTTAATTTTTCTTTGGTAGGAGGTGTTTCAAGATATTTAATAATGGTTATGTCTTCATTTCTTTCTTTAAGTATTTCAAGAGTTTCTCTTGATTTTCTACATCTTGGATTATGGTATATAGCAATCATAGTTATTTATGATTTATAATTTTTAAATTTTAACAACTAACAACTAACAACTAACAACTAACAACTAACAACTAACAACTAACAACTAACATCTAACAACTAACATCTAACAACTAACATCTAACAACTAACAACTTAAACTTCTTTCTGTCCCATCATCATTAGGTAAGCTTTAAGAAATTGATCGATATTCCCATCCATCACAGCATCTACATTGCCTGTTTCCTCTGCTGTACGAACATCTTTGACTAATTTGTATGGATGCATCACGTAATTACGAATCTGTGATCCCCATTCGATTTTCATTTTTGAAGCTTCAATTTCATCTCGTTGCGCTTGTTGCTTTTTAAGTTCGATCTCAAACAATTGTGATTTAAGCATTTGTAATGCTTTTTCTCGATTATCATGCTGAGATCTTGAATCTGAACATGATATTTGAATACCAGTAGGGAAATGAGTAAGTTGAACTTTGGTTTCAACCTTATTTACATTTTGTCCACCCGCACCACTAGATCTTGAGGTTATAATTTCGTAATCTGATGGATTAATATCGATTTCGATACTATCATCAGCTAGTGGATACACATATACAGAGGCAAAGGAGGTATGGCGTTTTGCATTACTATCAAAAGGGGAGATACGTACTAATCTGTGTACTCCGTTTTCTCCTTTAAGCCATCCAAAGGCGTAATCACCTTCAATTTCTAGGGTAACCGTTTTAATACCGGCAACATCGCCTTCTTGATAGTTTAATTCTTTTACTATATACCCTTGTTTTTCTGCCCACATCAGGTACATACGCATAAGCATACTTGCCCAATCGCAACTTTCGGTTCCTCCGGCACCTGCAGTGATCTGTAAAACAGCACTCATGCTATCGCCTTCGTCGCTAAGCATGTTTTTAAACTCTAAGCCTTCAATAAGGGATTTAGTTTCTTCGTAACGTTCAGAAACTTCTTCTTCAGAAACATCTCCTTCTTTATAAAACTCATAAAGTACTTCAAGATCATCAACCGAAGAAACACCTTTTTCATAATCAGAGACCCATTTTTTTTCTGCATTAAGGGTCCTCATTAACTTTTCGGCTTCTTGAGGATCATCCCAAAAATCTGGAGCAAACGTCTTTTCTTCTTGGTTTGTTATTTCTATAAGTTTGGCATCAATGTCAAAGATACCTCCTTAACGCAACCAGGCGCTCCCTAAGATCTTGTAAAGTCTCAGTATTGATCATGATTTAATAATTTATCACAAAAATAGGATTTAACACTTCAGTAAGAAACATTTTTTCAATTATTTTATGGCTTTAAAAATATTGTAAATACTTTTATACAAACTCATCATTTATGAAACATTTTTTCTTATTTCTCATCTTATGTGTAACATGTTCGGTTTCAGGGCAGTTTTTAGAGAGTCAAAAAAATCTAAAGCCATATATGGGTTATTTTGATTTCTACTACAACGAATCCAAAGATGAAATTTATTTGGAAGTAGATACCCTTGAAAAAGAATTTTTATATGTTCACTCGTTGGCAACAGGATTAGGATCCAACGATATAGGATTGGATAGAGGTCAGATTGGGGATGGGATTGTGGTCAAATTTCAAAAAGCAGGGAATAAGCTATTACTC
Source organism: uncultured Aquimarina sp. (assembly GCA_947500845.1). GTDB lineage: Bacteria > Bacteroidota > Bacteroidia > Flavobacteriales > Flavobacteriaceae > Aquimarina > Aquimarina celericrescens. Next base: position 13,465 of record CANMTP010000006.1, read on the forward strand.
GTTCAACCCAATAAAAGATATCGTGCTATAACCGATAATACTTTAGAAAAAAGAAGTGTTGAACAGGCTTTTACTAAGTCTGTATTATATGGATTTCCTATAAAAGAAGAAAAATCGAATAAGTATATCATTGATTTAACTCCTTTTTTACTTCAGGACACTCACGGAATCATTGATAGATTAAAGGCACAAAACGAGGGAGATTATAAAGTAGATAAGGAAAAAAGTGCATTGAGTCTTGAAAGGACAAAAGCATTTCCTAAAAATATTGAATTTGAGGCGCTCATCACGTATAAGGGACTTCCAAAAGGACGAAATATTAGATCTGTTGCTCCCAATTCAAAACTTTTAACTGTTATTCAACATCATTCATTTGTCGAATTACCAGATGATGGGTACCAAAAAAGAGAATTTGACCCCAGAAGTGGTGCTATCTCCATTTCATATATGGATTACGCGACTCCAATTCAAGAACCTATAGTAAAATGTTATATTGTTAGACATCGACTAGAGAAAAAGAATCCCAATCTTGCTGTCAGTGAAGCAAAAGAACCCATTATTTATTATCTCGATCCCGGTACACCAGAACCGGTTCGATCTGCCTTATTAGAAGGTGCCCGCTGGTGGAACGAAGCTTATGAATCAATTGGCTTCAAGGACGCATTTCAGGTTAAAATGTTACCCAAAGATGCAGATCCTATGGATTTACGCTATAATGTCATACAATGGGTACATCGATCTACACGAGGATGGAGTTATGGTGCAAGCGTGGTTGATCCTCGAACGGGTGAAATTCTAAAAGGACATGTAAGTTTAGGAAGTTTAAGAATTCGTCAGGATTTTTTAATTGCTCAAGCCTTGTTAAATCAACCTTTTAAGGATCGGGATGATAATTACAGACCTATGTTGGATATGGCTCTGGCTCGTATTCGTCAATTATCTGCTCATGAGGTAGGACATACCATAGGCTTCGCACATAATTTTACGGCTAGTACACAAGGGCGCGCTTCTGTAATGGACTACCCACATCCAAAAGTAACCTTAAAAGATGGTAAAATTGATCTCTCTGATGCTTACGATAGCAAAATTGGGGTATGGGATAAAGTAACAGTGGCGTATAGTTATTCTGAATTTGCAAATCGCAGTAGTGAAAAAGAAGAACTTCATAAAATATTAAATAAAGCTTATCAATCTGGACTGCGGTTTATTTCTGACAGTGATGCCAGGGCGACAGGAGGAGCTCATGAACTAGCACATTTATGGGATAATGGTAAAAGTGCAGAAGAAGAATTGGAAAATATATTAAAAGTTCGAGAAATAGCTATCCGTAATTTCTCTGCAGATAATATTAGAAGTAATGAACCTTATTCTGTGCTGGAAGATGTATTTGTGCCGTTATATTTTTTTCATAGATATCAAACTGAAGCCGCTGTGAAGCTTATTGGCGGTTTGAACTATAATTATGCGGTAAAGGGAGATCAACAGAAGATAGTAGAATCAGTTAGTACGGCTAAACAGAAAAAAACACTTCGGGAAGTGTTGAAGACATTATCGCCAGAAGTGCTCGCTATTCCCAAAGATAAATTGAAGTTGTTTCCACCAAGAGCCTTTGGATATAATAGAACCCGAGAGTCTTTTAAAGGTAAAACGGGAGTTGGTTTTGATGCGTTAAGTGCTACAGCTACTGCTAGCGACATGAGTTTGTCTCTTTTATTGCATCCAGAAAGAGCGTCTAGATTAGTCCAACAAAAAAGTTTGAATCAAAATCAATTGGGACTACTTGAGGTTCTGGATGAATTAGTGTTAGTTACTTTTAAAACTAAATCAACAAATAATTATCATCAAGAAATTCAGCATACCGTAAAAGCGAATGTTTTAAAACATTTTATGAATCTTAGTAAAGATAAAAGAGCGTATCCTCAAGTTAATGCTATCGCGCATGCCAAAATTATAGACTTAGGATCCTTCCTAAAAAATAAAACAGGAGATCCTAAAGATGAAATGTATAATCAATATTATCTAAAGCAAATCACAGATTTTTTAGAAAAGCCGTCCGCTTTTAAGATAATACCTTCTCCAAAAATTCCCGACGGGTCTCCTATAGGTAGTTTTAAGTGTAGTTTTAATTAATTAATTTTTTAAAAATGATAATAGATCTTAGAAGTGATACAGTCACCAAACCTACCTCAGCAATGTTGGAAGCTATGATGAATGCTAAGGTTGGAGATGATGTATACAAAGAAGACCCTACTGTAAATGCTTTGGAAGAAAAAGTTGCGAGCATGTTTGGTAAGGATCAAGCATTGTTTTTTCCTTCGGGGAGTATGGCCAATCAGGCAGCAATCAAATTACATACTCAGCCTGGAGAACAATTAATCGCAGATCAGTACGCTCATGTTTATAATTATGAAGGCGGAGGAGTTTCTTTTAATAGTGGCGTGTCATGTAAACTTATTCAGGGTAATAGAGGTATGATTACAGCAGCCCAAGTTGAAGCAGCTATTAATCCACCTGATTTTTATCATAGTCCGCTAACCAGTCTGGTGTGCATAGAAAATACAACGAACAAAGGGGGAGGAGCTTGTTATGATTTTGAAGAAATCAAAAGAATAAGAAAGGTTTGCGATCATCATAACCTTGGATATCACCTCGATGGAGCACGATTATGGAACGCCCTAGTTGCAAAAGGAGAAAGTGCAAAACAATACGGAGAAATGTTTGATACCATCTCAGTTTGTTTAAGTAAAGGTTTAGGGGCTCCCATAGGTTCTGTACTGATAGGAAATGAAGAAATTATGAAAAATGCTATTCGGGTAAGGAAAATATTGGGTGGAGGAATGCGTCAAGTTGGTTATTTAGCTGCAGCGGGTCTATACGCTATCGAAAATCACATCGATCGTTTGGTAGAGGATCATACAAGAGCAAAAGAAATCGGGAGCGTATTACAAACATTATCTTTTGTAAAACAGGTTGAGCCAATAGATACCAATATTATTATATTTACGGTAGAAGGTAATGAAGAGGAATTTATATCCAAAATGGGATCAATGGATATTCATTTTTATGGTATGGGACAAGGTAAGCTTCGTTTTGTAACTCATCTGGACTATACGCAAAAGATGCACAAATATTTCCTCGAAGTTTTAGCTTCTTTTAAAACAAACAAAGCTGTTCAAAAAATCTGAACAGCTTAAAATTATATTAAAGTATGCGCTTAAAAATTAAGCTTCTTTAGTATCAGCACCTGCTGCATTTTCTTTAACAGAATTGATTCCATTTTCCATTCCTGATTCAGAAGAATACATTTGACTACTCCCTATTACTTGTCCATTACCTGCTTTTAGATTAAAAAAGAATTTACCATTTTTAGCAGTTTTGCGTTCATATCTGCCGTCATCAGAAGCATTTTTCTTAACAGAAGCAATTCCGTTTTCTGCAGCGGACTTACTATTGTAAACTTCGCTAGATAAAATTACCTGTCCGTTTTTAGCTTTTAGCGTAAAATGGTAGCTAGACCCTTCCTTATTTTTGAGTTCAAACATAGTGTTAGTTTTTAGTTAATTTTTTCACTTTTGTTAAAATTATAGAATAAAAAGGAAAAAGAAAAATATAAAAATAGCGAAGTCAACAATTTTTATGAAAAAGAGTCATAATCATCCATTAGATTTAGATTTATTTGAATAAATCTAACCCAGGGATATTAGGCATTCCTTCTTTTGCAACGGCAGCCAATTCACTTTCATTAACCTGGGTAGCTTTCGCGATAGCTTTATTCAAAGTTAAAATCAGATAATCCTCTAATTGCTCTTTGTCTTCAAAAAGCTCATCGCTAATAGTTATATTTTTTATTTCTCGATTGGCAGTTAAGGTAACCTTCAGAAGATTATCAGCACTATTCTCGTCAATTAAAACCGTATCGAGCCTTTTTTTTGTTTCTTCAACTTTCCGTTGGGCTTCTTTGAGCTTTCCCATCATGCCCATCATATCTCCAAACATATCCTTTTTATTTATTAATAGTTATAGAAACAAAATTAATATTTTAAGTATTCATATTCTAGTATATTGTTTACGAAAACGAATAGTACTTCTAAATTGTAGTTCGAGACAGAATGCCAATAATAAATTTTATATTATTTGTATAATAAATTGTAATAAATTCGTCAAAACAAAGAGGTTATGTACTTACTTTCAATTACTTTTGCAACCTCTTATAAAATACCATAATCACATTGGAAACTAAGATTCAAAATCCATTAGCAAAAAAGAAGCTCACGTATCTTGAAAAACATAATGATATTCGTATAGATAATTATTTCTGGTTAAATGAGCGTGAAAATAAAGAGGTAATCGATTACCTTAAAAGTGAAAATGAATATCATGATAGAATGACTTCACATACCAAAGATTTTCAGGCTACTCTTTTTGAAGAAATGAAAGCACGAATTAAAGAAGATGATGAATCCGTCCCCTATAAACTTAATGGATATTGGTATATAACGAGATACGAAAAAGGAAAAGGGTATCCTATATACGCCAGAAGAAAGAATACTTTGGAAGCTCCTGAAGAAATACTTTTTGACTGTAATGTAGAAGCTGAGGGACATAGTTATTTTAAAATGACAGGACTTAATGTGAGTCCGGATAATAAACTAATTGCATTTGGTGTAGATACGTTAAGTAGACGCAAATATAAAATACGAATAAAAAATCTTGAGACAGGAGAGTTGTACCCTGAGACTATAGAAATTACAACAGGGGGTAGTACCTGGGCGGCCGATAGTAAAACGTTATTCTACACAAAAAAAGATGAAGAAACATTACGTTCTGATCGAATTTACAGGCATGTGTTAGGTACTCCAGTTTCCGAAGATGTCGAGGTTTATAATGAAAAAGATGATACCTTTTATACCTTTGTTTATAAAACAAAATCAAAAAAATATTTGGTTATTGGCTCGACTAGTACTTTGACTTCAGAGTATAGAATTCTTAAAGCGGATAATCCCACAGGAGAATTCAAAATTTTTCAACCTAGAATACGGGGTGTAGAGTATGGAATAGCGCATTACAATAGCGATTTTTATATATTGACTAATGCTGATGAGGCCCTTAATTTTAAGGTGATGAAGGTTTCAGAAGAAAATACGTTAAAAGAAAACTGGAAAGAGGTCATTTCTCATCGCGAAGATGTTCTTATCGAAGACATTGAAATTTTTAAAGATTATTTTGTGATTAGTGAGCGTAATAATGGGCTAAACGTAATCAATATAAAGCGTTGGGATGGGGCAGCAGATTATTATCTTCCATTCGACAATGAAACCTATACGGCATACGTAAGTACTAACCCTGATTTTGACACAATAATCCTTAGATACGCCTATAACTCTCTTACTACTCCCAATTCTGTCATTGATTTCAATATGGATACCAAAGCACAGGAAATAAAAAAAGAACAAGAAGTTCTTGGAGGTGAATTTGAGAAGAATAATTATGTTTCGGAACGGTTATGGGCTACCGCTGAAGATGGAACCAAGGTTCCAATTTCTATGGTATATAAAAAAGGCATCAAAAAAGATGGAAACAATCCCTTATTGCAGTATGCCTATGGTTCGTATGGATCTACGATAGATCCGTATTTTTCTTCAGTACGTTTAAGTTTATTAGATAGAGGCTTTATTTATGCCATAGCCCATGTTAGGGGTGGAGAGTATTTGGGTAGAGCCTGGTATGAAGATGGAAAGCTTTTTAAAAAGAAAAATACTTTTACTGATTTTATAGATTGTTCAAAATTTGTAATTGAGGAAGGTTATACATCTGTAGAACATTTATATGCAATGGGCGGATCTGCCGGAGGTTTATTAATGGGTGCTATCATAAACATGGCTCCAGGACTTTACAATGGAGTAGTTGCTACTGTTCCTTTTGTTGATGTAGTAACGACAATGCTCGATGATAGCATTCCTTTGACGACAGGCGAATATGACGAGTGGGGAAATCCTAATGAAGAAGATTATTATGTGTATATGAAATCGTATTCCCCTTATGATAATGTAGTGGAACAGGAGTATCCCAATATGTTGGTGACCACTGGACTGCATGATTCACAAGTACAATATTGGGAACCTGCTAAATGGATCGCAAAATTAAGAGAATTGAAAACCGATAATAACATATTACTTTTACACACCAACATGGAAACAGGACATGGTGGAGCATCAGGAAGGTTTGATGCCCTTAAAGAGGTAGCAGAAGAATATTCCTTTATCTTAGATTTAGAAGGTATAAAAGAGTAATTAAAAAAAATAATGTAACTTCGTAGCGTTTTTGTAGCGGTTTGTGATCCCCAATTTTATATCACAAATTCATAAAACAACATCTTATGAAAGAAAATATACAGGCTTATAATAATGTTCTGGAACTTATAGGGCAAACCCCACTTGTAAAACTGAACAGAATTATGAAAGATTTCCCGGGAAATTACTATGCAAAAATAGAATCTTTTAATCCGGGACACTCTACCAAAGACAGAATTGCATTATACATAATAGAAGAAGCAGAGAGAAAGGGAATCCTTAAACCTGGAGACACTATTATCGAGACTACAAGTGGTAATACAGGTTTTAGTCTCGCGATGGTAAGTGTAATCAAAGGATATGATTGCATTCTTGCGGTAAGTTCAAAATCTTCTAAGGATAAAATCGCTATGCTCAAAAACATGGGAGCCAAAGTGTATGTGTGTCCGGCCCATGTAAGTGCAGATGATCCCAGGTCATATTATCAAGTGGCAAAAAGGCTGCATGAAGAAATAAAAGGATCAGTATATATAAATCAATACTTTAATGAATTAAATATAGATGCCCATTATAACTCAACAGGTCCTGAAATTTGGGAGCAGACCAATGGACATCTTACTCATTTTGTTGCATGTTGTGGTACCGGTGGTACCATTTCTGGAACAGCCAGATATTTAAAAGAAAAGAGAAAAGACATTAGAGTTATGGGTATAGATGCTTATGGATCTGTACTTAAGAAATATCATGAAACAAAGGAATTTGACAGTGATGAAATTTATCCTTATCGTATCGAGGGATTAGGGAAAAATTTGATCCCAACAGCAACAGATTTTGAAGCTATTGATAAATTCGAAAAAGTAAATGACGAGGATAGTGCTCATACAGCTAGAGAATTAGCAAAAACTGAAGGATTGTTTTTGGGATATACTAGTGGCGCAGCGATTCAAGGAATTAAGCAACTTGCTGCTAAAGGAGAATTTGATGAGGATAGCAATGTGATTGTTATTTTACCTGATCATGGTTCTAGATATATGAGTAAAGTATATAGCGATGATTGGATGATGGAACAAGGCTTTTTTGATAGTAAAAATGAAGTTGATGCCGCAAAAGTAGAATTTATTAAATAAGAAAATATAAAATTGAAAAAAGGCATTCTTTGACAAAGGAATGCCTTTTTTAATATGTATTATAAATATCTTCATTAATAGTCAATTAGTGATATTTATCATTTTTATTAAATTACTGAAAACCTGTAAAGTATTGATGGGTTTATTTCATGTTTAAAGTTTTAATTTGTTAAAATATCACTTTATAAAAGTGATTTTGAATATAATTATGTCATCAAATCAATTTTACGTATTTTCGCACACTTAAAAGAAACAATTTTTGATAAATGAGAGATTTATTTGATAAAATTTATAAAGACAAAGGACCATTAGGGAAGTGGGCAGATCAAGCAGAAGGATATTTTGTTTTTCCTAAATTAGAAGGTCCAATATCAAATAGAATGAGGTTTCAAGGGAGAGAAGTTATTACCTGGAGTATCAATGACTATTTGGGCTTGGCTAACAAAGAAGAAGTTCGTAAAGTAGATGCAGAGGCTGCATTGGCTTATGGTTCTGCATATCCAATGGGTGCTAGAATGATGAGTGGTCATACCGATCTTCACGAACAATTGCAAAATGAACTTGCAGAATTTGTTGATAAAGAAGCTGCATATTTATTGAATTTTGGTTACCAGGGCATGGTATCTACGATCGATGCATTGGTTAGTAAAGATGACATTATCGTATATGATGTTGATGCTCATGCATGTATCATCGATGGTGTGAGATTGCATCAAGGACAGCGATATACTTATCGTCACAATGATATAGAAAGTATCGATAAAAATTTGATGAGAGCCACAAAAATGGCCGAAAAGACCGGTGGAGGTATTTTGTTAATCTCTGAAGGAGTATTCGGAATGCGTGGTGAGCAAGGAAGATTAAAAGAAATTGTTGCTTTAAAAGAAAAATATAATTTTAGACTATTCGTAGATGATGCTCATGGGTTTGGCACATTAGGCAAAACAGGAGCAGGAACCGGAGAAGAACAAGGAGTACAGGATCAAATCGACGTGTATTTTGCTACCTTCGCAAAATCAATGGCGAGTACAGGTGCTTTTATCGCCGCAGATCAAGAAATTATTGATTATTTGAAGTATAATTTACGTTCTCAGATGTTTGCAAAATCTTTACAGATGCAGCTCGTAGTGGGTGCTTTAAAGCGCCTGGATATGTTGAGAACAATGCCAGAGTTAAAAGCAAAGCTTTGGGAAAATGTAAATGCTCTACAAAATGGTTTAAGAGAAAGAGGTTTTGATCTAGGAACCACTCAAAGTTGTGTTACGCCAGTTTATTTAAAAGGAAGTATTCCTGAAGCTATGGCGCTGGTAAAAGATCTTAGAGAAAATCATGGTATATTTTGCTCTATTGTAGTGTATCCAGTAATACCCAAAGGATTAATCTTACTTAGATTAATTCCAACAGCTTCTCATACCATGGAGGATATTCAGGAAACATTAGTTGCTTTTTCTGCTATACGAGAGCGACTGGAGAATGGAACATACAAGCGCATGTCTGCTGCAGTAGCTGCAGCTATGGGCGAATAGAATTATTAAAATATAATACAAAGACCCCTCTATTTTTAAAAATAGAGGGGTTATTTTTGTTATCTACAGTCAGAACTGGGGCCTTGTACACATCTGCCATTCACGCAGGTGCATCTTCCATCGGTATTGGTCGAACAATCCACGGTGAATGGACCTATCTGGCAAGTTGGACCTCTACCCGTATTACCACCATTAATAGTTCTTTTTTGGGGAGAGCTTAATTTTTCAACTCCGTCAAGATTTAAAATGCTTTTTAACATGATTATTGGTTTTAAGAATTTAACTAATCCTGATTTTTTTAAAGACACTCAGGCTACTGTCGTGAAAAGTTTCTTTAATTTACTACTAAAAATGTGGGATATAGTTAACCAAAAGTTATTTAACATTTTGAGGCGCTTACGTTTTTGGCATCAACAGTTTTAGTTTAAAAAAGGAAGTGGTAAAAGGCGATCCTTACATGATCATATTGGATTCACGTATTATATCAGAAAATTTATTCTGTAAATTCTCAGGAGAGTTTGTTGTCATGTTGATACCAGAGAATTCTATTTGCTTTAGTAAAGCTTTATATTTGGACTCGTCACTTATAATTTCAGCAATTTTCTTACTTAAACGAATATATTCTTGAACAGGTCTTGTAAATTGCGATATTAAATAAGGTTTTTTTGTTTGGGAGTTCAAGGCCTCTTTATCCTTAATCGCATCATTAAAAATTTTATAGGCTTCAACTATATTTTCTGTTTTCTGTTTGAATAAGGATTTGTCTATAGTATTTAGGTTTTTATAAGTATACGGAGCAACAAACTCCACATGCTCTCTTATGGCTTCAATGAGCAATACATGATGGTATTTAATTGTGCTTCCTTCTTTTTTATATTTTTCTAATTCTAGTCTTTTAAATTCATGACTCATCTCATCAATAAGCTTAATCAATTGAGAATCAATCTTCTAAAATTCATGAAAAGCGGCTAATATTTTAGAATTCTGTGTTTTAACTAGCGCATAATTATTGTCTTTTAGCTCATCTATTTCCTGACTCTCTATTATCTTCCTTAAAGGAGACTGCAAATCCAAGTAGACTTTAATATAGTTTTCACCTATTGCTTCTAACTGTTCGAGATCTGGTTCTACGTCATATAGCTCTTCGATTATCTTAAACTGATGAGGTATCGTTTGACTAAAATATACTTTAAACCCTCCTTTTTTTACGTTTCCCGTGATGGTATCAACACTTTGTAGGTATTGATTGTATGCATTCCAGACATCGCGAGATACATAATTATTTAGAGATACATAGGCATTATATTTGTTGATTAATGCTGGATTATCTAAAGGGTCTTCAATTTTTTTCGAAGAAGTTGTTTCTGTAGTTCTGTATTCTTTACAACCATGAGAAATTATGAGGGAAAAAATAATGTAAAGTAGCGTTATGGGTTTCATATATAACTGTTAATCGCGTATTGAAAAGTTTGGTACTTTAGATATCTTTGCGAAACGTTCTTCTCTTCTTATGTTGCTCATGTTCATAACCATTCCAAAGTGCTTGAATAGCTTTGTTTTCTTCTAACTCGGGATTGGTTTCGACCATTTCAATGCCATTGCGTAAAAATGCTTCATTCATTTCTTTAAAAATAAGAGCCGTTACGCCTTTGTTTTGATAGTGTGGGTCTACACCTATCAGATAAAAAGCAGCCGTATCATTTCGTCGCTGAGCTTTTAAAATATGTAAAAATCGCAATGGATATACTTTACCATTCATTTTCTTTAAAGCCCTTGAAAATGAAGGCATAACAATAGAAAAAGCAATAAGTTTTCCGGTTTTGTCGGCAATACATGTAATATATTCTGGATTAAGATAGGGAAGATACTTCTTCTTGTACATATCTATTTGATATTGCTGTATAGGAACAAAAGTCTGTAAACTACTATAGGTTTTATTAAGAAGATCGAACATATCATCGGCATACTTCAGAATCTCCTTACTCTTATTAAATTTAAGTAATTTTAATTCATAACGATCTTTAATTACTTGAGCGAATTTTATAACTTTTTTCTTGGTTTCTTTAGGTACTTTTATCTTGTATTCTACCCAGGTTGCTGCGGGTTCGAAGCCAAGTTGCTCCATATGATCGGCATAGTAAGGATAATTGTACCAGGTAATCATGGTATTCAATTCGTCAAATCCTTTAATTAAAATACCTGCTTTATCCATATTAGAAAACCCGACAGGGCCTTCCATATATTCTAGATTATGTTGTACACCAAACTCTGAAACCTTCTTTAATAGAGCCTTTGTGACCTCAATATCATCAATAACATCGAACCACCCAAAACGCACTTTAGGTTTCTTTTGTTCATTGACTTCAATCCAATTAATTATACCCGCAATACGCCCTACGATTTGATCTCCCTTATATGCTAAAAAGTATTTGGCATCAGCATTTTTAAAAACCGGATTTTTTTTGGGATCCATTACATCAACCTCTTCTTTGATAATTGATGGGACATAATATGGAGAGTCTTTATATAAATAAAAAGGAAATTTAACAAATGTCGTTAAATCTCCTTTAGAAGTAATTTCTTTAATCGTAATCATATATTATCTCTAATTCATGGCAAATATATAACCCTTTTATCAAATATTTATAGTTGTACAGCGATCATTTTGCCAATAATATCAGCATTAGCGATCAAAATCCTCGAGTTCTTTCTCTATTTCTTGGTCTATATTAGGATCTTTTTCATTATTTTTTTTGATCTTCTCTGCTTCCTTCTGACGCTTTTTTTCTTCTTTCAAGCGTCTTTTTTCTTCTTTTTTTCTTCTTTTTTCTTCAGCTTTTTTAGTTTTTTCCTGCTCTTTTTGATACTGCTCATACTCTGCATCAACATCAATCTCTTCTTCTTTTTTCTTCTCTTCAGGTTTTTCTTTTGGCTTTTCTTCTTCTATATTTAGATCCTGCTCCATTTTTTCAAGCTCCTTAAGCTGTCTGTCCAAATCCTCAAGTTCCTGGTCGACTCCTTTATCCTGTTCCATTTTATCCAGTTCGGCATCGATATCCTGAATCATTTTTTCTTTATCTTTTTCTGCTTTTAAAGCAGCTTTTTCAGCTTCTCTGGCCTCTTTGGCCTCACGTTTCAAACGTCTTGCTTCTTCTTTTTTAAATTTCTTTCCTTCTTTCTTATCTATTTTCTCTTGTTCAATACGTTCGCGTTCTAATCGTTCTTCAGTACGCCTTTGGTCAAGATCTCTTTCAAGTTCTTCTCTAAAGCCATCATCCTCGAAATCATTAATGAATGGAGTTTTTCCTAATTTCAGACTATCTGTCTCGTTTTCTTCAAGTTCATCAAATTCTCCTTCGATGTTGTCTTCATTTTCACCTTCGCCATTCTCGTTTTCTTCGCCCTCTTCTTTAACACCTCCTTCTAATCCTGGTTGCTCAATAATTTCATCTTTGGTATGCCAATCAAATCTATAAGAAGCACCAAAACTCAACGTCCAAATTGAAGGTGTGTCTTTAAAGTTGAAGGCCAGGTTAGCATCGAATTGCAAATCTTTATCAAACAGGTAGGCTCCCCCTAATCTCATGATATTATCACTATAGAAGTCGCTTTTTTGCACCTGATATTCTAAAAATCCAGCCCATGTATCATTGATAGTGTGGGTGGCTGTGAGAATGAGTCCGAATGCAGGATTTTCTGTTGTTACTTTATCAATAATGATATTGGTTACAAATGCCCAATCTCCACCATAATTTGTCGTCCAGTTGTTTTGAGCTGCTATTACCAATATAGGGCTGATACTTTGATCTTCAGGAAATGTGAATGGATTATCTGCATTAATAAAATTAACACCGGCGTAGGCTGAAACTGCTGGGATAAGCGTTTTCCATTTAAATCTATGGTGCTCTTTCCAGCTTTTCAAACTTGCATAGGTAGAATCTTCTTTTTTTGGCTTTTTATAGGGGTCATATATCAAATATTTAGCACCTAATGTATTGATCTCAAAATCGCTTCGAGTTATTTTTTGTTCGTTAGCCCCAACTGTTTGTGTTACTCCGTCTGCTCTAAATCGACCATTCAATCTAATCTCTAATTGCTCGATTAGAAGACCATATCTAATCGCATAGTCAAAATTGAAGACATTGGTCTTCGTATTAAAAATATCATGTTTTTCTTTTCCGAAACCAAGACCACCTTCTATCTGTAATACATTATTACCAACAGAGAAAGCTCCCTGAGAAGTACCGGGTCTATTGGTATTGATCTTCTCGGTATATTGTGCAGAAGCCATTAACCCAAATAGAAAAATGGATACCAACAATAGAATAGACTTAGGGCTCATATTCAATATATTTGGTTCAAATATAGCAGATTTTATCATTTTTTTAGGATTGTCTACCTGTAATTGTGTAGCGAGTTCCTTATTTTTGAAAAAAAATGACATGCAAGAAGCTTCTCTACAAGGGGTGTTAAAGGTAATTCTCATTATATTGTTAATATATTATGGACTAAAAGTATTAACGCGTTTATTTGGTCCTCTATTGTTTAGGTACGTCACAAAGAAAGCAGGAGAAAAATTTGAACAACATTTTGGGAAATACCAACAACCCCAACATACTAAAAAAGGTGAGATTACCATCGAAAAGAAACCAAAACAAAAGTCTTCTAATAAAGACGTAGGAGAATATATCGATTTTGAAGAGCTAGACTGAGTATTATTTTCTTCAACAACAATTTCATTGATTAAAACACATTTTTTATCTGGATAAGCTTTAATATTCATATACCATTACATCGATTAAAATGAATTTTTTGGGAATTACCACTAGTTTTCAACTGCTTATTAATCTTCTATTTTTTATTTGAGATATGTTGTTTAAAAATATGTCTGCATTGTTATAGAAGTTACTTATATTTTTTAATTTGGCCTTTCATTTAGTAAACTTGCACATATCATGTCTTTAATTAAAAGATTCTTACCTCATATATTTGTCATTCTGGGTTTTATTATTATCTCGCTTTTATATTTTAATCCGGTATTAAGCGGCAAAGTCTTGTATCAAAATGATATTAAGCTTTATGAAAGTATGGCTAAGCAACAAAATGAGCATAGAGCAAAAACAGGAGAGGAGACCTACTGGAATAATGCTGCTTTTGGGGGTATGCCTACCTATCAGATAGGAGCTCGATTTCCGCATGATTATATGGACAAATTGGATCGTTTAATTCGGTTTTTACCAAGACCGGCAGATTATCTGTTTCTATACCTGGTAAGTTTTTACATTTTAATGCTTGTAATGCGTGTACCCTGGAAAATAGGTATAATAGGAGCCTTAGCATTTGGGTTTTCAACTTATTTGATCATCATAATAGGTGTTGGACATAACTCCAAAGCACATGCTATTGCTTATTTTCCTTTGGTTATTGCAGGGATTTTGCTTGTATTTCAGAAAAGGTATTTCTGGGGTTCTGTACTTACAGCACTGGCGATGGGTTTAGAAATACAAGCGAATCATTATCAAATGACCTATTATTTGGGGTTGTTGGTGGCTGTTTTAGGTGTTTCTTACCTAATTGATGCCTATAAAAAGAAGGAGCTGCCCCATTTTTTTAAATCAGTTGGATTCTTAATATTGGCTGTTGCTTTAGGGCTGGCCACTAACGCAACTACTTTGTTATCAACATCTGAATATGTGGATACTAGTATACGAGGTAAAAATTATCTAGCAGACGAGACTACACGTGCATCAGAGAAAAATGGCTTGGACTATGATTACATTACTGAATATAGCTACGGGAAATTAGAATCTTTGAATCTCTTTATTCCAAAATTAATGGGATTAGGAAGAGCATCAGATCTAGGCAGTGATTCTGCCTTTTATCAAAAATTAATAGCATTGGGGCAGTCGCCAGAACAAGCAAATTACTATGCAAGTGGAACTCCTTTATACTGGGGTGCACAACCTTTTGTCGAAGCACCACCTTATTTAGGGATTACAGTAGTTTTTTTAGCATTTTTGGGACTGTTGCTAATCAAAGGAAGGTTGCGATGGTGGCTTTTAGGCGGTATCATATTGTCATTAGTGTTAAGTTGGGGGAAAAATTTTGAGTTTTTAACTCGCTTTTTCATTGACAATATTCCTCTTTACAATAAATTCAGGGCAGTATCGAGTATACAAGTCATTTTGGAGTTATTAGTTCCCATAGCGGCTGTTTTTGGACTTCTTAAGTTATTTAACGATAAGATTCCATTTGATGAAAAGAAAAAAAAGTTTCTAATCTCTCTGGGAGTATTTGGTGGTTTATGTCTACTTTTCTTTTCATTCGGAGGTAGCTTATTCAGCTTTAAATCACCTTCAGAAGTACAATTAGAAATAGAACAGCCTATGATATTTGATGCCATAAAGGAAGATCGTATCACTATTATGAAAAGTGATAGTTTACGATCATTGGTATATATAATTTTAATTGGCGCTGTGCTATGGTTTCTGCTTAAGAAAAAACTTACTGAGAATATTGCTTTGGTCTGCATCGCAGTACTAGTTCTTATAGATTTGGTGACCGTAGACAGACGAAGTGTAGACGAAGAAGGTTTTATTTCGAAGAGAGAGTACAGAGCATTTTTTCAACCTACACAGGTTGATAAAGAAATCATGAAAGATGACTCTTATTATAGAGTGTTAGACCAAGCAAGAGGTTTTAACAATTCTCATACTAATTATTTCTTCAATTCAATTAATGGATATACTGCTGTTCGCCCAAGAAAGATGGAAGATATTTATTTTGGGCATATAGCTAAAGGTAACCTTGAAGTATTGAATATGCTTAATGTTAAATACATTATCCAGCGCACTAAAGAGGGTAGGCTAGAAGCACAAATCAATCCTTCGGCAAATGGTCCGGCCTGGTTTGTAGAAGAAATACAGTACGTAGATGATTATAAATCTGAATTTGAGGCCCTTGGCGATATAAAAACAAAACAAACTGCAATAATTAGAAAAGATTTTAAGGAGGAAATTGGAACTTTCAAAATACAGAAAGATAGTGTTTCGACAATTTCTGTTTCTAAAACGACTCCCGATAATCTGGCTTACAATGTGTATGCTGCTCAACCTGGATTTGTGGTTTTTGCAGAAACCTACTATAAGAACGGCTGGAAAGCATTTATTGATGAAAAAGAGCAACCTATATATCCTGTCAATTATATGCTTAGGGGGCTCAAAGTGCCCAAGGGTAAACATAAGATAGAATTCAAATTTGAACCGCAGGTAGTAAGAACAGGAAGTGCTATCACACTTACCAGTTCTATTATTTTTATACTATTGATAATAGGAGGATTATTTTATCAATACAAAAAGTCCGGTAGTTTACTATCTTTAATCAAAGAAGATAAGTAACTAATTTTGAAAATACTGATCGTTACATATTATTGGCCACCGGCCGGGGGTCCCGGAGTACAAAGATGGCTTGCTTTTGTAAAATATTTCAGAGAGTTTGATATAGAACCAGTTGTATTTGTTCCTGAAAACCCTACCTATCCTCTAAAAGACGAATCTTTTCTAGCTAAGATTCCAAACGGTGTAACTGTAATTAAACAACCTATATTTGAGCCATATAAATTTGGGGAGATTTTTTCAAAAAAAGAAACCAAAACTATCAGTAAGGGAATTATATCGGGTGCAACAAAGCAATCTTTGATTCAAAGACTATTATTATATATTCGTGGAAATTTTTTTATACCCGATGCCCGTAAATTCTGGATAAAACCTTCTGCTCGGTATTTAAAAAAATATCTTTCAGAAAATAAAATAGATCTTGTCATTACGACTGGCCCACCACATAGTGTTCATTTGATCGGAATGAAATTAAAAAAACAGTTGAAACTCAAATGGATCACTGATTTTAGGGATCCATGGACTACCATTGGATATCATGAAAAGCTAAAACTTACAAAAGCGTCAATGATGAAGCATAAAACTTTAGAAAAAGAGGTGCTCAACTCAACAGACCAGATTATAGTGACTAGTTTTACAACAAAAGAAGAATTTGAAGAGATTACTGATCGTCCAATTTCTGTGGTTACGAATGGATATGATCAGGAAGAGATTTCTGAAGTATTTTTGGACACTACGTTTACCGTTTCGCATATTGGTTCTTTATTATCGGGCCGTAACCCTAAAAAACTTTGGAAAGCTTTATACGATTTGACCTTGGAAAACCAGGATTTTGCAAACGCATTTCAACTACAATTAGTAGGGGCAGTTAGCGATGATGTATTAATCTCAATTAAGGAAGCAGGATTAAAAGATTTTATAAATCTAAAAGGATATGTATCGCATAAAGAAGCAATACAGATACAAAGAAGTTCACAGATTCTTTTGCTTATAGAAATTGATAGTGCGGCAACGAAGTGTATCATACCAGGTAAGCTGTTTGAATATATGGTTTCTAAACGGCCTATATTGGCGGTAGGGCCTAAAGATGCAGATATTTCGAAGCTGATCGCAGAAACTAATTCTGGTTGTTTTTTTGAATATCACGAGTATAAAAGTATAAAATATCAGGTATTAGAATACTTCAAACAGTTTCAACAAGGGAATTTGTATGCTGAAGTTAAAGGAATAGAGAAGTATAGTAGGCGGGAGTTGACTAAAAGCATATCTGAAATTATTAAAAGTATTTAAGTAAGTGGGATATTGAGTTTATGAGTATTTATAACTAACCATAATAATCCATTAAACAGAATCTATTCTAATGGGCGTAGTAGTAAATCAGTCTATAAAAAATGTAATCATCACCTGTTTGGGTTTTGGAATAGGAGCAATAAATACGTTGTTCTTATTTACTAATTTTATGGATGAGGAGCATTATGGATTAATCACTTATCTGATTTCTGCTTCAAATCTTATATGGCCATTGATGGCTTTTGGAACTCATAATACGTTAGTTAAATTTTTCTCATCATATACAAACGAAAACCAACAAAACAAGTTTTTAACTCAAATGTTGGTTCTTCCTTTGATTATAGCATTGATTCTTGGATTCATAGGAACTGTACTTTATTCAACAATCATTAATTTTATTAGTGATGATAATGAAATTGTGGCTCCATATGTCTGGACAATTTACATACTGGCATTTGCATTGTCATACTTTGAAGTGTTTTTTGCTTGGTCCAAAGTAAAGCTAAAGAGCGTTTTTGGAAATATAATGAAAGAACTTTTTCTTAGAATTTCAACAAGCTTGCTTTTACTCTTATTGTATTTGGAAGTTTTAACCATCGATCAATTCATTTACGGATTAGTCCTTGTTTATCTGGTTAGAACTTTTATGATGAAATTTTATGCTTTTAGTTTACATAGTTTTAAACCAAGATTTTCTCTGCCGGACAACTATAGTTCTGTTTTTAAATATTCTTTTTTGATTTTGATTGCAGGATCAGTAGCTTCTTTATTGATTGATCTAGATAAAGTAATGATCAATGAGTTTCTCCCTATAGAAAACGTAGCTAAATACGGTATTTGCGCTTATATCGCAAGTGTAATTATCATTCCGTCTCGTGCTATGCACCAGATTACATATCCTATAACCGCTAAGCTAATTAATGAAAAGTCTTTTGAGGAACTAAAAAATCTCTATCAAAAAAGTTCATTAAATCTTCTCCTTATAAGTGGGCTATTATTTATATTGATTGTTTGTAACGTTACTCAGTTATTCGAAATTATTCCTGATGACTATGAACTGTTTATTTGGGTGGTGATTCTAATAGGTGTGGCCAAATTATTTGATAATCTTATGGGAAATAACAATGCTATCCTTTACAATTCTGATTATTATCGAATAGTTTTATACATTGGAGTAGGTATGGCAATTCTTTCGTTTGTATTGAATCTCATCTATATTCGTCTGTATGGAGTTACAGGAGCCGCTATTGCCACTTTTGGAGCAGTTTTTTTTTATAACCTGGCAAAACTATGGGTTGTACATGCTAAATTTAAAATGCATCCATTTTCGAAGAAGACATTTTTAGGATTACTTTTAATAATTGCTTTCTCATTTGGGTTTTATTATTGGGACTTTCAGTTTCACCCAATTATAAATATTGGTTTAAAGAGTATCGTAATTGGTGGGTTATATACGATTATCTTATATCAACTAAGAATATCACCTGATATTAATACTATTATAAAGAAAATCCCCCGAGGTGCTTAAGCATCTACTCTGGGGGATTTTCCAACTAACCAACCAAAAAAATAAATATTGTTTATGTTTTCTAGCTTCTACTTCTGGCGCTACGTGCTCGATTGTTACTTGATCTTGAACTATTTGATCTTGTAAATCCTTTAGAAGTATTGCTTCTTTTTCTGTTTACTGTTGATCTCGATTTACTCGTTCCTTTATTATTACTATAACGACTGTTATTAGAACGTTTTGTTACATTTTCAGAATATTTTCTGTTTGTACTTGTAGGTCTTTTTGCCTGCGTTCTATTATTTCTTTCATATTTCGCTCTGTTGTTACCTTCTGATCTACTAGCTACTGTATTTCTAGTTCTTTGCGTAGCTTGTACTCTTTGTTTCGGCTGGGTACTTCTACCATTTCTATTATACACAGCTCTGTTATTATTTTGAGATCTACTAGTAACTTTACTTCCCGTTCTTTGGGTAGTTTGTGCTCTTTGTCTTGGTTGAGTACTTCTATTATTTCCTTGGACTCTTTCTTTAGACTGAACGTTTCTACTCGTAGTACGTGAGTTAGTATTTGGTGTTACAGAACGAGTTCTGTTTACGCTTCTACTTCTATTGTCTATAGATCTACTTTTAGTCACATTTCTTGTGCCGTAATTATCCGACCTGTTACTAGATCTACTTCTTGTAGCCAAACTATTATTTGATCTGCTGCGATTGATTCTACTATAGTTTCGATCATTTCTTTTATACATCTCTGCTCTATGACCTCTGGTTCTATAGTTTACAGCTCTTGCATTAGAAACTCTGTATCCTCTATTATAACTCGCCACTCTTTGGTGAGGTCTATAATAGTTTCTACTTCTATATGGCCTGTGATAATATCCGTTAAAATAGTTGTTTCTATATACGGTATAAGAACATCTGTAAGGATTATAAAATCTTCTGTAGGGTCTATTGTATACAATACATCTGCTTACAATAGGTATAGTAAAATATGCATGAAATGGTCTGTATACATAATGTCTGTTGAAACGGTTGATAAAACCAGTATAGTTGATGAAATTACCATAGCTATTATAATGTACGTATAATCCACCCACTCTGGACACTCGACCCCAACGATTATAATTAATAAATACATCACCAGCTTGTATAATTCTTCCAAAGTGATCATAAAAGATAGGTACATTTTCTATCTGTACCACGGCTCCATAATCATCGTACTGCACAAAGGCATCATAATCGTATCCTGAATTGAAGCTGATGTTTACACCAGGAGCATTTACTCCAACACTTACACCACCTCTTCTACCATTGATAAAAAAATCGAACTGCCCATCAGCGAATACTGAAAAATCAATTCCTCCTTCAGTAAAAATGAAGGATCTTCCATTATTATAATATCGAGTAGAAGCTTCTGTGCTTGTCTCTGATGCACTTACGCTAAAAGTTGCTAGTAATAGTCCTGTAAATAGTAAAACAACATTTTTCATAATTCGTGATTTTGAAGAAACACTTTTAAATGTTTCTGATGTTCACTTTTATGATATCAAGCAGCGTGCCAAAAAATTAAAACATTGATAATCAAACATATGTAGAAAGGCTTAAGGCAATCTATACAATAATAACAAAATGATTGCTTCTTCGCTTCAATCGAAATAGAATCAAATAATGCACGCTGACTTAAGTCCTTAGGATCTCAGTTTAAGGCAAGGCGAAGATGTAGTTTATTCTATTTAGGAAATAAGCTTTTATCAATGTTTGGAATGACCTTTAATGCATTCTTATAATATAATTTTTTAAGTACTTCATCATCGAGATCTAATCCATACATTTTCCAAAAAGCATGATAACGCTTGTAATAAGGAAAATATTCGTCATCAGACTCTAAAACTCTAAAATAGGTGTAGTACTCTTCTGGATTCCAAGAATCTTTACCGAACATCACGCGATCCTGGTATTTTGTTAAAAAAGCCTTAGCATTACGTGGTTGTCGGCCAAGCTCTGCAATAACAGCACCAATTTCGGTATACATATTTGGCATCTCATCCATTAGTTGGGCAAGCTTACCAAGGTTGTTACCATACCATCCTAAATGAGCGTTAATAAACGTAGTGTTTTTGTGTTTTTTGAAGATATTATGCTGTTCCTGTATAATTGTTTCCCAAGAGCCCGTAACTTTTGCATCACGCTTCCTTCGAGAACGGAGTTTTAACTCCAACCAACGCTCATTTTGATTGTCGTGCGGCTCCCAAAAGGATTTTGGATCTGCAGCATGTATTAGTACCGGAATACCAATTTCTCCACATTTTTCCCATACAGGACCAATGCGGGGGTCATCAATTTTAATACGATTGCCTTTCTCATCTTTATTATCCATTCCCTGACTTTTATAGATTTTTAATCCATTGGCGCCCATGGCAACATCTTTTTCTAATTGCGCTACTGTTTTTTCAGTCCAATTGGGTTCGTCAATCCCAGTAAGACTAATATTGGTAAATACTATAAAGCGATTAGGGTGATTGGTTTTTACATTTTTCAGGGATTTCATAAGATGTTCGTCTGATCCTCTTCCACGCCCTGATAGGTTGACCATTACGGCCATGTTCAATTTATCCATTTCGGTAACGACCTCTTGCAGGTTTTGAGAAGGCATTCTAAATTGATGGTTATGCACGTCAATAAATGGAAACTTTGCTTTTTTGATTTCTTTTCCCGGAACTACAAGGGTAGAAGGAGGGTCATAATCCTCAAACTCCATATTTTGGGCTGATAGTTGTAATATTGAGCACGAAAAAATGAAAATAAAAACGTTATAGAATTTCATGTTAGCTTGTTTGATGGCTAAATATATAATAATCATCAATTCATTAATAAAACTTAACAACACTTTATAAATAAGAAAATCCCACTACCGTAAGTATGGGGTAATGGGATTTTCAACAACTAATCTATATATTAATCATCATCGTCATCATCATGATATCTTTTTCTGTTTTTATGATGATAATCACCATGCCATCGATCTTGATATTTTGGTCTCCTGTTTTGATGGTAGTAGGGATCATGGGTGGCGGTGCATCCATCCATTCCACAATGCCCGCAACCATTATAATATACGTTTCCTTCTACAAATTTGATATTACCGTGCTTTCTATAGTGAATATGTAATCCACCAATTTGCGAAACTAAACCTCTACGGTTATATCGCACTACAATAGTACCAATTCTTCTAACTTGATTGTATCTATTATAACTAATATGATTGGATTTCACTCTTTTTAATCTCCCATAGTAATCGTATCGTACCATATTGCGATATGGATTATACCTGTAAGCACCGGGAGTGGCCTGACCATGCCAACGTACCTGTTGGGATCTGGACCTTCGGTTTAGGATCTTAAAATCCACAGATCCATCTGTATGTACGAAAAACTTTACACCTCCTTGTATGAATACGATCGGTTGTGCTTGGCGATAGCGTTTTGTAACCCTATCCTGGTGATCCAAGTGTTTGTGATCGGTCGCATGGGCAGTTGTTCCTATCAGCAACAAGGCTGCCATAAAAAGTAACATTTTTTTCATAACCTAATTTGTTTTTGGGTTAACACCTACTCAATTAGCTTTTCGGCTTCCGCTATTTGATAAGCAATGTTTCAAATGGCGTGCCAAAAATTTTAGGATTATGAAAAGGTAGAGTTAACTTTTTGGTTGTTAAGCATTTATTATTTTTTGTGGTTCTACCTTATTGTAATGTTGGTGTTTTTAACCAATACATCTTTCATCCCATTCCTAACCCTTCCCAGAGGAAAGGTGATCAAAAAATCTTTTCCTCTGGAAAGGATTTAGGATAGGAGACATTCCTATTTATTAAACAATACATATCTTACAATAATCAATGCCATTTTATACTAAAGCCTTTTTGTATAATAGCTATTCTACGATTGTATAGATTACTTGAAGTTAAAATAATAGTAGCTTCGTGTTGGAGGAGATGGCTTTTGATTGAAATATATGAGCTCCCATCAGGAGGAGTTCTCTTTGGGTAGTAAAACGTTAGCCCCCATTGGGAGGAGCTCTCTTTCGATAGTAAAATGTTGGCTCCCACTAGGAGGAGTTCTCTTTGAGTAGTAAAATATTAGCTCCTATTAGGAGGAGCGCTCTTTCGATAGTAAAATATTAGCTCCCATCGGGAGGAGCGCTCTTTTAAAGCTTTTCCTTCAAATATCTACCGGTATACGATTTTTTGTTTTTCACAATCTCTTCCGGAGTGCCTTCTGCTACTATATTACCGCCGTTTTTACCACCTTCTGGACCAAGGTCGATGATATAATCGGCACATTTTACCAAATCCAGATTATGTTCGATCACCAGGATAGAATGGCCTTTGGCAATTAACTCATTAAAGGATTTTAGCAGTTTTTTGATATCGTGAAAATGCAATCCCGTGGTAGGTTCATCAAATATGAACAGCGCTTTGTCTTTTGTGTTTCCTTTTACTAAAAATGAAGCTAGTTTGATACGTTGTGCTTCACCACCAGATAGGGTAGAAGAGCTTTGCCCTAATTGCACATACCCCAGGCCAACATCTTGTAAGGGCTGCAATTTTTTTCTAATCTTAGTTTGATTATGCTCAGCAAAGAAATCAATAGCATTATCTATAGTCATGGTGAGAATATCGTGGATATTTTTATCATAGAAGGTAACTTCGAGTACATCTTTTTTGAAGCGTTTTCCGCCACAGGTTTCGCATTCTAAGTGTACATCGGCCATAAACTGCATCTCGATAGTTACTTCGCCTTCGCCTTTACAAGTTTCACATCGACCACCATCTACATTAAAAGAGAAGTGTTTTGACTTATAGTTACGTATACTCGATAGTTTCTGATTGGCAAAGAGACTACGTATATCGTCATAAGCTTTAATATAGGTAACAGGGTTTGAGCGCGAGGATCTGCCTATCGGATTTTGATCTACAAACTCTACATGTTTGATATTGCTATAATTTCCGTTAAGCTCGGTAAACTGACCCGCTTTTTCGCCATATCCTCCTAATTGTTTTAATACCGAAGGATAAATTATTTTTTTAACCAATGTACTTTTCCCACTACCGGATACTCCCGTAATAGCAGTAAAAACACCTAGAGGAACTTTTACATTTATATTATTAAGATTATTCTCGCGTGCACCGATAATATCAAGATAATATTTTGAAGTTCTTCTAGTTGCAGGAATTTCTATCTCTAGTTGCCCATTAAGGTATTTTGCAGTAAGTGAATCGGCTTTTAGAATTTCTTTGAAAGTTCCGGTTGCAACGACATGACCTCCATAAGTACCAGCTTCGGGACCAATATCGATAATCTCATCGGCGGCTTTCATAATATCTTCATCATGTTCTACCACGATCACTGTATTGCCAAGATCGCGAAGGGATTCTAATACCTTGATTAATTTCTCGGTATCTTTTGGATGTAATCCTATACTAGGCTCGTCTAGAATGTACATAGAACCTACCAAGCTACTACCCAGAGAGGTGGCAAGATTTATACGTTGTGATTCTCCTCCTGATAAAGTATTTGATTTACGATTAAGTGTTAAATATTCTAATCCTACATTTTGCAGGAATTCTAGTCGGTTATTGATTTCTTTAAGTAGTCGCTTCGCTATTGTTGTATCATATTCATTAAGCGTTAGTTCTTTAAAGAAGTTTGCTAATTCGTTTAAAGGCTTCTCGACCAGGTCTGTAAGTGTAGCATCATTAATTTTTACATAATTAGCTTCTTGTCGTAATCGTTTTCCTTTGCAGGTGGTGCATTTTGTTTTTCCGCGATAGCGCGAAAGCATTACCCGATTCTGAATTTTATAGGCTTTTGATTCTAATTCTTTGAAGAAATCATCAATTCCCTCAAAATACTGATTCCCTGTCCATAATAACTCTTTTTGCTCTTCGGAAAGCTCGAAATACGGTTTATGAATAGGGAAGTCGAATTTGTATGCACTGTTGATCAACTGATCTTTATACCATCCCATGCTATCACCTTTCCAGGGGAAAACGGCTCCTTCATAAATACTTAATGCAGTGTTGGGGATCACAAGATCTGCATCGATACCGATAACATCTCCGTAGCCCTCGCATTCTGGACAAGCCCCATAAGGATTATTAAAACTGAATAAATGCACATTGGGTTCTAGAAAAGTAATACCGTCTAGTTCGAACTTGTTACTAAACTGGCGCTGATTGCCATCACGTAAAGTTTCTATGTAGCAGGTTCCTTTACCTTCAAAAAAAGCGGCATCTACAGCATCTGCCAAACGATTATAAAAATCCTCGTCATCTCTCTTCACAATACGGTCAATGACCAAAAAAACATAATCTTTTTCTTTAACCAGGGCCTCTTCAATCCTGATTACGGTGTCATTGATCTTTATTCGCGAAAAGCCCTGTTGTTGTAATACTTTAAGTTTGCCCTCAAGAGTTCGGCCATTTTCTATAATAATAGGAGAAAGTAGCAATAATTTTTCTCCGTCTTCAAAAGGCTTTATGTACTCAATGACATCGGCAACCCTATCTTTTTTTACCTGGTTTCCCGAAATTGGGGAATAAGTTTTCCCTATCCTGGCAAAAAGAAGTTTTAGATAATCATATATTTCTGTAGTGGTACCAACTGTAGATCTGGGATTTGTAGAATTTACTTTTTGCTCGATAGCAATAGCCGGAGCAATACCTTTAATATAATCTACTTTTGGTTTGTTAAGACGGCCTAAAAACTGTCTGGCATATGAAGACAGACTTTCTACGTATCTTCGTTGTCCTTCTGCATATAGGGTATCAAATGCCAAACTTGATTTACCCGACCCAGAGAGTCCAGTGATCACAACTAATTTGTTTCTAGGAATCACTGCATCCAAATCTTTGAGATTATGAAGCTTGGCTCCTTTAATAATAATATTGTTCTTAGGATCTAGGGTCGTAATATCTTGAATCATAGTAATCATGCGGTAAGAGCGCAAAGATAATGATTACAAAATAAGTATGATAGCCTATCGACAACGAAAGTTTAGTTAAAAAAATTAACAGAAAATTGCTTGTTTTTAAATGATAGTTATTATATTAGCCCCAAACTAACGAACCAAATTTAAAACAGGAACGCCTATAGCAAACCTTTACTTTTTAAGTTTAACATAGCCCGAGCCCCAAGCTTGTTGGTACTAAAACAAAGTATAGGTATGAAAGATTACACTGTTTCAGACGCCGTTCTGGTTAATAACTACATCAAAGGAGACGAAAACGCTCTATCTGTTCTCATCGAACGACACAAACAACGTATTTACAGTTTTATTTATTCCAAAGTTTTTGATAGGGACGTATCTGAGGATATATTTCAGGATACTTTTATTAAGGTGATTCGGACTTTAAAAAATGGAAAATATAATGAGGAAGGAAAATTTCTTCCATGGGTAATGCGTATTGCTCATAATTTGGTAATTGATCACTTTAGAAAAGGAAATCGTATGCCAAAGTTTGAAGATAATGGCGAATTCAGTATTTTTTCTGTGATAAGCGATGGAAATCTGAATGCAGAAAGAAGAATTATCAAAGATCAAGTGGAAGAAGATTTGCGTAATTTAATCCAAGAATTACCAGATGATCAAAGAGAAGTATTGATCATGCGTATGTACAGAGATATGAGTTTTAAAGAAATATCGGATAAAACTGGGGTTAGCATTAATACCGCTCTTGGAAGAATGCGTTATGCGCTAATTAATCTTAGAAAGGTGATAGAAAAGAATAACATAGTTTTAACAAATTAATAACACAGAGGTATAATAATTTGTAAATTGCCCCGTTATACTCTTAAATAACATTAATTTAGGATTATATAATATGGCAAAATTTTACTTTAAGTCTTCACATAAAGAAGAAAAACAATTAGTACCTAGCAGAAGAACCATAGATTTTCTTCTCGACTATTCAAAATCGTTACAAGTTGCCGAGTATAGTAATTTAAAATTTGAAACGATTTTAAACTAAACTTAAACAAAGGCCTATTTCTTAATAGGCCTTTTTAATTTTTGATATTCCTTTAAGACAGCTTTCCGACCTATGGTTCTGGTAATGATATCTTTATCCAAATCCCAGCCACGGGCAGGAGAATATTCTCTACCATACCAAATGATTTGAAGATGTAAGTCATTCCATAATTCTTTAGGGAATAACCGCTTGGCATCTTTTTCGGTTTGTGTAACATTTTTACCACTACTAAAACCCCAACGAAACATTAATCGATGAATGTGTGTATCAACCGGAAAAGCTGGAACACCAAAAGCTTGTGACATGACCACACTTGCCGTTTTGTGGCCAACCGCTGGCAGTTCTTCTAATGCTTCAAAACTTTGTGGGACTTCACCATTATGTTTATCGATCAGGATTTGCGATAATCCATGGATCCCTTTAGATTTCATAGGACTTAAACCAACTGGCTTTATGATTTCTCTAATTTCATCTACAGATAATTTTACCATTGCATATGGATTATCGGCTCTATCAAATAATAGAGGAGTAATTTGATTTACTCGTACATCAGTACTCTGAGCACTCATTAATACTGCGATAAGCAACGTATATGGATCCGTATGGTCTAATGGAATTGGTATTTTTGGATAAAGCTCCTGTAATGTTTTGATTGTAAAATCTATCTTTTCTTGCTTGGTCATATTACCAGAATTATTTCATGCTAAAATATTAAATTATAAAACCATTATAATCCCTGGTTATCATTAAAGTTTTTATAAAATCTGATAAGTACTGTAGTTTTTGTTTTACATTTACATGTAAATATTAAACAAAATAGTATTCAGATAAAACGTATAACATGACAACATTGAAAGCAGGGGACAAGGCTCCCAATTTTACAGCACTGGATCAGGATGGAAATACAATTACTCTTGATGATTACAAGGGAAAAAAGCTTGTGGTTTTTTTCTACCCCAAGGCAAGTACACCTGGTTGTACTGCTGAAGCTTGTAATTTAAAGGACAACTATCATACATTTCAGGCGAAGGGATACGAAATTATCGGTGTAAGTGCTGATAGTGCCAAGCGCCAACAAAATTTTAAGAATAAATTTGAATTACCTTATCCATTATTGGCAGATGAAGATAAAAAAGTGATAGAAGCTTTTGGTGTTTGGGGACCCAAGAAATTTATGGGAAAAGAATATGATGGAATACACCGCACTACATTCGTGATAGACGAAAAAGGAACAATATCCGAGGTTATTTCAAAAGTAAAGACCAAAGATCATGCAGCACAGATACTGTAATTTTTTGTATTAAAAGAAAAAGGCACGAATTATTATTTAATTCGCGCCTTTATATATAAATCGTTATTGTTTTATGGCCTCTTCTGGTGCTTTGTAACCAAAGAAGTTATTCTCTTTGATCATCTCTGGTATTAGGTTCGGTAATTGATCTTCCCATCCTGATTCACCTTCTTGAATTTTTTGTAAAACTTCTCTTGAGAATATATCCATGATGGTCGCATCATAATCGGTAATATCAACTAACTTACCATTGTATTTAAAGAACTTGTATAGTTCTTTCATTCTTGGGTGGACCTTTAAGTTATCACTGTTAGTAACTTTGTCTGTCTCCTGGTCATGAAGTGGGTATAGATATACTTTTAAATCTTTAAAGAATAATTTACCAAATGCCTCGAGAATACCGCCACTTAAGTGTCGGTAATATTTTTCATCGAAAATATCTACGAGGTTATTTACCCCCATGGCCAACGCCATTCTCTCTTTGGTATAATTAGAGAAATATTCTACTACTTTGTAATATTCTTTAAAATTAGAGATCATCACGGTTTGCCCAAGAGAGCATAATAGCCTGGCTCTTGCCATAAAGTCTTCTTCATCTATTTCACCTTCTGCTCTTAGGTTTGATAGTGTAATCTCAAAGATTACTACAGTTTTATTTTTATTTACTTTATTTTCATTCAAGAATATATTAAGTGACTTTTTATAAATGTCCATATTTACCTTAGTCACTGGTCTAAAACTTCCGCGTAGCGCCAAAATATTCTTCTTATATAATATGGCAGCTGGTAATATATTATTACCATCAGGGCCAAACATTACAGCTTCAGTCATTCCATTCTTAACCAATTGTAAACTCATTAAGCGGTTATCTACTTTGGTAAATCTAGGGCCAGAAAAATTTATGGTATCAATTTCTATTTGATCTTTATCTAAGTGATCGTATAGATATCTTAATAGTTTCTTTGGATTATCATATTTGTAATAGGCGCCATAGATTAGATTAACGCCCAATATACCAAGGGTCATTTGCTGTAATCTTGCATCGTTTTCATGAAAACGAATATGTAGCGAAATTTCATTGTATTCTTCATTAGGGACTGTTTGGTAGCGTATACCAACCCAACCGTGTCCTTTATATTTTTTAGCAAAATCAATAGTCGCTACGGTATTGGCATAACTAAAAAATAATTTATTAGGATGTTTTTCTCTGGAAATCCTTTCCTCTATAAGGTTAACTTCATGCTTTAGCATTTTTTTTAACCTGGCCTCGGTTACATAACGCTTATCATCCTCGATCCCATAGATAGCGTCGCTAAAGTCTTTATCATATGCACTCATGGCCTTCGCAATAGTACCAGAAGCACCACCAGCTCTGAAAAAATTACGCGCAGTTTCTTGGCCGGCACCAATTTCTGCAAAGGTGCCATAGATGTTTTGATTAAGATTAATACGTAAAGCTTTACTTTTAATAGAGGGAACAGACTCGAATTCTTTATCTCCCATTATCTTAATAGGCATAGTAAAAAGGGCTTTTTTTGTTTAAGGTAAAGGTAATAATACAATGAGTATTAAAAAAGGAAGAACGTAAATTTCTGTATTTTATAAATGACATAATGAATAATTAAGATATTCATATAATTTTTGCCAAAAAAATATAATTACATTTGCGCTATTAAAACACAATATGGAGGTAATATTTCTTGGTACCGGAACTTCACAGGGGATTCCTATAATAGGAAGTAAACATCCTGTTTGTTTGAGTGATGATCCAAGAGATAAGCGACTTCGGGTTTCTGTTCTCGTATCTTGGGATGATCATAGTTATGTGATTGATTGTGGCCCCGATTTTAGACAACAAATGCTTTCTAATAATGTTTCAAGAATTGATGGTATAGTTTTTACACATGAGCATGCAGACCATACTATGGGGATGGATGATATACGTCCTTTCTTTTTTAGACAAGGAGATATTCCTATTTATGCCCATAAAAGAGTGTTAAAAGCTCTGAGATCAAGATTTGACTATATTTTTTCTTCAGAAAACAAATACCCTGGAGCACCCAGCGTTATAGAAAATGAATTAACAAATGATCCTTTTACTCTTGTTGATCTTGATGTTATACCTATAAATACTATGCATAATCGTCTGCAGGTTTTTGGTTTCAGGTTTAAAGATTTTGCGTACTTGACAGATGTAAAGACCATTGAAGAAGAAGAGAAAGCAAAGCTTAATGGAGTAAAAGTTTTAGTGGTAAATGCTTTGCGAATTGAACCCCATCATTCACACTTTAATCTAGAAGAAGCCCTTGAATTTATAGAAGAAATACGGCCTCAAAAAGCATATCTTACGCACATTAGCCATATGTTAGGTTTTCATGCCGATGTTGAAAAAACTTTACCAGATAATGTGTTTATAGCCTATGATAATTTAAAAATTACTATATAAATATGAAAAGTAAGATTTTTTTATATCTGTTCATTTTTACAGCATTATTTGTTCTTTTTCAGTTCATGAATGCCAAAAAAGCAAAAGAGTCGTATGATGTTAAAATTGAAAACCTTCAAAAACGATTAAAATTTCAGGATTCTATAAAAACTGTGACTATCGATTCTCTGATCGACATTAATTTGGATCTTACCTATTTTTCATTAGAGAGTAATGAAGATGCTGCAAGCTATTTTGAAGAGATGGGATATAGCCCAAGCAAATTGGCGTTGACCATAAGTGATAAAATTATAAGTGAAAATAAACCTGGAAAAGATAATCCTATTGTTCCATACGACGGGATGGAAGGTAATATGGCTATAAATAAAGTTCGTTTACTAAATCATAAGTGGATCATCGCAGATTTTACTGATGGAGTTTACTGGGGGGAACTTTTTATAACTTATGACGTAAGAGAAGATGGTGTAATAGATTTTGAAGTTGAAAAATCTTTTTTGTATCCCCGAAACTAAGACGATTTCCGGATTTCCAGAATTATTTGTGTATTGACAAAAAAGGATTCTATAGGTACTCAGACTTTTGAGGTAAATTTTTACAGAAAAGTAATAGGAAATCCTAAGAATTAACTAATACTATCGTATTGATTAGTGTCACGGTATTATTTTTATAAGTATTCTGTTATATTTGATATCTTCATATAAACAACAAACCTTACTCTAGGATGAACACAAAGTTTCTTTACTTTTTATTGGTTATTATCATTACGACAACTAGCATTTCATGCAAAAAGAAGTATGAAGGCCCCTATCAGGGGTTTGATGATAAAGAAGACCATATTGAAGTTTACAAAGACAACGGTACCTATATCATTAAACCATATTCTGATCGAATAATGGAAACCTCTTTCATTCCAAAAGGTGAAACATATGATGCAGCATCGCATGCAGTAGTTCTTTCTCCTAATGTAACCGCAGAAATAAAAGAAAATAAAAAAACGATTACGTATGCCACACCCGGAATTGTAGCTCATATTACCAAAGAACCTTTCGGAATAAAATATACGTATAAAGGGAAAGAATTAATTTCTGAAAACAAAGGATATATAAAAACGGATTCTACAGAAATTCTCGATTTCAGTCTGGATAAAGATGAAGTCATTTATGGAGCAGGTGCCAGGGTTGTTGGAATGAACCGAAGAGGAAAAAAACTTCAGCTATACAATAGAGCGCACTATGGGTATTCGACACATGCTGAACTAATGAACTATAGTATGCCATTGGTGCTTTCGTCAAAAGTGTATGCTGTCCATTTTGATAATGCTCCCATTGGATTTTTGGATATCGATAGTAAAGGTGACAACACGTTACAATATGAAACCATTAGTGGCAGAAAAACCTACCAGGTAATAGCGGGTGATGATTGGAAAGATCTAATAGATCAATATACAGATCTTACAGGTAAGCAACCATTACCACCTCGATGGGCCTTTGGAAATTTCGCAAGCCGTTTTGGATATCATTCAGAAAAGGAAACTCGAGAAACAGTAGCAAAATTCAGACAAGATAGCATTCCGCTTGATGCTGTGATTCTTGATATTTATTGGTTTGGAAAAGAAATACAGGGACATATGGGTAATCTGGAGTTTTTGGCAGATTCTTTCCCAACCCCTAAGCAAATGATCAATGATTTTAGGGACAAAGGAATAAAAACCATATTGATTACAGAACCTTTTATATTAAGCACTTCCAAGAAATGGGATGAAGCCGTAGAAAAAGGAGTTTTGGGTAAGGATTCGGTTGGTAATCCTTTTAGGTATGATTTTTATTTCGGAAATACCGGGCTTATAGACATTTATGATCCAAAAGGAAAGGATTGGTTCTGGAATATTTATAAAGGATATACGCAAGACTATGGTATTGCAGGTTGGTGGGGAGATTTAGGGGAACCAGAAGTACATCCTTCAAAACTCCAACATGCTACGGGTAGCGCAGATCAAGTACATAATATTTATGGACATGATTGGGCGAGATTAATTCAGGAAGGGTATCAAAAAGATTTTCCGGATCAAAGACCATTTATTTTGATGAGAGCAGGATACTCGGGATCGCAACGTTTTGGTATGATCCCGTGGTCTGGTGATGTGAGCAGAAGTTGGGGAGGATTACAACCACAGACTGAAATTGCTTTATCAATGGGCATGCAAGGATTAGGATATATGCACTCTGACCTAGGTGGATTTGCCGGTGGAGAAACTTTTGATCCCGAATTGTATATAAGATGGTTGCAATATGGAGTATTTCAACCAATATTTAGACCGCATGCACAAGAACATATCGCCCCAGAACCTATATTTCACGATCAAAAAACAAAGGCCCTGGCCAAAAAAAGTATTGAATTAAGGTATAGTTTACTTCCTTATAATTACACTATCGCTTTTGACAATAATCAAACAGGGGTACCTCTTATGAGACCATTATTTTTTGAAGACCAAGATAATAAAGAGTTTTACGAGATGAGCTATGCCTATTTATGGGGAGATAATTTCTTAGTCTCTCCAATTGTAAATCCGGGTGTAGCTTCTATGGATATTCCCTTTCCAAAAGGAACAAATTGGTATGATTTCTTTACCGGAGAAAAATATGAAGGGGGAAGGTATACATCAGTTAAAGTGGCAAAGGATCATATACCTGTATTTGTAAAAGCAGGATCGTTTGTTCCAATGGTGTCTCCTGTCCTTACTACTGAAAATTATAGTACCAAAGCGTTAACATTGCATTATTTTCATGATAGTTCTGTAGTGGAAAGCTCGTGGAAGTTGTATGATGATGATGGTAAAACTCCGTATTCATATGAAAAAGGTAAGTATGAATTGTTAAATTTTGAAAGTAAAACGTCGCCAGACAAGTTGTCTGTTTCTTTTTCTGCGGAAAGAGGAAGTAGTTATCCTGCAAGTGACAGAAATATTACTTTAATGATTCATAATATGGATACAGCTCCAGAATCCGTAGATGATAAAAACATGTCTTCTACTTGGGATGAAGAAAATAAAACATTCGAAATTGAAATAAATTGGAATTCTTCTGAACCTAAAACGATAAAAGTAAATTTGTGATCGTATTATTATGATTTTTAATTGAATATCTATAATACATCATATATTATAATCGTCAACCTGAACTCGTTTCAGGTTCTCATTATAACTGATTGTTTATGAGTGAAATGAGATTCCTAAATAAACCTGTCTACCTGCGGTAATGCAGGCAGGTTCGGAATGACGTTAAAGAATTACATTATTACATATTAAGGATAATCATAAATTGAATTCAAGAAAACCAATCCAGTCATGAAATCTTTAACAAACTTTGTAGGATTACTATTAGTGCTATTCGTCTTTCAACTGAAAGCTCAGGAGAATAACCCAACAATTGAAAAGAAGAAGTTTTCAATCGGAGAAACTTTCACAATTGCTTCAAAAACACTAAACGAGGATCGAATAATCAATGTGTATTTACCAAATGGATATTTAATGAATAAAGAAAAAAAATATCCTGTTATTTATCTTTTAGACGGGTCGGCAGATGAGGATTTTATTCATGTGGCCGGGCTGGTTCAATTTGGTTCATTTTCTTGGATCAACATGATTCCTGAAACTATTGTGGTTGGTATAGCAAATGCAGATAGAAAAAGAGATCTTACCTATCCTACGAACAATAAAAAAGATAAAGAGGAATTTCCAACTACGGGTGGCTCACAGGCATTTATTGATTTTCTTGAAACTGAGCTTCAACCTATGATTGTAAAAGAATATAGAACGGCAGGCGCCAGGACGCTGATAGGGCAGTCTCTAGGAGGATTATTAGCTACAGAAATTCTGTTTAAAAGACCCAACATATTTGATAACTATATCATAATTAGTCCAAGTCTATGGTGGGATGATGAGTCTTTATTGAAGTTTACTCCGAAAGAGTATACTACAAAAAAGTCTGTTTATATTGGTGTAGGAAAAGAGGGGCCTACCATGCAAAAAGTCGCCAAAGAGTTATTTCAAAAATTGAAAGCAATTTCTAAAGAAAATACTTCTTTGTACTTCAATTTTTTCGAAGAACTTGATCATGGCGATACCCTGCACTTAGCTGTATACGATAGTTTTAATAAGATTTTTAGAAAAGAAAAGTTCAAAGAATAATTTGTATATCAATTCTTTATAAAATTGAGGCATGAAATATAGTAAGTCTGTAGAAGAGTTTATTGACAATAATCCAGAATGGAAAGATGTCATACAAGTATTGCGGGCTATCATAGTTTCTACAGAAATGGTAGAAACTATAAAATGGGGAATTCCTGTTTATACTTATAATACTAAAAACGTAATGGGTTTAGGAGCTTTCAAATCTTATGTTGGGATTTGGTTTTATCAAGGAGTATTTCTTGAAGACAAAAAAAATATGTTGACCAATGCACAAGAAGGTAAAACTAAAGGACTGAGGCAATGGCGATTCACTTCTGTAGATGAAATTGATAAAGACTTAGTACTTCAATATGTCCAAGAAGCGATCCAAAATCAAAAAGAAGGCAAAGAAATTAAGCCACAAAAATTAAAAAATATTGAAATTCCACCTGAATTAAGTTCATTATTGACCTCTAATATATCCCTAAAAAGATCATTTGATCAATTGACTCCTTTTAAACAAAAAGAATTTATTGAATATATTGCGACAGCAAAACGAGAAGTTACTCGTTTATCTCGATTAGAAAAAATTACTCCAATGATAATAAAGGGGGTAGGACTAAATGACAAATATCGATAGTAAGAATATAAGGATATCCAATGTTTTATTTTTTAAAGATTAAATTTTTGTTGAATGTCTCCTCCAATTATTCAAGTCGTTGCTATCTTCCATTATCAAAAAACTAATATGAATACCTCTTTTTTATCAAATTCATAATTGTCTGTAAAACCACTCTTTCTATTCTAATGCGTTATCAACAAAATTGATACGTTTTAACCATATTTTTTATCAAAAAAGAATATTCAGTTATTTGAATTTCAATTTTTTAATAGCTTCAAATCAACTAATGGTTAGCATTCCATTAAACCTTTGGTATTGCCTTTTTCGGACAACAAAACTACTACATTTGTAAAAATACATGTGGAGTTTTTGCCACACGTATAGCATTTTATGTCCCCCAAAATAAAACTGTAATATGACCAAATTTGAACATCATTATGTAGTAGAAATTAAAAAAAATTCACCTTTTGAAAACAGATTGTATAACTTGTTTAAAGCATCAATAAGTAACGAAGTTTCTCTTGTTAATTTTAGAAAAATGTTTTCAAAATTAGAGAAGATGGATATCTATATCATGAAAAGGAATGAAAAAGATATCGGTCTAGCGTATTTTATGTATTGCCAGGATCCAACCAACACAAGAAATATTTATGTTCGTCCAGGTATTGGAGTGGTTGGTGATGAGAGAGGTTCTTATTTTCCTAAAAGTATTATTATGAATACTATGATTAGGACCAAGTTAAAAAACCTGTCTAAAAAGGTGTATATGGTGAGTGTAACAATGAATCCTATTGTATATGTAGCTGCCTGCAAGTACTGGCGATATGTCTACCCAAAGCCTACAAGAAAAAGTAGCAAGAAACTGGTTCATGCAAAAAATAAGATAATCGATTTATTCAACTTAAATGAGGTGAAAAAGGATGTCATAGAAATTTCTTTTTCATTACCAGAAATAGAAGAAACCAAAAAGAAATTTTTTGATTCATCGCAGAATAACGCCTATGTAAAATATTTCGCAGAAAGAATAAGCCATGAAGAGTGTAATCGTGGAGTATTAACTGTTATACCGATTAATTTTATCAATTTGATAGCTGTAGTAAGAAGAAAATTAAAGAACGATATTCAAAAGTTATGGAATAAAGTTTTAGAAGAGAAAATAATACCAATATTGAAAGACTATATTCCAGCAGGTTAAATTGGTATCCTAGAATAAAACAAAACCTCACAAGTCTTAAGACTTGTGAGGTTTTGTTTTATCATGATGATGCTTCCTAATATAAAAAGTTAAGAGCCGTTTGGTCGTCTTCATTAAATGGTCTATCACTGCCATCAAAGCAAGACAGCATCCAGGAAGCGGCTTCAAGTGTTGCATCGGCAGGAGTTCCCGGAATAAGATTCGCACCTATATCACCTGCTCCTTCATCCACCGGATCTCCACCACAAGAAATGCTTCTGTCAAAATAATCGGTATGCCTAAAGCCGATACAATGACCCAATTCGTGGGCTACGATACTTGCAATTCCTTCTTTAGAAATACCAATACTGGCAAGTCTCCCAGTCAATGCGATTTCATCAAAGGGGTCTCCGTTATCTGTTGGAAAACCGGCAAATCCAAGAACACCAAAAAGTTCAAGGAAAAAATTTAATCTCGATATCACAATGTCTGCATTACGCTGAGAACTAACTCTTTCAAAAGTGATTTCTAGATTTTCTGTATTGTAACGTTCTATAGCCAAATCAATGGCTTCACTGGTAGCAGTATCAAACCCAAGTCCTCCACCTTCTCTGGCGAATACTGTTATAGTTCTATTGCCATTAGTGGTAACCAGATTATTGGTACTGTACTGCTTTTCAGAGATAGAAATACCCTTTCCGTTCTTCTTATTTCGATTCAAAATTTGATCATTAGTAAGATATATATCCCCTTCTACTAAAAAACCATCATTATATGAAATAGGAGGTTGATCAATTACATTAAATCCTTGAGATTCGAGAGCAACTAAAATCTGATCGGGTGCGTCTTGCAGTGTTGAATTTTCATCGTCTTGTTGCTGACAACCAACAAAAAGTAAACTTAACAAAAGGGTAAGCGTAATTAGTGAATTGAATTTTTTCATAATATACTATTTAAGTTATGTGTGAATAGCTTAAATTTAATTTAAATAATATAAAAAATCAATTTTAAAATGTTAATTATCAGTATGTTGTGTTGCTTTTTGTTGAATATTGAAATTCTAAATCCTTCGGCTTAGCCATTCTTTAAATTGGTAAAAATTTTGTGGTGCCACTCCGTGACCTACAGGAAATTCGTTGAGTTCTGTTATTATTCCAAGTTTTGCAAGGTGAGCTGGAGCTTTTCTGGCCCAGTCGACAGGGATAACCTGATCTACACTACCATGAGAGCAGTAAATATTAAGACTTGAAAAATCATTTTTTTCATATCCTTCTTTTAAAATATCTTCATTGATATATCCACTTAGTGCGATAACGTTCTTTACTTTTTCTGGATAAGATAGTGCAACCGAATAACTTAAAATGGTTCCTTGACTAAACCCCAAAAGTGTTACATTATTCTTGTCTAGATTGTAGGTTTGTATTGCTTCATCTATAAAATGAGCAATTTTATCTCTAGATTCTATAGCCTGCTTGTCATCACTAAATTTTCCTTGTGCCGCATCAAAATAGATAGCATACCACGCATTACCATAGGGTTGCATAGGGTAGGGAGCTCGTACTGAGATTATGAAAAGCTCTTCGGGTAACTCTGGCGCAAACGAAAAAAGATCATTTTCATCACTTCCGTATCCATGAAACATAAAAAGCACAGGTGTTTTCTCTTTCGTAGTAGTTGGTGGCTTGATGATATGGTGTAATGATAATGTTTTTGTTTGCATAGTCTTATTTTAATTGTAAATGAATATGGTCATCGTGTCTAACAGCTTGGCATCCATGAAATCGGATTTTCGAATTTTCTACTCCTAATCGATTTTTTAAATGAGGTTCGATAAAAACTTTACCTATCTGTTGATGATTCACAATTGCCAAAAGTAAATCTTTTGTCGCTTTTTCAGAAAATTTTAAATTCTTATTTATGGTTCCGAAAGTAAGATATTGCGCGTAATCGTATTGCCAATATCCATTTTTTTTACAAGCCTTCGTTTGATCATATTCTTTATGTATAGGTTTTTCGAAGACACCATAACCACTTAATGAAGGCTTTCTGTTGGTTAGTCTATCATTTTGATCCCGATAAACAAAGGAAATATCTATTTTCTTTCCATCATTATGACTTAAATGCGGAAATAATGGAAATCCATTTATAAAAGGAAAATTTGCGTCGAGATAAACGATTTTTACTCCAGGATGTTGTTTTTGATAACTTGCTGCTATTTCCTGTAATGAAATATGGAGTTCAGCCTTTATATAATTTCTGTTTAACAATTTTGTAAAGAAGGTGTGTGCTTTAATATAAGAGGAGTCTTTTAGCTTTTCTCTTCCAAATATTGGTGCAATTAACGGTATTATTAAAAATGTAATTCCTAAATATAGTATCACAAATACGATAAATTTTTTGAGCCTGTATTGGCAAACATTCTTTCTAAATGTGATTTCAGCAATTAAATAAATAAAACCTCCTATTTGTGTGAATATGGTAAGTAGACAAACTATGAGAAATTTCAAGCACCATTTTAGAACTCGTTTTATCATTACTGGTCAAATGTAAATAGAATTTTAAAGTTTAGTTACACTTTAAAGATATGGAACAAATTTTCTTGGATATGTTTTGTTTAGGTTTTACTACTCATATGAATATTTGTTTCTTTTGTTAAATAAAAATTAAAGTACTAGGTTAAAAGTAGTTAAATATTTCTTTTTCAACGAGTTATAAATTAAACAAAAGTTAATATTTTGTTAAATAAACGTATTTTAATTACGGTTTAACCGTAATAAACCTATTTTTAGCGTAATTAAACCCCAAATTATATGAAATACACCTACTTTAATTTCCTAAAAAAAATTCTCAAACTAGATTCTGAAAATAAAAAAACTTTCAAACTTCAAGTCTAGTATTTCGAGAATTGCGTTAATCATACATAATTCAAATTGTGACCAATCATAGATGTATCTGTTTATGTGTTAGGTGATTTGAATCATGCTATTACATAACGTGACCCCAAATTAATTAAATACCTAAATCTTATGAAAAAAACTACGTGTCTAATGCTACTATTTTTTGTTTTGCAGTTTGGTTTCTCACAAACTGATAGTGATTATCAAAACGCGCTTATCACTATTTCCAAAGCATTTAACTCAAAAGACTCTAACACTCTCTTTGCTTCATTTTCTAGCGAATTACAATCCACTTTTGTATTGGAAAAAGTGAATGATTTTTTGAATGAAAATTATGAAGCTAAAGGAACAATGGGAGAATTTACTCTTCTGGTAGAGGACGACGACGGAAGACGCTATCTTACTGAGTTTGAAAATGCCTCCTCTGTTATTTTTATTGTGTTATCGCAAGATAAAAAAATTACAAAATTCGCTATTGAAGAATATTAAAAGCAATACCAAAAAAAACTTTAACGAAACATCTATTATATGAAAAATGATTATTTAAAATTACGACTAATGATGATATTAATCCTGATTGGATTAATAATACCTACGTCAAATGTTCTTACTGCTCAAAAAAATGACGCTTTTGGCATGTTAAGTTTCAATAAGGCAGTAAATATTTCAGGAAAACAGCGCATGTTAAGTCAAAAAATTGCTAAAGCCTATTTATATCTTGTTACTAATCCGACGGATGTTAAGGCTAAACGGGATTTATTAACTGGCAAATTAATATTTGAGAAACAGAATAATATTTTATTGCAAAACTCAGATTACAAGTTGACAAAAGACAGATTGGGAAAAGTAGAGGGACTTTGGGTTCAATTTAAAAAATTAATAGAAACCACGCCAAGTTTTGATAATGCTAAGAAAATAATTGAAACAAATACTGATCTATTAAAAGCTTCTAATAATGTTGTATCTGCTGTAATCGTAGAGTCCAAAGGTGCTGATCAAAGTCAAGAATCTTTGTTTGAAGATGAGGGCCTGGGAGAGGATGACTTAGAATTAAAGAAAGTAATTAACATGGCGGGTAGACAGAGAATGTTATCACAAAGGTTAGCTCTTTATTATTTTGCTAATCAAACTGCATTAAAGGATAAGAATAATGAGCAAATGTTGAAAAACGTATATAACGAGCTAGACGGAGCTATAAGCATGTTGCTTATATCTGAATTTAACAACTCGAGAATAGATGAAAAACTTGGTGTTGCAATGTCTAAGTGGGACCAAATTAAAGCAAATAAAGACAAACTGTTCAATCAAGGAATTAAGTCTGAAGATATGTATAGATTAAGTAATGAACTTACCAAAGCATTTAATGATGTGACTAACCTATACGAAAAAGTAAAAATATAACTTAGAACATAATTAGTCTGAAAAATACGTATTTATTATAGAATATAATGGTACGTATTTTTTTATCCCAAACTTAAAACTATACCTTATGAATAAAAAGATACTTGGACTACTATCTATGATAGTAATATCATGGCATGGATATATGCAAGAGATAAGCATTGATGCCGACATAAGACCTCGATTAGAATATTTAAATGGCTTTGGCAGCCTAATTCCGGATGGAGTGGATGCAGGATTATTTGTACAACAACGCTCGCGATTGAAATTTGGATATACACAAGACAAGTTTTCTGCCTATGTTAGTGTTCAGGATGTAAGTGTATGGGGAGATACCCCACAAATTGCGGTAGCAGATAATAATAACAGCTTTTCCTTAGCACAGGCCTGGATCGATTTTAAATTTGGAAAGGGTTGGTCTACCAAATTTGGGAGACAAGCACTCTCTTATGATGATCAAAGAATCTTTGGAGGATTGGACTGGGCGATGCAAGGTCGTTTTCATGATGCAGCTTTAATTAGATATACCAAAGAAGGTTTTAAACTAGATGTAGGAGTAGCATTTAACCAAAATGGTCTGAGTACGCAAACTACACTATTTGATCCAAATAATGGCGGGAACGCCAGAGCAGTGTTTGATTATAAAGGAATGGTATATGCCTGGTTGCATAAAGACTGGAAAAAGTTTTCTGCTAGTGTATTAGTTGCCAATAATTCCTACCAAAATCTAGACCCTATCGATGGGCAAACGCCAGTTGATGGTACTGTGAATCGACAAACCTTTGGAACACATCTGGTTGCCAAACCTACAAATGCACTCTCGATAGCGGCCAATCTTTACGGACAAACTGGTGAGTTTACCGAAGATGTGAATCTATTGGCTTACAATGCGCTACTAGAGCTTACCTACAAACCGGGAAAAACCTTATTTGGTCTTGGATTTGAGACTTTGAGTGGGGATGAAAATGGAGGAAGTGATGGAGAGATCGAATCTTTCTTCCCTATTTTTGGAACGAATCACAAGTTTAATGGATATATGGATTATTTCTATGTAGGCAATCATGCCAATAATGTTGGACTTAATGATTTGTATACAAAAACTGTCATTAAAACAGGTGAAAAATCCAGTTTATTAATAAAGGCACATTATTTTGCCAGTGCAGAAAGTTTAGGCGATGGTGTAGATGATTATCTAGGAACAGAAATAGATCTCGTCTTTACGCAAAAACTACTGTCCTTTGCTACTTTAAAGATTGGATATTCCCATATGTTTGCTTCAGACTCCATGGAACTCCTTAAAGGAGTTACAGAACCAGCCGATGCTCAATATTGGGGATGGGCAATGCTTGTTGTAAAACCAAACTTCTTAAAATGGAGTCCAAAATCATCACCTAATACTGGACAATAATACTTTAATATCATTTGCTATAAAAAAACCCTGTAAAAATCATTTTACAGGGTTTTTTATAAATACCTCTTTGTATTACTTAATGAAATTAAACCATTCTTGGAAGTAAGGCCCTACTAGGGGCACAGTTTTCTGTTCTTCTCTTAAAGCTGTTATCAAACCAAATATCCAAAGTACAAAAATGAAAATAGAAAAGCCTGAAGATATAGGCCAAGAGTCAAAAAAAGTGACCAAAGCTCCGATAACATAGAATGATATATTAATTCCTAATGCTTGCCTGATATGAAAACTGGCAAATTGGTTTTTGGTGTCGTTATTCATAAAAAAGGCGATAATTGTTCCTATGATAGTAATATAAGCCACAATTGCTGCCGTTTTCCCTTGTTTTGCATAATCTGATTGCATGATTGATGTGTTGTGTATTTATTATTTGACTTGTTCCTATTTTTCTAATTAGAGATCGTCGTACTTTAAAAATTAGAATATTTACTTCAGTATTATTTTTCCGTTAGATACTATGCCATATACCTCACCCTTCATTGATTTACCAACAAATGCGCTATTTTTTGAGGTTGACAAGATATGTTCTTCCGAAAAAACATGAGCTCCTTCGGGATTAAATAGAGAAACATCGGCTTTATTGTCTTTATCTATACATGTACCTTGTATCCCAAAAACCTTTTTTCCCCTAGTGAGCGCGTCTATTGTTTTTTCAATACCTAATATGGCATTTATGCACCCAAACGCACTTTCAAGACCAATGGTACCATATTTGGCCTCATCAAACTCAACTTTTTTATGTTCGATATCCATAGGTTGATGGTCGCTAGTGATCATATCGATAGTTCCATCTTCAACTCCTTTTAGTAAAGCATCAATATCTTTTTGTGTTCTTAAAGGAGGTAGTACCTTATAATTAGAGTCGAAAGTTATGAGTTCTTTATCGGTGAGTGTTAGATGATGTACAGTAGTACTGCAACTAACTTGTAAACCTTTTGCCTTTGCATGCTTAATCAGATCTACTGATTTTGCTGTAGAAATTGTAGGTATATGTAGTTTTCCACCTGTATACTCCAGTAAAAACAAATCCCG
Source organism: uncultured Aquimarina sp. (assembly GCA_947500845.1). Classification (GTDB taxonomy): domain Bacteria; phylum Bacteroidota; class Bacteroidia; order Flavobacteriales; family Flavobacteriaceae; genus Aquimarina; species Aquimarina celericrescens. The sequence continues at coordinate 57,129 of CANMTP010000006.1, forward strand.
AGCTACCTGTAATTCTTCTGCAAGTGCCGGAATGCCTTTTAGACCTAGTAAGGTACTTTGCTCTTCTTCATTCATAACACCTTTACCAGAAATATTATTTTCTTGTGGAAAGGAAAGTACCAATCCGTCAAAATTTTGAGTATAGAGTAAAGCAATCTTTAGCAAATTTGGATTTTGGATCGCTTTTTTATAGTCTCCAAAAGCTATAGCTCCTGCCTGTTGCATGTCATACAGTTCTGCCATATCAATACCTGCCGATTTTGTTGTTAGGGCACCTATGGGATATAAATTCACTGCATTATTTTGCGCTTTACCGGTTAGAAAACCTATAGAGGCACTGTTATCTGTTACTGGTATTGTATTGGGATTTAATGCAATACTGGTGAAACCGCTTTTGGCAGCGACATTGAGACCATGGTCAATAGTTTCCCTTTCTTCATAACCAGGTTCGCCGAAGCTCACACTGCTATCAAACCATCCCTGAGATACATATAGATTATCCCGTTTAACTTCTTCAACACCTTTTTCTGAAACAATGGTAGTATTAATATCTGTAATTGTACCATTTTCAATAAGAATATCAACCGTTTGATTGTGAAAAGGTGAGGTTGGATCAATTACAGTAGCCGCCTTTAGTAAGAAGTTCATTTCAGATATTTTAATAAAAGTATTTCAATTAACAGGAATATCAGCGCAAAAATAACAAACCATTTCCAAAGTTCATTGATACTAGTCTCTTCTTTTATACTATCAAAAAGTTCGGTTATAGAATCGCTTATTTCATAATTTCCCGCTGCGGTAAGGTTATGGTATTGTAATTCACTTTCTGAGCTATCATAATTGTAGCTTACATATTGTATAATTCTATCTTTATCTTGTAGACTATAAATTCCTGCCTTGGTAGGAACTTCGTCTGTGGCGATACGTACTTTGGTTGAAAAACTTTGTTGCAGTGGAATACTATTTTCCTGCTCTGATACCAAAGATAATATACCATCCTGACCCAAGGATATTGGTACGTCATAAAAAGTACGCTGCCCTATAGTGTAAGAGATATCTGTAAGTTGCAAACTTTGTTTCCCTATGTTGTATAGAGTTGGAACAATAAGAGGAGAATTCTTAAAATTAGAATTTTTATCATTTATACCTGCTGTAAATACATAAAGGTTGTTGGTTTTGTAGAGAAAAGGACTATTATCTTCAAATGATAACACAACGTTGGTGGCATTGGTTTGGTAAAAACTATTCACCTTAGGATATTGAAAATTTGTGATTCTCTTATCGAAAACACCTTTGTATAATGGATGGGAGAAATTGATCTTTGTGATCTTTTTTTCCTGAGTCTTTAATTCTAACAAACCTCGACTTGAGAAAGCATTAAGAAACTGTTGATACGATACCAGGTCTCCGGTATTCGATGGAATCAAACAGACAGTTCCCCCTTGATTAGCAAAAGGCTTTAGAGTATTGATCAAAGATACCGGAATTTGTTTAACTTCATTAAGGATCACTAAATCGGCATCACTTATGTTATTATAATCAAGGGATTGGATAGAGTTACTTATGAGTTCGAATTCATCTGGCGTAAAAATATTTTTTAGAAAGGAATCATTTTCATCATTAATGGCAACTACCTTTATTTTTCTAGGAGTATTTATTGTAAAGTATCTGGAGTTATCAAAAGTGATCGCTGGATCTTCTAGGGTTACTTTTCCATTTATCCGCGTATTTTCGTCCAAACGAAATTCAGTATTCGCAGCACCATTTTTTGGAATAGAAACAGCTGTTTTTGCGATTAATTTATCGTTATTATAAAGTGCAATAGATGTATTCTCTGCATTGGCATCGATATTGCTAACCTGTACTTTGAGCATTAACTCGTTATCGATATTGCGCTCTAAATACAAACTGTCTATCGCAATATTTTGTTTTGTAACCGGGCGTAAACGCACCAGATTTGTTCGTGTATTTTCATCTGTTGTCAATGAAAATGTCTCATTTTTCTGCTGAAAGTCAGAAACCATGATTACTCGTTTTATAGTTTTTGACGAAGAAGGACCTAATAATTGTTTAGCTTTCAGGAAAGCGGCACGATAGGGTAGTTGGTTAGCACTATATTCTAATTGGAGCAGATCATTCTGAATATCTTTTTTTGAAACATCAACAAATGTTTCTGAATTGGTAAATAGTGAAAAAATCTGTTCTTCAGGGATATCACTTAAAATCTCTTGTATAGCTCTTTTTAGAAGGGGACCCTTAGATCCTTTAGCTTGCATACTGAAAGAATTGTCCAAATAGATCACAGTTTCTGTTTGTTTACCTATGATATCGTCTGAAGCCAAAAAAGGTTGAGCAAAAGCTATAATAATACCCGCCAGAGCCAATAAACGTGCAAAAAGCGTTAGCCATTTTTTAATTTGTGAACTTTTTCGAGTTTGTAGAGTAACCGCTTTAAGAAACTGTACATTCGTAAAGTCTACTTTCTGAAATCTACGTAACTGAAACAAGTGAACTAGAATAGGAATGATAAGTGCAAAGAGGGCGTAAAGAATTTCCGGATTTTTAAACTGCATTCCTGATTTGAGTTTTTCAAATATACTATAAGATTTGGTGTTTTAAGTTTGGGGAGAAAAAAAATTAGTACTCTGTTGGTCTTTTTTTGATCATACCCCCACGAGTATCATTAATACTGTGCATGATTACAAAAGCTTTAGGATCTATTTTTTCAATCTCATTATTAAGTTTGCTAATCTCAAGTCTTGTAATAACTGTGTAAATAATATCAATATGGTCTAAGTTTTCATGACTTCCATATCCTTGTTTCCCTTGGTAAATAGTGACTCCACGTCTCATTTTTTCTGTAATCATAGTTCTCATCTCTTGATTATGTTCAGAAATAATTGTGACTCCGGTATATTCTTCAATTCCTTCTATAACAAAGTCTAATGTTCTTGACGCAGCAAGATAGGTAAGCATAGAATATAGAGCTGTTTCTATAGATAATAAATAGGAAGCAGCCGAAAAAATGATGATATTTATGATCGTGATTGCATCTCCGACCGTGGTTCCCAGTTTTTTACTCATAAAAATAGCCAAGACTTCTGTACCATCCAAAACACCGCCACCACGCACTGAAAGCCCTATTCCTGCTCCTAAAAAGAATCCTCCAAATACAGAAACCAGCAGTTTGTCTTGTGTCACTTCGGGAAATTCAACGAAGAATAAAGTAAGTGCCAGGGCAGAGATAGCGATAGTTGCTCTGATGGCAAATCTTCTTCCAATTACTTTCCATCCTAAAAAAATAAATGGAATATTAATGAGAAGGATTAATAAGGCAAGGGGTAACGAGGTAAGTTCTGATACCAATAAGGAGATACCGGTAACTCCACCATCAATAAACATATTAGGCAATAAAAAGCTTTCAAGACCAAAAGCTGCAGAAATCACTCCTAACAAAATAAGAGCCATATCTTTAATAAGAGAGATAATTGAAATTCTAAATTGCGAATACTCTTTTTTGAATTGGGCAGGTGTAATTTTAGATAATTGCTTTGATCTTTTGAGTTTTTGTGATAAAAAAGCCTCAATAATTCTTCTTTTCCAAATTGAATTCATAGGTGATAAGCGTATGTTTTGATAATTGATGTCAAAAGAGATACAATCAGTTGATTACTTATAAAACTACATAACCTTTTGGTGCATATCACAAATTTTAACAAAGCTTTGGGCAACAAAAAAGCGGGAGTTTTTCTCCCGCTTTTGGTATTATAAATATTGGTTTCTATTTAAAAGATTCGATACCCTACAGATACCTGGAAAACTGCATTTTTAGTATCTACATCATCAACAATATCAGTTACACCGATATTGTATCTCAATTGAGCAAAAAAGCTACTAAATTGAGCTCCCACACCAACGGCACCACTAAAGTCAAAGCTTTCAGGGTCTCCTACTTCAAAATCATCATTAACAACAAATCCGAATTGTGGCCCAGCATGAATATCAAAATACTCAGTGATTTTTAGTTTAGCTAATATAGGGACGTTTAAGTAATCGATATCAGTATCATCTGTTCCTTGAGCAGAATAAATAACTTCCGGTGATATACCAAATTTATCAGAAAGGTTTAAATCTACTACGGCTCCAATATGATATCCAGTCCTACCATCTGCATCGAAGTCTCCGGTAACATCTGCAAAGTTAAGCCCTCCTTTAAATCCTAAATGTACTCCTTGTGCTGAAGAAGTAAATGTCATTCCGACAATCGCAATCGCTAATAAAACTAGCTTTTTCATAATTGTAAATTTAAGGTTTATTTAGATTCAAAGATATAAACTAAAACCTTAAGAAAAGGTTAAATTTAAAAAGATTTGGTTACTTTATCGATAAATTTTAACGGATTATCTTTCAAAAAATATGGTGTATCTTCGTCAAAAAATTAAAATCACAGCTAAAATTGCGGTACGAATTTACTATACAAGTGTCTCCTGAGATTGCAGCACATCCTGATCAATTAAAAATTTTCGTAGCACGAAAGAATGGTATTTCTATTGATGAAATTAAACATATTCAAATTTTAAAACGATCCATAGATGCCAGGCAAAAGGCGATCAAAGTAAATCTGAAATTAAAAGTATACGTGCAAGAGGATTTTATTGATCAACCAATTGAACTGCCAGATTATCCAGACGTAACCCATGCTCCTGAAATTGTAATCATTGGAGCAGGCCCGGCAGGATTATTTGCAGCTTTGCGTTGTATTGAGCTAGGTTGTAAACCGATTGTTTTAGAACGGGGAAGAGATGTAAGAAGCCGTCGTAGGGATCTAAAAGCAATCAATCGCGATCACATTGTAAATGAAGATTCTAATTATTGTTTTGGAGAAGGGGGTGCAGGCACGTATAGCGATGGGAAATTATATACCCGATCCAAAAAAAGGGGTGATGTGCAGCGTATTTTAGAGCTTTTGGTGGGTTTTGGTGCTACAGATCAAATTCTAGTAGAAGCACACCCGCATATCGGGACTAATAAGTTACCAGGAATTATAACCACTATACGCGAAAAAATAATTGAAAAAGGTGGAGAAATTCATTTTGAAACTCGAGTCATTGATTTTGAGATAAAGAATTCTGAAATCTATGGGGTAACATTACAAAACGGAAGTACGATAGCTACGAATAAGGTCATTTTGGCTACAGGACATTCTGCACGAGATATTTTTGAACTTTTATACCATAAAAAAGTAGTCATAGAAGCAAAACCTTTTGCTTTGGGAGTACGAGTAGAACATTCACAACGATTAATCGACCAAATTCAATATAAATGCGAGGTGCGAGGGCCTTATTTACCTCCTTCGCCCTATAGTCTTGTAAAACAAATAGGAGGTAGAGGAATGTATTCCTTTTGTATGTGTCCCGGCGGGGTGATTGCTCCTTGTGCAACTAGTCCGGGAGAAGTAGTCACCAACGGCTGGTCTCCTTCAAAAAGAGATCAACCTACTTCAAATAGCGGTATTGTGGTAGAATTACGCAATGAAGATTTTAAAGAATTTTCTAAATACGGACCTTTGTCAGGAATGTATTTTCAGAAAAGTATCGAACAACTTGCCTGGCAAATAGGTGGGGAGACGCAAAAAGTCCCAGCACAGCGGCTGGTAGATATGGTACAAGGCAAATTATCCAAAGATCTTCCTGTAACATCGTATACGCCAGGTGTAACATCGGCAGATATGGGCGCTGTATTCCCAAAGTTTATTCATCATACATTGCAAGAAGGTTTTAAAGCTTTTGACAAAAGCATGCGGGGATATCTTACCAATGACGCTGTAGTTCATGCTCCCGAATCCAGAACATCTTCGCCGGTTCGTATTCCTAGAGACCGAAAAACTCTAGAGCATACACAAATCAAAGGATTATATCCTTGTGGTGAAGGTGCAGGATACGCAGGCGGAATAATTTCGGCTGCTATTGATGGAGAAAAATGTGCACAAGCATGCGTAGAAACGATTAAATTTAAAACAGTTTAGTAATATTTTTTTATTGAAAAATCGAAAGTGGTATATTCTTTTTCCTTTGAGGTTACTGTGATAGAGCCTCCCAGGCTTTCAACTATTTTTTTTACTGTAGATAATCCTATTCCATTACCCTTATTACCACTTCTATCTATAGTATCTGCAGTAGTAAAAAGATCGAAAATTGAATCTAATTTATTAGTTGGAATACCCATTCCATTGTCTGTAATTCTGAAATAATTAAATTTCTCGTCCTGGGTCGTATCAATAGATATTACAATTTGTTCTTTATCGTTATATTTTATGCTATTTCCTATAAGATTAAAGAAAATCTGTTTAAGTGCCAGTTTATTACACTCTACTTCTGGATTATTTTCAGGAAAATGAATTGTAAAATCAGGTTTTATACTTAACAATTCTACAATCTCTTTCAGAAGTTGATTTAGATGAAAACTTTCAGGCTTCTTATTTATTAAATTTTCGCTCTCGTAATGGGCAAGCACGTCACTGATATAATTACTCATTGAAAAAGAAGAACTCTTTATATATTCGAAATACTCTAAACTTTCTTCATCAAGTTTATCTCCTAAAACCAGTTTAAGTAAGTCTGTAGTTGTTACAATATTAGCCAACGGCATTTTAAGATCATGAGAAATCACTTTTGCAAATTCTCGCAAGGCTTCATTTTTCTTTTTTAACTTCGCCTGTATTTTTTCAAGATCTTTGTTTTTTTTGTTAAGCTCAAAAAGAATAATTACTTGTCTCGCTAGTGCCTGAAGAGATTCCAGTTGTTTTTTTGAAAGTTCTCTGGGTTTTTTATCCATCACGCAAAGGGTACCCAAAGCAAACCCATCTTTATCGATTAATGGTATTCCTGCATAGAAGATGACAGGTTTGTCTTCTAGATAGATTTCATTGGCGTTAAAACGCTCATCTTTTCGCGTGTCACTGATAATAAGAGGCTTTTTTGGTTCTAAAATTGCGTATGAGCATAAAGAATTTTCACGGGGAGTTTCGCAAGTTTTAATACTCAACCCATCTTTAGACTTAAACCATTGCCGATCGTTATCAACCAATGATATTAATGCTACCTCAGTATCACATAGAAAATTAGCTAAAGCAGTAATATCGTCAAACTCCTTCTCTGATTGGGTATCAAGAATGTCTAAGGATTTTAAAGCTTCCAGTCTAAAGTTTTCGTTTATTGGTGTTGCAGTTGATATCATTTTGATCAAAAGAATCGCTCAATTTGTACGACGATTCTTAATAAAATTAACAAAAATATGGCACTTTTTGGGTGTTTATAGATCATCACGTACTAATTTGATGTGATAACCGTAATTTTTTTAAAAATACGCTTTAGACTGAGATAACGCAAAGCGATATTATAATATTATTATTGAGGTATACATTCTTAGAAACGATCCTAAGTACTTTAAAATAGATATCTAGTTTATAAATGGATAGAAAACCCCTGTCAAATCAGTACCAGAAGTATTATAATTCACAGATAGTGTCTTCTAGACTATTCATAAACGAAATTATATCCTTCATTTCTTGATCAGTAAGATGTAGTGAATCGGGAGGCAAAGTTTGATATTCCTTGTCGATACCAATACCCGTACCTCCTCCATGATTATAAAAATTCATAACTTCTTCTAATGTGTTATAAACTCCATTGTGCATATAAGGCGCTGTTTTGGATATGTTTCTTACAGTAGAGGTCTTAAAGAAATACTTTCTTTGAGGAGTTTTATAAACATAAAATCTACCCAAATCTTTACTAATTTTGGCATTTATAGTATCATTTTTTTCTGGAACCCCAATAAGTTCAATCTCAGACTCTCTATAATCCGGAGGTACTGTTCCGTTAAATACCGGAGCAAAATGACATGTGGCACATTTAGCTTTTCCGTTGAAAAGATTAAATCCATTAATTTCACTTTGAGTTATTGAAGCTTCCAGATCGTTTATATTATGATCAAATTTTGAGTTGAACGGAACTAAACTTCTAATATAACTGGCAATAGCATTTCTGATTTCTGTATTGGTAATCGTTCTGGTAGGATACGATTTTGCGAACTCAGAAATATAAATACTATCCTTTTTGATTTCATCTTCCAAGGTTTGCAAATCGGTATGAAATTCGTTTTTATTTTCAACAACTGAAATAATCTGACCTTCTAAACTGCCAGCTCTTTTATCATAAAAAAATCCTTTTTGCAGTGCCGCATACAGAAGAGTGGGAGAATTACGGGCTATACCAGCTCTTATTTTTTGGCCATCTGTAAATGCTTTATCGGCTTGATGACAAGTTGCGCAACTTATTTTTTTATCTGAGGACAATTTTGGATCATAGAACAACTTTTCTCCTAAAGCAATTTTTTCTGGCGTAGTTTCTCCAGAATTTCTGTCTGAAAAGTATGCAATATTGAAAGTATTTGAAGAAAAAAGTGAGGTCGCATCGTTTTTGAAAGCCAATTCAAACGGAAAGCTAACATTCCAATCTTCTACCGTTTGGTTCCAAAGTCGTAACTGCTTGTGGGTATGTTTTTTTATAAAAGCATAACGATCAAAAGTATTAAAATCTCCATTCAAATCTGCAATCGTGGCTTCTATTTCACTATTCCATTTGCCATATAGCTGCGCATTTTTAAATGTATCTTTAAATATAGAAAGATATGTTTTAAGACTTTGATAAACAATTTTTGATTCTTCTATCGAATTCTCTAACACCGGAGAGTCAAAACCGGTAATACCGGTTAAGGCTAGTCTTATAATTGATTTTCTGAACAGCCACAAAAAATGATATGTCCTTAGATGATTAAAACTAATGTTCGTCTTAATTAAATTTAATCGATTAGCAACTAGATGAGCATGCTTTTCTACAGTATTAAAATCTATTTGATCGGCAAAAATCTCTTCTTCTAGTACTTGATATCCACTTGGTTTTTTAAATTTTTTATCCATAAGATCATCTTCTTCAACCTTTACAATATTAGGTTGATTCAAAAAACCATAATTTTCAAGATCCAATGATGATAAAATGGGTTCTATCTTTTTAAAATAGTGACGAGATTTCAAAAAATATTCTTTCGATTGATCTTTATTACCAGGAATGCTATCCAAAAAAGCAATTGCCAAAGAGATGTCCTTAGTGAATTGCTCCTTCATCAAGGTAGTAAATCCTACACTTTCAGGTTGACTGTCTTTTTTACAAGAAAAAACACTTAATATTGCGAAGAGGCTTATTGAAAAATAAGCCTCTTGTATATTTTTTGGTTTTATCAAAAATGCCATAGAATTATCTTTCTAAACCTCTGATTACAAAAAGCATACTGCCTTCTTTTCTACTGTTTGCTAAATCAGGATTAGCGTTAGGATCGGTAAAAGGAGTTCCGTCTGCTTTTTCCCAACCATGATTCTGTGTGATTAATAAGAATGTTTTATCCACACCAATAGTTTCAGAAATATCTATCATACCAGTTAATTCCCATGTTCTGTCTGCAGAACCATAACCCATAGAGGCAGCTTTAACTTGGTCACATTCCAACACGGTTTTAAGGGCACCTGTATTTAAGTCGTACTGGTATAGTCTTGCGTAGTGATTTGCAGCCGGCTTTGAGATACCGTTTGGATCTTCTTGGATATAAGCATAGTTTTCTGTCACAAGAATGTTATCCGGGCTATGGAAAGCTTCAGCTTTTCCTCCCTCTAGGTCACCATCCAGAACACATACGATTTTACCAGGCCCAGAAGGATCTCTTGGGTTTAGAATTACTTTATAAATTCTTCCGGCAAGAGTCCCTTTTCCGATTAAGCCAGGTTTTTCTCTACCCGTAACGGCAAAATAAAGTTCTTGATTATTACTTTTAGAACCTCTTCTCCAATCCAGATCTTCTAATCTAGAGAATCCCATAACACCTTTTTCTTTAGCCTCGGCATCAAGTAGATCTAGGTCCTTTTCAAGAAGTTCTACAAACTCCATATCATATTCAATACCTTCTTTCATATCTACTTCATAGGTAATATCGGGAGCGGTAACCTTAAGGCCATATAACTTTCCGCCATCTAAATCTCCGGTTCTACCCACATACATTCCTAATTGTCCCGAAGGAATTTCGTTGTTACTATTATCGTCACCAATAAAAACTACAGTTTTACCAGGATACGCACGTCTGTTAAGTGCAACCGCATTTTCTGTAGACCATTGTCCCATTGCCGGCAACATCCTTGGTACAGACGCAGTAGCAGGGTCTTTAAATGGATCTGTAGCGAATACTCCTTTTGAGTTTCCTCCCCATTCTCCACCAGAAAAATAAAGTGGCCCAAAACCGTGTACCGACGGAGTTATGAGTGAGCCCGAACATTGCGCAGTGTTGGCAGTAGCGACGGCATTGAGAATATGCTCACCTTTTACAGGTTTGAAAGTTGCGTCGAAGGTAATTCTGGCTATAGAATAATCAGCTTCTATATTATTTAGTAAGGTAAATGTTCCATTTTTATTACGCAACAAACCAGCTCCATCGGCCATAGAACCGTAGGTGAAGTTAGGAATATACGTATCTTCTGAGGATAAGATATTGTAGATTTCAATATCTGAAAATTCTGAAGTTGTTTGTAATAGTACAGGAGAAACAGAATGATTTTCGAATTCAATTTGCCCTGTTGGAGGCTTAGGTCCACCTGTGAAGTCATCGACATCACAAGAAACCAAAACCAGTGCAGTTGCTATTGCACTTAAAAAGAGATAATTTTTCATGGTTGTGTGAATTTTTTTGTTTGCACAAATTTAACTCAAGCTTGTAGTCAATAACTTTATGAAGATGTTTTATGTTTATTATGATAAGGTCAAAACAATATTAAGTTTGTAAAATTATTGTTACCCCAGTTTTCGACTGTGCTTTATAATACATGAATACGATATTCCAAGTTTTAGGAAGATTTCTTAGTGTTTTTAGGCGTACTTCCTGATGCCTAATACTGCTTTATTCTCAATACATAAACAATTATTTATATTAATCATATTTAAATTAAATGAAAGTTTATGGTTTAATTTTCTCAACTTTGTACTTGTAAATAAAAAGATATAATTTCTAAACCGAAAAAAAATGAATAGTACATCAGTATCCCTTCAAAACACAACAGAAATTACAAAGAGTATTAAGGTTGCTGTGGCCAATGGCGATGGCATTGGTCCTGAGATTATGGATGCCACTTTGCGCATTCTAAATGCAGCAGGGGCAAAGATTGATCCCGAATTCATCGATATTGGTGCGAAAGTATACGAATCGGGAAATACTTCAGGTATTTCTGAAAAAGCATGGGACGCAATCAGAAGAAATAAAATAATCTTGAAATCCCCGATTACCACACCACAGGGGAAAGGTTATAAAAGTCTCAACGTTACATTAAGGAAGTCATTGGGATTATTTGCCAATGTTAGGCCGGTTTCGGCACTTCACCCTTATGTTCACACTAATTTTCCCGATATGGACGTGGTTATCATACGAGAAAATGAAGAGGATTTGTATGCGGGAATTGAACATCAGCAAACTCAAGACGTGGTGCAATGTTTAAAACTCATCACAAGACCTGGTTGTGAGCGAATCATTCGATATGCTTTTGAGTATGCTCGTGCCTATAATCGCAAAAAAGTAACGTGTATGGTCAAGGATAATATCATGAAACTTACCGATGGATTATTTCATGAGGTTTTTAAAGAGATTGGTGCCGAATACAAAGATATTGAGCAAAACGTACAAATTATAGATATTGGTTCGGCGAGATTAGCTGCGAGGCCTGAAGAATATGATGTGATTGTAACATCTAATCTATATGGAGATATAATCTCTGATATTGCAGCAGAGATTGGTGGATCTGTAGGTATGGCTGGTTCTTGCAATATAGGTAAAGATGTGGCAATGTTTGAAGCCATTCACGGTTCTGCACCCGATATAGCAGGTAAACAAATGGCAAATCCATCGGGCTTACTTAATGCTGCAATCCTGATGCTTGCACACTTAGGCCAAAATGAAACTGCAGATAAAATCAAAAATGCCTGGCTTGCCACTTTGGAGGAAGGGATTCATACTCCTGATATTTATAAGGACGGAATGACGAAAAATAAAGTAACGACTTCTCAATTTGCAGATGAAATTATTGCAAGATTAGGAGCACAACCAAAAAACCTGGCTAATAGTAAACTCTCTGAAGGAAAAGGTAAGATAACCATACCAGAATATCAAAGAAGAGATGCAAACAAGGTTTTACTTGGGGTGGATGTGTTTTTAGATTGGCAAGAAAACAATCCCGACAAACTTGGAAAAGCCTTGGAAAAGATCAATTTGTATAAAATGAAACTGAAGATGATCACTAATAGGGGAGTAAAAGTATATCCAAATGGATTGAAAGAGACTTTCTGTACAGACCATTGGAGATGTCGCTTCGTTTCTACCGACATGAATACAAAAAGTAAGACTCTGGTCTACAAAGAAGTGGAGTTCGAGCAAGTAATTGATTTATTATCAAAATTAAATGCTAGTGGTTTTGATGTGATAAAAACTGAAAATCTCTACGAGTTTGATAACAAAAGAGGGTTTTCTCTTGGTCAAGGAGAATAAATTATAGTGTGATTTTTCAAAGTTAATTAGAACTTTTCAAAGACCCCAAGTCCAAATAGTGCGTAGTCGTACTTAACAGGATCTTTGGGGTCTAATTTGCGAAGTTTACTGTCTAACTCGGCTAATGCTTTTCCATCATTTGGCTTACGTTTTAATAATCCTAATTTACGGGCAACGTTTCCTGAGTGCACATCTAATGGGCATGATAATTGAGCAGGAGAGAGGCTACGCCAAATTCCCAGATCAACACCTGCTCTTGCATCTCTTACCATCCATCGTAAAAACATATTGATTCGTTTGGCAGCCGAATTTTTATGAGGGTCACTTATGTGTTTTTCGGTTCTGATTTGATGTGGAAGATTGAAAAACTCTTTTTTAAAATGATGAATTGCGTTTTGAAGATTGGATTCGGATTGGAATTGTTTATAGAATTCTTCCATATCACCATATTTGCTGTAAAGTTGGCGTAGGGAACTTATAAAATATGCGAGATCTTTACTATTGAAGGTTCTATGAACAAAACTTTCCAGACTTTCTAGATCCTCTTTTGTATGATGCATCACAAAGTCATAAGGGCTATTACCCAAAAGATTCATTAGTTTATGTGCATTATTTAAAATACTCTTTCTGTTTCCCCATGAAATAGTAGCAGTAAGAAATCCTGAGATTTCTATGTCTTGTTTTTGTGTAAACAAATGTGGTATTTGAATAGGATCTGTCTCTATAAACTTAGGATGCTCGTATAAAGCTGCTTTTTCGTCTAAAAATTCTTTTAATTCTACAGTCAAGAAGATCTTAATTACACGTTATCATATCTCATACAAAAATAGAGATGATATTGAATAAATTTAGAAATTAACTATTAAAAATTGAGTTATTTAACAATAAGAGGATTTTTTGTACTTAAAACTGTATTTTTTTGATATTTAAAATAGATTGAATATTTTTATCTGTATTTGATAGTCATTGAATATCAAAGAAAACAGTATGAATATTAAGGAAATTCTTTTTTTGATTATTGGCTTACAAACGTTAGTTATTTTCATAGTTTTATTTTTCTATAAGTCGAAAAAAAAACCTGTAAACCAATATTTGAGTTTTTTTTTCATGACTATTTGTGTTGAAATAACAATGTACTTTCTCCTTAAATCAACTACAAATCCAGCATTACATTATCTACCTTTTAGATTTGATTTTCTCACTCTCACATTTTTATTTTTTTATGCCAACGACACAGCTGGTATAAGAATAAATTCAAAAATTAAGTATTATATACCCGCAATTATTGAAGTTATTGTGCTTACAATAGCTTTTTCTGTTGTTTTAAGTAACTCTGCTAATCATGATTTTTTACAAAAAAAAGGCTTCGATTTATATCTTAGAATATTTTCTTCAACATACATAATTATCTTTAGTTTGCTTATTATTAGAATCATTCTACAACATAAAAAATTGTTGAGTATTCATTTTTCTGATACCAAGTTCAAGTCACTTCAATGGTTAATTGTTTTTTGTGTCGGTTGCATAGTTCTCAATATTCTTAGGCATATGTATTATACATTCCAAGTTAAAACGGAATTTGTAGGAATTATGTATTTCAGCTTATCCCTATTCCTGCTTTATTATATCACTATTGCAAGTTTGGTACAAATCAATATAAATAATGTCATTCCTTCACAGGCTAATGTCGAAGAAGAACAAAGAGAACTAGAAGAGATTATGAGACAAATAAAGCATAATCTTCTAGAAAATAAGACCTATCTTGATCCGAATATAAATTTGAAAAATTTCGCAAAAAGCATTGGAATTCCCGAGAGAAATGTTTCAAAAGCTATCAATAAAATAAACAATAAAAACTTTAGTAATTATATTAATTATTATAGGATAGAAGAATTTAAACGATTGATAGCTTCTGAAGCTTATAAAAAATACAGTATTTCGGCAATTGCCAATGAGGTAGGTTTTAGTTCACGAGCGTCGTTTTATAAAAACTTCAAAGAAATTGAAGGTGTCTCTCCAACAAATTACTTCAAAGATATAATAGTTTAATTTTCGATTTATTATAATGATTCATAACATGATTTGGGATGTCTCAATATATGTTTTTGGACAATCATTGTTTGATCTTTCTCTTTTTTTTGGTCAACTTTGGATTAACTTATTTTTAACACAAACTCAACTTATGTTACTCTTACAATCTACAAGACTATCTGCAGTATTTACTGTTCGAATTACAGCCATTTAGTTACATCCACTTCTTATTCTTGGCATGAGCATATTTAGCGTTGGGAGATTACTGATTTTCTTTAGGCATTTTAGAATTTTAAGTAAAAGCTTGATATGTTGATAGTTTTGTGGATTATATTTTAATTACTACGGGGATTTAATAAGGGTCTCTAAAATTAAATGCACCAGGATGTTTAGTTTATGGAACTAATAAGAAGATTTTACACTAACTCAATTATATATTTCTAAGTCTAAAAAGTTGAATTGAAACTTAATTTTTAACTATCAAACTCATAACTATTATGAAAACTATCAAATTAATAATGTTAAACATTCTTCTTGTTGGGACGACTCTAATGTCTTGTCAAAAAGAAGATGTAACAAATGAAACCGATATTGCACAAAAAACTCCAACAAAAGAGCAATTGATCAAGTTGAACGCACTAGGAATTAGTAATACGGCCGTCACTATTGAAAAGGTTATCAATCTTGACGGGTCTTCAGAAGACTATTTTCTGAACGATACAGATTTAGCTATACCGGTTGAAGGATTATTCGATTTAGGAGATCTGGAATCTTTAGAAAACGGTACTAAACAATATCGTACTAGAAACCTGATTTCTAGTGCCAATAGAACTATCGATGTCTTAGGATATACTGGTGGTAGTAATGCACTTAATTCTACCAATAGACAAGCTCTCCAAAGAGCAGTAAATAACTATAATCGTCTAAATTCTACTCTTAATATGAGATTAACTTTTGGTACTAATTATAGAGCTGCTGATATTACAGTTTATGTCCAGGGCAATCTGGGTGCTGGAGGTCTTGCTGGATTTCCTTCTCAAGGACGACCTTATCAGTGGGCAAGAATAGGACCTAGTGTTTCAAATCGTGGATTGGGATATGCAACTCATGTAATCACTCATGAAATTGGACATTGTATTGGATTACGCCATACCGATTGGTTTAGAAGATACTGTGATGGAAGTAACGAAGGTCAATCAAGCGAAGGTGCTATTCATATTCCGGGAACTCCTACAGGAATCGATATTAGTTCTACGATGATGTCTTGTCCTACAGGTTATGAAGATGGAAATTTCAATAGGAACGATATTATTGCAATAGAGTATCTGTATTGAATCATAACTTTATGACTTAGAAATATATCAAAAGACCGTTTTTTTAGCGGTCTTTTGTTCTTTAAGTGCAGATACTCTAACTTACTATTTTACCATCGACCATAATCAATTTTCTATCTGCCATATTAGCAAGTTCCCGATTATGAGTAACTATCACAAATGTTTGTCCAAACTCATCTCGAAGTTTAAAAAACAGTTTATGAAGATTTTCTGCAGCTTCACTATCCAAATTTCCAGAAGGCTCATCAGCAAAAATTACCTTAGGATTATTTATCAAAGCTCTGGCAACTGCTACACGTTGTTGCTCTCCACCAGATAATTCGTTGGGTTTATGGTCATATCGATGAGAGAGACCTAAGAAATCCAATAACTCTTTTGCTTTTTTTTCGGCTTCTATTTTGGGAGTCTTTTTTATAAATGCGGGAATGCATACATTTTCTAAAGCGGTGAATTCTGGTAACAATTGATGAAACTGAAAGATGAAACCTAGTTGTTCGTTTCTAAATTTTGAAAGTTGTTTTTGCGATAGGACATTAATATTGGATCCATTAATTGATAAGTCACTTTCTTTTATCTCGTTTGCTCTATCCAAAGTACCTAAAATTTGTAGTAACGTAGTTTTTCCAGCACCAGAAGCACCTACAATAGAAACGATTTCACCTTTTTTTATATGCAAATCTACACCTTTCAGCACGTGTAAATCACCATAATTTTTATGAATGTTGCTTGCTTTTATCATCTATTATCTTCAACTTAAAAGGGTGAAAGTAATCAATAACATTAATATCCCCAAGATTATCCTTTAGAAGAACGTTTTAAATTGTTGATATCTAAAAAATACACTACTCTTAATGATAGTGTATGTTGTATTGGCTGCTCAAATAGGTTATCGAGACTTTGTGTGTAATTAAGTGTAGATAACTCATCATCATTAAATATTTGATTTCGATAAAGAAGAGTAGCTTCACTTCCTGGTGCAAATCTCCAGCTAAAACTTACATCTAGATTCCAGATATTGAAGTTTGTATTAGGGTCGTTTTCTGAGGTGTCATAATCTATTTGAGACCTGGATCCGTCTTCGTTTAATATATAAAATAAGTTGTTAGAATAGTTGGCTGTACTCCAGAAATTTCTGAAACGAAGGTTGATCGCTTTAAAAGGATCAAAATTGTAACTTGCGCTTATCGAGTTTTCTAAAGAAATCCTGTCTCGCTGTCCGAGAAAAACATCTGTTCCATCATCATCAATATAACCAAACTCTTCTCTGTTAAAATACTCAGATCGTAAGATTAGCAAAAATTTATTAGAAAAGCGATATCTAGGTGAGATCTCGACTCTATAAATTTTCTGAGGGTCATCAAACCATTGTCTTGTCCCTACACTAACATCGTAAGCAAACTTTTTGCGATAATCTGAAGAAATAAAAGCTCTTCCTCCAAAACTAGAACTGAAAGTCACAAATCTACCATCAATTCGGGGTTCAAAATAATCCTTTTCTTCAGAATTAAAAGATCCTCTTGCACCAAAAGCCAAACGTTCTCTGGTTACAAAAAAAGTATCAAACCCCAATTGATTTTGAGTTTGAACAGATGGATCGAGTAATCTTCTATGTCTTGCGAATAGATTAATACGATAATTGTTAAATATTCCTTTAGGTTCGAATATTTGATAAGATACATTTGCTCTAAAACTATTGTAGTTGTTTCTAAAGTTTACTCCAAGATCATTAATGTCATACGTTTTATTGGCTAGGCTATGACCGAGACCAAATCTTATTTTTCCTTTTATTCTATCAAAATCAATATCTGAGGCAAATCCGCCAACATTATCATCTTCCAAATTCAGATAACTATTGATGGCACGACCAGTAATTCTATACGCATTTGCTTTATTAGCTAAATTCCACACCAACCCATATACATTGGCATCCCTAAATTTACTTCCATTTCTAATTACACTTGTATTTATAAGCGATACAGAAGAATTTTTATTGAACTGCTGGTCAAGAACAAAAACATTATAATTGGTAAGAGGTTCTATCACGGCTTTTCGAGAATCACCGTTGATTGTATCTGTGATGCTCACTTCAGTTTTTTCGGTGATTGCATTTAGAACGCCGACCCCCAGGTTACCTTTGGTTCTTCCAGAAATCTTTAATGCATTTAGTAAATTTATTTTTGTAGGGGTATCTTCGGCTTCTTCATTAATTCTAAGATCGTCATCAGATATTGATTCAGAGGGTCTTCCTCCAATTCTTCTTGAAAAGAATATATTTCCTTTATTAAATAATTCTGTACCTTCTGTAAAAAATTGTCTGTTTTCACCAAAGGTTTGTTCAAATGGACCTAGATTTAACTGCACTTCATCAAAGGCAGCTTGCCCAAAATCGGGTATTAACGTTGCGTCCAACGTAAAACTATCACTTAATCCATATTTTACATCCATTCCTGCGCTGAAATCAGTTTCAGTATCTCCATCTGTATTGGATACCAAACCCTGCAGAAACGGAAAGAAAGTAAGTCTAACAGGCGGATTAATATTTTCTACTCCTTTTACTATTCCATTATATTGCGTTTGCTGTCCTACTCGGTTGTCGATTAAATTCCAGGTATGTGTCTGATTGCGATTTTGAAGCCTTCTATAAAAGTTTATACTCCAGTCCTGAATGGCTACCTCTGGAAAGCGAAGAGCATTATAAGGGATTTTAAATTCGGCGTACCAACCTTTATCATCAAAAGATGCTTGTGCAGCAAAAACTACATTGTAACTAAAATCTTCGTTAAACTGATCGGCTCGAGCATCACCAATAGTACCTGCACTGGTGATAAAAAAACGAGTTTCATTAACTCCGTCTTTATAAGTGTTTATAGCAATACTGAAAAAATCGGCTTGCACAAAAATGTTATCTCTTTGACTAAACTGTCGGAGCACTTTATCCGGTTGATCATCATATAAATATGCAGCAAAATAAACAGCCTTATTGTCATATGCCATTTTTACTTCAGATTGGATACTTTCGGGGACTGTACCTTCATTACCCGGTTGCCACATCTGAAAATCACTATACGCCGGGAGATTTTTCCAAACATCATCATCTAGGATACCATCAATTTTTGGAGGAGTTTTAATTCTCTCTGCTATAATTTCCTTTTTTTCCTGGCTTATAACATTTGTAATGAACAGTATAGAAAATAAGATACTAATTTTGTAGCATAATTTTGTATCCATACATTCGTAATAAAAACCTTACTTTTTTTTGTCAATTGCAAAACTATGCTTTCATAAGAATTGTGGTACTAATGAAAAGTTAAAAAGAATTAAAAGCGCTTTCTATCTGCGTATTTTTGTTAAAAAATTAAGATTTTATAATGCTATGGAAAATAGAAATCTACAAACGGCGGTCTTTGCCGGTGGATGTTTTTGGTGTACAGAAGCTGTATTTCAACGACTAGAAGGAGTCATTAAAGTTGTTTCGGGTTATACTGGAGGTGCAATTAAAAATCCAGCTTACAGAGAGATCACTACTGGAAGAACTGGGCATGCCGAGGCTATTAAGATCGAGTTTGAAGCTGATATAATTAGTTTTAAAGAATTATTAGAAGTTTTTTTTGTGACTCATGATCCTACTACATTAAATCGCCAAGGAGCCGATCGAGGTACCCAATATCGAAGCGCCATTTTTTATGTGACTGATGAGCAGAAAAAAGTTGCAAACGAATTTATCGAATATCTTACTAATGAAAAAGTTTTTGATGATCCTATTGTTACCGAGGTTACCGAATTAGGGCCATTTTATAATGCAGAGGATTATCATCAAAATTATTATAACCAGAATAGTAGTCAGGGGTACTGTCAATTTGTTATAAACCCAAAACTTAGTAAATTAAATGCTACATTTAGAAATAAATTGAAAAAAGAAAAACTGAATTAATTGCTATGCCGTATACAAATTTTGAAGAATACAATATTGAAGTTGCAGATGGAGTGAAAGAAAAATTTAGAACCATAATTAAAGATCTGGGAGAAGACGTTACAAGAGAAGGAATACAAAAAACTCCTGAACGTGCGGCAAAAGCTATGATGTTTTTAACACAGGGATACCATCAGAATCCGGCAGAAATCCTTAAAAGTGCTATGTTTAAGGAAGATTATGATGATATGGTCATTGTTAAGGATATCGAATTATATTCGTTATGTGAGCATCATATGTTACCGTTTTTTGGTAAGGCTCATATAGCATATATACCGAATGGATATATTGTAGGATTGAGCAAATTACCAAGGATAGTGGATGTTTTTGCCAGAAGAATGCAAGTACAAGAACGATTAACACATGATATTTTAGAATGTATTAACAACACCTTAAGACCAAAAGGAGTAGCAGTAGTTATCGAAGCATCACATATGTGTATGATGATGCGTGGTGTACAAAAACAAAATTCAGTAACTACGACTTCAGGTTTTAGGGGTCAGTTCGAAAAGATTGAAACTCGTACAGAGTTCTTAAGATTAATTACAGCGAATTTAGGATGATTTTTTTTGGAATGCTCTTTGTTCTATTTATTGTATATTAAACTCTAACTTTTGAATATGGCAAAAGATAAGTATAAAAAATTAGGATTAAGTTTACTTTTTGATGGTCTTGGCATGGTTACTTATATAATTCCAGGTATTGGTGAGTTTGGTGATATTCTTTGGGCTCCTCTTTCAGGATGGTTAATGACCAGAATGTATAAAGGAAATGTAGGAAAAGCGGCTGGTGTTATTACATTTGTTGAAGAGGCACTGCCGGGCCTTGATATTATACCAACTTTTACATTAATGTGGTTATATACCTATGTGATTAAAAAAGAGAAAGTAAAAGATATTATTGATTTAGATGTTTCCTAATTCTTAAAGAAGCGGGCAAATCCCAATCTACTGAGCATTTTCTTTTCAAAATTCCAGAAAAATTTAAATTGCCCGAAAAGCCATCCTACAATTAGTAGCAATACTTGGTATACTGGAAATATCAAGAAAATTCTTATTGGCCAATAGATCCATCCTATCGTAGTTTCTCTAGAAAACCCTAGAAAAGAAATTATAGGATCTGATATGCGCGCAGCAGTCGATCCTGTTATTGCAAAAGCTATAAAAATAGCAATTAACTCCCATCGGTATGTAACATTCCATTTAGTTTCTAGAATCGAAAAAAGCTTTAAGGTAATGTATAGAAAAAGATAAGTAACAAAAATTGTTATCGCCGAAAGCAAACCAAAATAAGCGATATCAGTTTGGGTAAAACCTATGGCATTTAAAATATACTTACTAAATAAGTAACCCGAAAATAATAATCCTATCAATCCAAATACAGGAAATATTAGTTGCCAACTTGATTGTATCTCCCAACGATCTATAAATCTTCTCATGGGGGCAAAAATACAATTAAAAAATGTTCAAATCAAAACCCTTGTCCACGACTAAATATAAATCTTTGATTAAACCGTTGTTCAAAAAACAGGAAATAGTGATATAATAAATAATTCACTTCGTATCCATAGTGAATGTTGGTATCATAATTTATTTGTTGAATATAGAGGTTTGGATCAAAACGTTGTGGTTGCAGAACGCGCTGATTGTATTCCATAACATAAAGTCTATTTCGATTTTCCAAAAATTGTTCACCGTAGAATCCTCTGGGTCTTTGAGTTACCAACCAGGCATTAAATCCTGGTTCGATAATAATAATCTCGTATTCTAAACTGTCATTGGCAATTCTTACTGTATCTGAGGTACTGTTTACAGAAGATGTATCCATGTTTTTTTCTTGAGTAGACGCACAACTGATAATAAACACGGCGATAAAAGTAATGTATAAAAAAGTTTTCATGATTTTGTTTCCTTATTCCAACTTTTTTAAAATACAAAAAAGCCAAAGATAAGTCTTCGGCTTTAACCATTATTTATGATGATCTGTTATTTTCCAAAAAGTCCACCTAGCAAACCACCAAGACCACTTTTTTTATTCCTATTACCACTTAACAACATTCCGGCTACATCATCCAAAATACTTCCATCTCCATCTGCATCGAGAAAAGATTCAATTAGAGATTGTTGTTTAGATCCTTTTTGTGCTCCCGACATTCCGCCTAAGAGACTTGACAATCCATTAGCATCACTCACATTATTTTGTGTGGCTTGTTTTCCCAAAACTCCCATCAAAATTGGTGCGGCTACTTTCAAAATTTCACTCACCGATCCGGCATCCATTCCTGATTTTTGACTCAATGCGCGCTCTACTGCCGGTTTTTTACTGCCAAGAATATGTCCTAAAATTCCAGCCCCATCGTTAGTCACATTTTGATCTACACCACCTTCAAATAATCCACCCAGATCATCCAGAATTCCTCCAGAATGTTTGTTTGAAAGAGCATTCAATAATCCTGATGCACCTTCTGGAGTAGATGCATTGCGTTGCATAGCACCCATGAGGACTGGCATTGCCATACTTAGTAAATCACCTGTTTTATTAGATGGCTGCCCTGTTTGTGAACTGACACCGTTAACAATTTGTCTACCCATTGGGCTATTTAAAAGATCTAAAATTCCTGACATAGTTGTATGTTTTTATGTATATCTAAAATTACATTTTTTATGTTAAAAATTTTAGATTTCACTTAGTTTATGGACAAAAACAAGATTAAAAGCATATTTGATCGCTAAATTACAAAAAAACGCTGTTTCATATCTTGAAACAGCGTTTCGCTATTATTTATAATTGTCTAAATTAGTTTATTTCAAAATCTTTATAATCTGCTCTGCTAATTCTTGACCAATACGATCCTGAGCTTCCCCGGTTGCAGCACCAATATGCGGGGTTAACGATATTTTATTGTTCATGAGTACTTTAATGGCTGGGCTAGGTTCATCTTCGAATACATCTAGTCCGGCAAAGCTTAATTTTTCATTTTCTAAGGCCTCGACTAATGCAACTTCATCGACTACACCACCGCGAGCAGCATTAATAATTCCTGCTCCATCTTTCATTTGCTCAATTTCAGATTTTCCAATCACATATTCTTTTTGTGCTGGAACGTGTAGCGTAAAAAAATCTGCATTTTTTAATACCTCTTCCTTGGAAATTGTTTTAATTTTAAAATTTAATGATTGTCCGTCAAAGAATTCCAAAGGAATATCAACTTCTTCAATGTATGGATCATAGGCGATAACATTCATACCAACACCTATTGCAATTTTTGCTGTTGCCTGACCAATTCGTCCTATACCAAGAACCCCTAAAGTTTTGCCTCTTAATTCTACACCACCCCCGTAAGCTTTTTTAAGATTTTTGAATTTACTATCACCTTCTAAAGGCATATTACGATTCGCATCATGCAGGAAACGAACACTACCATATAAATGAGCAAAGACTAATTCTGCGACAGATCCAGAAGATGCTGCCGGAGTATTAATCACGTGTAATCCTTTTTCACGAGCGTAGGCAACATCGATATTATCCATTCCCACACCACCACGACCAATGATTTTGAGAGAAGGGCAATTATCTATGATATCAGTTCTCACTTTTGTAGCACTGCGTACCAATAATACCGAAATTTCGTTTTCATTAATATAATCTACCAATTGATCTTGAGCAACAGTAGTTGTTAACACCTCGAATCCGTCTTTTTCCAAAGCGTCTATACCACTTTGAGACACTCCATCGTTTGCTAATACTTTCATTATTAAATGTTAAGTTATAAATGTTAAGTTCTTATTTTACCAGTTCTTAACCATTTTTGTTATGCTTTTCTTTCTAAGTCACTCATTACATCTACCAGTGTGGCAACACTTTCTAAGGTCATAGCATTATACATACTTGCTCTATAACCACCAACACTACGATGCCCATTAACCCCATTAATTCCTGCTTCTGTACACATTGCATCAAAAGTCTCTTTTAGGTCTTCATTTATCAGGGTAAAGGTAGCATTCATGGTAGAGCGATCTTCTTTTACTGCAAACCCTTTGAACAAAGGATTTAGATCTACTTCAGAGTAAATCAATTTTGCTTTTTTCTCATTTCGCTCTTCAATAGCTTCAACGCCTCCAAATTTTTTAAGCCACTTAAGGGTGAGCATTGATGTATAAACAGCAAATACAGGCGGGGTGTTAAACATGCTTCCCTTACTTATATGTACTTTGTAATCCAGCATAGAAGGAATTTGTCTTTCAATTTTGCCGAGAATATCTTCTTTTATGACCACCAAAGTAGTTCCTGCAGGTCCCATATTTTTTTGTGCGCCAGCATAAATTAAACTGAATTTTGAAAAATCAAGTTGCCTAGAAAAAATATCACTACTCATATCACAGATCAAAGGTGCCTCTGAAACAGGAAAATCTTTAATTTGAGTTCCGAAAATGGTGTTATTACTTGTACAGTGTATATAATCTAAGTTTTTGGGAATTGTATAACCTTTTGGGATATAATTGAAATTCGCATCTTTTGAAGAAGCAATCTCAACTACTTCTCCAAAAAGCTTTGCTTCTTTTATAGCTTTATCACTCCAGCTACCGGTGTTGATATATCCTGCCTTTGATTGCAATAAATTATATGCTACTGAAAGGAATTGCATACTCGCTCCACCTTGCAGAAAAAGTGCTTTATATCCTTTACCCTCTAATCCCAATAATTCTAAAGCCAGACTACGGGCTTCTTCCATAACATCAACAAAATCCTTACTGCGATGAGAAATTTCAATAATAGAGAGACCGGAGTCATTATAATTTAAAATAGCTTCTGATGCTTCTTTAAATACTTCTTGTGGTAAAATACAGGGTCCAGCGCTAAAATTGTGCTTTTTCATCGGTGATTTTTGTTATTATTAATTGTTCCGGTTTCTACGTCATTTTCCACCTAATTACAAGGAGAAAAAAACACCACAAAGGTGCTAATAATCTTATACAAAAGCATTATCAAAATGATAAATTATTTAATTAATTTTTGTCAAAAACTCAATAATATCTATACCATCTGCATAATCTGAAAGTGAAGGGCTTTGGGTTTGACCAAAATCAATACTTGTTTCGTTAAAATTATCGCCAACGATACATTGAATTTTTTCTTTATCGTTTTCTAACTTTTGCGATAGTTCTTCTTTTGTTTGATAAGTTTCATAAAATAGCGTCGCTATGGGAGAACTATAACTTTGATCTTCTTTTAATATCAAAAAACCATTTTCAAGAAGCTTAAAATTACTCATTAAATAAACAGCTTTGTTGTAATCATAGTTGTTGGCGTATTTGGCACTTTTCATGATGTCACTATAGTCATATATAGCTTTAAAAAATGTATCAAAATCGTAATCTTTAGGAATTAGTAATTTCGAAACATTTCTACATCCCAAACCGTAGTATTTAAATATATCTTGACCTAGCGAATAAAGTTGCTCGGTTGTTTCAGTACCAGTTAATATGGCTACAGAATTTCTATTCTTTCGTATTATGTTAGGCACTTTTCCAAAATAATATTCAAAATATCTGGCAGTATTATCGCTTCCTGTAGCAATTATGGCATCAAAATTTGTAAATTTTTCTGTAGTAAAGGTTATATTTTCTTCAAATTTTGGTTCTACTGCGATAAGGTAAGAAGCCAGAAAGGGCAGTAACTGATTATCGTCCGAAGACTGTTTTACAATAATTTTATGTCCAGAAATTAGAACTGACAGAAAATCGTGAAATCCAACCAAAGGAATGTTTCCCGCCATAATTACACCAACAGTTCTAGGTGACATTTTTTCTAGCTTATAAGAAGAAACCCATTCGTTTAAACAATCTTTTTCAAGAGCTTCACTCCATTCATTCAATGCAAAAAGTACATTTTCTTTTGTAAACCATCCATTATGATGTACCGCAGTATTAATCTTTAACACCATTTTATCAAAAAAATCATCATTCAATAATACTGTGGTAACTTTCTCATAACCAGTCGTTTTAAATTGTCTAATAAAGTTTCCTAATTCTGCAAAAGCACTAATTCGATCATTTAATAACATTCCTTATTTGTTTATCACTAGTTTACGAGTTATTTTTGTTTTGCAAATTTAGAATAAAAAAGAGCTATGGCAATTATTATAACAGATGAATGTATAAACTGCGGTGCTTGTGAACCAGAATGTCCAAACACTGCAATTTATGAAGGAGCAGATGATTGGAGGTATTCTGATGGTACTGATCTGGAAGGAGATGTAGTTTTACCTGGTGGAAAGGCTGTTAATGCAGACGAAGCACAAGAACCTGTAAGTGATGAAATCTATTACATCGTACCAGACAAATGTACAGAGTGTAAAGGTTTTCATGAAGAACCGCAGTGTGCGGCGGTATGCCCCGTAGATTGTTGCGTTCCTGATGAAGATGTTGTGGAGACAGAAGAGTTTCTACTTCAGAAACAGTCTTTTATGCATAAAGAATAACATTTTTATATTGAATATGAACAAAAACCTGTCAATTGACAGGTTTTTTTATGGTCGTTTTTTAAATTTTAGTATTTTCGTTATCGATTTAACCTCAAATCTAAACATGATATTATGAAAAAAATAGTATTCTTTCTATTATTCACAGCTTTTTCACTTACAAGTTATGCTCAATATCGCTGGGAAGTTTCTGCTGGTGCTACTTTTTCTGATCTGAATCTGGATAATGTAGAAACTGAGCGAGGAACCGGATTTTTTATCAATGCTGGATATGGCTATGTAATGGGAGTAAGGGCAAAAACCAGTATTGTTTTCTCATTAGACCTTTTGCAACGTAAAAGTGAAATTGAAAATATTGGAGATCTCGACATTCTTCAAGTAGGGATCACACCTAAATTTAGATATTTATTTGGTGCAGGAAAAGATAGATTCAGAGCTTTTATAAATGCCGGACCTTCATTTAGAATAAATGCCAATGTTGAGATAGCTAATGAAGAATTAGATTCTGAGGCTTACGAAAATGTGGTTATCGGTGGTGTATACGGAGCTGGTTTCTCGCAAATGATAGGAGAAATGTTTGACGTTATGGTCGAAGTAGGGGCTATGAATGATTTCGTAGATAACTTCAATGATGAGTTTATAACCGGTGGTAGTAAGTTTTTTGATTTCTATGCAAGAGTAGGAATTCGATTCAGAATCTATGATGCAAGACGATAAAACATTGTAAATAATGTAATTAAGATCCTGCTAGGGCAGGATTTTTTTATGCAATGATTTTAATTTTTTGTAAATTAGTTATCTTACTACAAGGGATAACAACATGCCAAACTGGGGATACACCGCGATTATTGTTTTTGCAATATATAGTATTGTAAGTGTAGCTTTGTACTATTTGCAAGAGTATTTCATTTTTAAACCTGAGAAATTAGATAAGGATTTTGAGTTTCATTACAAAAATCAGGTGGTAGAAGAGTATAATCTCGAAACAAGAGATGGAGCCATCTTAAATGGTCTTCATTTTATAGTCGAAAATCCGAAGGGAGTGGTACTGTATCTCAAAGGAAATTCTAAAAGTATAAAAGGTTGGGGGAAATTTGCAGTTGATTTTACTAGGCATGGATATGATGTATTCATGATTGATTATAGGGGATTTGGCAAAAGCACCGGACGACGCTCATTTAAAGCTATTAAAAGAGATTTACAATTTATCTACAATAGAATCAAAGATAAAGTAGATGAAAAACATATTATTTTATACGGAAGATCAATGGGATCAGGCTTTGCGGCAAAACTTGCTTCTATTAATAATCCCAGAATGTTAATTATGGATGCTCCTTATTATAGTCTTAGTAAGGTAGCGGGTAAATTTATTCCTTTTATGCCAGTGTCTTTGATCATGCGCTATCCTATTCCGACTTATAAATGGCTTAAATATGTAAATTGTCCAATTCATATTATCCATGGTACACATGATAAGCTAATTCCTTTTAAATCAAGTATAAAATTATCTAAGATTCGACCTAAACTAACCCGCTTGTACACGGTAATCGGAGGAGGACATAAAAACCTCAATAATTTTGAGTCCTATCATAAGATGTTGGGAGAAATCATTAATTCTAAAATGAAACGTTTAAATCTCTCTGACACCAGTATTGGAGTTATACATGCTGAAAAAAAGGTAAATGCCTAGAATACTAAAGAAAATAATAGGATTTAGCATTTTTGGCATTTTGTTCTACAGTATCATTATAGTAATTCTTTATTTTTTTCAAGAAAATATTCTTTTTCAACCAGAAGAACTACCAGATGATTATACATTTCAATTTGATCATCCTTTTGAAGAATTTTTTCTGGAAACTGACGAAGGAGTATGTTTAAATGCCATTCACTTTAAAAATAATAATCCTAAAGGCATTATTTTATACTTTCATGGTAATAGAGGAAGTCTAAGGAGATGGGGAGAGATCGTCTTGTTCTTTGCCAAAAAGCAATATGATGTTGTCGTAATGGATTATAGAAGTTATGGTAAAAGTGCAGGAGAGATTACTGAAAAAAAATTGTATAGTGATGCGCAATTATTTTATAATCATATTTTGAAACAATATCCTGAAGATCAAATTACGGTATATGGTAGATCAATCGGAACGGGAATTGCAACCAAAATAGCTGCAGACAATCAGCCTTGTAATTTGATATTAGAAACCCCTTATTATAATATTAAGGATATTGTAGAAAGTTGGGTACCCCATATTCCTACCAACGCATTATTGCGATTTAAAATACCTTCTGGATCATTTATTAAGAATGTAACTTGTACTGTTACCATATATCATGGTACTGATGATGGGGTAGTACCTTACCAAACAGGAGAACGTCTATACAAAAGTATTCCAACAAAAAATAAACAAATGATTACTATTCCCAAGGGATCTCATAACGATCTGATAGAATTTGAAGGATACTTAAATACTATTGATAAAATTCTTGAAAACAATTAATCTCAAAAAAATCAAGTTTTAATATATTAATAAGCCATTAGAGCGTCTCTATACTCTCTTAAATCAGATATATTCGTTTTATTCTTAACACTTTTGGTTAGAGAAATTAAATACTTAAGGCTTTCTACAGGGTCTGAAGCATTATTATTAGATGTCTCAGAAGAATCGTCAACGGGTTCGTCATCTGGGATGGGTATTAGAAAAGAGTTGTTTTCTTCAAGGTGCTCATAGGTGAATCTTAAAACCTTTACCACGAGTGGAATTTGTTCTTCTAAAGCGTACTCTCTTAATTTCTTTAAATCTTCTACTAATGCATCTGAATTAATACCTTTTTTATCAAGGTCTTCCAGAATTTTATCGATTAATTTGATGGCCTTTTTATTTTCCAAAGGAGTAAAATTATATGATGGTTAACTAATGATCAGTGCAAATTTAATTTTTTCCAGAATTATCACCCCATGAAATAGTATTATTTATTTGAACATTGCATTTTTTTTTAGTTCATGATGATTTAACAAAGCTGAATAATTTATTTTAAATTATTGGTTTTCAATATTTTAAATCGATTTACTTGAACAAATACTAGTATTCCAGCTAAAGTTTGAGGTAAAACCGTAACCACATATACTACAATCCTCTTTATCTTTGAAAAGTATTCCAATTACAATTTTTCCCTTACTTTTTTTGTTTTCCCCAACACTTACCTCCTTAATCCTAAGGAGGTAAGTTCTTCTATAGACCTAAATGTTTTAAAACGAAGTTTGTGTTCTATGATATTCTTCTTCTTAAATTATAGCACTATTATATCGTATAGATTGAGTTCATATCTGATCTTTTTCCCGTAAAAGAAAACTATATTGTATAATTAGGCAGTCTATCCAAACGTTTATACCCCTGAAACCAAATTATTAACAGTTAACCATAAGAAACCTATTTGCACCAATTCTTCTCCAAAAAATGTCATTGTGCTTTTGAAAAATATAACCATAAGTGTTTACATGATAAAGTAAGAAGCGATTTTTGTTTATGAACCAAGTGTTCGAAACATTCATACATTTTCAAGAGTATATTTCAAAGACTATTCATTGATTTCAGGTGCTAACAGACCTGCAGTGTTGTATGAACAAAAAGTACCTCCAAATTAACTTTCTCACCAATTATCGGTCAAGCAATAGACATATGTTTTTCTTGGAAAGACAAAAAATAGATTGGTGTGGTGGTGATTCTTGATAACAGACTTAATGATTTTTTTTAACATTTTTCATCTGCCAAAAGGTTTTATTGTTTTATCCCACAAAAGTCTCTCACTACCATCGTGACAGCGACTCAAAAACAAACAAGAGGGCTTAAATTATAATTTAAGCCCTCTTGTTTATTAAGGATTGTATACTATTTTTTATATTTTCTTTCTAATAAAGCGATCTC
Organism: uncultured Aquimarina sp.; assembly: GCA_947500845.1. Taxonomy (GTDB): domain Bacteria; phylum Bacteroidota; class Bacteroidia; order Flavobacteriales; family Flavobacteriaceae; genus Aquimarina; species Aquimarina celericrescens. The sequence goes on from CANMTP010000006.1 coordinate 87,501, forward strand.
AAAATCAGAAGTAAAAGATACCTCACCTTGGGAAACTGTGGTTTCTACACCCGAATATTGATCAATTAAAGTAGTACCATCTGGAAAAACAGAGTTTACTTTTATAGTTTTTTGGCCTTCAGGAAGATCCAGTCCTATTACTACATTATCAGAAAATCCATTATTTTGATAATTTCTGGAGAAAACATAAGGTGATTTTGAGATCATCGTGTGAGTGCCCGCACCAATTGCAGGATGGTCTTTTCTAAACTTTCCTAACTTTTGCCAGTGATTCAATAGAGCTTTGGTATCTTCATTATCTATGTCATCCCAATTCATGTTTGATCTTAATGTCGCATCACCTTGTGTTCCCTCAATAATTAAAGGCCTTGCTATTTCATCACCATAGTAAATTTGTGATATACCTGGTGTAAGCAAAAGTTTGGTAGCAGATTCGTAAGTTTTGGTGCGATCCTTATCAAAAGGATCCCCGTCATCATGAGAACTTATATAATTCATAACACTTTTGCCCGTAAGATTAGTTCCTAATATTTTACTGTATTTACTGAAAAGCTTTTCATAATCACTCTGTATGGCATCGTATTTAAATTGAAAATTGATCATGTTATCAAATCCGTGTGCAAAATAGTCTACTTTGCGATCCCCAAAGTCGTAGTAGCGTTTCCCATCAATTCCGTAGCCATACAATTCTCCTAAGACATAAAATTCATTTTTATCCAATACCTTATCAGGATTTTTTGATTTCCACTCGGCAAATGCAATTTTTGCTTGTTCAGCAAGCACGCTCCATGCATTTTCTCCTACATGTTTAACTGTATCTACGCGATACCCATCTATACCTAGTTCTCTTACATAATCTGTTAGCCATTTGATGATATAATTTTTGGGTGATCTTTTTAACCCTGTTTTCGCAAAAAAGACATCCAGTTCTGCCAATTCGATCTCTAGTCTACCCTCGGCTTTCCATTTGTCTAAAAGAATTTTGGGAAGCTCTACTTCTTCATCACTTTCAGTTTTAATATCTGGAAGATTTTCTACTAAAGTGCAGGCCACAGCACTTTCATAATCTTTGTACGTGCATTGTGGTGAGGTACGAACCCAGTTGTCTGGCCATACAGGATCTTCATCGGTAGCAGGTCCAGTATGATTCATTACAACATCCATAAGTATGCGTATTCCGTTTTGATGGGCAACTTCTACTAACTTTTTCAGATCATTATAAGTGCCAAAATTAGGATCTATTTTTGTCCAGTCTTTGGTCCAATACCCATGAAAAGCGTAAGTATTTCCTGTTCCTTCATCTACACTTTCATGAATTTGCTCTACAACAGGGTTAAACCAAAGGGCATTTACTCCAAGTTCTTCAAAATATCCTTCTTCTATTTTTTGAATAATGCCTTTGAAATCTCCACCTTCAAATCCTCTTAATTTTCCAGTTTCCTTAGTACGGTTTAAAACATCATCATTGCTGTTGTCTCCATTCTTAAACCTATCGGTAAGTAGAAAATAAACATTAGCACCTTCCCAGATAAAAGGCTGATTTTTCAAAGTAGTTAATTGCCTCGAATCTATTTGAGAAACTTCTGAGGTGGTTTCTTCCTCTTTTTTAGAATTACTATTACAACTAAAAGCAAAGCATAAAAGTAAAAAGGTAGTGGTTTTTATAAAATTCTTCATAAATACTTAGTGGTTTAAAACTGCTAATCTATTAAAAGAATAATAAAAACGGGAAAAAGGGGAATTGCGAAATTCGTAAAAATAAAATCTTCATATTTATTTGGATCTTCTATCGTGAGAAAGAAAAGCAGTTTGTGTTTTTTCATCAATCGGTAGTATGATATGGCGTAGTTTATATCATACTGAAACTTAAATTTCAAATTTATCCATTTGTTTCCTTTCAAAAGGAAGCATTTTTTATTTTTTTTTAATTGAAAATACTGTTCCTTTGAACATAAATCAATTTTGAATGAATACATTGAAAGCATGGGTGTCTGCAGCACGTTTGCGTACGTTACCTTTATCCGTATCGGGAATTATTGTAGGGTCTGCATTGGGAAACAAAAGTTTTATCAGCACCTCCATTTTTTGGTTGGCAGTGCTTACTACTTTGGGATTGCAGATACTATCTAATTTTGCCAATGATTATGGTGATGGAGTAAAAGGAACAGATAATGAAGATAGAGTGGGACCGCAAAGAGCATTGCAAAGCGGAGCAATTTCGAAGAAAGGGATGCTTAACGGAATTGTACTTACAGCTTTTCTTACATTGATAGTGGCGATTGCTCTTATATTTGTATCCTTTGGAAAAGAGAATTTCTTCTACTCAGTTTTTTTCTTTGTATTAGGGTTAGGGGCAATTGCAGCTGCAATTAAATATACAATAGGTAATTCGGCCTATGGATATCGTGGTTTGGGTGATGTTTTTGTATTTATTTTTTTTGGTTTGGTTAGTGTTGTGGGTTGTTATTTTTTATTTACCAAAGAACTCAATGGAGTAGTTTTTCTTCCCGCAGTTACTATTGGACTTTTGAGTACTGCTGTGTTAAACTTAAACAACATGCGTGATCATGATAGCGACAAGAATGCTCAGAAAAATACTTTGGTTGTCAAATTAGGTATTAATCGCGCCAGAAAATATCATTATAGCTTGATTGTATTCTCAATGATTACTATGCTGCTATTTCTTTTATTAACCTATAAAAATCCAAAAGACTTATTGTTTTTAATTGCCTTTATCCCATTACTAATTCATATAAGAAAAGTAAAAATTACTAAGCACAGTCAATTGTTGGATCCTGAACTGAAAAAAGTAGCTTTAACAACATTTTTGCTTTCTATTTTGTTTAGTCTGAGTCAGATTTTATAATTTTCAGATAAAATAAATACTCTCATTTATGAAAATCACTTTTTATGGGCACAATACCTTGTTGATTCAAATTAATGATATTAACGTTTTAATAGATCCTTTTATTTCAGAGAATCCAATTTCCAAAGATAAAGTAGATGTAAATTCAATTAGAGCTGATTATATATTGCTTACCCATGCACATCAGGATCATGTGCTAGATGCAGAAGCGATAGCAAAATCTTGTAATGCAACTATAGTTTCAAATTATGAGATTGCTATGTACTATCAAAATAAGGGGATTGAAATACATCCTATGAATCATGGAGGGAACTGGGAATTTGAGTTTGGTAAGATCAAATATGTGAATGCCGTACACACTAGTAGTTTTGCAGATGGGACCTATGGAGGGCAGCCCGGTGGATTTGTTATCGAGGGAGAACATAAAACGATCTATATAGCAGGGGATACTGCCTTAACCATGGATATGAAGCTTATTCCCTTACATGCCAAACTAGATCTTGCCATTCTTCCAATTGGAGACAATTTTACGATGGGTATTGATGATGCTATTGTAGCGAGTGATTTTATAGAGTGTGATAAAGTGCTTGGTGTGCATTATGATACTTTCGGTTATATAGAAATTAATCACGATGAGGCCAAACGTAAATTTTTTGAAAAAAACAAAGATTTAATGCTACTAGAAATAGGAGAGAGTATAGAATTATAGATGAAAGCTACATATCACAAATATATTCTCAATTTTAAAAGACCTAGTGGTACTTCGCGTGGAGTTCTAAAAACGAAAGAAACCTGGTTTATCACAATTACCGATGGATTAAAAAGTGGAATAGGAGAATGTGGAATACTAAGAACATTAAGTATTGATGACAGACCGGATTATGAAGAGAAATTGAAATGGACCTGCCAGAATATTCATCTTGGAGCCGATATTCTTTGGAATGAACTTCTTAAATTCCCAAGCATTCAGTTTGGTGTCGAGATGGCTTTTAAATCACTTGAAAGTAGGTCTGCGTTTTTATTATTTCCTTCTGAATTTACTAACAATAAAGACTCTATTCCCATTAATGGACTTGTCTGGATGGGGGATAAAGAATATATGGTGGAACAAATTGAGGATAAACTCAACAGTGGTTTTAGTTGTATCAAAATGAAAATTGGTGCTATAGATTTTAATACCGAACTAGATTTATTGAATGATATACGATCTCAATTTTCATCAGACACCATAGAATTGAGGGTGGATGCAAATGGTGCCTTTCATCCAGAAGAAGCTTTAGAAAAATTAAAATTATTGTCAGAGTATGATTTACACAGTATTGAACAACCTATTAAGCAAGGTCAATTCAAGGAAATGGCAGATTTATGTAACAATACGCCCTTACCAATTGCTCTTGATGAGGAGTTGATCGGTGTTCTTGATGTAACCGAAAAGAAAAAACTGTTACAAACTATACATCCACAATATATCATTCTTAAACCAAGTTTAATAGGAGGTTTTAAAGGAACTACAGAATGGGTTCAATTAGCTGAAGAATTGGGCATAGGATGGTGGATAACCAGTGCATTAGAGAGCAACATCGGTCTAAATGCTATAGCTCAATATACGTATACTTTGCAAAATCATATGCCACAAGGGCTAGGAACAGGAAGTCTTTATACCAATAACTTTCAATCTCCGTTACATATAAATAATGGCTGTTTGGTATATGACCAAACCACAGAATGGATAATAAATTTTTAAAACAACAACCCAACAAATACATGTACATAGAACAAGGAAGACAAGGAAAACTAGGATTGTGGAAATATTTGCCAATACCATTGGTGTTTATGGGACTAATAGGATTACAGTATCTCATAGTTAGCATATTGGATATAGATGTTGCTGCAATAATGGAGAAGGAAATACAGAGTAAAGGAAAGAATAGGTTTTTTGCTGAAAATATGCTGTTTATGGCTGTTTTTCTGGCTGTGCTGTTGTTTTGGGTACGATATGTTCATAAACAAAGCATTTTGTCCCTAACTACTAGTAGAGAAAAAATTGATTGGGGAAGGATATTTTTCGTTTTCGGTTTGATGGCTTCTTTCATTATAATTTCTACGCTTGTTATTTATTTTGTATATCCGGATACCTATCAAATTAATTTTGAGCCCTTACCATTTCTGATTCTTACAGTCATTGCGATTCTGCTGGTCCCTATTCAGACCAGTTTCGAGGAATATCTTTTTCGGGGATATTTAATGCAGGGGGTTGGAATTGCAACAAAGAGTAAGTTGATAGCTTTAATAGTAACGTCAGTTCTATTTGGGATCATGCATATCGCAAATCCCGAAGTTGAAAAAATAGGATATATCATTATGGTATATTATATAGGTACGGGTTTTTTTCTGGGTATTATTACCTTAATGGATGAAGGCCTGGAGCTTGCACTTGGATTTCATGCTGCAAATAACCTGGTCACAGTATTACTGGTTACTGCAGATTGGACGGCTTTACAAACGGATTCGATATTCATAGATGTATCAGACCCAAGTTCTGGATATGAAGTATTAGCCCCGGTATTAATTATTTTTCCGATCTTTCTATATATATTATCAAAAAAATATCAATGGACAAATTGGAAAGATAAACTTTTTGGGGTTGTAAATTAGTAATACGTATATAATGTACTTTTTACAATTTGATAACATGTTTATATGTGATAAGATTGAAATTTGGATGAAGTAATCATGAGTACATTTTCTATTCCCGAAATACATGAAAAATTTGCTATTAACAAGCGGGCTGTCGATACAGAGAGTTTGAAGCGTATTTCATATAATTTTATCAAAAGTGGGGAGGTATATGAGCAGGAGGTAGGTCATTTTTTATTGGATTGGTTGAATGAAAAAGATCATATTGTTGTAAAAACTTCGGGTTCTACAGGAAAACCAAAAAAGATAAAGGTATATAAAGAACATATGATCAACAGCGCCAAGGCTACGGGTAAATTTTTTAATGCAGAAGAAGAAACAACAGCCTTATTATGTCTTCCTGCAAACTATATCGCCGGAAAAATGATGCTTGTTAGAGCATTGGTTCTAGGTTGGAAGATAGATTTAGTAACGCCTAAGACGAACCCGCTGGATAACTTATTTAAGCAATATGATTTTTGCGCAATGGTTCCATTGCAATTAGATAATTCTCTTAATAGGCTTCATTTAATAAAAAAACTAATTGTGGGTGGAGGACCTGTTTCAGAAAACCTAAAACAACTAGTACAAGGTGTTAAAACTAAGATTTTTGAGACCTATGGAATGACGGAAACTGTTTCTCATATTGCGGCAAGAAGAGTTAATCCAAAAAAAAAGGATAAGAAGGATGCTACTTTTTTTAAGGCGTTACCAAATATTACCTTAGGCGTTGATAATAGAAGTTGCTTGGTAATTAAGGCGCCACAACTTAATGATGAGATAATTACTACCAATGATGTCGTTGAACTCAAAACTTATAAAAAGTTTCGATGGAAAGGACGCTATGATAATGTAATTAATAGCGGAGGGGTAAAATTATATCCTGAAGAAATTGAAACAAAATTACAATTGCTAATTAGCCATCGTTTTTTTATTACCAGTATTCCAGATGATCTATTAGGAGACAAATTGGTTTTAATTATAGAAAGAGATTATAACCATGTTTTCAAATTGGCATTGCGAGAAGGGTTAAAGAGTCTTCAAACCCTTACCAAATATGAAATTCCTAAAGAGATATTTTTTCTTCCTCAGTTTATCGAAACAGAAAATGGTAAAGTTCAGAGATCTAAAACCCTAGAGTTGGTTCAGAATCTCAATTTATAACCTGAAAAAAGATATGAAGAGTCACTTGAAGTACTAATATGTATAAGGCATCTACATTGTTTTGCAGGTGTCTATTTTTTATGATACATTTAGTTTTCAATAGAAACACAAGTCATCCTTACATGCCCTTATCATGAAAAACATCTTACTTTTCTTATTATTAGTTAGTTACACCTCAAAGTCTCAGGTTCTTAAACAAAGAGAAAGAGCAGCAGTAATCGATATGGTGCTCGAAGATCGATTTAATAATCTCTTACCTCATCTTATGGATCGGACAGGTTTTGATATGTGGGTTATAATTTCTCGTGAATATAATGAGGATCCAGTACTAAGAACAATGCTACCCTCAACATGGCTAAATGCCAGAAGAAGAACAATTTTAGTTTTTTATAGAAATAAAGAAAAAAATACTATAGAAAAATTGGCAGTTGCAAGATACAATGTGGGTAAAAATATTGATTCTGCATGGGATAAAGAGAAAGAACCAAATCAGTGGAAAGCTCTTGTTGATATTATTTCAAAGAGAAACCCAACAACTATAGGGATTAATTATTCACAAGATTTTGGTATTGTAGATGGAATTGTAAAAACCGATTATGAAGCATTTATGAATGTGCTTCCTGATGAGTTTAAACCTAAAATAACTTCAGCAGAAAAACTTGCAATCGCTTGGATCGAAACTCGCACCGAACAAGAGATGGAGATTTACAAGCAGTTAGTACAAATTACTCATGATATTATAGAGGAAGCATTTAGCACTTCCGTCATACAACCAGGCACGACAACAACAGATGATGTAGTCTGGTGGTTACGTCAAAAAGTAACCGATATGGGAATAAAGACTTGGTTTCACCCAACTGTTGATGTACAACGTACAGGGGAGGCCTTACAGAGCCATATCGTTTCTTTTTCTGATAGGCCGAATGATAAAATAATTAGACCTGGAGACCTAATTCATTGTGACTTTGGTATTACTTATTTGAGATTAAATACAGACTGTCAGCAACATGCTTATATATTAAAGAATGATGAAACTTCTCCTCCAGAGTTTTTGGTACAGGCCTTTGCAGATGGAAATCGTGTTCAGGATATTTTTACTTCAAATTTTGAAACCGGCAAGACTGGAAATGAGATCCTTTTGAAATCACTAGAACAAGGGAAAGCAGAAGGTCTGAACCCATCTATTTATACACATCCATTAGGACTATATGGACATTCCGCAGGGCCTACAATCGGAATGTGGGATTCACAGGGAGGAGTTCCGGGAGCAGGAGATTATCCACTTCATGAAAATACAGTATACGCTATTGAATTGAATACTACAGTACCTATTCCAGAATGGAAAAAAGACGTTCGTATTATGCTGGAAGAAGCTGGTTTTTGGGGGGGAGAAGGATTTCGATATGTCAATGAAAGACAAACAAAATTGCTAACTATCCCTAAACGTAATTAATAAATAAGCTTTATTAGACTGAGTTCTGCATGTAAACTGGAGAACTCAGTCTTTGAAATGTTCTATTTATAAAACGGGTAAATGGCAGCATTACACCTGAATCACTCCCAAATTAAATTTCTTTTCGATAGGAGCGTGGTTGGCAGCTTCAATACCCATAGAAATCACATTTCTAGTTTCCATAGGGTCTATGATTCCATCTGTCCAAATTCGAGCTGCTGCATAATACGGTGAGATCTGACGATCATATCTGGCCTTTATTTTATCGTATAATGCCTTTTCATCTTCTTCGGATAATGATTCTCCTTTATTTTTTAAAGAGGCAGTTTCTATTTGTAATAATACTTTGGCAGCCTGAGCCCCACCCATAACGGCTAATTCTGCACTTGGCCATGCATATATGAGTCTAGGGTCATAAGCTTTACCGCACATTGCATAATTACCAGCTCCGTAAGAATTACCGACTACAATAGTAAATTTGGGTACAACACTATTACTTACCGCATTAACCATTTTGGCGCCATCTTTTATAATTCCTCCGTGTTCACTTTTGCTACCTACCATAAAACCGGTTACATCTTGTAAGAATACCAATGGTATTTTTTTCTGATTACAATTCGCAATAAATCGTGTTGCTTTATCTGCGGAATCAGAATAAATTACTCCACCAAATTGCATTTCGCCTTTTTTGGTCTTTACAATTTTACGCTGATTAGCAACAATACCCACTGCCCACCCATCAATACGGGCATATCCGGTTAAAATAGTTTGCCCATAGCCGGCTTTGTATTCCTCAAAATCAGAATCATCTACCAACCTTTTGATGATTTCCATCATATCATATTGTTCATTACGAGCTTTTGGTAAGATTCCATATATTTCTAGTGGATTTTCTTTGGGTTTAGAAGGTTTAGAACGGTTAAAACCTGCTGTATCAAAATCACCAATTTTTGACATAATATTTTTGATAGTATCAAGCGCATCTTTGTCATCTTTTGCTTTATAATCTGTGACTCCAGATATTTCGCAATGAGTAGTAGCACCACCAAGTGTTTCATTATCAATAGTTTCTCCTATAGCCGCTTTCACTAGATAACTTCCTGCCAAGAAAATACTCCCGGTTTTATCTACAATCAGGGCTTCGTCGCTCATGATAGGCAAATATGCTCCTCCGGCAACACAACTACCCATTACTGCTGATATTTGCGTGATTCCCATACTGCTCATGACCGCATTATTACGAAAAATCCTTCCAAAATGTTCTTTATCAGGAAATATTTCATCTTGCATAGGAAGGTATACGCCAGCACTATCAACAAGATATATGATAGGAAGTCTATTTTCGATAGATAATTCTTGAGCTCTAAGATTTTTCTTTCCTGTTATGGGGAACCAAGCACCAGCCTTTACGGTAGCGTCATTGGCAACTACTATACATTGTTTACCACTTACATAGCCAATCTTCACTACAACACCTCCGCTAGGGCAACCTCCATGTTCCTGATACATTTCTTCGCCAGCAAAAGCTCCGATCTCAATGTATTTTGAATTCTTATCTAATAAATAATCAATTCTCTCTCTGGCGGTCATTTTGCCTTTTGCATGCAACTTTCCTATTCTTTCTTCACCGCCACCTAATTTTATCTTGGCTAGTTTCTGCTTCAATTCAGATACCAATAGTTTATTATGATCTTCGTTTTTATTGAAGTTTATGTCCATTTTGTGTGTATTGTTTGCACGAAAATACAAAAAACGGGTTGTTTATGAAGGATTAGAATATATTTAAAAAAGTTTTATGTTTTTCTTTGTAGAGTTTAGTTTAATTGGCGGATTGATTAATTCTAAATTTCTTAAAAAATATCACATCATTGAATTTTAAGTATTCAAATATTTGTTTTAATAAAAGTTAATTTTTAATTAACTGTAATCCAGATAATAAGCTATTTTAATATCTTAACACTTCTGTAAAAACATGTTTTTTGACGATAAAATACCGATATTTGCATCCTATTCATGTTTAACACATGGTTAACATAAGAACTAAATAACAATTTATGGGAATGAATAAAAATACTGTGCTGGCCTGGGCTACATTCATTATGATAGTCGTTGGACTGGCACTTATAGGATTAGGAGCATTTAGATACAGGGATGTGTCAGGATATGGTTTTGCGGCTGTTGGTGTTGGTTTTTTTGCCATTGCATGGGTATTTAATGCTTTAAAAGGAAGAGTCTAATCTTTTCATAATGAATAATAATCTAACTTAAAATAATCTTAGGGGCTTATGTCAGATGACAAAAAAGTTATCTTCTCCATGTCTGGAGTTAGTAAAACTTACAAAAATGCAAATACTCCGGTACTTAAAAATATATATTTAAGCTTTTTTTATGGAGCTAAAATCGGAATTCTAGGTTTAAATGGTTCTGGTAAATCCACTTTACTTAAAATCATTGCAGGTGTTGATAAAAACTATCAGGGAGATGTTGTATTTGCTTCAGGATACTCGGTGGGTTTATTAGAGCAAGAACCTCAATTGGATCCTGAAAAAACCGTGCTTGAAGTTGTAAAAGAAGGTGTGGCAGAGACTGTCGCAGTTCTTGACGAATATAACAAAATCAATGATATGTTTGGTTTACCCGAAGTCTATGAGAACCCTGATAAAATGCAGGAGCTTATGGACAAGCAAGCTAATCTTCAGGATCAAATCGATGCGAGCAACGCCTGGGAACTGGATACCAAATTAGAAATAGCGATGGATGCGTTGCGCACACCAGAATCCGATAAGAAAATAGGAGTACTATCTGGTGGAGAGCGAAGAAGAGTTGCACTCTGTCGTCTTCTGCTTCAGCAACCCGATGTATTACTTTTGGATGAGCCAACTAACCATCTTGATGCCGAATCAGTACATTGGTTAGAGCATCATTTACAACAATACAAAGGGACGGTTATCGCCGTTACACACGACAGGTACTTCTTAGACAATGTTGCGGGTTGGATCTTAGAATTGGATAGAGGAGAAGGTATCCCGTGGAAAGGAAATTATTCCTCTTGGTTAGATCAAAAATCTAAACGTCTTGCACAAGAGCAAAAACAGGCATCCAAACGCCAAAGGACACTAGAACGAGAACTAGAGTGGGTTCGTATGGCGCCTAAAGGACGTCAGGCTAAGCAAAAAGCTCGTTTAAGCAATTATGACAAATTATTAAGTCAGGATCAAAAGCAGATTGACGAGAAACTCGAAATTTATATCCCTAATGGTCCAAGATTAGGTACTAATGTTATTGAAGCCCAAGGCGTAAGCAAAGCTTTTGGGGATAAGCTATTATATGAAGACCTGAATTTCAAATTACCACAGGCGGGGATTGTTGGAATTATAGGTCCGAATGGTGCAGGTAAAACTACAATCTTCAAAATGATCATGGGAGAAGAGCAACCCGATAAGGGAAGTTTTGAGGTAGGGGATACGGCAAAAATAGCCTATGTAGATCAAAGTCATAGTAATATAGATCCAGAGAAAACAATTTGGCAAAATTTTAGTGACGAGCAAGAGTTGATCATGATGGGTGGGCGACAAGTAAATTCAAGAGCTTATCTAAGCCGTTTTAATTTCAGTGGAAGTGAGCAGAATAAAAAAGTGTCAACACTTTCTGGGGGTGAACGCAACAGGTTACACCTAGCCATGACACTTAAAGAAGAAGGTAATGTATTACTTTTAGATGAGCCCACTAATGATCTAGATGTCAATACATTAAGAGCTTTAGAAGAAGGTCTTGAAAATTTTGCAGGATGTGCGGTGGTAATCTCACATGATCGTTGGTTCCTGGATCGTATCTGTACTCATATTTTAGCTTTTGAAGGAGATTCTCAGGTATATTTCTTTGAAGGTAGTTTCTCTGATTATGAAGAAAATAAAAAGAAACGTTTAGGCGGTGATTTGATGCCAAAACGTATTAAGTACAAAAAATTAGTGAGGTAATGATTTGTAAGTGAGTAGCTAAGTACGCTTTATTGTTAGAGTTAATGGGTTCAACTGAACTTTTTCTCAAATATTAAAATAAATGCCATTAAAAAAGATTAAAGTAATTGCCTTTGATGCTGATGACACCCTTTGGGTAAACGAAACATTATTTAGAAGGGCAGAAGAGGAGCTTTGTGATCTTCTTGAAGAATTTATGTCGAGAGAAGAAGCCAGTAGGTTACTTTTTGATGTAGAAATGAAAAATCTACCGTTATATGGATATGGTATTAAACCATTTACGCTTTCATTGATCGAAGCGGCTATTACTATTTCTAATGGTGACATGAAGATAGCATTGGTAGAAAAACTTATAGAAAAAGGAAAACAAATGCTTCAGGAACCTATAGAGCTAATCGATGGGATTGATTCTACTCTAGGTGAATTATCTCAACGATATCGATTGGTGATGGCCACCAAAGGAGATTTATTGGACCAAGAGCGTAAATTAATCAAATCTGGTCTAGAAAAACACTTTCATCATATAGAAATTGTATCAGATAAAACTGAAAAGCAGTACAGAAAGCTGGTAAGTCACTTAGATATAGCAGAACACGAGTTTTTGATGGTAGGTAATTCTTTAAAATCAGACATTCTTCCTGTGTTAAATATAGGTGCACATGCATTTCATATCCCTTTTCATACGACTTGGGCGCACGAAATGGTTGACGAAGAAATTAACCATCCCAATTTTAGAAGTTTTACTAAAGCAAGTGAGCTGCTAGAGATATTGTAAGTAATGAGAACTAAATTAGATCTGAATACCTGGAATCGAAAAGAGCATTTTGAGTTCTTTGGTGGTTTTGATGAACCCTTCTTTGGTATCACTACTAATTTGGATTTCACAAAAGGGTATCAGAAAATAAAGGATTTAGGATATCCTTATTTCCTATTCTATTTACATAAATCATTATCAGCTGCCAATAGTGTTGAGGCTTTTAGGTATCGTATCGAAAATGATAGCGTGTTTTTATATGATAAAATTCACGCATCACCTACAATAGGCCGGGAAGATCATACCTTTGGGTTTTCATTCATGGAGTACTATGATAATTTTGAAACGTTTGTTTCAGAATCTGAAAAAGAGATTAAAGAGGTTAAAAACAGTAAAGGGCTACGACATACTGATAATGCTAAACGAATAGATACAGTTCACTATTCTTCTATTCCATGGTATAACTTTACCGGACTTTCACACGCCAGACATTTTCAATTTATAGATAGTGTACCTAAAATTTCTTTCGGAAAGTATACCTAGGTTGAAGGAAAACTTACCTTACCCGTATCGGTGCATGTGCATCATGGTTTGGCAGATGGCTATCATGTAGGGCAATATTTAGAAGAGTTCCAGAAATTATTGAATGAATAATATTATAACCTAAAGAGCATTCAATTCTCGCACTTCTCCAACTTTCATGTCATTTAGATGAATAGTTCCAACTCGTATTCTAACTAATCTTAATGTGGGAAAACCAACTGCGGATGTCATCTTGCGCACTTGGCGAAATTTCCCCTCTTGTAACGTAATCGAGATCCAACCGGTTGGGCCGTGCCTGTCGTCACGTATCTTTTTTGATCGTTGAGGAAAGTTTGGGATACTATCTAACTTGAAGACTTTACAAGGTGCAGTTGTATATTTTTTTCCTTCAAAACCAATTTCTACTCCTTTTGCCAATTGCTGTATGGCTTCAAAGGTTATGATTCCATCAATCTGGACATAATATTCTTTTTCAATTTTACGACTACAAATATGATTACTCACTTTACCATCTGTTGTTAAAAGTAATAGTCCTTCAGATTTTTCATCTAATCGTCCTATAGCCATAGTACCTTCCGGAAAATTAGATAATTCGCCAAGTAGTTTTTTAGAGTTTTGTTTTTGACCATTATTTACAAATTGACTGAGATATCCATACGGTTTATACACCGCAAAATGGCGGTGTAGTGATTGGTTTTTGAGAATTAAGGTCATGCAAATTTAGATATCAAGAATTTATCCAGACGAAATTAAGAATTTCTTAAGTGTGTGGGTAAAATCTATTGAAAAATCATCAATTTATATAGTAATTTTAAAAATCGAAATGGAACGCTTATCTTTGTATAGATTTCAGTAGATTTTTTAAACTTTAAGAAGTAAACTGTTACCTGTTATTGTAGCAGCTATGTAGAGTATTCGGTAAATCAATCTTACAAATTGCCCTTTCCTGATCATTCGTTTAGTATTTCGATGACAATGACGATAAAAAATAGCCTTAATTAAAAACTAGAAAACGACGAATGGCAAAATCACAACAGACATTTAGCAAAATAGAAAAAGAAAAGAAAAAACAAAAAAAGCGGGAAGAGAAGCAAAAAAAGAAGGAAGAACGAAAAGCAAACTCCAATAAAGGAAGTGGTTTGGATAGTATGATCGCTTACGTTGATGAAAACGGTTTTCCAACAGACACTCCGCCAGATCCTTCAAAAAAGAAAAAGATTAAAGCAGAAAATATTGAAATAGGTATTCCAAAAAGCGAAAAAATACCTTTTGATCCCGTTAGAAAAGGTAAAATTGCCTTTTATAATGACTCAAAAGGGTATGGGTTCATTAACGATGATGAAACCCAGGAGCGTTATTTTGTACACGTTAATGGTCTAATGCAAGAAGTTGTAGAAAACGACAACGTATCCTTTGAGCTTGAAAAAGGGCCCAAAGGTATGATTGCCGTTCGTGTGAAGAAAATATAAGTGTACTTGTACAGTTTACTTTTATAGAATATCAGGATACCAATCAAGTTGTATCACTTCAATATCAGAATCTTTTGAGACGAGTTTGTTAAATTTATTTACATCACTCAGTCCTTCAGTCCCTCTATAATGATATGGATACACTTGTTTTGGTTTAAATTCTAGCACTGCATCTGCCGCACTTTCTACAGTCATAGTATACGGTAGATTCATACAAACAAAAGCCTTGTCAATGTATTTTAGATTTCTCATTTCCGGAATATCCTCGGTGTCTCCAGAAAAGTAGATTCTTTCTTTGCCAAGTGTAATTACATATCCGTTTCCGCGGCCTTTTTCATGAAATTTTAATGCTTCTTCTCGAAGGTTATACATGGGTATTGCTTCGATAGATATACCTTGCACTTCCTTTGTTTCTCCATTATTAATGATCACAAGACGTTCTGTGTAACTAGCAGGAAGTCTTTCTGCCACCGCTTGAGGAACTACTATTTCAGCTTTAGAAAGATTTAAGCTGTCCAGAGTATCGATATTCATGTGGTCTCCATGTATATCTGTAATTAAAACGATGTTGGGCAGTTTTTTACCTTCAAATGCTTTAGGCCCACCATTTGGATCAATATAAATCGTTTTGTCTTTCCATTTTATAATAGCGGTAGCATGTTCGATAGGATCAATGCTGATATCACTTTCTTTTTTTTCAACGACTTCTTCAGGCATCTCATTAACCGATTCATTATCTACTTCGGGACCTTCTTTTTTTTGTGACTTACAGTTTACTAAGAGTAAACAAATAAATAAGAAACAGGGGATGTTAAGTTTCATTTTTAGACGATTATGTGTTTGTTAGTAGCAGAAAGATAAGAATAATCGTTCAAAAAGTTACTCGTCCACAACTGTAAGTTTTTTTTATTCCTGAAATCTAACTATCTAACCACAGTTTAATCGCCATAGCTACTACCATAATAACCAGAAATACTTTGACCAAGCCTTCACCTTTCTTTACTGCCCATCTGCTAGCAATCCATCCTCCTGTTGCATTTCCTATAGCAAGCACAATACCATATAAATAATCAATTTGTTGATTATAGATAAAAATTGCAAGTGCTCCAATGGTATATATGAATACTACTAAAACCTTTACGGCATTAGACTTGACAAGGTTCATGTAATTAATAGAAGTTAATGCTAAAAGAATAAAAATACCTACACCAGCCTGAATAAATCCGCCATAAATCCCAATGAAGAAAAAGGTCAAAATAGAAAGCCATAAATATTTACCTTGAGTTCTTTCTAAAAGATCTGCGACGTTTATTTTTGGTTTAAATACCATAAAAAATACCACAATAAGCATGATGACAGCTAGAATCCTATTGAAAGTTTCTCCCTTGATATCAACTGCAATTTGAGCACCAATTAAGGATCCAGCCAAAGATGAAATTCCTAAATATAATCCAAAAATAGAAGGCTTAATTCCTTTGCTTGTAAAACCGGCAATAGAAGTAATACTTTGTATAAAAATCCCTATACGATTTGTACCATTAGCAACAGCTGGGGGTAAACCCATAAAAATGAGCATCGGTAAGGTGAGTAATGATCCACCACCAGCAAGAGTATTAATAACACCCGCAATAAATCCTACTGTAGCGAGAAGGACTAGAAGTAAGGTTTCATTCATTCGATTTATTTGAATGCTATCAAAAATAAGTAAAACCTTTACATAAATTTGACAATTAGAAATTCTTTTGGCATAAATTGCGAACTGTTGTAGATTTACGTGATCAACTTAAAATATTGACAAGGTCAAAACGCTTCATAAAATAATTCCCGTTCTTGAGCACTTTACTAATAAAAAGTACGATGCCGCTGTTTTTAAAAAAGATGCAATTGCTGGTATTACAGTAGGAGTAATATTGATTCCCCAGGCTATTGCTTATGCTTTACTTATGGGGGTCCCTCCAATTTATGGTTTATACACATGTTTGGTTCCTTTGGTATTGTACGCTATTTTTGGCACTTCAAGGCAATTAAGTATTGGTCCCGTGGCGGTAACGGCCATATTGGTAATGAGTGGTGTTGGACAGCTAGCAAATCCTTTTACAGATAAGTTTATAGAACTAGTCCTATTTGCCAGTTTGCTCATTGGGTTATTACAAATCCTGCTTAGCGTTTTGAGGATGGGATTTTTGGTGAATCTAATTTCTCAACCTGTAATTTTCGGATTTATTTCTGCAGCTGCAATAATTATTATTGTTTCTCAACTAGAAGAAAGCCTTGGTTTTGATATCCCTAATTTTAAATATACACATAACACGGTTTGGTATGCACTAACTCATTTTATGGAATCCAATTGGATAACCTTTGGAATTTGTATGTTCTCTATGGGTACGATCATAATTTTAAAAAAATGGAAACGCTCATTTCCCGGTGCACTAACTGTTCTTGTTATTACAACTATCGCCACCTACCTCTTAAAACTTAATGAAAAGGGGGTAGCTATTATCGCAGATGTTCCAGAAGGGTTACCTTTCTTTAGGATTCCAGAAATGGATTATTATACTATGATAACGCTTATCCCGTCAGTTCTTACGGTAACTTTTATTGGGTATGTAGGCAGTATCGGTATTGCAAAATCTATGGAAATGAAAAACCGCGATCATATACTTCGACCCAATCAGGAACTATTTGCATTGGGAATAGCAAAAGTAATCGGGGCTTTTTTTCAGGCAGTACCTTCCTCAGGGAGTTATAGCAGAACAGCAATTAATGATGAAGCAGGAGGCAAGACTACCATATCATCAATAATAACTGTGATTATGGTGGTGTTATCACTTTTATTCCTTACCTCTTTCTTTTACTACATACCAAAAGCAGTTCTTGCGGCAATAATATTAGTCTCGGTGTTTGGATTAATTAACTTTAGAGAAGCCAAGTATTTATTAAAGCTTAAAAGACGAGATTTTATAGTGATGATCATTACATTTTTTGGGACTTTGATATTTGGTGTTGAAAAGGGTATTTTTATAGGGGTAATCCTTTCTTTTATATTCCTTCAGTATTACAGTTCTCGTCCACATATTGCCGAGCTGGTAAATATACCAGGAACAACGTATTACCGTAATATTAATCGATTTCCCAACGCGGTACAATCAAAAGAGTATCTAATTATTCGCTTCGATAACCAATTATATTTTGGAAATGCAAACTATTTTAAAGATACAATTCAGCAATTTATTTCAGATCGCAAGGAACTTCCAAAATTTTTAATTCTCGACAATACTAATATGCATGATATTGATAGCACAGGGTTACATGTTTTAGAAGACACATATCAATATCTTGATAATTTAAAAATTCAATTACTCATGGTTGGGACGATAGGTCCTGTAAGAGATTTTCTTAAACGGTCTGGGTTTACAGATAAGTTAGGAGTTGATCATTATTACTTGACCATCTCAGATGCTGTGGGATATGCAGAAAACAAAATCGAACATGACATTAAACATGAAGCTGCGGTACAATTTAATCAAAAAAGAAGATCCTTTCTTGATTAGTTCCCTTCCTTGTTATTCTTCCTCGTACAAATTCAACTTTAATCCTATCCCATAATTAGTATCATTATTCTTGATCAGATTATTATTTTTGCTGTATTCTCGATCAAAACGTTGCCAAGTTCTGTTTTTATAGAAAACCCTACGGGTAAAAGTTTTAAAACCATTTATTTTATCGGTAAAGGGTAGCAAAGGTCTAAATGTTGTTGAAACTTTGATGATACCTTTTCTGGTTTCTACCTCGTGATATTTTTTAGTTTGTTGAAGTCTTCCCTGTTTATCGGCATATCCGAGTACCTGCACAGAAATGAAGATACCTTCTTTAGGAATGTATACTTTATATTCTGAAACGTCCAGTTCAAAATTAGGTTTGTCCTTATCAGTAACATTGAAGATGATGTCTTCGTAAGGTAAGCGCTCGCCAGGAAACCCATTATCATTGCCATAAAACTGCATCTTAAATAAGGTAGAAAAAGATTGTTCTTTTGAAGCATTTCTGTTTGAAGATTCAACCTTAACAGGTAAATATACAGAAGCTATTTTTGTTGGTTTTTGAGAGTTTTTCGGAAAAAAAACAGCTATTTCAGATTCTACCGTAGGTAACCAACATCTAAAATAGTCATTATGCACTTCTGCTGCCAATCGTTTTGTTTTATACTTTCTCTTCTTTTCTGCAGTAATAATAACTTCTTTTAGCTCTGCTATATCTTGAACCAGCAATATTTGTTCTGGTAAGGATTTTGTGGCCAGAGCTGTTTCTTTATGTCCTAATGCCGATATGTATAGAGAATCGATATCGGGGTACCATTTTTTTGAAAACTGAAATTTACCATCAGCATCCGCAAAAGTACCATTACCATTACCAAAAGAGATAGTAGCATATGAAATAGGCGATTTTTGTACAGAATCCAGCACAGTATAGTATTGACCCAAAACAGTTTGCGTCAAAAAAAGCAGCAGTAGGGGGAACAGCTTTTTCATGATATAAATTAGGGGTTGAAAAACTAAAGTAATAAAATAAATTTATAACAATGACTATTATTGTACCAAAGAGCTATATTGTATACGATTTTTTTTCTTTTCATGATATTTTTAGAATTGAAACAATAGTTTTTATAATGTTTAATATAATATTAATCAATGATTTATGATCATTTATTAAAAGTTTTACTTCATATTAAAAGATTCATATTCATTTTCAATATTCACTCCTTATCCTATTTCTTAAGATAAAAAAAAATTTTTTACTCCTATTACCTTTTTTTAAAGTATATTGGTTTGTATTTTAAATTTTTTTAAGTTAATTAGGGTATAGTATAATATACTTTAATTATATTTGTGTCTTACTTTGTTTAAAGTATATATAGTTATACGTAGTTTTTAAATAATTACACAAAGTATATTAATTTATACTTTAATATCTTTATAGAAATGAGTTTAAATAATCTTTCAGACGAACAAGTGCTGTTGGAAATTACCCAAAGGGTGAAGCAACGGAGACTTAATTTAAACATCACCCAGGAAGAACTTTCCAAAAGGGCAGGAGTTCATGTACAGACCGTTAAGAATTTTGAATCTGGAAGAACTACGACTTTGCTAACATTTATTCAAATCTTAAGAGCATTTGGGGATCTTGATTCGTTAGATGCTTTTCTTCCGGATCCCGGAATAAGTCCAATAGAATTGCTTAAGCTTAAAGGAAAAGAACGAGAACGAGCATCACGAAGTTCTAAAGATCAAAATGAAAATCCGACATGGTAGACGTAATCAAAATTATGCTTTGGGAAGAAGAATTGGGGGCATTAAGTTGGGATAGCACCAGAAACTTTGCATCTTTTGAGTTTTTTCCTTCATTTCTTAATAAAAATCTAGATGTTTCTCCCATACACATGCCCATACGATCTTCCGATAGAAAAATATATAGCTTCCCTAATCTGAATCAGGAAACCTATAAAGGATTGCCAGGAATGTTGTCTGATGTTTTGCCCGATGACTTTGGAAACCGTCTTATTGATCAATGGTTGGTGCTTAACAATATTCCTAAATCAGAATTTACTCCGTTGGACAGATTATGTTATATCGGAACGAGAGGAATGGGTGCTCTTGAATTTCAACCGGCAAAAAATATAGGACATAAAGAAACTACATCCCTTGATGTGGATAAGCTGGCAGAATTAGCAGAGAAGATTCTTAACACTCGAGAAAAACTTCAGCTCAACCTTTCTGAGACCGAACATCTTAATGAATTGATCAAAGTAGGAACGTCTGCAGGAGGGCAAAGAGCCAAAGCAATTATAGCCTATAATCCGGAAACGCAAGAAATCAGATCTGGACAAGCTAAAGCTCCAAAAGGATACGATCATTATATTTTTAAGTTTGACGGAGTAAATGATACGTCATTAGGGGATCCACTTGGCTATGGCAGAATTGAGTATGCCTATTATCTAATGGCATTAGATTGCGGGATAAACATGGAAAAATCCTTACTTTTTGAAGAACATAATCGTGCGCATTTCATGACAAAACGTTTTGATCGAGTGGGTGACAATCAAAAGGTGCATATGCAAACATTATGTTCTTTGGCGCATTTTGATTATAAATCTCCAGGAGCATATTCTTATGAAAATGCTTTCGAGATCATGCGTCGACTTCGACTTCCGCATACCGATGCTATACAATTATACAAGAGAATGTTGTTTAATGTTATTGCCCGTAATCAAGATGATCATACTAAGAATATTTCATTTTTAATGGATAAACAAGGAGTTTGGAAACTTTCTCCCGCTTATGACGTAACCTATTCTTATAATCCGATAGGAATCTGGACCAGTATGCATCAAATGTCATTAAATGGTAAACGAGATGATTTTAACATGCAGGACTTGATTGCAATGGGAGATAAAATTAGTTATAAAAACAGTAAAGAAGCTATTCAGCAAATTACAGATGTTGTTACCAATTGGAATCAGTATGCTAGCAAAGCTGGTATTCCTAAGGAACAAGCAAATAAATTGGCTAAAGTATTTAGATTACATCTTTGATCATAATCAGATAGATGAAAAAAGCCATATACTACATGCTTTTAAGCGCAGTGTCTTTTACAGGAATGAACCTGCTTGTAAAATATTTGGCACATTTTGGCGGTGGACAATTAGTTCTTTTTCGAGCCTTTGGGTCTCTGTTTTTTACAATGAGCTTTTTATTATGGCATAAAATTCCAATTTTTGGGAATCAAATAAACTTATTGATATATAGAGGGCTGGCAGGGGTGACCTCTATGGCATTGTTCTTTATGTCTGTCCACTACCTACCCATAGGTTCTGCAGTATCTTTACGTTATATAGCACCAATCTTTGCAACAATTCTCGCAGTATTTTTCTTAAGGCAACGAGTAAAACCAATACAATGGTTATTTTTTTTGATGGCCTTTGGTGGAGTGTTAATGATCAAAGGCTTTGATACGAACATTGATACTATTGGGTTACTTCTAGTATTAGGATCTGCATTATTTAGTGGGGTCGTGTATGTTCTTATTAACAAAATAGGTCATAGGGATCATCCGGTAGTTATTGTGAATTATTTTATGTGGATTTCTGTAACTGTAGGTGCCGTATTATCGATATTCAACTGGACTACTCCTGTTGGTATAGAGTGGTTTTTGCTACTTAGTTTAGGAATTTTTGGATATTTCGGACAATTATTTATGACTAAAGCTTTTCAATCCCAGGCGACCCATAAGATTGTATCTCTAAAATATATAGAAGTCATCTTTACTATGATAGCCGGTGTTTTCTTGTTTACCGATGTATATCCGTTTTTGAGTCTAGTAGGAACACTACTAGTTATAGCAGGTCTGATTCTAAATATTTGGTATAGAAATAAATAGGGCAAGACCAGAAAACTCTAAGAAGGCATCTGTTTAAGAAAAATCTTCTCGTAGATAGAACATAATCTTTGCCTTATCACTAAAACTTTTTATCGTAATAATTTCTCCTGTTAGTTTATTGTAAATAACCTCTGCAAATAAGAGATCAATGTAGAAAATACTATATTGAAAATCACGATTTTTATCGTCTATGGTAAATAAATGAATACCACGATTCCAAATATCTTTATACTTTAGATCTAATTGTCGAGCATTGAATTGTTGCTCCAAAGTAATTTTGTGCATAAGCGATCAATTTTAAATAAGGGGTGCCCTAAACTACGGAAAACCCGTAATTTATCCAAATAATTTTTTGGATAACAAAAAAATAAACATCACTTGGGTTATAAATAAAAAATAGCTTGGGTTAGTACATCTTTGTTTCGAGCCATTTCAAATCCCTGGCAACTCCTTCCAAACCTGGATATAATAATCGCTGATTAACACCGTATTTAAACAGGGTTTTTTTGATCATGGACTTTAATTTTTTAGGAATAATTACCTTTTTGACCTTTTCGTGCTCAAAGGGGATATCAGGAGTATGATGAACAGTAAATAAACCTGCTTGATTTTGTATTCTTGCAGAAATATAAGGAGGTCTGTATTTATAAACCCTATCAAGTTTATAAGGACTGGTTTTATCAGGATCTTGTATTGTAGAACATCCAGAAAGAATATATATAGCACTATCATGATCTGGATTTGATTCAACAGCAAAATATGTTGATACCAATGGATTATAACTCCAATCCAATAATCGTGTCGGTAACCCATAGTGTTGTGCCACCGCCAGCCATTCTAATTCATTATTTGGTTTATGCTCAAGATAAGGTATTGAAGATTCCTTAAAAAGCTTTATGAGTCTTGCTTCTAATCGCTCAATGGGTTTACCCATGGCAGATTCACAACGCCCTAATGAGGTAATGAGCTCATATGAGATTTTTGAAGCTCCTCTATATACAAAATTTTGACCTGCCTTTTGACTTTCGAAGGTCTCTAGTAACTCATCAAATTTTTTTATTTCTATTGTCTCCATAGTCACCCTAAAGATATAATTTTTAAAGAATACAAAACATGATTTGCGATGAAGTTTGAAGTATTAACAGAATTTTTATGGGATACAATTATTCTTTAATTTCAAACAGAAATGAGTTAAGACAAATGGTATATAAGCACATTAATTTATCTGCATTGTTTTTACTTTGTATAATATCTTTGAATTATACAGGTAAAAATCGTTGGGAAGACTATAGAAATTTATGATACAAAAATGTATCTTATAATCATCGAGTAAATATTGATAAAATTGATAGAAAGCATGATAGAAATAAAAGCATACGGAACTGAAGGTGAAAAAGAAAATCTTAAAACAATGTCGATAGAAAGAAGAGAAATTCTTGATGATGATGTACATATCGATATTTTATATTGCGGAGTTTGTCATAGTGATATTCACGCTGCGAAAAATGATTGGAATAATACCAAGTATCCTTTAGTACCCGGTCACGAAATTATCGGAAGAGTATTAAAAGTTGGTAACAAGGTTAAAAACTTTAAAAAAGGAGATGTAGTAGGAGTAGGCTGTATGGTAGACTCGTGTCAACAATGTAGCGCCTGCAAAGATGATTTAGAACAATTTTGTGAAAAAGGTATGGTGGGTACGTATAACGGTAAAAATAAGCATACTGAAAAGCAAACTTTTGGTGGGTATTCTACCGATATTATCGTTCGCGAAGACTTTGTTCTCAAAATTCCCGAAAATCTTGACTTAGAAGCCGTTGCACCTTTGTTGTGTGCAGGTATTACAACATACTCGCCTTTGAGCCACTGGAATATTAAAAAAGGAGACAAAGTAGGTATTATTGGTCTTGGAGGCTTAGGGCACATGGGGATCAAGTTCGCTCATGCTATGGGTGCAGAAACATATATGATAACAACTTCACCAGGAAAAGCAAATGACGCAAAAAGACTGGGCGCAGATTCAGTATTGATTTCTACAAAAGATGATGAGATGAAAAAACATGCGAATTCTTTTGATTTTTTGTTGAATACTGTTCCGGTTAAGCATAATATCAATCCATATTTAAAATTGCTGAAACGAGATAGTACTATGGTAATGGTTGGCGCTATCGAACCTTTAGAACCTATGAATGGAGGAAATCTGATCATGGGAAGAAAAAGAGTTGCAGGATCGTTAATAGGAGGAATTAAAGAGACCCAGGAAATGCTTGATTTTTGCGGAGAGAATGATATTGTTTGTGATGTTGAAATGATTGATATGCAAGAAATAAACAATGCTTTTGATCGCGTCACAAATAATGATGTTAAATTTTGTTATTGATATGAAAAGTCTGAAGAATTAGAAATATACCTAGAAAATGATTTTGGATAAACAATAGATTGAGAATCAAACAAAATAGCTATGAAAAATATGAAATTGTTAACACCCCATACTATGGGCGATTTAGAATTACCAAATAGGGCTGTAATGGCTCCTATGACAAGGAATCGAGCAGTAAATGATGAAAATTCGGCAACAGAACTACATGCCGAGTATTATGCACAGCGAGCTACTGCTGGATTGATCATTACTGAAGGATCACAGGTTTCAAAAAGAGCTGTGGGTTATATCAATACCGCAGGAATTCATTCCCAGGAACAGGTAGATGGATGGAAAAAAGTAACCAAAGCTGTTCATGATGCAGGTGGTCGAATATTTATCCAATTATGGCACGTAGGGCGCATTTCGCATCCCGATTTTCATGATGGGGATTTACCTTTAGCACCTTCTGCTATTAATCCAAATGCACAAGCCTATACAGAAGATGGTTTTAAGGATACTGTTACTCCAAAAGCTATGACGCTCGAAGAGATTAAAATCACCGTTAATGATTTTAAACAGGCTGCAAAAAATGCCATCGAGGCAGGTTTTGATGGTGTCGAAATACATTCTTCTAATGGATACCTTTTCCATCAATTTTTTAATAGAACAAGTAACACAAGAGAAGACCAATACGGAGGAAGTCGCGAGAATCGAGCCAGATTATTTTTTGAAGTATTAGAAGCCGTAAAACAAGTTGTTCCCGAAAATAGAATAGGAGCCCGCTTTAATCCATCTTTACACAATATTTTTGGAACAACTATGGATGAAGAAACCATTCCTACATTTGACTATATTATCGAGCGATTGGATAAAGAATATGATTTGGCATATATTCACTTGTCCGAGCCTTTTAATGATGTGTCTGATGTTCCGTACGCAGAAGAACATATTGCGAAGCGATATCGCCCTAAGTATAAAGGAACTTTAATGATTAACTCTGGATTTGATAAAGAGAAAGCCGAAAAGGTCATACGTGATGGAGATGCTGATCTGGTTTCATTTGGAAAATTATTTATTTCCAACCCTGATTTAGTTGGACGATTTCGCGAGGATAAAGGGATGGCAGACTGGGATGAAAACACTTTTTATACGCCGGGTAAGGAAGGATATACAGATTATAAAGCCAAAACCAGGGATCTTATACCAAACCAGTAGACAAAGGCACATAAAAAAGAGGCTGTCTAGAAAGTCGTCATTCCGAGAGAAGCGAAGGAATCTGTTAAATTTAAGTTACTGATAAACAGATTACTTCTCCGCTCAAAGGCGGATCGTAATGACGTTTTCTGATCCTTTAGAGACAGCCCCAATTGTTTCATGGTTACAATATTTGAAACTTTACCTTAACGTTTCAAAAAGTCGATAAGAATTTTATTTAATTGCTTACTATGCGTAAGATTAAGACCATGAGGACCATTGTCGATGATCTCATAAGTATTGTTTGAAATACCTTTTGCGGCTTGTTCTGCAGAGGTTTCTATAGGTACTATGTTATCGGCATTTCCGTGTACGATTAATGTGGGTACGGTAACATTGCTAAGTTCTTTTCTGAAATCTGTTTCTGCCCAGGATTTTGCTGCCTCTATAGTTGCCCTAGGTGACGCAAATGAAGCTATAGACCAATCATAATGAAGCTGTGACTCGCTTATAGTATCTTTATGGTCATCATAGTTATAAAAATCCTTATGAAAATTTTTCAAGAACCCTACGCGATCAGTTTCCAAAGCATCCATGATACCTTCAAGATCTTTTTGAGGCACCCCATTTGAATTATCGTCTTTCTGAGGTACTAATGGAATTATCGAGCTTATCAAGGCGGCTTTACTAATCTTACCGGCTCCATAATCAGTTAGATAACGAACAACCTCACCACCACCCATAGAAAAGCCAACGATTGTACATTCTTCGAGCTCTAATTGTGTAATTATTTGATGTAAATCCGACGCTAAGCTTGAATAGTCATATCCGTTCCATGGTGCTGTAGAATCTCCAAAACCTCTGCGGTCATAGGTAATACATCTAAAACCAGCTTCTACAATCGCCCAAACTTGTTGTTCCCATGCTCTATGACTTAACGGCCAACCGTGAATAAGAATTACAGGTTTACCTGACCCGTAATCTTCAAAATAAATATCAATGTTTTCTTTGGGAGTTTCATGTGTTAAAAATGGCATTCTTTATTTTTTAAATTATTAATTAAAATTTATATCAGTCTGTTGCCAAGGATGATTACTAGGTAACAGACAGAATTTACGTTATTCAGAAGCTAGAAATCTGAAGATTGTTCTAAATTTTCATTGCCAGATCCACCCTGACTATACAATTGGTTTTCTTCATCTTTCAATTTGTTTTTACTATCCTTTGGTAGTGTTCTTCCTGGTACGTCTAGATCTTCACCTGCAAAATCTACTGGTTTTTCACGATTTCTTAAGAAATCATCACGTCCTCCGTCATTGCGAACATTTTGAACTTTATCTCCTAAGGCTTGCTTGTCACTTTCAGTAATGCTAGCATCATACGATGTGTTGGTTTCTTTCTTTTTCATCTTTCATTTTTAAGTTAATATTCAAAGAGATTGATAAAACAACCCTTTCTTTTAAAAGTACATGATTTATAGTGCGTGTATTAACACTATCCGTTGAAATGATAGTGCATTCACAATTTATAATAAAAAGAATGACCAAAACCCTTGATCAATGGGACATGAAATAAGTAATAGACATTAAAACATAACCGTGATGATCCCAAAATCTTCCAAAGGCAGTATTCTAAACCTTATGCATTAAGACACGTTGGTAGATTTATTGGAGAATAGTATTACGAAAGTGATAATAGTGTTATGAAGCCCTGGTTTAAGCTTGCTTTGCAGGTAAACCCATCGAGAATGGCAAGTCATTGTCTTTAAGGGAGCTGTATTAACTAAGTAAAAGGCATTAATCAAAAAAATTATTGATTAATCTTCAATTCTATTGATTTCAATGATGCGATGCGTATTGCTAACATCGGGATAGGAATTGCCATTAGTTGCAATAAATACTCGTCCTGTAGGAGATACGGCGATATCTCTTAAACGACCGAAAGCCTCATTAAAGAATATTTCTTCTTCTATAATTTCGGTACCGTTGCCATTTAGTGTAAGAGCAATGATCTGTTGATTTTTTAAGACTGTTAAAAGTAATTTATTCGTCCATTGCGGAATTCTGTCACTGGTATAGAATACCAAATCTGAAGGAGCAATAGTGGGAGTCCATTGATAAATAGATTCAACAACTTCTGTTCCGGCAGCAAAGGCTTCTTCGCTAGCAGTATCGATTACTCCTCTAACGTCTGGCCAGCCATAATTTTTACCTATTTCAATACGATTTATCTCGTCGTCAGAACTTGGTCCATGCTCCGAACTATAAAGGTTACCATTGGGATGTAGTGTCAGTCCTTGGGCGTTTCTATGCCCGTAGCTGTAAATGTAGCTTCCCGCAATTGGATTATCATTAGGAATGCTTCCATCTAAGTTCATTCTAAGAATTTTGCCTCCCAACGAATTAATATCTTGTGAAAGATTAGTATTGCCCGCATCACCTGTGGTCATGAATAACTTTAGATCAGAGGTTATCAGAAGACGAGAACCATTATGAATCCTATTCGCCGGAATATTATCCAATAATGTTGTCTCTTCTACCAAGGATGAATTACTATAGCTGAAGCGCACTACTTTTTCTAGTAATTCATTTTGCCCATTATAGGTGTATACTACATAAATGTATGGGTTTGATTCAAAATCAGGATGATGTACCAGTCCCAGTAAACCACTTTCCTGTACTTGTTCTACTTCATCGATGACTAATATTTCATCTTGTTCTCCTGTATCGGGGTTAATCCTACTTATTTTTCCACTACGCTCGGTAACCCATAAAAAATTATCGGGGCCCCAAGTTAGTTCCCAGGGAATACTTAGTGTATTTATAAGCGTAGTAGTGGCTTCAACAGGCTCACCGCCTGGATTGGGATTGGGGTTTGGAGTATCGTCGCTGTCGCACTGACAAAATAAGGCCAGTGATAGCAACGTAAAGCCTAATATTTTCGATCTTTTTTTCATAACAGTTTGATGGATTTCAAAAACATGCCTTAACTTGATAATGCCTCAATTTGATGTAAGTTTAATACTCACACAGCGAATTATGTTCTTAAGATGTATAACGTCATTAATATTCTTCATAATACTAACTCGTTTCATGGTTATTTATTTTATTTGAACTTGATTTAAGCCTCTCTAATTTAACCTTTTTTATGTATTAGAACTTGGTGATGAAGCTTTCAGATGCATAAAAGGGATTTAAGTGAAACATGATCCGTTTATAGTCAAATGAAGGTATTTTTTACTTGTATAGTAGATCAATTACATAAAAAAATGAAGCTGATTGTCCGCGAGGCAGGGCCATAGAGGTGTTTTGTCGGTCTCATTTTGGCTTTTCGGGAAGTGGCTAAATACCGAATTTTATATTTTCCCTCACCCAGAACTACCAAAAATAGCAGTTCTGTTCACTCCTAAGGAAAGGTGAATAGTAAACTCCAAACCAGAGCCTCTTAGAATTCTTTAAATTTAAGTATTTTTTGTAAAAATTTAGAAAAATATTCTAGGTAAAGATTGTATATTGATTGCTGTTTTACTCTTATTATTACAACTAAAAACTAAGTTCACAAAGCTATGGGTACAAAAGAAGTTAATTCTATTTTGCATACATCAGATTCGAGAGGAGAAGCAAATCATGGTTGGTTACATTCAAGGCATACTTTTAGTTTTGCTAACTATTATGAGCCAAAAAGAATGAATTTCGGAGCGTTAAGAGTGTTAAATGATGATATTGTCGCTGCAGGTAGGGGTTTTGGTGCACACTCTCATAGTAATATGGAAATTATATCCATCCCGCTATCAGGAGCTCTTAAGCATATGGATAGTACAGGAAGAAGTGAAGTGATTCGTGAAGAAGATATCCAGGTCATGAGTGCAGGAAGTGGTATTCAGCATAGTGAAATGAATGCAAATAGTGATGAGGAAGTACGGTTTTTACAAATCTGGATTATTCCTAATAAAGAAAATGTTACTCCACGATACGATCAAATATCCTTAGATCCAGAAGACAGGAAAAACAAATTACAACAAATTTTATCTCCAAATTCAGAGGATGACGGAGTATGGATATATCAGAATGCTTGGTTTCATCTTGGTACTCTCGATACAGGTATTTCTTTAGAGTATACTTTAAAGAAGCCTGATAATGGGGTATTTGCCTTCGTATTAGAAGGAAGCGTTACTATCAATGGTCAAGTATTACAAAAAAGAGATGGATATGGTCTGTGGGATGTTGCATCTTTTGAAATTCAAGCAAATCATAAAACAGAGCTACTTTTAATGGAGGTGCCTATGATTGTATAAATATGATCTAGAAAACCCTATGATTTTATAATAAACCATTCACAATTTAAGATGAAATTTAGTACATAATTATGAAAAAACATTTTGACACCTTATCCCAGGCAATTTCTGAACTTCAAAAAGCAGGATATACAGAGGATTTCAATCTTAAAAGAGACTGTATTGAGTGTAAACCTTTAGATATAAGGTTGCTTGTAGACGATTTTGAAATCGACAAGATGTACCGTTTTGAAGGGAACACAGACCCTTCAGATTCTTCTATTCTTTTTGCTATCTCGTCCAAAGCTTATAAAATTAAAGGATTGCTTGTAGATGCTTATGGTGTTTACTCTGATGCGCTTACTCCAGAAATGATTCAAAAACTAAAATATCGACCATAGTATGATCAAAACATTGAAGGAGAGGGAGTAAGTGTGTTCTCAAGGTAATATAATGAAAAAAGATACTAGAAATTACATCACGTTTTTAAACCATCATTCATGCAACATCATATACTCATTAACATTTTCGCGATTTTCGGAGTCGCTACCGCTGTAATTGTCATTTGTAAATTTTTAAAGATTCGATACATCATTGGTTATCTTATAACAGGTGTGTTGCTAAGCCCAAATACCAGTACATATTTTGCCGATATGGAAGAAGTTGAAGTATATGCCGAGATTGGTATTATTTTATTATTGTTTACTGTAGGACTTGAATTCTCTTTTAGTAATTTGAAGCGTATTAAGAATTATGTGCTCATAGGAGGAGCTTCGCAGGTATTTTTTACCATTTTTATCACGGCAGGACTAATTTGGTTGTTAATGCGCCCTACTATTGAAGAAAGTATTTTTTGGGGTTTTTTGTATTCTTTAAGCAGTACAGCTATAGTGATCAAAGTATTGCAAGACAGTAATAAAATTACGACTCCGTATGGGAAATTTATTCTTGCTGTACTTCTTTTTCAGGATATCATGATTGTTCCTTTAATGCTCTTAACTCCCATTTTAGCAGGAGCAGGAGATGGAAGTCCATTAGAAGCCATGCTCTGGTTGTTCGGTAAGCTTATTGCTATGGGTGGTATTTCATATTTGCTAGCTCGTTTTGTAATTCCATTTTTTCTTAAAACTGTGATGAGGATACAAAGTCAGGAAGTATTTCTAATAGCTGTAGTTTTTATTGTTACCGGGATTGCTCTTTTAACAGAGGAGATGGGGCTTTCGCTCGCGCTCGGAGCCTTTATTGCAGGATTAATCATTGCAGAGACTAATTATAGTCATATGGCGATCTCTTGTTTTTTGCCTTTCCGATATGTATTTATGAGCTTTTTCTTCATTTCGATGGGTATGTTATTAGACTATAAAATTTTTATTACCGACCTGGGATGGATTGTGTTTTGGTTCTTTTTTACTCTGTTGGTAAAGGCTTTAGCAGGAATATTGGCTGTAAAAGTGATGAAGTTAGAATGGAAAACGGCTTTGGCTGTTGGTTTTTCTATTGCTCAAATAGGAGAGTTTTCATTTGTTTTGGCACAGAGTGGTTTGGAGTATGAACTTATAAGCACTAATAACTATCAAATCTTCTTAGCCGTTTCTATTTTGCTAATGTCTGTAACTCCGTTCTTCGTTCTTAAAGCTGAACATATTCACCCGGTATTAACTAAACTAGTAAAGCCAAAAGAAACAAATGTCTGAATATAGATTAAAATTATATGGGGCAAACTGGTGTCCAAAATCTGCTATCCTTCGAAACTATCTACAGTCTATTTGGATAGAATTTGATGATTATAATGTAGAAACCGATCCAAAAGCAGCACAAATAGTTAGAGCCCTTTATGACGGAAAACTTAAATTTCCCACAATTATCTATGGTGATGATTTTTTAAAAAACCCCTCTATCAAAGAGGTAGATGCATTTCTAAAAAAACATACATTGGAAGGTTAACTTTCGTTTTATAATCAGTTTTCAATGGTGTTCTTCCTAACCAAAAGGTTCTAAAATTATCCCAACACTAAAGTCTAAACCTCCATTTCAAATAGACAAACAGGCGTATTGTGGTAATGGTCAGGAAGATTTGCAGTGTCATTAAGCGGTTCTGAACCAAGAAATGTAAAACCACAACAGGTATAATAAGAAATGAGTTTCTCATTATGTCCTGCAGTATCCATACGAATGAAACTCTTCTGTTGCTTCTTTGCAAACGTAAGTGCCCAGTCGATAATATGCTTTACAAAATGTTGCCCTCTAAATGTAGGATGAGTAGCAATGCGATGAATGTAGACAGATGGATCCCTATTTTTGTGCTCCCAAATATAAGGATCATCAAAAGTGGTCATCCAGACGCAGGCAATTTGATCATCAATTACTATTTTCCATTGCTGGGCAGCATCTACCTCTTTTTTGATATCTTCTTTAGTGAATTTTGGCCATTGCACAGCACCCATTTTTGATTGATATGAAATTGCATGGTCATATAATTCTAAAATTTTGAATATATCCGTGGCAGTTGAATTTTCTATAGTCATTTATAGCGCTTTGTTTTCTTTCTTCCTTTGCATCTCTTCAATCATTTTTGTGGCATTTATATTCTTAGGATCAAGTTTTATAGACTTTTTATAATTAGTCATGGCTACATTCAGTTCGCCCAATTTCATACTAGCCTCAGCATAGCTATCATATACGTTTGCACTTCGAGGATAAAGGATTGTATTTACTTTAAAGATATCCTGGGCCAATTTTAAATTTTCAACATTCATCATTTGATATCCCAATCTATTCAGATTCCATTCCTGAATAGCAGGGTCTTTTGGATCTGTTTTCTGAAGTTCCTGATAGGCTTTTAAACCTTCATCAAAATTTCCGGATTCAAGAAATTGAATAGGAAGTTTTTCATCATCCATAATTTGTGCTAGTGTTGCTTCTACTTTGTAAGAATCAGGGTTCAATACTAAAACACTCATTTGACCAGTTTCTGAAATATCTTTAAACTGGATGATTTGGTCGTTATCTCTGCCCACAAAGGTTGAATCGGTAATTTTAATTAATTCAACAGCTTCTTCGCCAAGACTTTCTTTAAAAAGTTGATTGCCTTTATTATAAATCTTAGTATAACGATCTTTATAGAGACGATATTCGCCTTCTAGTTCTTCGAGCTCTGTAATTTCTGTATTTTGCCTGGGGTATGTAGCGACAAAATCATCCCATTGGTATGCAAGTGCTACTGATCTAATAAGCTCTGATATAAATTTTGGATGGTTAGAATTAGTCAAAACTACAACACCATATCCCTTTTCTTTATGAGCTATCAATTCACTAGAAAATCCTTCATCCCAACCACCATGACCGAAGTAAATCTCATCCTTCTTTTGGTTTATAAAAATCCCCAAACCAACATAATCATCTACAAAGGGAGTTAGCATTTTGGTAACCATATTTTTTGATAGTACTGCTCCCTGGTCTTGTAAGCTTTGTTGTATATCAACAGCAAACTTTGCTAGATCCTCGGCTGTGGTCCATAAACCTGCAGCGGCCATTTCGGGATAAGTATGTCGTTTCCCTTTGGTCATATCACCATTAGGTAAATATCCTGTTGCTGCCATGGCTAATTGCTCATTTTTTAGAGGTTGATCATAAGTGCTGTTATTCATTTGTAACGGTCTTAGTATGAGTTCTTCCATCAGTTCCGGAAAAGGTTTCTTTTCGATATCGATCATCATTTGTTGCATAATGGTGTAACCACCTCCAGAGTATCGCGAACTCTCTTCGGGAATTTTGTCTACAATAATAGGAGGAGAATTTGCAGGTGGTGTTCCATTCAATACTTCTATAAGTGAAGGAACCGGAAGATCAGGACTATATCCCAAAAAACCATGCACTGTAACTCCTCCAGTATGACTCATAAGATGCTTTAGAGCTACTTTTTTTTCTTTGGTAAACTCACTATCTGGTATTTTCCAGGACTCCAGATAGGTATTTACGTCCTTATCGATATCAATTTTATTTTGTTCTACTAATTTAAGTGCACCATAAGCTGCTACCGGTTTACTTATTGAGCCAGCTTGAAATAGTGTTTGTTTATCAACGGGTTCCTTGGTTTCCTTATCAATTACACCATAAGTTTTCACCCATTCAATTTTGTTATTATTAATCACAGCAATACTTACACCGGGCACCCCATAGTGTTTCATTCGTTCTTCGATGGTCCATGTAGAATCTCCTTCGATATAAACAACAGGTATCAGACCTGTCTCTACCATTTTAGTTTTGTCTGGAGTTTTAATGACTGTGTTTGACCTGTCTTTACAAGAAATAACTAAGCTGATAAGCAATAAAAAGCCAAGAAGTTTTTTCATTTTGAAATAATTTGATTGATGATATTCTGTAAACTAAATTCGAAATTTGAATAGCAATATAAATACATATCGAAGGATAATATAAGGCTTTAATTAAACTTTAAGATTAATACTCATCTTTTAGGATAGTTTATATACCATTCCCTCATCCAAAAGATGGTTTCCCTAAGTGCGGGTTTTATTTTCTAAGAGTCGCTACTACTTTTAAGTATCAATAAAACCATCAACCATGAAAAACAATTCATTTTTCTTACTTGTACAAGTAACAACAATTTTATTTTCTATATCGCTGTTCTCACAGGAAGGTACATTAACAGGGGTTTTAAACGATAATAGTGGATTGCCACTTCCAGGGGTGAATATTATAATTAGAGGGACAGTCAGGGGTACTCAAACCGATTTTGATGGTAAGTACAGTATTAATTGCAATGTTGGTGATGTGTTGGTCTTCAGTTATGTTGGTTTTGATAGTAAGGAAATACTGGTAACCCCTGAAATGTTTGACAAAAATGATATCATCACATTTAAGAAAAAAGAACCAGTATTAAACATAGTTAGCGATGCATATGCAAATGCTATAGAACCAAAAAAAATTACAAGATTTACCGTGCCAACACTAGATGGCAGCAAGTATAAGTATAACAAAAAAGCAACTTACTTTCAATATCACAGAATCAAAGCTATTGATATTCAGAAAGAAAAAAACAAGGTACAGCTTACCTATTTTGCACCAGATATATTTTATGAATTTGGTGTTACTTCTAAAACCGGAATACGATTTATAAAGCAACGAAATTTACCACAACTGCAAAACCTCTACAGTCAGGGGCAGCCATTAAATGGTCAAAACACTTTTCTAGGACCTGAAACCGGTACGATCTTCTCTTATGGTTCACGGTTAAGTAGCTTAGAATTTGATGAAAGTCAATATCCTTATGATCAAAATGGAAGATTAGTGCCTATTGGCAACGGGAGTAGTAAAAATGCTATTGCCTATGATAACAATGTATTTGAAACTGCTGTCAAAACTGCTAACTCTATATTTTTTAATATAACTACAGATGAAGATTTTTTAGGATTACAATATAACGACAACAGGATTCAGGATATTTTTGATAGAGAGAGTAGTAGGTTTCATGAAGTGGAGCTGCGGTATAATAATCCATCTAACGCCGATAAGGTCGTGAAGTGGGATACGTTTATCAAATATTCAAATAATGTTGATAATCAGCCCAACCTCAATGGTTTTTTAAATACAGTCTTATTCACTAATTGGGCTACCCCTACCAGTTTTGAGAATAATCAAGGAGCACTACTTGAGTCAGGCATACAACGTAGCTTTGCACTTGGTAATTTTAATAATCCCTTATGGTTGTTAGAGTTCAATCGAAATCAGGCTACAAATGATATTTTTGTTGCAAGTATTCAGAATATTAGTAAGATATCAAGAGAGTTTACCTTACTCACCAAATTTAACCATACCTATCATCAGAACAAACAACAATTTGGACTACTACCTGGAACTACTGGATTTACCAATGGTTTTAGCAGTGATAAAAAACTCAGAAATAATACGTCTAATGCGGTTGCTACGCTTACCGTAGACAAGAAAAGAGATAGATCAGACATTCAATTTACTTCCTCCGTTAATTACATTAATAGAAATTTAAAATACAGTTTATCAGAGAAAGCCGGTTTCGATTCGTTTTCATTTACCAATCCATCGGTTACGAATACAATTGATCAAACCATTAATAGACATACTTTTCTACTTATCAATAGATTCAAATATGAAGTCCCAGACTGGGAGACTACGCTTAGTATCGGCAATACTTCATACAGTTCTTCAATACAAAATGATAAATGGTTTTTACCTAACTTACAGTTAGATATTGATTTACAAAATCTTCTTGATACTTACTGGCTTTCTGTATTTAAGGTTTCGGCAAGTGCTTCGTTGGATGTAAAAGAAGCTCCTTTATATTATGCAAATCAAAGTCATAATAGTTTAGATATTACTCCAGAGCAAATTCAAGGATTTGTCTCGAATGATGATTTATTTGTAAACAATGAGCTTCAATTAGAGGAAAAAACAAATTATTCATTAAGCACAGAATTAGGTTTTCATGTGTTTGGTGGTCATGTAACGCTTGGCTTAACATATTATCATAATACAAACGATAAAAGTGTGTTTCCGGTGGTTAATCAAGGTAGTTTTCAGCTCCAGAATAGTGCCAAAATTGATACTTATGGATTCGAGGGGAGTTTGGATGTATCTATTTATAGACACAACAATTTTTCTTATATACCAGGAATAGTTTTTACCAGGTATAGAAATCATGTAAAAAGAATTTATACTAACCAACAACGTATTGCTATTGCGGGATTCTCTACCATATCCAAAAATCTGATTCCAGGTCAACCTGCAGGGGTATTAGTTGGTTCTGCATACGAACGGGATGATCAAAATAATATCATTATAGATGACCAGGGATTTCCGTTGGTAGCTGCGAATCCAAAAATTATTGGAAATCCAATTCCTGATTTCTCTATTGGTTTTTCTAATAGTTTTTATTGGAAAAAGTTACAATTCAGTTTTCTGATAGATTATCAAAGAGGAGGCGATGTGTGGAATGGTACTCAAAATGTATTGAATTATCTGGGAACATCGCAACAATCTGCAAATGAACGTTTGATTACAGGGTTTTTGTTTGACGGAGTGAATCAGCAAGGACAACCAAATACTATTCCTGTCGATTTTGCAAATCCCGCCAATCCAATTTCAGAAAATAGGTTTGTTAGGTATGGTTTTGCCGGTGTAGCCGAAGATGCCATTGTTGATGGAAGCTATATCAACTTAAAATCCATTAATCTTTCCTATAGTTTTAAAAAGAATGAAAACAGACGCTTTATACGAACTATTGATGTGGGTATCTATGGTAATAATTTGTTTACCTATACCAAGTATAAGGGAGCATCACCTTATAGTTCTCTATTCGATCAGGCGTCGAGCCAGGGCCTTCAGTTTTTTAATACCCCAATTACCAGTGAAATAGGAATGAACATAAAGATAAAACTATAATATCATGAAAAAATATATACTCAAAGCCCAAAATATATCGCTAATATCGTTACTATGTGCTGCGTTGTTTTCTTTTATTACTTATGAGAATAATAACAGGCTTATTGAAGATATTTATACTCAGACCGATCGCCCTTTTTATTTTCCCGGAGAAACTATCTGGTTTAAATCCTATATTGTTGATGAAGCTCATACAATTACTACAATAAGTGAGGCTATGTATGCTGAACTTATTTCCCCAAAAGGAGCAGTGGTAAAAAAACTGAAAATAGGTATCAACCAAGGATACGCTTATGGCAATTTTGATACAAAACAAGATTGGGTAGGAGGGATCTATACCCTAAAGATGTACACCAATTGGATGCGAAATTATGGTGAGAGTGCCTATTTTACTAAAAAGATAACCCTCCAGAAAATAATACGGCCTGACGCCTTGCTTACACTAAAGTTTGAGAAAGAAGGATATGGTAAATATTCAAATGTGATTGCCAATTTTGAAGCAAAGGATCTTAAAAATAATCCCATAGCTAACAAAGAGATCACCTATGAGGTTGCAGTGAAGGGTAAAAGAATATATTCTGGAACCATAACGACTAATGATCAGGGAAAAGCTAAGCCAGTTTTTACCTTGCCAGATGATTTAAATACTATCGACGTAGTACTTACGGTATTACTTCTTTACAATGACGCTAAAGAATCTATATCTCGCAGTATTCCTGTTGTTTTGGACACTATTGATCTTCAGTTTTTTCCTGAAAGTGGAAAAATTATAGCTGGGACAACTAATATGGTGGCATTTAAAGCTGTTAATGAGTTTGGTAAACCCGTTGATGTTTCAGGCAATATCATAAATCAAAGAGGAATAGTTGTAACATCATTTAGTAGTCATCATGATGGGATGGGAAGTTTTGATCTGGAACCCCTACCTAATACAACGTATTATGCACAGGTTACTGCTCCATTTATTTCAGAAAAGAAAATAGAACTTCCTATCGTATACAAAGATGGAACACGTTTTTCGGTACTTATAGATAGCCTGAATGCAAATGTTCGTCTATTTTCAACAATAAAAAGAGCTTTAAGACTAGAAGTTTCAAGTCCAACAAAATTATTGTGGTCACAAAATATTTCAAAGGATCAAGAAACCGTTGTGGTACCAACTTCCGATTTTCCAATTGGGATTACCCGATTTACAATATACGACGCTGTTCATATACCCATAGCAGAGCGACTGGTATTCCTTAATCCCGACAAAAAACTAAATATCGAAATAACCACAGATAAAAACGACTATGAAACCAGAGAAAAAATAGAGATTAAAATAAAAACTTCGAATCGCCAGGGAACACCAATTCCGGCAAATGTATCAGTGTCTGTAGCCGATAATAAGCTACTCTCTTTTGCAGATGACAAACAAGATC
Source organism: uncultured Aquimarina sp. (assembly GCA_947500845.1). Lineage (GTDB taxonomy): Bacteria > Bacteroidota > Bacteroidia > Flavobacteriales > Flavobacteriaceae > Aquimarina > Aquimarina celericrescens. The sequence goes on from CANMTP010000006.1 coordinate 126,521, forward strand.
ATATCGAGTCTTATTTTTTGATGTCATCAGAGCTAAAAGGAAAAATACATAATCCGGTATTTTATTTCGACCCAAAAGAACCCAAAGCAATCAAGGCATTGGATAACGTTATGCTTACACACGGCTGGAGAGATTACTTATATACCACAAAGGTGAACCAAGAATCTGCTCTGTACATGCCCGAACGCGAAGCAATTCACAAAGGAGTGGTAGTCGACAAAAAAGGAAAACCGGTAAAAGCGCATATACTAATATTTGATGAACACGGCAATAAGGTCATGGTAATGGATACCAACAATGAAGGAAGTTTTGCTTGTAAGCTGGGATCATCAAGTTCGTACATACTTATTGCGTATACCGATGATCAAAAGGCATTGCGAATTGTTGATACTACAGTCGAAAAAGGATACGATATAGACGAAAAACGAATACATAGAAGTGATGTTCTTAAAGAAGGTATTCGTATTAGGGGGTTTTCTGGAGTGGAACGACCTCTCAAAAAGACAATTAAAAAGAATGCCGAAGTAACTTCAATAGCGATGGAAGAAAATAGTGCTGCCCTGGAAGAGGTTGTAGTGATGGGCTTTGGAGTTCAGGAAAAGAAAATGGCTTCAGGAAGCATAATAACAATAAAATCTGAGGCTATTGAAGACGCGCCTGATATAGCACAAATATTACAAGGAAGAGTTTCAGGAATACAAATAACCAATGCAGACGGGATTTATGGCAATACTTCAAAAATAAATATACGTGGTGCAAGTAGTCTATCGGGTAATAATCAACCACTTTATGTAGTAGATGGGGTTTTGGTACCTGCAGAGGCTATTAAAGAGTTAAATCCCGGTAGAATTGAATCTATAACTGTCTTGAAAGATGCTGCAGCTACTGCGTTATACGGATGTCAAGGGGCTAACGGGATAATTGTGATATCTTCTAAAAATAAGAGACACCTTAATAACTGGGGAAAAAAGAAATTGAACAATGCAAAGTTCAACAATTATGTCTATCACCATATTTATAAGCGACGCTCATTAACAAATTACACACCTCGTAAATTTTATATTCCCGTATACGATAGTAAACTGATTCCCGAAGAACGATCAGATTTTAGAAACACCATATATTGGAATCCAGTAGTACAAACAGATGAAAAAGGAGAAGCTACCTTATCTTTTTACAATTCTGATGCCATTACTTCGTTCAAAATCATTGCCGAAGGTATAGGCTACAATGGTTTGGTGGGCCACAAAGAAAAGGCATATAGTACCAAAAAGCTACTGTCGATTGACTTTAAAGCCCCAAATTATATGGTGCTTCATGATACCGTTGCCTTACCAATAATTATCAAAAATGAGTCTTCTAAAACAATGGAAACTTCACTGGGTCTTTCACTTCCCAAAGGTATAACCTTTGTAGAACCAATACCTTCAAGCATTGAAATACTACCTAATAGCACAAAACGTTTACATGTAAGGGTAATTCCAAAAGAACTGTACAAAAAGAATGAAATTGTAGTCGCTGCTGCGGGAGGAAATTATAAGGACAGGGTGACAAAAGAAGTTGAAGTTATAAGTCCATATTTTCCGACTCAGGTTTCTATTTCAGGATCAAAAAATGAATCGTATAGCTTTGAGGTGAATCATATTGTCAAGAACAGTCTTACGGCAGATTTTACAATTTATACAGACATCGTTGGCGATGTTATGAATGGAGTTGAATCCTTAATTAGACAACCCTATGGATGTTTTGAACAAACATCGTCAAGTACATACCCAAACATACTAGTACTTAAATATCTTAAAGAAACTGGTAAAAATAATCCAGAAATTACTGCCAAAGCCATAAAATATATTGAAGAAGGGTATAAAAGACTTATAGGCTTTGAAACGAAGGCAGGAGGATTCGAATGGTTTGGAAAAACTCCGCCACATGAAACACTGACCGCTTACGGAGTGTTAGAGTTTACTGAAATGAAAGAAATATATCCTGAGGTTGATCAAAAAATGATTAATAGAACCGTGGATTGGTTGATGAGTCGCAGAGATGGTAAAGGAGGATTTAAAAAGAGCAAGCAGGGATATGATAGTTTTGCCAGTTCACCAAAAGAGGTTGCTGATGCTTACATCGTGTATGCAATTAGTGAAGCCGGGATCAATATTTCATTAGAAAAGGAATATAATGCTACTTATACCAAGGCATTACAGAGTAATGATGCCTATCAAATGGCATTACTGGTTGCTACAAGTTATAACCTTAACAGACCAGAGAACGGCAAGCGCCTGTTAGATATCCTTATCCAAAATATTGAAGAATTTGGTTTCAAAGGGTTGCCTGTTGAAAATACAATTACCCGTTCTTATGGAGACTCTAAACATATAGAAACGGCTGCTTTCACTGTTTTGGCATTGATGAAAGCACAAGAAAATAATGAGGTGTTAATCTCAAAGGGAATAGAATACTTGGTGAGTGAGCGAAAAGATGGAAGATTTGGATCAACACAAGCTACAGCCACTGCACTTAAAGCATTGATCGAGTATACCAAAAATCAAAAGAATAAACTGCTTCAGAAAGATCAAACGATACAGCTTACGATTAATGGTAAAAAACTAACTGAAAAATTACAAACTAATGAAAAAGGCCAGATAGTCATGGGTGAGTTGCAGAAGTATATCAAAGAAGGAGAACAAATTGTAACGGTAGGATTTAGCGATCCTGAAATTACATTTCCGTATGAGATGAATATTCGATGGGATAGTGCGGTACCAGACACTTCTAAAGAATGTAATTTACAGCTGAAAACTACTATTTTGGATCAATCATACAGTGTAGGAGATAATGTGAGGGTGACCGTTGAAATAAATAATAAGTCAATTAGAGGGGTCGGAATGCCCATGGCAATTGTTGGAATTCCTTCAGGAACAACACCGCAACCGTGGCAACTAAAGGAATTGGTAGAACGTAAAGAAGTAGCATATTATGAGGTGTTTGAAAATTACCTGGTGTTCTACTGGAGAGAATTTAAACCTTCTGAGTTTAAAACAATTGCTTTAGATCTGAAAGCAGATATTCCCGGGGTGTACCAGGCTCCGGCAAGCTGCACGTATCAATACTATGCAGACGAATATAAACATTGGATTCCAGGCAACGTATTGAAAATAAAAGAGTAGTATTTTAATATATAGGTAAGTAATTCAAAATTGAATACTATAAAGAAAGTGGTAATAAGATAAAATGGAGTTGTTAAAAGTGAAGCATTTAGTGTAATTAAAAAATCTTGAAACTTTTTTATTTGGATCAATGAATTAATGGTTTGGATGCATCAAAACACTTGAAATCCAGTATTTTTAAAATCCAACTTAACATATATGTCAAGAAAAACTACACTTCGCTTATTGATAGTCATTGCTCTAATTTTCTTGGTTTATTGGATTATTTATTTAATTGGCTTGCATCAGGTTAAAAAAACATTTCAAAATATAAATGATGAGGAAACTCATTTCTCGTATCAAGACGTAGACCTTAGTTTATTAAGAATGTCCTTGATCATTAAAAATCCTGATTTTTCTAAAGGGGAAAAGATGCGTATTACGGCTCGTTTTGTTGAGCTGTCAGGGATCAATCCAATAGCACTAATAAGGAATAATGCAATTAAGGCTTCATCACTGGATTTAGATGCTCCCTATATTATGATGAACAACGCTTTATCTACAATCAAATCCGATAAAAGTAATGTACAAGGAGGAGATATCGATATCAATATCGACAACAGTATTATTAAAAATGGTCATTTCAAGATATTTCATCGAGATACAACTCTTGTACCTCTGGAAAGTATCAATATAGAAGGAGAGATTAAGAATTTTGTCTTGAATAGGGAAACTTTAAGGGGTCAAATTCCATTCGGTTTATCTGATTTTAAATTTAGTTTAGACTCTTTGCAGTTGCCTGTTGATTCATACCACAAATTATTTGCGCACAAGACTGTATTGGCACCAGATATGTTAGAAGTTAAATACCTACAGATTGATCCCCTTCTTACCAAAGAAAAATTTCATCAGGTGATCCAGACAGAACGAGATTATATGAATTTGAAAGGGGCCCTGTTAAAAATTAAATCACCGATGTTATTGAGCAAACAAAATAAAATTGGTTTCTCTTCAGAAATGATATCCCTGGATCGTTTTCACTTTGATATATACCGGGATAAGAGATTAAATGATGATACCACCATAAAACCTCTTTACAGTGAAATGCTGCGGAAGTTGGATACGCATTTGACTATTGATTCTATCGCAGTCTCTAATAGTACTATTATTTATACAGAACATCCTGATAGTGATGCCGATCCCGGAGTTTTGGAATTTCATAAAATAGCACTACATAGTGGACCACTGAGCAACACTAGAGATGCAAAACCGGTTCACATAAAAATACATTCTTCTTTTATGAATCAAGCACCTATGAAGGTAGAATGGAGTTTTAAAATTGCAGACACTACAGACTTTTTTAATATTAAAGGCGCTCTGAGTAATATACCTGCTAAATCACTAAATTCTTTTTTAACTCCCGTAATGCAGGTAAAAGCAAAAGGAGCTTTAGATAAATTGTATTTCAATTTTGATGGGAATAGTACCAAAGCCAACGGAGCAATGCAACTGTCCTTTAAACAATTTGATGTCGAAATCTATGACCAGGAGACTAAAAAAATAAAATCTTTATTAAGTTCGATCGCTAATATGATTATTGGCGGACAAGAAAATAAGGGTATGGTGAAAAAGGAAGGGATAACTGTAGAACGAGATCAAACGAAATCTTTTTGGAACTATTTCTGGTTATGCATTCGCAGTGGACTCTTTGAAATTATTGTCTAATTCTTCAAGATCGATATAATTCGAAAGGAGTATGTCGTTCTGGGTCCTGACAAGTTATTTTTGCCAGGCCCAATTCGACAAATTCTACAACTTCTTGACATAGTAGATAATTCATACATACTGTTTTGATTTAGAACAGTGTTTTAATTAATTCCATCTACTTTCTTGATGGGTCGAACCTCTATTCTCCAGATACCTTCTACGAACCTGGGGTCTGCCTTGGTAATCTCAATAGCTTCATCCAGATCTTTTGCAATAAGATGGTAATACCCAGAGATAATTTCTTTGGTTTCGTTATAAGGACCATCAATAATTTTTCCGTCTTTATACGATAGTATTCGACCTTCCATTTCTAGAGGCTGCGCAGATTTCATTTTTCCTTCTTCGGTTAGGCGTTTTATATAGCTTCCCACTTTTTCGATATGCTGTTGTAATTGTTCTGGAGATAAGTCTGCCTTTGGTTTCTCTTCACTTCTAATGAATAACATAAATTCTTTCATTGTTTTGATTTTTTTGATGTATACCTTTACAACAATCAAGTTTATAGAATAGGGACAATATTTTTTAATTTTTTTTCTAGTAGTTTTTGATCTCTTGCATTAGTACATAACGTAATTGCCTTATGCAGGCTTTTCCGGGCACTTTCAGATTTCTTTTCATGGCTGTAAAACTCTGCCAGAGTAGCATAAAAAAGGTAGTAATTGGCAATGTCTGAAGTACTTTCAAGTTTCAACAATTCATCGATAGCGGCTGGATAACCTTTTACCATTGCCAATGGGATACTTCGATTTAATCTCACTAATGCAGTATCCTGAAGTTCCAGCAAGCTATCGTATAATGCTAAAATTTCTGCCCAGTTAGTTGCCTCAAAACTAGGAGCAATGCAATGATGTGCAGAGATAGTGGCCAAAATAAGATATATCGAAAGTGTTTCGCATTGAGTGGTTTGATTGAGATAATACATTCCAGTATTTATCAAAGATGGGTTCCATCGTTTTCGGTTTTGTTTATGCATTTCTATAACCATACCATTTTCACTTCTTGCCTCAAAACGTGCAGCATTAAAGTACATTAAGACAAGCAGTGCATAAACATCTTGTTTTTGTTGGATGCTTTTATGTTGTGCCAAAAGTTCAGCCAGTCGAATAGCTTCAAGGCAAAGATCATAACGTATAACCTTATTTTGTGTCGATGGGCTATACCCTTCATTAAATAAAAGGTAAATTGTTTTAAGGACAATATCAAGACCTTCGATACTGTATTTAGTAATCTCGAAAGAAATCTCGGCATTGCGCAATTGTTTTCGGCCTCTTACTAAACGTTTATTGATCGTATCTGCGGAAGAAAAAAAAGCACTGGCGATTTCAGAAATACTGAATCCGCATAGGATTTTAAGGATAAGGCTAATTTGTGTTTCTTCAGAAATAGATGGATGGCAACATACAAACATCATTTTAAGCTGTTCGTCCTTGATCAGGTCGTCAGAAATATCTATTTCTTTTGATGTCCAGGATAAGTTTTGTTTTTTTAGTAACGATGCATACTGTGTTTTATACGTATTTCTTTTTAGAACATTAAGTGCGTGATTTTTTGCAGTGGTATACAACCATGCTTGTGGATTTTTAGGAATTCCGTTTTGCTGCCAGTATGCTACTGCTTTTAAAAGCGTCTCCTGTACAATATCTTCAGCAGTTTCTATATGATCAGTACCAAGGTAACGCGTAACCACCGATACCATTTTTCCGTATTCATTTCTGAAGAAATGCTCGGTAAGTTCTAGGGTATCCCTGTCCTCTTGATGCTTCTTCATAAAACTTATGCATTATTGACTTCTGAATGTGTTTTGGAATACTACCATGGGATAAGGGATTGGTTTTCAGTATTCCAGAATGTAGCGTTTTCAAAATTACTGGTCACAAAATCAAAAATTCCTCTGGCAGACTCTTCTGTAGATAATCGACCCAATGTATCATCGCCAGAAATCATAGTACGCACCCATCCCGGATGTACTATAGCAACTTTAGGCTTACCCTGAAGCTTATTTGCTAAGATTTTTGAATACATGTTCAATGCCGCTTTCGACATTCGGTAAGCTACAGAATCAGACGAAGTACACATGGCTATAGAACCCATTTTTGAAGATATATTGATGATCTTTCCTTGTTTATTAATGAATGGAATAATCATTTCGGTAAAGAACAAAGTACCAGTGGTATTGACTTCAAAGGTTTTTCTATAGGTGCTTTCTTCGGGTTCAATAGCATTAAGATCAGGACCAATGCCTGCATTATTAATAAGTATATCTATAGATATTCCTTTGTTTTTTATATAAGAAATTGCTTTATGGATACTCTCAGTTGTCGATAGGTCCAAAGGGAAACCTGTAAACTGATCATGCTCAATATCTGAAATTTTACCAGTACGGCTAGTCCCAAATACCTGATATTTATGAGCCAAAAAATGTTTTGCCAGAGCAAGTCCTATGCCTTTGCTTGCTCCTGTAATTAATACTACCATATGTTTACATATAATAATTTGATTTGATCTTACCAATGTACTCATATTTTATACTAAATATATACTGTAAGATGAAAAAAAGAAGAAGTTTTAAAAATGACATAACAAGTTATATCATTGCTATTTAGACATGCTCGTTAAACCAGAAGCTTTAGATATGAAATTGTAATTTAACGAGACTTTCTTATATCGAACTCACGTTATTTAAGTTTTTAATTGCTTAGATATAGGCCAGTTATAAGATTAACAAAAAGCTTTGTTAAATTATAATTGATTCATACACAAACGACACGAATCTACGTTTATAAGATATATTAATCAATAAATAATTATATCATGTTACACGACATTTTAAAGTTAGATGGAGTTGCTGAACTTAACAAATCTCAGCAAAACTTGATCAATGGCCAGGGTGGTTGTTGTTTAGAATGTGTAAGAGATTCTGATTGTAATGATCCTGAACAAATCTGCGAATTTGCCAGATGTGTTTATTTTATGTAAATAATAAAGGCCGTACTCTTAAAACCAATTTATTATTACATCATTAGACACTAGCCTCAATAACTCATCGTTATTGAGGCTTTTTCTTGTTTTATATTAAGAGTTTGACAAAGCAACTTACCGACAATTGCAGAGACTACTTCGAAGTTTTAACATGTGTAGTAACGATATAATTTGCCCTTACGGTTTGTTGTTCTAAGCATTCTGTAGGTCATAGTTTTTTTGTACAATTTGAAAAAACGGGTTAAACATACGGTTTCCCGTAACCCTTGTTGATAAATTTATTAGTATCTTCAACATATTCAAAATTATTCCGGATAAAGCGCACGTTTGGTGATGTTTCGGATGGCTTATGTACACGTACTATGGGATATATTAAAGACTCTCCGTTTTATCAAGATGCTATACAAGAGATCAAATTTTCTTGCGGCACCTATTATTTATTTGACACATTTGTGGTTGCAGAGGTCGACGAAGGCGTTCTATATACCTGGGATGATCATGCTCAACCCATAGTAGAAGAATTAACGCATTTATACGATCATAATGGCGAGAACGTAGTATACATTAGTAACCGCGTACATTCTTATTCTGTAAAACCTAGTGATTGGATCAAGTTCTTTAGAAATAATTATCGATTGCGCGCTTACGCGATCGTAAGTTATACACAAAAGGGACTTATTGCTTCTTTGGTAGAAAAATTATTCATGCGCAGTAGTTTTAAGAACTTCGATAATCTTGAGGATGCTATCGCCTGGGCCAAAAGTCTTACTCAAAACGGTGATAACACTCCTAAGCATAAGAGTGCTTAGATGTAAGGGCTTCGACTAAGCGATTCCTGAGATTGCCCGACTTCTAGAGGATCAGCCCCCAATGAGAATTTAAAGGGTGAGGCTCTCAAACCCTGAATCTACTTTATCCGGACTTCGAGTGCCTCAGTCCTCGATTTATTCGAACCCTGAGGTTACTCGAAGGGTGAGTATACGGGCTTCGAGAACCTCAGCCCTCGATGAGAGTTCGAAGGGCGAGGAGATTCTAGATATTTTCACCAAACCATCTTTATATACTAAAAGTACGCCACTTATTTCAGATACTTTTTATATTTACCCGATAAATAGGGATATGGACTTACAGCAACAACTCATTTTTTTGTTTAGTGCTCTTGGCGGATTTAATGGATTATTTTTGAGCTTGTATTTTGCCTTTTTCTCTAAGCAAAAAAAATCATCCAATTACTTTTTATCAGCTTTGCTTTTGGTTCTTAGTATAAGAATTATCAAGTCTGTATTTTTTTATTTTAATAATGATCTGTCTCAAATATTTATTCAGACGGGACTTTCGGCCTGTGTACTCATTGGACCATTCCTGTACCTATACCTTATAGCTGCATTTAGAAAAAAGACTTCAAAAAATTGGTGGCTTCATGTTGTACCTGTTGCAATTATTGTGATTGCTTTAAGCTATGCCTATCCGTATTGGGAATATCGAAGAATATGGGCCATGTTTATTGTTAAAGGAATCTATGTGCAGTGGCTCATCTATATCCTATTGTCAGGTATATTACTAAAACCTATACTAAAAAAGCTTTTTGTTCGTGATTCAAAATTGAGAGATGTAGAGGTCTGGATGATCAGTATTTTTATTGGTATTACACTAATTTGGTTGGGTTATAATATTGGATCATATACCTCATATATTGTAGGCGCAGTATCATTTTCATTTGTTTTTTATCTACTGGTGTTGTTTTGGGTTTTTAAAAGAAAAAAATACACCATGTTTTTTGACGAACCGGTAAAGTATGCCAATAAAAAAATTGAAGACGTAGAGGCTATTGCTTTTCAAAAACAACTACATCATCTTGTTACAGAGCGACAATTATATAAAAATTCCAACATAAAACTAAGCGATATCGCTAAGCAATTACAAGTGCCACCACACTATCTTTCTCAATTCCTGAATGATAATCTGGGAAAGAGCTTTTCTTTATTTATAAACGAATATCGTATTGAAGAAGCAAAGCGATTGCTGTCTGGTAAAAGTAAGTACACTACCGAAGCTATTGGCTATGAGTGTGGATTCAATTCAAAATCGACCTTCTTTACAACTTTCAAAAAGATAGCAGGTGTTACACCGGCACAGTTTAAGAATGCGCAGTCATAGTTCTGTTTTATAAATCCGAACTTCTATTTTATAATTCATAAATCATTTTTACCCAAGATGTTTCAATTTGCTGAAAAATTTAATCAGTATGCGAAATATCATCAATCTTATTTGTCTCACATTTCTAATATCAGGATGCAGTACTTCTTTAAAGAGCGATGTACAACAATCATCTTTAGGTAACATTTTAATTATTACCTCTAACCAACATACGTATGGCAATACCGATATGAATACGGCTAATCATTTTGCAGAAATTGTTTTGGCCTATGATATATTAGTAACTGCCGGATATCATGTAGATTTTGTAAGCCCCAAAGGAGGAGCAATTCCAATAGGATATATCAAAACCTCGGATAGCATTCAAAAGAAATACGTATATGATGCAGCCTTTATGAATTTACTCAAAACCACCAAAAAAGCGACAGATATTAATCCTGATGATTACAAAGCGGTGTATTATTGCGGAGGAGGGGCAGCTATGTTTGGTGTACCCGAAAATATATCAATTCAAAACATAAGTAGCCAAATATACGCTAACCAAGGGGTCATATCTGCAGTATGCCATGGTACAGCGGGTATTGTACATCTAAAAGCTAAAAATGGCAATTATATATATCAAGGGAAGAAAGTTAACGGGTTTCCAGATCTATTTGAAAACAAAAAGGCAGCTTATTACCAGCAGTTTCCATTTTCTATCGAAGAGACTATCAATAACAACGGAGGAAACTTTGTATACTCCAAAAAGGGATGGGATAGCTATTATACCGTAGATGAAAGACTAATCACAGGCCAGGACCCGACGGCTTCCAAAGTAGTTGCGCAAAAAATTATAGAAACACTTCAAAAAACCAATTAACAATTAAAATAATGAATCTAATGAGAAAGCAAATTTTAATAGTCCTAATGTTTTTAAGTTTTACAGCGGTAGTTTCTGCCCAACAATCAGATTATCAAAAAATTGAGCAAACCGTATCCTATTATTTAGATGGCGGAACTAACAATGACTTTGAGACCGTAAAAAAAGCTTTTCACCCCAATGCTACCATGAGAGGTATTCGGCAAGGAAAGTATTGGGAGACCAATGCTGTAGAATTTTTTAAGAGCGTGATCAAACCGGGACCTAAACAAAATCGTAAAACCCGGGTTGCCTACATTAATATTTCTGATAATATTGCTAATGCGCGTCTGGAAATTGAATATCCTACATTTATGTTTATCGATTATATGAATTTGTTAAAGATTGATGGGGATTGGAAAATAGTAGGTAAAATATATACCAGAAAATCACTTAATAAAAAATAAGAGAATGCTATGAGAACACTAGTGATAATGATACTTATGCTTTTAACGAGTTATTTCATAAGCGCACAAACGTATATTGGAAATAAAGAGGAAATCAATAAAATTTTAAAAAACCTGGAAAGCTTTTCGAATTATGTCATGAATTCTGAATACGATCTGATTGGAAATTCTTACACTATAGATGCCAAAATATTTCCAAATAACACAAAAATTATTGAAGGAAAGACTGCGATTGTCGAGTACTGGACCTTACCCGAAGGAGTACACACAGTACATCATAAAATTATGCCCGATGAGATCCAAATCGTTGAGGATACAGCCTATGATTATGGATACTACGAAGGTGCAACCCAAAAGGCAGACGGTAAAAAGGCTACTTGGAAAGGTAAATATGTTATTGTTTGGAAAAAACAAGCAGATACCTGGAAGATATACCTCGATATCTGGAATAGTGTGAAGTAAAGACAGAGTTTTCGAACCCTGAGGTTACTCGAAGGGTGAGTGTACGGACTATGAGTGCCTCAGTCCTCGATGAGTTTGAAGGGTGAGGCTCTCGATGTGAGTTCGAAGGGTGAGGCTCTCGATGTGAGTTCGAAGGGTGAGGCTCTCGATGTGAGTTCGAAGGGTGAGGCTCTCGAACCCTGAATCTACCTTATCCGGGCTTCGAGAACCTCAGCCCTCGATTTATTCGAACCCTGAGGTTACTCGAAGGGTGAGTGTACGGACTTCGAGGACCTCAGTCCTCAGTTAAAATTCTCGGGTTTCAAAAAATGAAACTGGTAACTTGTATTATTGTAAATTCTCAACTCTTGAAGAATTTAGTATGACAGGTTATATGTATGTTTTAGAATGTAGTGATGGTAGTTATTATACGGGTAGTACCAAAGATCTTAATAGAAGATTAAAACAACACCAAAATGGAGAAGGAGCAAACCACACTAAGAAAAGACTGCCGGTACGACTATTATATTATGAAAAATATGATCGTATTGATACTGCTTTTTATAGGGAAAAACAGATACAAGGCTGGTCAAGGGCAAAAAAAGAAGTCTTGATAAGAGGAGAAGTAGAAACTTTACCTGGATTATCGATGGCTTATCGTGACAAGGGGACTTCGAGAACCTCGGTCCTCGATGAGAATTCGAAGGGTGAATATACGGACTTCGAGAACCTCAGTCCTCGATGAGAGCTAGAAGGGTGAGGCTATCGATGAGTTCGAAGGGTGAGGCTCTCGAACCCTGAGGTCATTCGAAGGATAAATTATATCCCAGTTTCAAAAAATGAAACTGGCAGCCTGTATCATTGCATATTATTAACAAAATAAAACAATGATACCATGTCTAAAGAAAATTTTGACACAAAGTTAGCCGTATTAGAAAACATGTCACAAGAGGTGATAAAAGCACCGGCACAACCGGTAGATGTTACCACGCAAGAAGCAGAAAACCTATTTATCTGGGTGCAAGAAGATAAACAGGCTTTGAATAGAAAAGGACTGGACTGGGAAACTTTTGTAGATGACCTGCCGGTTCGTACAGGGGCATGTCGGTATGCACAAGCGGTATGGACAAAGGAACGCTATAGCCAGGAAGAAGCCGCTAAAACATGGAGAGAAGAGGCTCCGAAAGCGTACGAATTTAGGAATGACCTATTAGCCGATTTGCGGTTTGCTTTTCGTAAACGCCCTGATCTATTAAGCCGCGTACGTGAAATCGCTAATGGAGATGGAGACGCCGATATGATCCAGGATCTTATGGACATTAGTGTATTAGGAAAATCAAACCTGGTAGAACTTGAAAAGATCAAGTACGATCTTAAGCTGCTAAATATCGCAGAGCAAAAGTCTGATAGTCTTGCCGAATTACTGGCCAAGGCCAACGGAGCTACCTTAGACAACTCAAAAGCCAAAGAAATACGCGATCGTGCTTTTACCCACCTTAAAGAAGCGATAGATGAGATTAGGGATACGGGTAAATATGCCTTTAGAAAAGATCCCGAGCGTTACAAAGGTTACATAAGCCGATACCGACGCAGGTAAATTTGTAAAACACCTAGTATTACTGACCCGCGCACTGGGTTGGGGTATCCGCACAGCGCGGACACCCCTCCCCGGTGCGCGGGTTTCTTTTTACCCTGCGCGGACGGGTCACCCCATACCGCTGATCGATACACCTGGTGCGCGGGAAGGTCACCACCAGATGCGGAGCACCTACCGTGTGCCGTTGGTCGATAAAAAAGTGTGGGGGAGGGTTGTGGGGTTGCGCGGAGGGTGTTTGAGGTGTTGTTAGTCGAGGAAATGTTGCTATGTTTAATTTTTATGCTTACCTGAACTCTCAAGATGAGTTTCATAACCACAAACTGTTCTCCCAAATATATTTTTAGCTTTTCGGAGAGTTATTTTTGCAATGCTATCATTGCATTTGGTCAGTCCTTTGCAATCCTGTTTGTAATGATATTTTTTGCTTGTCATGCTATTACAGATATATACCTGTATTTCATCTTTTTTCTTTTCTTTCTTTTGTTCTTGACTATATGCTGAGTAGGATAGAAGCACTATCAGTATTGTAAACATTGTTTTCATGTTGGTTTAGTTTTATTAGCATATATATTATTGATTTGTTTTCTTATTCTTTGATGTCTTTCTTTTTCTGAATAGCCAGGGTTCTATCAATTTCTCTTGAGACCACATTCCTTTTTTATGTATTCGGGCTTGGTCTTCTAGAATACGATAGGTAGTATCCTTTGAATACTTTCTAAAATGCAATGCATATCCATTAGCCACCAATTCCTTGTTTAAGACTTGATCTTTATACTCAATCACAGCAATAAGTCTTCTGTATCTATCAAATTTCCCTCTAGAAATTACTTTTACCTTTTTATCAAAGCAGAAATCAGAAGTGAATTGCTTCGCTTTTTGTCCAAAAGGTTGTTTTTTCTCAGGGCAATCTATGTGTTCTAATCGTATAACTATAGGTTCTTTTTTATAGAGTACTTCTATAGTATCGCCATCTTTTACTCCAATAACTTTGGCATAAAACTCTTCTGGAAGTTTATTATCATATGTAAACGATAATAATGTACAAAGAATAAATAGCAAAATAGAGTATCTTTTAGTCATTTGGTTTATTTTCTGATACTTAAATGTATTGATTTAAAGTGATTAATTACACATGCTTCTTGCTACATAGGTTTTATTACCGTTAGAGTTTATATAATAGCAACCTCCACGAGGGCCCCGATGATAGGTTCTTGTTGTTCTTGATTGATATTGTTGGCTACTTTGTTTTTCTACAGATCTTAAAGAACTACCATCATTATATGTAGCATTTTTGGTAAAGTATTGAACGGTATTTGTTGATTGTGTTTTATTACCAAGTTTTTTATCAATAGCATCTATTCTTGCTTGTATTTGCTGTACTTGTTTGATTAGATCATCTCGTTGACGTACTAGTTCTTCTCTTAGATAAAGACTTGTTTCCGTGCTTTGAGAGTTGCATTGATATGATGCAGAAATGAATAAGAATAGGATTATTAGCTTTTTCATCATTTCGATAGTATAAAATCCTTTATAAGTTTATCCATATCTGAGGGTAAATCTGCATTCCTAATTTCAAATCGTTTTACTTTCATTGAAGTCAACCAATTGCTCCAATAGGTTTTGATGATATCTTCTTCGAAAGGACTCTTTTTATCAGGATTAATACCAAGAACTAAGATTTCTAAATTAGAAAGATTATCTGTTGCTGGAATAAATCCAAAGTTGTCTCTTTCCAACTTCGTTTTCCAATTCGTCGAGGTAAGTTTAAAATTTCGTATATGTTGAGGAGTAATATATGTAGTAAGATTCTCTTCTCTAATGATTGTATTCACATGATAAATATAACCATCGGTTATAATCACTAGTATATTCCTAAAGCCATCTTCTATACAATAATCTTTAATCTTATTTTTGAAGAATCTCCAAGTGTTAGAACCCACATATTTATTATCTTGGATAGCTAGGGTATAAATTTTTTCAGGCTCGGTCGTATAGGCGTCGTTAATTTTTTCTAGGAGGTCGATCGATGCATTTTTCTTATTTACATGAAATTTTAAATCATTTGAGATTGTATTTACTTCACGATTAAATGGTTCAGGATCAAAATAAAGCTGAATTTTATCATTCATTTGTCTTACTTTCTTTGTTTGTAAATGTTGTTTGAAAGCTTCTGCTACGGATTGTATATATGCCGCGTCTCTTTTATAGTAATCCATTGACGGGTTTGGATATTTTTCTGGATCTATACGATCAGAAAGATCTAACAGAAAACTAATATTAAGATTATCGGTTGCTTTTGTTTGCTTTGTAATCTTTTTTTCCACTATTTTTTCCTCTTTAGGTTCACTTGAACATGCGAATAGTGATAAAAGAAGTATGGCAAGCGTTATATTTGTATAGAAATGTTTCATGATTCTAATTTTTCGTAAATAAGAGATGCTGAAAATCCATCTCGTTTAAGTTATGTTCGGATAGATGTATTTTAGATACTTCTTCACATCTATTTAGTAGTTCATCCTTTTCCTTATGGGGTAACGCTAATTCGGCACTTATTGCTTGATACCATCCTTCTTTGTATTGATAGTGATAATGCAGATATTCTTTAACGGGAAATACAAATCCATCTATTTTAGACTGCAATTCTGTTATTTTTCCATTGATAGCAGTTACTTGATGTTTTATTTTATCTATACTCTCTTGAAGCTCTGATTTTTTAGACAACAAATTTTGAAGTTCTTCTTTTTTAGATCTAATAAATGCTTTTATCTTATCTAGATTTTCATATTCGTGCATAACAAAATCAAATACTAATCCCCAGATAACATATACTACAAATCCCGCAAAGATAATTCCCCAAAAATCAACACTTTGAATAGCTATTTCCGGGGTGAATTTTTCTCCAAGAACCGCATTGTACAAAAACATTTTTCTTTCTATCAAATAAGCGAGGATCACATCAAAAACAAAGGTTAAGAGAAATAATGCAGTGATTTTGAGAAATGCCAGTTTATTTTTCTTTTTTTGAAACATGTGGATCAAATACCCTAATCCCATAAAAACAAAGGGAAGGGTTCCCACAAAAATGGCTTCCAACAGGCCATCTGATATAGCTTTGTTAAAAGCGTTTGCATCAAATATAGCAGCGGCAATACTATCACTTTCAAAGTCTTTAAAAAAACCTGAATAAGATGCAGATATATAAAAAACGAATAAATATATAGTTATTGGAAGTAATAAAAGTAGTCCTATGTAGAACTGTGCCTTAGGTCTTTTGTCTACGTCAATTCCATAATTGTCAGGATTCTGTTTTACGTCTACCATTTCAAATTTTTTGGTATCAATGTTGGCTTCTATACTTTTGTCCTGCTCGTTATAGATAGAAATGGCTGTTTCTCTTTTTTTTAGTTCGGTTCTTTGTCGTTCTTGTTCTTCTCTGTACGGTTGTTTTAAACGTTGTTGTTCTGATAACTGTTTTCTGCATTGATCTTCAAAACTGTTATATAAATTGTGCAAACCAGTTTTTAATACTACCGGATTTCCTGAAGCTTTAGTAGATGCACCATATCCACTTTGATAATACGTAATTCGGATTTTTTCTCTGTCCTCTTCATTATTATCATCAATTAGAGGTTTGAATTCTGTTTTTTTGAGAGTAAATATCTTTTTTATGGATTCCATAGATTAATTATTTATTTGGTTAATAATTTCTTCCATTTTGATGTCCTTTTTAGCACATTCCAAAAGATATTCTGTTAGATCTTCAATATTTTCATCTAAAAACCCAAACTTTCTACAGTACTTTTTTAGGGTATTACGTTCATCTTCTGTAATCTTTTCATCTGCCCAAATCATTTTTGCTAAATCATAGAGGTATTCAATACGTTCATCTAATCCTTCAGGAATTATTGATTCATGATCAATTGGGTTAAGTAGTAATTTTTCAAGTTCTTCTTTGGGTATTCCTCTTTCTTCAGCAAAATGATATAGCATATTAAGTTCCAGTACATCAAAATTGTCATCAGAAAGTGCCATTTTATAAAGCCTTAGAAAGTGACTTTTAAGTTCGGCTGATATTGTATAGTTTTCCATATTAATAGTTTAAAGATTATTGCTTAACTGCACTCACAGCCTGATCCCACAACCCACTTGCAGCATGGGTCATTTTCGCATTCGGCTTTTCTTTTATTTGAGCATCCACAATTTGATGTGGTAGCACATGTCCTTACACTATTTCCTGGTTCTTCACATGCTATACCGTCATTATCTCTATCTAAATCATTTCGACATTCAGGATCGGCTTCAAATGCGGCTTGTGCCGCTGCTTGAGAAGTGTAATTTGCACAGTTGGTGTCTCTACAACTGGATAACGTATCAATAGGCACTTCTTCACTTTCTGAGCAAGAGATTAGTGTTGTGATAAATAGAAAACCTAAGGCTATTGTTTTGATATTTTTCATTTCTTATTGTATTAGTTTATTAGAATAGTTAGTAGGAAAGAAGTTGAGGATATTAATATGAATAATAGAATAAGGCATCCATTTCCTTTAGACTTTTTAAATGATTTTCTATAGGTCAATCCGGGAATTCCTGTTCTTATAGAATATCCTTTAGAACTTAGAGATCCTCGTTTGGTTCGGTAACTTGGAGATATACCAGATTTACTAACATTTAACCCAAATCCTTTACCAAGCTTTATTCTTTTGTTGTATTTGAATCCCATGATTATTAACGATTAAAGTTTGTGCCACAATTAGGACATTTACACCAATTTTCCTCTTTGTCCTTTTTAACTTTCTCAATAAAAGCAGAGCTGATAATTCCTGTTGGTAAAGCAATAAAACCTATACCTGTTAAAGCAATTATTGCGCTCAAGAATTTACCAAGACCTGTAATTGGATAAACGTCTCCATAACCTACGGTCGTTAATGTAGCGACAGACCACCAAAATGCTTCACCAATGTTTTCGAATTTATCCGGCTGTGCCTGATTTTCTATATAAAAAATTAATGTAGAAGAGAGAGTTAGTAGAATAAATGCTACAAAAAAAGTTATTGTAAGCTCTGGTTTTGATTCTTTAATTATTACTCCAATTGTTTTAATCGATTTGGAATATCTACCAAGCTTTAGAATCCTTACCAGCCTCACTAGACGTAAAATCCTCACTATGCGAAGGTCAAAAGAAATTAACGTTGGTAAATAAAATGGTAAAATAGAAACTACGTCAATAATTCCGTAAAAAGAAAAAATATATTGAATCCTCGTTGAGTATTTCTCGTTTCTTTTTTTTGAATTTAAATCGGACACCCAAATTCTTATAGCATACTCTATTGTAAAAGTTATTATGGATACAATCTCAATTATCTGAAAAACTATATAATGGTTAGTATATAAAAATTTATAAGATTCTAGAATCAAGCAAATCACATTCAGAATAATGAGGCTATAGATCAAACGAGTGAAATTCTCATTATGATTAATTATATGATGTAGTTTTTTTTTCACTTCATTCTATTTAGAAGGTTTCCTCGAATGAGGCTTTACTTGAACCTGTTTTGGACCTGGTTATGATTTATTATGGTTAGGTCTTGGTGTCGGAGAAGGAGTGGATCTTCTATCCGGTTTTACATGCACTGTTTCCTTTTCCATTGTAATTATTTTAGATTGTTATATCTCCGTTTAAAAGATCAATTGTATTTAGTTGCATTGCATAATCCACTCGACTTACTTTACTAGAAGTTTTGGCTTTTTTTAGTTCATTCTTTATTGTATTTATTGCATCTATACGTGTGACTTCGTTTTTAAAAGAAACCTTCCATGCAGTTGTTAAGTTTTTAAGTTTAAGCCACTTTTCTTCTTTTAAAACTTTGTAAAACTTGTCTCTTTGTTCTTCACTTGCATTAGACAAGTCAATTGTTACTAATACTTTTTGTCCCATAATACATTTGATTTTAAGATTAATACAATCCAAACTTACTACCATTGATAACCAATCCCTTGTGGATTTCCACAGGGCAATAATTATTTAACAAAAGAAAAAACCTTACAAATTTGAAAGATGTAAGGTCTTTGCTACTTGTTACCCCAAACAAGTACCGTGTATTTCCAATAGTCACGCTTTTGTATTATTTTTTAATTCTAGTAATATAAACCTTAATAGCTGTATTACTTCATTTATTCTGAGCATCCAAGCTCCTAACAATCTTGTTATAATAATACCACATACGAATACAATGAGGAATATGATTAAAGCAACACCCGATGATATAAATTCCATTTTAGTTAGTTTTAAATTAATATTGGTCAAACTTACTTTGATCAAAAAAGAATCCCTCGTGGAAAACCACAAGGGATAGAAAATATTATATAAAAAGTCAACTAGTCAATTAGACCTAGTTGATTAACCGTATAGATAAGTTGTATATTGGTTTTGGCATTAAAATCATCTCGTAGTTTTCGTATTTTATCTTCTATAGATCGTCTACTATTAGGCGTAATATCGTTTTCTATAAAATATTGGCTTATCTCATCTTGTTTATACCCTTTTGCCAGTAGTTTTAGAAGTTGTACTTCGTATGTATCCAATTGTAATACATTTTTTTGGTGCAGGGCATCTTTAGATACCGGGCAAGTATAGGTGTGGCCTTGATCTACCGCGTTGATAGCATTGATGAGTTGGGGTAGTCCATACAATCCTTTGCATACGTAACCGTTAATCTTATGGTTTGCAAAAAAAGATTTGATGATGGCAGGTTTTTTTTCTCCTGTAAAAACTATGATCTTAATAGCGGGTTGTATCTTTTTAACTTCTTCAATTAATTGCTTTCCTGTGGTAATGGTATGTCTTTTATAGTCTAAAGCAAAGGAAAGATCACTAATCAACAAATCATAAGGATTTCCTTTATGAATCGCTTCTTTTATTTTAAGGATAGTTTTATCGCAGAACTGTGCGGTGTCTACCGATGTATTGGTAAACTCACTTACTGCAGAAACAATGCCTAGATTATCGCTATCTTCATCTTCAGCTATCAAGATTTTTGTAAACATATTTGATTCAAATTATGGAGTAAAAACAATGTTTGCTTTAAAACCTTCTTCTGGTTTTGAGTCAAAAGTAATGGTTCCTCCAATGTCTTTTATGCGGATTTCCACATTGCTCAATCCATTTTTTGAAATTGTTTTTTTAAGATTCGTTCCAATTCCATTATCGATATAGTTAACAGTAATTTTTTTCTTCTCTTTTGTAAAGGTCACAGCAACTATAGTTGCCTGGCTATGCTTTTTCATATTGGTAAGTAGTTCTTTAAGTACCCAATACAGCTCTTCTTTTTTAAGTGGAGACACTTCTGTCCAAAAGCTTGTCTCTAGTTCACTAGTAATAACCTTGGTATTTTCATCTCCGTATGAATCTAGAAGGGAGAGGAGTTCATCACCATATTCTTCTCCGGTTTCGATTTTATGATCACGTGAAAAATCTCTAAGCTTATGATAAACGGTATTAAAACCCTTTAGGATTTTAAGATTTTCCTGATCACTTGTAAAACCTGAAACTTTTTGCAACTGAAGTAGGAGGTAGTAGAGATCATTGCCCACCTCGTCATGTAGTTTTTTGGATAATCGACTATTGGTTTTATGTCGTTCTTTTATCCTTGCAATTTTGGTTTGTTGTTTACGATGTCGATTGATAAAAATTCCAATACTAGATACTATCAATAAAAGTATTGTGAGAGCCAATTTTTGGTTCTCGTCTTTAGATTTTTCGTATTTATTTTGAGCGATCTGAATATTTTGCCGAATGACTGTTTCTTGGGCTTCATCGGTTTTATACTTTATTTTAGCAAATTGGTTTTTAATTTTTTGCCTAAACGTATTAATACTGTCATTAAGCCTTTGATACTCTAAAACGAATTCTTTTTTGGGTTCTTTAGCTAGTGTTAATATATAAGAAAGAGCTTCTAATTTTGCTTCGGCACCTTTTATTTCCTTTGCAATTTCAAAGGCGTTTTCTGCATATTGAAGGGCAACTTCATTTTGATTTCTATCTTTGTGATGTGATACAAGATGTATATAACTTGCAAATTGACCAGAGAAGTCATTAGTCTCTTTTCTTAGTTTTAACGCTTCAATTAACTTATTTAATCCATTAGGGTCATTTAGTTTAGATTTAGCATATGCCATATTATCTAAAACTCTAGCCTTTGTATTTTTATATTTAGGCTCAAATATTCTTTGATTAGAATATGCTTCTGATAAGGTCTCCAAAGCCTTTTTATACTTACCTTGTTTTATGAGAATTACCCCTTTCGTATTAATATATTTTATTGCCTCTAAAGTATTTTTATTGACACTGTCTAAAGCTCTTTTATTCCATTCCAGTGCTTCGTCATAATTCTTTTGTTCTTTTGAGGTAATCGAAAGGTTATGATATGATCCCAAAATGTATTTGCGATCATGGGGGTGTTGTAAAAACTTCAAGGCTTTAATTGCAGTTTCTTCACTACCAAGGAAATCACCAAGCTTTTTTTGTATTACAGCCATGGTTAACAGTTTTTTCCCTACTTCAGAACTATCTTCTAGTTTTAAAAATAAATTTGCTGACTTATTATAAATGGAGTAGGCTTCCAAAAGATTGTTTTTGTAATACTCGGAAAGGCCAATTTTGAATAGGGATTTTGCCATATTCAGAGTGTCAGAAATAATTGAAGATTTGGAAAACATTTTCTGTGCATAAACTAGAGCACTATCGTATTTTCTTTCGGCATTAAATAGATAAGATTTATACCCCAATTGCACAATTAGAGAGGAGTCATCATCTATTTCACTGGTTTCCAATATAAGTGAGTCCAGAGCGGCTTTGCGTTCATTAAAGGAAAGTTTTTTGTTTCGACTAATCTTATAATGTTTGGATGAAAAATCGGAGGAAGGATTTTTTTTTGCAACCCTATTTAGATCATTACATGAAATACCAAAAAGCAGTACAAAAAAAAGGGATGAAAATATATAATTCTTCATCCCTCTAAATTAATCAAATTATCTTAGTTTAATCCAACTAAAAGTAGACTAGTTTCCTTCATCTTCTTCTATTACTTCTCCGTCTTCACCTTCGGTGGCGAATTCTTCTATGCCGATTTCTTTGGCAAGATCCGAGGTTGTACATGAAAATAATGACATATTAAATAAAATGATTCCTAATATTAAAATTGCTTTACGCATGACTTCTGAATTTTGAAATTTGACATAGCGGTTGCTGTCTGGGGTTTTAGCCCAGAGGATAATTGCCAACCAGCAACTCATTTAAATTCAGAAGAGGCCTCTTCTATGTTTAGGAAGTGGTTTGGGAAATCGAAGACAGAAAAAGTTAATTGTACTTCCTTAAAACAGTTATCTAATCCCGTCTTGTATTTCCGGTTTTGAATTGATAGTGTACATTCGTCCTAGTTGTACAGAAAAGGATGATTACCAATTCGATGAGGCAAATGAAATAAATATCTGAGAAAATGTTATGGATAGACAATGGACTCTTGAAGTACAAAGAATGGACACTTTTATTTACAAGGTTATTTCATTGTATATGTCCATATAATGTCCATCTTAAATTTGTAACTTTAGGATTCTAATTATCAAAAAAATGATTGACCAAATAGTAAAATTGGTTTTTGAAAAGGCGAAAAAAGAAACACCTAATACATCAAAAACAGGTCTAGCAACACATATTTCGAAAAAGATAGAAGAAGATCATCCTGATAGAATTATTAGTTATAAGACCTTGACACGGTACTATGATAAGTACTTGAGGAATAAAGATGGTGTAATAGATGAACCGCAACCTGAAATTATTGAATATTTATGCCAATATTTGGGTTATGAAGGATATGAAGATTTTAGAGAAAAATACAATAGAGTTCAACCTGAATCTGGTGGAGAATC
Source organism: uncultured Aquimarina sp. (assembly GCA_947500845.1). Classification (GTDB taxonomy): domain Bacteria; phylum Bacteroidota; class Bacteroidia; order Flavobacteriales; family Flavobacteriaceae; genus Aquimarina; species Aquimarina celericrescens. Next base: position 149,837 of record CANMTP010000006.1, read on the forward strand.
AAAGGGAACAACATTACCAATAAAAACAATTATTTTAACCATTGCTTTAATTATAGTTATAGGTTTAATCTATTTTGGTATAGATTGGCAGCAAGGCAATATTGAAAAGAGCGAGAAGAACTGTATGACTTGGACAGGAGATCATTATGAATTAGCCATTTGCCCAAAAAATCATGATCCAAAGATTATTCCTATTGATAGAAAACTGCTAAAGGAATTCAGAAAGATAGAAGTAGATACCAATTATGTCTTCTTTGATGATGAAGGTAATGCTTTGGTCTGGTATTACAAATCTGGGAGTGAGATTGATTATTTTAATATGTCAGGAATTCATCCTACGAATCAGAAAAAACTTAAACGCGTTTCGCAAACAATTATTCGAAAATATATTTTTGGAGAAGAATAAGTATCATGACCTTCGCCACAAAAATCAACAACTACAACAAATCCCTGGCTTATAAAACCATAGATGGGTTGGCAACATCAGTTAGTGTGATGAATCCGTATCAGGATCCCTATGTGCTTAAAGTTTCTTCGGCGTTTTATAACCAATATTTTGATGATACCAATAAACGTAAATTGATTTTGGGGATCAATCCCGGTAAATCAGGGGCGGGGGTTACAGGGATTCCGTTTACCGATACCAAAAACCTTAAAGAGATTGGTTTCACTTGGACCAAAGAAGAATCGTATGAGCCTTCTGCTACCTTTATGTATAATTTGATTGCAAAGTATAGCGGTTCTAAGAAGTTTTATCAGGATTTCTTTATCAGCAATGTTTGTCCGCTAGGATTTACCAAACCATCCGATAAGGGTAGAACCATCAATATCAATTATTATGACCTAATTGAGTTGTTGACGGCTACCACACCTTTTATTTTAGAGAGTTTACAAACACAAATCGGTTTTGGGATCAACACCAGCAAAGTCTTCTGCCTGGGAGCTACCCAAAACTACCAATACCTTAAAAATCTAAACGATGCGTATCATATGTTTGATGAAATCGTTCCACTAACACACCCCCGATATATTATTCAGTATAAAAAGAAAGAGCAGGAACAGTATATTGATATGTATTTGGAGGCGTTGACTTCGTGAATTTGTTATTTTCTTAGGGCCTAAGCCCTTAACAAACATAAGGAAGGGTGAGGCTACTCTATGAGAATTCGAAGGGTGAGGCCCTCGAACCGAATCTACCATATCCGGACTTCGAGAGCCTCAGTCCTCGATGAGTTTGAAGGGTGAGGCTCTCGATGTGAGTTCGAAGGGTGAGGCTCTCGAACCTTGGGGTTAAACGCAAATCCACATTGATCATCTTCAAATTTCGCTCTCGGGTGAACCTTCTCAAACTTCAATGATTTTCTAAAAAAGTGGGGAAATTGCACCCTAAGTGTGTAAAACATCCACACCTTCATATTCCTGTGATTACCCTAATAGCCTGTGATTCAGTAGTATTTTAAAAATGGTATTACTATTGGTATATCTGCAAGAGGAAATTAAGAAAACACTCATGAAGGGACATACATTGTTTACAACGACTACATCAACATTAGGGAATCGTTTAGAAAAATCGATTGCCAATGCAGCATCATCTTTTATTTTAATCGTAACATTTTTACTGCTTTTTGGCGCGGCATCTTTGTTCTATTTATTACAGCCGTATTTTGAGGAGATTCATTTAGAACGAATGAATACGCCCTGGGGAATCACCCTAATGATAACTGGGATTTCATTATTGGCTATTAAGATTAGTTTTATCGGTTATATTTTGTTCTTGTACTTCCGCTACAAAGCGATCGGTTCTGTATCCAATAAAGAATTACCTTTGTGTACCGTTATTGTTCCCGCATATAACGAAGGGGAGCTGGTATATAAAACCCTACACAGCCTGGCAGATAGTGATTATCCTGCAGAAAAACTACAAATTATCTCGATCGATGATGGTAGTCAGGATGATACCTGGCAATGGATGAAAAAGGCTAAAGATGAATTAGGTAATCGTGTTTCCATATATCAACAACCAGAAAACAAGGGGAAAAGACATGCTTTATACCGTGGATTTAGTCTGGGCATGGGAGACGTATTTATCACAGTAGACAGTGATTCTATTGTAAAAAAGGATACCCTACGCATCATGGCATCACCTTTTGTGGTGAATCAAAACTGTGGAGCGGTGGCAGGAAATGTTCGCGTTTTAAACAGAGAAAAAGCATTAATACCAAGAATGCTTAATGTGAGTTTTGCCTTTAGTTTTGAATTTATACGTTCTGCGCAAAGTTCGTTAGGGTCTGTGTTATGTACTCCGGGAGCATTGTCTGCATACCGTAGAGAAGCTGTTTTTAATTGTCTTGAAGACTGGATTAGCCAAACCTTTATGGGCCAGGTCTCCAAAATTGGCGAGGATAGAGCCATGACCAATATGATTTTAAAACAAGGATATAACGTATTGTTTCAGCGTAAAGCTTATGTATATACCAACATCCCTGAGCGATATAAGAATTTATCCAAAATGTTTATTCGTTGGGAGCGAAGTAACATTCGAGAGAATATAGCCATGAGTAAATTTGCGTTTACCGACTTTAGAGAAGGCGCTAAAACCGGAACCAGGATATTACTATTAAACCAGTGGTTAAAAATGATTATGGCGTATCCGGCTGCAGCCTTAATGGTATTCTTTATTCTTACATATCCTTTATTATTCCTTAGTTCTACATTAGTAAGTATATTAGTATTTTCGAGCATACAGGCTTTCTTTTATGCAAAAAAGCATAGTCTATCTGAGTCACTTTGGGCATATCCTTACAGTGTCTTTTATGCTTTTACATTGTTTTGGATTACTCCGTACGCCATTGCAACCGCAGGCAGAAGCGGATGGCTAACCCGTGATCTTACCAAAAAACAATTGAAAGAACAGCAAGTCGAAGTAATACCTGTGCCTGTCACAGTCACTTCGTGATTACCCAAATACAAAGACAAAATCTCATCGGACTTCAGGATAAAGATAATTCTGGTTTTTGTTTGGCATCTAGCTCAAGAAGGCAGAGGCTCTCGAAGCTCAATTGAGAACTGATACTCTAAAAGTCCGTGTACTCACCCTTCGAGTAACCTCTGGGTTCGAGTAAAGATGAGGGCTGAGGCTCTCGAAGCCCGATCAGTTGAAGGTTGTAAGAGTTTGAATAAGTGGTGTTTCCTTAAAAGCTGACATATATCATAATTCTAATAATCGATATATTGTATCTTCAGTATACTAAATGAGTATACATCCTTAAACATTATTCACTATGGAATTCATGGAAATTAAAGACAAAGACGGCCGTATGCATTTTATAAACCCTAATCATATTTCAGCTTTACGCGAGGATGATGGCCAATGCAAGATTAACTTAATGGGCCACGATTACATGGTTACCAAAGAAGCTATGGATGAGGTAAAACTTCACCTAACTTCTTTTAAGCATTATTAATCATATATCATAAGATTATAACGATCATTTAAGAGATTAAGGTCGCTCGACAGGCCATAGTGAAAGCTATTTTATAATCTAGAGAGCGACATAAACATTCTTGTTTCCAAAATATAAATCCTTTTTTATCATTCACATCCTTTTAACGCTGACTACGTTAAATAACCTTCTCAAATATTTCATCCCTTCCGATCAAAAAGTTTTATTTTAGCATCTATCAAATAATAGGGAATTGATAAATTTTTAGGATATATGATCTCCAACCATTCTTTCAGGTTAGTTTTAATTTTATGTATAGCGAGTTTGCAAATAGTTTCAGCTCAAAATGATACTATTTGGTATGATGCCAAATGGAAGAAAACTACCAAAGCAGAAGCCTCGTATTATCGTCCACCCGTAGTCAAAAAGGGAAGTTTCTATGAAGTAAAAGATTATTATCGAGATCACACATTGCAAATGCAAGGGCTTTCAAAATTTGCAGATAAAGACCACTGGGAAGGTATTGTAAAATGGTATGATAAAAACGGACAATTATCACAGTTTCTAGAGTATACCAACAATCGATTAGATGGTGATGCGCTTTCTTTTTATAAACAGGAAGAGTTGAAAGGGCATTATAAGGATGGTCGTTTTATTTCCGGAAAGATTAATATGAAGGCAAGTCAGTACAACTTGTATTTAGAGAAAAGAGACTCTATGATCGTAGAGGTCATTTATGAAAATGATCTCAATGGAATTAGAACCGAGACGTACTTGAAGGATAATCCCAAACGGTTTGTGGTAAAAAGAATGTTTTATGATCAATCGGGGGAACTTATAGGAACTGCAATTCGGGATAGTATCGAGTATAGGGATCAGGGTACAGATGTGTACTATTACTACAACCCTATGCAGATCAAACAAATCATAGATGTTAATAAAGATAGAAGAGAAGTCATAGCTACCTATTATCCAAATGGACAACTACGAGATCAATTGATCCAGGGACGAGAGTCAAAAATTGTATATTATGACAAAAAAGGCGTACCCATCGATTCAGTGTACGTAAAACAAGAAAACAGGATTCGTAGATTTTATAACGGAAAACGAATTATGTTTTTTTCTGATTACAACCAAGACGAACTCGCATTGATTTTGTCTGTAGAACAATATGATAAAGAGGGCAAACTAATCGTTACTGAAGCTTATCATAAAAACCAACAGCTTAAAACCAAGACACTTTATGAGAATAACCAGAAAGTATCTGAGGTGAGCTATGATGAAAAAGGAAATAAAATCGCCGAGCTTACGTATAAAAATTATATACCCTGGAACGGGACAAAAATAACATCAGATCGACTAGAAGAATTTGAAGATGGTAAGTTAATCAAAGAAGTTATCTATTATCGAGATACACAACAGGCGTTTAAAGTCTTTGAAAATAAAACAGCTACGTTTTATGATCAAAAAGGAAACAAATTAAGCGAGATCACCTCAAAACAACAAGATTACTTTTCTCCCCTTGACGGGACTTCGTATGCTATCGATGCAAATGGAAGGTTTTTAAATATTTCTACATATGAAAAAGGTATTTTAACTCACGAAATTCGATATCAATATTTTTATAAAGACGCTACTAAGGTTGGGAAAGAAGAGAATTTCTATGATATCATAACCCGTTCACCTTCAAGAAAAATTCAATTCTACCATGATGTAGATCAAAAAAGAAATGAGACAATTTACAAAGGGTATGATGCCATAAAAAAAATATATTATGATCGCAAAGGGGAACAAATAGGAACCTATGACCCTATGACCAAAGAAGGATTATACATTAAGTATTTTTATGACTCTGATGAAATCCAGGTATACGAAGAGAGAAAAAATGATGAAATCGTAAAGCGAAAGGAATATGCGATAGATTATAAATCTGGTCGTAAAGAATCAAAATACATTTTAATTGAAGATATAGACATAACTGATAAGGCAACGTTTTATTCTAAAAAAGGAGAGGTTATTGCCGAGGTAAGTTTTAAAGATGGAAAACCCTGGCAGGGTAAAGCCTATGACCACAAAACCAGAGAACTGTTTACCATAAAAAATGGTAAAAAAGATGGAGTGTTTAAACGATACGATTATGATGATAAGTTGATTACCAAAGGAATGTTTAAAAATGATCTGAAAGAAGGTGAGTTTATCACCTATGATGCCGATGGAAACAAAAAAGAAGTTAAAAATTATAAAGCGGGTAGACTAGAAGGAAAGACGGTGTATTATAATGCTGATGGTAGTGTTTCCAGCTCTTTAATTTATAAAGATGATAAGCCTTATGAAGGAAAGGAGATTTATCAATATCGAAAAGGATCAGACCTTATTGAAAGATGGTATGAAAAAGGAAATGTGAAAAAAGAAGTGGTCACCAAAGATCATGAGGTTAAAAAAGTTGAATATTTGGATAACGAAAGAAAATATGTGGAAATCTATTTCAAAGGAAGCGATCAACTTAAATACAAATATTATTTGGATAAAGGAGGTTTAGAAGGAGAAGTGGTTAGATATACAAAACAAGGGAAAGTACTGCATAAGTCTCTATTCGATAAAGGGAAATTGATAAGCGGGTCTATTTTATTAAAAGAGAGTGCTTATGGTGCAAATCCAGATAATCATGTATTACTCACCAAAAATGAAGATCACCTGGAAGTCACTATCTATGATCCAAAAGGAAATACAATATTTGAATTAAAGGAAAAAGAAAGCGATAATGGTAGATATGAGAGGGCAAATAAATTAAATTTTGACACTAGATATATTTACGAAACCAGCCTTTACTAATATACTTACTATTTTTCTTTAATGTTACGTGATGTGATGTTACGAATCATTAAGTGAATTAGGTATCGTAAAGCTCTTTTTCAGGTTTTTTGGTTTGCAGTGGTCAAGGGGAAGCTATAAATCAACAAAAAATACTTCATTTTATAAAAAAATAGGAATGTGGTTAAGAAATATCCCACATTGTAAAAACGTTCAAATCTAACTATTAGATTACTAGTAAGATAATAGTTTTTATGTATTCGTTGGTGTACCTTTTTTGACCACCTGTTTTCTTCATGTCTACCTATTGTATACTTCATTTTCATACTAAATATCCATGCTTACGTTACTTTTAAAAAAAAACAAACAAATGGATAAATTAACTCAGTTTTTTAGTGAACTGTTAACCAACGTAGACAAATTAGACCGTTTTAATGCAGGATCAAGTAGGCATGAAATTGCTGGTAATCGAAAAAATATGTTAAAGGCAGCAGGAGTCGATCATGCTGAAGAGATTACTAAAATGGACGCCAAAGATTTGAAAGAATTAATGGAAAAAGGGCTGTATGCAAATACTGGCAACGATGCTGAAATGACAATTTGCGGATTGATTGCGAAGCAAATGCTACAACATCGGAAACAAATTGCAATCATTGATGGCGAAACTAGAATTACTTATGAGAATCTCATGAAACAAGCTAATGAGGTTGCCGGAGAGCTTGAGAGTCGTGGTGTCGAACCAGGATCTTTGGTTGGGGTATGTATGAACCGCTCCTGGGAACTCGTTGCTGCGCTGATCGGTGTGATGCAGGCCGGATGTGCATATGTACCGTTAGACCCTGCATATCCGGAAGATCGGGTTAGATATATGTTAAATCATTCTCGTGCCGCAGCGGCTATTGTGGATAATGACAGCGCTGCTAAACTATGCAGTGGGGTGCGTGAGCTCATTTGGATGAGTACTTTAGGAGATCATACCAACAACTCAGTAATACCCTCTTCCAATGATTTAGCATATGTGATTTATACCTCAGGTTCAACTGGGCGGCCAAAAGGGGTTGCTGTAGAGCATAAAGGCTTTATATCCTTACGCCAGTCTATGCGAGATCTATTCAGTGATGAAGAACTGAAAGGAGTATTTGCTGGTGCTTCTGTATGTTTTGATACTTCGGTAATGGAAATTATGGGTACTTTGTCTTTGGGTGGCACAGTAATACTAGCAAAAAACGCTCTTGAGTTGACTAAACTTCCGGCAGTAGATCAAATAAGAACATGCGTGATGGTGGCGTCGGCAGTACAAGCATTACTTTCTATAGAAAAATTGCCTAAGGGAATACAATGTTTGGTTTTTGGAGGCGAAGCGCTCAAACGTTCACTGGTTGAACAGGTTTATGAACAAAATCCGAATCTGAGAATATTAAATGCGTATGGTCCTACCGAAGATACCGTATATTCGACCATCGCCGAAGTTCCTCATGGTACCAAAACCGTTACAATAGGTAAGTCGGTGCCAAATTCTCGCGCATATATTTTAGATAAAGATATGCGTCCCGTTTCTGAAGGAGAGGCCGGAGAATTATATCTGGCAGGAACCAAGCTTGCGCGTGGATATCTTTATGATGAAGCCTTAACGAAGGAACGTTTTATGGAGATAGAACCTAGTGATCTGATTCCAAGTAGTCGTTTATATAAGACCGGGGATTTGTGTCGCTGGACAGAAAATGACGAAATCGAATTTCTTGGCAGAGTCGACCAACAAGTAAAGATCAGGGGCTTTCGAATTGAACTTGAAGAAATTGAGTCGACACTTGAGTCTATGCAAGGTATTGACGCAGCAGCGGCTGCAGCCGTAGATGGAAGTATTGGTCAGAAAATACTAGTAGTATATGTTGTAAGTCAGGATGAAGCCGTAACAGAGGCGAAAGTCAAGTCCTATTTATCGCAACGATTACCAAAATATATGGTTCCTCAAGTTGTAAAACACCTAGAAGCACTACCTCTTTTACCCAATGACAAACTCGATCGCAAAAAACTTAGTAGTATAGAAGGGGAGGTACGTTACGAACAAGGTGCAGTGATACCCCACAATACTAATCCAGTCAATAGCAACAGCAGTTTTATCCAACATTTGGCAGGCTCAAACAACGAAAAGAAAGCAGCACTATTGTCGATCATTCAAAGCGAGGTAGCTTCTCTCCTTAACATAAAGGATCCAGAACATGTAGTTTCAGATTATTCATTCGATAGCCTTGGCCTAGACTCATTAACTACGTTGGAGTTAAGTTGTCGACTCACCAATGTATTAGGACAAGAATTGTCGGCTAATGTAATATTTGAACATCCCACTCCAAATGCGTTGGTCAATTATATCACCAGTACGATAGGAAGTGGCATAGATAAATGCGCTGCAGATAAGTTACTCGGTACTACAACAGATACACTGGCCAGCTTTCAAACACATATTCAGTCTAGCCATCCAACCTTTCAGGCTGCAAAAGCACCTGCGTGGAACGCCACAGATAAGAGTAAGCTCGTGCAAGAAGTATTGCGAATGGTGAATAACGATCGAAGAAATCCTTATAGTAAGGTATTGCGAACGGGAAGTGCAACCAGAGGCATCGTAGGTGACGCATACAATGATGAAGAGCGAGAAGCAATTATATGGACAACAAACCTCTATCTTGGTCTAAACCGTGATCCAGAAGTTATGCAGGAAGCTTCTAGTGCTTTAGAACGTTTTGGGACGGGAATGGGCACCTCTGCTGCAGCGTCAGGTATGACCAATCAACACCTGGAGTTCGAAACAGAGTTTGCCGACTTAGTAGGAAAACCCAGCGCCTGTTTGTTTCCAACGGGGTATACAGCCAATGTTGGAGTGGTCGCAGGGCTTTTAGGGAAAAACGATGTGGTCATCATCGATCAGCTGTGTCACGCCTCTATTGTTGATGGTGCACGTTTGAGTGGTGCTACTATTAGAACCTTCCAACATAATAATGCATCTGATCTGGAAGCCGTTCTTACCTCTGAAGTGTCACCTTATCGTACTATTCTGGTAGTTCTTGAAGGTGTGTATAGCATGGGTGAAGGCGCTGCACCAGTGGCAGAAATTGTTCGTATGGCAAAAAAATATAATGCACTTGTTCTTGTTGATGAAGCCCATTCTTTTGGCTTTTACGGTGATAATGGAGCTGGTATTTGTGCTGTTCAAGGCGTTACTGAAGAGGTAGATTTTATCATGACAACACTTAGCAAAGCCTTAGGTAGTCTTGGCGGCGTTGTTGCAGCGAGCCAGGAACATGTTGACCTTTTAAAATCATCTTCCAGGGCTTACATCTTTCAAGCCTCTGTTAGTCCGGCAGATATGGCAGCAGCACTCACCGCATTACGTCGTCTACGTTCTGATGACGCGTTGCGGGGACGATTATGGGATACGACTCGTTATATGCGCCAGCAATTTGAAGATGCAGGGTATGATCTGGGCACTGGAGACGGACCCATTGTTACCCCTCATTTTAGTGATAAAGATAAACTTTATGCAATAGTCCAGAGTCTATATCAACGTGGCATTCAAACATCGGCGGTGACATATCCAATCGTAGAAAGCGGACGAGGACGTTTAAGGCTGATCTGCTCAGCTGCTCATACACGTGAAGATGTAGATAAAACCCTGGAAGCGCTTATCGAAGCAGAACGTGAAGTAGATGAGCGACTAACTATTTCGCAAGACGAAACAAGGGACTCAGATATAACATATGCAGATGTTGAACTCTGGGCACAGACATTCACCGATTACCTCCAAAGATCGATAGCTGAAGTTTCTACTCCCACTCCAAATCTAGTTATATCTGTTAGTATTTCTGAACAGGCAGAGCCCATTACAATTGTATGCAAAGATGGAGACGTGGCCTTGAGTACGCATGAGAGTTATGGCTTACCTTCTTGTTTGATGGTTCTTAACGATAAGGCAACAATTTCTGCGTTGCAGTCATCTGATGTACAAGGGCTGCTTCATGCCATTTGTAAAGGAAGCTGTGTGCTAAAAGGACAAGTCGAGCCGTTTATATGGCTCATCGGGCGAATTGTGGATCAGCGAAAGACTGTCTTTACTCATATGCATTCAAAATAAGGTGTTTATGAAGATTTGTTTTGCTGGTATTTTGATATTGCTTAATGTAAAGGGAGCATTCTTATTATTATTTGGAATCTTTTATTAAAATTAGAAGATTGCCTATTAGCCAGTACTTTAAAAAAATAGCAGTATCACTTTTCGATTTGAATCATCGGTGTGATACTGCTACTACTAAATGTTTTTTTTGAAGAATAATTTTAGAATTACTCTCCTGAAATTATGATGGACTTTACATTAACAAATTCTTTTATCCCAAAACCACCATGTTCTCTACCGTATCCAGAGTCCTTTACACCTCCAAACGGCATGTTAGGTTCTGCTAATCCAAAAGAATTAATAAATACCATGCCGGTATCAAAATGCTTTTGAGCCAGTTCGGTCGCTTTATCGATATCTTTTGTAAAGATACCGCCACCTAATCCAAAACGGCTATCGTTGGCGATTCTCATAGCATCATCTTGATTCTTTGCTTTTATCAAAGAAGCTACAGGTCCGAATAGCTCATTATCATAAGCCGGTTGTCCAGGAGCAACATCTCCCAGAACAGTAGCCGGGTAGAAGAAACCTTCACCATCAGGTATTTCTCCACCACATAGAATTTCGGCACCATTATCTACACTTTCCTGAACTTGGTCGTGTAATTTCTCACGTAAGTCTTCGCGAGCCATGGGCCCCATATCATAGTCCGAAGACATAGGATCTCCTGCCTTTAAGTCCTTCATAGCCTTCACAAAAGACTCTTTAAAATCGTCGTACACCTTATCTACTACTATAAAACGTTTGGCAGCGATGCAGGTTTCACCGTTATTATAAATACGCCCTTTGACGCATTTTTCTACAGCTATTTTCATATCTGCATCCTCGAGAACGATGTATGCATCATTACTTCCTAATTCTAAAACTGTTTTTTTAAGTTGCTTACCGGCTTTTTTCCCGATCACTTCTCCTGCTTTCGGACTTCCGGTAAGGGTTACTCCGCGGATCAAATCATTTTTGATAATAGTATCTGATTGATCATGATCTATAATTAGAGCTCTAAAAAGGTTTTTTGGTAATCCTCCTTCTTCAAAAATCTTCTCCAACAACTTACCAGTTCCCGTTACATTGGCAGCATGTTTAAGTAATACTCCGTTACCCGCCATAAGGTTAGCGATGGCGTAGCGCACTACTTGGTACGCAGGATAATTCCACGGTTGAATTCCGTACACAATACCAATAGGTGAGTAGGTAATGATTCCTCTGCCTCCGTCAGACAGTTCTCTTTCTTCTGATTTTAATTGTTCAGGACCATTTTTGGCGGTATAATCACATATGGCAGTACATAAATCTACTTCTTCCTTACTTTGCTTCAACAATTTACCCATTTCGCGAGTCATAAGTTCTGCCAATTTGGTCTTCTGTTGCTGTAATTTCTCACCGATGGCTTTTATGATTTCTGCTCTGTAGTTCGCTGGTGTATGTTTCCAATTTTGAAAAGCTTGATGGCAGTTTTCTATAGTTTTCTGTACATCGTCACCAGACATGTACTCGTAATGATTAATTTCTTCTCCGGTTGCTGGATTAACTGTGGTAATCGCACTTTCTTCTGTTATTGTACTCATGATGATTTTTCTAAAATTATTGTTGTTCACTCGGCATTATGTAAACATCATTGATATTTACGCGATGTGGTTGCGTAAGCGCATAATAGATCGCATTGGCAATATCTTCTGCTTCTAAGGTGGTCATCTCTTGCATATCTGACATCTTTTCTTTAATATCTTCATCAGTAATGGTGTCTGTAAGTTCTGTAGAAACAGCACCTGGTTCAATAGACGTTACGTTAATACCGTATTGCGGTGCCAATTCCTGGCGCAAGCCTTCAGAAAACATTTTCACCGCAGCTTTGGTCGCGCAGTACACCGCACCACCGGGAAAATATTTATAAGCTGCTGTAGAAGAAATATTAATGATATGTCCTCCTTTATTTTCTGTAAGAGTAGGTAAGACCGCAGCCACACCATTAAGCACACCTTTAATATTAACATCAACCATTTTATCCCACTCATCAGTCTTCAATTTCATAATAAAAGAGAGCGGCATAAGTCCTGCATTGTTAACCAATGCATTAATGGTTCCAAAATGATCTTTTGCTTGTGAAACTACGTTTTCAAAATCTGATTTCTTTGTCACATCCCCGGTTACGACAAGTGCATGTCCACCCTTGCTTTCTATTTTTTCTTTAAGTTCATTTAATCGATCTTCCCGTCTTGCCATCAATACAACTTTTGCTTTGTTTTGAGCAAGTTTCATTGCTGTCGCTTCTCCAATTCCGCTAGAGGCCCCTGTTATTATAACTACTTTTCCTTCTAAATTCATATTTTTTTATTTTAATTACATTTAAATCAATTTATACTTCTAAAATTAGGTAGAAACAATAACCTTTATTAGTTGTATCGCAATCTTATTTGACTTATTTACTCGATATCGAGATTTAAATACGCCATGGCTTGCTACAAAATGAAAACTAATCTCCAACCGATACCTTTTGGTATTGCCATGGGTAGTTCACTATTAAATAATTAAGTTGAAGTGTAATTAATAGGAAGATTATAAAACAAAAAAGAGAGCTATAGTAGCTCTCTCAATATATTTTGAAGAATGTTTTGATGATACAGATCTATTCTTCTTCCTGATAATATTGCACAGATGCTAAATCTGTACCATTTTCTACAGTGCTAATCGTTTCTGAAGATTCTAAAGTGTCTTCTATTTGGATATCGATAGATTCTATAATCTCGTCTGTTTCCTCAGATTCTATCTCAACAGGAACAGAATCTTTAAGTGTATTGAATCTTTCTATTTTCTCTAGTTCTGCTTCATCACCAGAGAAATAAGGAAATACGTCCATAATTGGAGATTCTGAAATTGCCGGAATGGTATAATCTCCCATAGTATTTTTCATCGCTTCGTTCGTATTATCAAAAGCTTCTTTAACATCATTTGCCTGAACCAGGAGATACATGTTAGACTTTCGTTCTTTACCGCTCTCTTCATCGTAGGCAATTAATGAAACTTTTGATTTAAACCAGCGGTCCGAGTTTTCAAAAGGATGGATCTCTGCATAATTGGCTACTTTTATATTAGTGATCTTGAATTCCTCACTTATATAGGCAGACATTTCTTCATTGATTCTTGATTCAGCTTCTGTATAAGACACTGCATCGATCAAATACGGTTCTGTAGCTACTTTTTGTGCTCCAGAGTCATCAGTTTTTCTATATTTTACTTTACATTCATACCAGGTAGCGCTCATATTTTCTTTTTTAGGAAGGCAAATATATATTTTTTGAGTCGCTAAGATCAGTCTTAAAGTAAATAGATATTCACAATTTTTGTGAGATTTTATTAGGTGTTTAAGCTTCAGTAGTTTGTAGAGAAGACGTGTTAATCTAAGGATTTAGAGAACACTTTATTTAAGATCATACTGGCTCTCCAAATTTATTCTCACTTCGCCTGAGTTCTCAAAATTTAAATCCTGAAGACCTATACCTTATCTATGGTATGAATATTTACTTTCTCCTTCTTTCCTTTAAGCAATACGCTACCTAAGAATTTGGTGGATAGATGAGGATTCATTCGTAAATCTTGTAGTAATCGTTCAGAGATGAGTAGTAATACCTTGTGCTTATTACACTCGCCCTGTATGCGTGCAGAGGTATTAATTACATCTCCGTGATAAGCAATTTCTTTTTTGATTACACCAACTTCGGTGACCATCAATATTCCACCATGTAAACCCGCTTTAAATTCAGGTACTACACCATATTTATTCATATAATATTGCGATTTACTTTGTTTTTTTTGCTGAAAAGCAAAAAACAGATCTACACAATTATTGTTGGCTAATCCCTTTTTATATGGCCAACTTAATACTGCCTCGTCACCCACGTATTGGTAGATTTCTGCATCATATTTGGGTACGACCTCGTTAAGATCATAAAAACAATCTTGTATAAATTGGCTGTATTTAAAGTGCCCGAGATTTTCTGCAATCGTAGTAGAATCTTTTAGGTCAAGGAACATAAAGATACGTTTCTCTTCTTGCGGATTTTTGTACTTACCCATTAGCATTTTAAAAAAAACACCTTTCCCGAACTTTTCGGTAGCAATTTTTATAAAAGAAAACACAAAAGACACTAACACGATATACAAAATCGCAGACCAGAAAGCTTTATCCTGTAGCCACCAACCTCGACTTGAATCTAGTGGAAGATTGTAAACTTTGGAAAATAATCGTATTACTGCAGTAAAGACAGCCACTGTTGTTACAAAATATACTATAGTTCTTAATACGAGATCTAAAACAAGTGATAATCGATCAGAAGTATACTTATCAAAAAAGAAATCTATAGTTGCATACAAAAAGCCAATTAGAATTCCGATAACCATAAATCCCTGTAATGCTTTTATAGTACCTTGATTTCCGCTAAATTCGGCAATAACCGTTACACCAACTTCTTCATCCATCCCATAATATCGGAATAACGAATATAATCCCATGACAACTGCCCAAAACAATATTGATTGCCAAAGCAGTTCTAAATATAGTTTAAGGTCTCGGCTCATTTGATACTAGGACAGTTCTTTAAATATAATTATTGATTTAAAACACTATGCACACCATTCTCTAATTCATAAAGTAGGATAATTTCTTCATTGGTCAACACTCTATTAAAAACAGATAACTCATCCATCAAACCAATATATCCTAATCCTATGTAGATATTCGATAATTCTAAATCCCATGTAAACGGAGTGGTAATATTCGATCGAGTGCCTTTTAGCTTACCATTCATATATAATGATGCTTCACCCTTTTGGGTATTTAGATGAGAATAATTGATGAGTATGTGGGTCCATACATCTTTTCCAAAAGGAGGATTCTTTACCGCCACTAGTTTTTCATTAAAAATAGGATTTTCGTTATCCGGGCCTTCGGGGTTTGGGTTCCATACCTCTCGGTCTCCAATAACTCCCAAGCGAAAATCTCTTGGGTTTTCCTTAGTAAAGTCTACCCAAATAGACGCATCATTATAACTTACATCGGTGATCTGTATGGGATCACAATATCCTGGTTTTAGATCGGTAGCCGGATCAAGTTTTAACCAAAAAGAAACAGCGCCGCTCCAATCGGTATTATTATAAGTGATATTATTTTTACTAGGGTAGTAAATATTTCCTTTACTGCGCTCTGTAAACAATAACCCATCACCGTAACGTCCTTTTCCTTTGGCAATACTAATGTCAGGCTTATGCAATCCTACCTGAGCAGAATCTCGTGCTTTTCGATTAGGAACGGTATACATTTGTTTATCGCCTAAAGCGAAATCTGCGTTTACTCCTTGATCAAAAGAAGCATAAAATGTAAGTGCATCCTTCAGATCTGCTTTACTGGTATCTTTTTTACAAGAAGACAGAAATAGTATGACAATGCCATTTAACAATAGAATAACGAGTGTGTTTTTATTTTGCAACATGAGAATGATTTTGTGTGCATTAAATATAAGATTATCTTATCTTTAAGCGATACAATTCACTTAAATTTATAATAATGGCTAACGAAATTATAAAAGAATATAGCAATGATGGGCTTACCATTGTTTGGAAACCCGGGAGATGTATACATTCTGGTATTTGTGTAAAAACCTTACCCAACGTTTATGATCCGAAAGCAAAGCCATGGATTACTCCGGAAAATGCTAGTACCACAGCTCTTATCAAACAAATTGATCAGTGTCCATCAAGAGCGCTGAGTTATATTAAGAATTAAAATCTTTACAATTATAGTTAAGGATTATACCGTTATAGTACTGTCTAATAAAGTCTTACATCTAGATCAACAGAACCCTTGATTTGTATCTTACCAGGCTATTATTCTATCAAAAATTTATTCTTATACTATATATCCTACCAAATGATTTAGTACCTTTATATGCCAATTTAAATATACCCTGCTATGAAAACTATAAGTGCTATTATAGAAGATCCTATCACTACTAAGGAATTAGAAAACACTTTCGATACTATTAAAAATGAGCTGGGAGCTCCGTTTGTACCAAATTTCTTTCAGGTATGGGGACATGCTCCATTAGCATTGCACGGTATTGTACCGGCCATGAAGTATATTCTGGGAAGTGGTTTGCTGGATCGTAGAGTGAAGGAAATGATCATGATTGCTATATCTTCATCCAAACATTGTAATTATTGTGAGACCGCACATCAGGTATTTTGTTTTGCCATGGGAGCATTGCCCGAGCAAATAGAATATTTGGTTAATAGTCATACACTTTCTGAAACAGATGATCCAAAAGATAAAGCCGCGATCGATTTTGCAGTACGGTTATCGCGTGATCCAAATTCATCAAGTAAAGAAGATTTTGAGCGTTTGGAAAAATTGGGCTATTCCAAACCTCAAATCCTAGAAATTATTGCAATGTCTGGTATGGCAGTTTTTTATAGTCACCTTGCTGCCGCTACAAAAATCAACATAGATAATGGTTTTGCTGAGGCACTTTCTAGGACCGAGATGACCTAAATTGTTAAGTAATGCTTGAAAGGGCAGAATAGTAATTTAGATCATAAAAATTCTGAAAATTGAAAGCAGCCTATCATTAAAAAATAATAGGCCGCAACAAACATCTAGTTGGGAATCAAACTCGATTAGAAATTTAATCTTCCTGTTCCAATATTACCGGTGTAGTAACTATCCCAGCAGCTGTTAGAACAACTATTATCCAACCAAACGTTTGGATGTGCCCAGAATGACGAAAACCCCGTTGCTGATAATGTTTGATAGTCAGGAGCCATTTGAATTACAAAATCAGTAACAAACCACCCATCGGTGCCTTCAAGATATAAGGTAGCATTATCTACTTCTACCCATTCTACAGCACGGCCGGGGAATGAAGATTTAAACAAAAAGGCATCCCATCCGCCTTCAAAATCGTCATCCCAGAACTCGTCCATCCAATTAAAATTTGAAGTGTAGGCTCCTGCACTGGTAGTAAATCGTACATAGGTACCCACATCTCCATCGGTGTCATTATTGCTTTGAGTTCCAGTAAAAGTCCAAACCTTATAATACCACTCTGTACTAAAAGCTTTGGTCTGAACTGGTTGCTTACTTATGTAAGTTTTTACAGCTGCATCAAACTCACGCATCGCTTCTTCTTTGCTTACATCTTTACCAAAGTGCATTTTCATAACTGGTAAGACAGATTCTTCTTTGGTATTGTTTAGTGCCTCACCATCATTTCCTGTTTTACTTTTAAACCCTTCTTCTTTTTCTGTTTCAAGAATTTGATTGGTGTTTCGATTTCAACATCAGACTTCTCGCACGATACAATAAAAAGCACCCCTATGATTAAAGGTGCTATGGTTTTAAGATTTCCAAAATTTTTCATTTGTTTTAATTTAATAATTATCATTTAATTAGTTAGTAAGGCCCTCTTCATTTGCCGGCTTAGAAAAGATATCTTTTCAACTTTCAGGACAAATGTATTGGCTTTAGAAATGTATTAAAACAGTTAAAAAACCCGGTTTCATTTTATTTAACCCCTTTCGAAAAGGGATTTGGAACTCGATAATGCAGGGGGTTTTTAAGCATTAAATTTTATGGATAGGTGTGATGAACTTATTTTAAATCAATTCAATAGATAATCATATATTTAGCACTTATTAAAATAAATCTGTACCGTGAAATTCTCTTCTCTGCCTTTAATTGCTTTTTTATTCACTTATTCTTTAATTGCCCAAGATTATATAGATGTTGTAAAAGTTAATTATGCAAACATTTTTGATGCAGGTTTTGAAGGTAGCAATGCCACGACCAATGTAGGTTTGTTTGATGTGTCGTTAACCTATCCGATAAAGCTTTCAGAAAAAATAGCTATAATTACTGGAGTCGATTATAACCAGCAAAAGTTGGAGCTTTTTCCTAATAGTGAAAAAATCTCTCTAAATAATATTACTTTAAAAGTAGGTATCAATATTAAACATAACGATAAATGGTCGGGTACCTATTTACTTCTACCTAAAATTGCGAGTCAGGATTTACACACCAACGGAGATCATTTTTTCTTTGGTGGTTTGATATTGTTAAAATATCAAAAAAGTGATCGTATGCAATATCGTTTTGGTGCTTATGCCAGTAGTGAGGCTTTTGGAGTATTTATGACTCCAATATTGGGGATGTATTATACAAGCGAAGATCAAAAATGGGAATTCACTTCTTCTTTGCCTATTAATGCTGACCTAATTTATAATTTTAACAATACCATATCCGTGGGTCTGGGTTACCAGGCTTTTATTAGATCTTTTAGCCTTGAACGTGATGATAGTACGCCAGAGCTATATACTCAGGCGTTGAACATCGAATTTGCACCATACCTTCAGCATAGTTTTATGGACAAAAGTATTTTGGTACGATTACATGCTGGATATTCTACAGCGTCATTCGAGGTTTTTGAAGAAGGAGATACGCTGCCCATACGTGTTTCTGCATTCGAATTTGGTGATGATCGTAACTTGTTGAACCCTAAAATGACTGGGAATTTATTTTTAAGAGTAGGAGCAATATACCGTTTCCATTTAGTAAAAAAGAAAGGGGAGTAAGTCTAGAGCGGGGGATATAGGATAACTACAACAGGGACATCCCAAAGCCCTTCTTTCCTGTTATCTCAAGCCTGTCTTGCAGACATGCTCAATATGACAGATTGTGAGTACGAATACTGTTAGGATATCCCGTTGTGGTTTTTTTTTGGCTAATTCAAATATGATAAACCCCCTTTGTTTTTATAAGGTTTAAAATGAATTGTAATACCCCAAAGATATTTTAGTAAGTATATTTTTAAAAGAGGGAATTGCCTAATTTTTAATAGGTAAATACCCTTTCATTATACCGTTAAATTCTTATCATAGGATATGATCATTGTCTTTGTGATAATATGTTAAAAACTTGTTTTTATTTTCTAAATAATTTATAATTTCTTTGCGCTTGGGAAAACCGTTGCATTTGGAAAATCAAGAAAAAGAACAAAAAAAAGTATATACACGATATAACTTTTTTAATAAAACATATTGTGTGTTTAGGGGAGTTTCACTTCGTGAGATCTCGAGAAGAAAACCAAATTACAGAAGTGAGTCGGGTAGCACCTACTACTATACAAAAAATGGGGTATATCGACTTTCTAATCATTGGGGAAGAGCAGCAAAATGTCAATGGCGATTGGTTTCAGACTTTTCTGCAGAGATTGATGATTTACGTCTGGGATATGCAGATTGGGTCGATTTCAGAGAGAATCTTGATCCCGATGTAGACGCATACTATATTTCTGTAAATTTTGAAATGAATAAAGTAAGTTATATGCACAAGGATAATCCAAATTACGATGGAATAGCCGTCTTGCGTTCTGCTGACGCAACAAGAAAGCTCATCAAACAAATAAAGAATTTATTAGAGACGCATAAGTGGGCAAAGTATTATGACTATGATGATCTTGATGAGTTTAGAGAAGAAGTAGTAACTAGATTAATCAATAGCAATATTACTCTAAATGAGTTGAGAAGAGAGTTAGTATAAACCATTGACTCCACTTTTACCGTCCTGGCAATGGAACATAAGTATCATCATCTTGTACCTTGGGGAACTCATGTTTCTTCCATCGTTCTTTGGCTTCTTCTATTTTGTCTTTACTAGTCGATACAAAGTTCCAATAGATATGACGCTCTTCGGGAAAAGGTTGTCCACCAAATAGTAATACATGAGTCTCGGGTTTTAAGATGATTGTACAGCTATCTTCTGTTTTAGAAACTAACATATTTCCTTGTTCAATTAGGTCATTACATGCTTCGATCGCTCCTTTTACTATACAAATACCTATTTCTCCTTGCAATTCACCTTTAATTTTTAACTCATATTCATCCTGAGCTTTTACTTCTACCATGAACAATTCAGAATGTACAGGAAGTGGAGAGCTCTTTCCAAACCCATTTCCTGCGATTAATCTAAACTCGGTAGTACTGTCTTTCCAATTTGGCAATTCTGAGGCATCAATATGGTGAAATTCTGGATCTACATCTTCCAGTTCTCTAGGCAAAGCCACCCAGATCTGGTACCCATGCGCTGTAAATTCTCTTCCATCCCTAAGATCAATTGGAGTGCGCTCTGTATGGGTGACTCCTTTACCGGCAACCATCCAGTTTACTGATCCTGGAGAAATACGTTGATGTGTACCAATACTATCTTTATGCATCAAATCACCTTCAAGCATATAAGTAAGCGTAGATAAACCAATATGTGGATGCTGATCTACATCCATATACTGTCCTTTTTTGAGGGTAGTTGGACCCATATGATCAATAAAAATAAACGGGCCTACCATTCTTTTTTTCCTGAAAGGAATCAGTCTGCCTACCAAGAAATCACCAATATCACGACTTCTTTCTTCAATTATTAATCCCTTATTGGACATAGATGTTAATGATTTACATACTGAATAAAGATAAATTATTTCACATACACCAACAGTTAAATTTTTATTAACCTGCTAAAAATTATTTGTAAAAACTTATTTAACCGACAGATAATGAGTAAAGAGATTTTTGTTTCTTATGGTTACCGAATTACTTTAAAATAATTTACTATCTTTTCGTTCGTTTATAAACAATCAATAAATATAATCAACCTTAGTCTACCTCATGGAAATTTTTTCTTCTTATAATCTTATTATCGAAATCTCTGTTGTTATCATTCTATCATTTATTTTTAATGGTATAGCGAAAAGAACCAATATTCCTGCAGTCTTAATGTTGATCATATTGGGTATCATCCTACAGTATGTTATTAAAGCATTTAATGCTGATTCCATAGATTTTTTCCCCATGTTGGAAGTTTTGGGGATTGTGGGATTGATTATGATCGTATTGGAAGCAGCACTCGAATTAAAGCTAAAGAGTGATAAATTAATGCCTATTTTAAAATCAATGGCTATTGCTTTGATTGGGCTTGTGGCTTCTACTTTTATCGCAGCAGTAATATTGAAGGCCTTGATTGATGGAATGACAATGCAATCGGCCTGGCTGTACGCTACCCCATTATCCATATTAAGTAGTGCGATAATTATTCCTAGTGTTAGTAGTTTGAATGAAGCAAAAAAAGAATTTCATGTTTATGAAAGCACCTTTTCTGATATCTTAGGGATTATGTTATTCTATTTCCTCACTGGACGGCTAAATCCAGCAGAGGATTCTGGAGTAGGAGGTTTTTTTCTGAATTTAATTCTTACCATAGTTATTTCATTGGTGGCGAGTTATGCTATTATTTTGATCTTTCAGAAGATTAAAAGTCAGGTTAAATTATTTCTTTTGATAGCAGTATTACTGCTATTATATGGATTAGGTAAGAAAATGCACCTGTCATCATTGATCATCATTTTAATCTTTGGGTTGGTGATAGCGAACATGAAGTTATTTTTTCAAGGCAGCTTGAGGCAGTATTTGGATTTTGAAAAAGCAAAATCAATATATCACGAGTTGCATGTGATTACAGCAGAAACAGCATTTGTGGTTCGTACGTTGTTTTTTGTAATCTTTGGGGTAACCATTGTATTGTCTTCGCTATTAAGTTTGAAAGTGACATTGATAAGTATTTTGATATTAATTTCGATTTACGCTATACGATATGGGTTACTGCGCCTTTTTATGGGGAAAGATATTTTTCCTCAATTATTTATAGCACCTAGAGGATTAATTACCGTGCTTTTATTTTATGCAATTCCTGCAGAAGCTACCATTGATAGTTTTGAGCCGGGAATCTTACTGTTTGTAATTATTGGTACTAGTTTGGTGATGACTGGCGGAATGATTAGAGACAAGAAAATGAATCTACAACAGGGGCTGGGTACAACACCCGTTACAGATACTATTGAAGAGACTGAATATTTCATAAACAATGCTACAGATTTAAGCGAACTTGACGGTGATGCTACATCGGGCGAGCATGATATAAAATAATGAAACGTTTACATCGATTAACTGCTATTCTTGTAAAGCTACAATCAAAAAGAATTGTACAAGCAGCAGAACTTGCCGATAAGTTTGAGGTAAGTTTGCGAACAATTTACCGAGATATGCAGGCACTAGCCGAGGCCGGTGTTCCTGTAGGTTCGGAAGCCGGCACAGGGTACTTCCTTGTAGATGGATATTCATTGCCGCCTGTAATGTTTACAGAAAAAGAAGCCAATGCGCTACTTACAGCTTTAAAAATAATAAAAACAAATAATGATCAGTCTCTGATCAACGAGTATCAAGAAGCAATCGAAAAGGTGATTGCCGTGCTTCAAACAACGCAAAAAAAGAAATTAGAGATTCTGGATCAACGTATTTTTACATATAATCAAAGTGCACGACACCCAAGTAATTCATTATCTATTATTCAGCAGGCGATTACAAATTTAAGAGTGCTCGAAATTCAATATACCAAAGCGAGTGATGAGTTTAGTAAAAGATTGGTAGAACCTCTGGGAGTATATTTTACAAATAATACGTGGATAATGATTGCCTTTTGTAGACTACGCAAAGATTATCGGGAGTTTAGAACAGACCGCATCCAACATATCTTGGAAACACAAGAACTTTTTCCGTCGCAAAAATTCACGCTCGAAGACTACTATAATAGAAGAGCACACCTATACCGAACAAATATTTCTTCTTAAAATATACTACTGACATAGGGCTGTCATAAGCAGGTTTTAATTTTGATTAAAATTAATACTCATGAACAAGTTAATTCTAATTATCATGGTAAATCTATTGTTTAATTGTACTTCAAAACCTGATCAAAACCTATTACCAATGAAAAACAAAACCAACGTAGTAGAAGTAGTATTTTTCGAAGCTAACCCAGAGTATTCCCAAAAAGAAATTAAAACGGCTTTAGAATCGCTTAACGAAATTGTAAAAATGTATTATGGCTTTATAGAAAGAACAACTGCCAGTACTGCCGATGGTAAATACATCGACATTGTATACTGGATCGATATGAAATCTGCAAAAGCGGCAGCAGAAGAAGTGATGAAGGATCAACAAGCTTTAAAAATTTTTGAGGTAGTCAAACAAGAATCGTTGCAGATGTATCATTTCGACACTTTCAATCAGTTTGAAGAGTAAATGTAAATCACAATACCTCCATCTCTTGTAAAAGATTATGGCTTTTCCCTCGGAGCGGGTTAAAGAGATGTTGGTATTGTTTTTTCTGTTTTCCATAAATTTGAAAAATTCATATATACATAATCTACTTAATGATTCCAGAATATATTCTTAATAGAAAGGGCGCTCGAAGCCTTAAAGATCTTAATCCAGAAGTGATTGAATATCTGAACAAAGGCCTTGTAGAAACTACAAATCTTATGGAATGGTTAGCTGTTGATCAATTAAAACTACTGAAGAAAATTCTAGATCATCTCAATAAAGCTGAATGGTATGATAGTTTTTATGAAGCTGTTTCAGCCCAAAAGAAACCTACTGCAAATGCTACAACCAAAGTAATTGGAATTACCTTTTTACAATTAACAGAAGACAAAAAAGTTATAGAATATCTGTCTAATCATACTTCTGATATACCTAGATGTTGGGCTGCTTATTGGACAGGAATCAGAGAAACTAACATTACCGCCATACTTAATGCTATCCAACCATATGCAGCAGATTCTCATTTTGGGGTTCGGGAAGTAGCCATATTTGCCTCAAAAGAATCTATTATTGAAAACCTGGATGAATCCATAGAGATTCTTGCAAAATGGACTTCACATGAAGATGAGAATATACGCCGTTATGCCGCCGAAACAACCAGACCTATAGGAGTGTGGACCAAAAAGATTGACGCTCTTAAAGAAAATCCTGAAAAAGGATTACCAATACTGAAGCCGTTGATATCTGATTCTTCAAAGTATGTGAGAGATGCTGTTGGAAATTGGTTAAATGATGCTAGCAAAACTAAACCGGATTGGGTTAAGAGTATTTGTAGTCAATGGAAAAAAGAATCTCCTTCTAAGGAGACTCTATATATTCTTAAAAAAGCATTACGATCAGTTAATAAATAGATTCGAATTATTATTATATCACTGGAAATCGTTTGCGTGTTAACGCAAAATCATATTTGATATTATATTTTTATTAAATCTTCACTAAAAGGCATTCTTTTTAAGATAATTAGTAGCCCTTTTTATTTGCTTTTTTATAGATTTATGTGATTTTTAGGATCATATGTTAACTTCATAAATGCAATCATTTTCAATGAATATTCTTCATATAAGTATTGAATGTTACCCTATTGCAAAAGTAGGAGGTCTAGCAGATGTTGTAGGTGCTTTGCCGAAATATCAAAACGGTTTAGGTCATGATACAACGGTAATTACTCCATTTCATGATAACCCATTCACAAAGGATGCCGAATTGACAAAAATCCATAAAGGAAAAATTATTTTAGGAGAAAAATCACAGACATATACACTACATGAGCTCATTTCTCCGGATTTGGGATTTACTGTCTATATGGTTCACATTCCTAGGCTATTAGATCGAACTGTTGTTTATGGACACCATGATGAAGCAGAGCGCTTCATCGCGTTTCAATTATCGGTTTTAGAGATTATAAATGAGCCAAAGTATACTCCGGACATTGTCCATTGTCATGATCATCACACAGGATTCATTCCTTTTTTGATGACCCATGCAGAAGCCTATAAAAATCTTAGTAGTATCCCAACAGTTCTTACCATACATAATGCACAGTATCAAGGACAATTGGGATATGATAAGTTGTATTATTTACCAACCTTTGACCAGAAGAAAATAGGTCTTTTGGATTGGGGTAATAGAATCAATCCCTTGGCTGCTGGAATCAAAAGTGCCTGGAAGGTTACCACCGTTTCTCCTAATTATATGAAAGAGCTTCAGTACAGCGCTAATGGCTTAGAGAGTTTGTTACGGAGTGAAAATAAAAAGTGTGTGGGAATACTTAATGGTATAGATACAGATATCTGGAATCCTGAAACAGATACGATGTTGGTTAAAAATTATAAGAATAGTACACTCATTTCAGGAAGAAAGGCAAATAAGAAATGGCTTTGTGATACTTTTGATTTGTCAATCGACACTCCTCTTTTTGCTTTTATTGGTAGATTGGTAAACGAAAAAGGAGCAGATTTGCTTCCAGAGATTATAGAAGAATCATTAAGTAATACAGATATTAATGTTCTCGTTTTAGGTTCAGGGAATCATGAAATAGAAGAAAAATTACGATTGTTAAGGGATAAATTTAAAGATAGATATCATGTGCATATAGGATACGACGAGCAACTATCTCATATAATTTATGCAGGAGCTGACTTTCTGTTAATGCCATCTAGAGTAGAACCATGCGGACTTAATCAGATGTATGCTTTGCGGTATGGTACGATACCTATAGTACGAAGGACCGGCGGCTTAAAAGACACCGTTATTGATATAGGTGATGGAGGTTTTGGTATTTGTCATGATCAGGTTTTGGTTTGGGATGTTTGTTACTCAATAAAAAGAGCAATTGCTTTATATCAGGATCAGGCCGCTTATAAACGCCTACAGAGACAAATCATGAAAATTGATCATTCATGGCATCGATCAGCGCAAGAATATGTAAATTTATATAATTCCCTTATACAACTAAAATGATCAACAAAAAAGTCTTAGCAATTATCCTGGGGGGAGGGCAAGGAACCCGATTATATCCTCTTACCGAAAAAAGATCCAAACCTGCAGTATCTATTGCCGGTAAATACAGATTGGTAGATATTCCAATTTCTAATTGCATTCATTGCGATATTAAGAGAATGTTTGTACTTACTCAATTTAATTCAGCCTCACTTAATAGGCATATTAAGAATACCTATGTTTTTAGCTCTTTTAGTAATGCGTTTGTAGATATTCTTGCTGCAGAACAGACTCCAGATAATAAAACCTGGTATCAGGGTACTGCAGATGCTGTACGTCAATCAATGCATCATTTACTGAATCATGAGTTTGAATATGCTTTGATTTTATCTGGTGATCAACTCTATAAAATGGATTTTGATGACATGTTAAACGAGCATATCAATAAGGGGGCAGATATCTCTGTAGCTACGCTTCCTGTTAAACCCAAAGAAGCAACAGAATTTGGTATTCTTAAGACTGACGATGAGAGTTTTATTTCATCTTTTACAGAAAAACCAAGTCTAGACAAGTTACCCGGATGGGAGTCAGAAGTTAGTGAAGAAATGAAAAATGAAAACAGACACTATTTGGCTTCAATGGGGATTTATATCTTCAATAAAGATCTGTTAATCGATATTCTTTCTGATCCTAACACTATAGATTTTGGAAAAGAGATTATACCACAATCTATTAGCACTCACAAAGTGTTGGCGTACCAATATGAGGGATATTGGACCGATATAGGAAATGTTGCTGCTTTCTTTGATGCGAATATAAGTTTAACCGATGAAGTTCCGCAGTTTGATTTATTTAGCAAAAGTAGTTCTGTTTTGACAAGGCCACGCATATTACCTCCATCAAAAATCTCTGGAACTCGATTAGATAGATCAATGATAGCAGAAGGATGTATTATAAATGCTAAAGAAATAGAACGCTCTGTTATTGGTATTCGTTCCCGAATAGGAAAGGACACTGTAATTAGAAATACGTATATGATAGGAAGCAATCACTACGAGGATCTAGATGAATTAGAGGCTAATAGGGCCAAAGGTATACCTTCTTATGGAGTTGGTGAACGATGCTCAATAAATAATACCATCATAGATAAAGATGCACGAATCGGAAACGATGTGACCATAAATGGAGGGCCTCATCTCGAAGATACTGAAAAGGATACTTATGTAATTAAAGATGGGGTTGTAGTTATAAAGAGACGTTCTATGATTCCTGATGGTTTTATTCTATAATTTCTTTAATATTTTAACTTTTTTAAAGAGAATAATGACTGTTTTTTTATCCGAAAACGTTATTGTTTATAAATTCTTACGATTCAATTTAAAATCTTACGACTAAGACTCTCTGTTTTCAGAAATAAGTAATAAATTGGGAAAGCTTTTGTTAAAAAAGCAACATCAATTCATCTTAACTCATAATTTTTCATGCTTAATCAAGAACGTGTTGTTATTGAAAATGTAACTCCGGAGTTAAATAATGGAGTTTTTTTTATCAAAAGAGTAGTCGGGGAAAAAATACATATCACAGCAGATGTTTTTGGTGATGGTCATGATATTATACAGGCCAGTATATGCTATAAACATGAAAAAGATACTAGCTGGAAAGAAATCAGAATGAAACATGTGAACAATGACTCGTGGGAAGGAGAATTCAAGGTGGACGTCCAGGGATATTATATCTATAAAATACAAGGATGGGTAGATTATGCTTTAAATTGGCAACATGGGATCATTAGAAAGATCGATGATGGTCAAAAAGTGACTTCAGAATTATTAGAGGGTCGTGAGTACCTTGAAGCTATAGTTAAGGAAACAGATATCAAAGAAAAAGCTTATATAAAAAAGCTTTCTGATCTTTTTGCTAAAGAAAAATCATATGAAGAAGCTATTAAAGAAGCAAAGAGTAATACGCTTCATGATGTGTTCTATAAGTATCCATCAAAGAGATTAATGGCAACTTATAAAGAATTGAAAGTATATGTAGACCGTGAGAGAGCAAGATTTAGTACGTGGTATGAATTTTTTCCACGAAGTGCTTCAAAAACAGAGGGAGTACACGGTACATTTGAAGATTGTGAGCGATTGCTTCCCAGAATTGTAGAGATGGGATTTGATATTTTGTATTTTCCACCAGTGCATCCGATTGGAGAAATAAATAGAAAAGGCAAAAACAATACTATTGAAGCCAACGCAGATGATGTTGGATCACCTTGGGGTATAGGATCTAAAGATGGGGGGCATACAAGTATTCATGAAAAACTAGGTACACTCCAGGATTTCAAAGATTTGGTTAAAAAAGCCAAAAAACTAGGTATCGAAGTAGCTATGGATTATGCTTTGCAGGCGGCACCCGATCATCCCTGGGTAAAAGAGCACCCTGAATTTTTTAAATGGAGACCAGACGGAACTGTACAATATGCAGAGAATCCGCCCAAAAAGTATCAGGATATACAGCCAATCTATTTCGATACTACAGCATGGAAAGACATGTGGAAAGAACTTCTCGCTACCGCATTGTTTTGGGTAGAGGAATGTGGAATTCGAGTTTTTAGAGTTGATAATCCGCATACCAAACCTTTTCATTTCTGGGGATGGTTGATTAGCGAAATAAAAAACAAATATCCTGATATACTTTTCTTATCCGAGGCTTTTACAAAACCAAAAGTGATGCAGCAACTCGCCAAACAAGGTTTTACACAATCATATACATATTTTACCTGGCGTAATAGTAAGCATGAACTTGTGGAATACGTAAATGAGCTTACCAAGACCGACCTTAAAGAATATTTTCGTCCTAACTTCTGGCCAAACACACCAGATATTAATCCATATCACCTTCAGGGAGCTAATGAAGCCATGCACATAATAAAATATGCTTTAGCATCTACACTAAGCTCCAATACAGGTATTTATGGACCAGTATTTGAACAAATGGTTTCAGATGCAATACCCGGAAAAGAAGAATATCTTAATAGTGAAAAATATCAGTTGCGCTACTGGGATTGGAACGTAAAAAACAAACTTACCACACTTATTACTAACATTAACCATATTAGAAAAGAGAATCCCGCACTTCGACAAACAAACAATGTTGAATTCTGCTCTATAGAAAATGATCAATTACTAGGGTTCTATAAATACAATGATGACAAAACCAATGAATTGATTATCGTGATAAGCTTAGATCCTCACTATTCGCAGAAAGGACAAATACAACTCCCCCTTAATCAACTTGGTGTGCATGCCGGACATAATATTGAGGTGCATGACCTGATCACCAAAAGTAGTTATCATTGGAATAATGAATGGAACTATATAGAACTACATCCTGCTTTGCCCGTGCATATTTTTAAAATTAAAAAGTGATGTAGTATGACGACAGAGAGCAAACCAAAAAAAGACCTTAATGATGAATATATATATACCTCGGAATGGTCTGAACTATTTAAGAACCCTCAATTTGTTAAAGAGCTGCGTGAAGATATTTTGGAGCCTTATATCATTACAAAACGCTGGTATGGAGGGAAAGCAAGCGCTTTAAAATATATTGAATTAATTGATCATTTCAAGATTCAAGATGACAATGATTTATTTTATGGACTGGTGCTTGAGGTAAACTTCAGAGAAGCTTTTGTACAGAATTATTTTATCCCTATTGCGCTGGTCACAGACCCGAATTTTTCTCAAGAAGATATTATCACCAAAATTCAGCTGAATGAGAAAAAGGGATTCTTGGTTGACGCTACGCTTTTAGAATCTTTCAGGAAACAAATCTTTGAAAAAATTCTGGAAGGCGCCAAGACAAAGTATAAAGGATTAGAATTTAGAAGGGGGCGAGGGTGTAAAGATTCAGAATATATTTCTTCCTACTTTTTAGGAGCAGAACAAAGCAATACCTCAATTATTTTTAATGATCAATATATTTTAAAAATCTTCAGAAGGATATTTACAGATCAAAATCCGGATTATGAGATCAACAAATACCTTACAGATAAAAACGTGTTTAAAAATACTCCTAAATATAGTGGTAGTATAACATTAAGGTTTTCTGATAAGAATGTGATTACGCTGGCCTTGATGCAGCGTTTGGTACCAAATCAAGGAGATGCATGGGAGTATTTTTTAGATCAACTCAAGGATATTTTTAAAAAACTAAACAAAATACATCCCGATATAACTCAGGTACAGCCCATAGGTATGTTTGACAAGATCGATCTTAGTATAATCCCAGATGAGATCATGAACTATTGCCCAATGTCGTTTTTTGAAGATATTGATCAGTTAGCTTTACGTACAGCTCAAATGCATGTAGCTTTGGGATTAGAAAGGATAAATACTCAATTTACTCCACAAATCTATGGCAATGATTATTCGGTATGGTTAAAAAACAGACTTATCTACCAGTTTGAAAATAGAGTGAATTTAGTAGAAAATAACCTACATAAGCTAGAAGGTCTTCGCCTGGAACTAGCACAAGAATTTTTAGATAGAAAAAAGGATATTCGTAAACGATTGCTTGATTTTGATGAAAGTAAATTGAAGGGAGAACGGATACGTATTCATGGGGATTATCATTTAGGACAAATCTTAGTAGACGACCATGATTTTTATATCATTGACTTTGAAGGAGAACCAGAGAGTACTATTAGAGATCGTAAAGTAAAACAGCCTCCCTTGAAAGACGTTGCCGGACTTTTTAGATCGTTTAATTATGCATTATACTCAACGATCTTCAATAACATAGAAGATTTTAGATATACGAAGGAAGAGTTATTTCATTTTGCCGAGGTATTATACAGCTATATGGTTGCGGTCTTTCTTAGGCGATATGTAAAATATGTTCAGTCACACAACTTAAGTATTGGGTATAAAAAGGAAATAAAATTTATACTAAATTATTGCTTGCTCGAAAAAGCAGTTTACGAATTAGGATACGAATTAAATAGTAGACCCAGATGGGCCGTGATTCCTCTGAAAGGAATCTCCAAAATTATTAATAGCTAAACCCAAAATATGAGTAAGGTAATTGCACACAGTTTCTTTTCAGAATTTGACATCAATCTTTTTAAAGCCGGAACACATTATCGTTTATATGAAAAATTCGGTTCTCATATAACTACTGTAAATGGAGTAGAAGGTACTTACTTTGCTGTTTGGGCTCCATCTGCAAAATCTGTCTCTGTAATAGGAGATTTTAATTTCTGGGTCGAGGGAGAACATCAACTCAACGTGCGATGGGACGAATCCGGGATTTGGGAAGGCTTTATACCCGATGCAGGAAAAGGAAGTGTATATAAATATAAAATACAATCTCATCACAATGATATAAAAACAGAGAAGGCAGATCCGTATGCTAGAAGATGTGAGCATCCACCTAAAACGGCATCAGTAGTCTGGGGTAATACCTATGAATGGAAGGACACCGACTGGATGAAAAAACGTAAAAAGCATAATGCCATAGACGCTCCTTTTTCTGTTTATGAAGTACATTTAGGCTCTTGGAAAAAGAGAGTAGAAGAAAACAGGTCGCTTTCGTATACCGAACTAGCTGATGAACTGGTTTCTTATGTCAAAGAAATGCAGTTTACCCATGTAGAACTCATGCCAATTATGGAATATCCTTATGATCCATCATGGGGATATCAACTAACCGGATATTTTGCACCTACTTCGCGTTTTGGATATCCTGAAGAATTTAAGCTACTGGTTGATAAATTACATCAAAATGATATCGGTATAATTTTGGATTGGGTGCCCTCACACTTTCCTGAAGATGCTCATGGATTAGGTTTTTTTGACGGAACCTGCTTGTATGAGCATCCCGATAAAAAAAAAGGATATCATCCCGATTGGAAAAGTCTGATTTTCAATTACGGAAGAAACGAAGTAAAAAGTTTTCTCATTAGCAATGCTATATTTTGGTTAGACCAATATCATGCAGATGGATTACGTGTAGATGCTGTTGCATCTATGCTTTTCTTGGATTATTCTCGTGAAGATGGACAATGGGAACCTAATATGTTTGGAGGCAGAGAAAACCTGGAAGCCATTACTTTTATGAAGGAACTGAATGAAGAGGTGTATGCAAGTTTTCCTGATGTACAGACCATAGCAGAAGAATCTACTTCATTCCCCATGGTTTCCAAACCTACTTACCTGGGTGGACTTGGTTTTGGAATGAAATGGATGATGGGATGGATGCATGATACCTTGCAGTATGTTGCAAAAGAGCCAATTTACCGTACACATCACCAAAATGATCTGACTTTTAGTATGACCTATGCTTTTACCGAGAACTTTATGTTACCTCTCTCGCATGACGAAGTGGTATATGGTAAAAAAAGTATCATTGGCAGAATGCCAGGTGACGAGTGGCAACAATTCGCTAATCTAAGGTTGTTATATAGTTACATGTTTACGCACCCAGGAACAAAGCTACTGTTTATGGGAGCTGAGTTCGGGCAACGAGAAGAGTGGAATTTTCAACAAAGTCTGGATTGGCATTTGCTTCAATACGATTATCATAGTGGTATTAAAGCACTAGTTACAGATCTCAATACGTTATATAAAAAGTACCCAGCTCTATATGAACAGCAGTTTAGTGCAGCTGGGTTTGAATGGATTAGTTATGACGATTCAGAAAATTCTGTGATTACCTATATACGTAAAGGGAATGATAAGGAAAACTCATTAGTGATCGCTTGTAATTTTACGCCCATGCCAAGAACAAAGTATAGACTTGGTTTACCAGGTGAAGGGAAATTGGTACAAATCTTTAATAGCGATGATAAGAAATATGGAGGGAGTGGACTTTCAAATCAAAAAGAAATTCATATAGATGATAAGAACTGGAACAATCGTTCCAATTCAGCAGAAATTAGTATTCCTCCATTGGGAGCCGTCGTCTTTAGTATTAAAAAGTAACGATCTTGATAATTTAGTAAAATTGGTAAGAATCTGCTAATCAATCGGTTTTAAATCACCGATAAATAAACAATTGTTAATATGTTGTAGCTCAAACGTTTTCGTTAATTTTTCTTAATAAATAGTAATAAAAATCGTTTTTAAATTCATTAAGTTATTGTTCTTTTACAATCCCAAGTCTTAATGAAAAAGTAACACATATGATCGTAAATACAGAACTAGAGCAAAAAGGAAATTTGTTTCCCGGAAAGATCACTTCCTTTACTCAAGATGTAGATAAAATAAATTTCACCACCGAAAACGGAGTCATCCTTCAAGTAACTATCATTAGAGGTAGTGTTATTCGTTTTAGATATGCCACCGATAACAATTTTGAAAAAGACTTTTCTTATGCCATTAGTGAAGATGGAGCTAGAGGGTATAGTAAATTAGAGGTCGAAGAACATGCGGCTCATTATGCTATTATTACCTCTAGGGTAGAAATTATTATTGGTAAAAATAATCTCAATACTGCTATTTATGATTTACACGGAAATGTAATTTGTAAAGATGATTGGGGATTTCATTGGGAGCAAAGTTATGAGTATGGTGGTAATATTGTAAAGATGAGTAAATCTGCTCCACAAGGGGAGTGCTATTATGGCTTGGGAGATAAACCCATGCACCTTAACCTGAAAGGCAAACGCATAGAAAATTGGGCTACCGATCAATATGCATTTGGTAAAGATCAGGATCCTTTATACAAAAGTGTTCCTTTCTATATCGGGATGTATGAAGAAAGAGCTTACGGAATTTTTTTTGATAACACATTTAGAACATTCTTTGATTTTTGCCAGGAACGTCGTAATGTAACTAGTTTTTGGGCTCAGGGAGGAGAAATGAATTATTACTTCTTCTATGGACCAAATATGCAGGATGTTATTACTCGCTATACTGATTTAACCGGAAAACCAGAGTTACCGCCTTTGTGGGCATTAGGATATCACCAATGTAAATGGAGTTATTATCCAGAGAGTAAAGTAAAAGAGGTAACTAGCAAATTTAGAGAACTACAAATACCATGCGACGCCATCTATCTTGATATCGATTATATGGAAGGATTTAGATGTTTTACATGGAGTAAAGAATACTTTCCCGACCCAAAACGTATGGTAGCAGAGTTGGCTGAGGATGGTTTTAAAACCGTTGTAATCATAGATCCCGGAATAAAGATAGATGATGAGTATTGGGTTTACAAAGAAGCAATGGATAAGGATTACTTCTGTAAACGTGCTGATGGTCCCTACATGCGTGGAAAAGTATGGCCAGGAGAGTGTTATTTCCCCGATTTTACGAATCCTGAAGTACGAGAATGGTGGTCTGGGTTATTCAAAGAAATTATTGATGAAATAGGAGTGAAAGGTGTATGGAACGACATGAACGAACCCGCTGTAATGGAAGTTCCTGAAAAAACATTCCCTAACGATGTTCGACATAATTATGATGGCAACCCTTGCAGTCATAGAAAAGCACATAATATCTATGGTACTCAGATGGCAAGGGCTACCTATGAAGGAGTAAAACGATTTGCATATCCTAAACGTCCTTTTATCATTACCAGATCCGCATATTCTGGTGCGCAACGCTACACATCTTCTTGGACTGGAGATAATGTCGCTACATGGGAACATCTTTGGATAGCCAATATTCAGGCACAACGTATGAGCATGAGTGGTATGTCTTTCACGGGGAGTGATATTGGTGGTTTTGCAGAACATCCAACAGGAGAATTATATGCAAGATGGATACAACTCGGAGTTTTTCATCCGTTTTGTCGTACACATTCGTCTGGAGATCATGGAAATCAGGAGCCTTGGACTTTTGGTGAAGAAGTGGTAGATGTAACTCGTAAATTCGTTGAGCTACGCTATCAATTATTGCCTTATTTATATACTATGTTTTGGGAGTATGCAGAAGAAGGGATACCCATGTTGAAACCCTTAGTATTATTTGATCAAACCGACCCGCAGACGCACTATAGAACAGACGAGTTTGTTTTTGGAAACCAAATATTGGTTTGTCCCGTTCAAGAACCAAATTCTAAAGGTAGAAGAATGTATATTCCACGAGGGAATTGGTACAACTACTGGACTCGCGAATATGTAAAAGGCGGAATGGAACAATGGGTAGATGCAGATTTAGATATTATCCCGCTGTTCATAAAGGAAGGCGCTATAATTCCTAAGTATCCTATTCAACAATATGTAGGAGAAAAAACTATTGAAACGCTACAATTAGAGGTATACTATAAGCTAGGAAACAAAGAAGTTTCAAAAGTGTATGAAGATGCGCAAGATGGATATGACTATGCCAAAGGAAGATATTGTTTACGAAGCTTTTCTTTTACGGGTAAAGAAAATGAAGTCATTATTCAACAGCATAAAAACGGAAGTTACATCACAGAATATGAAACCATGAGGATCGAATTGATAGGACTTCCTTTTACTATCAAAGAGATAGAAATAGATAATGAAGTTGTTCCTTTAGAAAGTATTCAATTCGATAAAAAAGAAAATACAATAGTGGTTCGTAAAGATTTTACCGAGCTGCATATTGTAGGATAATATGACCATATTTTATTTCATCCCTGATTTCTTGATAAGAAACCAGGGATTTTCTTGGTTTTAGTAGCCTGCTAATTAATATCCTTATCCATTTTCATAGTTCTTTTTTCTATTTCCTGATCAAAGCGTCTAAAATCCCATTTTTTAAGGTTTCCTTTGATATCACCAGAAATTATATATCTACCGTCATTAGAAAAAGTCGCTGCTTTTATAGGATACTTGTGGCGAATTACACTGGGAATTTGTATGAATCTATTATCTTTTTTACGATAAATCTGTACTGTGTTATCACTGCTGGCAGTTAACAGAAGACTATCCTTATGAAATCCTACATCCTCTATATCTCCTGTATGAGATGCCATTGTTTGCAAAAGACTGTATGACTTTGATTCTTCATCAAATTTCCAAACTCTTGCCTTATTATCCCTACTTCCAGAGACAATATGGTCGCTATTTGAAGAAAACTCTACTTTGGTAATTCTATCTTGGTGTCTTGTAGATATGGTATCTGTTTTTAGGTTATTAATATTGTATAGATATATGTTATCCTTGGCAGCCACAGCCAATTTATCCTTAGGTTTACTGTAGGTGACCACATCGATGCTATCGCTAGGTGGTAAAAGCACAGTTTTATTTTTTTTATTTATGAGTCTTTTTCTTGGTTCGATGATATTTCCAAGTACAATGCGCCCTTTTTTATCGGTTTCTCTTAAAACTTTTCGTCCAGTAAGGTTAATTTCTTCAAAGTTGGTGGTTAAAAATTTTATACTATCTCTGTTATTCTTAAAAGTAACCTTAATCGTAGTATCATTATAGTAACTGATTTTTGAAATCTCTTTTTGGTAGTCTCTATGGTTAATAGAAATAGGTTTAATATTCCATATTTTTATGGTTTGATCCTCACTACTGGTAATAATATAATCCTCGTCTTTATTTACAAACGAAACATTTTGTATAGGCTTACTATGTCCTATAAATTGCTTTAGTAAAATATTATCTGCACTCCATAGATTTGCACCATTATCACTACTCCCAATCAACATTTGTCCTTTCTTATTAATGTCAATAGTATTAATGTGTTCATCATGAATAAAGTTATCATGCGCCAGTATAGAATCAGGATTAAACACTTTGATTCTCCCTTTTAATCCTAATAAAATAGAATCTTTGCTTTTAATTTTAAATGTATGAATACTGTCTGTAGGTGAAAGTTTTAGTACATCTTTAAAATAATAGTGTTTTAATCGTGAACTATTGCTAAAAAAAAGACGATTACTACCGTAAAGAACCAAATAATTACTTTTGTTATCATCAAAAGTTTTTATTTTTCTGATTTTTCCATCAAGTTTTTGAATGGTTGTTATAGTGTAATCTTTGTTATCCATATTGATATTGAGCTTTTTAATTAGATTATTGACTCCTATTATGAACGAATAATTTTTTTGATGTTCGATATCTAAAGATGATCCTTGGGGAATATGAATTTCTTTAAAACCTGGTTTAATATTGCCATCACTATTAAGTAGTACAAGCGTCACACTGTCTTTTTGAAAAACCTTTTTTGCAACCATGATGGTCAATTCACCCTCATCATTTTGAAAAGGTTCAAATGCAATTACATTTTTTTGGGTAAATATGGCATTACTTGTAGCATTTTTCTTCTTATATTCTAATGAATTTACTATTAAAGTATTTGATTTTGTTAAGGCAAATACATAAAGCAAAGAGTCGTTGGTAACAGATCTACGGGTTTTTGTTGCTCTAATTGGATTATCTCCGGGTAATTGTATACTGCTATGATAAAAAGGAGTTTTTTTGTAATCTTTATAAAGATCGTTCTTAAACTCAAAAAGTAAATTAAAAGTAGAATCTGTCTCTAGGGATTTCTCGTTTTGCTCCAGAATTCTCTCGCAAGCCAAAATATAATTAAAGGAACTGGTCTTATCTACATTATAATCTCGTAAGGCATAACCAATTCCTTTATGAATTTTAATCGACAGTTCATTCAGATTGAGCTCATCTGATAATTGTTTGTTAAGTAGATTTGATTCTTTATTTTGAAAATACAAGGCCACAGAAAGTCCAAGTAAACAGGTAATAATAAAAGGATAGTAGAAAAATAGTTTTAACCTTCGTTTCAGTCTTTTTTTCTCACGTTCTTCTTTTTGACTTTCTTCAAGACTTGCCTCAAAAAATTGTTGTTTTTTTTGAAGCCGCTCGATATGATCATCATCCAGGATATAATTGAGACACTGTTTCATACGCTCGACCTGTTGAGTCGTAAGTAAATCTGCCTTTTGTTTTGTATCTTGATAAATATCAAAGGAAGAGATAAAATCCTTTTTGATTAGGGATCTAAAATCATCTTCGGTTCTAATATTATTGATAATTTTTGCAATAATATCATGACTTAACTCTGTATAGTCTGCCCCAATTTTTTTATCACTACTTAAGTGAAGAATTCCTTTTTGTTTTAGTTCGTAAATGATCTCAGAGATGGTCTCATTATATTCTTGATCGTTAATCTCTCCCCAAATATCGGTTTGTATTTTATCTAATAGTTTTCGATCGTTAATCACATAAAAATCTTCCTTTTCTAAATGTATAGGTATTCTTTTTTTAAGATCATCGTTGGTTTTAAAATGCCTTAGAAATTTGATTACACTATCTTTATGTTCTGTCCTATTGTTAAGTTTGTTAGTGGCATTTCTTATGATCTTATTATTAACTTCACGAATGTAGTTTTCTAAAACTTGTTCTATAGAACCAAATTCCTGTATTTCATTTTCTTTAAACTCAAGAGGTAGATATCTATCATTATCTTGTTGGGGATTCTCTCCATAAGTCCTTTGGTAATCTACTTTATAAATACTATCCAGATAGACTTGGAGAAAAGGAAGGTGGTAACTGGTGCTTTCATTATTTTTTATTTTGATTTGATCAAGAATGAGAGCTATCCTTTTTTGTTTTTCTTTATCTGGTAGTTCTTCTTTGGCATAATCACCTACTTGATTAATGTTGAATTCTTTGAAAGACTTTTCAATAATACTTTTTACAACATCTTCATTTGGATGAGCCAATCGTATTTTTTTGTAAAAAATATAGGGGATATAAGATTGCAATTGATCTAGATATCCAAAGTATTCTTCCCGTAGTGATATGATGATATTAAAAGGAATCTTATAATCAAAAATAAGTTTTAAGAAAAGTCCGAATTTATTGATTTCTTCTTTATTTCCGTAGACAAAAAGCTCTTCAAACTGATCAAAAATGACAAGGGGATTATATGCAGAGCTCGAATTTGTATTCTTTTTGTACATGAAATAATCATGTATTTTATCAGAAATCTTGTTAACTTCTTTGTTTTTAACCCTTAATTCTTCCAAAAGATTTTTTCTTTCATCAATAAATTCAGCTAGGCGCTCTTTATTTTTTTGAATAATGAGCTGTGAATCTTCAAATTCTGTAGAAGATTGATTGTCTTGTGATGATTCTGAAGATAATTTGGATCTGCTTTTTCTTTTAAGTCGAATTATTTCCTCTTCAATATCCAGCATCATTCCTTCGGTATGGTCTAGTGAGCCAAGTATGCGATGAAGCTCTGAATGATGAGAAAAAAACTCATCAATTAGTTCTAGCGGTTGATCGATAACATCACAATTGGTGTCATCTGAAAAAAGTTTTCTTTTAATAGAATCAATAAGGTTACTATCTCTTCTGATGCTAATTACTTCTTTGTCTTTTCTGATTTTGTTTAATAACCCACAGTAGATGAGACTGGTCTTACCAGAACCAGATGGACCATGCAGAATCATTATTGTTGAATCTTTATATAATTCAAACAACTCTAAACTTTCTTTATCTCTTCCAAAGTAGCTATCTATATCTTTTTTCCTGTATGAATCAAGAAATTTGAAAGGAGATTTTATTTTTGTGTCTAACATGATTACGAATGCGAGATTAAATTTTTAATGTATTCGAAATGATCCCGTATTTTTTTCTTTTCTTCGATTTCGATGATATCTTTTTTCCCTTCTTTGTAAAGTGCTAAAATCATATCTTCATCTAGTGGCACTTCAATTTCTTCGCCCAATTTTCTCCCATCTATATAATTATCCTTGTCTATTCGGGCATTAATAACTTCTTTATAAATTAATTTATCGGTAGCTTCAGAATATCGATCCAGATAATAAAGTTTTATTTTATCTTTTGCTATTGAAGTAGAATTTACATCAAGATAAAACGGAGATAAGTTTAATTCTCTTTTGGGTAAACCATCTTTAGCATTAACAGTACAGATGTAAACAGAATGAACATCGATATCAAGAGCAGATTGGTTATCTTTTACTTCAAAAATAATGTTCTTTTTATCATCTATTGCGGTTGGTCTTTTATTGATAGGATAGTAAGATCTGTTGATAATATAAGAGCGCTGATTATCATATTTAAACTGATTATAAAAAACATCGTAGATGGATTCGATTCCCAATGTTCTTAAAAACGTAAAATTTCTAATGAATTTCTCTAGATAGAACTCGGTTTTAATATATTCATGTTTGCTATCTTCATTGTGCTCAAGATGCGCAGAAAAGAAATCAGAAACCTCCTTAAACAAATTTCGACTTTGTATAACACAATTCTTTAACTCTTTCCAAAGGGCATTTTTGTTAAGATAATCATCTGGAATACTGTTATATATGAAAAATAAATCTTCCGAAATTTTATCCTGTACATGAGATTCCCATCCTATCTCGAGATTTTCTCTAAGTATTTCTTTTAGTTCCCCACTTAACTTTTCTTTAAAATCTGAATTTTCTTTAGATATTGACCAAATGATAGAGTATGCAGAAAATTTCAGAAAGTTCAAAAACTCTTTGAACATACTTCGTATTACCCAATATCGTTCTTTCGTTAATTCCTGGTAAACACTATTGTTGATATCATTAAAGTCTGACAGTATTTCTAAATGAATACATAGAAAATATGGATAGTACTTGTAAAGGTCTTCTTTTAAGTTTTCTTTGAGTTTAATTTCATCGATAAGTTCACGAAAGTTCTTTTTTACAGGAAAAGTGTCTGGATTGGTGTGCCACTGCTCAATTTCCCTGTTTATCTTAAATAGATAATTATTTATTTTTATATCAAAATCATCTGCAGCGCCAGCACCTCTTTCCTCATCTTTGGGTCCTTTATAATGACCCTGTAAAAAACCTTTTGCCTGTTTAAAAACATCGTCTATTTTTTTTGAGTCATTAATATTATCCTGTGAATTGAGCAACAATTCATAAAAACGGGTAGACAATGAATAAGCAAAGTGATCATAAACCGGAGTAGTTGTTCCAATGACAATAGGCACATTATGAAGAGCATCAACTATTTTTTGAGTAGAGCATCCGTTAATAAAGACCATTTTTAGTTTCGGAGAATTGTTAAGGATCTCAATAAGTCCTTTGTCCTTAAATATTTCATCACTTAATTTAATAGCCTGATCACCATCATCATGATGTCCACTAAAATGAAATATTGTCATATCATTCGTAAGTAATTGCACCTTACTGATAAACCCATCGATACCTTCATTAGGAATAATTTCTTTTCTAAATAATTCTTTATGTTTGAGTAGCAAAACATCAATGGCTTTGCGTTCATCATCCAAGCTATTCAATGGAGCCTGTATATCATTTTCAAATATGCCTACAAAATATTCTTTCATTGTGTGGGGTTTTTGGTTCTAAAAGTCAATCAATAGTGGATTAGCCTGGTTATCATCCAGCATTAATTTAGGTATTTCAATCTTCTCTGTTTTTGGTGCTGCAACTCCTTTTTTAACAGATCGTATATTATCGAGCCATTTGCCTCTCGAAAATTTTCCGGTTTCTGGATCAATATTGATCTCAACACATGAGAAAGCATAGGTTAGGGGAGTTTCCCCTTTAAATTTCACTTCATTCTCAGATACCTTCTCTACAGTTAACTTTGTATCTACATTTGATATATATTCTTGAATCAATGGAATATTAATTTCTGCTTCGGTAGTGTTATCTTTATAGGTCGAAAGTGAAAAATCTGTACTGGTAAGAATATCTGTAATTAGCGCTAATTTCACTTCTTTATTATTTGTAATGTCTGCAATAAAAATATTATCGGGGTCTCCTTTGATATCATTAGCCACCAGGATATGTCCAAGCTCCAAAGTGTCTACATATTTTCTAACTACGTTTCCAAAGGAAAAAGACATTTTCTTAGAGCCTTTAACTGATGCTCCAATGGCGGCAGGATCAAGTCCAAAAGCCTTAATAAAATTACCTAAGATGTCGAATCCCATTTTGAAATCGATTTTTTTGGTTTTTACATTGGATACTTGAGATACCGGTGCTGTTTGTATTTCTATCGAATGTTTAAAGCCGTCTTTAACCAAAAATCTGAATTCTCCTAAGTATTTGGGCTTCTGGTTTTGTACCTCTAACATGCACATGGGTTGTATTCTGGCCTCAGGCACTCTAAGCGGGTTGGCGTCAAACAAATCTCTAATTTGATCTGTAATGTCATTTTTACATATTCTCATAATGTATATATTCTAATTGGTTAATTGCTTCTAAAAATTTTTGTCCTATTTTGGCAAAGCCTTTATCATTAGGATGAATTTCATCGTACCATTCGTTCTTTTTTACCAAAGTTCGCATATCAATGTATGTAGCGTTTTTATGCTTATCTGTTATTTCTTTAAGTAATTGATTAAACCTATCGATTAGGTATTGTATTACATTAGATCGGTCTTCTATTGTTATAATTCCTTTTTCGATCAGATATTTATTGACCCAACCATTTTTGATCGTTTTATGATGATGATCTGCACGAACATAATCATACCCGTGTACGAAAACTTGCTCTACAAAATCAAACTCGTGAATTCGATTAAAAAAGTAATTATAGGTACCTTCTATATCTTTCGTTTTTTGAGTATAGGTGCTATTTAAGTATTCTGAAGGTTGAAGACCAGAGGGCATTCCGCTTTTGAGAATATTCACAATTTCAGGCCCAATAATATCGTTTCCGCCTCCACTGATTAAGACATATTTTGGTCGCTCTTTTTCTATTTCTTTAAGAAGTTGTCTACTCTCTCTATAATTTTGTATTTCATCTCCTGCCGCAGCGATACTGCGTAAAGGATATTTTTCCATAACATAATCCAGTGTATCCTTGACCAAAAACGGAAATAAGAACCAGGAATCTCCTTCGGCAACAATAACCGGTAATTCGGGAAATAGTCTTTTGGATTTTTTAAACCTGCGATATCGCCGTTTATCATCCAAATGATTTCCTAATTTAATCAGTAATCCAGATACATCTTTGGTTTTTACTTCTTTTAAGGTGGTAGAAGATTTTATTTTGGTATCTATCGCAAAGCCTTTCTGTTCAGGTTTAGTATATAAAGAATTAATAAACGGCGCTACAATCTCATGATTTGAATACCATTCCCAATTATCAATAATTTTACTACCTGTAGTATTATAATTTGGATTAATAAGCTGTAAGGAAGATGTAAATATCGCCCATTTTGTTTTATCGGGTAAGAAATCAGAGATTGCTCCATGGGCCATTAAATTTCCGTAATGTGTCATTGGCGGTGTTAGCCCTACCTGGTTCATATCAGGGATAGAAGGAGTAATATCTTCTTTATCATTTACAATAAACTTATAGATAAGCCAGTCATGCTTCCAATTATAAATCTCTTTATAAGAGTCTAGAGAC
The DNA here is from genome assembly GCA_947500845.1 of uncultured Aquimarina sp. Classification (GTDB taxonomy): domain Bacteria; phylum Bacteroidota; class Bacteroidia; order Flavobacteriales; family Flavobacteriaceae; genus Aquimarina; species Aquimarina celericrescens. Next base: position 193,284 of record CANMTP010000006.1, read on the forward strand.
CAACCGGCATAAGGAGCACTACTATGTTCATAGAACATGATAGATTCTCCTGGTTTTAATTGTTTGGTTTGATGATCCAGAGGATCCGAAGAAATTGCCAGATCAGAACCTAATAACAAAGCAGTAACAAAAATCTCTTGCTTTGAAATATTTGAAACTTTGATCTGATACTTTTGATAATATTCATTATTTCTTGTTAAGCTATTTTCAATCGTAACAAGTTCATGATTTGTATTCGTTATATCCGACCAGTTTGAGTTATCGTTTACACAAATTTCAACCTTAATAGGTATTTTAGAAAAACCTCCTTCCGGGTTCTCCAACGTATTATAGTAATTCCATTTTAAAAGAGACTCTAGTTGATTTGATAATCTTTGGTCTAGTTCTTCTTTGGAAGTTGCCAAAAGGTCAATCTGAACGTTAAGGGGGCGATATACATCATCTGGCAGGGTTATGTATGCTGTTTGATTGAAAATTGTGATAAAGAAAGAAGCTTCACTAGCTGTGGATAGTAATATTCTTGGAGTACCTTGTATAACTTTTGTGATTTGTTGTTTGGCATTTTGATCTTTGTCCAAATCACAAATATGAATACGTAAAGAGTCAAAGATGGTTTCGGTTTCTACAGCATACGATTGGGTGAAATCTAATAAAATACCGTTCTCGATTGGATCCTGTATCAGCGAATCTTCAAGATTTACTTCTGTAATCTTAGTAGGTATAGATTTGTTTTGATCTATTTTTATCGTTATTTCAGACCCTTTTTTAATCCCGGATAATTGTCCTTTATTATAATACCATCCATTTTTATTATTGAAAAGAATCTTACCTTGATCAATGTATGATTGTTTAGGTGTAAGATTAAGCCAGGAACAATAGTGATCTATCTTGCCTTTACCCTGAACACTTAGCGTTGGAGTTTGTTTTTTGTGGGTTATATCTTTTAAGCTGATTTTTGCCCATTTCGTGATATCAAGATAGCTTATCTTACTGTTTTTTGCTTGTAAGAGCTGTAACAGGTATCGAGTAAACACACCTCCTTTTGCATCTTCCCAGGATGATTCTGAAGACAGACAAGCAGAAAGATGTATTGAGTTTTTATAAGAGATCAAAGAAGTTACTTTTTTTGATTTAAGATCTTCCTCCCTAATCTCATTGGAAAATATGAAATCTTCATAGGCTCTTGGTGGAAATACACTACTCAGTTTTCGTTGTCTCGAATCATTATTTTTTACAGCGCTAAGTGACCTTACAATATCGCCAGAGTGGCAACAATCAAACACAGTTACTAAGTGTGGGTCATTTTTAAATTTTGAAAATATATATCGCAGTTCTTTATCCGCTAATAGAAACGACGTTTTATTTTCGTCTTCCTGATCGTAACATACAAGACATTCCATTAAGCCCGAATGAACATCGCTAAACCTACCTAAACTCTCCTCTAAGGTGCCATGCCCACTATAATAAAACAAGACAACATCATTATCAGTTGCTTTAGTAAGGAAGTTATTTATTATATTCAGAATGCCTGATTTGGTGGCTTTTTTATCAATAAGCTTTTTGATAAAAATAGCATCATATGAGGTATTTAGTGTATTTAAGTACGTTTCAACCTTATGTACATCACTAACACATTGTTGTAAAGGATATAGCTCATATTCATTTATTCCGACAAGTAATGTGTAAAGGTTCATAATCGTATACTCTTTTATTAATAAATATGGACGATGCAATTGATAAACCAATAACTGCGAATACGGTAGATAACGCTATATGTTAAGAAAAAATAGGGGTACTTAAATATAACTTTTTATTACTTTAAAAACAAGTGACTACTATGTTGATTTTCAATAAAATAACTTATTGCTTTTAATCAAAATGAAATTAATGAAATATATAATATCTTTTAAAAGAAATTACCCCTAAAGTCCCAGGGCAAAACCCCCTTTTTACTACTACTACTGTTAATGCATCCCTATAGAAAATAGATATTCCTTCTACAATAAGTGTGGTTCTTGCCAATTATGGATTGAGTCAAATTAAAAGTCAATATTATTAAAATAGATTCATGATTTTCGTAATTTTAAGCCTCAATAAATTCATTTATTCATTCATATCATGAAATATAAAAATATAATAGTATTAGTTTTTGGGATTGTATTATTCGTATCCTGTAAAACTAATCCCTTTACAGGAAAGAAAACTTTGGCATTAGTATCTAATTCGCAGATATTACCAATGGCATTTCAGCAATATAATCAGTTTTTAAGTGAAAACAAAGTGGTCAAAGGCACCTCTGAAGCAGAGATGATTACTAGAGTAGGGCAAAAAATAGCAAAAGCCTCTGAACGTTGGCTTAATGCAAATGGTTATCAAGGGTACCTTGATGACTACAGATGGGAGTATAACTTAGTAAAAGATGAAACGGTAAACGCATGGTGTATGCCAGGAGGTAAAATAGTATTTTATACGGGCATAATGCCTATTGCCAAAAATGAGACAGGAGTAGCAGCTATTATGGGGCATGAGGTAGCGCATGCATTGGCCAATCACGGACAACAACGAATGAGCGCTGCGCAGTTACAGCAAGTTGCGGGTGTTGCGACCTCTGTGGCTGTTCAAAATAAAAGTGAGGAAACCCAGCAAATAATTGGTACCGCATTTGGTTTAGGAAGCCAATTGGGAGTAATGTTGCCTTTTAGTAGAAGTCATGAAACAGAAGCAGATCGCATTGGATTACAATTGATGGCCATTGCAGGATACAATCCAGACGAAGCCGCGAATCTTTGGAGACGTATGAAAGCAAATAGTGGAGGGCAAGCACCACCAGAATTTTTGAGTACACACCCATCTAGTGACACACGTATAGCCAATCTTACTGCCTGGGCTCCGGCGGCAAGGGCTGAAGCCAAAAAATTTGGAGTTACAACTTTTAAATAATTGTAAAGTTTATATCCGTTAAAAAGATTATACCTATTTTAGAAGCTATTCTGAAAAAATCAGAACAGCTTTTTTAATTTTTGTTTTATGAGTAAAGTATTACCCAAAGGCCATAAAAAATTGTTAAATGCCTGGGCTTTCTATGATTGGGCAAATTCGGTATATAACTTAACTATTTCTTCGGCTGTTTTTCCAATTTTTTGGGGAGCCTTGACTATTTTAAGGGATGATCAAGACAATATTATAAACGATACCGTAAGGTTTTTAGGATATGATTTCAATAACGATTCTTTAATCAGCTATGTCACTGCATTGGCATTTCTGGTAGTATCAATAATAAGTCCGTTGCTTTCTGGTATTGCCGATTATGTGGGGAATAAGAAAAATTTCTTAAAATTCTTTTGTTATCTGGGGGCGATATCATGTATCGGTTTGTATTGGTTTTCTTTAGAATTCCTTTGGTTTGGCCTACTGTGTTATTTTTTAGCTTTAATTGGCTTCTGGGCCAGCTTAGTGTTTTACAACTCATATTTACCCGATATTGCTTTTCCCGAACAGCAAGATGCTATTAGTGCCAAAGGATTTTCTATGGGCTATATCGGGAGTGTGTTGCTTTTGATCGTAAATCTTGTCATGATCTTGAAGTTTGATTGGTTTGGTTTCGAAGATGAAGGTACTCCTACACGGTTGTCTTTTGTAATGGTTGGTATTTGGTGGATTGGTTTTAGTCAGTATACATATTACTATTTACCCAAAGGGAACAAGAAAGATGTATTAACCAAAGCAGTGGTTTTTAATGGTTTTAAAGAGCTTAAAATGATTTGGAAAGCACTAAAAAATAATATTAAACTGCGAAGATATCTCAGTGCTTTTTTTGTGTATAGCATGGCCGTACAGACTATAATGCTAATTGCTACGTATTTTGGTATTGAAGAATTAGATTGGGGAGAACAAAACCCTACTACAGGACTAATTATCAGCATTCTTTTGATTCAGCTTGTGGCGGTTGCAGGAGCTATTTTAACCTCCAGAGCGTCTTCAAAATTTGGCAATATAAAAACGCTCATTGCCATTAATGTAATATGGATCGGAATATGCATTTATGCATATACTATAACAACTCCATTTCAATTTTATATAGCAGCAGCTATTGTTGGGCTAGTCATGGGAGGGATACAAGCACTCTCTAGATCCACATATTCAAAGTTGTTGCCAAAAGATGCAATTGATACAGCTTCTTACTTTAGTTTTTATGATGTTTCAGAAAAAATTGGAATCGTTATTGGTATGTTTTCATATGGTATCGTTGCTCAACTGACAGGAAGTGTAAGATATTCTATATTGTTCCTTATTTTGTTCTTCATCATTGGTCTTATGTTACTTTTTAGAGTTCCAAAAAATAACAGTTTTTGATAAGAGATAAATATTATTCTGAATGAGGTAAGTAATGCTCTAACTTTTCTTTACTATTGAATCTTATTAGCACTGAAGGATTTAAATTTAGTTTAACTATAAAAAAAGCCGTTTATCTAATTCTTTATATTAATTTTCTTTTTAAGATTGAGTTCTAATAGAAATATAATAATATTTGAAGCGTTATTAATATTAATTATTTTTACAAATAAAACCAACAACAATGAAAAATCTTACGTTACTGCTGGCGGTTATTCTACTGGCATCATGCAATACTACCCAACAAACGGTTATTGCTGCAAAAAAAACATTAAAAGGAGAGTGGTCCTTGGATAATATCACTTACGATCGTAGTGGTATATTTGATGTAAATCTATACGACGACGCTTCTGCAGAATGTTTTACAGGAAGTACTTGGAAATTTATTCCTAACAATAATACAGGAATGTATATGATCGATAGAAGCGATTGTGTTTCCACAGGAGCGCGTAATTTTAGATTTACGATTCCCAAACCAGAATCAGACGGTGAATATTACTTTTTGTTCAAGCCTATTAATGAGAAGAAAAAAAGTACAAATAACAATGCCGGTTATAGAATGGCTTTAAAACATCTGGATGACACTACAATGACTTGGGCCATGACGGTGAGTTTAGAGGGAAAACCTTTTGTTATTACTATGAATTTCAATAAATTACAATAAACAAAAATATATCCAAAATGACACAAATTTTTAAAAATATAGGAGTGATGATTATAGCTGTGGCTATTTTATCAAGTTGTGAGGCTACAAAAAATGCCAACAACACACAAAAAGGAGCCGTAATTGGTACTGCTGGTGGTGCAATACTTGGTGGTATCATAGGAAACAATGTTGGAAAAAGAAATTCTGCACTTGGTGCCGTAATCGGTGGAGTAGTAGGAGGAGTTGCCGGAGGTGTGATCGGTAAACAAATGGATAAACAAGCACAAAAAATTGAATCAGAAATACCTGGAGCAGAAGTAACAAGAGTAGGTGAGGGTATTGATGTTGTTTTTGATGAGAATAGTGGGGTGTATTTTGCTACAAATAAATCAGACATTAATGCAAAGTCACAGGCCAATCTTAATAAACTGGCGGGTATATTTAAAGAATATCCCGATACTAATATCATTGTAGAAGGACATACCGATAGTACTGGTGATGATAGTTATAATATGACATTATCACAAAAAAGAGCAAATGCAGTGACTGAATATTTGGTGTCGCAGGGGATTAGCAGAAGTAGACTTACTACTTATGCTCATGGTGAAACGCTTCCAAAATATGATAATTCTACCGCAGAAGGAAGAGCTAAAAACAGAAGAGTTGAAATAGGTATCGTTGCGAACGAGAAAATGAAACGGGAGGCTCAAAATCAAGTGAAGCAATAGTTTTATTTTAATATACATAAAAATCCCGAAACTAAATCGGGATTTTTTTATGCTTTAATTTTACGTATCTTCATATGATGAATTCTCATTCACACATAGTTATCATCGGCGGGGGCTTGGCTGGATTAACTTCTGCAATTCATCTTGCAAAAGCAAATATTCCTGTTACACTTATTGAAAAAGACACATATCCAAAACATAAAGTATGCGGTGAGTATATTTCTAATGAGGTGTTGCCTTATTTCAATTATTTAGGAATTGATCTTGAAAGCTTACAACCAGTTGAAATTTCAGAATTCACGATAAGCACTCAGAACGGAAACACTATTCATAGTAAATTACCATTAGGCGGTTTTGGGATGAGTAGATATACCTTGGACTACTATCTATGGCAAAAGGCTGAAGCGATGGGGGTACACCTTATAAATGATCAAGCCCTTGATGTGCAGTTTAATGATAATCAATTTCAGATTAAAACCAACGGCAATAAATGGTTAACCAGTGAATATGTCATTGGCGCTTTTGGAAAGCGTTCTGTCCTGGATAAAGCCTTGAAGAGAGTTTTCAGTTTTAAAAAGTCACCATGGTTAGCGGTAAAAGCACACTATAAAGCGAGTTTTGAAACAAATATGGTCGCACTGCACAATTTTAAAGGTGGTTATTGCGGGCTTTCAAAAGTCGAAAATAATTTGGTGAATGTATGTTATTTGGTCAATTATGACAGCTTCAAAAAATATAGAGATATCAATACTTTTCAGGAAAAAGTAATGTATAAGAACCCATATTTGCTTGATTTTTTTAAGGAAGCTGAATTAATTTTTGATAAACCCATTACGATAAGTCAGGTAAATTTTGATAAGAAAAAACCAGTTGAAGATCACATATTCATGTTAGGCGATGCTGCAGGATTAATTCATCCGCTTTGCGGTAATGGTATGGCAATGGCCATAAAAAGTTCAAAAATATTATGTGAACTAATAATAGCTAATGCTAATAATAATGCAAAACTCTCTAGAAAAGAGATTGAAAATCAATATATAAAACAATGGAACTCTTCTTTTTCCAAAAGATTATATACAGGTAGGATACTACAAAAAGTACTGTTAAACAAAAATTTGCAAAAAGCATCATACGCAATTGCTCACGCATTACCTGCCATTATCCCTAAAATTATTAAACAAACACACGGAGAACCTATTGTATGCTAATCAACTTAGAACATAGAAGCAATGAACCAGAACTTATGGATGACCCAAAGATAGCAGATGCTTCTTTAAAAATTGCCTTGTCTGATCTCTCCAGGGTAAATCGAATGCTGGGAGGAAATAGTATTACTATAAACGCAGTTCATAAGCTGATAGAAGGGCAACATCAAAAAGTAGAATTCACCATACTTGATTTGGGGTGTGGTGATGGAGAAATGTTAAGAGCACTTGCAAAATCGTTTAGAAGAAAAAAAATAAAAGTAAAACTTATAGGTGTTGATTTGAATGAGAAAAGCTTATCTTATGCAAAAAAATTAAGTAAATCATATCCAGAAATTACATATTCTAAATTGAACCTTTTAGACATTGAAACCTCAGAGTTTTTTTGTGATGTGATCATCTGTACATTGACCTTACATCACCTTACTTGTCAGGAAATTAAAAGCGTTATGCAAAAGTCTGTAGAGCTGGCAAAAATAGGGGTCGTAATCAACGATCTTCATAGAAGCCAGTTAGCCTACTATCTTTTTAAAATATTCAGTTTCTTTTTTATTAAAGGAAAGGTTGCAAAAAATGATGGTTTAATCTCTATCAAGAGAGGGTTCAAAAAAAAAGAGTTAATAGACTATACCGAAGCACTCGGTTTAAAAAAATATCGAATCGACTGGAAATGGGCTTTCCGATATCGATGGATTGTCGAAACCAGTCATTTTTAAATAAAAAAGTAGAAAAATTTGGAGGTAAAAATTACCACGGTGGCCAAGGAACTGCCACAATATGTACGGGAGACTAAAGAAATATTACCCTTCGTTTCTCAATGGTTATCAGGTCAGGAAGATCGTTTTAGACGTAAAGTCCTTAAAATATTTGAAAATGCTGCCGTAGATAAACGCTACGGGATTATGAGTATAGAGGAAGTGTTTACAGCAACCTCTTTCGAAGAAAAAAATGACATTTATATACGAGAGGTCAAGAAATTAGGTACTGCTGTTTTAAAAAAGGCATTGCACCAATCGGAATGGGATGCAAAATCCTTAGATTATATCATTACAGTAAGTTGTACAGGTATTATGATACCCTCTCTGGATGCTTATTTAATCAATGATCTTAATCTAAGACAGGATATCATAAGACTTCCTGTTACAGAAATGGGTTGCGCAGCTGGAGTTTCCGGAATTATTTATGCAAGAAATTTTCTGCAATCAAATCCCGGCAAGAGAGCTGCTGTTATTGCTATCGAATCACCAACCGCTACGTTTCAATTAGATGATTACAGCATGACCAATATGGTGAGTGCAGCTATTTTTGGGGATGGAGCCGCTTGCACACTTCTGTCTTCTGAAGAAGATGCCGTAGGACCAAGAATTATAGGAGATGAAATGTATCATTTCTATGATGCAACTACGATGATGGGCTTCAACCTAACAAATGGAGGGCTGCAAATGGTACTGGATCAAGAAGTTCCCGCAAAAATAGCAGCGCATTTTCCAAAAGTGATCCATCCATTTTTAAAAAAATATGATAAAACAATTGAAGACGTAGACCATCTTATTTTTCATCCTGGAGGAAAAAAAATCGTGCAAACTGTTGAAGAGCTTTTTACTCATTTGGGTAAAAATATTGAGGATACCAAGGCCGTTTTGTTAGAGTATGGAAATATGAGCAGCGCTACTGTATTATACGTTCTAGAACGTTTTATGAATAGAAATCCGGCACCGGGAGAAACCGGATTGATGCTTAGTTTTGGACCCGGATTCTCTGCACAGCGAATATTGCTGGAGTGGTAAAATCAAATAAAAGAAACTACTTAATGAGTTTATGAGTAAAGATTTTGATAATAAAAATGAGTGGGTGCTTGTACTCGGGGGGAGCACCGGTTTGGGATTAGCTTCTGTAAAAAAATTAGCAGAACACGGTATGAACATCATAGTAATCCATCGGGATCGCAAAAGTGATTTACATCAAATCGAGAAGGATTTTCTTGAAATTAAAAATATGGGGGTCAAATTTCTATCGTATAACACTGATTTGCTGAAATCAGAAAAACGAGAAGAGATTGTATCACATATTGATCAAGGTATTGAGAAAGGAAAAATTAAGGCTCTAATCCATAGTGTAGCCAAAGGTAATTTGAAACCCATGACTGGTGCAGAGCAAGTGTTAAGAAATGATGATTTTCATTTAACTATAGATGCTATGGCTATTAGCCTTTATGATTGGGTGAAATCTGTTTTTGAAGCTAATTTGTTTGCTGAAGATGCCAGAGTGATTTCCTTTACCAGTGAGGGTAATACCAAAGCCTGGAAAAATTATGCGGCAGTATCGGCTGCCAAAGTGGCTCTGGAAGCCATAACAAGAAGTATCGCTTTAGAATTTGCTCCTTACGGAATCAAAGCCAATTGCTTACAACCGGGGGCGGTAGATACAAAATCCTTACGAATGATACCCGGACATGAAAAAATTATTGCACATAGCGTAGAACGTAACCCTTTTAATCGTATTACAACCCCAAAAGATGTAGCGAATGTAGTATATTTATTATGTAAAGATGAAGCATCCTGGATTAATGGCTGTATACTACCTGTAAATGGAGGTGAACATTTAAATTAGAAAGTGTACAGTAATAGTAATGACATGATAAAATAAAAATATGAAAACGATACTCATTTTTTATCTACCTGTTATACTGAATGTAATATCTTGTAAAGAAGATAATAATAGTGCCGAAATCACCCCTTCTGTTATAAATACAAATGCTACTGCAGAAATTGTAAGTGTATCGGTTACAGGAGAGGAGAATAGGTATTCTTTTAGTGTAGGTATCAAAAGTCCGGATACAGGTTGTGATCAGTATGCCAATTGGTGGGAAGTAATTTCTGAAGATGGAAATCTTATTTACAGAAGGATTTTAGCACACAGTCATGTTAGCGAACAACCTTTTGTGAGATCTGGAGGTCCGGTTGCCATAAAAAAAGATCGAATAGTCTATGTTCGGGCTCATATGAACACAAGTGGTTATGGAGAAAAAGTCTTTAAAGGTAATGTAGCCGAAGGTTTTAAAGAAAGCACCTTGGATAAGACTTTTGCTATGCAATTAGAGACAACACCTCCTTTACCAAGTGGATGTGCATTTTAAATTATAAGTACATTGATTAGAAAAGATATCATAGAAAAGTTACCGTATGCAAAACCTTTTTTGTTTGTCGATGAGATTTTAGAACTTAATGACAATCATATCGTTGGAAGTTATACTTTTTTAAAAGATGAATATTTCTATGAAGGACACTTTAAGGATAATCCTATCACTCCCGGGGTAATCCTAACAGAATGTATGGCGCAAATCGGAATGGCTTGTTTTGGGATACACCTTCTTAGAGATGCCTGGGATCAGGAACAATGGAGCGTAGCTATGACCAGTAGCGAAGTAAATTTTTACAAACCCGTTTTTCCTGGTGAAAAAGTTATTGTGAAAGCAGAAAAGGTTTATTTTAGATTTAATAAACTCAAATGCAATGTAGTGATGTATAATACTAAAGAGATCATCGTGGCAAAAGGGGTGGTTGCCGGAATTGCATTTCAAAACAAAAACGAATCATGAGTTTTGCATATTCTTTGGTCAAATTGGTACTGAAACTGAAAAAAGAAAAGCAATCCTGGTCAGAGGATCCAATCGATTATATAAAAAAAAGAAAGCAAGATTTAAAAATTCCGAATAAATCTAATCTATTTGGTAATGAAGTTGAAACCAGAGAGATTAATGAATGTAATATCACTACAATCATCCCAAAAGAAATAAGAACAGAGTATCTTATATTATTTTGTCATGGTGGCGCATTTATTTATGGTCCTACCAAACATCATTGGAATGCCGTATCAAAGATGGTACGAGAAACACATACAAAAGCATGGTTAATTGACTATCCTAAAGCTCCAGAAAACAACATTCAAAAAATTACTAAAAATATATGTGAGGTTTATAATCATGCGGTCAAAGAGTATGACCCTTCAAAGATTATTATGATTGGGGATTCTGTAGGTGGTAATCTTTTGACCTCTTTAACTCAGGGCTTGGTAAGAGATAATGCTGAGACTCCTAATCTATTAATTCTTATTACACCTTTGATGGACGCGAGTCTTACCAATACTGCAATAAAAGATATCGATCCCTTAGATCCAATACTGAGTTTTAAAGGGGTTCATTCTGCAAAAAAAATGTGTGCAGGGGATTTTTCTTTAAAAGATCCTTTGATCTCTCCACTCTATGGTTCTTTTGCCAACTTTCCGAAGATCTATCTATTCATGGCCACAAATGATATTCTTATGCCAGATCAAAAATTATTTATCGATAAAGTTAAAGATAATGGCGGAAAAATTGAAGTGATTTTGGGAGAAGACATGCCTCATATTTGGCCATTTTTACCATTCATGCCCGAGGCGAAGAAAGCAATGCACAAAATAATTTCTATTATCAATGAAGCTGTAAATGAGGAATAGACGAGTAGTAATTACAGGTTTGGGAGTAATGGCTCCTAATGGAACGAACGTTTCAGAATTTAAAGAATCTATCATCAACGGGACTAGCGGAATACGAGGTGTTGAAGAATTAAAGAATCTAAAATTTTCTTGTCACATTGCTGGTTTACCGAATTATAACGAAAATTACTTAAACCATTACTTCAATAAAATTCAGTTACGGGGTTTAAAGGCATCCGGAATGGAATACGGCGTCATTGCCGGTATGGATGCATGGAAAGATGCAGGATTAGTAATTAATGATTCACAAGTACCTCGATGGGATGCAGGGGTAATTTTTGGTACCGGAATTTTGGGTGTAGATAAGTTTCGTGAGGCCATTTATAAAGTAGACGAAGGTAACGTAAGAAAATTGGGTAGCACTACCGTTATTCAAACTATGGCCAGTGGTATTAGTGCTTTTTTGGGGGGAATGCTAGGATGCGGAAACGTGGTCACCACAAACTCTTCGGCTTGTAGTACAGGTACAGAGGCTATTTTAATGGCCTATGATAGAATTGCCGCTGGTAACGCAGAGATTATTCTCGCTGGCAGTACTAGTGATAGTGGGCCTTATGTATGGGGCGGATTTGATGCAATGCGTATTCTACCCTATAAATATAATGACAACCCCACGAAGGCCTCACGGCCAATGAGTGCAACTGCAAGTGGTTTTGTACCGGGAAGTGGAGCAGGGGCCCTGGTCGTCGAAAGTCTGGATAGTGCTCAAAAACGTGGTGCGAAGATTTATGCTGAAATCTTGGGCGGACATGTAAATAGTGGCGGACAACGTAATGGAGGTAGTATGACAGCCCCAAACAGTGAAGCCGTTCAACAATGTATTAAAAACGCGATCAATACTTCTGGAATACAAGCCAACGACATTGATGCTATTAATGGTCACTTAACCGCAACTACCAAAGATCCGACCGAAATTAAAAATTGGTGTGAAGCCCTCGATCGAAAAGAAACTGATTTTCCATACATTAATTCACTTAAAAGCTTAGTTGGACATTGTTTGGCGGCTTCCGGAAGTATAGAAAGTGTTGCTACCATTTTACAACTTAATGAAGGCTTTATTTTTGGAAATATCAACTGTGAAGATTTGCATCCCGAAATCCAATCTCAGATAAATAGGGATCAAGTACCGACAAAAACATTTGATTTTTCTGCAAATATCATAGCAAAAGCAAGTTTTGGATTTGGAGATGTAAATGCTTGTGTTATCTTTAAAAAATATAATTCGATTTAAAAATAATGACGACAAAAGAAGATTTACTTTTAAAATTAAAAACTATAATTACTCCGTATGTTCAAAATCAAGAAGGTTTAGAGAACCTGAATGAGGGTACTGATTTTATTAAAGATCTTGAGATTAACTCGGCCAATTTGGTAGATGTTGTACTGGATGTTGAAGATGAATTTGATATTGAAATTGATAATGAAGCTATGGAAAAAATGCTTACTGTAAAGGCTTCAATCGAAGTGATAGAAGGTAAATTGGCAGCAAAATGATTGGTAATGATATTGTAGATCTACAACTCGCCAGTATACAGAGTAATTGGCAGAGAAGGGGATGGTTACAAAAAATATTTACACAACTCGAACAAAAAGAAATTTATAACTCCTCAAGTCCGGACTTACAAGTATGGAAATTTTGGAGTATGAAAGAGGCCGCTTACAAAGCACATCAACGATGTTTTTATCATGCTCCGACATTTAATCCAAACAAAATTGAATGTGTATCGGCGACAAGTGTATGCATAGAAAAATACGTATATGAGCTTACAACAGAGTTTACAAAGCAATATGTATACAGTATTGCCAGAAGTACGGGTGCTTATTATTATTCTAAAATATTTCAAGCAGAAATAAATCCAAGGGAAGAACTTAAAAAACTGATACTTAGCAGTATTAGAAAAAAAGATAGACTTTATTTTAAAAAGGACTCCAATGGTATTCCAAATTTGTACATCGATGGAAGATGCTCAAAAATTCCTTTCTCCTTAACGCATCATGGAGATTATTCTGCTTATGTGATGTTGTCGTAGACTGTTTTATTTCAGAATTGGGAAATAGAATTGAATATTCAATTTGTTCCTTTCACGTTCATCATAAATAGAAACCCCAAAATCACTGGTATAGATGGTAGCTTTACCGAGCAGCTTTTTATCATCCAGCGAAAAAGTTAGAATAACCTCTTTTTGTGTTCCTTTTATAGTAAGATTGCCTATCACTTTATACGTATTGGTTTCAAAAGGAACAACTTGTTTACTTTTGAAGATAATTTTTGGATATTTTCTTTTATAAAAATACTTTTCCCACATCAGATGTCCGTCTCGTAGAAAATTATCCGTATCTAATGTTTTGACCAAGGCAGTTCCACTAAAAGAAGCATTATCTGGATCTGCAGGATTAAAATCTATTCTAAAATCCAAACCACTAATAGTTCCCGAGGTCTCATCTTCTATAAAATCAAAAGTGACCTTGGACTTTTCATTATCAAACTCTAAGCTTTTAAAATCATTGATCAACGCATAATCACCAGAATAGGAAACATATCCATCATTAGGTAACGTTGTCTGACCAAATCCTTGCAAAGTGCATAGACCAATAATAATATTGAGAAATATTCTCATAAAATCCCTTTATTGCTTTTAAAGGTAAACATAAACAATAATCATTCCAAGGTTAAACTTCTTTTAAGAGTATTCTTAAGGGAATTTAACTTGATAAATAAGGGGTGTTTAACGCTTTTAGAATTTTATTGCTTAATCTATTTTTAGAGTCGTTTCTAAAAAAGTTTTTAGAATATTTAGGAATAGTCTGTTATATGATTCTTGTAGGATTTTGGATTACAGAGATCATAAAATAAATATAAAGTCATAAAAACGAGTAGATTAAAATTAAAAAAAGTAATAAATTCGAAAGAGAGTAGATCGTTAGCCAGATATTTAATTTAAAAAATATAGTTATGAGCAGTAAAGAAAAACCCACCAAGAAAAAACGTTTTGCAGATTTCCAGACTAAATATCGTCGTTCATCAAATTTTGGTTACGGATCAAAAAGAGATCGATTTGCAATTGCCGGTGATGGCGAATTATTTGCTTCAGAAAATACTGAAGTAGATAAAAATGATAATAAATAAACGCAGCGTTCATTTTGTTAATCACTAATGAGTTATAGTATCTTCAATACTTAAAGTTTTCTTGCCGATATCTTTAGATAAGCGAGAATAACCAGAGAGAATAGTGCACAAACTAAAAATCCAATAAATAGAGGTAAGGTAGTATCTAAAACAAACCTTCCTATGTAAGTGCTAATAGGAACGGCCATAATTGTAGAAATAAACCCTGTAATTGCTGCACCAATTCCCGCAATATGTCCAATAGGTTCCATAGCCATAGCGCGTAAGTTTCCGAACATAAATCCGATCGCAAAAAATTGCATTCCGAAGAAAATCAATAAAACTTCAATACTGGGATTAGGGCTATCATAAAACAATACAATATACAGCAAAGAAATGCCAAAATAGGCTAGTAGGGAAGTGGTGATTAATCTCTTCATACCAAATTTCAACACCAGTGTTCCATTTAAAAAAATAGCACTCCCAATTGAAATGGCTAGAAGTCCGAATATATAAGGAAACTCTTCTTTTAATTGATATTGCTGTTCAAATATCTGCTGAGATGTGCTTAAGTATACCATAAAAGATCCCACGATAAATCCTGAAATTAGTGTATACCCAACTGTAGTTTTATGTTGGATCATTTCTTTAAGACCATTAATAAAAATGTTTGGTGTAAATTTTACTCGTTTGGATACCTCCAAGGTTTCAGCTTGTCGTTTCCAAAACCAAAACGCAACAATGACACTAATAATTAGCTGGATATAAAAAATTGCCTGCCAGTCGTAGTGATCTAAAACTGATTTCCCCAAGGCAGGAGCAATGATGGGTACCAGAATAAAAACTACGGTTACAAAAGACATGATTCGTGCCATATAATCACCGCTATACATATCTCGTATCATGGCAATGGCAATAGTCCTGGGTGCCGAGAGTCCTATTCCCTGTAAAATCCTTCCCAAGACCATGATTAAGATACTTTCGGCAAAAATGCAGATAAAACTGGCGATAGCAAAAACCAAAAAGCCCATATATACTACAGGTTTTCTGCCCGTACTATCTGATACCGGTCCAAAAATTAGCGGACCTATTCCCAGTCCCAGAAAAATCATGGTAATTAGCAATTGATTGTCTGCCACTTGTTTTGTGCCAATCGTTATTCCTATGGTATTAAGTGCGGGTAACAGCGCATCGATTGCCAAGGCCACAATCGACATCAAGGAAGCCATAAGCGCAATAAATTCAAACTGAGCAAATTTCTTTTTTTGCATCTGGTAAAAGTACGGTATTTGTGCAGTACAATTTTAGGGTTTACACAGGTTTTAGTTAAAAATAAGTAATAGTACGTCAAAATTTTGTATTTTTTGTAATATCAAACTTGGAGTCTATAACTCTGCGTAAAAAGACATCAGCATAATCAAACACAATGAAGAAGATTTTAATTTTGATCCTGGGGAGTATTTGTATAGGATGTAGTAGCACAAAAGATATTACTGCGACACCAGCTCAAATAGAGGCTTTAAACGAAATGATAAGAATAAAAGAATTTCAGATAGAGTCAAGATGGGCATACCCTTTAGTTACGAATAGCCTTTCTAGCGTTGCCAATAGCGGATTACTTCCTCCGGGTAGCAGTGTTAACAATATTGATTTAATAGGTAACGCTAATTATTTTAAAATGATAAAGGATAGCATCTCGATGTATTTACCATATTATGGAGAAAGAAGAATCTCTGGGAATTATAATAGTACGGATACAGCAATAAAATATAATGGTAAACCAGGAGACATTGAAATTGAAGAGAATAAAACTTATCAAATACGTTTTTCAGCTAAAAGTGATGGGGATGGATATGATGTAGAAATCACTATATTTCCAAATTTATCAAGTAGAATTGTGGTAAGCAGTATGTATCGAACTACGATAAGTTACAAAGGAGAAGTTTCAAAGTTATCATTAGAAACAAAAGATGCTATCACCGATAATTGAATAAGATGATTTTAAGAATAAATTTTAGGTTCGAGTTAATGAATGGGGAAGGTTTTAAAATATTCTATTTTACATAATATAAATTATAGTACAAATATAATATATGAGTAAAACGGCGAATAGAACTTTTTCTGTTCTATTTTACATAGATGCAGATATAGCGCCTTTAGGTCTATATCGTCAGCATTTATGTAACAGCCGTTTTACGACACGCTAGTTTATTATTAGTAACTATAATGTAGTATTATGTAAAATATCCCACCGTGATTCTATTTCATAGTAATGTTAGCTACTGGGGTCATTAAAATTCTTTTAAAGCGTTTATGATTAAAACTCACGTTGTTTGGAGTTCATGATGTGCTTCGCAGTTGCCGTGAAGTTTATGCTGAGCTTGTCGAAGTATAAAATTGCCGCTGCCTTTGCGCTCGATTGTTTTATAAAAATGTAAATGCCTGATATGGCATTTATTTTTAAACACAATATCCAACCGCATAGCCCACACTTGCCCTGAGCTTGTCGAAGGGCCAAAAAAGGCAAAACTTTTAGTTGCTTTATAAATCGCGTACCTGCCTGCCGTTGCCGTATGGCAGGCAGGTTTGATAAAATATACGTGCAAAAAGTTTTTATGAGGTTCTCGTGAAAGTTCCCGCATAAGTATAAAATTACTCTAACGAGATAATTTCTATGCACATGCTAACTACAGAACACAGATTAAACATTCTAAAGATTTGCATATCTTTTTGTCTTGACCCTTCGATAAACTCAGGGTGAATGACAAAAGAACAAAAAAACTTGTGCTGAGCTTGTCGAAGTATCAAGGCTGCACAAACCTTTGGAAACAATGTACGGCTCAATCGCTATATTTTAGACGGCATAAAATTGAAAGTCTAGTAGACTTTTGATTTAGTGAGCGAGCTGGCGTGTTGGCGATTGACAACTTTTTGTTTAATCTTAGTAACAACTATCATTATCCAGCCGCATCTTCTCGCAGCTATAATAATTCCTCCACTGGAGCAATCATTATATCTCGTGTTTTCTCCAAAGTTTTCTGAGGCCGTTTTCGAGCTTTTAGGTTCTATTTTACATAATGTTATCAACTTAATACTAACGGATTTAAATTTTCTTCCCCAAACCAATTAGAAAGTGTTTCTAAAGAGTTTCGAGATAGTTCTTGCGTAAAAAGAACTGCTAATCTCTTTTTGGGACGCGAACAACAAACGTAGAATAAATTTCTATTTCTTTCATAAGCATTCTCTCTTCCTGAAGGAATTGCTGTATTGTGCCATGTTAAAAACTGATCCCAATTATAGTGATTCCATCCTCTACCCGCTATTACAAGAACATTGTTGAATTCTTTTCCTTTAATTCCGTGTTTAGTAGAAAAAGGTGTATTGTTATTTATGTATTCAAATAAATTTATAACATCTTTATAGCTTATCGCCTTTAAATTTTCAATTTTAGAAATAAACGATTTCTCTTCCTCTGGAACCTCTTCTAGAAGCTTAATTCTATCGAATTTCAACTCTTTTTCTTCAACTTTTGGTGATAATCTTGGTCGTAATGTAGTTTTTAGTAGCGTAAGTACTTCTCCAATTGTTCCAGTCTTCCTAACCTCTATCAGTTGATTTAAGTTTGAATTCCAACTTGATTTATCATTTTGATTAGTCAATTTAGGTGTGTTAGAGCTTAATGCAGAAAACATTTCTCCATATTTCTTATTTTCAAAGGCTCTACATACTGGCTCTAAAACATCTATGAAAAACTTAATGTAATGATCGTTCATTTTTAAATAATCATCCGAATCGCTGAAAACTGAAGCTAGATTTATATACCCTTGCTCTTCGGCTAAAACGTTATTCGTTAGCATTAATATTTTCGTGTTTTCAAAATCAAATTCCCAATCATTTTGGGTTAGTAATTGTTTTACCTGTTCAATACTTGTTTTTGATGCTTCAATAGGTAAATCACCATTCCAATGATTTTCAGTTCTCCTAGCACCTGCAAAATTATTAGTATGAAATACATTTATTTCTCCTTCCGAATTTGTGTCTTTCTCATTTTGAGGAAGATCTGGTCTCATTCTATTTAATGCGTGAACTATATTTTTTTCAGACCTAAAATTAGCATTTTTACCAATTTCACTAATGTTTTCATTTTCGATTAAACCGCAAGCATTAGAACCATATATCTTTTGCCAATGGTCTCCAAATAATCCGATCATAATGCTGTATTCAGAATCAATTAATTGGCTTACAATGGTATCCGCTAGTTCCGTGTTAGTATCCTGATATTCATCAATTAAGATTATAGGAAATCGGTCGATTAATAAACTTTTAAATTTTTCTTTTGATAAAAGATGAACCATAATTTTTATTACATCATCGTGATGTAATAAAATTTCACTGTTTGTAGCTTTGGGATAACCCAAATCATATTTGACAACTTGATTGTTTAATCCACCAGCTTCTTCAATTCGATTTTCCCATCTATCATTGATAGAAGGGATAAATTCTCTAATACTTTTTTGAAATCCACTTAAAAAGCTCCAACTAAATGCGTGTATCGTATCTGCATAGATAATAGGATTATTATCAACTCTATCTTCTATTTCTTCCTTTGCTGTGTTTGTATATGTTATGCAGGCTATCTTTTGATTCTTTCTAAGAAAAGTAGCTTCTTTTTTATCAATTAAGTATTGTAACGCTTTAATTAATGAGTAGGTTTTTCCTGCTCCTGCTCCTGCTTCTAACCTAAAAGATTGATTATCATCAATTGCTTTGTAGAGTTTGGCTAATGCTTCTTCCGATGCTATTTCAGCGGGACTTTTACTATTAGTTGCCATTTTCTTCAGTTGTTTGATTAGTAAGAACATTTTCTGACAGCCAAGTGAGACCTTCTTTTATATATAAAGGGATATTCCATTCCGTTTTTTCTAAAGCATATTCCAAAGCAAAATTTGCCTTTTTATTTTTCAATTTTTCTGCTTGCTCGTAAGCTTCGTTTTCAATAGCATTTCTATCATTTTGAGTAATTCCAAAAAGTGTTTTATTTGCTATCATAAATGCATCTTCAAAACTTCTTCCACAAAGATTATGTTCTCCCTCGGGTATTTGATAGGAAATTCTCCTAGATCCTAATTCTTTTTCTGCAAAAGTTTTTTGTTGAATTTGATTCAAAATTGATGGCTCAGTATCTGAAGTTGGTTCTGATAAATTATCAAACCATTTCTTTAATCCTGTGTTACTTGTGCCTTTACCAATAGAAGTTATACAAGCTTTATGTCGTATTCCATTATCTGTATTCACGGGTTCTGTTGCATCTAAGTCAGTAATAATTAATGTTTTTAAATTCAAAAAATCTAAAAACTTATAAAAATGGTGTGCATAAGCACCTCCAACTTCTAAAACAGTCAAATACTGACTACTTAGTTTATTTTCTAATTCATTATCTATTTTTTTTATAAAGCTTGGCATTAAAATTCTTTCTGTTGCTCCTTCAATCAAAACTGCTTTATCCGAGAAAAATAGATCAGATTTTGTAAGTGTTAAATACTTATAAATAAAATCTTTGTCCTCGTTATCTTCTTCTGTCTTAAAAGCTTCTTTTAAATCTTTGACTTCAGTTTCCGTTAAAAATTACCATCATTTTTTGTCAAGAAGTAACGAATAGTATCAAAATCAGCTTCGTTAGCAATATGAGTAGAATGAGTACTAACAACAAACTGTACGGGCCATTTGACGCCATTGTTCAAATCGTTAGAAAATGTATCTGCAATACTATAAAGTTTAGAAATAAAAACCTCTTGCATTTGAGGGTGCAAATGAGCTTCAGGTTCTTCAATAAAAACAAGATGACTCTTTATTAATATTGGATTGGATTGGTATTTTCTGAAGTATTCAAATAATTTAAAAAGAATGAATATCAAATTTCTTGAGCCAAGACCGTTATAGGTTTCAGGCAAAGTTATACCATCTGCCTTATCATACAAGATTTTAGTGTTACTCTCTACTATTGTTTCAGCATTGAATGTTGTATTAGTTGTTAGATTTGGATCTGATAAACCTGGATATCCAAATATTTCTAAAGTAGGCAAGAGTGCATCAATTTTTTCTTTTAAATCTTTATTAACTACATCTTGGATTTTATCAACTTCGTCTTTCAGTGCTTTGGATTTTTGCTTCATATCTTCTGAAGCATTTTCTAGCGAAGCACTTTTAAAAATACTACTCAAGATTTTTCCAAGCACATCTTTTTCACTTTGAGTAATATCATCTAGTCCTCTTTGGGCGTTAATGAATTCTACTCCAATAAGTTCTAACAATTTACTTTGGTTTACTTTGGTAATATTAGTATTATCGATTGGATCAATAGTAGTAATTTCTGTTGTAAAAAACTTTAAGATTCTTTCCCTAATAGCACTCAAAAAATCTACATGATTTGGATCATCTAAGTCATAAAAAAACGCTTTTATTTTACCCTCTTTTAGTTGGTAACTAATATTAATAATAGCTTCTGTATTACTTTCTTCAAGATCAATAATAAATTCACTCAACACTCCATAATCAGATTTATTATCATCATAATCAATAACTAATTCTAATTCAATTTTAGGAAATAAATCTCTAATAGTATTATCTTCTTCACCAGCTAATTTACTTGAAAGTGCTTGACGAAATTCACTAATAGCCGAAATACTAAAATCCTCTAATTTGAATTTTTGAGAATTTGATTCTGAAAAAAACCGTCTAAATATTTCTGTAAGCGAAGTTTTACCTGAGTTATTTCGTCCAACTATTACTGTTGATTTGTTGTTAAATGATAACTCTATATTTTTTAGTAATCTAAAGTTATTTATTCTCGCATTTTTTATTTTCATACATATTAAATTGTGTCTTATAGAGGTTTCTATAAGATTTTTGTTTTTTTGATATAATGTACGGGGTAATTTTTAACTCAAAAAATGGAGTCTCTCAAATATAGAAATTAAATTCAGCAATCATTTACGGGAAACCCTCACTTCTTAACAAAAATTAGGGGAAATATCCTATTCCACACACATCCCCTACCCTTTTCATATATGCTCATACCTAGGCAAAGAGTGTGTCATTATTCCTTAAAATAAACTTTTAGGAAGAAAAAAGTCTAAAGTAACTCTCGTTAGCAATTTGCGTATAGTTATGCTAATAGAGCATTAAATAAAATCAATTTTTATTGGCAATTTGTAAAGTCCACTGGGCGAAGGGTCCAAAAGTAACTTCATCATTGACTCCTTCAAACTTTTGAATTGGAACGCCTATTCTGAATTGAGTTTTTGGGTTTATCTTGAAATCAAAAAAAGGGGTGAAAACTGTTCTTTTTGTTATATTATCCTTTGCAAATTCCTTATTATTTGTAGCCTCTTGATACTCTATAGAAAACCCAAATAGTATGGCAGGTTTAAAAAGAGAAGACCTAAATTCTTCCGTATGAATATATTCTTTATTAATTGATACTATCTCAATAGCATAAGATAGAGACCCTCCCGCATAAAGAACCCTTTCTTGACCATCTCCTATAGGACTCGAGAGTTTATCAGAAATATGGCCAGATATACTTAAGGCCGATTTTGTGGAGAATACATACGTGAAACTTGCACTATAATTATAACTTTCAACAGTGTTTTCATTATCGGTTATACCATCTTCATCTAAATCAACTTTATCTCCACCAATTACTTCAAATAATGAAATATTAAACCCTAGGTTAAACTTAATCGTATTATCTAATAAATCTTCATAATAATTGCTATAAACTTCATTTTGGTCTTTATAATATTGTTCTCTATATTTTTGATAATCCACTTCTGTCTCATTTTTACCTTTATCCCTAAGTGGTTTTCCAAAATCCATATTAAGGAATAAATCACCTGCACGTTTTCTGTAAATTGAAGCACCGTCATAACCAATTCCTAATCCAAAAGTTGTAATTCCGTTTTTTTTAACAATATTTATTTTTGTCTCTCTAAGAAAGCCTAAGTCTTCAGATCCATTAAAAAATTTGATTGGCGCCACTACAACTTTTTGAATGTTATTCTTTTCTGAAAACTGAATATTTGTTGATAGCAAATCATACGTATTCATATTGAGTTCAGTATAAATCACTGGCTCGCTATTAGCTCCAATAACAGACGTATATGCAGCCGTTGGAGACGATTGTGATAAACTGTTATAACAAAAGAAAATAACTAGTGCTAAACAAAAACTTTGCTTCAGTTTCATAATACTTCGTATTTAAATGTTCCTTTCCATCTGGCTCCTGCCTTAATTTCATGGTAAGTACCGATATCTTTCGGCAAGACTTGGAGTGTACTCACTGGGGTATCTTGAGAAACAACAGCTATTATTCTGGGCACAGGAGTAATAACAGCTAGAATTTCAAAACTTATTTCGATTTTATCATCTTTTTTAAATTGTCCTAAGTCAAAAGTATGATTCCCATTATTTGCTTTAATAACTTTTCCATCACTCAACATATTTTTATTTTTCCCATCATTTAATTTTAAAAAAAGCTTATATATTAAAATATTTCTTCTTTTAATAAAGTTAAAAGATAGGTAAACAGTCGAGGTGGAATTCCAATCCTCTATTAACCATTTATTGAGTTTTTCTTGATTTAAATCCTCTAAATCTAAATTTTTGAAAATATTTTTCATTTATAGTTTCATTTTAATTGTGTTCTATATATAGTAGTTATTTATTAAAAGATATTCGCAAAACTGAGAATTTAAAGATTTGATTTGTAATCAGTTCTTTTAACCATAAAGCATATTTTTTTGATCTCAATAATTAGTTAGTCTAATTATTAAACAAACAATTTTAAGGTTTATACTAAAATCAAAACATACCCAATAATGGGTAAAGATTAAATAAGGGGAAAAAATAAAATGACGATTGGAGTTCTAAACTTAACAATAGATTCATAACCAAAAAACAAGTAAAAACACCTGTTTTTAAATTACTTATAAAAATAAAAATTTTTACAATAAACTTTTTATGGGAATCCGTATTCAAGGAAAAAATTAGAGAAAAATTCCCATTCCACACACATTCCCCTACTCTCCTACCGTCGTTTCGGCAAATAAGTGTTCCATTACCTTTTTTAAATAAACATTTCGTTAGAAAACTTTTAAAATAAACCGTAGAGATAAAAACTTTGCTTTTCACCAAAGCAAAGTTACATAACGCAGAACATTATAGTACATTTATTAAGTAATTGCGCATAGCGGCTCATGCCGCTATTTTGCATAATATCAGATATAATATCGCCTTAGCGAATTATATCGCCCGATATTATGTAAAAGCAGAATTACGGAACTTGCTAACAGAATTTATCTATTATATCAATTCCCAGTTTCATAGCTTCATCGTTTAAATCCACTATCTTGTACAATGATTCATAAATTTCGAAATATTAGAATTATAAGCTACGATATATATTCAGGATTTTAAATCTAGTTAGAAGATTTTTTATTACTGTATTATAATACTATAGCCATATGATCATGTCGTAGCATTCCTCTAGACCATCCTAGAACGGTTTTGATACTCAAAACTACCATTATCCAGCTGCATCTTCTCGCAGCTTTATAAAATTGATTCACAGGATTAATTTCGTAAACTCTTGTCAAAACCGTTTTTACGACGCGCAAAACTTTATTAGAACCTATATAATCTATTCACAATCTTGATACTATTTTATTGATTTTATTACTTTTCTATAATTGCAGGTAATATATAATCAGTCATCATTTTATCAACATTGGCATGAGCCCCAGGTTTGTTATATGCTGAAGCCGTAATTACAATAACAAAAGGAATATCTTTAAAAATTAAAATCTTATTGCCTCCATTTCCAGTACAAAAAGACACTTCATAATCTTTATCATCTACTATATATGTTTTATTCCAAAAAAGGTAACCATAATATCCATCTTCTATTCCTGCATAAGATTGTGATACTTGTTTGGCTAAACTTTTTTCTACCCATTCTTCAGTTAAGATTTGTTTACCATTCCAAAGCCCTTTGTTTTTATATAATTGTCCATATTTAGCAAAATCCACAGCACGTAATGCTATACCACCACCTGTATATGCAACATTTTGAGGGGTATAAAACCATTTATAATTGGTAATATCTAATGGCTTAAATAATTTTTCATCGGCATAGGAAACGAGTCCATCTGGAACAGATTGATGAATGATATCTCCTAGCAAACCAGAACCAGCAGTAAAGTAATTATAATCCCGACCTATTACCTTGTCTTCATGCATAGGTAAATCTAAGGTAAACTTTACCCAGTTATCAGTAGATTGCATCTTATCTTCAGTACCTGGACTTTCATCATCCCAATCATCACCTAGAAATCCAGAACTCATGGTTAAAAGCGATTTTAATGTTACAGAATCTTTTTTAGCACTATAATTCTTATATGACTTTAAATCATAAAAGTCTTTTAATAAGGCATTTTCATTTTTTATGAATTTATCTTTAATGGCAATCCCTAGTATTGTAGAAGCAAATGATTTTCCTACTGATCTAGTGTTGTGCAAACTATCTCTTGTTACATTGTTAAAATATTCCTCTATTAAGAGTTTACCATCTTTTATCACTACAATTCCGTTAATATCTTCAAACCTACCTTCTGCTATTTTTCTATTGAGAGCTTCAATTTTGTCGTTGTCAAAATTATCTATAGAAATTTCCCATCCACTATTAGGTTCTATTTTCTGAACAGGAACTAAATTTTCATCAATAACTATTTTAGGCACTTCTACAGCAATAGTTCCTTTTGCCAAAAGAGGACCAATTTTTAATACATCTCCCTTTAAATAAGGTCTTACTTCGATACTTAATGTATGGTTCCCTTCTGTAAATGCATCTAGCCCACCATCAATTTTCATAAATCTTTGCCACATAAACCAGCCCCAAAAATTTATTTGTTCTGGCGCTACTAATGGTATTACTTGTCTAAGTTTCTCTGTTTTTCGGGTTTTTGGTCCTGCTCCAGTGTTTAAGTTCTCTACATAAATCATTTTTCCATCTACCAAATATGAAAATTGAAAATTTCCTTTACGTAACAATTCTTCTTCAGATAGGCTTGGTGCTAATTCTTGAAGATTTTGTATCAATGGTTTATCTAAGTTGAAAACAATACTTAGGTAAGCATCGTTATGTAAATTAAATTTTTTTGAATATTCTTCTGAGGAAATTTTAGTTTTTGTAAAATCTACTGTTGAAAAAGATAAATTCTCTAGTTCGTTTGAAAGTGTATTCTTTGATTGACTATTATTCTTACATGATACTAATAGACAGGTAATAAGGATAAATAAATAATTAGGTTTCATAATTGTAAATTGATTTCCTGTAAAGAAAACTTTTTTTTGTCATCAGATGTAACAATTGTCGTTATTAGATGTCCTAAACTATAGTATCAGACTATTTTGTTAATCCATAAATAAAAAATTAAATTCTGACTACATGAAATGTTAATCTTTTGAAATGATAAAAAATATTAAACTTATTATTATGTTGGATTAAAACATGACAATATTGAAATTTTGAGTGGATGAGTATATCGCTATATGAGCTTTTTCTGGTATTGATTATTGGTCAGTGTATTTTTTTGATTTTTGCCATTCAGTATATTCCTAAAAAGAATACAGGAGCAAACAGGGTTATACAGTACTTATTAGCTATCTATAGCCTTTTTTTATTTGAAAGAGCTATGGGCCATCAATTTGAAAGAGATTTTTTGAGGCTATATGGTAATATCATTAATACTTTTTATCTTTTTATCGGGCCTTTAGTTTACACGTATATTAGGCGGTTACTTTTTTATAAAAATGGAAATTATCAGTTAGCATACTATCACTATTTGCCAGCACTATTATATGTAGGATACTGTTTTTTTCATATTTATTATTATGATTCAATAATAGATTTTAAGAGCTATTTTACTACACTTTTGTTTTGGAATGATGTCATTTTTTTTATTTCTATTTCAGCTTATTTATTCAAATCCAGTAGACTACTACATTACTATAAGCAGAATGAAGGACAAGAACTATCCTTTAATCAAACCATTATAAAATATATAGAGATTATGCTGATTGGTATGTTGGTTTATATGATTTTTTGGTGGTTAGGCATTGTTGAACGCTTTGTTGTTAAATTACCAATTGATATTAGAATGATTTGGGATATATCATGTTTAATCTTTGGTATACAGATTTATATAGTAGGTTTTTATAATTTAAAACATCCAGAAATATTCAAAATTCGTTTTCCTTCTAAGAATGAAAATATACCTAAAAGAAAGAATATACTTGACGAAAAAGAAATTAGTAAGATTCAAAATCTAGTGGATTCCTTCTTTGAGGAAAAGAAAGGACACCGCAGACCAGAATTAAGTTTGTCTATTTTAGCTAATGAAATTAATACTACCACTAATAAATTATCATGGATTCTCAATAATATTTATAAAAAAACTTTTTACGAACTGGTTAATGAATATCGAGTTGAGGATTTTTCAAAAAAAATCTGTCAAAATAAGCATAAAGAATTTACACTAATTTCTATAGCGTTTGAGGTTGGATTTAATTCTAAATCTACTTTTTATAAGGCATTTAAAGAGATTACAAACGTCACTCCTTCAGAATATATTAGAAAGGTTGAGAACTCGCAAAGACAATGAGTATTAATAAATAGGTAGGTTGTCGAAACGATGTACGGCGCAGTTCATTTTGTTATTTTTTTATAAAAAAACGAAATAAATCTCATTTAAAACTTATACATGGAGCTGAAGAAATTATTAACAAATTAGAGTTGAATGCGTTTATAATTGCATATGTAAGCATGCAAAATATATAATGCAAATGCGTTATGATACACGTGACAATATCCAGAAAGTCTGGTGGACTTTCGATATTGTTGGCGAGATGGTTAAAGTAAAATGACATATGCATGCATTTTACATAATTACAGATTGGACAGCAGATTATTGATTAATAGCTTTTAAATGGGCATATACCGGTTGTCCTTTTACTTTCATCTCTACTTCTCTGTCAAAAATCTTAATACCTTTTACTTGATTAAGTTTTCCATCTGGAGCGAAAGCTTTAACAGCATAGAATTCCCCATTTTCATTTATAGCTTTAACATTAACAATATTACCTGAACGACTAATCCCTTTTATATCTAGTTTTACATTATCTTCAGTTACTGCTTTAATTTCGTAAACAGTACCGTTTTTCCCAATGGCACTTACAGGTGAATATTCGTCTGAACTTTGCATTATTTTAACAGGTAGTTCGAACCCCTCTACAAATGCCTTAATATTCATAAAACTATGTTGTTCTGAGTCTTGTGTTGCTTTTACATCAAATGTATTGCCTTCAGCATCAAAAGCTTTTACATCTAGATTTTTACCATCAGCAGTTACCGCCTTAATATTCCAGATAATTCTTTCAAAATCAGTTTTATATGTTCTTTTCTTATTAATTTCCGATTTTTTAAACATTTTAAACTCAGCTTCATTAGCAGCCGGGTGCATTGCTTTAACATGAGCATGGACACCAACACCTTTTAATGTCATCTCTCTTTCTCCTCTGTTAACTTTTATGCCTTTAATATCATTCTGTTTTCCGTCTGGAGAAATAGCTTGCAATCCAATATATTTCCCCTCTTTAGTAATGGCTTTCATAATGACAATATTTCCAAATCTTCTAATGCCTTTTATATCCAGTTTTTCACCTTCTTCTGTTATTGCTTTAATGTCATACGTATTTCCTTCATTACTTATAGCTGCAACAGGTGCAAATTGATCATCATTCAATAACAACTTAACTGGTAATTCCTCACCATCATCTGCAATAGCTTTCACATCTAAAAAGCTATCTTGATCAGAGTTTTGAATTGCCTTAATGTCGAAGGATTTCCCTTCTTTATCAAAGGCTTTAACATCTACGCTTTTTCCATCCGGAAGAATGGATTTAACATTCCAATAGATATTGTTAACTTTTACAATTTCCTCTGTTTCAGTTTTACCGGTTTTATCTTTTGAAGGGCTATTATTACAGCTCGTCACTAAAAATAAAAATCCAAGAATAAATACATTATAATTAATAGACCTAATGAATGAATGGTTTGAGTTTTTCATAATTAAAAATTATGATTATCCGTAATATGCAATAATGTAATTCTTTAGCGTCATTCCGAACCTACCTGCATTACCGCAGGTAGGCAGGTTTATTTCGGAATCTCATTTCGTTCATAAACAATCAGTCATAATGAGAGCCTGAAACGAGTTCAGGTTGACGATTATGGCATATGATATATTACAGATATTCAATTAAAACTTAACTTTCGAATTATCTAAAAGTAAAAAAAGATGACACTATTTTTTATGATATTAATCATGAAAAGTAGATGTATATTGATTCCACATCTGTCTGCCGACAGGTAGGCATTATGCTTCCCTCCTATACTTCAATTTCGATTAGCATAGGTTCGTTACATAAAAATTGTTTCAGTACTCTTTTTTAAAGAAATATTCGGGTAGAAAACTTTTAAAGAATATTTAGAAGTAAAAAGTCAGTGCACTTACTCGCACGTATTTTCGAAGATTCTCAATCTTTAAAATTACGTCCTACAAAAGCAAAGTGACTCTTCGGTAGCCCTTTGACAACACTTCGACAAGCTCAGTGTGACAGCTTAGGGTAACACATAGCGCAAATATATAATGATATATTTACGTTGTAAATAGTCTCAAGATTTTAGATCTGGTACCGAGATTTTTAAATACTGTATTATACTACTACAGTCATATCATCAAGCCGTAGCATTAATCTTTTGAGCCCTGAAAGGTTTTGAACCCGAAAACTATCCACGTTATCTATCATTCTATTAAACTATAGATCATATACGCTGTAACAAATCTATCCTACCAATGTTCGGTTCCCGGTGCTCCTTTAAAAGGTCCAACCAGGTCTGGAGTGATCCATCCTGCATAAAATTGGCTGGATTGCGCCTCTACTTGTTTTCCATCAATATAACATTCAAGATGCTGCGGATAGAACGCTAAATAATCTTTTAATGCTGAAAATTCTGGAAAAGGATTTGGATATGACCAGGCCACAGGCAGATTGTTAAAGGATTTCAAAGTAAAGTACACCGCATTCCCCTTCCATTCACACATCGAAGTTTTGTTGGGTATACTAACGAACATATTCATGTTGATATCACGCATAGGGATATAATATGTTGGTGGACTAGCGGTCTCAAGGACTGCAAGCGCATCACGAGAATGTGCGATCCCTGTACCCTTATGACTGACCATTACCGGTTTGCTCACTTTTTCGATAATTGGAGGGCGCGGAAAATCCCAAACAGATCGTTGTCCTTCCCTTGGTGCTATTGCAAATGGCGGTCTTTTATTACCGGTGTTACTCCAACTTTCACGAGCCTTTTGCAACCAATTGCTGGTCGTTTTTCTTTTTTTGTTTGAGTCCATTTAGTATTATTTTCAGAGGTTAGCTCGCTTGTCGTAATTGCTTCGGTATAATTTTCAATTTCATTAGTTAAATTTTGACAAGCTGAATATGCATTAAAGATAAGGAATACTATACAGACATCTTTCAAAGGCATTTAAATGAATTTTGGTTGCACATAGAATTTATATATATGAAACAATAGCGATTTGAATTACAGTTAATTTACTTTTTTTTACACTTTTTAATTACTTGTAATCTACTACCCTACTTTCCGCAATATTTCCAAAGGTGGGCTTTGTAGCACACTTTTAATATTACTTAAGCCAATAGCCAATACCAAAATCACGATACCTGGCAAAAACAGTACGAATGGAATGCCTGAAGGCACAAACGGTTCTTCGAACAGCAATGTGGCCAACAATTGACTACTAATTAATGACAATAGGATCCCTGCCAGGCTCCCCAATATTCCCAAAAACAAATATTCAAGTGCTGTGATGCGAAGGATCTGTTTACTCCTTGCCCCTAGTGTACGTAATAATACACTCTCTTTAATACGTTGGTATTTACTGGTGCGTACCGAACCTATCAATACGATAAGACCAGTAAGAATGCTAAAGAAAGCCATAAAATTGATAACCCAGGAGATCTTTTCTAAGATGTCTTTGATGACCGTATATATCTGCCGAAGATCGAAGACTGTGACATTTGGGAATTTATGAACCAGCTCGCGTTGTAAGGCTGCCGACCTGGCATTATCGGATACATGAGTCGTGAGCACATGAAATTGCGGCGCTTGTTCTAGTACCCCTTTAGGAAAAACGATCATAAAATTCAATTGTAGCCTTGTCCAGTCTACTTTTCTAATACTTCCTACGGTGGTTGGCATCAATACCCCTTGTACATTAAAGACAATAGGATCCCCTACTCCAATTTTGGCATCTTCAGCAAGACTTTCTGAGATAGAGATCTCAACTGCTTCCCCTGGTTTGACCTCCTCCACCCAACTTCCTTCTTTAACAGATTCTGAAGCGATGAGCGAATCACGAAAGGTTGTTCTAAATTCATGATTCAACACCCATTCATTGATCGTTGAACTTGTATCTTTTCGAATTTCGTTAACCAATTTTCCTTTGATGCTGTGCATGCGCATGGTAACAATCGACAGGTTATCGATGACTTCCGAGTCTGTAAGCTTAATGCTCGCAACTACGTCCTCCCGTTGCTCAGGCTGCACATCTACCAGGATAATATTGGCATTGTCCGGACCGTTGTCCAGCGCAGTTTTTGCCAACAGTATGTCTTTTGTAAAATATAAGGTGCTGATCAAAAAGGTGCCCAGGCCTATGGCAAAGATGAGTACCGTAGTCTGATTATTGGGCCGAAAGAGATTTAATAGACTTGTTCGAGCGGTAAATCCCCAAGCTGTAGGGAAATAGCTCTTGATTGCCCTGATAAATAAAGCAGAGATACCAGCAAGGATAGCGAAGGTGACAAAAATACCCACGACAAAGACTAAGGCAAATAGCCATTCCTTAAAAATCCAAAGAGAAAACAAAAGGATAAAAAGTAAGATCGCTCCAAAGGTAAATATTCGTGCTTTTTTGGACTGTACCGGTTGCTCTTCGGATACCCGCAATACTTCTAATGGTGAAACATACCAGGTACCGAGCAAGGGCAGCAATGCAAACAGTACCGGCATAAAAACACCGAGCAATAACCCCATAAAAATTGGCGGTAGACTAATCGACATTTGAACATCGAAGGGTAAAAATTCCTCTAAAAGAAATGGAAGTGCCTGTTGGAGTCCTACACCTAATACCGTACCTGCAACGCCTCCAATGAAGCCCATTGCCGCAATCTGTATCAGGAAGATTAAGAAGGTCTGTTTTCTACTGGCTCCCAAACATTTTAAAATGGCAACATCGGTTAATTTCTCCTTGATATAAATATGAACAGAACTGGCAATACCGATGCAACCCAATAGCAAGGCAATAAACGCTGCCAAATTGAGAAATTTATCCAGATTTCCATAACTACGTCCTATTTGCCGACTGGTACTGGTATGGGTATCGAGGTCTGCATTTTCGGCATCCAGGACGGGATCTAAGGTCTCCTCTAATTGGTCTAAGTCTATATCTGGCGCAACAAAAAAATATTGATATTCCTTTCTACTGCCTAATTGTAGCAGTTCCGTCTGTTCTACAAATCGAAAAGGAATAAGCACAGTTGGAGCAACAGCCGTCGAGATCCCCGAACGGCCAGGCATTGAATGAATAGCACCTGTTATAGGCAGCGTAATTACCCCTAACTTGATCGAATCACCAGGCTTTATGTCGTATTGCAACATTAAGGTAGCATCTACTAACGCTCCTCCTTTTTGTTGATACTCAGCAGCTGCAACCGCAGGTTTAGTCTCCAAGGTTCCGTAGAACGGGAAGTTGCCTTGCATACCGCGTACTTGTACCAGTTTGGCAGCTCCATTTTTTGGAAATGCCGCCATAGACGGAAAGTTGACTTCATGGGCATCTGCTCCTAAAGAGTCGATGATGGCCTGAACTCTATCGTTAGGAAGTTGCCGGCTATCAATAATAAAATCAGCTCCTATTAACACTTTGGATTGACGCGCGATATTCTGTTGCACATTTTCGCTGAATAATTGTATTGAAACTACAGCAGCAATACCAAGAATGATCGACGCCATGAATAGCAATAGCCTTGAAATACTGGCTCTTCCATCACGCCATGCCATCTTTAGTAGCCAGGAGATACCAACTTTTGAATATGAATGCTTCTTCATCACTGTGATAGGGTTCTCTCGTTAGCAATTATTTTTCCACCTTTTAATCGAAGGATCTGTTGTGTTCTGTTTGCAAGGTCGAGATCGTGAGAGATAATTACTAACGTAGTTCCGGCTTCCTTATTCAACTCAAGAAGGAGCTGTATTACCTTTTCGCCGGTCTCCTCATCTAAATTCCCAGTAGGCTCATCGGCAAATAAGATAGAAGGTGAATTTGAAAAGGCCCTGGCCAGAGCCACGCGTTGCTGCTCTCCACCTGATAATTGCGAAGGATAGTGATGAAAGCGATCCGCGAGTCCTACCTTTTTGAGTAATTCCATACCCTTTTTAGTGGCATTCTTAACTCCTTGTAACTCCAGGGGTACTATTACATTCTCTAGTGCAGTCAATGTAGGTAACAATTGAAAATCCTGAAATATAAATCCCACCTCTTTATTTCTTAATTGTGCACGTTCATCTTCATCCAGTTCTTGCAGATTATGGCCGCATAGTTCAACAGTGCCCGAATCTTGGTGATCCAATCCGGCACAAAGTCCAAGTAAAGTGGTTTTACCACTCCCAGAGGGCCCTACAATAGAAAATGTAGCTCCTTTTTCAACCTCAAACGAGATATCGTGTAAAACCTTAAGTTTTTTTGAACCACTGCTATAAGTTTTCTCTAGCTCACGAATCTTTAATATCTTTGGCATATTGATTTTCAATTAATTCTATAGGAAATGCTAAGCATGAAAAGTAAGCAAATGGTTTCAAATTTAAATAGTGGTAATAGGCAGATTTCCTTAAAGTTTTGTTATTTTTTAGTCTTTAGTTTGCTACTATCTTGCGGAGAGAATAACGTTAAAAAAGTAACAAGTATCCAGAAAAAGACCGTTGAAAATAGTAACGATACCATTCAAGAATCTGGCACAACAAAGATCATTCTTTGTTTTGGGGATAGTTTGACTGCCGGCTACGGACTAGATGATATTGATGATGCATATCCCGCCATACTTCAGTCAAGGCTAGACTCATTAGGTTTACAGTACACAGTCATCAATTCGGGACTAAGCGGAGAAACTACAGCCGGAGGAAGAAGCCGCATAGGTTGGGTACTCAATCAGAAAGTCGATATCTTTATATTAGAGTTAGGCGCCAATGACGGATTACGTGGGGTTCCTTTAACTGAAACTCGAGAGAACCTTCAGGCTATTATCGATGCGGTACGAAGCAAAAATTCTGAAACTAAGATTATTTTAGCCGGTATGCAGTTACCCCCTAATATGGGACCTGAGTATATTACAGAATTCAGAGCTATTTTTCCTGAGTTGGCCCAGAAGAACAATCTAGAACTCATACCCTTTCTTTTAGAAGATGTTGGTGGCATCGCAGCACTGAATCAGGCCGATGGCATCCACCCTACTGCCGAGGGACAAAAGATCCTTGCCAATAATGTGTGGGCCGTTTTAGAAAAGGTCGTAAAATAAAAAGGTCAGGTTTAATATTGTCATTTGCTTATCGCTTCTGAAGGTATAAGCTAAGTATTAGATAAAACTTTGTTTGATATATTATGGAGAGGTTTTCCAAATATTGAATTCTCAAAGATTACCTATACATTTGATTGCCTTACAAAAATTTTAGTGGCTTGATTAATAGAATAAAAAAGCGACCCTTGCAGAGTCGCTAAAGACTTATTGTTCTTCTAAACTGCCGCTGCATCCACTCAACCGCATACAGTAATCAAAATAGTCCCAGTTACCACTACACTTATCCCAAGCATAATAACAATCCAATCCCCCGCTAATGGTACTCTGTTCTGATCTGTTCAGAATTTTGGCCTCTTTAAAAATAGTTTTCTATTCCGTTTTACTAAGTAACTTAGTTCCTTTTAAATTTAAAATAGATTTTTTCATGCTAAGTGAATTAAAAATTAGTAGATGTATGCTTACTTTCTTGACATTTCGGCATTCGTCTTTAACTTATGTACATAAATTTTTAAATTGTTACTATATTAATTTACGCTTTTTGGAAATTATTTCTAAAAATCATTTATTAAACTCGTGTATGAAATAGAGCTTCCTGTTAAATCGAATATTTTGTACTATGGAATTAGATTTGAAGATTGCGTTATAGAAAAAGGCTGACGCGGCATTTAAACCACCTGAATTTTGTCATCTTGAAAATTAATATTCCAAACAAGCATGATATATGTGTAGCTATCTTATTATCTCAAATCTAAACGCATGATGAGTTCGAGCAATGTTGGACTACAACAGTTATATCAACATGTATCAGAAATCATTTGCGCTATTCTAAGGTAATTTCAAACTTACAAAAAGAACAATAAAAAAGCCCATAACTGGTAGTTATGAGCTTTTTAATAACTTGAAAATATATGCTTAGATAACTTTTACGTTAACTGCGTTTAATCCCTTGTTGCCTTCTTGTAGATCAAATTCTACCTCGTCGCCTTCACGAACTTCGTCTACCAATCCAGAAATGTGCACAAAATGATCTTTGTCGGCACCTTCTTCGGTGATAAATCCAAAACCTTTAGCTTCATTGAAGAATTTTACTGTTCCTTTATTCATTGTAATATAATTAAATTTATTTAAATATTTGAATGGCAAAGGTGACTCTATTTTTTGGATATACAACAAATTAAATGACTTATTTTCAATTTATTACTAAATTAAGCTTCGTTACATGCTTATCTCATCAAATGTGACTGTTGTGCAATACTGTATGTGTGAGGTACAAGAAATTTATCATGGTGTCATTAGCATGCTATAGTTGTATCAATTGAACACAATCGAAGTTTTTAATACACTTACTATTAACTGTAAAAGTAATACTGTTAAATATTTTATAATTGTAGTAGAATGCAGAAATACAATTCTATTTTTGTTTAAAAATTATTAAAAACTATTAAACAAATGAAAAGAATAATTTATCTTTTAGTTCTTACAGTATCAACGTCTACCTTTGGTCAGTCTACTATTAACGGTCTTTTAAAGGTAAAAAACGATGTGTATTTTGCGGATAGAGACAGCGCTTATGCCGATCCGTACTATGGTTTGAAAAAACTTATTTATGGCAATAAACGTTTTGCCGAAAACAAGAGTATCAATCCTCGACAAACCGATGCAGACCTAAAAAATAATGAATTAGGACAAAAACCTTTTGCAACGATTATTGGATGTGCTGATAGTCGGGTTCCAAACGAAATTATCTTTGATCAAGGAGTAGGAGATTTATTTATTACCAGAACCGCTGGACAAGTAATGGCAGAAGCATCATATGGTACCATAGAATATGCTACTGTAGCCTTGAATACTAAATTAATTGTGGTACTGGGTCATGAGAGTTGTGGTGCGGTAGATGCGGCCATGAAATTACCAGAAAATCCTCCCGGACATGTAGTAAGCTTAATTAATGCGATAAAGCCATCGGCTCTAAAGGCGAAAGCAGCAAATTTAGATGACACTAAAGAACTTGATTTTGCTGTACGATCGAATGTGTTAGAACAAGTCAAATTATTGCGTAGTTTAGAGCCCATATTAAGTCGTGAATTTGATAAAGGTGAAGTTCTAATTGTGGGTGCAGTATATAATCTTAGTTCGGGGAAGGTCGAATTTATAGAAGAAACCATTACCAGTCTCCCAAAATTCAAATAAAAATACAACATAAGATATATGAAAAAACGAATTGTATTATTAATGCTATGCTTATTTTCTTTTACACTAAGCAAAGCACAATCTCCCGATGAAAATCAATTAGGTGCCTGGTATATGTATTTTTACAACATAAACTTCAAAGAGTCTAATTGGGGAATACAGGGTGATTTTCAGTATCGGGACTGGCGGGGTCTTGGTGATCGCGAGCAATTACTTTTACGATCCGGTATCACCTACTCTCCCGAGGATTCTGGTGTAAAATTTACTTTAGGTTTTGCGAATATAACTACGGGAAGATTTGGGGAAGATATCGATGCTCCTGTTTCTGAAAACCGTATCTACCAGGAAGCTCTCTTCTCAAATACGATTTTGAAACGCTTACTTCTTACGCATCGTTTTAGATATGAGCAGCGTTGGGTTGAAGATCAGGATTTCAGGACACGGTATCGCTATAATTTATTTTTGAACGTGCCTATAAATAATTCAACATTAGTAAAAAACACTTATTATGTAGCACTCTACAACGAAATTTTCATTAATGGTGAACGCAAAATCGGTAATGATCGTGAAGTACAATTTTTCGATAGAAACAGAACGTACCTTGGCTTAGGATATGCTTTAAACAATACGTTGAGAATACAATTGGGTTGGATGGAGCAAACTACAGCAAACTGGCAAAAGGGACAGTTACAGTTTAGTCTACATCATACTTTTTGATTTGGCGTCTATCAAAGCAAATTTTGGCTCAGCTACAACACCGTAATTTTTAATTCAGTACACTCGTAATTAATGGAGTACCCCCTGATATTCTAACAAGTTCAGAATACAGGGGGAATTTGGTTTTTCAACAATTCTCCACTTAGAACAAAAAAATATCTCTAAGAATAGTAACTTCTTTTTATACTGTCTATCTATCTTTTCTCTATTTTTTTTCAAAAAATCGCTCCATATTTTCTACATCTTACATTGCTTGATAAGCCTGTCGCAAATGAATATCCTAATAAAAATTGGTGTTAATTATGATTAGTTTAAGAAAGAATATTGTATCTTTTATAAGCTGTAGAAATGTTTAATTATACCAAAATAGTATTCATCGTTTTTGCACTTGTTGTGTTTTCAGCACGCACTTGTGTACAGGATACTAGTACCTCTAGCTTAGAAGAGGAAAAGATTACAACCACAATAGAGACAAAAGCTGATAAAGCAAATACAGAAGCTTTCACCCCTATCAAAAGCTCATTTGAGGAGTGTTCAAAAATTACCCGGGGAGTCCTCATCACTCATTGTGGTAGTTGCCACCAAAGTTCTTTAAATTCGCATAAAGCGGGTGCTATCAAGTTTTTTGATCTGGATATGGGAACCCATTGGCACACTTCTTTATCGCAGGAAAACCTGCCGGGAATTGCCAGGCGTACCCAAAATAAAAGTACTATTACCAAACACCAGAAAGAAGCAATTGCTACTTTCTTAAAGTTAAAGGACTTACAGTTGCAGAAATAGACTGCCGGAAATCAAATCTACATATACATTCTAAAATCTAACACATAGATTTTTGGTTACTGTATTATAATACCACATTCATATGATCATGTGTTAGCATCAATCTTTAGAGCCTTAGAAGGCTTGTGAGCCAAAACACTGATGTAATTCATTCATTACATTTATTATTTAGAGTTGTTGTAATTGATATATTTACGCACTACGATGGCCGTAAGAATCACCAAATAAAACTGCCCCAGCATCCCTATCAAGATTGCCGCTTTCTGAGCTAGCGAGCTTATCGGAACAATGTCACCATAGCCAATAGTCATCAGAGTGATGTAGCTATACAGAAACAATTCAAATCGAGATGGATATGTCTTATTGAGCATTTGTATGATTTCAAAAGCTTATAATAAAATTAATAATTTAAACAATCTATTTATGATAGACCCGATAATTGACAAGAATTGTTTTCATTTTCATTTAAAAGTGTCTTGAACGTAATTTTTCATAAGTTTTACATACAAACAAGGATTGTTTTTATTTCAATATCTCATTAAATA
This sequence comes from uncultured Aquimarina sp., assembly GCA_947500845.1. Classification (GTDB taxonomy): domain Bacteria; phylum Bacteroidota; class Bacteroidia; order Flavobacteriales; family Flavobacteriaceae; genus Aquimarina; species Aquimarina celericrescens. The sequence continues at coordinate 231,911 of CANMTP010000006.1, forward strand.
GTTAGGGTTAATTTTATACACTTGCAATCACATACTACCTATTATATGAATATGAAGCAATTACAAAAGCGATCTTTTTATGTATTTAACAATCTGAATATTAAATAATTAAAATAATTTATGACTATAAATATAGTTTTATTACTATAAATATAGTTATTAATTCAAAATAAGTTCTATATTTGCCTTATGAAAGAACTTACAAAGGCAGAAGAACAAGTAATGCAATATATATGGAAACTAAAAAAAGCCTTTCTTAAGGATATTGTAGAACAATTTCCCGAACCGAAACCTGCCTATACAACAATCTCTACTGTGGTAAGAGTTTTAGTAAAAAAAGGATTTTTACAGTATGAGTCGTTTGGCAAAATTCGCCGCTACTTCCCTACCATATCTAAAGAAGGTTATTTTAAAAAACACATTAATTCGGTTATTGCTAACTTTTTTAGTGGTTCCAAAAGTAAGTTTGCTCTCTTCTTTACTCAGGATGAGGATTTGAATTTAACAGAATTGGAAGAGATGAAACAAATGATCGAACAGAAAATAGAAAAACTAAGAGAAAACAATGACTAATTTTTTTCAATATCTATTTGAGGTAAGTATAATATTCGCAATACTCTATGTCATATACAGCCTATTTCTGAGTGGTTTGACCTTCCATCAATTAAATAGATGGACATTGCTACTACTACTGCCTGTTTCTTTGGGTGTACCTTTTCTGGACCTCTATACTTTGCTTTCTCTACCCGATACAGAATTACTAACTACAACGATTAAAACACCTTTGTTTCATTTAGATAAAATCAGCGAGGTTTCGGAAATAAATAATACCGCTATTGATCTTACCAACAATTATGGTTACTCGCTATGGATTATCCTCTTAGTTTATTGCATTGGAACCTGCTTATTTTCTACAAGACTTCTTATTTCTATATTTAAGATTTATCAACTTAAGAAGAATTCACAAAAAATAAACATTGACGGTATATTAGTATTTGTCAGTACTATTTCAAATCCATTCTCTTATTTCAACTGGATCTTTATACCAAAAACGCAGATAGAAAACATCAGTACACTTATAGTGAAACATGAATCAACGCATGTAAAACTAAGGCATTCTATCGATCTACTTATTACGGAGTTGTTTGTTATTATGTTTTGGTTCAATCCGCTGGTGTATTTTTATAGAAAAAGTCTTAAGTCCATTCATGAGTTTCAGGCAGATCAAGGCGTACTCGATACTACTATTAAAACTTCTGACTATTTAGAATTAATTCTTGATAGCATACAAAAAACCTATCAAGATCATTCCTATAGTTATTTCAATAATCCTATTATCAAAAAACGAATCAAAATGATCACAAAAGCTAAATCAAAAAAATTATTAACAGCAAAGTATTTATTGGTAGTATTAGGCGCGGTATTGTTATCTGTAGCTTTTGCTAAGCCTCCACTTAATTCTGTATCCCCAGAAAATTTGAATACAAAAGTTTTACCTATAGCAGAACCACCTTCTATTTTTCCAATTAAAGAATGGTCTCAAGATAACGTTACCAGCACATTTCAGCAAAAAATAAAACAACCTATAACTGGTGAGATTGTAATTCATCAGGGAATAGATATTAGAGCTTCAAAAGGAACACCTATAGTTGCTACAGCAGACGGTATTATTGTAAAAGCAGATGCAGAAGGAGATTGGGGTAACCTTATCGTAATTTATCATACAGATGGTTATCAAACTAGATATGCTCATCTAGATGGATTTAATGTAATAAAAGATCAATCTGTTAAGAAAGGTGAAGTCATCGGATATGTTGGTAATACAGGACTCTCAAAGGGATCGCATTTACACTATGAAATACTTAAAGAGAATAAAAGACTTAATCCTCTAGATTTTATTAAGGAATAAGTACTTTGTTACTCTTTTTTTAAATATAGGCAGTTTTCCCTATAATTGTTGGAAATAAAAAAATCAGCTTGAAAATTATGTCAAGCTGATTTTTTGTTCTTGGTCCAATATAATTTTAGTTCGAGACATGTTAGCAGATATATAACCCGCTAAAATAATCAAAACAGCAAACTTTAGCTCCATCTACAAATATTAATGATCCGTCTCCTGCGCATGGACGATCTATGCCTCCATTAATCGTTCTTTGCTCGTTTTTGGATAACTCCTGAGATCCTTCTAAATTTAAAAGTGTTTTTTTTATTAGTGAAAATTTTAGGTTGTAAGAATATTTTAAATAGAATTCTATCTAAATTTAATGCTTTTTTTATGTTCTCCAATCACATTAATTGGATTTAACATCCTATTCTACAAGTATATGAAGTATAGCCACCACCAAGTATCATATTATTTATTTACTATTCAATATTTTGTAGTGCCTCTTCAACGGGTATTTCACCCTCCAAAATTTCAAAAACAGCATTGTTGGCTACATTGTCATATAATGATCCCACTAATGTTTCTGCAACATCATCCCTACTTATCTCTCCCGAAGTTTTTAATTTGTTTTTTAATATTATTTTGCCTGATCCTTTTTGATTATTTAAAGATCCCGGACGTACAATGGTGAAATTTAGATTACTATCCTTCAAGTATATATCTGCATTGTGTTTGGCTTTTAGATATTCTTTTAGATCATCTGCTTCGCCAGGATTATCAGCTCCCATAGAGCTTAACATGACAAACTTCTTTATTCCTGATTTCTTGGAGACATCTATTAATTTTTTAGCCCCTTCCTGATCAACTTCTACCACTTTTTTACCTCCTGAACCAGCCGCAAAAACAACTTTATCAATGTTCTTTGTAACATGGGATATTTCTTCTTCTAAGTCGCCAATTACGGTCGTTACACCTTTGCTCTCGAATTTTGATTTTTGCTCTTCTTTTCTGATCATTGCTATCGGATTGAAAGACTTTGATTTCTCTAAAAGATCTACTACTTTTTTCCCAGTGGTGCCGTTAGCTCCTGCTACTAATATATTTTCCATACTATCATTAATTTTAGTACTAAAAGTAGCTTAAGTCTACTTAAGAGGTTAATGCATACCGATAAAATAATAACCCAAATCCATTACATCTATGTAAATGAACTAATCGTAATTCTCTTCTTCTTCTGGTGGTAATGTTTTGCCCAATATTTCAATACCTTTTTGAATGACCAGTGAAGTAGGTAGTGTAATATTTTTACCGCTATCAGTCTTCATGAACAAATAGAAACCCGTGATATCTTTTACCTCACCAGTCCAATCAAAATCTTTATCCATGATCCGAACCCTATCCCCTAACCTAATTGGATGACTAAAAAATAATATGACACTAGCGGTAAGATTAGAAAGAATAGACCATTGTGCAAAAAAACCTACTCCCAGTACTGCCAGAATTGAAGAGATAAAGACTGTGAATTGTTTTAAATCTACTCCCCAGATAATTGCCAGTGAAGAACCTGCAAAACCATAGATTAAAAAATAACTAAGATAAAAAATAACCTTTCTTCGATTCACCTCTATGGCTCTAACAAAACTGAATTTTCTAATAGCACGCCTGGTTATAATAATCATAATTAAAACTACCATAGTCAAAATAACTGTGTATAACAGTTCCTGCTTAAAAATTACCATACCTACAATTTTTATTTTCCTGGCAAATGTATTTTAATTTTCTGTATAAATAATCATAATGTTAACTCTTGCAAATTATTCTCAGGCTTCAATTTCGGGTAGTATTAAAATAGGTGAAGGACTATCAAAACTTATTTTTTTCACAACATTCTCCTGCATTAACTTTTGAAAAAAATTATATTTATGATTGATCAAGCAAACCATATCACCTTGCGATTGTAAAATAAAATCCCGTAAAGCATCGGTCTCGTCACTTTCAATATCAATTTTACAAAAAATATAGTCCAGGCCAGATAATAACAATTTTAAATTTGCTTTATTGGATTGTTGAGTCTCTGTTAAATATTCTTCTTGCATGACTCTTGCAATGTTAATCTTACATTGGTGTTGTTTTGCTATTTCGATCAAGGTAGTCAATTCTTGATTAAAGAATTTTCGTTTAAAATTCGTAGAAAATACTATATTTTGAGGTGCTTTAACAGCATAATTTTTAGGCACCACGAGTACCGGGCAATTACTAACCCGATTGATCACTTTCACCGTATTGCTTCCGAGAAATATTTCTTGAGCACTCTCAGCCCCTTTTGTACCCATGATAATCATATCAATATTCTTGGAACTTACAACAGATGTTATGGCAGCCTCGAGAGTACTAGAGTCAGAAACAGGGATAAATTTATGCAAATCATTCTTACTTGATTCTCGAATTTCATTAATAAAATGATTTAATTCGGTTAGAGATTCTTTAGACATTTCTTCAATCCATTCGTCGTTATACTCATCCCCTAACAAACGTGATTGATTACTAATATACACATTCAATAAAAAAAAGGTACATGGCTCTTTTTGAAATATTATTTTTCCGTATTCTATGGCCTTCAAGGCATTATTGGAAAAATCTATGGGAACTAAAATATTTTTCATCCTGAATAATAATGTATTATTAAATATACAAAAAAATTGAGCCCAAAAACACGTGTTTCAAGCAAAGTGATGTACTACAGTGCTGCTTACAAATTTACGAGACGTTCAAAATTGGATAGAAAAAAAAATTAAAATAAACTTTGAATAATCAACACATGTTTGAATCTCAAAATGTAACTTGGCCTGAATTAGTAATAAAAACTTAATCAAGATATTGCTATACTATCTTGGAGTTTACATAAATACAAAAAAAACCTTGAAAGAAAAAGATATAAAAATAATAGGAAGTGAAGAGTGGTGTGTTTTTGAAGAATTTGGCATACCGGCAATAAAGGCACGAATTGATTCGGGTGCAAAAACCTCTTCTATACAAGCAAATAATATCAAAATATTTCTTAAAGGTACTGCCGAATGGGTACGTTTTGAGGTTAATCCTATTCAAGATAATCGTAGTATTATGATTACGTGTGAATCTAAAATTCATGACAAACGCATCGTAAAAAGCTCGTCAGGTATATCTGAACAACGAATTGTAATTAAGACACCTGTCACAATTGGTAATACTACTTTTGAAATTGAACTGACTCTTGCCAATCGGGATGCTATGGAATTTAGAATGCTTTTGGGCAGAGAAGCTTTGCTGGATCGTTATATGGTAAATCCATCGGCCACTTACCTGGAAAGAGATTTCACAACCAAACAAATAGCTGAAAAATATGCGCCATTTGTCAAAGAGAAATCGGGATTAAAGATTGCCCTATTGGCCAGTAACCCAGAATTGTATAGCAACAAACGTATTGTTGAAGCTGGGATTGCCAGAGGTCATGAAATGGTTTTTCTTAACGTAGAGCAATCCTATATGAAATTGGATGCAATTGAACCTGAGATTCGATACAGAGGAGGCAACATTATTGATGCGTTTGATGCTATTATTCCGAGAATAAAACCATCGGTTACCTTTTATGCTTGTGCACTTATTCGCCAGTTTGATTCTATGGGTGCTTATTGTTTAAATTCTGCAGAAGCGATCAGCCAGTCAAGAGATAAGTTATTCGCAACACAGCTATTTGCCAAGCATGATATCCATATTCCTATTACAGGATTTGCAAAATCTCCTTTGGACACCAAAGACTTAATCAAATTAGTGAATGGTGCTCCTTTGATTATTAAGCTTTTAGAAAGTACGCAGGGTAAAGGAGTTGTCCTGGCAGAAACCAACAAAGCAGCAGAAAGTGTAATCAATGCTTTTAAAAGCGTACAGACCAACATATTGGTTCAAGAATTTATTAAAGAAGCTAACGGACAGGATATTAGATGTTTTGTGGTTAACGGGAAAGTAGTAGCTTCGATGCAAAGACAGGCCGCAAAAGGCGAATTTAGGGCGAATATCCATCAAGGAGGATCGGCTTCAAAAATCAAGATTACTTCTCAGGAGCGTAAACTTGCCCTAAAAGCTGCAAAAATATTAAACCTACCTGTCGCCGGAGTAGATATTATACGTTCTAATAAAGGACCACTTCTATTAGAGGTTAATTCTTCTCCCGGGTTAGAAGGTATCGAAAATGCAACAGGACTTGATATTGCTAATATTATGATAGAGGCTATTGAAAAGAGATTAAAGTTTAAAAGATGATGGTTTCCATTTACGGATTTCATTTCAAAATTGAGAATACGCAATTGTTTATTATCGCAGGTACCTTTAATTTATATTACAATGGATCTTAAACTCTTGTCAATACATACTTTTCTAATTGAAAGAAACCGGGCTGTATTAATGAGAAAAAATCTCTGAGAAAGCCAGAGATTTTTTCTTTAAAAGCATGAATTTATTCTTTGATACCTTCAAGATCTAGCATAAAGGCATAAGATAATGCTGTTCGCTTATAACGCGCAAAACGACCAGAAGCACCACCATGTCCTGTTTCCATATCACAATCCATGATCAACAAGTTATCATCTGTTTTTAAATCCCGAAGTTTTGCAATCCATTTGGCAGGTTCCCAATATTGTACTTGGCTATCCCAGTACCCTGTCGTGATCAGAATATTAGGATATTCTTTTGCCTCGACATTATCATATGGTGAATATGACTTCATATAATCATAGTATTCTTTATTTTTAGGATTCCCCCATTCATCAAATTCAAATGTTGTTAATGGTATGGTTTCATCCATCATTGTAGAAACAACATCCACAAAAGGTACTGCAGCCACAACTCCATTCCATAATTCTGGTTTCATATTCAATACAGCTCCCATCAATAAACCGCCTGCACTACCACCCATAGCATACGTATGCTCTGGACTGGTAAAACCGTTATTAACTAAATATTCACCACAATCAATAAAATCGGTGAACGTGTTTTTCTTTTTTAGTAATTTTCCATCTTCATACCAATATCTCCCCATTTCTTGTCCACCTCTGATGTGCGCAATTGCATAGATAAAGCCTCGATCTAATAAACTTAATCTTGTAGAGCTAAAATACGGTTCTGTACTATTACCATATGACCCATAGGAATACAATAATAGTGGGGTATCAGCTGATTTTTTGGTTCCCTTTTTGTATACTAACGAAATAGGAATCTTTACTCCATCTTTTGCGGTGGCATACAATCTCTCAGAGATATAATTATCTTTAGAAAAATTGGGATCCAACACTTCTTGTTCTTTTAAAACTGTTTGCTCCTTTGTTTCCATATTATAATCAATGGTGCTAGAAGGAGTTGTTAACGAAGTGTATGAATAACGTAAAACATTAGTGTCAAAATCAGGATTAGTTGCAGTATAGGCTAGGTATGCAGGGTCATCAAATTGAATGTAATGATCATTATCACCGTTCCATTTCATCACTCTAATAGTACTTAAACCTTCTTTTCTCTCACCTAGAACAAGATGATTTTTAAAAACAGTAAAATCTTCTAATAAAATATCCTCTCTATGCGGTATAACATCTTCCCAATTTTCTTTGGTAGTAGCACTTATTGGAGTTTTTACTAATTTAAAATTAGTTGCATCCATATTTGTACGTATGTAGAAATGATCTCCAAAATGAGCTATTCCATATTCTAGATCACGCTCTCTAGGTTGGATAATCTTCCATTCTCCATTAGGAGTGTCGGCACTTAAAAAACGATATTCTGTCGATAGGGTTTGATAACTACCAATGATAATAAATTTATCTGATCTAGATCTGTATACAAAAGTGCTAAATGTATCATCTTCTTCGTTAAAAACTAATTCATCTTGTGACTGATCTGTTCCCAAAACATGTTTATAAATCTTATTAGCTCTTAATGTAACGGAATCTTTTGATGTATAAAAAACAGTTTTATTATCATTAGCCCAAGCAGCACTACCGTTTGTGTTTTCAAGCTTATCAGAAAGTAGTTCTCCTGTTTTAAGATCTTTAAAATAAATAGTATAACGACGTCTTGAAACAGTATCGATACCAAACGAAAGTAATTCATTATTAGGGCTTACAGATCTGTTGCCTATTCTGAAATAAGAAAGACCTTCTGCCATTTTAGGTCCATTAAGCATAATTTCTTCTTCTGCATTATCTTCTAGTTTCTTGCGACAATACAATGCATAGTCCATCCCTTTTTCATATCGTGTATAATACGAATACCCATTGTCATTGTATGGCACCGAAGAATCGTCTTTTTTAATACGACCTACAATTTCATCATATAATTTTTCCTGCAACTGTTCTGTATGTTTCATAGCAGCTTTTTGGTACTCATTCTCTGCATTAAGATAGTCCAATACATCCTGCGTTTGAGCATCTGGTGCTTCTGCATTTTTTTGTTTATCACTCAAACGCATCCAAAAGTAATTGTCTATACGTGTGTCGCCATGAGCCTTTAGTTCTTTGGCTACTTTCTTGGCAATGGGAGCTTCAATAGATTGATGTATTCGTTCAACTGTTGTTTTCTCCTTCTTACATGCCATTAAAAGCATAGTAAAAATGAATAGTGAATTGATGATTTTGGTTTTCATAAAAATTTGGATTAATTTTTAACAAATCTTATTTATAATTATAATTTAACTTTTTGAATAAGTAAAAATAGTCGTTATAAATTTTAATGGGTTAATTTTATTTTAATAATTGCTCTTCAAGTTTATCTAATGAACTTTTTGATAATATTTTATATCATCACAATAGATCTTCAAAAAAGCTAGTCGATTCTTATAATCGCATTTTTAATATCAGAACAGTGTTTTTACCTAGAATATAACATACCAAAAGAGTAATAGTACCAATCACTTATGCAGCTGTAACGAAAATTACAGAGCTTATTTAAAAAGTCAACTTTCGGGCTATCGCATCAAGTTTCAAACTGCATTTAATTAACCAAAAGTTTACTACTTCAAAGAATAATAATACATAAAGGAAATACTATTGTGAATTACCGCAAAACCAATACAGGAATATTAAGTTTTTGTACCACTCGGTCTATCGGAAATCTTACAGTGTTAAGTCGGAAGAATTCACGACTAGTTTTACGCCTTCTTGGAATACATAACAGTTCGATATTAGTTTTTGAAACATAAGAAGCTAAACCATCAAGAGCATTGGCCCCTTCAGAAAAGACATAGGAAATTGCTTTTTTGCCTTCATGATCTATCGCATTTATTGCGGTCTTTGGCTGTAATTTTTTACGATTGCGAATACTAAAGAATTTAATGGGATTACTTCCCCGAAGTTTTAAATCGTTAATGAAGGATAATCTTTCATTTTGTATGGCATCGCCAAAAATACCTAAAGAAATATTACCCCTAGAGTGAAGTATATGATTTTCACCAACAATCAGAACATTGGTGGTGCATTTCGTGAGTACGAACTTTGTGATTCCATGACCTGAAAAGTTAAGTAGTTTTGATTTTCGTTTTCCCAACAAAACCAGATCTGGTTGTAATTCATTAATTTTTTCTTTTATGGTTTGTTTTATGTTTCCATAAGAAATTTGAAATGGAATGATAATACCCTCCTCTTTCTCTATCTTGCGTATCACGCTTTTTAATTTGGATTGCGCATTACGCGAATCTTCTTGAATTGCCCGTATAGCAGAAAATTGATTCTCATAATGCGCTATGTCTGCTGGAGATTTTACGTAGAGAACTTCAACACTACCATTAGTCAACTTTGCTAATTGTATCGCATTATTTAAAGCTGTTTCTGACGATTTTGATAAATCTGCTAATACTAATAAACGATATTTAGAATCTTGATTTCGGGTATGCATAGTAGCTTAATTTTGCGTGAGATTCGAAGATAAATGAATACAGATTCATATACTTACTTTATAAATATAACACAATTACTATTAATATTCGGTGGTTTAACTTTTGATTAATAAAATTACAACATTGTAGATGTTATGCTTATTGCATACAATTATAAAGCTCTAAGGAATAATTTTTGACTTTGTCTGATTACTTTTTTGGCAGGAGTCATATCTTGGTTAGAAGGAAATTCTTTAATTAAGAAACTTGAAAGTTACTTAATCACTTTTCATTCTTATCTTTTCCTCGCACAAAGGGCACAAACCTCACTGGTAAAACTTTCTTAGTCTTTATTTTACCCTCTTTCTTAGTTACTAAAACTAAATTTCTTTGATTCGAAGGGCCTATAGGTATAATCATACGGCCACCCTCGGCTAGTTGATCTAATAAAGGTTGTGGTATAGTTTTAATTCCTGCGGTAACTATAATAGCATCAAAAGGAGCTTCTTCCTCCCAACCATTGTATCCATCACCTATTCTCGTTATCACATTATCATAGCCTAATGTTTCAAGTGTTTTTTTAGCTAACGCACCTAGTTCATTTACAATTTCTATAGTGTATACAGATTTAACGATCTCCCCCAGTACGGCTGCTTGATATCCAGAACCTGTACCAATTTCTAAAACTTTGTCCTCAGAATTTAACGCTAATATTTGAGTCATAAAAGCTACAATATACGGTTGCGAGATCGTTTGTCCATAACCAATAGATAAAGGACTGTCCCTATAAGCATATGGTTTCATTGTTTCAGGAATAAATTGTTCTCTAGGAACATTTTGCATCGCTTTTAAAGTAGCTAGGTCTTTAATACCTCTTGGTACGAGTTGGTTACTAACCATAGCTTTGCGCTCAATATCATATTTTGTTTGTGTGTATCCGAAAGATATATTGATTAGCAAGCCTGTTATGAAGCATATCTTTAACATATTGTATGCTGTTACTCATTAATACTTCTATTTTTATAAAGATACTTTAAAAGTTTTGAAGAATATTGTTGGTTTAGAGAACTTAAGACTTATGAAAGGCAAAATTAATAACTAACACCTTGGTAATCCAATTTTTTGATAGATTTAGATAGTATGGCAAGTATTTCCGAGCACAGAATATGAACCAATATTTATTCGAATTTAAGAACTATCCTTTGGATAATTATTTGATTGTTCGTAGTCATCTATGAAGTGAAAAAAAAATCTGGATCGAGGTCAATTTTTAGCTAAAAATTAAGATTTAACCAGTCCATTTTATATAACTTGAATCAGAAATAGAGGACTAAATAATTTATAATATTACGTAGTTTAATAGATTGTAGTGGCGCAAGACTTAATGATTTTTCTTCTTAAAAAAACCTTGTTTTACCATCGATTTAAAAATGTTGATTGATTGTCATGTCTTCTGTAGTTTATAGAATATTTTTAAGTAAACTAAATTAATTTAATAAAATGCTTTGTATTTGATACAGGCGATAGACTTTAACTATAAAATCCATCCTAATGAAAGAATTATTAAATATTGAAAATCCTGAAAGTTTAGGTAAATGTCCCTTCAGAGGAACTAGAATTGGTGGAGCATTGGGTAAGCAACCGCAAATAGACGATTGGTGGCCCAATCGCTTAAAGGTTGAATTGCTTCATCAGGATCCTCCACAAGCAAATCCATTGTCAGATCTTGATTACAAAGAAGCGTTTGAAAAAATTGATTATGAAGAATTAAAAGAAGATATTAAAAGGCTTTTAATAGATTCTAAGGACTGGTGGCCTGCAGATTATGGCAATTACGGTCCACAAATGATAAGAATGGCTTGGCACTCTGCAGGAACCTATAGAATTGCTGATGGCAGAGGTGGTGCAGGACAAGCAATGCAGCGTTTTGCACCCATTAATTCTTGGTGGGACAATGGAAATATTGACAAGTCCCGTAGATTAATATGGCCTATAAAACAGAAATATGGAGAAGCTATTTCTTGGGCAGATTTAATAGTGCTTACAGGTAATTGTGCTTTAGAAATAATGGGGTTCAAAACTTTTGGTTTTGGTGCAGGTAGAAGAGATGCCTGGGAACCTGATCGCGGCACCTATTGGGGAACTGAATTCTGGAATGGCAAAACCGTATATGAAACTAGCAAACATGATCACAACGGACATCCCGGAGAAATGGTTACCAGAAATATAAGATGGATAGGAGAACCAAAAGATCAATATTACGACTTAGAAAATCCACTTGCCGCCACCAACCAAGCTTTAATTTATGTTGATCCCGAAGGACCAAATGGAAATGGTAATTCTTTGGATTCAGCACGGGACATAAGAGAGACTTTTGCAAGAATGGCGATGAATGATGAAGAAACTGTAGCCTTAATAGCCGGTGGACATGCCTTCGGAAAAAGTCATGGTATGGTATCAGCAGAAGAAATAGGTCCAGCACCAGAAGGAGCTCCTTTACAGGCTATGGGTATGGGATGGCAAAATCCAAAAGGTACTGGATTTGGTAAATATACAATGACTAACGGAATAGAAGGATCTTGGACTCCCAACCCGACGCAATGGGATAATAGTTATTTGGAGAATCTATTCAAGTATGAATGGGAACAAACAAAGAGTCCTGCGGGAGCGGTTCAATATAAACCGGTGGATCCTAATGCTCCAAAAACTCCCGATGCACATGAGGAGGGAAAAATGAATGAATTGATGATGATGACCTCAGATCTGGCGCTCAAAGATGATCCAGCATATAACAAAATATGCAGAAAGTTTCTGGATGATTTCGACTATTTTAGTGATGCTTTTGCCAGAGCATGGTTTAAATTAACTCATAGAGACATGGGTCCAAAAGATCGATATTTTGGCCCAGAAATTCCTAAAGAGGATTTAATTTGGCAAGACCCTATTCCTAAAAGAAATCATCCAGTAATAGATTCCTCAGATATAAAACATTTAAAGGATAAAATATTAAATAGTGGTAATAGCATTTCAGCATTAGTTTCCGCAGCATGGTCCAGTGCTTCAAATTATAGAGATTCTGATAAAAGAGGTGGAGCTAACGGTGCAAGAGTAAGATTAAATCCTATGATAGATTGGGAAATTAATCGCCCCGAAGAACTCAAAAAAGTTATGGATAGCCTAGAGTCTATCGCTCATAATTTTAATCATTCTCAATCTGATGGCAAGAAAGTATCATTAGCTGATTTAATAGTGTTAGGAGGTTGTGCGGCTATAGAAAAATCGGCATCTGCGGCAGGAATTAGTATAGATGTGCCATTTACGACCGGTCGTATGGACACAACTCAAGAATTAACAGATGCAGAAAGTTTTGATTGGTTAAAACCCGTTTCTGATGGATTTAGAAATTATCATAATAGTCAAGTAGGATTTCATATTCCGCCAGAACATATATTTCTAGATCGTGCACAACTTTTAACCTTAACAGCTCCAGAGTGGATAGTCCTAGTTGGTGGATTGAGAGTTCTGGATCAAAATTATGATCATTCCAAATTAGGTGTTTTTACCGATAGACCCGGAGTGTTGACTAATGATTTTTTCAGAGTGCTTACAAGTATGGATTACGAATGGGTGCCTGTCGATGATAAAGAAATGACTTTTAACTTAAACGATAGAAAATCAGGTGAGACTAGATATAAAGCTTCAAGATGTGATCTTATTTTTGGCTCTAATGCTCAATTAAGAAATATTGCAGAAGTTTATGCAGCAGATAATGGTTTACCTCGGTTTATAAAGGACTTTGTAAAAGTATGGGATAAAATCATGATGTTAGATAGATATGATGTAAAGAATGCATAATTAAAAAGGGTGAATAATATTAGTAATATTATTCACCCTTTTTAATTGACTTAGTATCTGTAGTTTAAATTAGCAAGGGATAATTTTATTTATTTTACCAACAAAACTTACATAAAAAATATGCGGTTTTACCACAGTGAAATTATAATATATTAAGCATATATTTGCACAGAATAAAATTTAGAAACATGGTACAATCATTTCTTCATTCTATTTTGTTCTATTCTCATCTAGGCGTATAAATTTTATGCCCTGTGTTGGGGTAGACAAAATGCCTTCGAATATTATCTTCAATTACCACAGTGTGTTTTGAATATAATTGCGATCAAGAAATTATTGTTTTTAATTCCTTAATTTGATATTTGTTCAATTTAATTGTTAAATATTAACATCATTTTATGAAAATAAAGGTTGTGGCATAGGATTTGCAGTTAAATTTTAAGTTTTATTTATGAATCAATTGTATTATTAATTTTAAAATCATGTTCAAGCCAAATTTACATTTACGACACAGTACCCTAAAGGGTCAATTGGCGGTAAATCCATCTTTGATTGGACTTTTTCTAGAAACCGTCTATGATACCCCGTGGAGTACGATATCGTATGACGAAGAGACAAAATTGTCAGCCAAAAAGAGAAAAAGTTTGAGAAGTTTTGGTAACCAGATGAGTTCGTATTTGCGTTGGTTTGCTTTATGTCGTCTAGCTCAGGACGTAAAACAGGAGTAATAAAGATAAACCAACCAAGTATTTAAATCACAGCTTATTTTTTTCTACAAAGTTATATCCTGATACTGTTAATCTATAGTAAGATAAGTTTTCTATCTTGGTTTTAGACAGCAATTCTAGTGCTTCCAACTCATGAATAACACGTATCACTTCTTTTCTTTTTTCCGCTTTTGATAATTTGTATACTTCTTTAATAGAAAGACCATCTTTATGATAATTTTCAAAAAAGATTGTCATTATAGTAACACGATCAAAGGAAGTCTTTAACTCTTCAAGTGAAGATAAATTGCCAAGTATACTTGTTGCCGGTGTATCTGAAGATAAAACACGTTTGATTTCTTGGGTCACTTTTAAAAACAGTGCATCTCTTTGTCCTTCATTCATTACAATCAATGGTTCAGAAGGTGGATTTATAGTTTGAAACCTTGATATGGCATCGATATCAGAAAACATACAATGGCTTATTATAATAGGAAATATATGAGCTCCCTCTTCTTTTGCAGCAGTGAGTAGTGCAGGTAGCTCTTCATTATTAATGAATTCTGAAGAAATAAAATTGGCACTGACCATTAGTATAGCAACTTTGGTAGAACCTATTGCTTTATTTATTTCAGTACGCCAATCTGCTCCAACCTCAATTTTTGAATCCTCCCAGATGGTAAATTGATATTCACGCTCTAAATAGCTTAAGTGTACTCGAAGGTAATCCAACCATTTCGCATCTTTTTTACTATAACTAATAAAAACTCCGTGTCGCTTCATATTGGTTTTTATGGCCGAAACCTTTTAAGAGTATAAATTTATGAGATAATTAAAAAATGTGCATACTCATCGTATACTTTTATGAAAAAAATATGTCGAATTTATACATTGACGCTAGAGATTATTAAATTTAGCTAGAATTTTATTTTGAACTTATGAATTCTGATAAACATAAATAACGAACCAATGAATGAAGATCAATACATAAAAGAAAGAGTCGATGACCAAATAGCGTGGTACGGTAGTAAAAGCGCGACCAATAAGACCTTACATTTATGGACAAAAGGACTTATCATAACTTTTTCTGCTCTTATACCATTTATTTCTGGTTTTCTTAAGTCTGGGCCAGAATATCTAGATTATGTCATTGGGGTCCTTGGTATGCTTGTTGCTATTTTAACTGGTATTTCAGAGCTCATGAAATTTCAGGAAAAATGGTCAAAATACCGCACTACAGCTGAGACATTGAAACATGAAAAATTTCTATACAGCACTCAATCGGGGCATTACAAAGATCAAGAGAGACACTTCAATTTGTTTGTAGGTCGCATTGAAAACCTGATCAGTACCGAGAACTCTGATTGGAGCAAGATCATAAATCAGGAAGAGTAATTTTTATTCTTTATTTATTATGATCAAGTGCTACTTTTTTAGTATTTTTAATAGGTCATCGTATTCTAGATGTTTTGTATCCAAACATATATCCCATTTTACACATTGTATTCGTTAAGCCTTATTGAAAGTAATATCAGGCATTGGATTTTTGGTAAAGTTCAAACATTTAAAATTAAAACTCATGAAAGCATCAGGTACACCATCTCACGAAAGATCTTTTTATAGAACAGGTAGAGATTCTCACGGGAAACAATTCGTTCTCTCTCCTCAATCTATTGCCACAGGAGATGGCGAAACAATGAATTATTTGGATTGTGTTCGACAAAACCTCGATGACTCTTTTTATTATAATGAAGTAGAAAACAAAACAAAGATTGTGTTGCATTTTACCGCTGGTTACCTCAAAGGTGATATTGCCCAGCTTACGATGCCATCAAATCATGTCTCTGTACCGTTTGTTATTGCAAGAGATGGTACAATACTTAAACTATGGCCATCAAAATATTGGTCCTATCATCTAGGCAGAGGTGCAGTAGGTGGAAATACCACGATGAGCAAGCAAACTATCGGAATCGAGCTTTCTAATATTGGTTTTCTTAAAAAAAATGGAAGTAATCTTGTTTCGGTATATTCAGATACTGATGTATACTGTAACCTAAATGAAACCAATTTTTATACAAAACTTAATACTCCCTTTAGAAAAGAAAACTATTTTGCTACATATACTCAAAAACAATATCATAGCCTCTCTATTTTACTGAAGTATTTAACAAATATATATAATATTCCTAGAAATTTCTTGCCCGCTAACAAAAGGTATGCTACGCTAAGTAGAAATGATGTAGAAAGTTTTAATGGAATCCTATCGCATATCAACTACAGAGAATCCGGTAAATGGGATATTGGAGAAGCTTTTGAATGGGATAACATTATACAAAGTATCAATGGTTCTGTTGTATAAAGAATAACTTATCTTGTATATTATGTTTTATTGTTAATAACCGATAACTGACAAATTAAAAAAGTAGCAATCCCATTATATTACTTCTCTTCCCCCCTGCTATTATATGATCATATTTTTTTAAGTACTACAAAGATGCAATCAAGTCTTCCTCCAGATTCTCTTCATCAACCGTATTCAACAGGCCTGTTGTATTTAGAAAGTCATTAGAAAATACCTTTGCCATTTCCTTTGATAAAAGTTTATTTCTTTGTTTTTTCCACTCTGAAACTTTGGCCCCATACATATGCTCTACCAGGTTTGGAAAACCCCAATCTGAATTTTTACCCCAATGAATGGTAAAAGGAATATCATTCTCCCCTAATACCTGTATCATTCGGCGAGAAAATTCTTTTAAACTCATTAATTTTCTTGATTTATTCCATAATACACCATCAATTTCTATCATACAGGTAATAGGAAACCTAGTAAATGCGAGGGTGGCTTCAGATTTTTTAACAAATCGCATTGCATAAATACCAGGAATAGGTCCTTCATCTTTTGTAAGGTCAATTAATATTTTAAGGGCTTTTTCAGAATCGTTAACATCTACTCCAAACGAACATGCAAATGCGGGTCCTTGATAAGGTGCGTCCCAAAAAGTTTCATACAAAGTTCCAATAGATTCTTCATTTACATCTGGTAAAATCTGTTTTTCTAATCGTTTAATAAAAAAAGGTATTTTTTTCGGAAAACGTTCGCTGATCTTTATTAACAAATGAATTAAATCTTTGTAAACCGATTTTTCTATCGTCGCAAAAGGATCGGGATAGTTATCGGTATATCTTTTCTTGTACATTGCTTCTATCACATATTCACTTTCATCGGTATACGGATTAATAAAAACTTTATAGTGATAAGGCCTTAATCCCTTTCCGTTTGAATCTGTCTCCCCTTGAATACGGAAACTAGAATTAGCAAAATCCATAGTTCGCGCAAGTTCTAGAGCAGTATTTTTATCAATTTTCTTCACGTATCGTTTCAATAAAAATTGATCTTCAGCTTCAATGACTACCCCGTGTATAAATCCAAAAGATCCCAGACCAACTAGTGCTGCATTGAATAAATCATCATCCCTTATTATTCTCGATTTTATTTTTTGAGCAAATGCATCATCAAGAGCCGGATCGCTTTGTCTTTCTATATACACAACATCATCAGGATCAGGTCCTATGATAAGATTTAGTCCAACTACGTAGTCCTGTACAGATCCTACATCAAGAGCAGAGCCATGTACCCCGGTAGAAATACAACCCGCTATAGTTTGTCCATTACTAGCCCCACTGGTCTTCAATGATTTTTTATGCATTTCTAATGTCTGTGAAATTTCTTTTATAGTATTTCCGCATTGAAAGAAAAAAAGATTAGCACCATCATACGCCGATCTGGCGTGAACATCGCTTAATGAAATCTTTAAGTCGAGATTCATAAAAACATTATAGTGCATTCTGTCTTTTTGATGTGCAATGTTAGACATAGACCAACGAGCTCCATACGCCCGAAATCCTTCGTCATTATCCAGGGCTTCCTTCAAAAGACGACGAATCTCATTGGCAGCATCATTATATCTATCAATTTCTGAAGGCATATTGGCCTTCCCTTCTAATCGTGTTTTCTGTAACCATTTTAAATCAAAAGGACCATTATTGTGTAACGTATCCCATTGAGATGTTTGATGAGAAATAGTATTTGCCATAGTTTATTAGTTTTCAGGTTTCATGCAGACATATTTGATTTTTACTTTACGTTTACTGCCAAAAGTGATCAGGTATAATAAAGAACCTCCAAAAGTATTTTTGTATTCAACAGAGAATAGTTTACCGGTTTCGCAGCCAAATCTTTGGACTCGAATACCAATATCATCAACAGCTATGCTTGCTTTAATAATGGTATCAAGAACCACTACCCTTTTATCGCGATAAAAATTACCCTGATCTTCGGGACAATTTTCATCAATCCCACTTTGACAAGGCATAGGAACACCTTTTGTACTTGTTAATCTTACAGAATAACAAGAAGTGAATAGCAGAAATACTCCTATTATCATAATTAAAACATGTGATCGGTTTTTAATAAATGTTGTCATAATACATATGATTAAGATTAAAATGTTAACACATAAAAATCTATAGATTATTTTCTGTAAATGAAATCAATATACTGAGGGTATTACTTATGACAATTGAGGAATTTAAATTTAGGAAAAATTTTAAAGAATAAGACTGAAAATTCCCCGATTAATATCTTGATCTTAATAGTTATAAATTATTAATAGCCAAAACAATAGAAAAAAAAGGCTTCAAAAGAATATTTGCTACTTGAAAAAAAATGGGAATTTATCAAACAACTTTATATACCTCCAAAAAAAAGGGTTTTTCACCCTTTTGAATTTTAGTTATTTCTCCCTTGTCTTGTGAAGATTGTAATATTTAAATCTATAACTGAAAACACTTTTGCTTTCGAATGAAGCTTTAAGCAAAGATGATTATGATTTAACTTTTAGGATTTTCCAACAAAAAAGGCCCATAAAGGCCTTTCTTAAAAAATATAGGTAAGTTCAGGGTATTGATAGATCTTATTCTCCAGCTAGTACTACATAAGATTGAGTAACAGGAGATATACTATAATTTTTTACACTCCTTATATTTCTAAGGTGCTTTTCGGCTTCCTCAAAGGCCGTTTCTAATGCACTTCTCTTTGAATCTTTATCAACGACAATAGTTTTAGAAACAATACTACCATTATTATACTCAATCGTCATCTTCCACTTCTTTAACGAATGTGCATTTTTATTTTTTGAGATATCATCATCTTCTCCCTTTTTATGGTCTGTCTTTTCATTTTTTTCAGCCGGAACGTATCGAGATTCTGATGGCGTAGCATTGCCAAGAGAAATACATAATACTACAGTTGCAATTAAAAGTTTCATAGTTGTTAGTGATTTGAATTTGTATGTAACGAATATACAAACATATTTTTAATAATCATATATTTTTTTAATAAAAATTTATTTGTATATTTGATTCCTTTTTACTTATTTCATTATGGTTAACAAGAAACTAAAAAAGCTTCTCAAAAAAAGTAAGGGAGCAAAAACTGTTTATGGCATATCCAAGGCTTTGGGTGTAAGTCCACAGGCAGGTGATTATGTGGTGAAGAAAAAAGACTTGGTAAAAGACTTTGAACGACTACAGAAAATTGCCGATTATATGGGAGTAGAAATAAAGGATATTATCGATTACAAAGAGAAATAGAAAATTCTTCATCCCCTGCGTATACCAGTTTCTCTCCTATAAGTTGAAAAAGAAAAACCAAATTATTCTATCTTAGAATTAATCTTCATATAATACGTTGATTTTCTTCTCAATACTTTAAGAAAACATGCACCGTATTGGCATTTTTTTAACTGTGAGCATAAGTCTTTTTCGCTACTTTTAAGCCAATTGATCATTCTATAAATCAAACAGTCATGAAAACATTAATAACGCTCGTTCTTTCATTGATCCTTTCCCTTACCATGGGTATCGTTAAAGCAGACTCTTCTTTAAAGGCTAATTTTGTAAATGGTGATCCCGGAATTATGTCAATTAATTCTATAACATTTGGTCCCGAAGGGATTCTGTTTATTGGAGATAGCAAGGCTGCACAAATTATTGCTATAGATCTAAGTGCACATCAAAAAGTTGACAACAGTAAAGTAAAAATCGATTTTTTGGATAAAAAAATTGCAGATATGCTAGGTGCCGCACCTGATCAGGTGCAGATAACAGATATGGCTGTAAATCCAGAGAATGATAACATTTATATTAGTGTTCATTATGGCGCTGGTACTCCCATACTATTACAGGTTAATAACAATAAGCTAAAGCAGATTTCCCTAGCCGATGTTTCTTATAGTAAAACTAATATAAACGATCCGGTTGCAAAAGATGCCAAAGACAAAAGAGGTCGAGAACTTAGGAAGTGGGCCGTGGCCGATATAAGATATGATTCTGGGAAAGTATTATTGTCTGGTTTAAGCAACAAAGAGTTTGCATCTACATTCAGATCTATAGATTTTCCTTTTAATGATAAGCAAAGTTACGGCTCTCTTGAAATTTATCATGCAGCGCATGGTCAATATGAGACGCATGCACCTATAAAAACATTTATGACTACCCGTATAAAAGGTAACCCACACATTGTAGCAGGATATACCTGTACGCCTTTGGTAGTTTTGCCCATGGATAAAATAAAACCCGGAGAGCATCATAAAGGCAGAACAGTTGCTGAATTAGGAAATGGAAATACTCCTGTAGACATGATAGAAATTGAAAACGAAGGTAATCGTTATTTACTTATCGCAAATACGAACAGACCACTTATGAAAATGGACTTTACAGATCTTGAAGCATATGAAGATGTACTTACCACTCCTGTTACAAAAAAAGGTGCTACAGCAGGTGTAGCTTATGTAAATCTTCCCTATGTCAACGTTCAACAACTAGACAAGCTTGATAATACTTTTTTAATGATTCAAAGAGAATCTTCAGGAAATCTAGCCTTGAAAAAAGGAAGTGCTTGGTGGTTTCAATAATAAACCAAAAATAGCATTTCTTATAAATTTAAAAGGTGAGAAATTATAGTCACATTTTATTAATATCATTTTTCTTTGCTTTGAAGGTGTTTTCTCAAACATCTCCAAAGGTGATGGTCTCCAAAGATTATCTTCTTATTAAAAAGTCTGAGATTACCGCAGGCAAGCCTATGGTATATCGGGGAGAAATTTCAAATGTCGAAATTTCTTCTTCCACTCCTATTTTAGGCAATGTAGTCGAAGAAAAAGAAAGAATTCGTTTTAATCCAGTTATCCCATTTGGATGGAATCAAAAGTACACATTGGTTTATGATTCCACCATTGAGTATTTTGAAATTACTCTTCCCAAAAAATATAAGTACCTTTCTGTTGAAGCTATATATCCGTCTACAAAAAAGCTTCCTTCTAACCTATTGAAATGGTATTTCAAATTTTCTAAGCCCATAAACCAACCCAGTGTTTACGATAATATTAGGTTTACAGACACGAATGGAGACACATTAGACAAGGTCATACTTCCTTTAAACAATGTCTTAATTTCTGATAATGGACTCCTTTTGACCGTGTGGGTTGAACCAGGAAGGCAAAAACGCGGACTTATTCCTAACCAACAATTGGGTGCTGTTTTTGAAGAAGGAAAAGAATACTCTTTGATTATATCCAAAAATTTAAAGGATTATGAAGGCATTGCCATGCAACAAGATTATATACATAGATTTATAATTGTAGACGCAGATCGTGAACAACCTACTATCAATTCCTGGAAAATAAGTATCCCAACCCCAGGTACTACATCAAATCTTATGATTCATTTTAATGAAGAACCTATGGATTATGGTAGTACGCTAAGTAGTATAAGAATTATAGACCCTCAAAAAAAAGAAATTAAAGGTGATCTAAAGCTAACTAATAATGAAAAAACTTTGGTTTTTAAGCCATTACAGCCTTGGAAAAAAGGTCATTATCAAATTTCTATAGATGTTAGCCTGGAAGATCTCGCTGGAAATAATCTTAATAGATTGTTTGATAGTGACATAAATGATATACAGCATGGTAGCCCTGACACTAAAGAAAAGTTCTTAGAATTCGTAGTACAATAATAATTATAATATATCAACTTCATTGGGTTCTTTAAAAGTAAGCCGGTCTCATCGAATATGACTTCCTGCATTTATGTCAATAGTAGCACCAGTCGCATGATCCATAAGTCCACTGCACATCATTCCGATTAAAGGTGCGATATCTTCTGGTGTTGTGAGTTGATTTAGAGCAATCTCATTAAGTACCTTCGCTTCTCCATGATCCTCTATAAATTGTTCTGCCATTTGAGTACGTGTAAATCCAGGAGAAACTATAAAAGATTTGATATTATGTTTCCCAAAAGAACGCGCAACACTACGTGCCAGAGATACTATTCCTCCTTTTGAGGCGGCATAGGCAAGGTACTCTTCTGTTTCGCCTCTAAAGACTGCTCTGCTTGCAATGTAGATAAAACTACCTTCTTTATTTGATATGAAATGATCTATCCCAAGTTTGGTTAATAATCCAACTGAATTTAAATTGATATCCATGGTCTTTTTCCAGGTAGCATACCAATTTTCGGTATCATTGTTAGTAGAATGTGATAAGAATACTCCTGCATTTAAAATAATCACATCGATCCCTGCAAAGGCCTTTTCAACATTTTCGAATAACGCATATACTTCTTCTTCCTTTGATAAATCTGCTTTAAAACATTTAGATTGTGTTTTTGGGTAAGTAGCAATTAGAGCTTCAGCTGAGGCCTTATTTGTATTGTAATGCGCAGCAACCCTTGCCCCCATTTTCATTAGAAAACTTGCTGTGGCTTTTCCTATTCCGTCTGATGCTCCGGTTACAAGTATTTTCTTATCTCTTAGATCGATTTGTATCATTATCTATTATTTACTAGATAAAAATAAAGGAATTATACTTTATATCAACTAATCATTTAGACTTGTCGCACAAATACATCAGTCTTAGGTTAAAATATTCAAAATATGATAACTGGTGAAGCCAAAATAGATATCACTATTGCAGGAAAACAAAAGGAATATCAAACCTACATAAATGTAAGTGCTGATCATGATTTAAAAGTAAATGGAGTATTGGACATGGATATTACACATTTTGATTTAAAACCACCTAAAAAGCTATTAGGCCTGATCAAATTAGATAAGAATATTAAAATCAATTTTGAACTTTTTATAAAAGTTCTGTGATCCTGATTTTTATCATAATCTATGTAAAGAGGCTAAAGTATATTTCAATATTCTACATAAACAGATCATTAAAAACTAAACTAAAAAGCTATGCTACCAAAAACAATGAAAGCAGCCGTGGTAAGAGAATTTGGAAAACCACTCGCGATTGAAGAAACAGAAGTAAAAAGACCGGAAAGAGATGAAATTTTGGTTAAAGTACAAGCCTCGGGAGTCTGTCACACAGACCTGCACGCTATAGAAGGTGATTGGCCAGTAAAACCAAAATTGCCGCTTATTCCCGGTCATGAAGGAATTGGCTACGTAGCCGCAATAGGCAAAGGAGTTTCGCATGTAAAAGAAGGGGATATTGTTGGTGTTCCCTGGTTATATAGTGCTTGTGGACATTGTGAACATTGTATTACAGGTTGGGAAACCCTGTGTGAAACGCAAGAGAATGGTGGCTATAGTGTCGATGGAGGTTTTGCAGAATATGCAATTGCAAATGCCGGATATGTAGGCCATTTTCCTCCTAACATTAATTTTATCAAAATGGCTCCTATTCTATGTGCTGGGGTAACTGTATATAAAGGACTTAAAGAGACTGAAGCCAAGCCTGGAGAATGGGTAGCTATCTCAGGAATCGGAGGATTAGGTCATTTAGCAATTCAATATGCCAAAGCCATGGGGCTACACGTGGCTGCTATTGATGTTGCAGATGATAAACTAAAATTAGCTAAAAAATTAGGTGCAGAATTTGTAGTGAATGCTAAAGATAAACATCTGGCAGAAGCCATTAAAAAAGAAACCCGTGGCGGTGTTCATGGAGCGTTGGTTACTGCCGTAGCACCTGTAGCTTTTGAACAGGCATTACAGGTTCTGAGAAGAAAAGGAAATTTGGTGATGAACGGACTTCCTCCTGGAAGTTTTAATCTACCCATTTTTGATATGGTATTGAACCGGTTTACCGTAAAAGGGTCGATTGTAGGTACTCGAAAAGATTTACAAGAAGCTATTGACTTTGCGGTAGAAGGTAAAGTAGAAACTACTACTCATTCTGCTTCTCTAGAAGATATTAATGTTGTATTTGACGATATGCGTAAAGGTAAAATCGAAGGTAGAATGGTACTTGACCTTCAGACAAAGTGAAAAATTTGAATCTACTTCATTTCAAAATTATAGATCTTATTGTTTAAATTAAAAAATACTGATAATATTAACTTTAGGAGTACAGAAATTTTGATCAAAATACCGTATATTTAAATACAAATCTCTTCATTGTCAGAAAGTTATCTTTTCTGTCAATAACACACACATTTCAATAATTAAAAACTTTAATACTAACTATTATGAGTATCTCACAAGCATCTCCTAAAAGCAAGATGGAAAGACCCAGCTTTAAGGATCAATACGACAACTATATCGGCGGAAAATGGACGAAGCCAGTAAAAGGTGAATATTTTGATAATATTTCGCCTGTAGATGGAACCAGTTTTACCAAAATCGCACGTTCAACCACTGAAGATATTGAACTTGCCATTGATGCTGCATGGGCAGCAGCACCAGAATGGAACCACTCGTCTGCTACATTTCGTAGTAATTGTTTATTAAAAATTGCCAACGTAATGGAAGAAAACTTAGAATCCCTTGCGCGAACCGAGACTTGGGACAATGGTAAAGCTCTAAGAGAAACATTGGCAGCCGATCTTCCTCTGGCCATTGACCATTTTAGATATTTTGCCGGCGTTATTAGAGCAGAAGAAGGATCAGTTAGCGAACTTGATTCTGAAACGGTATGTCTTAATGTTCTGGAACCTCTTGGAGTAGTAGGACAAATCATCCCATGGAATTTCCCACTATTGATGGCCGCATGGAAAGTAGCTCCAGCTCTTGCTGCTGGAAATTGTGTGGTATTAAAACCAGCAGAGCAAACCCCTGTGGGAATTATGATCTTAATGGAAATGATTGAAGGTATTCTTCCAGACGGTGTCTTAAATGTTGTAAATGGGTTTGGAGCTGAAGCAGGAAAACCACTGGCATCGAGCCCTCGCATAAACAAAATAGCATTTACAGGAGAGACCACGACAGGTCAACTAATTATGCAGTATGCATCAAAAAACATTACTCCCGTTACATTGGAGCTTGGAGGAAAATCACCAAATATCTTTTTTGAAAGTATTATGGATGCCGATGATGAGTTCTTTGATAAGGCTATAGAAGGAGCAGTAATGTTTGCTCTTAACCAAGGAGAAGTCTGTACCTGTCCGTCAAGAATCCTAATACAAGAAAGTATTTATGATCAATTCATAGAACGGGTAATAGAACGAACAGAAGCGATTAAGTTAGGCCATCCTCTTGATCCAGATACTATGATGGGTGCACAGGCTTCTAATGATCAATTCGAAAAAATTCTCAACTATATCAATATAGGAAAAGATGAAGGTTGTGAAGTACTTGCAGGTGGTGAAGAAGCTTATGTAGAAGGTTTAGAAAAAGGATATTACATCCAACCTACCTTATTGAAAGGAAATAACAAGATGCGGGTTTTTCAGGAAGAAATATTTGGTCCTGTAGCATGTGTTACCACTTTTAAAGATGAGGCTGAAGCAATTGAAATAGCAAATGATACTCTTTATGGACTTGGAGCCGGTGTTTGGACAAGAGATATGCACCAGGCATATAAAATTTCAAGAGCAATAGAAGCAGGTCGCGTTTGGGTAAATTGTTATCATACATATCCGGCTCATGCGCCATTTGGCGGGTATAAAAAATCTGGTATTGGTAGAGAAAACCATAAAATGATGCTTAATCATTATCGCAATACTAAAAATATGTTGATTTCTTATGATAAGAAACCAATGGGATTTTTCTAAATTACAGATTTATGACTGAAAGGGTTAAAATCACCGATGATGCAAAAGCAGTCATCGATACCTTAAAAAAAGAACATGGGGAGTTGATGTTTCATCAAAGTGGAGGTTGCTGTGATGGCTCCTCCCCAATGTGTTTTCAAAGAGGTGAATTAATGATTAACGAGACCGATATTTGGTTAGGTAAAATTCATCACTGTGACTTTTATATGTCATATGATCAATTTGAATATTGGAAACATACGCAACTTACCGTTGACGTGGTAGAAGGTCGTGGAGCTAGCTTTTCGCTCGAAATTCCTCTTGGAGTTCGTTTTGTTATCAAATCCAGGATATTTAATGAGGCTGAGATGAATCTATTAAGTCCTGTGTACAAAGGAGTAAGTACATGACCCATACAAATAAGATCTAAGCTACTATTTTGAAATACCAACCAAAACCCAAATCTTCTTGTCCGATTCATTTTTCCAGTCACCAAAATCTTTAATCTCTTTAATAATTGTAAATCCTGCCTCTCTTAACTCTGATTTTACAAAATCTAAAGAAATCGTGTGCGCTTTTATTTGTTGAACCCTGGTTTTATTACGCATATGACTTTTAAACTTTTCTATGATTACAATTCTTCCCTCCGATTTTAGAGATTTTTTTAGGTGGTTTAAAACGGCCATATAATCATCGATCTCGTGATAGGTATCCATAACTACAACAACATCCAAGGATGTATTTGGTAATTTTGGATTATCATAATCCCCCAGTATGGTTTTAACGTTGGTTAACTTCCTTTCAGCCAAATGTTCGTCAAGTCTTTCTAAGCGATCTTCTCTTACATCTACTGCGTAAACCTTACCTATCTCACCCACCTGTTTTGACATATGTACTGTAAGATAACCTTCATGACAGCCAACATCTGCTACTGCACTACCCGATTTGATGCCTGCAAGATTAAATATTTTGGATACATTCATCCACGTATCCCTTTTCTCCCAGTCATTTTCTTTGTATTGCGCGGTACTGGTTTCAATAAACAATATTGAAATTAAAATGATTAAAACTCTACCATGTTGTATCATCTTCCCCTTGATAGTTATAATTAACAAATAATAATCCTTAAAATACCTCTTAATTAAATGGGTAGCATGTGTTTTATGAAAAATTTGGGTTTTCAACAATCATAATTTAACCAGCCCACCCCCTATTTTATGGGAGAAATTTGTTAATTAATGTTAAAATAGTACCTTTTTATACATAGTACTGTAACGAAATAAATATATCCTCGTCTAGTAGATATAATCAATATTTAAAAACAGAAATCATGAGAACTTTAAACAACAATCAAATTACAAGTAGAGTTAACACAACAAACGGATATATCTGGAATACCAAAAGGAGATACCGATAATCAAAAAGTACAATAATTTATCAATCATTAAAACAAATAGAAATCATGAGAACTTTAAACACCAATCAAATTACAAGCAGAGTAAGTACGACAAATGGATATGTCTGGAATACCAAAAGACGTTACCGTTAGTCATAAACGATATTCATTCATCAATCAAAAACAATCTACCATGACAACTTTAAAAAATATAAAGAAAACATTGAAGGAAACTGCGCTAAAACGAAATATGTTTCTTGGCTATTCGCAAAGCGGAAACGACTACGAATATGACATTCGTATTAGGCCTAATCGTTATGCGTACTAAAGCATAGTCATATTTAATTCTTAAAAGAAAAGCTGAATTCAACTACGAATTCGGCTTTTTTATAATGTAAGACAAATAAACCGATATTATTTATCTAATTTATTTTCTACCTCAAATTCGGCTCCTACTGGCGCTCGATAACCTGCAAATGGCAATTTTAACAATTTACTTATTTTAGAATTAGAATCTACGTCTGGATAGGTATCTACACCATACACGAGATCTTCATTACGAATCTTTGCAAATGTACCAAACATTCTATCCCAGATAGAAAAGATGTTACCATAATTGGTATCTGTATATGGCAATACATAATGATGATGCACTTTATGCATATCTGGCGAAACTATTATCCAACTTATAACATCGTCTAACCTTTTGGGTAAGGAAATATTTGCATGATTAAATTGAGATAGTACAACCGACAAAGATTGATATAACATAATGATACCAATGGGCGCACCTACAACAAATACTGCCAGAGTAGTAAATATAAAACGTATGATACTTTCGCCTGGATGATGTCTATTTGCAGTTGTTGTATCCACGTGATTATCGGTATGATGAATTAAATGAAACATCCACAGTGGTTTTACCTTGTGCTCTACATAATGAGCTAACCATGCACCGATAAGATCCAATAAAGCAACGCCAACCAAAATAGTTGCCCAAAGTGGCATATCTAACCACTGTAACACTCCAAATTTGCTAGCGACGGTCCAATCACTTGTTTTAAGTAAAATAAAAGCCAATACAAAGTTTATTGCGATTGTGGTAAGTGTAAAAAAAATATTTGGCCATGCGTGTTTAAATTTTTTGTACTTAAACTTGAATAAGGGAGTTGCGTATTCTATCAGCCAAAAAAAAGTAATCCCTCCCACCAAAATCAAACTACGGTGCGATGAAGGAATAGTTTCAAAATAATTCATTATCGTTTCCATGAGTACAAAATATTCTATTTTTCATGATTAGGCAAATAGTTTTTTTCAATATTCAATTTTCATTTGTCCTTTTTCAAGAATCATCGCAGACAAAAACAGACATTTCTTAACCGCTTCAAGAAGAATACAAAAAAGCTTAGAAATTATCAATCTTCAAAGTCCTAACGATTTAATTCGAGATTTAAGGAGTAAAAAAGTATGTAGTAAAGAATAAAAATTATTCGAGTTCGGCTTTTATCCAGGTTTGAGCTGTTTCCAGATCTTGAAAAGTAGTTATACCATTTTGAAGGAACATATTTTCAATATTTACACTGGTTTGTTGAACTCTATTGTATACCACAGCAGCAAAAGCCTTAAGGTTGGGAAAAACATCTTTTATTCGCATATAATCAGTAGGCTCGATAGAATATGAATTTATTCTATTTGAGATGTATCCGAAAGGTCGATTTTCAAAATGTAAATTGGTAAGTATCGAAAGTTCTTTTGCTTTTTCATAACCAAAACAAATACCTTCAGCCACTTCAATTACCAAGTAATTTTCATAAAAAATTACTTTTCCCATTTCGAGATCATATGTTTTGATTATCTCCTCTTCCTCTATAGATTTGGGCATTTTACTCGTAGTTTACAACATTATCGATTCGAGCATAAACGAAAAAATTATCGCTTACATTACTACTAAGTTGCGAAAATACACAAAAACATAAGACTATTAATAATTTTATCCTTTTATACAAGACTTCATTGAAAAATTGGAGAAATAATTATTACGCTGATTGAGATCGTAATAAGTACCGTAATCCTACTTATCTTTTGTATTTTTAAAAGATGTATTACACTAGTTGTTCTGGATGGTGTTTATTCGAATATCCTTTTCTTAAGCCTGCTCTCTCGTGCACGAGGTAAAAAATGCAAGTCTACCGGTTACTAATACTATAAAAATTAAAAGAGCCGACTCATCAAATAGGCTCTTTTAGCGTGATACGAAATAAAATAAAAACTGAACGAACTTTATTCTAATTCCTGAATTAAAGATTCAGCAGAATTAATATTATTTTTATAACACTTTAGGGCCCATCGAGAAAACAATATAAAAAATGTGATTGCTACAGGGATGGCTATAACAAAAAACCACGGATTTTTTGTCTCAGTGAAAAAATCTTTTCCTTTAATTATTTTCGAAGTAACAGGCATGATCGTAAGCATTAATACAAATCCCAGATAATATCCAACTGTGGTAAGTTTATGAAACTGTTTTTTGGCCATTGAATATTGGATCAATGTTTGCTTGT
Organism: uncultured Aquimarina sp.; assembly: GCA_947500845.1. GTDB lineage: Bacteria > Bacteroidota > Bacteroidia > Flavobacteriales > Flavobacteriaceae > Aquimarina > Aquimarina celericrescens. Next base: position 262,251 of record CANMTP010000006.1, read on the forward strand.
AACTATTTCTCGCTATATTAAGATTACGCATTCTATTAATTGACCTTAAAGTTAGTACAGGTAGTGTTAATAGCACTGTAAGACTAATTATACCTGATAATAAGCTATACCAATTATCTAATTTGCTTATATTTAGAAGTATTACAATCGCTATAGCATAACAAACCACTCCACCTATCATTTCAGGATATGCAATTCTATTCATTTTATTTCTATACTTTTCTTGTGTCATCATAATAATCATTTTATCAGTTAATTTTTTTTGTTTTTCTATTTGATCACTCATTTGTGACCAAACTGCTTGCATTTCTTCCAATTCCATCATCTTTATTTTTTTACAATTAGTGTCTTTAGTTTTAGTTTTATCCGCGAAATTCTAGTACCTACATTACTCGGCGAAAGTCCCGTGATCAAGGCTATTTCTTCGTATTTTTTCCCTTCCAGCAATAATAGCATTAATCCTTTTTCTAGTTCATTAAGTCCTTGAATATGAGTATATAATAGTTTTAATCGTTCTTCAAATACTGAATCATGCTGCTCGGTTTGCTGCATAATTACTTTATCAATCCCTATGTAGTCAACTCTTCGTTTTTCCTTTTTTAATCTAGTGATAGCGGTATTCAAAGCAACCCTGTACATCCAGGTACTTATCTTTGAATTTCCTTTAAAACTGTCGAAGGATTTCCATAATTGATACACAATTTCTTGATACAAATCCTTTTGATCATCTTGATTATTGGTGTAGATAGTGGTTATTTTATAAATAACTCCTTCATGGTCCTTAATAATTCGAGTAAACTCATACTCTTTACTCATACTGGGTTACATTTTTCTTAATTAGTACAGAAGACACAAAAAAAATCACAAAACCCTAAAAATTATTTTATCATTTTGTGTTTCAATTTAAGAAAACAAGAAAGGATTAATATAAAAAGATAGAATAGAAGACCAGTATTAATCAATAAAAAAGGCGTTACAATTATTCTTTGACAACGATAAGAGTCGCTTTTACACCTGTGGTAAGATTCCACTCATTACCCGTAAGTAAATTTCCCTGGTCATCATAAAGATGAAACTCTGCAGTATTTGGACCTGACTCTCCCTGATTTAAAGCTTGGATATCAATTTTATTAAATCCTTTTAATAGATCAATTTTTAATCCTTGAAAAGATCCCGAAAGATAAACACTAGAAGCCAAGACATCATCATTAACAAAAATTCTCACGATATCTCCATCAACAAATTGATGATCGCGATAAATTAATCTCACGAATTCTCCTCCGCTCTTAAAATCACCTAAGTATTGATCACTTTTATACTCTTCTTTAATCTCGTTGTCCTTTTTGAACCATTTTGGAGTACCTTCTATTTCCGGTTTGAAAAATCCGTCGTCACCTGCCATACTAAAAGGTTTCCGATTACGAGCATAATCTTTGAGTTCGTTAGGAGGAGTATATAAAGTAAAATTATTATTTGTCTTAGAAGTAGATAATTCTCCTGACAAACTATATTTATTAGTGTTGAGATCAGATTCGCTATCGATTCTCAAAGAAGAAGTACTCTCTACCTGTGCATTTACAAATGCACTAGTCATTATCGAAAACAACAAAAAGAATATCTTTCTCATATCTAATAGCTCGATCTAAAAATATAGTGATAAAGATAAGTATTATAGGGCTTAAGAGTGTTAATTACCTGTAAAATCTTTTGATGGGTATGTTTTTTTACTCCTTACTCATCAATATTCTTGTAAGATAAGTCTTATATTTGTGCTCTAAAAAAGTAGCTATGACCAACTATATAATCGGAGGCTTACTTCTGGCTATCATTCTTTTTTTGTGGATGAAATATTCAACGGCAAAAAAGGCTCTTAACAATAGGAATAAGGAATTAGATTCTTTAAAAATAGAAACAGAAGAACAATTTAACCAACAACATGATTACATATCGCTATTAAGTCAAGAACTTAGAACTCCGTTATACGGTATCATGGGATTAACAAATTTGATCGCTTCAGAACACCCAGAGCTGGAAAACGACAGAAAATTAAAATCTCTAAAATTTTCTGGAGATTACTTACTAACACTTATAAACAATGTATTACATGTAAACTATCTAGACTCTGAAGGTATTACTGCAAAAGATACATCTTTTGACCTTAACGAGGTTACACAAAATCTTGTCAATTCGTTTAGCTATGCTACGGAAAATAGTGATAATATTCTACATTATGAATTTGATCCGGAAATTGATCAAATAATTGAAGGAGATCCTGCTATTCTTTGCCAAATACTCATGAATTTATTGAATAATGCTTTACGCTTTACTAAAAATGGAAATGTATATTTTTCAGTTAATCTCATAAAGAGTAACCAGGATTCAAGTACGTTTTCTTTTAAAGTTAATCACGATGGATACGATGTGTCTAAAGAAGATGAAAATTCTATTTATCAAGAGTTTATTGATGTTCAACAGGCAAAGAAATCCTATTTAGGTGTCGGGTTAAACTCAAAAATACTAAAGCGACTGGCAGATGCCTTAAAAGGTGAAGTTATTATACATAATAGTCCAAATGCCGGTTCTGAATATGCTTTTGTGGTTGATTTCAAAAAATTACCAAATAAAGATGCAACAAAAAAGGTTGATACTATTTCTTCAAATGAAACAAGATTAAAGGCACTCATTGTAGATGATAATAAACTAAATCTTTTAGTTGCAGATAAAATGCTATCTAAAGAAAATTTTGATTGTTCAACTATAGATAATGGTTTTGATGCCATCGAATTGGCTAAAGAAAATCGTTACGATATCATATTAATGGATATTAATATGCCAAAACTTAACGGAATTGGTACTACTAAAAGAATTCGGGAATTTGATCCTAAAACACCTATAATTGCATTAACCGCAGTAGATGTAACCCAACTGAATAAACAAATTATACACGCCGGATTAAATGACTATATTCTAAAACCTTACAACAAAAATAGTTTACTGGAAATGATTAATAAACATCTGGATACTTCAGTACGTAACTAGCATTTATTGTGCTGAAGTAACGATTATCTGTTGCCCTACTTTCAATACTGAATTTTTTCTAATTGCATTTATTTTACAAATTTCGGCTATAGCTAATCCGTGTCTATTAGCAATTCTATATAGGGTATCTCCTTTTTTAACCGTATAAATCTTTTTTTGTCGCTCCTCATGAAGGACAATATCATTTATCGTTTTATGAACGACTATATTACTCTGTCGGGTAGAACGGTGATATCTTGGTGTCATCCACTTTCTGGTTACAAAAACAACATCTGATCTTATCTCCGTTCTGTCTGTAAACTCAAATAAGTACTCTGGATTGATACTTTTTCCATGATATTTCACCTCCAAATGTAAATGACTACCTCTTGCATTACCTGTTATCCCCCCTTTTGCAATGGCTTGTCCTTTTTTAATTTCATCATTTTCTTTGACTAAAAACTTGGATAAGTGTGCATATACCGTTTCTAAGCCATTGTAATGTCTTATAACTACCGTATTTCCATGCCCCCCATGATATCCAACATATCGTACTTTACCATCGAGTATTGATCTTACAGTATCTCCGACCCAAAGATCGATATCTATTCCTCTGTGAGGTCTTCCTCTCCTCCATCCATATCGAGAGGTAACGACCATTTTTCTATCTATAGGTGAAGAGAATTGTTTATCATCAAAGGTTAACTGGAAAGGGAAAGTAATATTTTCTCCTCCATACGGATTAAATCTTACGTTATCCCATTTGCTATCAAAATCTTTAGTAATATCTGCTAGCTTATTAGAAATATCTTCTTTAGATCTATTCTTCTTGGCATAAATTGGTAAAAAAACGGTGTCACCATTTATGAACAATTTTTCATAGTATTCTACTGCTGTATCATTTGGTTGGCTATATATTTTTTGTGTTGATATCAACAAAAATGATACGAATACAATAATATAAGATACACGCCTTTTAATTGTAATAAACATATAATATTCTTAGAATTTAAAGTAGACCTGGGCAAGTATCTATGTTTTTCAATATGACCGTAAAAATAATACGTTGTTACAATAAATCGATAATTTATTCAAAAAAATTTAAGGTCGGAAATTTTTATATTATTCTATTTTTTTGAATACCAGTTAGTTGTCAAAAGCTTCTTTTTACAGTACTCACGTATATATTATACGGAATATCGTTTAAACTTGAAATTATTAACATTTTTTAAGAAATGGATATGAAAAAATTAGTATCTGTATAAGCAATAAATGAAATACCTCATAGTTAAAATAGCATAATAAATTAATTAAATAACCATGAAAAAATCATTCACATTTATTGTACTATCAGGGGCTATATTGATGAGTTCTTGTGTATCAAAGAAAAAGTATGTTGCCTTAGAACAAGAATTACAAGATACGCGCAGTACTTTACAGAGGACAGCAGTTGAAAAAGACGAATTAGAAGGCAAGTTTGCTAAAATTGAAGCCAGAGTAGCTGATTACAATGAGAAAATCAACTCATTAAAAGAAGCTGGAGACGACAAAATGGTCATGGTAGACGATATTGTTGCCGTATCTAACAATTCTAAAGAAAAAATGAGAGAAACGCTTGCCAAAGTTGATCCAAATAAACTTCAAGAGGCAAAAACTCTTAAAGATTCTATGAATTTAGCCGTCTCGCATAATCTTAAGAGCTCATTAGATGATAGTCTTAAAGAGGACGAAGACATCTCTATCAATATTGACAATACGGTTGTTATGATATCAATTTCTGACAAGATGTTGTTCAAAACTGGAAGCTACAGGGTAAGTGATAAAGCTAATGAAATTCTGGAAAAATTGGCCAACGTCATCAATTCAGAACCGAGTATTGAAGTGATGGTTGAAGGACATACTGATCCGCGTACTATAAGTAATGCCGTGGTTCAGGATAACTGGGATCTAAGTGTAAAAAGAGCAACTTCAATTGTAAGAAAATTACAAAATAAATATGACGTCGCACCAGAAAAATTAATCGCTTCGGGAAGAAGCAGCTATAAACCTCTTGTAGAAAATGATTCTGAAGAGAATATGGCAATTAATAGACGAACCAAAATTGTTTTATTACCAAATATGGATAAGTTCTTTGCTTTGCTTACTGCTTCTAACTAAATTATAAGAATTATCATAATTGTAAAAAAGGGTAAGTTACCGACCGGTGATTTGCCCTTTTTACTCGATAATCGAGATTTAAATACTCTATAGCTTGTCGCGAAATCAAAATTAATGTCCTACCGATGCCTAGTGGGCTTGCCCTGAGGTAGTTTACTTCTTTTAAAAACAAAACAAATACTGCTTATTAAACCTTTTCAAAGTTACCTAGTCTTACTTAAAAATCAATACATATTTAAATTATGAAAGGCATAACATTACAAAGGTTTTCTATTTCAATACTATTACTAGTATTAGTAATGATTACAAGTAGTTTTACTACAAATAATGGTCTATGGGATCATTTAGGTTCAAGAACTGTTAATTATCGATTAGATAGAGATGTTATCAAGGTAACTGCAAAAGAAGGAAGTTTTAAAAAGCTAAAAGTAAAGGTAACTGGTGGTTCTATCAATATGCACCGCATGATTATACAATACGGTAACGGTCAAAAAGATGAGATACTGTTGAGACACAATTTTTCACAAAGAAGTGCGACCAGAGTAATTGATTTAAAAGGAAACAAAAGAGTTATAAGAGATATCACTTTCTTTTATGACACTAAGAATTTATCCAGAAAACGTGCAAAGGTACATGTGTTTGGAAAACATTGAAAAATAATAAAACCCATAAAACAGAAGAGCAACTAAATGAAAAAGTTGCTCTTTTATTTTATTCTATAGTAACCGCACTTCAGGTAGGCACCTTCTGGAAAGGTAATGGGATGATCAATGTCGTGGTATGTTTTTTCTAATACTTCAAAAGTTTTTCCCGAATCAAGTATATTTTCTTCACAAATTTTGAAAAAATCGTCTGCAATTACTCTGGATGAACATGAGGCCAGTACAAGTATACCTTTGGGTGAAACTAACCTTGTTCCTAATCTTGCTAATTTAGCATAGCTCTTTTCGGCTTTAGAAATTTCACTTTCCCTTTTAGCAAAAGAAGGAGGATCAATTACTACGATATCAAATTGTTTATGCGCGTCTATTAAGCTTTGTAGTCCCTCAAAAGCATCGCTAACCAATATGTCATGCTTCCCGTTATGATCGTTTAAAGAAGCATTTTCTTTTGCTATTTCCAAAGCTTGTCGGCTAATATCCAGGCTAATCACTTCTTTAGCCCCACCATACAAGGCATGCACAGAAAACCCTCCGGCATAAGAAAACACGTCCAAAACCATTTTTCCTTTAGAAAGCTCTCCTACTCTTTTTCTATTATGTCGATGATCCAAAAAGTATCCCGTTTTGTGCCCCTTGATTACATTTGCCGAAAATAGTACTCCATGTTCCCTAAAAACAACGACTTCATTTTCTAATTTTCCATAGAGAACTGATCCATCAATGAGACCATACGTTTCACCTTTTGCTTTTAGCAATCTACTCAATCTTAGTACAACAGTTTTACATTGTGTGACTTTAATTAGATGTTGTAGTATCTCATTAAGATAAGGAAACCAAATATGGGAATATAACTTGATGACCAAAACCTGATCGTAAACATCGGCAATAAAACCCGGAAAACTATCATTCTCGCCAAAAAGTAATCGATAACTATTTGTATTGGTATCAAGAAGGGGTTTACGAATTGTGTAAGCAGAATCAATTTTGGAAGCGAACCACTCCTCGTTAATTTGGGATGCCTTTTTAAATTGAATTAGTTTTATTCGGATTGGGGAGAAAGGATCATATAAACCACAAGCCAAAAAGTTGTTCTTTTTAGTATCATATATAACAACCAAATCTCCTGCCTTTCCTTCTGTGTTTTGTTTGATAATACTATCTTCGAAAACCCATGGATGGCCTCTTTTCACCATTTTCTCTCCAGAAGGCCTTAGCTTAACAGCAATCCTTTTTGTATCAATGTCCTTTATAAATTTCATACTGAACAAGATTACTACTATTTTTATAATTCCTCAAGTTTACCGTAGTGAAATAATAAAATGAAAAAGCACTTATCTCAAGAAGTATCAAGATAAGCGCCTTTTCTGTATTGTTAAAACTAAGTTTTGCAGCTAAGTGAGTACTTTTTCCTATAGCTCCTTATATATTAGACGACTATGTCTTTCTTTTGTTACATGAGCCATAAAATTCTCTCGAATAATGTTTACTATTTGACGGAATTTCTAATTAGTTCTCTTTTAAAACAGTAATAAATTATATTTAATACAAAACGTTTAAAGCAATAATATCATTATTATTGAAGGAGTCGGCTGGACCGCATGCCTGCATCAGTGATGATGAATCAGATACGGTTGGAGTACCATCAATATGAATGGCTCCAACCCCTGCACTACCCTCGTTAATATTTTGACCACAACTTTCTCTTGTCATAAAATCAGTATGGCGAAATCCAATACAATGACCAACTTCGTGAGCCATAGTACCTTTTACCTCGGCCAAAGAGGGATTAAGCAACTCAAACCATCTACTATTTATTCCAAAACCTTTTGCCGGATTACCTCTTCTATCTGGAAATCCAGCGGCTCTTCCTAAAGTAATAAATCCTCCAGATTCTAATTCATAAAACTCGGTAACCTCAATATTCGCTTTTCTTCTTCCATTGAGACCAAAAGCTACACGCTGAAAGGTTAACTGCAAATTTTCTGAATTGTACATAGAAATCATTGCATCTAATGCGTCTGATCCCAGGCTACCCAGGGCTGGATCTACACTTACCGTAATTACTCTTGGGAGTCCGGTTACTAAGTTTGTAGTGCGATATTGTTTTTCGTGAGGGCCAATGACTCCTTGTGATAGTTCATCGATTTGTTCAAAAGTTAAGAACATATCTTCGACTGCTACTCCTCTTTCTCCCATAAATTCAATTATACGAGCATTTTCTGTTGTGAAATGGGCTTTCTCTAATTTTGCCAAAACTTCTTTTGAAATTTCGCTTTCAAACTGACCTATTTCTTCAGGATTGTCAGAATCACAAGAAATAAAAATAGTAATCATTAAGAATACCACAGTATAAAATGATAAAACTTTACTTTTTTTCATTTTTTTAATATTTAAGTTGGACATATTTTATTTGTAGCCCAATGTAAATATTATTTCTTCAAAAAAAAGTACACAAGTGTTAAATTCATAGATTAAATACATTATTTATCTGTTAAATGCGGTTAAACCATAATAAAAATTTATGTATATCAGAAAATTCTTTCATTTTATTTGAATCAATCTTTAACATATTCATAAAATTAAATATGTATATTTGTTCTATGGTAGATAAAAAAATTCTAGAAATTAATAAAGCGCTCTCTAATTCAACTCGATTAGCGATCTTAAAATGGTTGAAGGATCCAGAGGCTAACTTCCCTCCTCATAAAGATTTGGGACATTTTAATGATGGTGTGTGCGGCCAATATATTCAAGATAAGTCTGGTTTGTCACAACCTACTATATCTCATTATTTATCTGGTATGCAAAAGGCAGGTTTATTGATAACCACAAGACATGGTAAATGGACCTATTTTAAGCGAAATGAAGAAGTAATCAAAGAATATTTAGATACGATGTACCATAAATTATAAAAATTTAATAAAACACATCCATATAATTAACGTGAGTTCGGTTTAAGGCTTACCCAATTCTTTGTAGGTTATCTATATTGATATTTGGTTTAGTTGGGTAA